>NZ_FRCT01000022.1 GCF_900143025.1 Ruminococcus flavefaciens | reverse complement strand
TTTCGCTGACATTTTCAAGCCTTGTCATATCAAACTCGTCAAGTGTTTTCATTGACGGGAATTTCGCAGCTTTTATCCTGCGTTTCTGACCTGTTACCGAGCGCTCTGCAAGTTCCTGTTTCATCAGTTCTATCAGGAACTGCTCATAACCGTCATCAGCTGAAAGATGGCGGATTACCTTATCATAGTTATTGAAAGTAGGCACTCTGAGCTGCTTTGCATATAGCTTGATCGTTTCTTTCTGTACGCTGTTCATACTGCATCACCGCCTTTCAGCAGCGAATCGTATCGTTTAAGATCTGGCAGTATTATCTTTACCGATGTTTCTATCGGCGCATTATTTACTGTTTTACCGATAACGCAGGCGTACAGCGTATCATATGAATCAGCATAAGACAGGTGCTTCAATAATTCATCGCCGGTATCAATATACAGTCTCAATACCTTGACTATCTCCTTTGGGCTATCCAGCTTCATAAGAAAACCATAGAGTTCTCTGGGAACAGTTTCCTTTATCGGTGAAGCATGCGCTCATTTGTGAATAAAGCAGGCAGATCCTCAATTTCAACAAGCTCATATTCATCGTCATATTCTATATTAACATATCCTGTTTCACTGGCATTCAGATATAAGGCATAATCCTCTTCAAGACTTACATCCATTACTTTTGCAGCGAATTCAAGGCATTCTTTTTGACTTTCGGGGAAGTATTCTTCTACACGCTCACCATCGTAATAAACGTAACGCCCACAGTTCATGCCGATATCTTCATCAGCCCATTCATGTTCCATTTTTACATCAGGATACATTTCTGACAGCTTTTGCAGTATTGGATGTGGAGCAGACCATGCCGTAAGAAATATGATCTTACCACCTTGAAAGGTGGTATTTTCGGTATATCCATAGGAATTCCATTTGGTTCCCCAATTCCCAATTCGCCAGTCATACCAGTTATTCTCGCCGTAAAGCTCCCTTTCACGTATTCCAAGCGAGCCGTTGTAAACGGTATCAGGCATAGGCAGTATTTTTTCAAAATCAACCGAACCTATGCCGTGTTCATCATTTTGTATTTCCTTCAGCATTGCTGAAATTCGGCTTTTATCGCCAGAGAAGGAAACTACATTTGTTACATGATTAGGCATTTTTCATCTCCTCGTCTATTTCCTTTATAAATTCGGCCAGCGCAGCTATAACATTGACTGTAATGATATTGACAGTAGGCAACAACTCCTTCCTTATATATGTAAAAAAGCCGTATTGATCAAACAATACGGCGTATTTAGGTTATGTCATATTCATTTGTAATTCTGGTTCTTCTTCAATATTTTGAGTTTCGGATAGTTCCTCTTTTACAACATGAAAACTGTCAACACCAGGTATGAGCCCAAGCTGTCTTCCGTTTTCAAAAGCACAGTGTATTGTACCTATATCATCGACGGCTATAACTTTACCCTTAGTTCCGGAAGATATCGGTCTTGGATCATCTGGCATATTATCAACACATATACCTGTTCCAGGAGGGTACATATCTTTATAACGTTGTATCGCCTGCCTTGATAGCTTTTCCACTTATATCATCCTTTCAGATTAAAAGATCTGTTTTATGTAATATTAAGTATTAAATGTATAAGTATTGAAAATCCGTGCAAGTTATGGTATAAGTCTTGGAAGTGCTTTGTAGAAGCTGATAATGAACGCAGAAAAAGGATTAAGCCGAAAAAAAGGCTGGACTCATAAAAGTCCAGCCTTATATAGTAAATATTAACTTGGCATAATACATAAGAAATTCGACAAAACTTCGTTAAAAATAAACAACGGATTTTGAAGTTGTTTTTATGCCGAAACGGAATCAAAATCGTCTGAAATGATGATTTCAAGGGTTCACTTCCCGTAACATCGGAGTTTTTCAGAAAATATATCTATGAAAATTGAAAAAATTTTTTGGTCCTGAGAATGCAAAAAATCCCCGAAAAATCGGGGATTTTTTGTGAAATATCTATTTTGTAAAATAGACATGGTGACCCGTACGGGAATTGAATTAAATTTTCCGAGTTTTCTAACTTGCCGTGATATGGATTTTATACCGTATCTACGGCGTTTTTTAGTTTTAATACGTTTTATTATAGTTTCCTTTATCGTAACTTTTCGGGGCGTGTAAAGGACAAACAAAGGACAAAATAGGCATACTCCTGTATTTCTGTAAAATCCAGAAACATTCCTTTTTCCTTATAAAGATTATAATTGTTGTGGTTTCATGTAGTCACGAATAATTTTGTACTCTTGAATGCTATCAAAGTTATTATTCGCTGAATACTCAACAAAATCATCAGCATTCCAAGGGTAAATCTCAACATTATTGATTGCTCGTATAAGTGCTACTTGATCAGCAACATCTTTTACTAGTTTAGGTGCAATAAACAGCGCAAACCACTTTTTATAAGGATTACCTTCATTTACGTCTTTTTCTTTACTTCCAAATATATGATTTCTAATTGAAGGAAGTTCGTGTTCAGTCTGGAACGATCTCGATGTGGCTGCAGTAGGCTCTATTATAGCATGAATATCATCTTCATATACATCTATATCCGTTCCGACGCAGTTGCCGTGTTGTCCACCGGCAGTTCCGTATGGAATTCCCTCATCATCAGCTAAGTAATTAGCAATTACCATTACCTTAGGAAGTTTCTTTTTTATAATCACAGAACACAGAAATTCAAGCCTTACGGGAACATCTATAAACCGCAATAAAGCATCTTTAGTATCGGTTCCGTTTGATATAATGCTTATTTGAGATTTTAGGTATTCCCAATCATGATTTGAAGCAAACTCAGAAATAGCTTTTTCTTTTGCGGTTAATGCAACTGCGGTATCAATTTTATCATCTTCAAATACCAATGCCTTATCAATTGAACCCATATAATCAAAATATGCTTCGTCACTCTCGAATTCAGAAATATTGTGAGTATATGAATCAATAATATGATTGATTTTGTCTATTTCTAGGTTGTTAAAGTCAATGAATCTACCAGCCCCTCTAAACGAAATCAATCTTGTCATTCTCAGTTTTCGTATTACTTCATCTCTGGTTTCACGAGTTAATTGCGTAAATTTGTAATGCTTGCTTTTCTTATCAATAAAGTCTTTTGTAGCTTCTGCGATTATATTATTTGGTGTGGATTCATCAAGAAGGTTCATAGCGTAACTGTACACTAACTCGTCAGAAACATTGTTATAACGAAATTTATTTCTAAATGCCTGTATGTATTCAGCCAATTGGACATAGTCATTACTATCCCAAGCAATAATAAACGATATATCCTGATAGAAAATTCCAGGGCGATCATACTTTTCCTTTAAATATTTGATTACTTTTAATACCAAAGAGAAGAAGTTGACCTTGATTGTATTATTTCTGAAGGGATTGTTTACTTGATATTTAGCGAAAACACTTAGATAAGCGGACTGTATATTACTTGAAGTATCTTCATCGCTATCATATCCATGAAGCATTAGATTTGCAGCAGGAGAAATTTTGATAATGTGCCCTTTTTCCATATATACAAGACCGAGTTCGTTCAAAAACTTGCATTGAGTCCATAATCGGGTTTCCCAACCACCTTCCCAATGATCTTTATGGTCAGTGACAGTGTTCTTGAGGAGATATATTATTTTATCAATCGAAACGCTTCCAGGTTCGCCTTCAACCCATTCTTTATAGTATTTTGCCACCCGCTCAGCTGCATCATCAGATTGATCATCGGCTTCAAAATAGAACTTGCCTTTATACTCTCTTTTGTAAGTTCCAAGTGTATTTTTAGTAGGTTCAAATTTCTTTTGGCGAATCAATTCAGCTTCTATCTTTATAATTAATTCGCTGGTTAATATTTTGCCCTCATACTGCTTAAATATAGAAATAAAATCAGGTATTCTATATGGGTTACGTAAAGTAGTGTCAAAAGCTATCGGTTTTCTTGCATCTGCCATAACATATATCCCCTTAATAATTTGTTACTAATACTTCATAAGAGCCTTTCTGCGTATTATCATGGAAACTAATATAATTGCTTGTAATATCGATTACATTGTATTTTTTTGCCCAGGTATCAAAAATTTCGTTATACATATTCTTGTGTCTGATGATGTTTGAAACCGCAAATCTTATATGTCTGCTATTAAGATCATCGAGAACATCAAGTAAACGACGCTCCGTTTCAGGATTCCATAGCTTGTTATACTCACTGAATGAAATAAGATAAGGCGGATCGAGGTATATGAAATCATCGGTTGTTGGCTCTATTTCCGCAATGAATTCTTCAAAATCCATGTTGAATAATTCTATATTCTTTTCAGATACATATTCAAAATACGCATTAAGAGCATTAACAACGTTTTGATTGAAGTCTACATTTCCTACGGGGAGGTTAAAATCCCCGTTGTTATTAAACCTCAGCATACGGTTAAATCCGTAGATGAGTAAAACATACAGCTTTAACAGGTCAGACTTATCATTGTTGAAATCAGCTCTGAGCTTCATATATGCTTCTTTATTATACTTAGCATAGTAAGTTTTTACAAAGTTGATCTTATATTCGTCAGGAACAGTCCTGCCTAGGAAAGATGCCGAAAGACCGTAGCCATTTATAATATCGGTCAATTTGCTCCAGAAGCCGTCAACATCGTTACTGTAATCAAATAATAGTTTATGTAGAGCTATCATATAGTTGTCTATATCATTAACAAGATAGCTTTCAGCTTCGGCGTTAAGGAAAACACTGCCACCGCCGCAGAAAGGTTCAATAAACCTGTCAATATCAGTTGGGAAATGCTCTTTAAGCTGCGGAACGAGTTTGAACTTATCTCCCACATAGAAGAAGGGCGATCTTCTGAAAGAAGTAGCTATCTGAGTTTTCATATTAATCACTTCACTTTAACAATAAAAATCAGTTCTTTATGGTCGTTAAAATCGGTTTTTCCTGCATTGAAGAAGTTATGTGATGTTTCAAATCTCTGAACTTCTCCTCTTGCAGATAAAGCAGCTTCAATATCTTCAAGTGTCATTTTATTCTTTGAAGAACTGCTCTTTGATTCATAGGTGTTGTTATACGAAACAACGATATATTTGCAATCAAGGCTGTCAATAAGCTCCTTGAATACTATTTTTGCTTTGTTGCGACAGTAATCGCTCATGTTTTCAGGATCAGGCTTTAATGCCACGCCATGAAGTTCAGGTTTTCGCCAACAGGTGATGTTTTCCAGAACATGATAAAAACGGCTGTACTGTCTTGAATTGTATGGAGGATCGATATAAACTATATCACATTTTAGTTTATGAGCAAACTCGTTAGAATCCTCTCTTGAAATAGCTATTTGTGACTTCTTTGTTTTATATGGGGTTATAAGCTCAAATGTAAATGTATCAGGAATACTATGTCCTTTTATATACGCATCGTAGTGACCTACGGTATTGGCACTTTTATCTGCTGAATATAACAGTGATGCAAGCAGTATAGAAAACTCTTTTTTAGATAATCTATTTCTATCAGCTTCGATAATCTCCCTTATATATCCGATTTTTTTTGCATCCGAATAAGAAAAGAATTTTCCGCCAAAGTTTTCGGAGATATAGTTATCATCAATGCTATCCGCAGTTAAAGCCTGAAAACGACTACAATATTCAGCTATTATCTTCTTGTCATAGGCAGCAGGCTCAAAAAATGCTTTATATATTACTTCATTTGAGTAAAGGAAATCATTAATGTAGATTTTCTTCATCTTGTCAAGCATAGTATATGAAATAATGCCTGTTCCTGCAAAAATATCACAAAATGAGCTGCCATTACAGTTCTCAGATATCAGCTCATTTATCCAAGAGGAGAGCTTATATTTACTACCTGTATATCTCCTGTTCCATATATCAAACATAATAATCCTCGTTTCATTATAAATACCCATATTATTATAACATAAAAGTTGACAAAAATCAATTAGTTTATTGGGAAAATAGCTAATACAAAGATAATGAATGCTATATTGAAGGAAAAAAGGACTGTGATTATATCACAGTCCTAATCATTTTGCCCCAACTTTAATGAAGACCAAGTTTTTTAAAGTGGCTTCTATATTCGGAAGTATCACAGTTTATAATACAGGCAATATCTTTACATTTTGCCTGTATTTCTTTCAATTTAGATACTTCAGGTATAGCTTCTCCTTTCTCTTCAATATCGTATAGCATAAGACATAATGCGTCTTTGGAATTATCTTTAGCTTCTTCAAGAGTATCGCCTTGAGTAAAACAGCCTGAAATGTCAGGGAACGATACGGAGTAGCCGCTTTTTTCAGCTTTAAAAATTGCAGGATAAGCATATTTTGCCATAATAAGTCCTCCTAAATATTATTCAAAGAACAAAGGCGTTAAATTATCTGCTATATCAGCGCATATATCCTCTTGCTCTTCTTTTGAGAAATACTGTTCTATCAATTTGTTTCCGTCAAAGGCTCCTTCAAGACTTGTGCGGTTATAAAAACTGGAATCAGGTTCAAAATCTGCAATAATGCCCCAGTTCATAATTGAAATAAAACCACCAGTTATACGATTGCCTATAAGACAATAAAAGTTGTATCCATGAGAATTTATGCAGTATTCGTGAGCTGTTACGTTGCCTAAGTCCTGCATTTTATACATATCCTTTATTCTGATAGTATAATCACTATTAAGCAACTGATCATATTTTAATACAGACCAGCCGTCATGTTTTACTGGAACGAAGCAAAAGCCTTCATCACCGCTACCACCCACATTTTCATATTCAACGCCGTGAATTATTAAATACGCTCTGCCTGCAAGTGCTAATTCAACTTCTTGTCGTTTCATATTTTACCTCTTTTCGTAACACATGGCTATTCTTCGATAATATCCTTGATAACCATTTCTCTTGCACACATACGGAAATTGTTCATGAGTCCGATCCATCTTTCTGGATCTGTATTCTTTATTTCCTCGGTCAAACCGCTTCCCTTGGCAAGTCTCACGGCAAGGTCTTCTTCCATTTCTGAGGCAATTATATCGATTTTGTGCAAGAAAGAATTCAATTCATCCTCCTTGACCATTCTGCGGTATTCCTTCGGTTTGTTGTACTTGAGGTACAGTTCTTTCATGCGACCATATTGACCGATTACAATTTTATCCTTGTTTTTCTCCATACTTGACGCTCCTTTCGGGAATGGAATGAGTCGATTCGATTTGAAGAAAGATCTTTCTATATCAATATTTTAGCACTTTAATGTGATGATGTCAAGCTTTTGTTGGAGATTTGAAAAATAATCGTTAAATTATGCTAACTTAATGTAAATTCTGAAAAATTCGTTTAACTAATATTGCATTTTTCGCTATTGTATTGTATACTATGTTTAACTAATTGTTTGAAAGGGGCAACTGAATGAAGATTGAATCTCAAATGCAGGAAAGATTGATCTCCGAGGAACTCTCATACCGATTTAAGCAATATAGGATCAATTATCCTATGACTATGGCAGAGTTGGCAGAGAAGTCTAAAGTTTCGGTTGGCACTATAGTCAGATTTGAAAATGGAAATGATATCGGACTTTTGAATTTGATTAAGCTTATGAAAGCTCTTGAGCTTGGTAGCAACATTGAGCTGCTTATCCCTGAGCCTGTTGTTATACCCTCGGCCCAAACAGATGAGCGTCCTATGCCTCGCGTGAAAAGAGTAAAAAAAGATATGCTTAAAATTCCATTTGTTTAAGGTAATGGAGAGTTAGCGTAAAGAATTAATGAAAACGAATAATATAATGAAAGGAGATCATAAATGTTGAATACTCTTTCAAAAATAATCTATAATCTTTCTATGGCAGTACCTTTGTTTTGTACATTTGCAATTACATGGTATATTAAGAAAGATGATTATATTATTCCTTTATCTATTATCGGTATAGGAGCATTGATATCTGTTTTATTCATTATTATGTTTATCTATGGAAAAAAGAATATGTCATCAATGCCGATTAGAGTTAGTGATATATCTCCAAATGATGGTTGGTTAGTTGGGTATGTTATCTCATATCTTTTACCGTTTGGCAATTTGGCTTTTGAAGATTTTAATATCATAGTATGTGCTGTAATTGCCATTATACTACTTTGCCTTCTTCCGTTTTTTAATGATAATCCACCAAATCTGCTATTATTTATAGTGGGCTATCACTTTTATCAAATTAGTGCGGAAAATGGTATTTCTGGATATTTGTTATTAAGCAAGCGAAAATTACGAAGAAAACAAGATATTAAAGTAGTCGGGCAAATGTTTGATTATTTATTGTTGGATAGGGGGAAATAAAAATGTTTGATAACTGTGTTGCTATGGTAATTAGAGCCGACAAGAATGAAGACTTTGTTTATCGCTTAGAAATGGATGCAACTACGCAACAAGAGCTGTGTATTAGCTTTTCTAATGCACATGATGAATTGCTTAATGAAAAAACTAAGGTGGTATTTGATGGTAGTTATAAACCTCTTACAGGTGAATTCCTAACAATTGAAAACTTTCAACTTCCACCTGAAATAATGGATGCTATTCGAGATCCAATTGGCGTAAAGAGCCTTCAGAAAGAGAATGGTATATTTCCAGAAATCAAAGCTGTTTTTATTGGTGAACGAATAGAATCAGATGATTCTGAAAAGTTCAATATAGCATTTCAGCGATTTCGTAAAGAACAATATATTTCACCCAAATGGTTTAATCTGTTTTTAAGTGAAAATACGTTCTCACAAGAAAAAAGATATGGAATTAGTATAGCGGATAGTATTGATTGCTTTTATACGGCAAATGAATTGCAATTTGTTTCCTTCTATTTTGCACGCCAGATATTTGATCTTAGTGGATATTATCGTTCTGCAACCGATCAAGAAGTGGCTTCATTTGTAACAAATGAGAATTTATTGATTGAAGATGCTGCATCATTTAAATCAATGGCTGATACTTGGATTAGGCGAAAAATAGCCATGATAAACGACTCAAGAGTATTAGAGAATTATTCTGCATCGCAAATAAAATCACTTGCTTCCAAAGTTGATATTAAAATTGATGTTGAAAACAGAAAAATCAAATTACCTAACGATAAAGAAAGTATAAAAGTTATTCTTGGTTTCTTAGATGAAGAAACATACAAAGGTCCTTTTTCTAAAAACACGTACTTGGCAAATTCTAAAAGAACTATTGCAAAGAAATAAATTTCTTGACAAAGCCGTTAAGGATAACGTTCTATGGAAATCAAGCTCCTTGCCAATATTAATTCTATAGCTGAAATACCCCATTAGGCAGAATATCCGCATTGCGGTGAATGTTTTCCGTGCAGACAAGCTCCTGAACGTAAGTGCCAGCCTGAACCTTTGCTGCAATGGCGATAGCACCGCCGAGAGAACGCAGCTCCTGTTCTGCTTCCTGTACAATACTCTTGGCAGCGTCGGAATCACTCTTAGCCTGTTCTGTAAATTTAAATACCTCAACATAGTTGCTCTCGGTAATATTGGGATAGGCTTCACGGTACTGTTCTGCTTGCTTTATTGAAATAAAAGAAGATTCCTTTCCTTCATACAGCACCAAAAAGGCTTCCTCAGCCCTTGCAAGCCGCTGATAACGCTTCAGAGCTTCCTCGGCAGCAGCATTCTTTTCTTTCAATTCAAGCTCTTTGAGCTCAAACTCCTTTTTCATGGACTCAATAGTCTCTCCTGCGTTTATTTTCCTGTTCAGAAGCAGCAACCTGTCGAGCTCCTCATCATTTAACCATGAAAATGGCAGCTGTTTGTGCTTCTTATGACATGGCAGCAGTCCTTTTTTGAATGTTACTGTATAGAACCGCATCGTTTTCAGTATTTTTAATGAAGGCAGGTTATCAGCCTCTGCCTTATCAATATTTTCGTTGAGTTTGACTTCAAATTTGTGGCTTTGCTGTATCCTGTTCTGTAATGCGCGTTCATTATATTCCTCTCCGAGAGATTTTAATCGAATGAACCTTTCTGCCTTCGGCGGTCTTACAGAGATATATCTTCCGAGCTTAACAGCAAAACCATCGGCTTCAAGTTTCTTATATAGTTCATCTACATCGCTGCAGCGCATGAGCAGTTTATCGATCTCATCGATGAGCTGTTCCCGAAAAGATTTTGAAGAAGGCTTGAAAATTTTCTCCCATTCTCTTATTTGTTTGACATAACATTCCTGAGCATCAAAGCCGTTTTCAGTTTCAACATAAGGAATATTAGCTGCGTCCATTTTGGATTGAATGAATGCTTGCTTGTCAGGATTGGAGTAGAAAAATGATTTGTTCGGAGAGCTTTTTTCTTTTTCAAGCGCAGCGATTTTTTTATCAGCAGATGATAGTTTAAACATTAAACTACGCATTTTTTCTTGGGAGATATCATCGGAAGAAACATAATGATTTCTTTTCAATGAAGTACGTATTGTATTTTCATCTTGTTTTATTTTGTAATCTTCTACAGAGAGATGTTTGTATTTGGCATTCATTTCTTCACGCTCATAACCGTAGGAATTTATAATTGTTTCCATAACTTTGCGTTCAGAATTTTCCCACTCAATCAAATGATTAGTCATCTTTCCGTTTGATTTATACCCTTGCTCTATCAAAGCTGCCTTCATTGAAACACCTTTGCTCAGACCGTTGGTTCTGCCTTGTGTATAAAAGGGAATGAAGTCGATATGAATGTGAGGACTTGCTTCATCCATGTGCAGGATAGCATTGAATACATGAAGATTTGGATTACGTTTTTGAAATCCTTTCATATAATCGTCGAGCATTTTCTTTGCAACTTCACCACGTTCACTTCCGCAGGGTGCGTCTTGTACGCTGCCAAACTGAACGATAGTTTCATAGTAGGTTTCTTCACGTCGTCCATTTTTTATGTGCTCATAATAATCATTAATACGTCTGCTTGGGCGTGACTTTTTTGAATTATACTCAGCAACTGCGGCATCAAAAAGTTCGTGATAAGCTGTTTCAATATCCTGAGCTTTGTATAGAATATTGTTGTCGGTCTTAGTCGGATCAACATTCTTAGCTATGAAATCTCTGTTATTATGATCGACATTGCCGCCGTGAACTGAGCTTGCTTTTCCGAGAGTAAAACTAATGCTAAATCCTTTCACTCATATCCCTCCCTGTTTCTTTTTTCAATGAAGATTGAATAATTTTTGAGCAATTCCTGTAAGGAAATACTCCTTTGGTACACATGGGTGTTGCTACCCAATATCTGTTCCGTACGCAAATAATCAGAAGATTATTTTCATACAGAACAGAGCGTTGCAATAAATGCAACTTTGGGCAAGGAATTCTTCCTTGACTTGATAAAACTGCCTGCTGTTTTTTCAGAGAAAACACATTATTTTTCTCTGAAAACTTCAGTAGGCAGTTCATTTTTTTGCTCCGCTTATTTGGGAATATCCCAAACCCTTTTTAATGATTTAAAGATTCAATTGCTCTTGCTTTTTGAGCCTCGACTATTTCTGAAAAATAATCTTTTGGTATTTCCTGTACCGCAGAAATGTATGTAGAGAACAGCTTGAGCAATATAATCATATCTGTTTCATACATCAATAATGATACCATTTCTTCATCGCTGTTGATGAATGTTCTGCCGTGATTAAGAATTTTTTGTTTCATTCTGTCTGCATACTGACCAAACTTATGATACTTGTCAGCATTAAGATAACTGTCAAGTACATACATCATACCTTCAATCTGATTCTTGGTCAGGTACAATTCTGTAAAAGGTTTGCGGTTGCTTTTTTGATTCTCCATTTTTGATCTCCTTTCACGCTGGGCTTAATAGTAATTAAGAATTATTGTTATCGTACTCTTTAAGAAGTTTCCAAATAAGATGAAGAATTGTCTCCTTTTGGTTTTTTATAAATCCATCTAAAGAATCATCATTTGGAGGTAGTCCATTTATTTTTCGTCGTTTTATTTCGTCTCGAATATCTTCCTTTACTTTTTTTTCTACCTTTTCAAATTTCAACTTCATCTTTGGATCTTTATTGACTTTCTTTAAGAAAATGCTTTTATTTGTCGAAATATAATTGTCAATAGTTGTGATTGGTTTTACATAAGGAGAATTACGTCTTATTTTTTCATTCTGATTTTTGACGATTTTAAAGTATGTTTTTTGGCATTGAGGATTGCTGCAGTACCTTATACCTTTACTGCCCAAAAATTCGTTATGACAGAATTCGCATACTCCAATAGACATCTCAGATTTATAAAGTTCGTAACTAAAATCATAATAAAAATTGATGAGTGAAGTATCCGCAACATTAAATAAGGTAGGAACATTATCGAAATATATAACAGCCCTGGAGCTATATTCATATTCACTTCTTTCTCGTATTATAAAATCAGATTCCTTTATTAGTTCGTGATTTGATATACTACTAAAATGCGAAAAAAACTCTGGATCTGTAACCGTTTCTATATTCTGAATCATTTTTTCTATTCTTATTTTGGATTTCGCTTTTTGTTTGTTCTTTAATACCGTTCGATTATATATGAAAGAACTTTCAGCAGGTAAAAGACTTCTAAACTTATTTAAATAGTATGTTGTTATAAAATTTGAACTGTTATTATAATTATCAAGTGCAATAATTTTTTGTGGGATATCAAAAGCACTATAATTAACTTCTTTGATTTGATTTAAAAGAATAGTTTTTATTTGAGAGTAATATTTATGGAAGTCTTTTGTTTCTCTAAGCAATTCATCAAAATCAATACTTACAATGTCTTTTGCGGTTAGAGAGTTCAATGTATTTTTTTCATTTATTACATTGATAAACTCTACTCGTCTTTCTTCTGATAAAATCCGATATAATAAAACTGTATTATCATAAATATGTGCCATATTGAGCTCCTTTTTGAGTGGTTTAATATGAAACCTATCAACAAAATGGTATCACATTTCCCTTTATTTGTCAAGTGATTCCAAAAAATTTTTCGTAGTTGATAGGTATGGTGTTTTTGTTGATAGGAACATATTGACATAGGTTCGCGCATATGTCACAATGTTCACATCAAAAGTTACGAGACGTTACAAGAACCTATAACTTTTGACGAGAAGATAGAATTAACGCGTTTTCTGATTCTTCATATTTTTTTCAAGGATGTGATATAGCTTTGAGTAAAGAGTTCCTGTGTGGAGAGTAATTCCACGCTGCCACATTGTGGCAAATATGAGCAAGGAGAATTATTACTATGGATAATAATGTTGAATTAGAATTGATTAATATGGCTGATGTTGAAGCTACAGAAGTTGAATGGCTTTGGTATCCGTACATACCATACGGTAAGATCACTATAATACAAGGCGATCCCGGCGAAGGAAAAACAACGCTTGTATTAAATCTTGCAGCAATGCTTTCAAAAGGGCAAGAGTTGCCTGAGAGTTATAACGCAGCTGAACCAATAAATATTATTTATCAGACAGCGGAAGACGGACTCAGTGATACTGTTAAGCCGAGATTAGTCGCTGCAAATGCCGATTACAGCAGGATAACAGTTATTGATGAAAGTAAAGTTGAGCTGTCCCTGACAGATGAAAGGTTAGAACAGGCGATACTTCGTACTCAAGCCAGATTGGTAATACTTGATCCGCTGCAGGCATATATTGGAGCGAATGTAGATATGCACAGGGCGAACGAGATCAGACCTATTATGAAGCATATTGCAGACGTTGCACGCAAATATGACTGTGCGATCGTTCTTGTGGGACACTTGAACAAGGCAATGGGAATGAAATCCTCATACAGAAGCTTAGGTTCGATAGATATCCCTGCATCTGCGAGAAGTGTACTTCTTGTCGGAAGGATAAAGGATAATCCTACAATTAGAGTTATGGCACAGGTCAAGAGCAGTCTCGCTCCTGAGGGAGAACCGATTGCCTTTGAATTAAACAAAGAAACAGGATTCCGATTTATAGGCAAATATGACAT
Organism: Ruminococcus flavefaciens; assembly: GCF_900143025.1. GTDB lineage: Bacteria > Bacillota > Clostridia > Oscillospirales > Ruminococcaceae > Ruminococcus > Ruminococcus flavefaciens_I. The sequence goes on along the minus strand of NZ_FRCT01000022.1, from coordinate 33,650 downwards.
ATCCGTTGATGATTTGCTTAATGGGACAAGCAGCGTTTCAAAGGTAGAACAGGCAGAAAAGCTCTTGAAGGACGAATTGTCCGAAGGTGCTGCAATACCGCAGAAGCAATTGCTATTCAAAGCACAAATAAGGGACATTTCTGAGAGAACTTTGAATGAAGCAAAGAAAAACTTAAGAGTTAAATCCGTAAAAAGGAATGATAAGTGGTATTGGCAGTTAAGCAAGGAAGAATGCAATACTGTTTGAAATAGAAAAAACTGCAATCTTGCAAGGTTGCAGAAAATCATTAAACACACAAGATTGCATACTTGGATATATACTTTATTGAAAAAGAAAGAGGGTTATCATTATGAGTAATTCAACTAAAGAGATAATTGACAATATTTTTGATGAGCTGGTTGCTCTTCAAGAAAGCATTAAGAAAGATGCAGCTGATACATCAAACGCAGATAATGTAGCAGCTCCGCAGAAAGTCGAGCTGCTTACTATCAAGGAATGCGCTGATATGATCGATGGACTGTCCGAGCATACTGTCCGCCAGATGGTAAAGCAGGGAAAGGTAAAGTCAATTCGTACAGGAGTAGGTAAAAACAGAAAAATACTTATTAATAAAGCTGACTTCATTACATATTTTAACGCAATGGGCAAATAAGCTATCTTGTTATAAGATAGTCGCTCTTTGTGTATCCTGTCTTGACTTTAAAGCGCAGAAGTGTTATAATAACGGCATACAGGAGTATGCCATAACTTATGATATCAAAGGAGAATATTTTATGGCTACTATAAGAAAAAGAGGAAACACCTATCAGATAAGAGTTTCCTGCGGATATGACACATCAGGCAATCAGGTTATTCAGACTATGTCTTGGAAGCCTGTGGACGGAATGAGTAAGATTCAGCTTGAAAAGGAACTTCAGAGGCAAGCTATCCTGTTTGAGGATAAATGTATGAAAGGACAGGTTACGGCAAATGTGAAGTTTCAGGACTTTGCCGAGCAGTGGTTCGAGGAATATGCAAAGCTCAACCTCAGAAATACGTCATATGAGCGTATGAAGCAGCTCACTGTAAGAGTTTATCCTGCAATCGGTCATCTCAGGCTTGATAAGGTCACGAGCCGTCATATCCAACAGTTCATCAACGATCTGGCACTTAACGGAAAGAGCCTTAAAAACGGAAAACCGCTGTCGAGAAAGACAGCGGTTCACCACCTGAGCTTCATCAGCGATGTATTTAGTTATGCATTAAAGATGGAAATGCTTATTGATAATCCCTGCAGGCGTGTAACTGTTCCAAAGGGAGAGAAGAAGGAGAAAGATATCTACACTCTTGAAGAAGTTGAAAAGCTCTTTCAGATCCTCGAGAACGCGCCGCTGAAATACCGCGTTTTCGTCACTCTGGCAATATACAGCGGATTCAGACGCGGGGAAATGCTTGGACTTGAATGGAAGGACATAGACTGGGACAATTGTGTTATTAGTGTCCGCAGAACAAGCAATTATACCGCTTCCAAGGGTATTTACACTGATACAACCAAAACAAAAAAGTCTCAGCGTTCACTGAAATTTCCTCAGAACGTAATGGATCTGTTGCGTGAATACAAGGCAGAACAGGACGAGGAGCGTATTACTCTTGGTACGAAGTGGATAGATTATGATCGTTTATTCGTTAAGTGGAATGGAGAGCCGATGAACAACAATACACCATATTTCTGGCTCAGAGAATTCTGTGAGGAAAACAATTTCCGATTCTGTGACATACATTCCCTGCGACACTTCTATGCTTCGGCTCTTATTAACAAGGGTGTGGACGCAGCAGCTGTGTCAGGAGCGTTAGGTCACTCAACGATAACAACTACGACTTCTATCTACTGTCATGTATTCAATCAGGCTCAAGCAAGGGCAAGTGAAGCGATAGCTTCGGTTCTTGACTTCAAAAAGCCCGATACTGGCAAAGGACGGTCTAAGACCTTATAAAGGACAAATAAAGGACAGAAGCCGTATCAGGGTAAAAAAAGAACTCCTAAACAACGATATATCGTCATTTAGGAGCCTTTGTAAGGATGACCCGTACGGGAATTGAACCCATGATTCCGCCGTGAAAGGGCGATGTCTTAACCTCTTGACCAACGGGCCATAATGGTAGCGGCAGTAGGATTCGAACCAACGACCAATCGGGTATGAACCGAGTACTCTAGCCAACTGAGCTATGCCGCCATATAAATTAGTGCCGTCACCTGCGACTAAATTATTATATTATAAAAACGGGTAAAAGTCAAGCATAAAGGCGAAAAAAAATATTTATTTGTAGACTTGTACAAATAAGTGTATTTGCTTACAGCTTAAGAGAGCACAATTTACAACAGCAGCATTGACAAGGGTTTAAATATATGATAAAATAAAGCATGAAAAGCTGATGCGGGAGGAAGGAAAATGGAGAAAGACGAAGTAATAGAGTTTCTTATGAGGGCGAAAAGGGCGACGTATGCAGGGAAGGGTGCAGAAACTGTTCCGAGCCGACCGGAGTCTCATGATCTGGAATACAGCGAGGGTGAGCTGAGATATATCGACACCTATCTTGGCGGAGCTCAGTTTGCCGGGGAGGAGGCTGTCTGGATAAGCGGAAAGCCTTATTGGAGCATGAATTACGCAGGGCAGGTCATAGGAGAGCCATTCAGCGGTGATTTTCTGAAGGAAGCGCTTTTGCAGGTGCCTGCTGACAAGCCTTTCCGCGGTCCCTGCGAGTACAGGGACGGCGATTACACGTACAAAAGCACGGTAAAGGGCGATTTTGAATGGTTTCAGGGCTATGAGGTGATAGCGTACAGAGGAGAAGTGATATACGAATGTCACTATCACGGAACTCTCATAAAATAGCCGATTCAGGACTTATCCCTTTGCTTGAACAAAAAAGAAGCAGTCAGACCGAACAGAAGTGCAGCAGTCACACCGCCTGCTGCCGCGGTAAGACCGCCTGTGAATATACCGAGGAGACCATCGTTTTCGATGGTTTTTCTTATGCCCTCGGCAAGGAGATGACCAAAGCCCGTGATAGGTACTGTAGCACCTGCGCCTGCGAAGTCGGCAAAGGGCTTGTAGAGTCCGATAGCGGAGAGGATGACACCTGCTACAACGAAGCCCGTGAGTATTCTTGCAGGTGTGAGTTTAGTGAAGTCTATGAGGAGCTGTCCCACGGCGCATACAGCACCGCCGACAAGAAAAGCCTTTAATATATCCCAGAGCATATTATCTATCCTTTCTGATATGGATCAAATGTGAGATAGCAGGTATACTTTCTCCCTGCTGCATTGACATAGGCGACATAAGAGCGCCTGTAGCCGCAAATAGAATACTGTGAATCTCGTCACGTTCGAGCATAGGCAGGAAATTTCCGCAGAGCACGCTTGCTCCGCAGCCGCAGCCCGAGCCGCCGCAGTGTGTATCCTGAGACTCGGGATCGAATATCATTGCGCCGCAGTCACGGTGCTGAGCAGAGATATCAATGCCCTGCTTCATAAGGATATCGAGGAGGAGCTTACTTCCCACGAGTCCCAGATCACCTGTAACTATGAAGTCATAATCCGCAGGAGAAGTATCAGTTGCCGAGAGATAGCGAGAAATAGTATCTGCGGCAGCAGGAGCCATTGCACTTCCCATATTGTTTATATCGCAGATATTGAGGTCAGCTATCCTGCCTACACACCCTCCGACAATACTTGCAGTGCCGCTGTCACGGGAAAGAATGACTGCACCCGAAGCAGTACAGGTCCACTGAGCTGTGGGAGTACGCTGACCGCCGTAGGACAGGGGAAAGCGGAACTGCCTTTCTGCCGTTGAAAAATGAGAAGAGGTAACAGCCGCAGCATTTTCTGCAAGACCGCAGTCTGTAAGGACAGAAGCGATGAGGAGACCTTCAGCCATAGTGGAGCAGGCACCGTATAGCCCGAGAAACGGGACAGCAAGCTCTCTCATGCTGTAAGCCGAGCCTATGCACTGATTGATGAGGTCGCCTGCACATATAACGTCAAGGTCATTTTCTGTAAGCTGAGCCTTTCTCAGGGCAAGTCCCACAGCTTCAAGCTGGAAGCGGCTTTCCGCCTGTTCCCACGTAGCCTTGCCGAAATGGCTGTCTGAGACTACCTTATCGAAGCAGCTGCCGAGAGGTCCCTGTCCCTCTTTTTCGCCCACAACAGCTGCATAGCTTTTTATTTTTACGGGAGTTTCTGTCTGAAAAACTCCTCTGTCGATACGTTTTGCCATGATGATACCTCCGTTTCGGAGCTATTATGTGACAAAAAAACGCAAATATTCAAAATGTCGGACATATCTGCTGCGTTAATAGGCTTTTATATTTTCCGTGCGGAAAATATAAGTCCCTGTTTGAGTTGACTTCGGCTGCCTGATATTGCACATAATGCGAAAATATGCTATAATGAATGAGACAAAACATAAAAGGTAAAAAAGTCCATTGACTCGGACGCTCACAATAAGGTAGTGATAATTTTTGTTTCTGAAAAATCTCATATTCAGCCTTAATGCCACTGTTCCTGTATTTCTTATGATGGTATTCGGCTGGTTCGTGCATAGGGTAAAGCTGCTTGACGACCACTCAACGGCGCAGATAAATAAATTCGTATTCCGCACACTTCTTCCCGCACTGCTGTTCATGGATCTGTCAACTGCGGATTTTCGCTCGGTATGGAACGGCGGCTTCGTACTGTTCTGTATGTGCGTTACCTTGCTGAGTGTAGGCATAGCGGTGCTTTACTCGCTCATGACAAAGGAAAAGTCGGAGCGCGGCGAGATAATACAGGCTTCCTACCGAAGCAGTGCCGCGATACTCGGAATTGCCTTCGTAAATAATATCTACGGTCATTCGACTATGGCGGCTCTGATGATAGTAGGAACAGTTCCGCTTTACAATATCATAGCCGTTACGACTCTTGCCGTGACATCTCCCGATAAGGATAAGAGCAGGGGCAAAAAAGCGCTTGCACTGAATACACTGAAAAGCATAGCCACAAATCCCATAATCCTCGGAATAATCGTCGGTATAGCATGGTCGCTGCTAAAAATACCTCAGCCCGTCATACTCAGCAAATCCGTGACCTATCTGGGAAATATGGCAACTCCTCTGTCGCTCATAGCTCTGGGAGCTTCTGTGAAGTTCGGCGAAGCAAAGGGAAAACTGCCCGTGACCGCAGGCATAGCCTTTATCAAGCTTGTGCTGTTCTGCTCGATATTCCTGCCTGTGGCAGTAAAGCTGGGTTTCCGCGGCGAAAAGCTTATAGCTATACTGGTAATGCTTGGCAGTGCGACTACGGGAAGCTGTTTTGTAATGGCAAAAAATCTTGGTCATAAGGGAACTGTAACAGCCTTTGCCGTTATGCTTACGACTCTTTGCAGCGCGTTTACGCTGACAGGCTGGCTGTTCATACTGAAAACACTTAACTACATTTAAAGGAGTGATATCATGCCATACTGCACACAATGCGGCAGACAGCTTGCAGAAGGCGAAAAATGCAGCTGTACATCGTCGCCGCCTATGCAGGGCAGCAGCAATGCTCAGCAGCCCTATATAAACGGATATCCGCAGCAATACGGACAATATCCCAATAACGGTATGCAGCCGCCTTCAAACTATCCTCCGCCATATGATCCGTATCCCTATCAGTACATCTCATATCCGCCCGAAAAAAAGAGCAACGCATGGATATGGGCGATAATAATACCTGTTATATTCATAATCATGGTCACAACTGCGATTTTAGTGCCTGCTGTACAGGGCTACAGGGTAAAAGCTGCACAGATAGATGCAAACAACTATGCGAACGATATACGCAAAGCTGCCGACCACGTTCTTGCGGAGCTCAACGAGGAGGAAAAGAACATAAAGGGACTCTATATCGTAAGTTCCGACCCCGAGTCCGATGCAGCCGTTCCATTTGATGCAGGAGACTTCAGACAGCGTATGAAGACTTACTACAGCAGCGCAGACGAGGTAGAATACTTTGTCATTATAAGAAACGGCTCTGTTGAGTACGCCGCCGCTGCAAAGAGCTGGACAAACCACTCCGTCCGCATAGGTACCTATCCCTACGGCACGAGTAACCCACGTCGTTATTCCATTAACGGCTACGGCGGAAGCGCAGGCAAAAAGGATACCCTTGATACGCTTTACTGGTATGCTTACGATGAGATATTTACAGAATAAAACCTATTTTATTAAGGGAACGCCTTCACTTGCAAGGCGTTCCCTCTCAAAAAACAGTCCACCGGACTGTTTTTTGATTCACCCTTTGCGAAGCGCTTTGAGGCTATGTATGGGGCTTTGCCCCATGCCCCACCAGAGGCGCTGCCTCTGGACTCTGCCAAAGGAACACAGTCCCTTTGGAATCCCCTTCATTGGTAAAACCACTTTTTCGATAAGCTGAGGCGCACATTGTGCGCCCTTTTCATTTCTGCCGACACCGACCGCACCGACCGTTGAAATAGGTCATATTTGTCCCACACCGAGCATATCCTGTAAGGACAAAGGTATGTGAAAGGGTGAAGGTATGGGTCTTACTGAAAAAGAAGCAGCCGAAAGGCTGCTTGCTGAGGGCGGCAATGTTTTCGGCGAAAGCAGGAAAACGGGTCCTATGAAGATATTTTTAGGGCAGTTCAAGGACATAATGGTGATGATACTTCTTGCGGCGACGGTGGTATCGGTACTGCTGGGAGAGATATCCGATGCGGTGACGATAATACTCATCGTGCTCCTGAACGCGATACTCGGCTTTGTACAGGAGTACCGCACGGAGCATACTCTCGAAGCTCTGCGTTCCATGACATCTCCCACGGCAAAGTGCTGGCGTGACGGAAGGCTTAAAGAAATAGACGCAGCTAAGCTTGTAACAGGGGATATCATCGAGCTTGAAGCAGGAGACCGTATCCCTGCGGACGCAGTTGTGCTGAAGGCGGCAGGCTTTTTCACCGACGAGTCAATACTTACGGGCGAGTCTACGGCAGTAGGCAAGGTGGCAGGTGATACCGCTGACAGGGACAATTCACTGAACAAATCCAATATAGTCTACTGCGGAGCTTCCGCAACAAAGGGGACCTGCCGCGCAGAGGTCATAGCAACGGGAAAAAGTACGCAAATGGGCAGGATTTCGGAAATGCTCACGGATATCGACAGCGAAGCAACTCCCCTGCAAAAACGTCTTGCAGAGCTTGGAAAAGCGGTAGCCATAATATGCCTTGTGGTGTGCGCAGCAGTTTTTGCAGCAGGAGTACTCAGGGGCGAAAACGTTTTTGATATGCTTATGACGGGAATAACCATAGCCATAGCCGCAATTCCCGAGGGACTGCCTGCAACGGTGACTATTGCCCTTGCACTTGCGGTAAATCGTATGCTGAAGCAGAAGGCTCTTGTGAATAAGCTCCACAGTGTCGAGACTCTCGGCTGTACGTCTGTGATATGCTCCGATAAAACGGGAACTATCACCGAAAACAGAATGACCGTAACGGAGCTTTCCACGGTATCGGAGGATTACAGCTTCAGCGGCATGGGCTACAGAGTCAGCGGAGCGGTCACAAAGGGGGATAATATCGCAGTAAATCCCATTACCGAGAAGTCTCTCACAGAAGCTCTGCGATGCGGAGTCCTGTGCTCAACGGCTGAGATAAGAGTGCAGGAAGCACCTAAAAGCCGCAACAGAGGAGTTCTTGCAGGGAAGGGTGAATGGAGCGTAACAGGCGACCCTACGGAAGCTGCCCTGCTCATTGCCGCTGCAAAGGCAGGCATAACAAGGGAGTCGCTTTCGGACGCTTCACGGATTATTGAGGAATACCCCTTTGACAGCGAGACGCGTTTCATGGCTGTACACTGTGTATGCGGCAGCGAAAAGCGCATATATTTCAAGGGCGCGGAGGAAGTCCTTCTGCCGAGATGTTCGCAATATATGGACGAAAGCGGCAATGCAGCACCTATGACGGCTGCTGTCCGCAGGCAGCTTGAAGAAAAGGTCGGGGAAATGTCCGACAAGGCTCTGAGAGTTCTTGCACTTGTGGTCTGCACCTCGGAAAGCTTTGAGCCTGACCGCGGGAACCTCATGTTCTTGGGCTTTGCAGGCATGACCGACCCTCCCCGTGAGGAGGCGAAAACAGCAATACGCAAGTGTGCTTCTGCCTCCGTGAAAACAGTTATGATAACGGGCGACCACAAAAAAACCGCCGTAGCAGTTGCGAAAAAAGCAGGACTGCTTAAAGGCGGCATGGCTATAACAGGTGCAGAGCTGGATAAGCTCACAGACGATGAGCTTGACCGGAATATCGGAAAATATACGGTATTTGCCCGTGTTGAGCCCGTACATAAGCTGCGCATAGTCAAGAGCTTCAAGCGCCGCGGAGAGATAGTCACCATGACAGGGGACGGAGTAAACGATGCTCCTGCGGTCAAGGAGGCTGATGTAGGCGTAGCTATGGGAGTTACGGGAACTGACGTAACAAAGCAGGCAGCAGATGTGATACTCATGGACGACAACCTTGCCACACTTGTTAACGCAGTTGAACAGGGGCGGTGCGTATATGCAAATATACGTAAGTTCGTGCGGTATCTGCTGTCCTGCAATATAGGCGAGGTCCTGACCATGTTTCTGGGCATAGTCATGGGAATGCCCATAATACTGCTGCCCGTGCAGATACTCCTTGTGAACCTTGTAACAGACGGACTTCCTGCGGTAGCACTTGGTATGGAGCCGCCTGAAAGCGATATTATGAGCCGTCCGCCGCGGCGTTCGGGCGAGGGCTTTTTCGCAGGGGGACTTATGTGGAAGATAGTCATAAGGGGCGTATTCATCGGACTTTCCACCCTTGCGAGCTTCACTGCTGTAATGCGTATGGGCGGCTCACTGGAAGCCTGCCGCACCGCTGCACTTATCACACTTGTGGTATCCCAGCTCGTACACGTATTCGAGTGCCGTTCCGAGCGCAGGTCTGTATTCCGCATGAATCCCTTTGGCAATATGAAGCTTGTGGGAGCTGTGGTACTGTCCGTAGCCGTACTTGCAGCAGCAGTGATGATACCACAGCTGCAAATGGTATTCAGCACTGTAACACCGAACATAGCGCAGCTCCTTACAGCATTGGGCTTCAGCTTTGCGATACCCCTTGTCAGCTCTCTCATAATGTAGGGGACGGCGATTTCGATAAGAATACTAACGGCTATTGACTAAATCTCCAGCCCGAAGCTGATGGAAAGGGCTGTGTCCACCTTGTTCATGGAATTGAGGTCGAGCTCGCCCATTTTGTCTTTAAGGCGGCGTTTGTCGATAGTGCGTATCTGTTCCAGCAGGACAATGCTGTCCTTTGCGAGTCCGCATTTATCCGCCTGAACTTCGATATGAGTAGGCAGGCGGCTTTTATCCCGCTGACTGGTTATAGCAGCGGCTATCACCGTGGGGCTATGCTTGTTTCCCACATCGTTCTGAACTATAAGTACAGGTCTTATGCCGCCCTGTTCAGAGCCCACAACAGGACTGAGGTCGGCGTAGTATATTTCTCCTCTTCTGACTGACATAATAATAATCTCCCGATATATAATGAATGTAAGCTGATATCTGTATTATTGCCTTAGTGGCTGAGTTTATACAACTTCATTTCATTATATGTTATCGGGAGATTTTTTGCTTATGCTTTGGTCTTTGAGTCCTTTTTCCTGAAAAAGCCCGCTACAGCCTTTTCAACAGCATTTGCCGCAGCAAGCTTGTACAGCACGGCTGATATGAGTACAGCCGCTGCATAGCTCAGCCATACAGCCTTTGTGGAGTAATCAAGTCCGAGGCCTGCATATTCGTCAATGTTTTTTATGGTGCACTGTACAGGGAAATGCACAAGGTATATCACAATGGACAGGCTGCCAAGATATGTAAGCGGACGTATGCCGAGTATAAGGCTCAGCCACGGCACGAACAGCACCGAGAGTATGAGTGCGGGAGCAGCGCCTGTTATTGAAACTGTGCGGAAATCGCCCATAAATTCGGGCTTGAAGCGCAGTACAAGGTAGCACATTATAATAAATCCCAGACAAAGATATCCAAGCCGCTGATATCGGAATTTCTCTCTGTTTTTGTAGACAACGCACAGCAGAGCACCTATGAAGAAGCAGGAAACACCGATACCCACGAGCTCGTTCCACAGCGGGTATTTCGCACCCGAGATAGTGAGGGCAGTGCCGATGAGAGCAGCTGCAAAGAATACATAGCAGGCGTGGCTTTCTTTTTTCACGCGGCAGAGTATGAGATAGAACAGCAGATAGCACAGCATACAGATGCTTATACACCATGCAGGAGCATTGAACGACCACTCCGTACCGAAGAAGCCTTCCTGCATCATCAGGAGATTATATATCAGGTGCTGAATGTCGAAATTCCCATATTTGAAAGTAGTTCCGCATCTGTAGTAGTATGCCAGCTCAAGTATCACAGTCAAAAGGGTAAAGAACAGAAAAGGCGGATATATTCTTTTCAGACGTTTTACTATGAATTCGCGGAAGCTTATGCTGCGTGAGATTATCCTTTCCGAATAGCCCAGCATCATTCCGAAGCCCGAGAGCATAAAGAACAGCTCCACCATGAAAGAACCGTATTTATAGGACACGGGAAATACCGAGAAAAAGGGCGAGCCGTTCTGAGGGCTGAAGTTCTGATAGTGCCAGAAAAAGGCGATAATGCAGGCGCCTATGCCCTTCAGACCGTCAATTGAGCCGAGGTGTCGGGAGTTTTTTTCAGTCATTTGTTTTCCTCTTTTTCAGTTGTTGGAATATGATAATTTCTGCTATTGTCACAGATGTAACGATGATATACGTCAGACGGGCTTTCATTCTATTTCCTTGGCAAGGTCCGGGAATAATCCGAGACTGCGTTTGAGTATGCCGTTCATAAGTGCAAGGGCAATGCCGTAATTTGTGAACGGAACGTTCTGATCCTCTGCGGACTTGCGGCGATAGGTCATTTCGCGCTCGCCCAGCATACAGCCGCCGCAGTGTATCACAAGGCTGTATTTCGACAGATCTTCAGGGAATTCTCTGCCCGAGCTCAGTTCGATATCCACGGTCTTGCCCGTATATTTTTTCAGCAGGGCGGGCAGCTTTACGCTGCCGATATCTCCGCATTGACGGTGATGAGTGCAGCCCTCGGAAATAAGGACGGTATCACCGTCTTTAAGCTCCTTTATGGCAGCTGCGCCCTTTACGGCAGTTTCAAGGAAGCCCTTGTAACGCGCCATGAGTATCGAAAACGAGGTAAGAGGAACATTTTCGGGAACTATCCTACTGACCACAGCGAAAGCCTGACTGTCTGTGATGACCATTTTCGGCGGAGAACTGAGCTTTCTGAGAGTTTCCGCAAGCTGATGCTCCTTTGTGAACACAGCCATAGCGTCCGCATCGAGTATATCGCGGAGAGTCTGCACCTGCGGCAGTATCATGCGGCCTTTAGGTGCAGCAGCGTCGATAGGCGTAACAAGCACGGTCATATCGTTCGGGCTCAGCAGGTCGCCCACTATGCGCTTTTCTGCTGAGGGCAGCTTCGCAAGGGCGGCAATGCGTTCTTTGAGTTCGTATATATTCTCCCCCGTAAGAGCGCTGACTTCTATCTCATTGTCCTGACAGACCCGTTTTTCGGCTATATCTGCCTTGTTGTACACGGTAAGGAAGGGTATATCCTTTTCACCGAATATGCTTATCAACTGACGCTCGGTATCGGCAAGTCCGACAGAGCCGTCAACGATTAGCACGGCAAGGTCTGTGCGGTTGAGTATCTGTTTTGTTTTGCGGACTCTCATTTCTCCGAGAGTACCCTCATCGTCAAATCCCGGGGTATCAATTATGACTACAGGACCGAGCGGGAGAAGCTCCATAGCCTTTGTGACGGGGTCTGTGGTAGTACCCTTAACATCGGAGACCACTGAAAGCTCCTGACCTGTGACAGCGTTTACCACGCTGGATTTACCTGCATTTCTCCGACCGAAGAAGCCGATGTGGACTCTCTCCGAGGAGGGTGTGTCATTTAAACTCATATTTATCATTCCTTTTTTGTAGGGGACGGCGTCCTCGACGTCCCATTTCGTGTAATCCGTAATTATTGCGAAAACACATTTTACCGTGTAGGGGCGACGTTCCGTCGCCCGCAAATCTCGCCCCCACCATATGTAGGGGCGGATATTATCCGCCCGTTTTGTTTAGTAGGGGACAGCGTTTTCAACGTCCCATAAAATCACCCGTTTTACAAAACGCACAAAAAAACGCGCGTTCATATATGCAAAACGCAGAACCGAAAAATATTTTTTTCAATAATCAATGGTTTTCCGTTGAAAAAGGGCTGATTTAAACCCTATTATAGAAAGGCATTGCAGAGACACGCTCAACCTTTAAAAGTAGTGTTCCATAAGTCGGTCTACCCATTCAGGGACTTCCGCGTCTTTCCTGTCGTAAACGGGATAATATGGCTTTATATCGAGGACGGGAGTACCGTCAACAGCGTCCAGTCCCTTTACTGTGAGAGTCTTTTCCGATACCGAAACTATCTCCACAGCCGTAATGCCGATATGATTTGGACGATCCTTGCCGCGCTGAGAAAAAATACCGACCAAAGGCATATCATCGCGGTTCTGAGGTCTGCGCTGCAAGTGTTTTTCCTTGATGTATACAGCCTTATCGAGGTAAAACAGAATTATAGCGTGAGAAAAATCCTGAAGCCCTGCAAGTCCCGAAAAATATTCTTCTTCAAGCTCGATGCACGAGGTATCGTCGCCCCATGAAACGTCTTTTTTGTCACGGACATGGTTCCGTACATGACCTATGGGGCGGACAGTATATTCTTCCGTTTTATGTTCCTGAGATATCATTTTTCATCAAAGGCAGCAAAGACCTTCATACACTCATCGCAGTACCAGCCTTCGCCGCGGAGCTTGAGATCTATAGTTTCTTTTCTGAGCTTTTTGCCGTTTTCATCTTCGGGACACCAGAGCAGCGATGTAAACAGCTGAGTTATGCTTCCGCTGTCTTTGGCTTCGATAGTTCCTTTGCGACATTCTTTTCCACATTCAGGGCATTTCATAGTAAGACCTCCGTTCAGTATTAGGGGCATATTATTTCTTTTTGAGTTTTTTAGCTGTTGTTGCAGCTGTTGTGAGACAGAACATACAAGCTGTGCCTAAAGCGATCTGAGATATCATATTATCCTTTTTGGTAAGAGCAATTCCGAAAGAGATACCGCAGGCAATAGTTCCGATAAGTGCAACGAAAAAAATAAAGGTGATTGGTTGTTTCATAGAATTATTCTCCTTAGGGTTTGGGAATTATATGAAAAGCCGCAGAGCGAAAAGCTCCACGGCTCAATTATATCACACAATGCTCAAAATGGCAATATTTGCGAGCAAAAAAACTTGTTCCTCTGTATCTGCTATAACTAAAAAAAGGGCGGCTTTACGCCGCCCACGAACCGTTAGCTTCTCAGGGGTGTCATTGAATGTCCGGGCATCGTTAAATATTTTTTTATTATTTTCAACATTTTGGACTATTCATAGCTGAAAGCTTTTTTTATAATGATTTAGTGTTTTTTGATCTGTTTATTTGAAGTTAAGGCTGTTGCTACGCAGAATACACAAGCTATGCCAAAGACTATCTGTGCCAGTAAGAAACTCTGTGTAGCTATTGCGATAATAAGTGTTAAAACGCTTGCAATCGTTCCAATCAAAGCGATCAGGAATAATATAGAAAATTTTTTCATAATGTTTTTCTCCTTATATCATAAATTTTGTAGTGAAGCTAACGGTTAAAGTACTTAATAACTGTCAGCCTTCACTTACGGACTCTCAAATTAAAAGAGCCGCAAAGCAAAAGCTGTACGGCTCCATTATAACACTCTTGATTAAATAAATCAATATTTTTTGGAAAATTTTTAGAGATTTAGCACAATGCACAAATCAATACTGTGATTTTTACATTAAAGTCTTGCAACGCCTGTTTCCTTAGCAGCCTGAGCAACAGCCTTTGCAACAGCCTGAGCAACAGATTTGTCCAGAGCACTTGGGATAATGTAATCTGCGCTGAGCTTGTCATCTGTAACAAATGAAGCGATAGCCTTAGCAGCAGCTATCTTCATAGCGTCGTTGATATCGCTTGCGCGAACATCGAGAGCACCGCGGAATATACCTGGGAATGCGAGAACATTGTTGATCTGGTTCGGGAAGTCGCTTCTGCCTGTACCAACAACAGCTGCGCCTGCTTCCTTAGCGAGGTCAGGCATGATCTCAGGAGTCGGGTTAGCCATTGGGAAGAGGATAGGCTTGTCAGCCATAGACTTTACCATTTCCGGAGTTACGCAGCCCGGAGCTGAAACGCCGATAAATACATCTGCGCCCTTGATAACTTCTTCGAGGCTGCCCTTTCTCATCTGCTGGTTTGTGATCTCAGCCATTTCGTCCTTCATCGGGTTCATACCCTCAGGTCTGCCCTTGTAGATAGCACCGTTTCTGTCGCAGAGAACAACGTCTTTAAGACCCATAGAGATGAGGAGCTTGATGATAGCGATACCTGCTGCGCCTGCACCGCTTGTAACTACTCTGATCTCGTCGAGCTTCTTGCCTACTACCTTGAGAGCGTTGAGCATAGCTGCGAGAGTAACAACAGCTGTACCGTGCTGGTCATCGTGGAATATCGGGATATCGCAGCATTCCTTCAGCTTCTTCTCAATCTCGAAGCAGCGTGGAGCAGAGATGTCCTCTAAGTTTACGCCGCCGAATGAGCCTGCAAGTAAACGAACTGTATTAACGATATCGTCAACTTCCTTTGAACGAACACAGAGCGGAACTGCGTCAACATCGCCGAAAGCCTTGAAGAGAGCGCATTTGCCTTCCATAACAGGCATACCTGCCTCAGGACCGATATCACCGAGACCGAGAACAGCTGTACCGTCTGTAACTACAGCAACAAGGTTTGAACGGCGTGTAAGCTCATAGCTCTTGTCAACGTCCTTCTGTATTTCGAGGCAAGGCTGTGCAACGCCCGGAGTATAAGCCAGTGAAAGATCGTCTCTTGTTTCGAGGGGAGCACGGCAGATAACCTCTATCTTACCCTGCCATTCATAGTGCTTTTTAAGGGATTCTTCTGCGTAATTCATAATTTATGCGTCCTTTCGGTTTGATTATTTCAAAAAAGCGGAGAACAAAGAGTTCTCCGCGTAAATGCTTATTTTGCGGTTCCTCAGAACTGGATCTGGTCAATAACGCTTCTGAGAGCCTTTGCACTCGCCTGAAGCTTCTCGATCTCCTTATCGTTGAGCTTTGGTGAGACTTCTCTCTCGATACCGTTGCTTCCGATAACACATGGGAGACTGAGGCATACGTCGTTGATACCGTATCTGTCGTTTATCATTGTTGAAACCGTTATGATATTCTTTGAGTCACGGAGAACAGTGTCACAGATCTTGTTAACGCTCATTGCGATAGCATAGAATGTAGCACCCTTTCTCTTGATGACCTCTGCCCCTGCCTTGCGTACCTCGTCGATTATCTCGTCCTCATCGAGGTCTGCGTGATCCTGGTCTGCGCAGTATTCATCAACAGGAACGCCTGCGATATTCATTATAGACCACGGAATGAACGAAGAATCGCCGTGCTCACCGAATACGTAAGCGTGGATACTGTTAGGGCTGAGACCTACATGGTCAGCGATTATGGAACGAAGTCTTGAAGTATCAAGAGCTGTACCCGAACCTATTACCTGATTTGGCTTGAGGCCTGTACACTTCAGGATAGTGTATGTAAGGATATCAACAGGATTGCTGACAACTACGTAGATTGCATCGGGAGCATACTTAGCTACCTGAGGCATAACTTCCTTGATGATGTTTACGTTTGTCTGAGCAAGGTCAAGACGTGTCTGACCGGGCTTTCTTGCAAGACCAAGTGTAACGACTACGATATCAGAGCCCTTAGCGTCCTCATAGCCGCCGTCGAATACCTCAACGTTCTCACCGAATGAAACACCCTGACGGATATCCATAGCCTCGCCCTTTGCCTTAGCCTTGTTGATATCAACGAGAACGATATCGGAACAAGTGCCTGCTACAGCGAATGTATAAGCAACAGAAGCGCCGACATTGCCTGCGCCAAGTATAGTTATCTTTGTACCGTTTTTATCAGCCATTATGTTAACCTCCATAAATCTCGGTAAGCTCTGCCTGTATCTTTATTATTTTTGCAGAGCAATATGTATTTATCATTATAAACATAAAGGTAAAAAATATCAAGCTATTTTGCGGCTTTCTCGTAAAAATCGTAAATTCGTACAAAACCCGATGACATTTAACAAAGCTTTTTCACTCTGCGGATAATAGGGGGCTGATTAGCCCGACCAATTGAAAAAACGGTGCTGCGAGTGCATAATATGCGGATAATTGTGAATATTTTTGAAAATAATGAATATTTATGCAAATATACTTGACATTATTTTGCTATGTAGTATAATATATCTATATTGCAAATCCACGCTAAGTTTAAGCGTTTATATTCAGGAGGTAATTACAATGGCAAACAAAAAGGATATCAAGAAGGTAGTTCTGGCATATTCAGGCGGACTCGATACTTCTATCATCATTCCGTGGCTCAAGGAAAATTACAATAACTGTGAAGTTATCGCAGTTTCAGGTGACGTAGGACAGGGCACAGAGCTTGACGGACTTGAGGAGAAGGCTATCAAGACAGGTGCTTCAAAGCTCATCATAGCTGACCTGAAGGAAGAGTTCATTCAGGATTACGTTTATCCTACAGTACAGGCCGGTGCTATCTACGAGAACAGATATATGCTCGGTACTTCCTTTGCACGTCCTATCATTGCAAAGCGTATCGCTGAGATCGCTCTCGAAGAGGGTGCAGACGCTATCTGCCACGGCTGTACAGGTAAGGGCAACGATCAGGTAAGATTCGAGCTCGCTATCAAGGCATTTGCTCCTGAAATGGCTATCATCGCTCCTTGGAGAGAATGGGACATCAAGAGCCGTGACGAAGAGATCGACTACGCTGAGGCTCATAACATTCCTCTGAAGATCAACAGAGAGACAAACTACTCAAAGGACAAGAACATCTGGCACCTTTCACACGAGGGTCTTGATCTTGAGGATCCTGCAAACGAGCCGCAGTACGAGAAGAAGGGCTTCCTTGAAATGGGCGTATCACCTATCGACGCTCCTGACAAGCCAACATACATCACAATTCATTTCGAGAAGGGCGTTCCTACAATGCTTGACGGCAAGAAGCTCAACGGCGTTGAAATGGTATCAGCTCTCAACAAGCTCGGCGGCGAGAACGGTATCGGTCTTGCAGACCTCGTTGAGAACCGTCTCGTTGGTATGAAGTCAAGAGGCGTTTACGAGACTCCCGGCGGTGCTATCCTTTATCACGCACACGAGGTTCTCGAAACGATCACACTTGATAAGGAAACTGCACGTATCAAGCAGTATCTCGGCATCAAGTTCGCTGATATCGTATACAATGGTCAGTGGTACACACCTCTCCGCGAAGCTCTCACAGCTTTCGTTGACAAGACACAGGAGAGAGTTACAGGTGACGTAAAGCTCAAGCTCTACAAGGGCAACATCATCAACGCAGGCGTAACTTCACCATACACACTCTACGATGAGGAAGTTGCTACATTCGATGAGGATGAGGTTTACAATCAGGCTGACGCAGCAGGCTTCATCAACCTCTTCGGTCTCCCGATAAAGGTTAGAGCTCAGCTTGACAAGAAGAGAAACAACAAGTAATTCATTCTTGACATAAGAATAAGCAGTAGTTTCAGGCAGGGGAGCCTATCTCCTGCCTGTTACGATTTTAAATAAGCGAGTAGTAAGTAGTGGGTAGCGAATAGAAGCGGCTTTGCCGCGCTGCACTATTTACTACTTACTACTCACTCTAAGAAATGAGGGTAACATGGTAAAGGTAAGAGTTATGACCGTCAACGACTGGGACGGAGTAGCTGAGTGCTGGAAAGAGCATGAGGGCACAAATCCCGTGGACGACAGCCCCGAGGGTTTCGCAAAATATCTGAAGCGCAATCCTGAAACCAGCTTCGTTGCAGAGGAAAACGGCAAGATAATCGGTACTATCCTCGCAGGTCATGACGGCAGACGCGGTATCTTTCACCATGTTGTTGTAGCTCCTGACCGACGCGGACAGGGCATCGGCAGAATGTTAGTGGAAAGTGCTATGGAGGCTCTTAAAAAAGAGGGCATACAGAAGGTGCTCCTTGTAGTGTTCACACATAACGAAAACGGCAATCAGTTCTGGGAGCATATGGGCTTCACCGTCCGCGAGGACTTGTTTTACAGAAATAAATACATCGAAATATAAGCTTTGCGACAATATACGCACCAATATAAGGATAATAAAGTCATGAAAGGCAATTTAGGAATAGCAATAATTCTTGTGGCAATAGTTTTTTCGCTTAACAGCAGCGGCAAGGAAGGTTTGATATTTTTGCTGACCCTGATCGGTATTTGCGTATCTTTTGCCGAAAACACCGCTGCTATCGTAAGAAAATGCAAAAAAAGCGACAATAACGCTGTAGGGGCAGATAATATCCGCCCGAAATAAGGTTGATTATGGATAAATTTATGAAGATCGCCATTGAAGAGGCGAGGCTGGGGATAAATTCGGGTCACGGCGGACCATTCGGCTGTGTGATCGTCAGAGACGGCGAAGTCGTCGGAAAAGGTCATAATGAAGTAATAAAGCGCAGCGACCCTACCTGCC
Organism: Ruminococcus flavefaciens; assembly: GCF_900143025.1. Lineage (GTDB taxonomy): Bacteria > Bacillota > Clostridia > Oscillospirales > Ruminococcaceae > Ruminococcus > Ruminococcus flavefaciens_I. The sequence goes on along the minus strand of NZ_FRCT01000022.1, from coordinate 14,858 downwards.
ACGGCGAGGTAATGGCTATACGCAATGCCTGTCAGAACCTCGGCACCTACGATCTTACGGGCTGCGAGCTTTATACTACCGCAGAGCCTTGTCCCATGTGCCGCGGAGCTATCCTCTGGGCGAATATCCGAAAGGTGTATTTCGGCTGCAATATAGCAGATACAGACAAAATCGGATTCAGAGACAAGGTCTTTTATGAGGGCGAGCATAACTTCTCCGCGGAGCTTGACCGTGCGGAATGTCTCGAAGTCTTTGAGGAATACCGTGATATGAAAGATAAAAAGCATTATTGATGTACTTTAATGATAAAAACACACGGAGGAAATAACTAACATGGCAGATATGAGAAAACTAAAAAGCGTGCTTGCAGTAATAGCGGCTATGTCCCTTCTTGCAGGCTGCGGAGAGAAAAAGACTTCCGAGAAAAATGACACAACAGAAGCAGTTACAACTACAGCAGCAGAAACCACCGAGACTGCAACAGAAGGCAGCGGCAGTGCGGCAAGTGAAGAAGAACTGATAGAGCTTTCAAGAAAGATACTTGATGATATCGCAAATGACAATTTCAAGACAGCCTGCGATCTGTTTTCAAAGGACCTCAAGGATCAGCTCACAGAGGAAATGCTGATCGAGGGCTGGCAGAACATAAAGGACGAAGGCGGAAAAATTTTAAATGTAAAGGAATCAAGGGTAGAATCAGAGCAGGGAATGACAGTTGTCATTACACCTATCGACTTTGAAAAGACCGACTTCGATTTTCTCCTTGCATTCAACAGCGAGGGCGGTATCGATGGCATCATGTTCATGTATCCTCAGGATAATGAGATCGAGCCGCAGGTAACAGCCACATTCGCAGAGACTATCGTGACCGTAGGCGAGCATGAGCTCAACGGTATGCTCACAATGCCCAAGAACGCTGAAAAGCCTCCGCTGGTAATACTTATCCAGGGTTCGGGTCAGCACAACATGAACGAGGGCATCGGCGAGCTTGCTACCTTCAACGAGCTTGCACACGGTCTTGCTGAGAGAGGTATCGCAACTCTCAGATACAACAAGAGATTTTTCCAGATCCCCGAGCTTCAGGGCGACGGAAACTATACTATACAGGATGAAGTCCTCGATGATGCAGATGCAGCTGTAAAGCTTGCAAAGTCATATGTGGACGAGGGCAAGGTAAGCAGCATATATGTAATGGGACACAGTCTCGGCGGCTGTCTTGCTCCGACTATAGCTCAGAAAAACAGCGACGTAAAGGGTATAATCTCGCTTGCTGGAACTCCGAGAGACCTTGTTGAGGTCATTATCGACCAGCTTACCGCTCAGAAGGAAGAAGCCTCCGGCGATGCAGCCAAGAATTCGGTTCAGAAGTCACTTGATGATGCGGCTGTGATGAAGGAGGGCAATGACGAGAGTGCTTTCCTTTTGGGCTGGGGCTATAAGTACTATAACTCTCTCAGGGAGCTGAAGGTAGGCGAAACTGTAAAGAGTCTCGATATACCTATGCTCTTCTTACAGGGCGATGCCGATATACAGGTATATCCCGATAAGGACTTCCCACTGTGGAAGGAATACCTCGACGGCAAGGCAAACTGCACATTCAAGCTTTATGAGGGCCTCGGACATTTCTTCGATGACGAGGACGGACACTTCAATAAGCAGGTAATGGACGACACAGCTGAATTCATAAAGAACAGTGAGAAATAATATATCAGGAATCATAGGATATGTACTGAATTATAGGAGAGATTATTATGGCAGATATGATGTGGGCAGGAAGATTTTCCAAGCAGGTAGATGAGGGCGTAAACGCTTTCAATTCTTCAATTTCATTCGACGGCAGAATGTACGAACAGGATATACGCGGAAGCATCGCTCATGCAACTATGCTCGGCGACTGCGGTATAATTTCAAAGGCTGACAGCAAGCTCATAGTAGGCGAGCTTTGCAAGATAAGCAACGATATCTCTGACGGAGTCATCGAGCTTGACCCTAATGCAGAGGATATCCATATGTTCATCGAAGCCGAGCTCACAAAGCGTCTTGGCGATGTGGGCAAGAGACTTCACACAAGCCGTTCAAGAAACGATCAGGTAGCTGTTGACCTTAGACTCTATCTCCGCGACGAGATAGCTGATATATATTCACTTGTAAAGGAGCTTGCCGTTACACTTCTCAATATGGCAAGAGAGCATACCGAGACCATAATGCCAGGTTATACTCATCTCCAGAGAGCACAGCCTATCACATTTGCACATCACCTTTTAGCTTATGTGTGGATGCTTCTCCGTGATATGGAAAGATTAAAGGACACAAGCAAGAGAATGAACTACTGTCCTCTCGGAAGCGGTGCTCTTGCAGGTACTACCTATAAGACAAACCGTCAGCAGACCTCAGACCTTCTCGGCTTCACAGCTCCCATGCCTAACAGCCTTGACGGCGTTTCAGACCGTGATTACTGCATAGAGCTCTGCTCTGCGCTTTCAATACTTATGACTCACCTTTCAAGATTTTCCGAGGAAATAATCCTCTGGTGCTCATGGGAATTCAAGTTCGTTGAGCTCGATGACGCCTTTGCAACAGGCTCGTCCATCATGCCGCAGAAGAAGAACCCCGATGTTACCGAGCTTATCCGCGGAAAGACAGGCAGAGTCAACGGCGACCTTGTAACTCTCCTCACTATGATGAAGGGCATACCGCTTGCATACAACAAGGATATGCAGGAGGACAAGGAAGCTATATTCGACGCAGTTGACAATGTAAAGCTCTGCGTAAAGACATTTACTCCTATGCTTGCAACTATGCGTGTTCTTAAAAATAATATGAGAAACGCCGCTGCAAGAGGATTTATAAACGCTACGGACTGTGCTGACTACCTCGTTAAGAAGGGTATGCCTTTCCGTGACGCATATAAGATAACAGGCACTCTCGTGGCACAGTGCATAGAGGAGGGACTTACTCTCGAAACACTTCCTATAGAGGAATACAAGAAGATGACCGATCTCTTTGATAATGACGTATACGAGGCTATAAGCCTTGAGACCTGCGTCCGCGAGAGAAAGTCGGAGGGCGGTCCTTCACCTGATGCCGTAAGAGAGCAGATAAAGCTTGCAGAAAAGGCTCTGGACCTTTGATATGAAGAAAAAGGACATAACCTTTATCATAGGTCTGACTATACTCATGGGTGTGACATGGGTCATCGGCGAGCTTGTTATGGGACTTTGGATAGCAGTCATGCCGAAGACGCATATAATATGGTTTGCAGTGATAGTTGCGATAACGCTTGCAATAAGCATATGGCACTCGTTTATTGAGGACAGATCAGACTTTGAAGACCCCAAACGCGCGAAGTATGAGCGCAAAGTAAATAAAAGAAAAAATAAATAGCCATTAGCCGTTAGCCGTTAGGCATTAGCCGAAAGGAGCTTAATATGCAGGGATAGCGTGAATTAAAGATGTGGCAACGAGCTATGGATCTTGCTGAATATACTTACTCATTGATTGGGCGTTTACCACAGCATGAAAAATATGCATTGTCCGATCAAATGAGAAGAGCCGCTGTATCTATTCCTTCAAATATAGCCGAAGGAAGAGGAAGAGATACAGATAAAGAATATATTTATTTTCTTGTGGTTACAAGAGGCTCAAAATTTGATCTTGAAACACAGATACTAATTTGTGAGCGATTACATTATATTACTGCCGAAGAGACTTAGAAAGCTCTTATGATATGCGATGAAGTGGGTAAAATGCTTAACTCGCTGATACGTTCGCTAAAGGCTAAGGGCTAAGGGCTAACGGCTGTAACGGAGGTATAAACAATGTCAGTAAAAATCTACATAGACGGTCAGGAAGGTACGACAGGTCTTAAAATACAGGAGCGTTTCAAGGACAGAAAAGACCTTGAGATAATGAAGATCAGCGAGGAACTGAGAAAAGACCCTGCCGAGCGTGCCCGCCTTATCAATAGCGCGGACTATGTTTTCCTTTGTCTGCCTGATGCGGCATCTATCGAGGCTGTATCATTTATCGACAAGGACAACGACCATGTGCGTATAATCGACGCTTCCACAGCTCACCGTACAAATCCCGACTGGGCTTACGGTTTCCCAGAGCTTTCACCTGCCCACAGGGAAAAGATACGTACATCAAACAGAGTCGCAGTTCCCGGCTGTTACGCAAGCGGATTTGCTTCAATAGTTTATCCGCTGGTAAGCAACGGTATAATACCTGCTGATTTCCCTGTTTTCGCATATGCTACTTCGGGCTACAGCGGAGCAGGCAAAAAGGCTATCGCAGTATATGAGGGCGAGGACAAGCCCTTTGAATTCAACAGTCCCCGTCAGTACGCGCTCTCTCAGCAGCACAAGCATCTGCCTGAGATGAAGGCTGTATCGGGGCTTACATATACTCCCATGTTCAACCCTATGGTATGTGACTATTTCAGCGGAATGGTAGTAAGTGTACCGATCCAGACAAGAATGCTTGATAAGAAGGTCACAGCAGCACAGGTGCATGAGATGTATGCAAAGCACTATGAGGGTGCAAAATTGGTAGAGGTAATGCCTCTTATGTCGGCTGACGAGCAGAAAGCCTTCTTCCTGGCTTCAAACACACTCAGCGGACAGAATAAATTACAGGTGTTTGTGTTCGGCAATGATGAGCAGATACTTCTCTGTTCCCGTCTTGATAATCTTGGAAAGGGAGCAAGCGGTGCTGCTGTACAGTGCCTTAACATAATGATGAACATAGAGGAAACGACAGGATTAGTATGAGCAATAACCATGAAACAAATCATTTCGGGGGGAATGAACAAATGAGCAAGACACTGAAAGAAATCTATGAGTATGATCTCATCGAGGACGACGGTATCGACTATACAGTTGATGAGTGGTTCAACACAATTATGGAAAAGACAAAGGATCAGCTGAGCGTTGCGGACGTAAGCCGTATGCTCAGACAGAAAATATGCTCACGCATCGCAATAAAGAGAGCAATAGAGATGCTGAGCGACGATCCGTTCACAGGGGAAATGTTTGAAGGACAGCTTATGTTCAACCTTTATAAGGGGAAGGAAAAATATCTCAAGCTTTTTTACACTCAGATGGCACCTGTGCTTGAAAAAGCAGGGCTTATGGCTAAGTGCCACAAGTTCGGTTCCAATGAGGAGAAAGAAGAATATATGAGCGTGATTGCAAAATTCGCTCAAAAAATCAAGGAGGATACTACATGAGGATAGTAGAATTGCAGAAACCGAAATTAAACAGGGGAGGGGGGATGGCAGAATGAGTGAAAAAAAGCCAAAAAAGATATTGGTCGTAAACGGCATATTGCATGGCCATTTTACGGGAAGTGTCGAGATCGTAAGAGAGCTTGCGGAAATGGGACATGATGTTACCTGTTACGTAATGGACGAATTTGCTGCGAGATTGGAAGATGTTCCTGTTAAAAAGGTGGTGTATTCGGCAGATGTCAGCGAGATAGCGAAGCGATTGCCGCCATATGCTCCGCCGTTTGCGATCAATGCATTCATGTTCGGAAAGGCGATCGACGTTCTTCTCACCTTGTTGCCGAAGGACAAGACGGATTATGATTACTACGTTTTCGATTCGTTCTTCGATATCGAGGAAATGAATAAGATACTGAAGTTTGACCTTTCAAAATTCGTAAGGATCTATACAGCGTTCGTCTATACCGATGAAAAGCTTGATCTTACGCAGGGCAGAATGATGGGACTTATGGAGACCAATATGAAATACAACATCAATCTCCATGATTTTGTTGGACTTCATATCACACCGAATAAGTTCAAAAAGCTGGTGCTTACTTCAAAATTCTTCCATATACGGCCTGAGGACCTTGACGAGACCTCGTATTTCATAGGACCGCATATCGAAAAAAGAGTTGTTGATGAACACTTTGACTTCCGGAAGGATAAAGACAAAAAATTACTTTACATTTCGCTTGGAACGGTCTTTGGCAAGGATCTTGAGTTCTATCACCACTGTATCGAAGCCTTTAAGGATTCAGAGGAATATCAGGTGATAGTATCCGTCGGAAAATTCGTCAATATCAAGGAATACTTCAAGGAGATACCAAAGAACTTCAGTATTTACAATTACGTTCCTCAGACACAGCTCTTACCTGAGGTAGATGTATTCATCTCCCATGCAGGACTTAATTCAACTACAGAGGGTCTTACAAACGGTGTTCCTTTAGTTCTGATACCGCAGAAATATGACCAGTTTGATGTTGCAAGAACAGTACAAAGATTAAATGCAGGATTGTTCCTGAATAAGAATGAGATAGAGATAACTCCTGATGTATTGAGAAAAGCGGTTCAGGAAGCTTACGATAACAGAGAAAATTACAAAAAAGGCATTAATGATATAGTAGAATCATTCAGAGAAGCAAGAAAGAACAGGAAAGCAATTTACGAAGAAGTATTTGATTGAGGATAAGGTTTAAGTTTGTTTGACAATTAGCGGTCAAAAAAGAGAATGGTATTAATATAAAGTTTGCGAATGATACAAGTTTGAAATCGATAAAGGATAATTTGAAAGACGATATATTTGCAGGGGAAATATTTTAAGAACAACTCGTGTTCAACATTTACAATAATTAACAACGAAAACAATCTGAAACTTTTTTATACTTGGCTCGGCAAGAGACCTGTTAATGAAAAGCAGGTCTCACAGCCAAGTGCCATAGGTTCGGTTAAAATATTAAAAAGCATATAAGTATAATCAATAAATTCTCACGGAAATTTAAGGAGGCAACTACATGAAGCTTGTAGAATTACAGGGAGTTACATTTGTAGAAGGCGGCGTATGCGCTGCAAAGGGATTTAGGGCAAACGGCGTACAGTGCGGTCTTGCACACAAGCCCCTTGGTGAAATGGACGCAGCAAATGCTGCTGCAAACAATGCTGTTCCTACAGCTAAGAAGAAAAACGACCTTGCACTTATCGTTGCTGATAAGGAGTGTCAGGCAGCTGCCGTGTATACAACGAACAAGGTCAAGGGAGCTCCTATCCTTGTAACAAAGGAGCATATAAAGGACGGAAAGGCAAGAGCTGTTATCGTAAACTCGGTAAACGCAAATACCTGCAACCCTGACGGTGTTGAGAAGGCAACAAAGATGTGTCAGCTTGCAGCAGAGGCTCTTGGTATAGATGAAAATGATGTTATCGTAGCTTCTACAGGCGTTATCGGTCAGGTACTTCCTATCGAGCCTATCGCAAACGCTATGGGCGAACTGAAGGACGGTCTTACCTATGACGGAAACAAGCGTGCCCTCGAAGCTATAATGACTACAGATACACAGGAAAAGGAAATTGCCGTAAAATTTGAAATGGGCGGAAAGAACTGCACTATGGGCGGTATGCTCAAGGGAAGCGGTATGATACACCCGAATATGGCAACTACCCTTACTTTCCTCACAACTGACGCTGATATCTCGGCAGAGATGATACAGCACGCCCTCAGCGATATCGTAAAGGTAACTCTTAACAGAGCAAGCGTTGACGGTGATACTTCCACAAACGATATGGTATGCATCATGGCATCGGGCGAGGCAGGAAATACTCCTGTTACAACAGAGGACGAGAACTATGAGAAGTTCAAGCACGCTCTTTACACCATTATGATGAACCTTGCAAGAATGATGGCTCGTGACGGCGAGGGTGCTACAAAGCTTGTGGAGTGCGCTGTAAGAGGTGCAGAGAATGACGATATAGCCGAGAAGGTAGCAAAGTCTGTTATCGGTTCAAGCCTTATCAAGGCTATGATATTCGGTGAGGACGCAAATGCAGGAAGAATATTCTGCGCTCTTGGTTATGCAGATGCTGATTTCGACATCAGAAAGGTCGATATCGAAATGGCTTCCGCAGGCGGAGTTATCCCGCTTGGACGCAAGGGCAATGTTATAGAGTTCTCTGAAGTGCTTGCAAAGAAGATACTTCAGGAAGAGGAGATAAAGATACTCATCTCTCTCGGAGAAGGTCAGGGCAAGGCTATCGCATGGGGCTGTGACCTTACATACGATTACGTAAAGATAAACGGCGACTACAGAAGCTGATAAAAAAGCTCTTTATCAGGAGATATGATATGTCCGTAAGAAATGACTTCAGCACCGATATAGACTATGATGCTTATCTTGATGAAGGCGAGCATATACTGTGGAGTCAGGTGCCTGATAAGAAAAAGTTTCATTTGCCGCAAGGTATTATCCCTGTGGTTTTGTCATTGGTATTCATTATTGCGGGTTCGTATGTATTGAAGATACAACATGACAAGCTTGTGGATTTTTTATACGGTTTAGTATTTATCATCTTCGGAATGGTTGCTCTGTTTAATTATATTGAACGCTCAGCCACATATTTGTTTACCGATAAAAGAATATTCATATTCAAGGCTACAAAGTACAAAGAAATAAGATATCACAATATTTCCTTTATTTCCGTGGAAAAGAAAAAGGACAGTGATACAGGAAATATTTCTCTCTGTTTTACTCATTTGCTCAACCGTCCTCATCACCAGCGTGAGTATAAAGTAACATCTCAGACAATCTATGATGTACAGGACTGCGAAAAAGTAGCAGAGATCATAAAGGCTCAGAAGGATACTACAAACGCCTATAAAAAAGCAAGAGAGATCGAACGCGAGCAGGGTTTCTGATATACAGGGGGTGAGGAAATGTTCGGCAGAAGAAGAGATGAGGACTATGACGCATATAATGAAAAGTATTCTGCGAAATATGACGATGACTATATAGCACCGTCGGAGGAATACCGAAGCGAGTGCGATCATGACCATGAACAGACTTACGAGGATATCACAGATGTCCGTGAGTGCGATCACAGCCACGAGCAGACCTACGATGATATTACCAATGTCAGGGATTGTGACCACGATCACGAACAGACTTATGCTGACGCTGACAGGGAACAGCATCCATATGATAATTATGTCAGTCTCGAAAGCCGCTTTGAACCGCTCCTTATGCCCAATGAGCATCTTTTATGGACCGGCGGAAAAGATCCTGCCCAAAAGGCCAAAAACAATTCAGCCGCGGCAGGCGGAATAATGCTGGTGATATCATTGATCTTGATGTGTACGGTTGTTCTTTCTGTTGTCGGAATTATAATGCTCGTAATAAGCATTAGCATGATGTCGGGTTCAACAGTAGGATTATACGGCGTTACGGATAAAAGAGTAATAATTATATACAACTCCGAACAGTTATCAGTTCCTCTCGAAAACATAAAGAGGGTAAATGCTATCCCCGGCGCTAATAACGGAAAGGGCTATATAACGCTAGTGCTTACAAATCCCATTCGTGGCAGAAGCAACAAGAACAGTAATATAGTCGGTATGTATAATATTTCCGATACGAAAAGAGTTGCAAGGATAATTGAAGACGCCATTCACGGTGCTCTTATGAATAAATAGGTGAAGCTGTGTTTGGAAGAAAAAAGAAGAATGGGAATACATCGGCGATAATTACCGCTTAAACGATGACGGAGAGATAGTTGCTTCACAATATAATGCCCCTGAGAATATGAAGCAAATCATAATCAAGTTTAAAATAAAAAGGAAGTAAGGAAAAATGGAAAAGATCTCAAACAATGACAAATCGCAGGTACTTATTGACGCTCTGCCGTACATACAGAAGTACAATAACAAGATACTTGTTATAAAATACGGCGGAAACGCTATGACCAACAAGGACCTCAAGGACGCTGTAATGACAGATATCGTTCTCCTTTCGCTTGTAGGCGTAAAGGTAGTACTGGTACACGGCGGCGGTCCAGAGATAAGTGATATGCTCAAAAAGCTCAATATCGAGAGCAGATTTGTAAATGGTCTGAGATATACCGATGATGCAACCGTTGACGTTGTAAAAATGGTGCTTTCCGGCAAGGTAAACAAGGAACTGGTACAGCTTCTCGCTCAGCACAAGGGCAGCGCAGTAGGTCTTTGCGGTATCGACGGCGAAATGCTCATGGCTGAAAAGAAAAAGACCGACGACGGTCAGGACTTAGGCTGGGTAGGCGAGATAACAAAGGTAAACACAAAGCCTATCACAGACGCTTTAGCTAACGGAAATATCCCTGTTATCGCTACTGTTGCAACAGACGAGGAGGGTAATACATACAATATAAACGCAGATACAGCCGCAGCAAGAATTGCTGCCGAGCTTGGTGCGGAAAATCTTATCCTTATGACAGATATCGCAGGACTTCTCCGCGATAAGGACGACCCGTCAACACTTATCCCCGAGGTAAATGTCAGCGAGGTGCCTTTCCTCAAGAGACAGGGCATCATCTCAGGCGGCATGATACCTAAGATAGACTGCTGTGTAGAAGCTGTCAGACGCGGCGTAAGCAAGACCGTTATCATCGACGGAAGAGTTCCTCATTCTATCCTCATTGAGATACTCTCCAATGAAGGAATAGGCACTCAGTTTACTTGATAGAGTTTCTTCTCGTAAAATAATTTACTTGTATACAAAAAATTTACTAATATTACTTTCGGAAAGATTGATTTTGACTGCCTTTCAGCGTTATAATAATAGTGTGTCTGAAAATTTATGAATTTTGTCCAGGGCAGTCTGCACCAAGGAGGATATTATATGAATACCATAGATAAATTTAATTCCCATGTTATGCAATCCTATGGACGTTACCCGCTCGTTATGGAAAAGGGAAACGGCAGACGCTGCAAGGACGAAAACGGTATGGAATACATTGATTTCGGAAGCGGCATCGGAACAAATTCACTGGGTTACTGTGATGAAAAGTGGGCTGACGCAGTATGCGCTCAGGTAAGGACTCTCCAGCACAGCTCAAACTACTACTATACTAAGGTACAGGCTGATTTCGCCGACAAGCTCTGCGAAATATCAGGCTATAAGTCAGTGTTCTTCTGCAACAGCGGCGCAGAGGCAAATGAGTGCGCCATAAAGGTGGCAAGGAAGTACAGCTTCGATAAATACGGCAAGGGCAGACATACAATAATCACCCTTGTGAATTCCTTCCACGGCAGAACTATCGCAACACTTTCCGCTACGGGACAGGACGTTTTCCATAACTACTTCTTTCCGTTCGTTGAAGGCTTCGTAAATGTGACCGCAAATGATATCAGCGACCTCAAGTCAAAGCTTGAGGATAAAACTGTCTGCGCAGTTATGATGGAATATGTTCAGGGCGAGGGCGGCGTACTGGCTCTCGATAAGGAGTTCGTAGACGCTGTATACGAGCTTTGTGCTCCAAAGGATATACTAGTTATCGCCGATGAGGTACAGACAGGCGTAGGCCGTACAGGCAAGTTCCTTGCAGGCGACCACTACGGCAGAAAGGCTGATATCACAACTCTTGCAAAGGGTATCGCAGGCGGCGTGCCTATGGGCGCTTGCCTCGTTAACGAAAAGTGCAGCGGAGTCCTGACAGCAGGTACTCACGGCTCTACTTTCGGCGGAAACCCTATTGCCTGTGCAGGCGGTCTTGCAGTGCTTGACAGGATAGAGAGCAGCGGATTTCTTGATGAGGTTACAGAAAAGGGTAACTTTATCAGAAACGAGTTAAAGAAGTGCAGCGAGGTAGCAGCACTCAGCGGTATCGGTCTTATGGTCGGCATTACGCTTAAAAACAAAGATGCCCATGACGTTGCACAGAAGGCTCTTGAAAGGGGGCTTCTTGTGCTCACAGCCAAGGAAAAGGTAAGACTTCTTCCTCCGCTTACAATATCTTACGATGAGCTGAAGGACGGACTGAAAATTCTGATAGAGATACTGGAGGAATGATTATGGAGTTGCAGTTAGTTGGCAATGGTACTAAATATACCGTCGAAGATAAAAATGGAAAGCTTCTCTATACCATAAAGAAGAAAAGCTTCAGCTCGCGTTATAACTTGATGGATACAAGCAATTACAACCTCTATACTCTCGTTCAGACAGGTGACTCAAAAAGACCAACTTTTACCATAATCCTGAATGACAATGTGTTTATGACAATGGAGTGTACCTCCTTATTTCTTGACCCGACTATCAAGGTAAAGAATAAGCAGATGCGTTTTGATCTGGCAAGCAAGGACAGAAAGAATTTTGAAATAATCCTTGACGGAAAGCACGTTGGAGAGATACAGACCCTTATGGGAGTAACAGGAGAGCTTCAGTATCACATAGAAATCGAGAATACCGCTTTTGATGACTATATACCGCTGTTTGCGCTGGCTATAGACAAGGCGTTCGGCGAAATGAACAAGTCATGACAAAATATGGAAAGGATATAAATATGAAACACTTACTTAAAATGCTCGATCTCAGCACAGAGGAGATCATAGAAATACTTAACCTTGCAGACCAGCTCAAGTACGAGCTCAAGCACGGTATCCCACACCCACACCTCAAGGGCAAGACTCTTGGTATGATATTCCAGAAGGCTTCCACACGTACCCGTGTATCCTTTGAGACAGGTATGTACCAGCTGGGCGGTTATCCGCTGTTCCTCTCCTCAAACGATCTCCAGATCGGACGCGGAGAGCCTGTACAGGATACAGCGAGAGTTCTCTCACGTTACCTTGACGGTATAATGATACGTACCTTTGAGCAGAAGGAAGTCGAGGACCTTGCAGAGTACGGTTCTATCCCGATAATCAACGGTCTTACAGACTTCTGTCACCCTTGTCAGGTTCTTGCTGACCTTATGACTATCCGCGAGTTCAAGGGCAGCTTTGACGGACTTAAAATGTGCTTTATCGGCGACGGAAACAACATGGCAAACTCACTTATCGTAGGCTGCCTTAAAGTCGGCATGAGCGTTGCTATCGCATGCCCTGACGATTATCAGCCGCCAAAGGAGATACTCGACTTTGCAAAGACATACGGTGACAAGTTCGAGATGACAAATTCACCTATGCAGGCAGCAAAGGGCGCAGACGTACTTATAACTGACGTATGGGCTTCTATGGGTCAGGAGGGCGAAGCTGAGAAGCGTAAGAAGGCATTCGCAGGCTATCAGATAAACGACGAGCTCATGACCCAGGCAAATGCAGACGCTATGGTGCTTCACTGTCTCCCTGCACACCGTGAGGAGGAGATCACAGAGAAGGTATTCGAGGCTCATGCAAACGAGATCTTCGAGGAAGCTGAGAACCGTCTCCACGCTCAGAAGGCAGTAATGGTAAAGCTCATGGCAAACTAAGCCGTTAATGTACATATGTAAGGGCGGATATTATCCGCCCTTTTTAATGCATAATTTCGGTGTCCGCTTTTCGGACAAATCGGAAGTAATATGATTGTAGGGAAAGCCGTCCTCGGCGTTCTGTTAGGATACGATATTTTGAGGAGGCAGTTGGGGAACTGTCCGCTTTTTTCGAAATGATATGGGGGATATCACTATGAAAAAGATGAGAATAAATGATGCACCTGTATTAATACAGGTTATTTCATTAGGTCTATTTTTTATAATCCCAGTAGTGTGTATGCGCAAATGGGGTGACGCAGGCGAACTTATAGGCTTTATTGTCGGAGGGGCTATAATGATATGGCTTCTTACAAGAGGAACAATAGTAGAATTTGGCAAGGGAACTGTTATCAGATGCAGATATGCTTTTTATATGTGGAAGATCGATCTGAAGAAGATCGACAGGTTTTCTTATTCCATAGATGAACTTATTGCACGAGGCGGTCCGAGAAGTGTATTTACTCTGAGATTTTACTATAAGGTCGATGACTACGATGAAAAATATGTATTCAGGAAAATAATAGACAAGAATGACATTATAAATTTTATGAGCGGAAATATGGAGCAAATAGAGCTTATGGAAATATACAGATATGCTGAAAGCGTTTATCCGGAAAAGGCTGAGGGATATGTCGAGGACAGAGGATTTTTTGAATAATATGAGGTGAAACATGAAATACATAATATGGGCAAGCATAGGAATTATTATCGCCATAGTTGGACTTATCTATCTTGGAAAGCTCCTGCTGCTGAAAAAGAACGGTATTGAGACAGAAGCGGAGGTCATTTCTGTCCGCGAAAAGCGACAGAACGACTACATTCATAAAATGCGCTTCGGAAACGGCGATAAGGTCTACGAATTCGAGGACAAAGCGGGCTTTTCAGAGCCATTTAAGATCGGCTCGAAGCATACAATAATCTACGATCCGAAAAATCCAAAGAACTTCGACTTCGCCGAGCAGATAAAAAAGAACCTTATAGTAGTTGGAGTTATGGTAGCTCTGGCGGTGCTTTTCTCGATAAGGTGGTTCTGGCTGGGGAAGCTCGGAACCTGATTGGCAATTATGACTAAAATATTAAGAGAAAGCCTCATATTCTTTTAGTTGACAAAGGTGAAAAAGAGTGTTATAATATAAAAGCTGTCGGACGAGAGACAAACGATAAGACTGGTGATACAGCACGGGAGTACGATCGAATGACGGATATCACAAAAAACTTTTTTGAAAAAATTCAAAAAAGCACTTGACAAACAGTTGAGAAAGTGATATAATATTAAAGCTGTCTCGGAAGAGAGAGTATGGAACAGCATCTTGAAAATTGAACAATGCGAATAAGAAAAAGTAACGACCCTTGAGATTTCTTTGTAAAAGAAGAAAAGTCAAGAAAAGACTAAAAAACACTTTGAAGTAATAACGCAAGCGTTATGAACTGGATCAGATATTTTAGAATGGAAACATTCTGATATATACAACTTTAATAAAGAGTTTGATCCTGGCTCAGGACGAACGCTGGCGGCACGCTTAACACATGCAAGTCGAACGGAGATATTTTAAGTTTACTTAGGATATCTTAGTGGCGGACGGGTGAGTAACACGTGAGCAACCTACCTTAGAGA
>NZ_FRCT01000021.1 GCF_900143025.1 Ruminococcus flavefaciens | reverse complement strand
AACTGAAAGTTTTAGGGAGAGAGTTTGAGAGAAGCCCCTTTTTCAAAAGGGGTTCTCTCAATAAATACTACAAAACTGCTATATGGGTATCGAGGTTATGAGCCGCTTTTTGTCGTTATATAGGCATTTTTACAGAATTTACCTGTTGCTTTCCAAATGGCGGTGTGTTATAATTCTGTCAGAAATGATATTAGGAGATGAGCTTTCATGGGAAATAAAGGTTTCGGCTTGTTTGGCGGCTTCGGAAAGGCTATGTCCTTCGGCAGGAGCAGTGCAAAGGTCTATGTTAAGGCTCAGACAGGCAAGACCTTTGCTGATGTGGCAGGACAGGACGAGGCAAAGGAAGCACTTGCAGAGATAGTGGATTTTCTTCATTGTCCCGATAAATATGCTGAGATAGGCGCGAAGCTCCCAAAGGGCGCACTTCTTGTAGGGCCTCCGGGTACGGGTAAAACGCTGCTTGCAAAAGCTGTGGCAGGTGAGGCAGATGTGCCGTTCTTCTCGATATCGGGCGCGGAGTTTGTGGAAATGTTTGTTGGAGTCGGTGCGGCAAAGGTCAGGGACTTGTTCAGACAGGCGAATGAAAAAGCTCCCTGCATAGTTTTTATTGACGAGATCGACACCATAGGCAAGAAGCGTGACGGTCAGACAGGCGGCAGCGATGAGCGGGAGCAGACTCTTAATCAGCTCCTTACCGAAATGGACGGCTTTGACGGCAAAAAAGGTGTAGTGATACTGGGCGCGACCAACCGCCCTGAGTCTCTTGATCCTGCATTGCTTCGTCCCGGGCGCTTTGACAGGCGGATACCCGTTGAGCTACCCGATATTGCAGGCAGAGAAGCGGTGCTGCGTGTCCATGCTGAAAAGGTAAAACTTGCAGATGATATAGACCTCAATGCAGTTGCAAGAGCGACCGCAGGAGCTTCGGGAGCAGAGCTTGCAAATATAGTGAACGAAGCCGCATTGAGAGCAGTACGCAGCGGAAGAAAGGCAGTTTCACAGTCTGACCTTGAAGAGAGTGTAGAGGTTGTAATAGCAGGCTATCAGCGGAAAAATGCCGTGATATCACAGTCGGAAAAGGAGATAATAGCCTATCACGAAATAGGGCATGCCCTTGTTGCGGCTAAGCAGAAAAATTCCGCTCCCGTACATAAGATAACCATAATCCCGCGTACATCGGGTGCGCTGGGGTATACCATGCAGATAGACGAGAACGAGAAATTCCTGCTTTCAAAGGAGGAGGTGTTTTCGAGGATAGCGGTTCTGACAGGGGGACGTTCGGCAGAGGAGCTTGTTTTCGGTACCTTTACAACAGGAGCTTCAAACGATATCGAAAAGGCTACGAAGCTTGCAAGAACAATGGTGACGCGCTATGGAATGAGCAGCAGCTTCGATATGATGGCGCTTGAAACCACTGATAATAAGTACCTCGGAGGCAATACATCGCTGAATTGTTCGCCTGAAACTGCGGCTGAGATAGATAAGGAGGTCAATTCTGTAATCAAAAAAGCGCACGAAAAGGCTTTAAGTATACTGTCGGAAAATATGGGTAAGCTGAAGGAGCTTTCAGGCTTTTTGCTGGAAAAGGAAACAATAACGGGGGAAGAATTCATGCGGATACTTGACGATAATGCTGTTTCTGCTGTATAATTGATGTAATGGCAGTCAATGCTTTCTGTGAGGTGATCTTATGAAAAAGCCATCATGGAAGCTGATGTCGGCAGGACTTATACTTACTATACTTATCTCGAATGTCAGCATCTTTATAAGCGACGGACTAAGGCTTGAAAAGCTGCGCGGAAGTGTGTTGAGACTCCATATACTTGCGAATTCCGACAGCGAAAAGGATCAGCAGCTTAAGCTTATGGTGCGGGACGAGCTTCTCGTAAGCGGTATTTTCAACGCTGCAAGCGACATAGGTGAAGCCGAAAGGATCGCGGAGGGGAAAATGCCCGAGATAGTGCGGACTGCGGAGAGCGTGCTGCGAAGGTACGGCTGTACGGACAGAGTATCGGCGGAGCTTGAAAATGTGGATTTTGATGAAAGAGTTTACGGCGATATCACCATGCCTGCGGGACGGTACAGAGCGCTCCGTATTAAAATAGGCGAAGCCTGCGGACATAACTGGTGGTGCGTTATGTATCCGCCACTTTGCCTGCCTGCTGCCTGTGAAAAGACTGACGAAAAGGAAAAATCAGAAAGCGAAGATAACAGCGTTGCTGAGGATAAGGACGCGGAGCAGGAAAGCTTTGACGAAAAAGAGCTTGATATACTGAAAAAGCCTAAGAAATACAGAGTGAAATTTGCTGTATGGGATAAAATCAAGAGCATATTCGACTGAGACTTTGTGCAATGCTACAAAAAACAGACGACTGCTTGACATATCGGACGGTATGTTGTATAATATTTGAGTAAACAAAGCAGAACTATGCGTTCTCACCGTCGGGCTATGCTGAAACGGTCAATATATAACGGTAAAACAGACCGCGTAAAGAAGGTCTGGATTTTCAGTGTGTATTGGTGAGTGCGGATAATTTCTGCACTCATTTTTGTTTTTAAATTATATTGCTTGGAGGTGCTTGACTATTAGCAAACAGGAACTGCAGATCAACGAAGAGATAAGAGATAAAGAAGTTCTCGTAATCGACGCTGAAGGAAAAAAGCTCGGCGTTTTATCCGCCAAAGAAGCACAGCAGATGGCTTTCGACCAGGATCTTGATCTCGTAAAGATCGCTCCGCAGGCAACACCGCCCGTATGCCGTATCATGGATTACGGAAAGTATTGCTTCGAGCAGGCTAAGCGTGAGAAGGAAGCAAGAAAAAATCAGAAGGTTGTATCTATCAAGGAGATCAGAATGTTCTCGACAATAGACACCCATGACTTTGAAACGAAGGTAAATCAGGCTGTCAAATTTTTAGAGGGCGGCGACAAGCTCAAGGTATCAGTAAGATTCCGTAAGAGAGCTATTGCACATCCCGAACTTGGAAACGAACTGCTTGATCGTTTCAAGGAAGCAGTTTCTGCGGCAGGCACTGTGGATAAGCCGGCTAAAATGGAGGGACGCAGCATAGTAATGTTCGTTTCCCCAAAGGCCGCTAAGTAAGGAGGATCATATAATGGCAAAGGTAAAGGTTAAAACTCACTCGGGCGCAAAGAAGCGTTTTAAGATTACAGGAAGCGGTAAGGTAAAGTACCAGCACACAAACAAGAGACACAGACTTACTCAGAAGGATACTAAGCGCAAGAGAATCGCTCGTAACGCAGGTGTAGCTGATTGCACAAATGCACCTACAATCAAGAAGCTCGTTCCTTATATGTAATTGGAAGCGGATATCGTATCCGCATGGTACTGGGCTATTCCCGTAATTTTAATTTTGGAGGTAAAAGACTATGGCACGTATTAAAGGTGCAATGATGACTCGTAAGAGAAGAAACAAGACTTTAAAGCTTGCTAAGGGCTACTGGGGTTCAAAGAGCAAGCACTTCAAGATGGCTAAGCAGGCCGTAATGAAGTCAGGCAACTATGCATACATCGGAAGAAAGCAGAAGAAGAGACAGTTCAGACAGATCTGGATCACAAGAATTTCAGCTGCTGCTAAGCTCAACGGCATGAACTACTCTACATTCATGAACGGCTGCAAGAAGGCTGGTATCTCTCTCAACAGAAAGATGCTCTCTGAGATCGCTATCAACGATGCAGCAGGTTTCACAGCAATTGCTGACAAGGCAAAGGCTGCTCTTTAATTGATATAATAAACACGCTTCTTATTAATTTAAGAGCGTGTTTTTGTTAATTAAGAATTCATTCTACACTGTTCATGACGGCGGCTGAGTTCTGTTCGTCATGCAGTGTATATGTATTCTGTAAGGCGGTGTTGTACTATTGGAAAACATCATCACTTCAAAAGATAATCCTACTGTCAAGCTGTATCAGAAGCTTTCTTCTGCAAAAAAAGAAAGACTTCAGTACGGCTTATTCGTGTTAGAGGGACTAAGGATAGTTGAGGACGCTCTCAGAGAGGATAGCGGTATTACTCAACTGATACTTACTCAGAAGGCGTATGAACGCTTCGGCGAGGAGCTTTTACAGGCTGATTTGAGAAACACAAAGACAATTGTCATTTCAAATGAGCTTGGAAACAGGATAGCCTCTACTGACAGTACACAGGGTGTCTTTGCAATGTGCAGGATACCTGCTTCGCGCAGTGTCAGCAGTATTATAAAGGATAACGGGAAGCATCTCGTGCTCTTTGGATTGCAGGACCCCGGTAATGTTGGCATGATGATAAGAACAGCCGATGCTCTTGGTATTGACGGAGTTATCATGTCGGGCAGCTGCGATCTTTACAGTCCTAAGGTGATACGTTCTACTATGGGCTCTGTATTCAGAATGAGCATAGCCATAGAAAACGATGCAGATAAGCTTTTTGAGGAGCTCGACAGGGCATCTGTCACAACATCTGCTGCTGTAATAGACAAGGATGCCGTACCCGTTACCGACTGCACCTTTGAAGGCACACAGGCTGTATTCATAGGCAATGAGGGCAACGGACTTCCTTCTGATGTTGCACAGCGATGCAGCAGAAAAGTAATAATCCCTATGCACGGAAATATCAATTCGCTTAATGCTGCAATGGCAGCAGGCATACTTATGTGGGAGCTCAGCAAATAAGCGAAGAGCTCCGACTGATTCGTATAATACTAAAGGGGGCATGACTGTGGACGATAGAAAATACTGGCTCTGGCTCAATATGGTATTCGGTACGGGCAATCACCGTATATGGGAGGTCATCAGCTTTTTCGGTACGGCTGAAAAAGCGTATGCAGCTCTCACTTCTGATGAGCCCACTGTCAGCCTTAACGAAAAGGAACAAAAAAATGCAGCGGAGATACCTATTTCAAATGCCGAGAGCTTTCTTGCAAACTGCAATAAGCGCGGAATAGGCGTTGCAGCATTTACAAGCCCCGAATATCCGCATATTCTGGAGCATATTTATAATCCTCCGTCTGTACTTTATTATAAGGGTAATATATCATGTTTGCAGAGTGAACTGACAGTTACGGCTGTCGGAACCCGAAAGGCTTCAGCTTACAGTCTTAAAGCGGCAAAGGATATATGCTCTGAGCTTTCTGCACGCGGCGCAGTTATAGTTAGCGGCTTTGCAATGGGTGTAGACCTTGCGTGCAGTATGGCTGCGGCTGAGATAGGCAGACCTACTGCCTGTGTAATGGGCTGCGGTGTTGATGTGGATTATCCTAAGCAGAATTTTGCGTACCGCGATCCCATACTTGCGGCAGGCGGCGTATTCATATCTGAATTTCCACCCGGAACTCCTCCGTATTCGCCGAATTTTCCCAAGAGAAACAGGATACTTTCGGCTCTCGGAAGAGCGGTAATAGTTTTTGAAGCAAATCCAAGGAGCGGTGCGCTGATAACTGCAAATCTTGCGGCAGGACAGGGCAGAGAAGTGCTTTGTCTGCCTCCTGCTGATATATTCAGTGAATCATTCGCGGGAAATATAAAGCTCCTGCGTGACGGCGCGATACCTATGTACAGTGCTTCTGATGTTATCGACTGCATAACGTTCAGAAAAAGAACGGGCGATGCTGCGGTATTACCTAAAAAAGCTGCGGAGCTCGTTAAGGAAAAGGCTGCTTCGGAGACTGATATGAAAGAGATGCTGAAAGCTCTTAACGGTATTTCAGATGAACAGCCCGGAAGAAAACAGGAGCATAGCAATATTGAACTGCCCAGCGATCTTTCGGAGCAGCAGACGAGAATTGCCGAAGCCCTTAAAAACGGACCGCTCCATGCGGACGAACTGGCTTCGTTACTTGAAATAGATACAGGTGAGCTGATGACTGAGCTTACAGAACTGGAAATATTCGGAACAGTGCGTTCACTTCCGGGGAAAATGTATGAACTTATAAGATAAGGGGAAAGATCAATGTCAGATTTAGTCATAGTTGAGTCGCCAGCCAAGGCGAAAACCATTCAGAAATATCTCGGACCGGGCTATGAGGTCATTGCCTCAATGGGTCATGTCCGCGACCTTCCAAAGTCCAAAATGGGTGTTGACAAGGATAACGATTTCAAGCCTCAGTACACCGATATGAAGGGCAAGGAGGACGTTATCAAGGAGCTTAAAAAGCGTGCGAAGAAGTGCGACAAAGTATATCTCGCTACCGACCCTGATCGTGAGGGAGAAGCTATATCATGGCATATCGCACAGATGCTCAAGCTTGATATGAACGCCGACAACCGCGTGGCTTTCAATGAGATCACCAAGACAGGCGTTAAGAACGGTATGAGCAATCCGCATAAAATAGACGTAGACCTTGTTAATGCTCAGCAGGCAAGACGTATCCTTGACCGTCTTGTGGGCTATGAGCTTAGTCCTTTCCTTTGGAAAAAGGTCAAGAGAGGACTTTCGGCAGGTCGTGTCCAGTCCGTAGCAGTACGTCTTGTTGTAGACCGTGAAAACGAGATAAGAGCATTCGTACCAAAGGAATATTGGTCTATTGACGCGAAATTCACCGCACCTTCTTCAAGAAAGGTGTTTGATGCTGCTTTAGTAGCTGTTGACGGTGAAAAGCTTGAGATACCAAATCAGGCAGAGGCAGACAACCTTCTTGCAAGACTTGAAAACGCTGAATATACAGTAAAAAGCGTAAAGAAGCGCGTTACCAAGAAGCAGCCTGCACCGCCTTTCATTACTTCAACACTCCAGCAGGAGGCTTCACGTAAGCTCAGCTTCAGTGCAAAGCGTACCATGAAGGCTGCACAGGAGCTTTACGAAGGTGTCGATGTACAGGGCGTTGGTGCAGTAGGTCTTATTACTTACATGAGAACCGACAGTCTGCGTATATCCGATGAGGCAAAGGCAGCTGCTGCCGAGTATATCGGCGTAGTTTACGGTAAGGACTACCTGCCGCCCGAGCCGAGAAATTTCAAGACAAAAAACAACGCTCAGGACGCTCATGAAGCTATACGTCCTTCAACTCCCGAGCTTACTCCCGAAAGAGTCAAGAGCAGTCTCAGCTCAGACCAGTATAAGCTCTACAAGCTCATATGGGAGCGTTTTATCGCAAGCCAGATGGCGAATGCTCTCCTTGATACGGTTTCTGCCGATATCGAGGCTAACGGCTGTACCTTCAGGGCATCGGGCTATTCCGTAAAATTTGACGGATTTATGGTGCTTTATGTAGAGTCAAACGACTCCGAGGAGGGCAGCAAGAAGATGCTTCCCGAGCTGAAATCAGAGGATAAGCTGAAGCTGAGATCCATAGCAGGAAATCAGCATTTCACACAGCCGCCTCCGCGCTTTACGGAAGCTTCCCTTATCAAGGCTCTCGAAGAAAACGGCATAGGCAGACCAAGTACCTATGCTCCTACCATAACGACAATAACCTCACGCCGCTATGTTGAGCATGAGGGCAAGGCTCTGAAACCCACAAATTTAGGCGAGGTCATCACAGAGCTTATGAAGGATCACTTCAAGAAGATAGTTGATGCTAAATTTACGGCGGAAATGGAAAATAATCTCGATGAAGTCGAGCACGGTGAAAAGAACTGGGTAAGCACTCTCCATGAGTTCTACGATGACTTCTCAAAGACGCTGAAAAAAGCTGAGGAGGCTATGGACGGCAAGCGCGTCAAGGTGCCTGATGAGGAGACAGATGTTGTCTGTGAGCTTTGCGGCAGGAACATGGTAATAAAGTACAGCAAGTACGGAAAGTTCCTTGCCTGTCCCGGATTCCCCGAGTGCAAGAACACAAAGAAGATAGTAACAGAGGCTGACGGAAGCTGTCCGAGATGCGGAAAGAAGATGCTGCTGAAAAAGTCAAAGAAGGGCAGAAGCTTCTACGGCTGTGAGGGCTTCCCTGATTGCAGCTTTATGACATGGAACGTTCCCACTAAGGAGGAGTGTCCTCAGTGCGGCAAGACTCTGTTTATGAAGGGCGGCAAATCGGGCAAGCTCGTATGCGAGAATGACGGCTGCGGCTATGAAAGAGAGCTGAAAAAATGAACGATATCGTAAACGTTATAGGTGCAGGACTTGCAGGCTGTGAGGCGGCATGGGCTGTTGCGGAGGCAGGTATAAGGGTTCGTCTTTACGAGATGAAGCCCGAGAAGTATTCTCCTGCTCATAAGTACAGCGGCTTTGCTGAGCTGGTATGCTCAAATTCGCTGAAGGCTGCAAGGCTTGAATCGGCTGCGGGACTGCTCAAATACGAAATGGAGCTTCTCGGCTCGCTGACAGTGCCCTGCGCAAAGGAAAATTCCGTAGAGGCAGGCGGCGCACTGGCTGTAGACCGTGAGAGGTTCTCGGACGCAGTTACGGCGAAAATAAAAAGTCACCCTCTTATAGAAGTCATCGGCGGCGAGGTAACAGAGCTGCCCGAGGGTACGACTATAATCGCCACAGGACCTCTTACACAGGGAGCTATGGCTGATATTATCCGCGGACTCTGCGGCGAGGGACTGAGCTTTTACGATGCGGCAGCACCTATCGTTACGGCTGAAAGCATAGATACGGATAAGGCGTTCTGCGCTTCACGCTATGACAGAGGCGACGCGGATTATGTAAACTGTCCCATGAACAAGGAGGAATACCTTGCTTTCCACGAAGCTCTTATAAATGCGGAAAAGGTACAGCTAAAGGACTTCGAGACTCACCCATTCAGCGTATACGAGGGCTGTATGCCTATCGAGGAGCTTGCTTCACGAGGAGTTGACACCATGCGCTTCGGACCTATGAAGCCTGTGGGAATTGATGATCCGCGCACGGGCAGACGACCATATGCTGTTGTACAGCTGAGAAAGGAGAATCGCGAGGGCACACTTTTCAATCTTGTGGGCTTTCAGACCAATCTCAAATTCGGCGAGCAGAAGAGAGTCTTTTCGATGATACCGGGACTCGAAAATGCTGAATTCATGCGTTATGGTGTAATGCACAGAAATACCTTTATAAACAGTCCAGAGCTTCTTGACTCAGATTTTTCAATGAGGAGCCGTCCCGAAATATATTTTGCAGGACAGATAACAGGAGTAGAGGGCTATATGGAAAGTGCGGCAAGCGGACTTATTGCAGGTATCGCTGCTGCAAGAAAGCTTAAAGGGCTTGAACCGATAAGGCTTCCGCTTGATACAATGACAGGAGCACTTTCGCACTATGTCAGCGATAAGTTCAACAGCGGGAATTTCCAGCCAATGGGAGCTAATATGGGGATACTTCCCGATATAGGCGTAAGGATAAAGGACAAAAAGGAACGCTACGGTGCATATGCACAGCGTGCCGTAAATTCGCTGAGAGGAGAGCTTGAAAGAATTGGCGGTAAATGTAATAGTTGATGCTTTCGGAGGAGACAATGCTCCTCTTGAAGTTATAAAGGGCTGCGAAAGAGCAGTGCGCGAGCTTGGAGTAAAAATAACACTTACAGGACGCGAGTCTGAGATAAAGGCTTGTGCCGAGAAAAACGGCATAAGTCTCAGCGGCATAGAAATAGTTCATACCGATGATGTTTTTGATATACATGAAGAACCGAAGGAGATAATCAAGTCAGGAAAGAATTCCTCCATGGCAGTTGGTCTCGGACTTCTTGCAGAGGGTAAAGGCGATGCCTTTGTATCCGCAGGAAGCACGGGAGCACTCGTAATGGGCGCTACCTTCATCGTCAAGCGTATCAAAGGCATTAAGCGGATAGCACCTTCACCTGTACTTCCAGGAGATAAGGGCAGTTTCCTGCTCATAGACGCAGGAGCAAATACCGAATGTCGCCCGGAAATGCTGGTGCAGTTTGCGGTAATGGGAAGTGCTTACATGGAAAAGGTAATGGGAGTAAAGAACCCGAAGGTAGGACTTCTCAACATAGGCTCTGAGGAGACAAAGGGCAGAGACCTTGAAATAGAAGCGTATAAGCTCCTTCAAAAAAGCGGTCTCAACTTTGCGGGAAATATCGAGGCAAGAGAGATGCCAAAGGGCGAGGTGAAGGTCGTAGTAACTGACGGCTTTACGGGAAATATCGCACTGAAGCTTTATGAGGGCATGGGAAGCTTCTTTGCTAAGAAGATGAAATGGATATTCTCGGGCGCAGGAAAGCTTGGAGCTATATTCTCTATCGGTAAGCTGAAGACCTTCCGCAAGCAGATGGATTATAAGGAAGTAGGCGGCTCTGCACTTTTAGGTGTGAAGAAGCCCGTAATAAAGGCACACGGAAGCTCCGACGGCACAGCGTTCTTCAATGCGGTAAGGCAGGCAAAGCGTTGTGTTGAGGGCGATGTCGCAGGAGTCATAGAGAGCTATGTAGCTCGCACAGCTTCTGCGGACAAGGAGTGATATCATGGAAAACTTGGAAAGATTTGAGGAAATAATAGGATATAAATTCAAAAACATACAGCTGCTGAAGCAGGCGCTTTCTCACTCATCATACGCAAATGAAAAGAAGATGCCCAGCGGCAGCAACGAGAGACTGGAATTTCTCGGTGACAGCGTACTTTCTATCGTTGTATCGGATTTTCTCTATAAAAACCTTAACGTGGCTGAGGGCGAGCTCACTAAAATGCGAGCATCACTTGTATGTGAAAAGTCCCTCCATATCTTTGCACAGCAGATAAGCCTCGGAGATTTTCTCCGTCTCGGCAAGGGCGAGGAGAATACAGGCGGCAGAGAACGTCCTTCGATACTTGCAGACGCATTTGAAGCAGTAATAGCTGCAATTTACCTTGACGGCGGAATGGAGCCTGCTGCAAAGCACATTCTCCGCTTCATGCCAAAGGATATAAAACACGCAAAGAAGCCTGTTTTCAACGATTTCAAGACTGTTTTACAGGAAATAGTTCAGAAAAATCCAGAGGAAAAAGTAGAGTATGTACTTATCGGCGAGGAAGGTCCCGACCACAACAAGCGTTTTGTTGTTGAGGTATGCCTGAACGATCAGGTAATAGGCAAAGGCAAGGGCAAGAGCAAGAAGGAAGCCGAGCAGCTTGCTGCAAAGGAAGCGCTTGAACTTATGGGCTATGAAGCACAGTAACATTTCCGTATTCATACCCCATATCGGCTGCCTTCATCAGTGCAGCTTCTGCGATCAGCGCACCATAAGCGGCGCACAGCACGCTCCCGACGGCAATGAGGTCAGGGAGATATGTGCAAGGGCGCTGAGTGAGATAAAAGAGCCGCAGAATACGGAGATAGCCTTTTTCGGTGGTAGCTTTACTGCTGTCCCGAGGGATTATATGACCGAGCTGCTTTCAGCTGCATCTGAGTTCGTAGGCGATGGAAAATTCAGTGGCATACGCTGTTCCACACGTCCCGACTGTATAAGTGCAGAGGTGTTGGATATACTGAAAAGCTACGGTGTCACAGCTATAGAGCTTGGGGCGCAGTCAATGGACGATGCTGTTCTTGAAGCAAACGAGCGCGGACACAGCGCCTGTGACGTTGTGAACGCAGGCAGACTCATAAAGGAGTACGGCTTCGAGCTTGGCTTGCAGATGATGACGGGACTGTACAAAAGCTCACGGGAAAGTGATATTGCCACAGCCGATGCGCTGATAGATATTGCTCCCGATACTGTAAGGATATATCCCGTAGTAGTCCTCAACGGCACTAAGCTTGCGGAGTATTACCGCAGAGGCGAATACAGAATGATGCCATTTGATGATATGGTAAGCCTCTGTGCGGAGCTTCTTGAAAAATTCGGGAAAAAGGGCATAAGAGTGATAAAATGCGGACTCCATGCAAGCGAATTCGTTGAGCACGACATGGTTGCAGGCTATTATCACCCTGCTTTCCGCGAACTGTGCGAGAGCAGGATATATCTTAAAAGAATAGAAGAATACGCAAATGATTGCGGATATATAAGGATTGCCGTGCCTGCAAGGGATATAAGCAAGGCAGTCGGACATAAAAAGAGCAACATAGAATATATGAAGTCAAAGGGCGTGGAGGTGCAGATAGTACCCTCAGCCTCAGACAAAACAGAAATTATCGAACGGCGGTGAATGAATGTACCTGAAATCACTTGAAATACAGGGCTTTAAGTCCTTTCCTGACAAGATAAGCCTTACCTTTGACAAGGGACTTACCGCAGTTGTCGGACCTAACGGAAGCGGCAAGAGCAATATCGGTGACTCTGTACGCTGGGTACTTGGTGAACAGTCTACAAAGACACTCCGCGGAAACAAAATGGAGGACGTAATCTTTTCGGGTACTGTTGCGAGAAAGCCTATGGGATTTGCCGCAGTAACACTGAATATAGACAATTCAGACAATACTCTTCCCGATATCGGTGATGAGGTCGCTGTAACACGTAAGCTTTACAGAAGCGGTGAGAGCGAGTACCTTATCAACGGAAAGCCCTGTCGTTTAAAGGACATAAACGAGCTTTTCATGGATACAGGTCTGGGACGTGACGGCTATTCTATCATAGGACAGGGACGTATCGCCGAGATAGTCGGTGCAAAAAGCTCTGAACGCCGTGATATTTTTGAAGAGGCGGCAGGTATCTCGAAGTTCAGATACAAAAAGCTTGAAGCTGAGCGAAAGCTCACAGCGGCACAGGAAAACCTCCTGCGACTGACAGATATACTCACCGAGCTTGAAGGCAGAGTAGAGCCCCTGCGAATACAGTCACAGAAGGCGGAGAAGTTCATAAAGCTTGCCGAGGATCGCAAAAAGCTGGAAATATCCGTCTGGGTCACAAAGCTGGACGAGATGAAGGTGAAGCTGGACGAGCTTGAAAGCAAGATACTTGTCAGCAAGAATGAATACGAAAACGTTGAAAACGATATTCAGCGAGAGGAGCAGAAGATAGCAGACGGCATCAGAAAGATGCAGGAAAGCACCATGCGTGCTGATGAGCTCCGCCGCAGAATGTTGGAGGAGGAGCAGACGGCTTCGGAAATGAAGTCGGGGATAGCTGTCCTCGAAAATGATATAAAGCACTGCAAGGAAGCAGTTGAAGCTGCGCAGAAAAATATCGACAATGCCGAGGAAGCAAAGAAGGCTCTTGAAAACGAGCGCAAGGCGGCTGCGGATAAGCTTGCAGAGCTTGAAGCCAAGAAGAAAGCTCTCGAAGATGAAATAAAGGAAGCCGAGGAAAGCTTCCGCAAGGCTGAGAGCGAAAGCTCAAAGCTGGGCGACTCTGTCGATAAGGCAGGCAGCGAGATAAACGGACTTTATATCAAGCAAAGCGAATACCGTTTCGCAATAGAGTCCTCAAAGCAGACTATTGCCGAGCAGACCGAAAGACTTGCAGAGCTTCGTGAAAGCAGCGGCGATATCGGTCAGAAGCTGAGGGAATATCAGGCTCAGGCTGAAAGCGTAAAGGCAGAAGCCGAAAAGAACTCGGCAAGAGCCGAGGAGATACGCAATAAGCTCAGCGGACTGGAAAGACTTTTCAAATCAAGACGCGAGGGCTTTGAGCAGGCGAAAAACTACTTTGAACGAGCTCTCTATGAGTTGAAAGACAAACAGCAGCGCCGAAAGATACTCACCGACCTTGAAAACAACATGGAAGGTTTTGCAGGCAGCGTAAAGCAGGTGCTGAAAGCCTCAAAGCAGGGACGTATCGGCGGTATCTTCGGAACTGTGGCACAGAATATAAGCGTTGAGCCCGAGTACGCAGTAGCAGTTGAAACCGCTCTCGGAGGTGCTATGCAGAATATCATCGTTGAAAACGAAGATATCGCAAAGCGCTGTATCCGCTTCCTGAAAGAGCAGAAGGGCGGACGTGCAACATTCCTGCCCATAACCTCTGTAAAGGGCTATGAGCTGAAGGAGCAGGGACTTGAAAACTGCGAGGGCTTTGTTGCAAATGCAAGCAGGATAGTTAAATACGACTCCAAGTTCAGCGGCATTATAGCTTCACTTCTCGGCAGGATAGTCATTGCCGAGGATATCGACACAGCTACACTTATTGCCAAGAAGTACGGCTACAAGTTCAGGATAGTTACTCTTGACGGACAGGTCATCAACGCAGGCGGTTCATTCACAGGTGGTTCTGCGCAGCGTTCAGGCGGTATCATTACCCGTAAGAACGAGATAGACACACTTGATGCAGAGATAGAAAGGCTCTCTGCCGAGCGTGATGTACTGCGCGAAAAAGCAGAGAAGCTCCGTGCGGAATCGGAAAAGCTTAGATTTGATACCGAGGCTGCAAAGGAGGAGCAGAACAAGTGCGAGGCTGACAGAGTACGCATAGGAGCAGAGCTCAACAGTCTTGCTTCGCTGGAGGAGCAGTTCCGCGCACAGTCTGAAAACTCCGAGAAGCTTGCAGCCGAGACAGAGCAGAGGATAGAAGCTGCAAAGCAGAATATCACAGACTCCGAAAAGGCTCTTGCCGATACTGACGAGGAGATACGCATTGCAGAGGAAAAGCTTGCTCAGGGACAGGATATCCGTGAAAAGCTGAGGCTCGAAAGAGCAGAGCTTTCCGAAAAGCTATCACAGCTCAAAATAAAGGGCATGGAGCTTGCAAAGGATATACAGGCTCAGGAGCTTGAGATGACACGTATCGACAGACGCGGCGAGGAGCTTAAATACGGCACTCACCAGTTTGAAGAGGAGATATTCAGACAGCAGGAGCTTATAGGACAGAAGAATTCCGAGATAGACGAGCTGAAACAGAAGCTTGCTGATTTCAAGGACAACACTTCTGCATATAATGAAGAGATAGCACGCTGTCATGCAACTCATACCGAGCAGAACAGACTTGTAAACGAGATGCAGAACGGTCTGAAAGCCATAAACGACTCTAAGGAAAAGCTTTCTGCGGAGGTCACAAGGCTTGAAGAACGCCGCGAGACAGTATGCCGTGATACAGATAATATCATAAGACAGCTCATGGAGGTCTACGAGCTCACACGTTCGGAAGCCGTTGCAATGGCTGAAAAGATAGATGATATGATAGCCGCACAGGCAGAGCTCACCACTATCAAGAACAAGATACGTGCTCTCGGAAGTGTAAACGTAGACGCTATCGAGGAGTATAAGGAAGTATCCGAGCGTTACCGCTTTATGTCTGAGCAGATAGCAGATGTTCAGAAGTCCAAGACAGAGCTTGAAAAGATCATTACCGACCTCACATCCGAGATGTGCAGGATATTCTCTGAAAGCTTTGCAGTGATAAATTCAAACTTCAAGAGCATATTCGTTGAGCTTTTCGGCGGCGGAAAGGCAGAGCTCATACTTACCGACCCTGAAAATGTACTTGAATCGGGTATCGAGATAAGCGTTGCGCCTCCCGGTAAGGTAATAAAGAATCTTATTTCCCTTTCGGGTGGAGAGCAGTCCTTTGTTGCCATCGCAATATATTTTGCAATATTAAAGCTGAGACCTGCACCTTTCTGTATACTTGACGAGATAGATGCGGCTCTTGACGAAGTAAACGTAAGGAAATACGCACAGTATCTGAAAAAATTCACGGATACAACACAGTTCGTACTCGTTACTCACAGAAGAAGCGCTATGGAGGAGGCAAATGTTCTCTACGGTGTTACCATGCAGGAGGACGGTATATCGAAGCTTCTTAAAATGGAACAGGTGGATTTCCAGGAAGACGTTGCTGATATTCAGTAAAGTGTCACATTTTGCCATTTTGATATGTTATATAATATAGACCACGTTTGGAGGATATAATGGGACTTTTTTCTAAAATTGCCAGCGGTCTGAGAAAGACCAAGGATTTTCTTTTCGGCGGTATCCAGAGAGTACTCAACTCATTTACCGTAATTGACGAGGATCTCTTCGACCAGCTCGAGGAACAGATGATAATGAGCGATATCGGAGTTGAGACCTCTGAGGAGATATGTGACAGGCTCCGCAAGAAGATAAAGGAACGCGGTATCACAGACCCTAAGGAGATAATGGGACTTATCCACGAGGTCATTGCCGAGATAATGGGTGATGATACAGGACTTGACCTTTCTGTATCTCCTGCTGTTATCATGGTAATAGGCGTAAACGGAGCAGGCAAGACCACAACTATCGGCAAGCTCTGTCACCAGTTCAAGCAGGAGGGCAAGAAAGTCCTTGTTGCTGCTGCCGATACCTTTCGTGCAGCTGCCATAGACCAGCTTGAGGTATGGACTCAGAGAGCAGGCGTTGACATCGTAAAGCACGCAGAGGGCTCTGACCCGGGAGCTGTTGTATATGACGCTCTTGAAGCTGCAAAGGCAAGAGAATGTGATGTAGTTGTTATCGACACCGCAGGACGACTTCACAATAAGAAGAACCTTATGGAGGAGCTTAAAAAGATAAACCGTATTATCGACAATAAGGCAGGAGAGTGCTCACGCGAGATACTTCTTGTACTTGATGCCACAACAGGACAGAATGCGGTAAATCAGGCAAAGCTTTTCAGCGAGACTGCACCTATCACAGGTATCGTACTCACGAAGCTTGACGGTACAGCAAAGGGCGGTATCGTTATCTCCATAAAGAACGAGCTTGGCATACCCGTAAAGCTCATAGGCGTAGGTGAAAAGATAGACGACTTGCAGCCGTTTGACAGCAATATGTTCGTTGACGCTCTCTTTGCATCTCCCGAGCAGCTTGAAGAGCTGGCAGAGGCAGAAGAAGCAGAGGAAGAGGCTTCTGAAGCTTACGGCGAAGATGCTTATGAAGAAGAGGAAGATGACGATAACACTGCTGAGGTTGACGGCGTAAAGGGCTACTACAACGAGTACGGCGCATTTATTCCTTATGACGAGGACGAAGAAGAGGAAGAATACGAAGAAGAGTCCTTTGATGAGGAAGAAGCCGAGGAAACTGAAACAGATGAATATGAGGAAGAGGAAACAGAGGAATACGAAGAAGCAGATGAGTTTGAGGACGATACTGCTGATTATACAGAAGAAGCAGATGACAGTCAGCTGACAGACGAAGAAGAGTCCGATGAGGACGAGGCTGAGACTGAGGAAGAAGAAACAGAGGAAGCAGAAGAGGAAGAAGAGACAGAAGCTGCTCCCGAGCCTGAAAAGAAGAAAAAGCGCGGCTTCTTCAGCAGACTGTTCGGAGGTAAGGATAATGATTAAGCAGCTTGTAATGGCTACTAACAACGCAAATAAGCTCCGTGAGGCAAGAGAGATACTTGCACCTCTTGGTATAGAGGTGCTCTCTCAGCGCGAAGCTGGCGCGAACTGCGCCCCTGAGGAAAACGGTGCAACCTTTGCGGAAAATGCCCTGATAAAGGCAAAAGCAGTATATGAAGCTGTAAAGCTCCCGACTATTGCTGATGACAGCGGACTCTGTGTAGACGCAATGGGCGGCAGACCCGGAGTATACTCCGCAAGATATGCTCCCGAGGGACAGCACTGTGCAAAGCTTCTTGAAGAAATGAAGGACGTTCCCGAGAACGAGCGCGGAGCTGCTTTCAGATGCACTATAGCTTACATTGACGAAAACGGCTCTGATACAATGTCAGGTGACTGCAAGGGTGCTATAGGCTATGAGCAGAGAGGCACGAACGGTTTCGGATACGACCCTGTGTTCATGGTGGGCGACAGGACTATGGCAGAGCTTACTGCCGACGAAAAAAACAAGATAAGCCACAGAGGTGCAGCTCTCAGAGAGCTGTACAGCTTCCTCAAAGAAAGATATGGTGATTGAATGTTAACAAGCAAGCAAAGAGCATACCTTCGCGGTATCGCTTCAACATATGAGACTATCTATCAGGTAGGCAAGGGCGGAGTCACAGAGGCTATGTGTAAGGATATCGCAGAAGCACTCCGCAAGAGAGAGCTTATAAAGCTGAGAGTTCTTGATAACTCAGGCTGGACTGCAAGGGAAGCCGCTGACGCTATCGCAGAACAGACAGATTCCGAGGTCGTACAGGTCATCGGCAGCAAATTCGTGCTCTTCAAGCGCAACGAAAAAGACCCTGTTATCGAAAATATCCCAAAGGCTAAGTAAGCAATGAGGGTACTGATAATAAGCGGTACGAACCATAAGGGCTCGACCTACAATATTGGTCGTATTATGGCTGAAAAGCTGACTCCTGCCGAAAAGATCGGCGAAGTATTTCTTCCGCGGGATTTTGACGAATTCTGCTGCGGCTGCACAAACTGCTTTACAAAAGGGGCTGAGAAATGTCCCCACTATGCAAAGCTTGCACCAATAACCGAGCTTATTGATGCGGCAGATGTTATCATACTAACATCGCCTGTGTATGTTTATCACTGCACGGGACAGATGAAGTCTCTACTTGATCATTACGGCTGGCGTTGGATGGCGCATCGTCCCGAAGAGAAGATGTTCAGCAAGCAGGCTGTAGTAGTTGCAACAGCAGCGGGAGCAGGTGTGAAATCAACCATGAAGGATATGGCTGACAGCTGCTTCTTCTGGGGAATACCCCAGACCTACAAGCTGGGCAGAGCAGTTGCGGCAGTTGACTGGAAGAGCGTAAAGCCGAAGATAAAGGACAGTATCAACAAAAAAGCCGACAGTATCGCAAAAAAGATACGGAAAAGACAGGGAAAAGTGCCTGTTCCATTAAAAACAAAGGGATTTTTCAAGATAATGAGCCTTATTCAGCGTAACGGCTGGAATGAAGCTGATATGAACTACTGGAAGGAAAAGGGCTGGACAGGCAGCAAGCGTCCCTGGAAATAAGTATAAGTACAGCATAGGAGGTGCAGAATGAAGATAGGAATATACGGAGGAAGCTTCAATCCCGTACATAACGGGCATATACATCTTGCAGAGACTGCCGTCACGGAATTCGGACTGGACAGGCTGTATCTTCTTCCGTCTAAGAAGTCTCCTCATCGTTCAAGTGCTGAATATGCTCCTGATGAGGACAGGCTTGAAATGCTGAGACTTGCCTGCAAGGGCAATGAGCATCTGTTCGTCAGTGATTTCGAGATGCAGACCGACCGTGTAAGTTATACGATATACACTGTAGAGCATTTCCGCGAGGAATTTCCCGACGATGAGCTTTTCCTGTTAGTGGGAAGCGATATGCTGCTTAGCTTTGATACGTGGTATCGTTTTGAGGAGATACTCGCAAATGTAACACTTTGTGTAGTTTCAAGGGAAAGCGGTGATATCCCCGAACTCAGAAAAAAAGCTGAGGAACTCAGTAAATTCGGCAAAATACTGGTATCTGAGGCTTCTCCCACAGTGATATCCAGTACTGAGGTCAGAAAAAAAATTGCAAAAAACAAGGATTTCACTTGCTATCTTGACGAAAATGTAGTACAATATATAAGATTGAAGGGATTGTATTCGGTAAGAGGTGAAAAGAAATTGCTGTATAACCCCGATGACAAAAAGAAGTATCTTAAATCGCAGCTTTCTGCCAAGCGTTTTAATCATTCGCTGAATGTGGCTGAGGAATGCAGAAAGCTTGCCGAAAAATACGGTGAAGACCCGGATAAAGCCTATTTTGCGGGACTTCTCCACGATATATGCAAGGAAATGCCCGATAATGTGCAGAAGGAGCTTGTTCTCAACAGCGGTTATACCGTTTGTCGTGAGGAGCTTGAGACACGTTCTCTGTGGCATGGCATAGCAGGGGCATATTTCATAAAAAAAGAATTCGGTGTTGAGGATATAGATATACTCAATTCCATAAGATTTCATACAGTTGGCAGAGCGGGTATGTCGCGCCTTGAAGAGATAGTTTATATGGGCGACCTGATATCTGCCGAGAGAGACTATAAAGATGTAGACAAGATGCGAAAGCTGGCTTACACTGACCTTAATGCAGCTATGATGGAGGCATTCGCATTTTCAATGAAGTCTGTGATAAAAAAAGGCGGAGTAATACCGATATGTACCGCAGAGGGATATAATTTTTACACAAGACTTCTGAAAGAAGAGAAAAATGATAGCAATTTGAAAAGAGGACTTAAATGAACCGAGAAGAACTTAATGAGGAGTTTAATAGAAACGCAAGGAACGCTTCAGGACAGCCAAAGCCATTAAGGAAGCTTAAAAGGATAGATAATTCAAGACCGAGCCAGCCTGTTTATCACGGACTGCATGAGGCTCCGTCCATAGATATAGCCATTGAAGAGGAAAAGCCCAGAAGACGCGCTCCCGAACCGATACAGACTTATCATGGACTCCACGAAAAAGGCAGAGCAGGTGATATAGTCGAGGGTGCAGACTTTGATGATTTTGACGACTTTGATGACGGCTACAGCAATGAAAAAGGCAGAAAAAAGAGCAAAAAGGACGCTATAATCAAAACAGCTGCCATTCTTCTGAGTTTAGTTACAATAATCGTGCTTTTCCTTAATATGCCTATTCTTTGGTATAAAAAGAAGGGACAGCCCGACCAGAAGGTGTCTATAATCAAGTATTTCAAGCTGTGGCAGCCTCTTGTTGATCTTGAAGGCGAGCTTGAAAAGCCCCAGACCAATCTTAATGTGGATTCCGATATCGTAACCGATGATTTTACTGACGGTCTTGATCTTCCGCAGCTTGTCGAGGGACAGTATACTGTACTTTTCCTCGGATTTGATGAGGATCTTGAGCTTACGGACGTTATCTGGATATGCCAGTTCGATATCGCAGCTGCAAAGCTCCATATCTTGCAGGTACCCCGTGACTGTGCCGTGCCGAACTATACAAGCAACCCTACCACAAAGATCAACAGTGTCTACTATGAGGGTTACGATCAGGATGTAAGCAAGATACAGCGTGTCGTAAACTGCATACAGGACAACTTCGGTATCCCGATAGATGCTTATATCACAACAGCCTGCTATGATATCCGTGATATCGTTGACCTTGTAGGCGGCGTTACAATGGATATCGACAATGAGATCATATACGAAGCTGACAAGAGAATACCTGCCGGTAAGAATGTCAAGCTCAGCGGTGAACAGGCAGAGTGGTTTGTCCGTTTCCGTCACGAGTGGTTACAGGGCGATATCGGACGTGTACAGAACCAGCGCCGCTTTATGGCTGCTGCAATGAAGAAGATACTCAGCATCGTAAAGGACGAAGGCAAGATGAAGCTTTACAGCTATCTTAAAACTATTTATCAGAAGAAGTGGATAGCTACGAATATGAGCGTCGATGATCTGAGTAAGCTTGCTGATTTCGGTTCCACACTCAAAATGGAGAATGTCAGTGTAAACATGGTGCCCGGTGAG
Organism: Ruminococcus flavefaciens; assembly: GCF_900143025.1. GTDB lineage: Bacteria > Bacillota > Clostridia > Oscillospirales > Ruminococcaceae > Ruminococcus > Ruminococcus flavefaciens_I. The sequence goes on along the minus strand of NZ_FRCT01000021.1, from coordinate 32,715 downwards.
GACGCTATGTACTATGCAGCTGACGGAGTAGAATACAGCATTTACTCTATACACAAGAAAGCAACTATAGATATGCTCAATGAGAACTTCAGACCATATCAGCTCCCGCTGCTTCCTTCTGAAAGCAATATCATTGAGTATGTAGATGAATACAATTACCAGTACGATCTTTACGATGATACAGGTGCAACCTTCGAGGAACTGCAATATGCTACCGAGCCGCTCAGAGACCCTGAAAAGGCACCATGGTGGAAGGAGTATGAAAATGACTGAACAGGAAAAACTTGAACTTATCATAAAAACTCTCGACAGCAAGAGAGGCGAGGATATACAGGCTATAAAGATATCCGACCTCACGATCCTTGCAGATTACTTTGTAATAGTTAACGGTACAAGTAATACTCACGCAAGAACGCTTGCTGACGAAGTAGAATTCGTGCTTTCACAGAAGGGCATAGAGCCTGAAAGACGTGAAGCTGATACGGGAAATACCTGGATAATCCTTGATTATGCCGATATCATCGTTCATGTATTCTACAAGGATACAAGAAATTTCTACAAGCTTGAAGGCTTATGGGCTGACGGCGAGCAGATAGATATAAGCGGACTTCTTGTCAAGGAGTGAGTAAATGAGTACCAATAATGAAAAAGGGCGTATGCTCTGTATCATAATAGGAGCTTACCTTATCGGAAAGGCAGTTCTGAATATGATAATAGGCGGCGGATTCAGTCTCACCGATACCATTATCGCTGTTGGACTTACCTGTGCAATGCTCACAGGCATTAAATTCGTCAATTATGCAGTTGCAGCAGTACTTGTGCTGATAGCTGTCATACATCTCCCTGCAAATATATCCAATATCGGTTCAAACTGGCTGTACCTCATAGAGGGCATAATTGATATTGGCTGCGGAGTGCTTCTTTGCATACACAGTGACATAAAAGAACACTTTACGAATACGATAAATAATAATTAAATAAAGGAATGATATTACAATGAGCAGATATGATTTCACATCTGTTGAAGCCAAATGGCAGAAATACTGGGAAGAACACGAGACCTTCAAGACTGACGTATGGGATTTCAGCAAGCCTAAGTTCTATGCACTGGATATGTTCCCATATCCGTCGGGAGTAGGCCTCCACGCAGGTCACCCCGAGGGCTATACCGCTACAGATATAGTTTCGCGTATGAAGCGTATGCAGGGCTATAATGTCCTTCACCCTATGGGATACGACTCATTCGGACTTCCTGCCGAGCAGTATGCGGTAAATACAGGTAATCACCCCAATGGCTTTACTCAGGAAAATATCAAGACCTTTTCAAAGCAGCTCAAAGAGCTTGGATTTGATTACGACTGGTCGAAAATGGTAGCTACATCTGATCCCGAGTTCTACAAGTGGACTCAGTGGATATTCAAGCAGCTCTACCTTGACGGCTATGCAAAGTACATAGATATGCCCGTAAACTGGTGTGAAGAGCTGGGAACAGTTCTTTCCAACGATGAAGTTATCGACGGCAAGTCAGAGCGCGGCGGCTTCCCTGTAGTTCGTAAGAACATGAAGCAGTGGGTCATCGACCAGCCTGCATTTGCAGAAAAGCTTCTTGAAGGACTTGACGAGATAGACTGGCCTGAGTCTACAAAGGCTATGCAGCGCAACTGGATAGGCAAGTCAACAGGTGTTGAGGTAGAATTTGACATCGTAGGCGGCGGAAAGTTCTCTATCTTCACAACCTGTATAGAGACTATCTACGGTATCACATTCATGGTACTTGCTCCCGATGGAGCTATCACAGAGAGTCTCCTCGACCGTGTTCAGAACAGGGAAGAGGTCGAGGCTTATATAGCAGAGACAAAGAAGAAAAACGACATGGATCGTACAGAGCTGAACAAGACCAAGTCTGGCTGCGAACTCAAGGGCGTTACTTGTATCAACCCTGTAAACGGCAAGGAAGTACGTATGTTCATTGGCGACTTCGTACTTGCAAGCTATGGTACAGGTGCAGTTATGGCTGTACCGAGCCACGACCAGCGTGACTTCGAGTATGCTATTGCTCATAATATAGACATGATACAGGTAATCGACGGCAAGGACGGTCACATCGACGTTTCCGAAGCCGCAATGGAGAAGACAGAGTATCTCGGCAAGGGCTACAAGCTCATCAATTCCGAAGAATTCACAGGTCTTACAGTTGAGGAAGCAAAGGAAGCTATTACACAGAAGCTTGAAAAAATGGGCAGAGCTAAGCGCACTGTAAACTATCACTTCCGTGAGTGGATATTCGCCCGTCAGCGTTACTGGGGCGAGCCTGTGCCTGTAGTTCACGGTGAGGACGGTCAGATACACGTTCTCGAAGATGAAGAGCTCCCGCTTGTACTCCCTGAGCTTGACGACTACAAGGGCAAGAACGGAAAAGCTCCTCTCGAAAATGCAACAGAGTGGAAAAAGTACGACAAGAACGGCATAAAGGGTACTCGTGAGACTTCCACAATGCCCGGAAGTGCAGGTTCAAGCTGGTACTACTTCAGATATATCGACCCACATAACGATAAGGAATTCGCAAATCAGGAGCTCCTCAAGCACTGGATGCCTGTTGACCTTTACATTGGCGGTCCCGAGCACGCTGTAGGACACCTTATGTATTCTCGTATCTGGAACAGATACCTCTACGACAAGGGCCTTGCACCTACAAAGGAGCCATTCAAGAAGCTTGTTCATCAGGGCATGATACTTGGTGAGAACGGTATCAAAATGGGTAAGCGTTTCCCTGAGTTCGTAGTAAATCCTTCCGATATCGTAAGAGACTACGGTGCAGATACACTCCGTCTTTACGAGATGTTCATGGGACCTCTCGAAGTCAGCAAGCCGTGGAGCAAGAGCGGTGTTGAGGGTGCAAAGAGATTTGTACAGAGAGTATGGAACTTCTTCACAGAAGCCGAGAACCTCACTGATGACAATGACGGCGCACTCACAAAGGTATATCACCAGACAGTAAAGAAGGTCACAGACGACTTTGAGAAGCTTGCTTTCAATACAGCTATCAGCCAGATGATGATCTTTGTAAATGCTGTATACAAGAACGGCAAGTGCCCGAGAGAGTATGCAGAAGGACTTATCAAAATGCTGTCCTGTATCACACCTCATATGGGTGAAGAGATATGGAGCATAATGGGTCATAATGATACTATCGCTTACGAGAGCTGGCCTGTATACGATGAAGAACTCTGCAAGGAGGACACTATCGAGATCGTTGTACAGGTAAACGGAAAGCTCAAAGCCAAGCTCAATATTGAAGTTGACGCTGACAAGGATTCTGTAATGGAAATGGCTATGTCAGACGAGAAGGTAAAGGAAGCTGTTGACGGTAAGAATATACTTAAACAGATATATGTACCAAATAAACTTGTTAATATTGTAGCAAAATAACGAATTTTTAAGACAAACAAAAAATGCTTGACAACGAGCAGAAAATGTGGTAAACTATTAATATATTCTTTATAACTATTTATATGTAATCTGCTATATAGTGGGGGACGCGATGACTAACACTCTTTAGGGTGGTTAGCATAGATGTTTCGGAGCAATGCTCCGTGCAACCTCTGAACAAGGGAGGGAAATTTAGTGGCAGAAGTTCGTGTTGGCAAAAACGAGTCTTTAGACACAGCTCTTAAGAGATTTAAGAGATCTTGTGCAAAGGATGGCGTAATTGCTGAGGTTCGTAAGAGAGAACACTACGAAAAGCCTTCAGTTAAGCGTAAGAAGAAGTCTGAGGCAGCTCGTAAGCGTAAGTATTGATCTTGCGAAATTATTAATGTTGATAAAAGCGGGCTGCGGCTCGCTTTTTCATTTGTTTGAACGGAGTTGACAAATAGCTTGGGTTTAAAACATAAGATCACAAAAACCGACGTGGATTTTGCTTTCAGAAGGACAGTGGACATTACGCCTGAATTCCTGAAAAAGCACAGCATCAGGGGACTTATCCTCGATGTTGACAATACACTTACTACACATGATAATCCCGTTCCTGCCGAGGGCATAGTGAACTGGCTTGACTGTATGAAGAAAAACGGGATAAAGCTTATAATAGTATCTAATAATCATGCCGAGCGAGTAAGAAAATTTGCAGATCCGCTGGGACTTGATTTTGTGAGCGACGGCGGAAAGCCTTTGAAAAGGGGATATACAGCCGCTATGAAGAAAATGGGACTTTCGGCTTCCGAGACCGCGGCTGTGGGCGACCAGCTTTTCACAGATGTATGGGGAGCTAATTTCGCAAAGGTAAAAATGCTTTATGTTGAACCTATGGAGCTTGAACCCAGGTCGAAAAGGTTTATCAGGTTTAAAAGAGTCCTTGAAAAGCCTTTTCTTCCGAAAAAATTTGTCGATGATATAAAGGAGTAAATATGATAAAGAAAATACTTGTTATACACGGTCCGAATCTTAATCTTTTAGGTGAGCGCGAACCAGGTGTTTACGGAAATTCGAGCATTGACACCCTTAACAGTAATATAATCGACCGTGCCAAGGAACAGGGACTTGAATGTGAGATATTCCAGTCAAATCATGAGGGAGCTATCATAGATAAGCTCCACGCCGCAAGAACTGCCTTTGACGGCGTTATACTCAATGCAGGAGCTTATACACACTACAGCTATGCGATCCGCGATGCCATCGCAGCAATAAAGATACCTGTTATCGAAGTACATATCAGCAATGTTTTTGCCCGTGATGAGTTCCGTTCAAATTCAGTTATCGCACCCGTATGCAAGGGAAGTATAAGCGGCTTCGGCTTCGGAAGCTATTATCTTGCAGTACAGGCACTTGCTGAGCTCTGAGAGGTGCATAATGTCGAGATTTGACAGACTTTTTGAGGAGTTTGAGGGAGCAGACTGCGCCCTTATAACCTCAGATATAAACAGAAGATATTTTACAGGTATGAAGTCATCGGCAGGAGTCGTCCTTGCGTTTCCCGATAAGGCGTATCTTCTCATAGATTTCCGCTACATCGAAAAGGCAAGAGCTACTGTAAAGGATGCGGAAGTTATCGAAGCCAAGAAGCTTTATCCTCAGATAATGGAGCTTCTGAAAAAGCACGAAGCAAAGTCAATGGCGATAGAGTCCGAGACCATGACTGTCAAGGAACTCAATGCCTATGAGCATTTTTATACCACTATTGACATCATACATAACGATTCACTCAGCAATGCGATCTCCAACCTGAGAATGGTCAAGGACGAAGGCGAGATAGAGTGCATAAGAAAGGCTCAGGAGATAGCCGAGAAGGCTCTCGAGGAGCTCAAAGGCTTCATAAAGGTCGGAGTGACAGAGCGAGAGATAGCACTTGAACTTAACCGCCTCATGTTTGCCTACGGTGCAGAGGACTTATCCTTCGATACTATCGTACTTTCGGGAGCAAACACCTCTATGCCGCACGGAGTTCCTTCCGATAAAAAAGTCGAGAACGGCGAATTCGTGCTTATCGACTTCGGTGCGGTATATAACGGCTATCACAGTGATATGACCCGTACTCTCTGCGTAGGAGAGCCCAGCGACGAGATGAAGAAGGTCTACAATATTGTCCTTGAAGCACAGCTTGCAGGCATAGAAGCTGCAAAGGCAGGTATAATGGGCAGTGACCTTGACAAGGTTTCACGCGATATAATCGAGCAGGCAGGCTACGGCAGCTGCTTCGGTCATTCGCTTGGTCACGGAGTGGGTATGGAGATACACGAAAAGCCCAATGCATCGCCAAATTACAAGCTCCCACTGAATAAGGGCGCGGTAGTTACGGTAGAGCCGGGTATCTATATTGCAGGCAAATTCGGAGTTCGTATAGAGGATTTTGTCATTTTGACTGAAAATGGCTGCGTAAACTTGACAAAAAGTGCAAAAAATCTCATATCTTTATAATAATATCACTTTAGGTATTGCAAAAATTCCTGAAATGTGATAAAATAAAGTATCATGTTAATTTGAAAAATACGGAGGTTATTAATAATGATTTCAGCAGGAGATTTCAGAAACGGCGTTACTTTTGAGCTTGACGGACAGGTAGTTCAGGTTATTGAATTCCAGCACGTTAAGCCTGGTAAGGGTGCCGCTTTTGTAAGAACTAAATACAAGAACGTAATCACAGGCTCAGTTGTTGAAACTTCTTTCAACCCAACAGCTAAGTTCCCTACAGCATTCGTTGAGAGAAAGGATATGCAGTACAGCTACAACGACGGCGAGCTTTACTACTTCATGGACCTTGAGACATATGAGCAGGTTCCGATCAGTGCATCAACACTTGGCGACAACTTCAAGTTCGTTAAGGAAGAGATGATCTGTAAAATCCTTTCATACAAGGGCAACGTTTTCGGTGTTGAGCCACCTAACTTCGTTGAGCTCAAGGTTACACAGACAGATCCTGGTTTCAAGGGCGATACAGCTACAAATGCTACAAAGCCTGCTACACTTGAGACAGGTGCAGAGATCAAGGTTCCGCTCTTCATCGACGAAGGCGAGATCATTCAGGTCGACACAAGAACAGGCGAGTATATGTCAAGAGCATAAGCTCACTGATTTATAAAGACTTTATTTTGAGAGGAGGAGCTTGTTATGAAGCTTACCGAAAAAATGTCATATTTACAGGGACTTATCGACGGTCTTGAGATCGACACTTCCACTAAGGAGGGAAAGGCTCTCATACAGATGTCAGAGGTAATGTCTGAAATGGTAATGTATGTTGAGGACCTTCAGTCACAGGTCGATGAGCTCACAGAGCTCTGTGATATCCTTGATGAGGATCTCGGCGCTATCGAAGATGATTTCTATGATGATCTTGACTGTGATGATTGCGATGGCGACTGCGACAATTGTGATGATGAAGATTGGGACGACGATGATGATGACGAGTTTGAATTCGATGATGACGATGATGAGCTTTACGAGATTACTTGTCCTACCTGCGGAGATACTATCCTTCTTGATGAGGGGATGATCGAAGAGGGTTCAATAAACTGTCCTAATTGTGATGAGCTCCTTGAGTTTGATTACGATGATCTCACTATTGAAGATTTCGAGGACAAGGCTGAAGAGCCTGAAAAGAAGTAATCATACTTATAAAAAACAGGCTGCGGATAGAGATATCTTTCCGCAGCTTTTATTTTTTTCAGAAATTTTTGAATTTTTCTGTAACGAAAGTTCTGAAGCGTAGTCTTATAGTTGAAGGCGGTGAGAAGTATGGGTCAGGTCGAAGAGCTCTACAAAGACTATTTCCATGATGTATTCCTTTATATACGGTCGCTTTCAGCGGACGAGCATCTTGCGGAGGATATTACGCAGGAGACCTTTTTCAAGGCAATGAAATCGGTTGACAGCTTCCGCGGGGACTGTGATATAAGAGTATGGCTGTGTCAGATTGCCAAAAATCTGCTGTATACCCACAACAAGAAGCAAAAGCGTTATACGGGCGAGGAGATTCCCGAAACAGTCCCCGATACTTCCGTAACTATGGAGGAGCTTCTTGAAAACGGTCAGCAGTCGATGAATATACATCGTGTGCTTCATACTCTTGTTGAGCCTTATAAGGAGGTATTCACCCTGAGAGTATTCGGCGAGCTTAGCTTCCGACAAATAGGTGATATCTTTGGCAAGACTGAAAGCTGGGCGCGAGTGACATTCCACCGTGCAAAGCTGAAGATAATAGAAGAACTGGAGGTACAGAAATGAGTAAGAACTGTGATATGATAAAAGACCTGCTTCCGCTGTATGCCGATGATATATGCAGTGAGGAGAGCAGAAAAGCAGTTGAGGAACATATAAAGAGCTGTCCCGACTGTAAAGTAGAGCTTGAAAAGCTTGGTAAAAATGTTGTTGTAAGCCCTCAGAAGGACGCAAATGTGCTTAAACGTATAAAGAAGCGTCTGCGCATTGAAAAGATAGTTGTGAGTATTATAAGCATTATGGCGGTATGTGGTATTCTGCTTTACGGACTTGTATATTTTATAAACGAATACGAGTCAATGGATATGGAGAAGTACAAGATACTTGAAAATGTAAGCGTAAGCGAGCATGATAATGCTGTATGGCTCGATATAAAAGGGTATGCTGCATCATTTGATATAGACGTACTGACTTTAAGCGATACAAACGGTAAACATCTTGGAATAGACGATGATTTTGACAGCGAAAAGAAAAACGGATATGGTATTACTCTCAAACAGCGTAAAATAGATGATTTTACGTTTAATCCTATAGGAAGTCTGAAAAGCTTTGAAATGAAGATCTTCGACCTTGATGAAAAGAAGGATATGATGAAGGTATTTTATTACGATGATATAAACAATAAAGAGTATATTTTGTGGGAGCGTGATTAAGGTGAATGAGAAAAGGTTTAGTATACTGCTTATACTGCTTGCAGTAGTATCATTTGGAATTGGATTTTTTGGATTTGCAGTGGAAAGCATAATATTTGCTGTGGGAGTTATAATAGTTTCTATGAAACTTCGTGAGAAGTATCTTATAAAGATACCCACAGCCATATGCATCGTATCTATCATTTTTTCGGCTGCGTTCCTTGCATTCATGATATATACAGGCATAAAGGGCACTTACAACGATTACTGGCTTATGAAACTTATATTCGGAGCTCATAAATAAAATTATTGCCCCCTCGGCGAAAGCCGAGGGGGCAATGCTATATATTATTCATACTGTGCAAGAATTTTCTGAGCCGTTTCAAGACGGGTCTGACGGTTGTTCATAGCCTGTTTTTCGATATATTTATGAGCCTGAGGCTCTGTGAATTTTAGATACTTCATAAGCGTAGTCTTGGCGCGGTTGATGGTGCGCATTTCCTCGATACGGCTCATAATATCCGAGCTTTCCCTTTTTACGCCTGCCATGCGGACTCTTGCAGCGATAACGAGCCTGATAGTACGCTGAAGCTCTTCCCGCGCCACAGGTCTTGAAAGCACATTAACTCCGCTGTCCGATACTCTGTCGGCTATTTCTTCAGAAACATCGCCGCCGCATATGAGGATAATTCCTGCGGATGTAGACTCCGCTATCATTTCCGCAAGCTCCTGACCGAACTCATCGGGAAGGGGCGTATTTATTATAACCAGCTCAGGTTCGGCTTCATTTTTCACAAGTCTGCGTGCTTCGCTGCCGCTGACAGCAACAGCAGTTCTGCCGCAGCCCTCGATACGAAGGAGCTGCTCGCAAAGCTCCGAGATCTCATTGTTTGAGGATACGATAATTGCTCTGTCCATATTTTACCTCACACGAACTTGAAATAGGACTCTTCCTCGAATTTATCCTTGTCGGAAGCGAGGGAGTAGTCATGTATCTGCTTGTCAAGCTGTGCGAAGATGTTTTTGCGAATTTCATTAGACAGTGTATTTTTTACGAAATAGCTTTCCTTAGCAATAGCAGCAGCTTCATCAAGAGAAGAGGGGAGCTGCTGAAGAAGAGATTTATCTGAACTGTTATGTACAGCACTTTCAAAGAGAGAGCAGTCCTGAGACTGTATACCCTCTATACCTGCCGCAAGAATGAGCTTGAAGGTAATATAAGGGTTGCAGCAAGCGTCTGCGGAGCGTATCTCAATACGCGGAGTTATACCCACTGGCTTAGGCACTCTTATGAGCTGAGCGCAGTTTTCGGAGGACCAGTTGACGTATTTGGGAGCATAGCCTATACCGAAACGCTTGTATGAGTTTGTAGTGCTGTTTAGAAAAGCGGTTATCTCCCGCATTTTACTGAGAACTCCCGATATAAAGCATTTTCCCTCAAAGCTCATACCGTTCTGGGTATCAAAGATATTTTCTCCGCCCTTTTTCAGGCTAATGGAAATGCTCAGCGCACTTCCGTGCTCATCAGGGAGAGGCTTAGGCATAAATGAAGCAAAAAGACCGTTCTGAGCGGCAATGGATTTAACAACAGTTTTGTAGTGCACCATATTATCCGCAGCGGTAATAGGCTCACTTTCGCGGAACTCAATCTCATTCTGCGCAGGACCGTGCTTATGACATGAGCTTTTTGGACTCATGCCCATTTCTTCGAGAGAGAGACATATCTCACGTCTTGCGTTTTCGCACTTATCCAGCGGAGCAACATCGAGGTATCCGCCCTTGTCGTGAGGTATTTTAGTGGGCTCACCGCGCTCGTCGAGCTCAAAGAGATAGAATTCGCATTTTGTACCCATTTCGCAGGAATAGCCGTCCAGACGGAGCTGATTGATATAGTTTGTCAGCTCGCTGCGCATATCGCCAACGTAGTCGGTTCCGTCCATGTTTTTGAGAGCGCAGAAGAAACGGACAACTCGTCCCGATTTAGGTCTCCACGGTAGAACGGAGAGTGTGGAAATATCGGGCACAAGAAGCAGATCAGAGCAGCCCTCTGCGATACATGAAGCATCGAAGGGTATGCCGTACTCAAATGCTCTTGGCAGTTCATTAGGCATTATAGCCACATTTTTGAGATTGCCGAACATATCGCAGAAAGTAAGTCTTATAAATTTTACGTCGTTCTCTTCAACGAATTTCAGTATCTCTTTAGGAGAAAAGCTCATTGAAAGACCTCCATTTTATATTTGTAGGGGACGGCGTCCTCGACGTCCCGCAAATTCTTTGTTTATAGAACTAAGAACAAAGAACTAAGAATGGGCGAGTGACCCACGCACGTGTATAATTTGCCAAATAAGAATAAAATTGTAGGGGCGGCGTTTCGCCGCCCGCTGTTACAAACAAGCTGTAACATTGCATGAAAAAAGCCACAAGGCTGTGTACAAAAAGTAGAATTGAAAATTTATTTTTTCAATAATCAATGGTTTTCCATTGAATTTTATGTGTTTTCAGCCCTATTATAGAAAGGCTCTTTTATGAACATCGCCGTTTGAGTTTTAGCTTTAAGAAATATGTATAGGCGGCATTTCTCTGCCGGCTGAAAAATAATTCAGTTTTCAGCAATGTCGATAATATAATCCATTACCTCATAAAAATCCGAAAACATAAGACATTCCTCACTAATATCATTATAATCTTCATATTCATAGAAAATAAAGGACTCATATCTTTTGTCAAAGCATATATGTTGTGAATTATAAAAGCCGAGGATCAGCAATTCTTCAGGAACGCTGCCTTCTGAAAAATCATAGTTTATTCTGAATTTGTCGTTCATATCGACGCTGTACAATTGGCAGTCTCCACCCGACAATTCGGCTCCGTTTGAGAGCCTTAAAAAATCCTTATAGGAATTCGGGATAGATATTCCCGTATTTTCCTCGAATTCAGCTATCTGGGTTTCAGTTGCAGGCGGATTGAATTCCGAACTTTGCCAATCGTCCTGTATAGATTTTAAGCGTTCAATACGTTCTTTCATATATTACACATTGAAACGGAACAAAACTATATCTCCGTCCTGCATAACGTATTCCTTACCCTCAAGGCGTACAAGCCCCTTTTCCTTAGCAGCAGCCATGCTTCCGCAAGCCATAAGGTCATCATAGGAGATAACCTCAGCACGGATAAAGCCCTTCTCGAAGTCGGTGTGTATCTTACCGGCTGCCTGAGGAGCCTTAGTGCCCTTTGTGATAGTCCATGCACGTACCTCCTGCTTGCCTGCTGTAAGGTAGGAAATAAGACCGAGGAGAGAATAGCCCTCCTTGATGATACGGTTGAGACCTGATACCTCAAGACCAAGCTCACTGAGGAACATAGCCTTGTCCTCGTCGCCCATATCCGATATCTCAGCCTCAATCTGAGCACAGATAGGAAGTACAGCAGAGTGCTCCTCAGCTGCGAGAGCGCATACAGCCTTGTAATTTTCGTTAGTCTCGATATTATTTGTGAAGTCCTCCTCGCTGAGGTTAGCCGCATAGATAACAGGCTTAGCCGAAAGCAGTGGAGTAGACTTGATTATTTCGCGTTCTTCGTCAGTGAAATCGAAGCCTCTTGCAGACTTTCCGTTTTCAAGGTGAGCCTTTAATCTTTCGAGGAACTCAGCCTCTGAAAGGTATTTCTTATCGCCCTTAGCAGCCTTCTTAGCGCGGTCGATACGTCTATCCACCATTTCGATATCTGAGAAGATAAGCTCTAAGTTTATAGTTTCGATATCACGGAGTGGATTGATACTTCCGTCAACGTGAATGATATTTGGGTCCTCAAAGCATCTTACAACGTGAACGATAGCGTCTACCTCACGGATATCGGCAAGGAACTTGTTTCCGAGACCCTCGCCCTTTGAAGCACCCTTAACGAGACCTGCTATATCAACGAATTCGAGTGTAGCGGGAGTGAACTTATCAGGCTCATACATCTCAGCAAGCTTGTCCAGTCTTTCATCTGGGACAGAAACGATACCAACGTTCTTTTCGATAGTACAGAACGGGTAGTTTGCTGACTCAGCTCCTGCATTAGTAAGTGCGTTGAAAAGTGTGCTTTTGCCTACATTAGGCAGACCAACCATACCAAGTTTCATATTTATTTCTTACCTTTCTTATCATATGTTTCCCCGCCATTAAGGCGGGGAACAAAAAAACTTAATTATTTGCGTAAGTAGTGCGCTTGTTGTTGACAAGCGAGCTTACATTTGAATTCTGTATCTGTACGTCGCCGCTTTCAGTACCTATATCCTTAGGATTTCCAGCGTTGACGACCATTGATACCTGTGAATCTATGATAGTAACATTGCCTGTACCGAGAGCGTCACCGATACCTGTTACCTCATCGCCTTCGGAGTCGATAGTGATGTCGGCATTCTTTATCTTAGTATTGACGCTGCCCTTGATAGCACCGATACATGAGTTTTTGCCTGAACGCATCTTCATATTTATCTTTCCATTCTTGATGTAGATGCTGCCCTCGCCGTCCTCAAGAACGCCTATTCCCACAGCCTGAGCACCGGTGCAGGACATATTTATATCGGCAGAGGAGCTGATAGTTGCGATACCCTTGCAGCTTCCTATACCTGCTATCTTGATTCCCGACATATTCATATCGAGAGAGCAGTTCTCACCGATGTCGATATTAGCGTCACCGTTGAAGCTTCCGATGCCGAGGCCGTTATGCGAATACATAAACAGTCTTACCTTGCCCGAAACCAGCTTTATATCAGAGTCGTCATCGTTATAGCCGCCGCCGATACAAAGGGACTCAACGCTGTTTGAGATTATTTCGAGAGTACCGCCGAAGTCGATAGTGATATCGCCGTAGCCGTGATCGTAGTCGTTTCCGATACCGATGCCCTCAGAAGCATAGCAGTCTATAGAAAGGTTGCCCTTGCCATTCAGCTCGAACTGCGAGCCCATAGGCACGTAAATACCCGAGTAGCTGAGCTTGTTGTTCTTGACAACAGTGAGCACAAGTCTTGCGTACTCGCCAACGGTTATAGTAGGCTTGCTGTTGCCGCTTATCATATTGACATTTTTAAGCGTGAGCTCACAGCTGTGATTATCCATAACGGATATATTCATTTTTACAGGCTTATCGGGATCGCCCACGATAGTGAGCTTACTCTGATAAACGTGTATATCGGTATATTTTTCCAGAGCCAGTTTAAGAAGATCGATTTCTGTGTCGTTCTGAGCAGCATATATCTTCTTAACGCCGTCAGGACGGCTTTCAAGATTGGTCTTGATGATTTCGTCCTTGATATCCGAGGATATGCTGTTAAGGAAGAGAGGCTTGGGCTTGGAAGTGTAATAGCCCTGAATGAGGTCAACGCCGAGACGAATGACTGTTTTCAGCTCCTGAACCGTCTCAACACCCTCTGCCAGAGATTTGAGCTGATTTTCGTGACAGAACTCGATTACAGAGGTAACGAGCTGCTGCTTTTTGAGATCATTGTGGATATCGCTTATGAGTGAGCGGTCGATCTTGATATAATCAGGGGAGTAATGCAGCAGATTTGAGGAATTGGAATAGCCTGTTCCGTAGTCATCTATGGCAAGCATAGCATGAGCAAATCCGCAGCGTTTTTTCAGAGTCTCTATGCCCTTAGCGGTAGCAGCAGACTCCTCAACTATCTCGATAACGGTTTTTTCAAGGAGCTCGCCGTAGGTCAGGTAAAGCTCGTTGAAGTCCTCGTCTGTGAGCAGATGATTTGGCAGACAGTTGATAAACAGCTTGCGTTTTTCAAATATCTGCTGGTTATCGCTGAGAAGCTTCATTGTATTGAAGAAGGTGAGCTTTTCGATAGCGTAGAGATTATTCTGCGCCTCACCTATTTTCAGTATCTGCTTTGGAGCCATTTTTATATCGCCGACAGTACGCATAAGAGCTTCATAGGCGACTATCTCACCTGTCTGAGTTTCAACGATAGGCTGTAGGTAGTAGGTGAGGAGATTTTCCTGCACGATACGCGAATATGTCTGCGCATTGCGGTAAGAGTCCTTTTCGCGGACGTAATTCTCCTCCGAGAACCAGTTGATAACTGCACGTTTGTCAGTTCTTGCCTCAAATAGGGCGAACTCTGAATAGTTCACCAGCATATTGAAATCGGAGGCTTCCTCTGGATAGGAGGCACAGCCGATAGAAAGGCTTATATGGCTCTTGTCGGAAATATCTATTATCTCGCCGAAATCATCGGTGAGTATGCAGTTCTGCACAGCCTCGTCCATACTGTTCAGGATATTGTATATGCTCATCTTGTCGCACTCGCGGAAGAATACGCATATCTCATAATTGGACTTGGAGCCTATTATGAGCATATCGCTTGCAAAGCTTTTGAGAGCTTCGGCAACAGAGGTTATACAGCTGTTGGTATTGTCAACAGTAAGGTAAGAACCCAGCTTGTCTATGCCGTTGATATATATAGTAGCAAGACAGGCGTGCTGAACATCGGGCAATATCTTCTTTATCTTCTGTGAGAAGGAAGGATAAGAAGGAAGCCTTGTTATTGGATCATACTCTACGAAAGCCTGTCTGTCGTTGTATTCCGATATCTGGCGGGTGAAGTCCTGAACGAAGCCAAGCCACTCGTCACTGCTTTCGTAAATATTCATTTTTATGTATCGTGTCACATTTCCGTCGGTGTATTTATAGATATGTTTCTGTCCTTCAACAGGATTTTTTGAGATCATTTCAAGGAGATTGAAGAATTCAAACTCATTTATCTTCTCACTCGGGCAGCCAAGCATATGACATGCAGCCGAATCAAGGTAAGCAGCTTTTTCCTTGGCGATATAAGTAAAAGCACCTATATTGCCCACAAATTGCTGGAATACCTTCCAGTCACGGCTCAGCGCGGGAGGAGTTTTAGTAAAATCAAAAATACCCATAGTTACTCCGTATACCGCATGACGGGCGCAGAACAGCCTATTGCGCCTCATGTTGGCACCTGCATTTTACGGTCAGCAGGTGACCGTGATTACGTACTATTTATACTATTTTATTATATCACATTTATTTGAAAATAGCAATACTCGCGGCGAAAACAATAATGTAAATTTTCTGAACTTAGAGCCGTCAGCCGTTGGCAATTCTGAATTCGGAATGCGGAAATAATAGTACAGGCTTCGCCGATGAATTTAAAAATTTTTTATTTATCGCCGTAATGCGATACAACAATTCCTAATTAAATAAGCCGCCATTTCTGGCGGCTTGGGAAATAACTATGTAGGCATCAGTCAAGGAAATCCTTGACCTTCTTGCTTCTGCTCGGGTGACGGAGCTTTCTGAGTGCCTTAGCCTCGATCTGGCGTATACGCTCACGGGTAACGTCGAAACGCTGACCAACCTCCTCGAGAGTACGTGACTTGCCGTCCTCGAGACCGAAACGGAGCTTCAGAACCTTAGCTTCACGGTCTGTAAGTGTGGAAAGAACCTCGTTAAGCTGTTCTTTAAGGAGAGTATGTGAAGCTGCTTCAGCAGGTGCAGGAGCGTCATCATCAGGGATAAAGTCGCCGAGGTGGCTGTCCTCCTCCTCACCGATTGGAGTTTCGAGGGATACGGGATCCTGAGCAACACGCATGATCTCACGAACCTTGTCCACAGGCATATTGAGCTTTTCTGCTATCTCCTCAGGGCTTGGATCGTGACCGTTCTCGTGGAGAAGCTGGCTTGATACCTTCTTAACCTTGGTGATAGTTTCAACCATATGAACAGGTATACGGATAGTTCTTGCCTGATCTGCAATAGCACGGGTAATAGCCTGACGTATCCACCATGTAGCGTATGTGGAGAACTTGAAGCCCTTAGTGTAATCGAACTTTTCAACAGCCTTGATAAGACCGAGATTGCCTTCCTGTATAAGGTCGAGGAACTGCATACCTCTTCCTACATACTTCTTGGCGATAGAAACTACAAGACGAAGGTTAGCCTCGGAAAGTCTCTTTTTGGCATAGGGATCGCCCTTAGCCATTCTCTGTGCAAGTTCGATCTCCTCCTCGGTAGTAAGAAGTGGAACTCGTCCTATTTCCTTGAGGTAGATCTTAACAGGGTCATCAATAGCGATACCCTCTGTGGAAAGAGCCATTTCAAGGTCGTCTGTCATATTTGAGTCGAGACCGATCTTCAGGTCAGCATCAAGGTTCATATCCTCGACGATCTCGATATTGAGGTTTTCACAATTGTCATAGAAGGTATTGATCTGATCAACGTCGAAATCAAGCTCCTCCAAAGCGTCAGTGATCTCCTTTGTAGTGAGCTTACCGTTGGTCTTGCCCTGTTCCATCAAGGCTTCGATGGTATTTTTCTTTTCCATTTTAATATTCCTCCTATTTATTCTTTGAACGGAAGAGCTCCAGCAAATCATCATTGCTGAGGTCTCCGTTTGCAGCGGGTCTTGTATTTTTCAGCACCTGAGCGCAGTCTGCCACAACGTCACGGGTAATGTCCACATTACGCTTTTTGGCTGCCATTCCGCTTATTCTTCCCATTTCGTCCGTAGAAAATTCATCGGACAGCAGTGAAATTGAAAATTTATCGGAATTTTTCAGCCTTTCCAGCAGTGCAGTGTAAACTTTCTTGTTGAAAGCGGTAACAAATGACTGCGGCGGAGCAAGCTTCTCTATGTCCTCATATTCCTGAGGGCGGTTGAGCAGGTAGCTGATTATAGTCTCCTCGGCGCGGGCTTCCTTTTTATTGGATACCGCATCGGGGTTGATATCGTCACGTATGTATGAAGTTTTAGCCTTTATATTGCGCCATTCAGTCTTTTGGGCATTTCGGCTGTTCTTTTGCAGCATGGAGTCGATATGAGCTTTGAGCACCTGCACGGGTATGTCACACTTCTTAGACGTGCGAGATATGTAAACCTCTCGCTCTAAAGGAGATTCTATACCTGCAAGTACCTTTGCGGTGCGTTTCAGCAGCTCAACTCGTCCGATCTCTGTTGAAAGATCAAGACCTGTCTCACACTTGTCCAGCATAAAGTCGTTGGCATCGTTTGAGCCGTCAAGCAGCATTCTGAAGCGGTCACGGCCGAATTTTTTGATGAATTCGTCGGGATCCTTCGCACCCTCCATGTGTATTATCTTAGTCCGCAGACCAACGTCCGCGAAATGGTTGATAGCTTTCTGAGTAGCCTTCTGACCTGCGCCGTCACTGTCGTAGGCGACTACTACCTCCTCGGCATAATGGCTTATGAGCCTTGCCTGATCGGGAGTAATAGCAGTTCCGAGGGTGGCGACCACGTTCTCGAAGCCTGCCTGATTTACGGCGATAACGTCCATATATCCCTCGCAGAGTATCAGACGCTTGGCGTTTGAATTCTTTGCGAAGTTCATGGAAAACAGGTTGGAACCTTTGTCGAATACGGGAGTTTTTCCTGTATTCAGGTATTTCGGCTGGGAGTCGTCAAGGACTCGTCCGCCGAAGCCGATAATGTTTCCGCGAAGATCAATTATAGGGAACATGACTCTTTTGCGGAACATATCAAAGGTACGGCCGTTTTTCATGCCTGCAAGCCACGCATCAGCCATTTCATCATCGGAATAGCCCTTGGACCTGAGTACATCGGTAAGAGCGTTCCACGAATCGGAGGCATAGCCGAGACCGTATTTCTTTATGGTCTGCGGAGTGAGCTTGCGGTTTGCAAAATATTGCAGACCTGTCTTGTCCGGGCCTTTAATAAGGTTGGTATAGAAGTAATTGGCTGCGATACGGTTCATCTCATAGATACGGGTCTTGCGTTTTGCGTAGCCGCTGTCATTATTACTGCCGAAGGCAGGGACCTCCATTCCGCAGCGCTGAGCAAGGAGCTTAACAGCTTCGGAGAAGGTGAGGTTTTCGATCTTCATGGTGAAGGTTATGACATCGCCGCCTGCGCCGCAGCCGAAGCAGTAGAAGTTCTGCGTGTCGGTGAATATAGTGCATGAGGGAGTCTTCTCCGAATGGAAGGGACAGGAGCAGACGTAATTGCGTCCTCGTCTTATGAGATTTACGTAGCTGCCCATGACTGTTTCGATAGGGTTAGCATTTCGCAGGTTGTAGAGAAATTCATCGTTTACAGGCATTTTTTTCCTCACTTCCAGAATTTCGGTACGAACAGCTCGGTATAGAGATCGACGGCATATTCGTCGCTCATACCTGAAATGTAATCGCATACAGCACGGTCTGCATCGGATTTTTTCATTATATTTTTATACTCATCGGGCAGCTTATCGCTGTGCTCGATGAAGTAGGAATATAGCTTCTGCACAAGGAGTACAGCCTTGCTTTCCTCCTGCTTTGCGGCAGGATTGGTGTACACCTTATCAAACATGAATTTTTTCAGCTCGTCATGAGCCTTGCGTATATCGGGAGCAAAATCTATATCAACTGCTCCGTGCTCGATGACTGAAGCGATAAGAGTGGTTATACGCTGAGTTTTTGTTTTTCCGAGAACTCTTACACAATCGCGGGGCAGATCGTTCTGATCCAGTATGCCTGCGCGGATAGAGTCCTCGATATCATGGTTTATGTAAGCGATAGTATCGGCAAGGCGGACTATATTGCCCTCCTTGGTGTCAGCGACCATATTGGTGTGGCAGAGTATGCCGTTTCTGACAGCGTAAGTAAGATTGAGTCCCTTGCCCTTCTTTTCGAGGACATCTACGACTCTTACGCTTTGTTCATAGTGCTTGAAGCCGTGAGGACATATCTCGTTGAGAGTTTTTTCACCGCAGTGACCAAAAGGGGAGTGCCCTAAATCGTGACCGAGAGCGATAGCCTCGGTGAGATCCTCGTTCAGCCTCATGCCGCGGGAAATAGTTCTTGCTATCTGCGATACCTCGAGAGTATGAGTCAGGCGAGTCCTGTAATGGTCTCCCACAGGGGACAGAAAGACCTGAGTCTTACGCTTTAATCTGCGGAAGGAGTTACAGTGGAGTATGCGGTCGCGGTCGCGCTGGAATTCGGTACGGTATGGGCATTTGTCCTCATAGCGTTCACGCTTCGTTCCGACCTCGTCGATGCTTGCGCAGGCGTATTTGCTGAGTATGCCTGCTTCGCTTATTTCGATCTGTTCGCGTACTGTCATTTGTATCTCCCCCTGACTTAGTGGAATGGTAAAAGGCTTTACAGAGCCAAATACAGCCAAAAAAATGCGCACAGTATAAAGCTGCGCACAGCACAAATTTACTTTATAATTTCGCTTCTATATACTTATACTATTTTGAAACAAAAAACCCTTTATTTTTTTACGGATTTTTTCGCACAGACGAAAAATCTTCAAAAAGCTCCTCGCAGTCCTCGATATTTACCGAACCGTTGGTGACCTCTGTAAGGTCTTTTTTCAGAGCTTCAAGCTTTTCCGAGAGTACCAGTATCTCAAGAGTAACATCGCTGCCAAAATCGGAATTGACCGTTATGGTATCATAATTCGGCAGAAGATAGGATATCTTGCCGTACATACCATAATCCGCGGTTATTTTCAGGCGGTGACACATACACATATCCATGATATGAGCAGCATCGCAGGCAAGTGAAGCAGCATGAGAATATGCTCTTACGAGACCGCCTCCGCCCAGGAGTATGCCGCCGAAATAACGGGTCACTACCACGCAAACGTCCGTAAGTCCGCGCTTTTGAAGCACATCGAGGACAGGTACGCCTGCTGTGCCCTGAGGTTCGCCGTCGTCTGAATATCGGGAAATATTATCCTCGCGGAGTATATAGGCATATACATTATGCTTTGCCTTTCGATGCTCTGCCTTTATTGAATTGATAAAAGCTACAGCCTCGTCGTTAGTCCTGACTGGAGCGATATAACCGATGAATTCAGAGCGCTTTTCTATAAAAGAAGCCTTTGCGTTGGCAGAAATAGTGAAATAGTTCATAATAAATTAACCTTATTGACGAAAAGCCCCGTCAATGACGGGGCTTGTGACTTACTTGTCCATATTGAAACGCTTCTTGAATCTGTCAACGCGTCCGCCTGTATCAACAAGCTTCTGCTTACCAGTATAGAACGGATGGCACTTTGAGCAGATTTCAACCTTGATGTTTTCCTTTGTAGACATAGTCTCGATCACATTACCGCAGTGGCAAGTAATTGTGGTCTTTTTGAACTCAGGATGGATTCCCTCTTTCACGATTGTCACCTCTTTCGATTTATTTTTGTAAATCGAGCAGCCCATCAGTTCCGTTAGACAGTAGTGCCGAATATACATTACAGTTATATATTATATCACACAGTGCCGTGTGTGTCAAGCAGTTTTTGATATAATTTTATTTTTTAACTCGTGCAACTGTATAACCGTCTATCTCCTTTACATCGAGTCCCTTTACATTTACAGGAATATCTTCATTATTGAAGAAAACATAGAGGTACTTGCTGCTGCCGTTCCCGCTTTTAAGTTCGGTGTACTTTTTATCGGCGTAGGCTTTTAGTATGCTGTTATCTGTACGTGCAAGGTAGAAGGAACTGAGCTTCATATGCTTATTACAGGCAAGCTCTGCGAAGTCGAAATACAGCTTCATATAGGATTTATAGTTGTCGGGCAGGGGAAGGAATACTATCTCCTCCGCACCGTTTGCAGCTTCTTCCCATTCCGCACCGCTGAGAGCAGTGATGTAAGCGTCGTTTCTGTGTGCAGCTGCGTGTGTATCGGTGTAATAATTCTGCATATCGCCGAACTGAACAGCTATACACAATGTCAGGGCAGTAAAAAGAGTGCTTTTGTTAAGCTTTGCGCATATCCATAGTACGCTTGTCATGGTCATAAGGCAGGGGAGCCATATAAATCTTCCCGATGAACGGAATATGCCGAGCTTTCCGAGTATAAATTCGGGAAGTGGAATTGTCATTATAACGCTCCTGTTTATTGTAAGCTTGTTGCTTGCTGCCCAGAAGAAGCCTGCCGCGAATATGACGCAGAAAGCGATTATCTCTGTTTTTCGGGATTTAACGGCTGCTGAGACGTTTTTGAGGAAGCCGCCTTCCTTTGTGCTCAGCTTGTTGACGATAACAAGTACCGACAGGAAGCAGAGTATGAGCATACCTAAGCCGAGATAGCCGAAGCCCTCGTATTGTCCGTCGAGGATATCGAGCTGGCGCATATATTTTGCCTGTCCCTTGCTGTTGAAGAAGGTATTGAAGTTGGCGGAGTATATTCCGAAGCCGCCGTCAGTATAGCTTCCGCTGCCGTAAAATCCGCCTATTATCCACAGGAAAAGGACTGAAAAAAAAGTGGACGAAGCAAAGACTGCTATAGCCTGTACGCGTTTTTTGTCCTTGAAGAACAAAAGTATCATATATCCAAGCATTACGCAGTATATCATTGGAATGAAGTAAAGATGTATGAGCGATGCAAGGATACAGGTAACTGTCCAGAGTATCACAGGTGTGAAGCTGTGCTTGTACTTGCGGTCGTGGTCGATTGTGAGTATGAGCGGTATTATTACAAGCCATATGGCACCGAGAGAGTTGTGGTGCATTATTCGCAGCAGGGTAGGCCAGAATGCTGAGTAAAACAGTGAGCCGACCGAGGTGAAGAAAAGGTTTTTCTTTATGCGGGTGAGAAGCAATGCGCCGAAACCACCGTTGAGCATATAGCAAATAATTCCCCATATGCCGAAATACTGAAAATTATCCGGCAGAATAGGTGATAGCAGCTTGAATACTATGGCAAAAAGAGGTATGGAGTCGGTGTACATACAGGATACCTTTTCGTCAGCGGAAATGCCTTCGATAAGTCCAAATGGGAAGTCCCACGGGCTCCTGCGGAAAAATTCCCAGCCCACATGATGCTGTGTAACATCGTCGTGCTGTGCGAATATCCATTTCGTATTTACAGGGGAGATAATATCAACGCCGAAAAAAAGTATAAAAACTGCAGCGCCGAGTATGGCTCCCGCTAAGAAATATATATATTTATTTGTCTTTTTTATCATTTACTGTTGTCTCCTGTGATCGAATGATGTTAAAACATAGGATAAACCTGTAAAGGGGCAGACAAACTGCCTGCCCCTTTTGATTATTATTTCATGCTCTGTGTAAAATCAGAATATATCTTCTGCTCGATAACCTCTGCCTCTGCACGGGTAGGAGCCTTGGCTGTGATATATGTTTTTATCTTTGGTTCTGTACCTGATGGACGTACTATAGCCTTGCAGCCGCCTTCAAGATAAAATGCGAGAACATTTGACTTTGGAAGTGTAAGCTCCTTGACCTCGCCTGTAGCGATGTTCTTTGAGGTGCTTGCCTTGTAGTCCTCAAATCTCTCAACCTTGAGACCGCCGATAGCAGTCGGGTGATTATTTCTGAGGTCTGTCATTATCTCTTCCATGTGCTTCATACCGCTTGCGCCTTCAAACTCAAAGCTGTAGAGAGTCTGGAGGAACATACCGTACTTCTTGTACATATTTTCACGGGCCTGCATAAGTGTGATGCCCTGTGTACGGTAGTAAGCAGCCATTTCGCAGATGAGCATTGAAGCGTCTACAGCGTCCTTGTCTCTTACATAGCCGCCTGAAAGATAACCGTAGCTCTCCTCAAAGCCGAAGATGTAACGCTTTTCCTCGCCCTTTGCTTCAAGGAAGCCTATCTGCTCACCAATGAACTTGAAGCCTGTGAGAACGTCGATTATCTCAACACCGTACTCTTTACCGATGAGGTTTACGATATCAGTTGTAACGATAGTCTTTACTGCGATAGGATTTTCAGGCATTGTGCCCTTTCTTATACGCTGCTGGCAGATGTATTCGAGAAGCATAGCGCCGACTTCGTTTCCTGAGAAGAGTGCGTAGCCGCCCTTTCCGTCGGGAACTGCGATACCTACACGGTCACAGTCAGGGTCGGTAGCAAGGAGAAGATCAGGCTTTACCTTGTCGCAGTAGATGAGACCTACCTGAAGTGCTTCGCGTATCTCAGGGTTAGGATAAGGACAGGTAGAGAAATTGCCGTCAGGAGCTTCCTGTTCCTTAACTATAGTAACATCTGTGATGCCGATGCGCTTGAGTATCTCACGTACAGGCTTATTGCCGGTGCCGTTGAGAGGAGTGTATACGACTTTAAGTCCGCTGCTTGTGCAAAGGTCAGTATTGATGCCCTCTGCAAGAACGTGCTTGTAAAAGTCCTCGATAACGTCATTTCCGATGTAGGAGATATTTCCCTTAGCTAATTCAGCTTCAAAATCAGATGACTTTACATCGTTGAATATATCAAGTGAATTGATCTTTTCGAGAATGATCTCTGCGCCTCTGAGAGTTATCTGGCAGCCGTCATCGCCGTAAACCTTGTAGCCGTTGTACTTGGCAGGGTTGTGGCTGGCTGTTATCATGATACCGCCCTGGCATTTAAGAGCACGTACTGCCCATGAAAGGCATGGTGTAGGCATAAGCTCTGAGTATATATGTACCTTGATACCGT
Organism: Ruminococcus flavefaciens; assembly: GCF_900143025.1. GTDB lineage: Bacteria > Bacillota > Clostridia > Oscillospirales > Ruminococcaceae > Ruminococcus > Ruminococcus flavefaciens_I. The sequence continues at coordinate 8,934 of NZ_FRCT01000021.1, read as the reverse complement.
TTGCTGCAAGTACCTCGGCAGCAGCCTTTGAGAAAACATCGCTCTTTATACGGCTGTCGAACGAGATAGCAACGCTCGGGTTCTTGTATTCCTGGTTGAGATAATCTGCGAAGCCCTGTGTAGCACGTCTTACGGTGTATATGTTCATGCGGTTTGTACCTGCACCGATAACACCTCTGAGACCGCCTGTGCCGAATTCAAGGTCACGGTAAAATCTATCGATTATTGCGTCATTATTGCCCTTGACCTCAGCAAGCTCTGCCTGAAGATCGGGATCCTCTGTGGCATTTTCACACCAAAGGCTGTAAAGTTCCATTTCTGACATTTCTAATACCTCCTGAACAGATATATAATTATTATACCACATATTGCTGATTTTGGGAATAGGTTTTTTCATTTTTTGCTATATTTATCCCATTTAATCAGTTAAATATGTGATGCAGCATACATTTTTAGCTGAAATTACCATTATGTAATGTTTTTTATAGCCGTGTACGGATTTTTGTGCTCCGTTTGGACGAAAGTCCGCATAAAAAGGGCAGACATCAAGTCTGCCCTATAGGATCAGTCGCCGAAGGATACACCGATATCACGGGCTGCGATGACAAGATGATTGTCTGTATCGACGAATTTTGTCTTGCCTGCGATATCTTCCAGTTTATTTGAAGTTATTTTATTTCCTATCTTGGCAACGGTTCTGCCGTAGCGTTCCTTGGCTATGAGGTATGCAGCATGAACGCCGAACTGTGTGGAAAGTACTCTGTCGTATGCGCTTGGAGCACCGCCTCTGAGCATATGTCCAGGTACGCATACTCTTGCTTCGAGTCCTGTGTTTGATTGTATCTGTGCGGCAATACGGCTTGTAGCGGTAAGTATGCCTGCCTCTGCACGCTTCTTTGCACGTTCCTTCTTTTTCATCTTGGCTTCGTTCACATCGAAAGCTCCCTCAGCAACAGCAACTATGGAGAAGGTCTTGCCTGAAGCACTTCTTGCCATTACTGCGTCGCATATCTTGTCGATATCATAAGGTATCTCAGGAATAATGATAACATCTGCACCGCCTGCGATACCTGCATTGAGGGTGAGCCAGCCTGCTTTATTTCCCATTATCTCGCAGAGGAGTACGCGGGAATGGCTTGCGGCTGTTGTATGAAGTCTGTCAAGAACATCTGTGGCGATATCTACTGCGGTATGAAAACCGAAGGTGACATCAGTGCCGTAGATATCGTTGTCGATAGTCTTTGGGAGTCCGATAATGTTCAATCCCTCATCGGAAAGCAGCTTGGAGGTCTTGTGAGTGCCGTTTCCGCCGAGAGTGAGGAGACAGTCAAGCTTCTGCTTCTTGTATGTCTCCTTCATATTTTTAACCTTGTCAACGTTGTCCTCACCGATGACCTGCATCATCTTGAAGGGCTGACGCTTTGTACCGAATATAGTTCCGCCCTGTGTAAGTATGCCTGAGAATGAGGAAGGTGACATCTCCTTGCACAGGTTGTTGATAAGTCCGTAGTATCCGTTGGATATGCCTATGATCTCAACATTATCTTCGCCAAATCTCTCGTAGCAAGCCTTTGCTACTCCGCGGATAGTTGCGTTAAGACCCGGACAGTCGCCCCCGCTTGTCAGAATACCTATTCGTCTTTTCATAATTTAAGACCTCCGTTTGTTGTAGTTTGTTTGATACAGCCTTCTGTATCCCCTTAAAGCTGTTATTTCTTCTTGCCGCCGTGGCTGCGTTTTTCGTTGAATTCGCGGCATTTCTTTTCGTTTGTTTCAAAGAATTCCTGTATCTTCTCAGGCGGCATGGGTTTGCCGTAGAGATAGCCCTGTGCGTAGTCACAGCCTGCCATTCTGAGGATAGACTCCTGTACGGTGTCCTCGATGCCCTCTGCGATAGTTTCTATTTTCTTTGATTTTGCGATACGTATTACCGCGGAAACTATCTCGTATGCGATATTATCATGCTCGATATCGGTTATGAACGAGCGGTCAAGCTTCAGAAGGGTGATTGGGAGTATCTGTAGATAGCTCAGTGAAGAGTAGCCTGTTCCGAAGTCGTCCATTGCCAGTTTTACGCCAAGATCGCGCAGCTTGTTCATCTGGTTCACGGCGAAGTCTATATCGCTGAGGGCGAGGGTCTCGGTAAGCTCGACTTCAAGCCACTGAGGATCAAGTCCCGATCGTGCAAGGGCTTCAAATACCTTTTCGCGGAGATCGGTCTGATAGAAGTCCGAGGAAGCGAAGTTTATTGACATAACGATGTTTGGATAGCCCATTTTCTGCCACAGCTTGTTCTGGCGGCAGCCCTCGTTAAGTACGAATTCGCTTATCTTGCTTATAAGGTGAGAGCTTTCTGCAATCGGTACGAAGGAATCGGGAGTGATTATCGTACCGTCGGGCTTTATCCAGCGTATAAGAGCTTCAACGCCCATGATCCTGCCTGATGAAAGGTCGATCTTAGGCTGATAGAAAAGCTGGAGCTCGTTGTTGTCGATAGCAAGAGCAAGAGATTTTTCAAGCTCGGTGTTGCCGATGATGGAATCATGCATACTTGGCTCATAGCCGCATATGCTGCCCTGAGTTCCGTCGTTGGACTTGAGGGCGAACTCGGCGTGTTCCATAACATCGAGGAAGGAACTGCCGTCCTCTGGCATCTTTGAATAGCCTGCCGAGCAGGTAAGGCTTATGGAAGCAAGCTCGTCAACGGCAAGCTTTGCAAATTCCTCCTGTATGGATTTGACTGTACGTGTTGGCATTTCGTCGTCGCCGTAGTCTCTCAGCAGGAGAGCGAAGTTATCGCCGCTTATTCGGGCTGCAAGACCGCCGGGAGTAACGAATTTATAAAGTATATGCGCGAAATTTTTCAGTACATAATTTCCGTTTGAATAACCGATAGTATCGTTGATGATGTGAAATCTGTCGATATCAAGTACTATCATCCAGAAGGAGTAGTTCAGTATCTTACATGAGTCGTATATTTCCTGTCCCATGCTCACAAGTCTGTTTCGGTTGGCGATCTCAGTTACTTCATCAATGTACGCAAGACGTTCGATGAGCATATCCTTTTCGTGTTCCTGAGTTACGTCGATGACAGCTCCTCCGAACAGAGGCAGGGTATTGCCTGTGCCGGGGATAGACTTGAAGCGGTATGAGTACCAGCGGTAAGAACCGTCGGCACTTCTCAGACGTATCTCGATATTTTTTATTTCCGACATATCCCTGTTGCGGATAGCACCGTCGAACTGTATCCTGTCGTTGGGGTGGACGAGTGCGCGGAATTCGTTTACATTTATGGTGCTGTTGCGCAGACCAAGCATACGTACAAGCTCAGGCGATGCGCGGTATATCTTCCTGTCGGTACTCATTATAAGACCGATCTCGGCAAGCTCCATTGAGGAATTGAAGAAGTCGTTGGCACTTGCGAGGTTTACACGCATCTTTTTCAGCTCGGTAAGGTTGAAGCCTGTACTGAGGTGTACCCACTGTTTCTTGAATTTCTTTACGGGAGAGGTGCTCCATGCGATAGAGACAAGGTTGCCCTGGGGATTTCTGAAGCTGGATTCGTAGGAATAGCTTCCTGCTATCTTTCCGAGAGCGCTTGCATCGGGTGTGTTTATTCCGAAAGCAGTCCATACTGCTTCTTTCTTGTCGGATTTTTCCGAGCTTATGCCCAGAAGGTCACGGAGCTTTTTATTTATATAGACGTAGGAGAAGTTGTCCGACCAGATTATCATTTCTGTATTGAGATTTTCGATGACCTTGGTTATCTCCTTTTCGTCTATTGAAGTTTTCTTGTTTTTATATATCCAGCCTGATATTGCGAGAATAAGCGTAGCGCAGACCATTGTGCAGACGTAGATTATGAGCGTATCCTTCGCATATTCAGGGTTAAAAATGCAGTATCCTATAACAAGAGCACTTGCTGCAACTATTATTACCGATGCTGCCAGCGGATTGAAAGTTCTTCTCATAGATACCGCCTCCCTTCATACACAAATATCCAAATACATTATAGCAAAAATTACTGAAAAAGTCAATCAAAAATTTAAACTGGTCTACTATTTTTGATAAAATTGACGGAAATGTACAAGAAAATTTCACTGAATATACACTTTTATCTGATATAATGCTATAATATAAATAAAGTATGGCAGAGTCTGTGCTTTATTAAGAAGGACAAGAAATCCTGTTTAAACGGAGGTAAAATATGGCACATATCCTTATTGTTGACGATGAAATGAATATAAGAAAGGTCGTGCGTGAGTACGCGGAGTTTGAAGGCTATGATGTAACAGAAGCTGAAAACGGCATGGAGGCTGTGAACCTCTGCCATGACAATGACTATGATCTTATCATAATGGACGTTATGATGCCCCGTCTTGACGGCTATTCTGCCTGTAAGGAGATACACAAGACAAAGAATATCCCTGTTATAATGCTTTCTGCAAGAGGCGAGGAGTACGATAAGCTCTTCGGCTTTGAGATAGGCGTTGACGATTACGTAGTAAAGCCGTTTTCACCTAAGGAGCTCATGGCGAGAGTTAAGGTGGTATTGAAGCGCAATACACGTCAGGAGGAAGCAGTTACTCCCGATAAGTTCGCCTTTGAAGGTCTTGAAGTGGATATAGCGGGCAGAGAGGTATACGTAAACGGTGAAAAGGCTTCTATGACTCCTAAGGAGTATGATCTGCTGTTTTACCTTGTTAAAAACAAGAATATCGCTCTTTCACGAGACAAGCTCCTTGAAGAAGTGTGGGGCTATGACTTCTTTGGTGATGACAGAACAGTTGATACTCATATAAAAATGCTCAGAAACAGTCTTGGTGAGTATCGCAAATTCATAGTTACACTGAGAGGAATGGGATACAAGTTTGAAGCAGATTAAGTTTTTTAAGCACGCAGGCTCGCGCATACCTCTTAAATTTAAGGTGTGGCTTTATTTTGTCCTGTTTACTATAATAGTATTCGCTCTGCTGTGGGTGTTCCAGATATTCCTGCTGGAGCATTTCTACGAGCGTATGAGGATAAGTGCGGCTTCAAAAAGTATGCAGGCTATAGCTGATGCATATAACCGCGGTGATGAAGAGGAATTCTATAAGAAGATAAACACCATGTCGGTGGATAACGACTTCTGCGTTGAAACTCTCGACAGATACGGCAGACCCGATATGAAAAGACACGTTATCGGCGATTGCATTATCCATGACAGATTCAGCAGCTTGTATGATTATAAGATAAAAATTGATGAATCGGAAAAACACGTTTTGAAACTGAGAGTTAAAAATCCGCGAAGTGGATATGATATGCTGCTTTATGGCTGTATGCTGGGAAATGAGGAGGAGTGTGACGGCTATCTCCTTATAAATGCTGTGCTTGCTCCTGTGGGTGCTGCCGTAAGCATTATCAAGAGCCAGCTCATGCTGATAACAGCTGTGCTCATACTCTTTGCCTTTGTTATATCGCTGTATCTTTCAAAAAGGATAGCCGATCCTATAGACAGGATAACAAAATCGGCAGAACAGCTCGCAAAGGGCGATTTCAACACGAAATTCGACGGAAGAGGATATCTTGAAGCTAAAAAGCTTGCCGATACACTTACATATGCGGAGAAAGAGCTTTCAAAGGTCGATACCATGCAGAGAGACCTTATTGCAAATGTTTCTCACGATCTGAGGACTCCGCTTACAATGCTTAAAGCCTATGCAGAGATGATACGCGATCTTTCGGGCGATAATCCTGTAAAGAGAAATGAGCATCTTGAGATAATCATAAGCGAAACAGACCGCCTTGCCCTTCTTGTAAATGATATGCTTGATCTTTCAAAGCTTGAAAGCGGCAAGCAGAAGCTTTCTCCTTCCGAATTCGGCATAAGAGGCAAGCTGAATGAGATAATCGACCGTTTCAGCGGTCTTTCCGAGAAGAATGGCTATCAGATACATTTCGCTCCCGATGAGGAGAAAACAGTATGCTGCGACTCTGTAAAGATAGAGCAGGTAATATATAATCTTATAAACAATGCTATCAACTACACGGGCAAGGACAAGCAGGTATTTGTAAGGCAGATAAATCAGCCTGACGGCGTTCTTGTGGAGGTCGAGGACACAGGTGACGGTATCGAAGAAGACAAGATAAAGCTTATCTTTGATAAGTATTATCGTTCCGAGAACCACAAGCGTGAGGTAGTGGGAACAGGTCTTGGACTTTCGATCGTAAAGGCTGTGCTGAAGATGCATAACTACGATTACGGTGTTCGCAGTACTATTGGTAAAGGCTCAACATTCTGGTTCAAGATAAACGATGTGAAGGAAAAATGATAAAAGCTGTCTGGCTGAACCGCAGCGGCAGGGAAGTACCTGAGGGTGTGAACTCAGTATCCGTTCTTACAGATATTTTTATGTTCCTTTGAACTTTTAAGGCGGTTTTTTAAACAAAAAATAACCGATTACAGGCTATAATACGTTACTTGATTTTTACATAAGGTATATTACGACATGGCGAAAATGCATTGATTTGTTATAAATCGACATAAAGCAGTCCGAAATGTTGAATATATTGTGTGCTGCTCATTCGCTTTTTTCACAGAAAATACATAATCCTGTGTTATAATATATTTGCTGAGGGAGAAATCCCGAGGCTGATTTTCATGGTAGTTTAATGTTTACCCCAACATTAAATTATTAAATCCCCAATAATCCCTATATCATGGCAGATGAGCTTCCTAATACGGAAGCTCGTTTGTTTTGTTATAGTTTTTTGTTATATGGGGGTAACAGCTATTGACAAATGTCGTATCATGGTGTATAATATACCAGTAACCTTATCAAGAGCGACGGAGGTAACAGGACCTGTGAAGTCGCAGCAACCCGAACGTAATGAGTCGAAGGTGCTAATTCCTGCGGTTTTATCCGAAAGATGAGGGCATAGTATTGAACTATGACTTCTCTTTTCGGAAAGAGAAGTTTTTTATTTTTCAGGAGGTTTTTTATGAGCAAATGTTTTTTCACTTCGGAATCCGTAACTGAAGGACATCCGGATAAGATCTGTGACCAGATCTCTGACGCAGTTCTCGATGCTATCCTTGAACAGGATAAAACAGGTCGTGTTGCCTGCGAGACTTGTGTTACAACAGGTATGGTGCTTTGCATGGGCGAGATCACTACATCTGCTGATGTTGATATTCCGAAGATCGCGCGTCAGGTCATCATTGATATCGGTTATGACAGAGCTAAATACGGTTTCGATGGTCATACCTGCGCTGTTCTTACATCTATTGACGAGCAGTCGCCTGATATCGCTATGGGCGTAAATGAAGCTTTTGAATACAGAGAAGAAAACAACGAGTCTGACGGACTTTCAAACGGTGCCGGAGATCAGGGTATCATGTTCGGTTACGCTTGTAACGAAACTCCTGAGCTTATGCCGCTTCCTATATCTCTTGCACACAAGCTCTCACTCAGACTTACAGAGGTACGTAAGGACGGTACTCTTCGTTATCTCCGTCCCGACGGTAAGTCTCAGGTAACAGTTGAGTACGATAACGGCAAGCCTGTAAGAGTTGACGCAGTTGTTGTTTCATCACAGCATTCTGCTGACGTATCACTCAAGCAGCTCCGCAAGGATATTGAGGAATACGTTATCAAGGCAGTTATCCCTGCTGAGCTCATGGACAAGAATACAAAGCTTTTCATCAATCCTACAGGTCGTTTCGTTGTAGGCGGTCCTCAGGGTGACAGCGGTCTTACAGGACGTAAGATAATCGTTGATACATACGGCGGATATTCACGTCACGGCGGCGGAGCTTTCAGCGGTAAGGATCCGACGAAGGTTGACAGAAGTGCTGCTTATGCTGCAAGATATATCGCTAAGAACATCGTTGCAGCAGGTCTTGCTGACAAGTGTGAGGTCCAGCTTTCATACGCTATCGGTGTTGCACAGCCTATTTCCATACTTGTTGATACATTCGGTACAGGCAAGGTTGACGAGGAGAAGCTTTCAGCTGCTGTTTCAAAGGTATTTGATCTTCGTCCTACAGCTATCATCAAGATGCTCGATCTCAGAAAGCCACAGTACAGACAGCTTGCGGCTTACGGTCATATGGGTCGTGAGGACCTTGGCGTAGCATGGGAAAAGACAGACAGAGTTGACGCTCTCAAGGCTGCTCTCTCATAAGGAGTGATATTATGGCAGAGCTTGAAAATTATGCTGAGCTGAAATTCACAAATGCGGTCCTCATTGATATTTTCAGCAGATATGCCGATAATTCCGAAATGGCTGAATTTGTTGCGGCTGACGGTTCTATAGATATGAAGTTCAAAATGGTGAACGGAGTCATGGAAACGCCTAAATGCTGTGAGCAGGTGCTTAGTCTTATGTATGCACTGTTTGAGTGTAATCCGCAATCTACCGTTGGACGTATTTATCATGCTCATCAGGTTGATATCCTGCGCGAGACTGTTTACAGGCTGGCAATGGTGCTCGACAGCTTCAGCGATGTAAAGCTCACCATACACGCAACAACTGCGGATAAAAATGACCCAGGTAAGAAGGTCTCGACACATACCGAGTTTACGCTCAAAAAGTCGAAAACTACCGAAACTAAAGTCATTGAATAAGAAAAAGCTCCCATAACCGTAGTACTCATATAGAAGCTTATACTATTTATCGGGGGAAACCTTTCTGAAGAAAGGCTTTCCCCCGAACCCCTTTCCAAAGACTTTTTTAGCTGATTTTTTCTCAGATAGGGCACACCGAAAATAAAAAAGCCCCGCAAGTAATGCAGGGTGTGCCCTATCTGAGAAAAAATAAAACTGAAAGTTTTAGGGAGAGAGTTTGAGAGAAGCCCCTTTTTCAAAAGGGGTTCTCTCAATAAATACTACAAAACTGCTATATGGGTATCGAGGTTAAGGGAGCTTTTTTATTTGCATATATAGCCTT
>NZ_FRCT01000017.1:23409-66405 GCF_900143025.1 Ruminococcus flavefaciens | reverse complement strand
GCAGATACAGTTGAAATGGTCGATGAGAGAATAGTTACAACAACTACTACAACTACAACGACAACAACAACTACTACAACGACTACCACCACTACAACAACTACCTCGACTACAACTACAACATCTACAACAAGCAAGACAACCACGACAACAACATCAACTACTACATCGACAACTACAACAGTTGTAACAACTGCTGTTGTAATGATCGACAAGAAGGATATCTACGGTGAAGAAGTCGAGGGCGCTGAGCTTACACTTACAGGTGTTGACAAGGACGGTCATAAGGTAATATTTGATGAGGGCGCAATGACTATCGGACAGGGTGCCAAGGCTGAAAAGACTCACGGCGATTCACTTGTATGGATCTCGGGACAGACAGCTACAAAGGTAACACTTGAGGACGGTCAGTATATCCTTCACGAAGTGGCTGCTCCTACAGGCTACGAGGTAGCAACCGATATGAAGTTTACTGTTACTGACGGAAAGCTCGTATCTGTTGACGGAGTTGAAACAGATTCCGATACAGTTGTAATGATCGACAAGAAGATAGTTACTACAACAACTACAACGACCACTACAACTACAACAAGCACAACAACTACTACCACAAATGTGACCGATGTAATGGGTCAGGAGGTAACAAATACAACTCTTGTAACTCAGGAGGGTATGGAGTTATCATTAACAACTTCAACAACTACTACCACATCGACTACTACATCGACCGCAACAACTACTACAACTACTACCACAACAGACGTTACCACAACTACAACAGCAGAAGAGACAACTACTACAACAACTACAACTGCTGCTGTAACAGGTAAGACAACAGCAAAAACAACTACAAAGGCAAAGAGCACAACTACCAAGAAGGTAACTAATTCTCCTAATACAGGCGTCGAGGGAGTGGGAGCAGCATTTGCGGTCCTCGCAATCGCAGCAGCCTGCGCTTTCGCAGCTCGTTCAAAGAAAAAGGACGATCAGTAAGTACTTTCAAAGGTAAATAAGTGAGCGGAGTCACTAAGAGCTGTCGGATCATCGTCCGACAGCTCTTTTTTTGAAAAAACACTTGTAATTGAGGTTAAAATTTGGTATAATATTCGTTAGACGAATTATATCAATGAAAGTCCCTGCGGGACTATCGTATTTTGAGTATGGAGGTGCATTATGAGTTCTGACCCTTATGGGAATTTGAATAATATTCCAGACTTCGGCAGACGATAATAATGCTCTCGTCCTTTCTGCCGAAGTTAATTTCGGCGAAAGGAGCAAGGCTGCTGCTGTATATGCGGTGCAGCCGAAATGAAATGATAAACTTTTATTGCTATGAAAACGGTATCCTGAAACAGTGCGATGCTCCTAAAGCAGGCAGCTGGGTATCGGTGGTAGACCCTACTCCGCAGGAGGTAAGGGAGCTTATAGAGGAATACGGTCTTGACAGCGGATTTGTAAAGTCCGCATTGGATGAGGAGGAGTCATCACGTATCGAGCGTGAGGACGACCAGACTCTTGTTATCATAGATACTCCTGTATCTGCTATAGACGATGACAAGACCAAGAACTTCTATACTCTGCCAATGGGTATAATCGTTACAGACGAATATGTTTTTACTATCTCTATTAGAGAGACGCAGATCATCAATGAGGCTACAAGAGGCGGTATAAGAAATCTCAGACCTGATTTCAAGACAAGGTTCGTGTTACAGATACTTCTGAGGATATCGGCACTGTTCCTTACCTACCTGAAACAGATAGATAAGATATCATCTGCTGCCGAGCAGGAGCTTCACGACGCTATGAAGAACGAGCTCCTCATGCAGCTGCTTGCTCTTGAAAAGTCTCTCGTATATTTTTCAACTTCACTGAAAGCCAATGAGGCTACTATCGAAAAGATATTCCGCGGCAGAGTCATAAAGCTCTATGACGAGGATCAGGATCTTCTTGAAGATGTTCTCATCGAGATGAAGCAGGCGATCGAGATGTCAAGCATCTATACGGGCATTTTGTCAAGTATGATGGACGGTTTCTCGTCTATAATCTCCAATAACCAGAATATAGTAATGTGGCGGTTGACCATAGGTACCATTATCCTTGAGATACCTAATATCATGTTTGCATTCTACGGTATCAATACGAAGGATCTGCCCATGCCGTATACGTGGTTTGCCATATCACTTACGGCTTTGCTGACAGGTATAACGGCTTTTGTGCTGTTAAAATGGAAGAAGAAATAAAAATAAGCCATGAACGGTATTCCGTTCATGGCTTTTCTGCTTTTATATCTGTTCAAGGGGACGCCTTCTCTTACAAGGCGTCCCCTCTTCAAAAACAGTCCGCCGGACTGTTTTTGAATTCACCCCTTGCGATGCGCCTTACGTATTTGGGGCGTTGCCCCAAGCCCTACAAGGGCTGTCCGCCCTTGACCTGACCAAAGGGGTGGTGACCCCTTTGGAAACCCATTTATACGCTCAGCCGATTATATCTCTGCTGAACAGTCGCATAACATCGAGCTTCAATGCACGGTTCTGCGGCTTTTCAAGGAGTGGGTCGTCCGCAAGGAGCTCCTTTGCACAGGTCTGTGCACGGTTCATAAGCTCCATATTGCAGGCTATATCCGCTATTTTTAGCGGTGGGAGTCCATGCTGGGCATTGCCGAAGAAGTCTCCCGGACCGCGCATTTTAAGGTCCTCCTCTGATATTTTGAAGCCGTCTGTAGTCGAGGACATTATCTTCATACGCTTTACGCAGTCCTCGGCAGTGTTGTCGGTGATAAGTATACAGCTGCTCTCGAAGCTTCCTCTGCCCACTCGTCCGCGGAGCTGGTGAAGCTGGGAAAGTCCGAAGCGTTCTGCATTTTCGATGACCATTACCGCTGCATTAGGAACGTCCACTCCGACTTCAACGACAGTAGTACATATAAGCACCTGTATCTCTCCGCTGCGGAATTTCTCCATTACCTTGTCCTTTTCGGCAGCTCTCATCTTTCCGTGGAGAAGCGCAGTGGTATAGCCTTTAAGGTCGCCCTTTGCAGCCTCCTCGGCGTATGTCTTGACGGCGAAAAGCTCGCTTTCGCTGTCCTCTATCATGGGGCATACAACATAAGCCTGCCGTCCCTCGTCCAGCCTTTCGCGTACAAAGCCGAATGCACGGCTGCGGAGCTTTCCTGTGACTGCATAGGTCTTTACGGGCTTTCTGCCCTTTGGGAGCTGAGTTATGGCAGATATATCAAGGTCTCCGTAGATTATGAGAGCAAGGGTGCGGGGAATAGGTGTGGCGGACATTACCAGCTTGTGAGGAGCATCGCCCTTTTCGGCAAGTGCTGCTCGCTGAGCGACACCGAAGCGGTGCTGCTCGTCGGTGATGACCAGTCCAAGAGCCTTGTATTCCACATCTTTCTGTATTATAGCGTGAGTTCCTACGATAACGTCTATTTCTCCTGCGGCTATCTGCTCACGGACAGCGGCTTTTTTCTTAGCCGTCATCGAGCCTGTCAGCAGGCAGACCTTCACGCCGAAGGGTTTAAGAAAGCTGCTGAGAGTGTTGAAATGCTGAGACGCAAGTATCTCCGTAGGAGCCATAAGTGCGGACTGCACTCCATTCTGTGCCGAAAAATAGCAGGCTGCGGCAGCAACGGCAGTCTTTCCGCTTCCCACATCGCCCTGCAAAAGCCTGTTCATGGGGACATTCCTGCAAAGGTCGGCAACGACCTCGGTGACAGCCTTTTTCTGGTCGTCGGTGAGTTCAAAGGGCAGCCCATCTGTGAATTTGCTCACCTCAACGCTGCTGTCCATTTGAAATGCCGTGTTCCTGCGGCTGCGTGACTTCATAACGGACATACCTATCTGTAGCTTCAAAAGCTCGTCGAAGGCAAGTCTGCGTCTTGCAGTCTCGGCAGCAAGCTCACTTTCGGGAAAGTGGATATTCTCCAGTGCCCACATAAGGGGACAGAGGTCGTATTTTCGCAGAATATCGTCGGAGAGAGTCTCGAAGGGCTCGTTGCGCATGAGCTCCAGAGCCTGACGCATATTGTTCCTTACCATAGTGACGGAAAGTCCTTGGGTAAGGTGGTATTTGGGCTGAATGAGCACCTTTTCATCGGCGCGGATATAGACGGGAGAGCTTATCTCCTTGCGCAGGAAGCTGCCCGTGACCTTGCCGTACATATAGTAGGTCTCGTTCTCTTTGAGAGCCTGAAAATAATACACGTTGTTGTATACAACTATCAGTATATCGTCCATGCCGTCGGAGGCAGCAGCCTTGCAGATGACAAGTCCGCCTTTTATGCGCTGGGGCGGCATTTTTCTGTATACCGTCAGTTTAAGTACATTGTAGTCCCCGAGGACTGCCTGCTGTACGGGCACATGGGTGCGGAAGTCGAGGTAGTCGCGGGGGATATGATATATAAGCTCATAGGGCGAATTTATGCCGAGCTTGCGGTATTTCTCACCGCGAGCCTTTCCGACGCCCTTTAGGTATTCGATTTCGCTGAAAAGAGTAGTGGGCATAAGTTGCTCCTTAAAGGTAAATTAATAAAAACAGAAAGGGCGGACATAAAGTCCGCCCGATGATCCAAACCAATTATCTCTGCTCACAGATAAGCTTGATAGCGGTTCTCTCCTCGCCGTCGATCTGGATATTGGCAAATGCAGGAATACAAATTAGATCAATACCAATTGGTGCAAGATATCCCCTTGCTATAGCTATAGCCTTGATCGCCTGATTTGCTGCACCCGCACCTACTGCCTGAACTTCAACAGCCTTCTGTTCTCTGATAACGCCGGCAATAGCTCCGGCAACAGAATTAGGTGATGAGTGTGATGATACTTTCAGAATTTCCATTGCAAAATAACCCTCCTGTTAAAAATATTTGTACGATAACTATGTCTTATATGCCTTAAGGCTATTCTATTGTACAATTGTATTATACCCTATAAATGGTAAAAAAGCAAGTACTTATCACAAAGTTTGTAGACTATCTTATAATTATTCTTTCTGTTTTGTGCGATTTGCCATTTTTTTCATCAAATTCGGTTATTGTTCCACAAAGAAAGCAGGCTCCGTCCGCTTCAAAGAAGCGTACAGGCATACGAAAACGGAACATATTGATAACTGCGCCTGTATCAATGCCCAGGCAGGAGTTTTCGGGACCTGTCATGCCCACATCGGTAATATATGCGGTATGACCGCCCAATATACACTCATCTGCGGTCTGAACGTGGGTATGAGTGCCGAAAACGCCGCTTACTCTTTCGGTAAGATAATGACCCATAGCCTTTTTCTCCGAGGTAGTCTCGGCGTGGAAGTCCACAAATATGTTAGGGGTATCTATTTTACTAAGGATCTCGTCGATCTTAGTGAAAGGATTGTCCAGCGGATCCATAAAGGCAGTACCCATCATGTTTATGACAGCTACGGAATAAGCTCCCATATCGAGTATGCGATAGCCGCTTCCCACGCAGCCCCCCTCGGGGTAATTGGCAGGACGCACCATGTACTCCTCATCAAAGAGTTCAAGGGCTTCTTTGCGTTTGAATGCGTGGTTTCCGGTAGTTATTATATCCGCGCCCGCTCTTATTATCATTTCCGCAGATGCACGGGTTATACCATTGCCCTGTGCGGAATTTTCGCCGTTGACAATGGTTATATCTATATTATGCTCGTGTTTTATGCCGCTCAGCTTTGCCGAAAGAAATTCGCAGCCCGATTTTCCGACGACATCGCCGATAAAGAGTAGTTTCTTCATATTCCTCCAATTACTTCTTGCCTGTTTTCTTTTTGCCGCCTAAGTCGGTATCATAGGATATGCCCGTACCCTGAAGGCTTACGGTAGCCTTTTTCTTGTTGTTGACAGTGACTTTTACCTTTTTGCCTGCTATTGTAGGACCGTCAACAGATATGCTGCCGCCCTTCTTGTTTTTGTTGAACTTTAAAAAGCTGAATATCTTGAAGCTTTTTCTGAAATGAAATCCCATGATAATACCTCCTTTTTTAGCCGTTAGCCCTTAGCCGTTAGCCTGTAGGGGACGGCGTCCTCGACGTTCCGCCAATGCATAATGCATAATTATAAATTCGGAATTCGGAATTATTGTGAAAACGCCATTTTACTATGTAGGGGTGGCGTTCCGCCGCCGTTACTTTATCGCTGCCCGATAATTCGCATTACGTCTATATTATAATACCACAAAAAAGACTTATAATCAATAGAAAATCCGATATTTTTTTAATATGATAAGTATTTTTCGCAATATTATTCTTTATAGGTATTGTAAAAAGCGAAAAAGTGTGTTATAATCAATAAGATAGCGGTCGTTTTCGGACGCCGCAGACGCATTTTAACAAAAGGAGTGATGATCCATGGTAGGCTTTGAAAATCATATCGGAAAGATCACTATTTCTGAGAATTATCTCATTGAGATCGTTAAACACGCAGTTGTTGACTGCTTCGGAGTTGCTGATGTTTGCAGCGTAACTACGTTCCGCTCGGCAGTTTCCGCACTTACAGCAGGCAAGGCGTTCAGAAAGAACAAGGGTATCCTTCTCCGTACTGACAAGGAAGGCGGACTTATCATAGATCTCCATATCAAGGTGACCTACGGCACTAACATCAATGCTGCCGTAAAGAGCATCACTCATAAGGTCAGCTTCGCAGTTGAAGAAGCTGCCGGTATAGATGTACACAAGGTCAACGTATTCGTTGACGATATGAACGCATAAGCGTTATAGAATTGGAGGACTTTACTGTGATACACGGTTCTTTACTCAGGGACGCTGTTATCTCCGCTGCTATTACTATCAATAACAGGAAGCGCGAAGTCGATGAGCTTAATGTTTATCCCGTTCCCGACGGCGATACAGGTACAAATATGTCAATGACCATAGGCAATTCCGTTGCCGAGCTCAGGAGACTCGACTCAAAGGCTACCGTATCTGAGGTAGCTTCCACAGCAGCTTCAGCATTTCTGAGAGGCGCAAGAGGAAACTCGGGCGTAATACTTTCACTTATATTCAGAGGCTTTTCAAAGGGACTTGCAGGCTGCACGGAGGCAGGCTGCGAGAACTTCGCAGACGCTCTGCAATTCGGCGTTGAGGCTGCATACAAGGCTGTAATGAAGCCTGTTGAGGGCACTATCCTTACTGTCGTTAAGGCTGCTGCCGCAAAGGCAAGAGAGATAGCCGCAGAGACAAACGACGAGGTCACATTCTGGCAGGAGGTATGCAAGGAATCAGAGGCTATGCTGGAAAAGACCACGGATATGCTCCCGCAGCTCAAAAAGGCAGGAGTCGTAGACGCTGGCGGCAAGGGACTCTGCATTATTTTCAGAGCTATGACAGATGTATTCGCAGGGGGCAAGATAGCCGAGCCTGCTGAGACTCAGTCTGCACAGGACAGCTCAAACGACTCATTCAGAACAGCTGTAAGCGAATATGATGACGATATAACATACACATACTGTACAGAGTTCATGCTGGAAAAGAACGACAATTGTCCCGATGTATCAAAGCTCCGTGCTTATCTTGAAACTATCGGCGACTGTGTAGTTGTTGTTGACGACGAGAAGATAATAAAGGTACACGTTCACACCGATAACCCCGGAAACGCTC
Organism: Ruminococcus flavefaciens; assembly: GCF_900143025.1. GTDB lineage: Bacteria > Bacillota > Clostridia > Oscillospirales > Ruminococcaceae > Ruminococcus > Ruminococcus flavefaciens_I. The sequence goes on along the minus strand of NZ_FRCT01000017.1, from coordinate 58,797 downwards.
TCCAGAAGGGACTGGAATTCGGATATTTCATCAATGACCCACGTCCAAAGATAGAGAATATGCGTATACAGCATGAGAATAAGGTCAAGGACGCACAGGCTGCACAGGAGGGACTTACTCCTGCCGAGCCCGAAAAGGAATTCGGCTTCGTTGCAGTTGCGGCAGGTCACGGTCTTGAGGCTATGTTCACCGATTTGGGTGCAGATGTAGTCGTAAAGGGCGGACAGACCATGAATCCTTCTACGGACGATATTCTCCGCGCTATACTGAAAACTCCTGCAAATACAGTATTCGTACTGCCAAACAATAAGAATATAATCATGGCAGCAGAGCAGGCTGTAAAGCTCACAGACAGAAAGGTCTGCGTGCTCCAGACAAGAACTATACCGCAGGGTATTGCTGCTATGCTTGCGTTTGACGACAGCCGCACCCTCAACGAGAACCGCATTGATATGACAAAGGCTTTCGAGAAGGTGTCGACAGGTCTTATCACCTTTGCTGCAAGAAACTCCGAGTTCGAGGGTCACCAGATAAAGGAGGGCGAGATACTCGCACTGGATAACGGCAAGCTGTCGTTCACAGAACGCGATATCAACAAGGCTACCTACAAGCTCGTCAAGAAGCTCTCAAAGGGCGATGTTAGCTATGTTACGCTTATCCACGGTGCAGATGTGCCAGAGGAGAATGCAGAAGAGCTCCAGAAGTTCATACAGTCCAAGCTCAGCGACAAGATAGAGGTAATGCTGGTAAACGGCGGTCAGCCTGTTTACTACTACATAATCTCGGTCGAATGATATCAAAGCTCCCGTTTCGGGAGCTTTTTTTGTCAGTAATGGCAGGTGAAAAACGATTATTATATATGTAACACGGATCAATTCAGGATCGGCAGAATGACAGCGCCGCTCATATGCACTAATCACTAATTGCTCAATGTGAAATGTAAGGTAATTCTTTGCATATTTACATTGATTTATTGCTTGCGGTATGGTATAATGTAGGTGTAAAGATTTTCTGATAAAGGACGGTCTTGTATCATGTCAAAAAATTATGATGTTATTATAGCAGGCTGCGGAGCAGCAGGTCTCTACGCGGCTATCAATCTGCCTAAGGAACTGAATATTCTCATACTCTGCAAGCGCGATCTGCCGCTGTGCAATTCTTCACTGGCACAGGGCGGTATAGCAGGCGTTTATAATTCTCCTACGGATAATATACAGTATCACCAGAATGATACTCTTATCGCAGGAAGCTTCAAGAACAATGTGGACGCTGTTCATACTCTTGTAAGCGAGGCTGCGCAGGATATCGAGCATATCATCAAGCTCGGCGTTGAGTTTGACAAAAATCCAGACGGCACATACCACCGCACACTTGAGGGCGGTCACAGCCACCACAGGATTTTCCACCATGCCGACGCTACAGGCAAGGAGATAACTTCAACTCTTCTGGAAAATGTTCAGAAGCTCAGCAATGTTACCATAATGGAAAATACCATTATGTGCGGCGTAAAGCAGACAAAAACAGGCTACTCAGCTTTTCTCAGACTGTCCGATGATTCTTATGAGACCTGCAACTGCCACTTTATGATACTTGCAACAGGCGGTATCGGCAGAGTTTACCAGTTTACCACAAATTCCGCTATCGCAACAGGCGACGGCATAACCTTTGCATATGAAATGGGTGCGAAGATAAAGAACCTGAGCTATGTTCAGTTCCACCCAACAGCCTTCAATAACCGCGCTACCCGTGAATGCTTCCTTATCTCAGAGGCTGTACGCGGTGAGGGTGCATACCTGCTGAACTGCCATAAGGAGCGCTTTATGCACAACTATGATGAGCGTCTGGAACTTGCTCCGAGAGATGTTGTTTCTCACGCTATCATACTTGAATCACGCAAGCAGAATTCAACGGATTTCTACCTTGATATAAGCTATAAGGACAGCGAGTTCCTTAAAAACAGGTTCCCGATGATATACAAGAACCTGCTGGAGCAGGGCTACGACCTTACAAAGGAGCCTGTTCCCATATTCCCTTGTCAGCACTACCTTATGGGCGGTATAGATGTTGACAATAATTCCGAAACAAGCCTTCCAAATCTGTATGCCTGCGGCGAATGCTCGCATACTGGAGTCCACGGAAGCAACAGACTCGCAAGCAATTCCCTTCTCGAAGCACTTGTATTCTCACGCCATGCTGCAAACAGCATAGCTTCAAGAGTTGCAGATGCGCCTAAGGATTTTGAAGAGGCTGAATTTGATCCGCATCTTGGAAGTCCGCGCATACCTAAGGGAGTTCGTACAGAGACAAGAAAGATACTTCAGAACTGCTATTTCGTTATTCCTGATAAAAAGGCTGCGGCAGAGGGCTTCAAGCGCGTAAAGGAGATACGTGAGGACCTTGTCAACGGCGGCTACTATGTGGACGCTGACTATGTTCTCGCTAAGTCTATAGTTACTGTAGCATACATTATCCTCGGTGAGGTAATGCAGTAAAAAACACAGAGAAAAGGACAACAATGGGGGTGATATCATGAAAAAACTGAGAAGTTTTGAAGCTGCGGCAGTTTCTGCGGCTGTAATAGCGGCAAGTGCTGCGGCAATGCATACGAACGCAGCCACTACGCTTATAGCAGGCGATCTTAACCGCGATGACAGGGTATCTGTCGGAGATATGGTCATACTGAAAAATCATATCCTCGGACGGTACGGACTTAATGAAAATCAGCGGATTGCAGCGGATATAAACGGAGATTTTGTTGTGGATTCTCTGGACATTTCAGCAATTCAGGATATCATTCTTTCAAATAAGACACTGCTCCCAAAGGGAACATGGATAGGTGATCGCGAAGGTGCAAAGCGTTATTTCAGCTTCGGCGACGGTGAGGGCACTGTTTTTTATCCTAATGGCAGCAGTGAGAATTTCACCATAGGCTCGGAGGAGGATATCCTCGCCATGACTATGAAGAAGTCGGGCAAAGAGGATAACGCCTTTATCACATGGCGGGATGACAATGATTTCGTCCTCAAATGGGACGACGGTACTGCCGAGACATTCAGGTTTTTCAGCTATAATAAGATAAACGCAAATGAAATGCTCAGCGGCAAATGGATAACAAGTGCGGGCAGGACATTTGAGATAAGCGGTCTCAGCGGAAAGGTGACCGATAAAAGCGGCAATATAAGCCGTTTTGAATATGCTCCCGACGGAAATAATATCGTGTTCCATATGGGCAGCACCGATAACAATACCGAGGGAACTATAGTACATACGGATTCCATGCACTTTACAGTAACATGGGTTGACGGTACAAAGGAGACCTTTACCAAGCGTGAGATAGTCGTAAAGGATGGCATAACCTATGTAAACGGCATACTTATCGCAAATAAGACCTATGCTCTGCCCTCTACCTACAGTCCCGGGGACATTCTTCCCGAGGCTAAATCAGCCTTTGAGTCAATGAGAGTCGATGCGGAGAAGGCAGGCTACAAGCTGAAAATAGTTTCGGGTTTCCGTTCATATTCCTATCAGAGTACATTGTACAACAACTATGTAGCCCGTGACGGAAAGGCTGCTGCTGATACATATTCCGCAAGGCCCGGTCATTCCGAGCATCAGACGGGTCTGGGCATGGATATAAACAATGCAAGCACCTCCTTCAACGGTACTGCCGAAGCTAAATGGATAGCCGCAAACTGCTGGAAGTACGGCTTTATTATCCGTTATCCTCAGGGCAAGGAAAATATCACAGGTTATATGTACGAGTCGTGGCACGTTCGCTATCTCGGCAAACAGCTTGCTAAAGAGGTATATGATTCGGGACTTACTTTAGAGGAATTCCTGTGTATAGACTCGAAATACAAATCGTGAGAGCCGTTAGCTTTTAGATTGTAGGGGCTGATGCCTACATCAGCCCGATATAAATGATTGCAGCTTACGTGGCGATGTTGGCATCGCCCCCTACAAATAATCCGGAAATATAATTGTATGGAAAGGACGTTTAACATGAAGCTTTTACAATGCTATGTTGACAATATAATCACTACCGCTCTTATGGAGGACATCAACTATATCGACGCGGCTGCGGATAATCTTATTCCGCCCGAGCACAGAAGCTCCGCTTATTATGTTGCCAAGGATTCGGGAGTTGTCTGCGGTATCGAGGTGGCTAAGCGCGTTTTTGACCTTGCAGGCGGCGATGTGGACTTCAAGATACTCCTTCAGGACGGCACTAAGGTTCAGAAGGGCGACATAATTGCAGAGCTTGAAGGAAGTACGCTTACTCTCCTCAAAGGTGAGAGAACTGCTCTTAACCTCTTGCAGCATATGTCGGGTATAGCAACTGCTACAAATAAGTGTGTTGAGCTTGTAAAGGGCACTAAGGCTGCTGTTACAGACACGAGAAAGACTCTCCCGGGACTCCGTGCGCTTCAGAAGTATGCGGTAACTGTGGGCGGCGGCAAAAATCACCGCTTCAATCTCTCCGACGCGGCTATGCTCAAGGACAATCATATTGATGCTTACGGCGGTATAACTGCGGCTGTAAATGCTCTCCGCGAGAAGATCGGTCACACAGTAAAGATAGAGGTAGAAGTCCGCACACTTGACGAGCTCCGCGAGGCTCTTGCTACAGGTGTTGAGATAATCATGCTGGACAATATGAGCTGTGACGAGATGAAGCAGGCTGTTGAGATAGCAGGCGGCAAGGCTCTCCTTGAAGCTTCGGGCAATGTTACTGCCGAGAATATCCGCTCCGTAGCTGAAACAGGCGTGGATATAATCTCACTGGGTGCGCTTACTCATTCTGTTAAGTGCTTCGATATTTCCATGAAGATAAAGAAATAATGTAGGGACTGATGCTTACATCAGCCCGATTGAATTATTCGGGGCGATGTTGGCATCGCCCCCTACTTTTTATTAGGAGGAACTATGAAAAAGCTTATACTTACCGACCTTGACCATACTCTACTGAGAACCGACGGGAACGTTTCCGACAGAACTCTCGATGTGCTGAAAAGTGCAGAGAAAAAGGATCCCCTTTTGCAATAGCCACGGCAAGATACTGGATAGGCGCGGAGCGATATATAGAGCTTTTGAAGCCTGACTGCGAGATAACCACAGACGGCACTCTCATACACGCGGCTGACCGTTGTATCTACAGCTGCGAATTTACGGCGGAGGCAGCAAACGGTGTCGTAAGGGAGCTTCTGAAATCTGCTTCTGGGGCGGAGATAACCGTTGCAAACGGAAAGACGGTCTACTGGAACAGCAAGCCTATCGCGGAGTCGGAAAAGCTCCACAAGGCTGTATATTTCGAGTACGACCGTCCTCTTGAATGTGGGGCAAACAAGATAGTAGCAGAGCTGCCTGATGAGAGAATAGCGCGGATAAATTCGGCTGTAAGCTGCAATGCTACCGCGGCGAGAACTGGTACGGATTTCTGCCGCAGGGTGCAGGAAAGACAGCGGCTATAAATGCGCTTGTCGAGAAGTGCGGCATTGCTATCAGTGATATCGTTTCTTTCGGCGACGACAGGAACGATATTGATATGCTGAAAATGTGCGGTACGGGAGTTGCAGTCGCTAATGCGGTTCGGGAAGTCCTTGAAATTGCCGATGAAGTAACGGCTTCAAATGACGAGGACGGAGTTGCACTTTGGCTTGAAAAGAATGTTTTAGCTTAGAAAGGAGCGTTTTATAATGGATAGAGTGGTCTGGCTCATGCTTACGATACCCATAGGCATATTTTTCATCTGTTTTGGAATATACGCGTGGAAACGTAAAAAGCCAATGTGGTTCTGGTCGGGGAAAGAGGTCAAAGAAAGTGAGATCTCGGATATCCCTGCCTACAACAGAGCAAACGGTATCATGTGGCTTTGTTTTTCTGCAATTTTCTGGCTGGCTGCTGTTCTGGGAGCTCTGAACTCAGAGGCGGCAGGGATAGTTATCATTGTAGGTTCAGTTGCAGGAATACCTTTGCTGTACCTTGCTTATCGGAAGATTTATTCCAAATATAAACGTAAATAAAAGCAGCCGCCTGCACTTGTGGATATTCACAGTGCAGGCGGTTTTGTTGTAGGTGCGCGTACATCGCCACATTTAGTCGTTCGATATTTCGGGGCGGATACTATCCGCCCCTACAAGCGGCGCAGCCGCTTTGCGGAACGCCGAGGGTAACTCCCCACAGTGTGGGGAGATGTCGCAATACGACAAAGGGCGCGGTGCCTGTTGGGCAGCGTTCCCTACAAAAGGCTAACGGCTAAATGTGCATATTCATGTAAGCTTTGCACATAATACCGCTGAGGTGAGATGTATGGAAAAAGGAGGACTGCTGCCGTCACTTGATGACAGCATCAAGGAGATACGCCGTATTTCTGGCGGTTCGTCGGACTTGCTCATAAATCGTTTCGTTACAGGGGGGATACACTGCGCACTGCTGTGCTGCGAGGGCATGGTTTCCACATCGGTCATAACCGAGCTGATATTCGAGCCTATTACCGATATACCGCAGCAAAAGGACTCCCACGGACTGTTCCACTATATAAACGAGCAGCTCCTGCTGTCTACCGACCGTCCTGCGGTCAGGGACTATGATACCCTGTTCCGCCTGATTAATTCGGGATTTGCAGTGCTTATCGCCGAGGGCATATCCTTCGGGCTTGCATTCGGTGTGCAGGGCTATAGCTCCCGAGGAGTGCAGGAGCCCTCGGGCGAGGGAAACGTTATGGGAGCGCATGAGGGCTTCACGGAGACTATCCGCACTAATATGTCGCAGATACGCAGGAGGCTGAAAAGTCCAGAGCTTGTAATGGAGCTGTTCGCTAAGGGCAAAAAGAGTCATACCGACCTGTGTCTCTGTTACATGAAGGACCGTGTGCCGAAGTCTCTTATGGAAAGGATAAGACGCTCTCTTGACGATGTGGAGCTTGAAGCCATACTGACTACGGGACATCTGCGTCCTTTCGTGGAAAACGGCAGCTTTGAGCTGTTTGACTCAACCGGCACTACAGAGCGTCCCGATGTGCTGTGCTCGAAGCTTATCGAGGGGCGTGCGGCTCTCCTTGTGGACGGAGTTCCCTATGCTATAGTGATACCGAGACTGTTCTGCGAAAGCTTTCAGACTCTCGATGATTATGCTTACAAGCCATATTATGCAGTGTTTATACGGTGGCTGAAATACGCAGCTTTTTTAGCGGCTGTGCTTCTGCCGTCATTTTATGTGGCGATAGTCATGTATCACCCCGAGCTGCTCAACAGTACGCTGTTCATGCTCCTTGTGGAGGCTGAGAAGAAAGCTCCGCTGTCTATAGTTACCGAGTCGCTTTTCGTGCTGCTCATGTATGAGATAATACGTGAGGCAGGTGTGCGGCTGCCAAAGCCTGTGGGCGGAGCAGTCAGCATAATCAGCGGACTTATCATCGGCGACGCGGCAGTAAATTCGGGGCTGGTAAGTACGCCTCTGCTGACTATGACCGCACTTTCCGTACTTGGCGGACTGGTCGTGCCCGAGCTTAATCCGCAGGTGACGGTGCTGAGATTTGTATTTATCATAGCAGGCGGAGTGTTCGGACTTTTCGGCATAAGTCTCCTTGCCTGCGCAGTTCTTGTGAATATATGCGCGACCGAGGATTACGGCTTTCCGTACACAGCTCCGCTTTCGCCTTTCAAGAGAAAGGGAATGGGGGATACGGCGTTGCGGATAGGCATAAGGGAAATGCAGAGCCGAAGCTTTACGGTGGAGGAGTACCATGAATAGTATCTCAAAAAGGCAGCTTGCGGCGCTTCTGCTCATTACGGATATGTTTGAGCTTTTCTGTTTCGGCGGGAGTATGTCTCTTGAGACTTTATACGGAGTCCTTGCAGGTATTGCATTGCAGCTGTTGGCGGCACTTGTCTTTGCTGCAAAAGGCGGAGAGCTAAAAAAACAGGCGGCTGTGTTCTATCTCGTGTATGCGGTATTCTGCGGAGGTACGCTTTTTTCTGCGCTGTGGCGGACAAGCGGCGCTGTGTATATACCCTCGGAAAGCGGCAAAGGGATATGGGGACAGCTCCTGACAGCAGGTCTTATCGCACTTGTTTGCCTTTACAGCTCGTCCACGGGGATAAAGCCTGTTGCACGGGCGGCAGTTATAGCGGCTGCGGCAGGGATATTCTGTCTGGGGATAGATTTTGCAAGTGCGGTATTAAATGCTGACTGGAGCAATATCACGGTTCCCGAAAGGAAAGGATTCTTTTACGAGGTCGTAAGGGGAGGGGCTCTCAGCGGAGGTCTCGGCAGTATGGTGGTGCTGTCAGGAGAGGTCAGAGAAGGTCGGCAGAAAGCTTTTGTGTGGTATTTCGCTGCAAAGGCAGCAGTTTCGGCTGTACTGATACTGACAGTGCTTGCGGTGACAGGCGGCATAATGGAAATAACCGATTTTCCCGTTATCACCGCAGCTCAGCTCTCCCAGCCCTTTGACGCTCAGCGCATAGATTCGCTGTTTCTGGTGATATTTGCAGTGTTTGCGGTATTTTCGGCGGCTTTGCAGGTGATGACGGGGGCTTATCTTATTAAGCGGATATTCCCTCAATTCGTGCGCTGGAGGAGCAGCACGGTAATAGCTGTGACTATAGGGGCTGCGCTGCTGATATCGGGCAGGGAGTTGCTTCTCATACGTGCCTGCGCGGCGGCTGCCGCGCTTATCATTGCGCCCCTGAGCACAAAAAGATCCGCTGCAAAAAGCAGCGGATAAGATTTCAGTTATGTGATTTTTTTATTCTGAGCTGTCGGAAGAACTCCGATAGGATATCTGCACATTCCTTTTCCATGATGCCGCCTGTTACCTCTGGGCGGTAATTGTAGGGCAGTTCGAACATCTTCTGCACAGATACCGCAGAGCCGCTCTTTATGTCGTATGCGCCGAAGTAAACATTGTCTATCCTCGAATTGATGATAGCTCCGCAGCACATTGGACAGGGCTCTAAGGTAACGTATATCGCACATTCGGGCAGCCGCCAGCCGCCGAGCTTTTTGCAGGCTGCGTCAATAGCTATTATCTCGGCATGAGCAAGGGCATTCTTTGCTGTTTCGCGCATATTTCTGCCCTCTCCGACGATCTCTCCCGTAGTCTTTTTTACTACAACTGCTCCTACGGGGACTTCGCCCTCGTCAAAAGCCATACGCGCCAGTTCAAGTGCGCGGTGCATATATTTTTCCATTTACTTCACCTAAAAGAATACTTTGATAAAAGCTGCCAGCAGACAAAGGCATATAACGGCAGGTACAGGGAAGCTTTTGCAGGCAATTTCAAGGCGCTGAGATACAGAGTATTTGGAGTTGAATTCAGCAATATGTTTTTCAGGCTTCCTGCGTTTGAAGATATATAGCATCATAACGCCTGCTGCTCCTATTATGAATATTACAAGCATGAAGGTGTTTCGCTTGAGGAATATCTTATCAGGAGAGCTGTCTTCGAGCAGGACAAGAGCAAGCCTGTACATCTTGAAGCATATCTGTACGAATATAGCCGTTACGATAGTTCCGCTGCGGAGCATACCTATAGATGCAATTGCCGAGATAAGCAGGGCAGCTGGAAGCTCGCGGAAATCCTGTACAAGAAGTCCCGACATAGCTGTTGTAATTATAATAGCGAATACGTCGCCGAATTGCCTGAGGGCATTGAAAATAGCTCCGTGGAAGAAAAGCTCATGCAGTGTTGATATGATGACGATATCGCAGATAGTATACACTACGAACTGCTCCTGGTTCCATACGTTCGCATCGGCATTTATTGAGCGGAAATAGTTGAATACCAGCATTGTTCGGTTGGTGTATATATTCGGCAGGCAGGTAACGGTGCTGACTGCCATTGTCATACAGATAGTACCCAGCATATCGGAAGCGTGATTAAGAGTGCTCATGTATTCCAGTCTGGGCGGCATTCTGAGCTTTTTGTGAAGATATACTGCGGGGACAAGGACTTTGATGAATGAAGTGGCGAGAAGAGCGGTGATTACCTGAAGGCTTCCGCCGTAAAGACCTGTGCTGAAAAAGGAAGTATGCAGGTCAAAGCCGATAAAATCAAAAACAGAGATGACAAGCTTGCTTATGATATTATCTATGAGTATCCACATGAGCATAGCAATGCCTATTATATTCATTACTTTGCCTATGCAGTCGCGTTCTGCCTTGGAAGCGGATCTGTTTTCAAATCCCTTTCCTTCAACGAATACACTTTCCCTGCGGTCAAGTTCAAAATTGAAGGCATACGGATTTTCTTTATCTTTTCGCCATTTTTTAAAATTATCGTTGTAGGTCTGGTTCTGTGTGGAATAGTCAAATTGATCGACAACACTTATTATGGTATTTCCTGAGGTGTCAGTGAGTTTCATTGGCTCACCTCCTACAATTTCTCATTATAATAGTATCATATTTCAGCAGAGACAGTGTTGATATTTTAGATTGATTATGTGAACAATCTATGAAAAAGGAGAGAAAATGAAGAGACCTATCTTATTTATATCAGCGTTGATATTTATGCTTTTTACAGGCTGTGCATCAGGAAAGATACATCAGCGCAGCTACCTGAGGGCTGCTGCCGTATCGGGAGAAAGAGGCGGAGAGCTTGTGCTTGCCTTTTTTGATGATGATACAGCTGTCGAGGCATCGGGTGAGGATACAGATGCCGCACAGAGGGCTGCCGAACTGAAAAACGGAAAGCCTGTTTTTACGGGATATACCGAGCTGATAATAATTGACGGCACAGATTGCAGGGAGCGTCTTGTGCATATGCTGACTGACTGGAAGGTATCGCCGTCATGTATGGTCATATATTGTGGGAATGGGGGAACACTGCTGAAAGAGTGGGATACGGAAAAGCTTATCGGTGCAGCGAAACAGGCTGTGGAGCAGGGGATAGCTCCGGAATGTGATGTTATCACGGTGCTTGGAAAGCTCTGCATCGGGCACACTGCGGAAATTGCCGAGCTGTACGCCGACGGTACAGCAGGCAGTCATATTATATATTAGTTCTGATGCCTTACTACGCCGTATTCGTCGTCCAGACGGTAGTAGGGGCATGAATAGTTGGTACCCTGCAAGAAACGGTACATTTCGTCCTCGTCGAGATTTATCATACACACATAGCAGTCGTAGTCATCGTCGTAGACGTAATTGGTACAGGTCTCGCAGTTTGTAGCTCTTTTCTTCTTATCCATGTGTCAGATATCCTCCATAGAGAGGGTAGCTATGGCATTAAGGCTTTCGTCTGCGGTTATGCCTGCAAGGAGATTGTAGCTGCCCTGACAGGCTATCATAGCGCCGTTGTCGCCGCAGAGCTTCTTCTCGGGCATAAAGAACTCAAAGCCATGCTCTGCACAGGCTTGCGAAAGGGCTGCACGGACTCCTGTATTGGCGGAAACTCCGCCTGCAAGAGCTACTTTTTTATATCCAAGTGCTTCGGCAGCACGGATAGTCTTGTCTGTGAGTATTTCGGAAATAGTCTTTTGCAGACTTGCCGCAAGGTCGTCGCGGTTTATTTCCGTGCCTTTCTGCTCTGCATTGTGGAGCAGGTTTATCACGTTGGTTTTAAGTCCCGAAAAACTGAAATCAAACTCACTTCCCGCAACAGCAGGGTGTGGGAGCTTGAATGAGGCAGAGTCGCCGTTTTTAGCGGCATTGTCTATATGAACTCCGCCGGGATAAGGAAATCCCATAGCTCTTGCGCACTTGTCGAAACATTCTCCGGCAGCATCGTCGTGAGTCCTGCCTACTACACGGAATTTCGTGTAGCTAAGCACTTCGATGATGTGGCTGTGACCGCCGCTTGCCACAAGGCAGAGGTATGGCGGTTCAAGGTCGGGGAATGTCAGGTAGTTGGTGGCGATATGACCTGCGATGTGGTGCACGGGTATGAGCGGCTTTCCGCAGGACATAGCCAGAGCCTTTGCAAAGCTGACTCCCACAAGGAGTGCGCCTATAAGTCCGGGGGCGTAGGTAACTGCTATGCCGTCAAGGTCGTCAAGAGCAACATTTGCGTCATCGAGAGCCTTGCGTACAACTCCGAGGATATTCTCGCAGTGTCTGCGTGAAGCTATTTCGGGGACAACGCCGCCGTACTTCTTGTGCTCCTCTATCTGGGTGGATATGACTGAGGAGAGTATCTCACGGCAGTCCTTTACCACGCTTGCGGCGGTCTCGTCGCAGGAGCTTTCAATTCCAAGTATAAGCATACTTATCTTCCTTCTTTATATTTATCGGTCATATAACAGACCATTATATCCGCGTCCTCAATGGGATCGCGGTAAAATCTCTTTCTTACGCCTGCCTTTACAAAGCCGAAGCTTTCGTAAAGAGCGATAGCGGCTGTATTTGAGCATCTTACCTCAAGGGCGATATTTTCCGCCTCTTTCGGTAAAGCTGCAAAAAATTCGTTCATCAACATTCGGGCAATGCCCTTGCGGCGGTATTCGGGGGAAACTGCGACCGACAGTATCTCGCCTGTATCTGCGGCAGTGAAGCCTGTGAGCAGACCTGCAAGCTTTTCACCGTCGTAAGCGGCAAGGATAATACTGCCGTCTCTCTGCGCTTCCTCGCGGAAGGACTCCGCCGACCAGCCGTCTGCACCGACGCAGAGCTTGTCAAGAGCGGACAACGCCTCGAAAGTTTCGGAAGGCGAACATGAAGTGAGTCTTTTTATTTCCATTATACACTCTCCTCGGCAGCTCCCACAGCCTTTAACCGCTCGATTGCTTCAGCCTTTGAGCCTTCAGTATAGCAGTTGTCGTGCAGTATCATGTATATCTCACTGTTGTCTGTAAGAACAGTTCTTATATAGAGACAGCCATCGGTGGAGATATAGCCTTTTACAAGGTCGAAGCCGTATTTTGTATCAGTCAGGAGACCATTTTTCACAGAGCTGACTATTATGCCGTCCTTAACGAAGGTCATTGTTCTGTCGGTACATATTTCTTCTTGCTTTACCCATGCGGCTATGGTGCTCTTTTTTCGCGTTAACGTCCTGTAAATGGTGCGCACAGCGGAATAAACGACCAATCCTATCAGTAGAAAGGAAAGCGGTGTCAGCACTAAATGAGCTTTGAATTTTAAGACGCGCCTTAGCAGGTATAAGCTGTAGATCAGCGCGAAAAAATCAAAAATCAGAGAAGTGGAAAGCTTGAAATAGTATTTTGTACTGTGCTTTCCGCGGCTGTATACAAAGTCAAAGTCCTTTTCTGTATATTTGGTTTTGTTAACTATCAAATCATCAGCCTCGATTCTTATCAGCCTTTAGCGTCGTACCATGAATGTCCTGTGTGAACATCAACTGCAAGGGGGACTTTCATATCGTAAACGCCCTGCATCTCCACTTTGAGAAGCTCCGCGCACTTGTCTGCGCAGGAGATATCGGACTCGATGATAAGTTCATCGTGTACCTGCAATATGAGCTTCGCGTCAAGCTTTTCAGCTTTGAGGCGGTTGTACACGTTTATCATGGCTATCTTGATAAGGTCAGCGGCAGTACCCTGCACGGGAGTATTCATAGCGATACGCTTGCCTGCTGCCTGTAACATCTTGTTTGACGAGGAAAGCTCGGGAATACGGCGTTTTCTGCCGAACATTGTGGTTACATAGCCGTTCTTGAAGGCGTCGTCAACGGTAGTCTCCATGAACTGATTTACCTTTGGGTATTTAGCAAGATAATCGTTGATGTACTTCTTTGCCTTTGCAACGGAGGTGCCGATATCCTTTGCAAGTGAAAATGCGCCTATGCCGTAGATTATACCGAAGTTTACAGCCTTTGCGGCACTTCTCATTTCGGGGGTGACCATGAACAGCGGCATATCGAATACCTGTGCCGCAGTAGATGTGTGGATATCCTCGCCCGAGGTGAAAGCCTCGGTCATGTTTTCATCGCCGCAGAGATGCGCCATTACTCGCAGCTCGATCTGGCTGTAGTCGGCATCTATGAGAGTCCTGCCCTCGGCGGCTGTGAAGAATTTTCTCATTTTCGCACCAAGCTCCGTGCGGACAGGGATATTCTGCATATTCGGCTCGGTGGAGCTGATACGTCCTGTACGGGTCTCGGTCTGTCTGAACCATGTGTGTATGCGTCCGTCGTCAGCCACCTTGTCAAGAAGCCCTGCTACGTATGTGGAGTTGAGCTTGGTGTACTGGCGGTATTTCAGCACATTGTCAACGATAGGAGCGTGGTTGCGGAGCTCTTCAAGTACCTCCGCATTGGTGGAGTAACCGCTCTTTGTCTTTTTCTTGGCAGGCAGTCCCATTTCCTCGAAAAGAACTGTTCCCAGCTGCTTAGGTGAGGAGATATTGAACTCGTGACCTGCCTCATCGTATATCATCTGCTGAGTTTCCTCTATCATTTCCGAGAGATAAACTCCGAATTCTTTAACGCCCTGCTGGTCGATGAGTATGCCGCAGTCCTCCATAGATGCGAGAACTTCCGTAAGGGGCAGCTCCACCTTTTCGAGCAGCTCTGTCATGCCTTCTTTTTCAATCTCTGTGCGGAGCTTTTTTATTAGTCCGCTGAGGGATAGGAGCTCGGCAAGGTCTCCGTTTTCACTGTAGTAGTGAACGCCGTACTCGGCGCAGAGCTTGTCGACAGCGTAATCGGAAGCAGATGTGTTCAGCAGATATCCGCAGATAGCTGCGTCGTTCTTTATATTTTTGAGTTCGCCGCCGTGAGCCATAGCCCAGCGGTAATGAGCCTTTGCGTCATCAGTAGATTTGTTGCAGTCCGAAGCAAAGAAAGCTGCAATGAGCTTTTCGTCCACGGTGGTATAGACATTATCGCCGCTGCGTACAGAAAGCTTTTCATCGCGGAAAAGGTATTCACATTCGGTAAGCTTTGCTATGATATCAGCAGTAAGGTCGCTTACCTGAGCATTTATGACGGGAGCTTCCTCAGCCTTTACCTCGGGAGCGGAATTTGTTCCCTCTGTGGCGCTTATGCCAAGCTTATCAAGGAGCTTGAACATTTCAAGGTCGGAAAGCAGACGGCTTACAGACGCAGTATCGGTCTCGCCCAGCTTGTAGCTGTCAAGGTCCATATCTATGGGAGCATTGCGGACTATAGTTGCCAGCCATTTGCTCTCCTTTGCGGACTCGACTCCTGCGGCAAGCTTTGCCTTTACGCCCTTTGTAAGTGAGGAGTCCTCATATTTTTCGTAGAGAGTCTCGATACAGCCGTATTCCTTTATGAGTGAGGAGGCTGTCTTTTCACCTATGCCTGCAACTCCGGGGATATTGTCGGAGCTGTCGCCCATGAGAGCTTTAAGGTCTATGAGCTTTGTAGGCTCGAAGCCGTAATCCTCGGTGAATTTATCGGGAGTATAGTATATATTCTCCTTGTTTGTGGCAAGTATGACAGTTACCTTGTCATCTATGAGCTGCAAGCTGTCGCGGTCGCCTGTGAGTACATAACATTCGTTTCCGCTGTCGGAGCAGAGCTTTGAGAGAGTACCAAGTACGTCGTCTGCCTCATAGCCCTCACATTCCACTACTTTTACGCCCATATATCCGAGGAGCTCCTTTACTTTCGGGAGCTGCTGTGCAAGCTCGGGCGGCATACCCTTGCGGTTAGCCTTGTAGTAGGACACAGCCTTGTGGCGGAAGGTGGGAGTGCGCAGGTCAAAAGCAACAGCGACTGCGTCAGGTCTTACATCGCTGACATTGCGCATATATATATTCATAAAGCCGAAAATGGCGTTGGTGAATTCACCCTTTTTGTTTGAAAGCAGCTTTATACCGTAAAATGCACGGTTAAGTATGCTGTTTCCGTCTATAGCGAGAAGTTTCATGGCAGGCTCCTTTTTTAGCTGTCAGCAGCGGTCTTTTCAGCCGTTTTCACGGGGCTGACAGTTCTGAACATATAGCACTCTTTATTATATCACATATTTATAATTAAATCAATGACTAAGCAGAAAGATTTTGCAATTTTTTGCGAAAAATCGGAAAAGCACGCAGATACGTTCTTGTAAAAGTGCGGCAGTATGTGAAATATCATATTATTACCGCGCAGAGTATATGAGAACATTGATAAAAATATAACAACGTTCCTTTTTTTATATATCACAGGAACGGTTTACCGCTGATTCCGGTTCTGACAGCAATAAATGCAATAACTTTAGGTCAATATTGCTATTCTTAAAAAATACGGTCAAAATGTGGCTTATCGCTATTGACACATTGACAAAAAACAGATATAATAGTATCAGAGGAATGTTTGACTTTTGTCAATCGTTTCATTTCTGCGGTTAATACACTGCATATTTATGATAAATTTTTAGGAGGTATTATACAATGTCATTGACAAAAAATCCCAACGTATTAAAGTGGGTCGACGAGATGGTTGCTCTCTGTCAGCCTGATAAGGTTGTTTGGATCGACGGCTCAAAGGAGCAGATCGACGCTCTCATCGAAGAGGTTACTTCACTTCCTGATGACAGCTGGGACAAAATGTACAAGCTCAATCCTGAGAAGTACCCTAACTGCCTTTACCACAGAACACGCGCTAACGACGTTGCTCGTGTAGAGGACAGAACATTCATCTGCTCAAAGGAAAAGAAGGGTGCAGGTCCTACAAACAACTGGATGGCTCCTGATGAGATGAAGGCTCTCCTCACACCTATGTACAATGGTGTTATGAAGGGCAGAACAATGTACGTTATTCCTTATTCAATGGGTCCTATCGGTTCTCCTCTTGCTAAGGTAGGTGTTGAGGTTACTGACTCTATCTACGTTGTTCTCAACATGAACATCATGACAAGAATGGGTAAGCAGGCATTTGAGAACCTCGGTGATACTTCCGACGATTTCGTAAGAGGTCTCCACTCAAAGGCTGACGTTGATCCTGAGAAGAGATATATCGTTCAGTTCCCAGAAGAGAACACAATCTGGTCTATCAACTCTGCATACGGCGGAAACGTTCTCCTCGGCAAGAAGTGCTTCGCACTCCGTATCGCTTCATTCCAGGGTAAGAACGAGGCTTGGATGGCTGAGCATATGCTTATCCTCGGCGTTAAGAAGCCTAACGGCGATGTTAAGTACATCACAGCTGCATTCCCATCAGCTTGCGGTAAGACCAACCTGGCTATGCTTATCCCACCAGAGGGATACAAGAAGGACGGCTATGAAGTATTCACAGTTGGTGACGATATCGCTTGGATGAAGCCCGGCAAGGACGGCAGACTCTACGCTATCAACCCTGAGAACGGCTTCTTCGGCGTTGCTCCCGGTACAAACGCTAAGTCAAACTACAATGCTCTTGCTTGTACAAAGAACGGCGCTATCTTCACAAACGTTGCTCTCGACAACAGCGACAACACAGTTTGGTGGGAGAAGCTCAACGAAAATCCGCCTAAGGACGCAACAGAGTGGACAGGTATCAAGTGCGACGGTGAAGCTTGGGTAGCTGAGGGCAAGAAGCTTGCTCATCCAAACTCAAGATTTACAGCTCCTGCAAAGAACTGCCCATGCATTTCTCCTGAATTCAACAATCCAGAGGGCGTTCCGATCTCCGCTATCATCTTCGGCGGCAGACGTGCAACAACAGCTCCTCTCGTATATCAGTCATTCGACTGGACACATGGTACATACCTCGGATCAGCTGTATCTTCTGAGACAACAGCTGCTGCTACAGGTGCTGTAGGTGTTCTCCGTCACGATCCTATGGCTATGAAGCCATTCATCGGCTACAATGTTGGTGACTACTGGGCACACTGGCTCGAAATGGGCGCAAGACTCGGCAGCAAGGCTCCTAAGATCTTCAACGTTAACTGGTTCAGAACAGACGAAGAGGGTAACTTCCTCTGGCCAGGTTTCGGCGACAACATGAGAGTTCTCGACTGGATCATCAAGAGAGTTGAGGGCGAGGTTGACGCTGTTGAGACTCCTATCGGATTCCTTCCTAAAGCTGAGGATATCAACCTCAAGGGCATCGAGGACGAAGTTCCTGCATCTGCTCTCCAGAAGCTCCTCACAGTAGATAAGGAAGAGTGGAAGAAGGAGATCGCTGAGATGAGAAGATACTATGACGAGGACATCAAGGCTAAGGGCGGTAATATCCCACAGGCACTTTACGATGAGCTCGACATGATCGAAGCAAATCTCAACAAGTAATTTCCGATAAAAGTAACTTGTAAATATAAGGGCTGTCGCTTTGCGGCAGCCTTTTGTTTTATAGAAACGGGGATATGGAGGGGAAATCATGTTCATTTTATTTTTGTGTATAACCATTGTTATGGTATTTTTTATGTTGTATGTGATACGCTGGTATATGAAGAAAAAGGATATATCGTCACTTACATCTGAGGCGGACGGGGAGATAGTTAAGGTCACGAAGCAGGATTATAAAGAGCCTGACAGCGGAGATAAAAAGACTGTTTATACTTTGAAGGTCGCTTATTCTGTTGGCGGCAGGCAATATAAAGCTTCGATGTGCACAAGCGAAGAAGGAGAAAGCTTTCAGGAAGGACTGTCTGTGACAGTTCTGTATGATAAGAATAAGCCGCGTAATTCATATGTTAAAGGCGATAAAGAGCCTCAGCTCGTTTGGCGGAATTATATGATCGGCTCGATAATACTCTTTGTGGTATGGGTGGTAGTTTTTATAATGACCATGCCTTCGACACTTGGGTTTACGAGAATACAGAAAGAACGATTCGATTTTGTCATGCATATAGTTTTCTTTTTGTTTTCTATAGCAGGTCTTATTGTTTATCCTCGAACAAAGGAATATAAAAAGAAGCGTGAGAATGGTATATCAGCAAGGAAAGAACTGGGAGCATTTATATTAATTATATGCAAAACGGGTTTTGACCTGATATGGGATTTGATCGTAATGCTGATAAAGTAATAATAGCATAAAGAAAGCTCCCCGAAAGGGGAGCTTTTTCATTTCTTGATATGTTCCAAAATATCTTCGGGCTTGGAAACGTGTTCAAACAGGTCGCCCGGTTGGCATTGGAGCACCTCGCATATAGCATTCATGGTCTCGAAGCGTATGCCCTTCATTTTGCCTGTTTTCAGGTTGGAGAGATTGACATTGGTCATGCCCACTCTTTCCGCAAGCTCATTCAGGGACATCTTGCGGTCAGCCATTATTCTGTCAAGTCTGATTATTATAGCCATTCCGCACCTCTTACGCAATAAGGTCGTTGTCCTGCTGTAGACTGTGACCGTATACGAATATCTCAGATAAAATGCCGATCATAATACCTATGAATATTATCAGCATATTCGTTGAATTTAATGTAAATGATAATGCTTCGTTGCCGCCTTCGCTTGTTATTTCATCAATTCTTGGCATAAGACCGCCAATTATAAGCACTAACGCCATTGCACGGAGCTTTATTATTATCTTCTTTGAGAAGGGCTTTCCTGTTTTCTTTATTTCGAGCAATATAAGGCTTAGGAGTCCCAGCTCGACAGCAATGATAAAGCTGTATACGGCGTTGCTTATGCACTCGGGTGAGCCTCCGCATATATATTCTATGATGTGATACACGGCAAATCCCAGTTCTACAAAGCATAATAAACATGAAATAATAGTATCGGCAAAGGTGCGGCTTTTAAGGCTGTTGGAAATTGTGTTGTTCATAAAAACATCTCCTTTTTAAAGTGTAAGTTTAATTATTTAAAGTTTCTGTGCTGTTCTGTGATGACATTATATCATAACAATTAAAGCCTGTCAATAAGAATTTAAAGTATTGCTTTAAATATTGTAAGTCTGCACAATCAGAGTATGCTGATATGACCGTGAATGGATAGGATAAACAAAAAAGCCATAGCATATAAAATGCTATGGCTGTATTTTTTTCTTTTCTTACTGTAAGCCGTTCTTTTTATCCATGCTGTTCATGCTGAGACCTGCTGAAACTGTGCTGCTGAGCTTGCTCTTTACAGTCTTTATGCTCTGGAGATTTCTTGTGTAGTAATTCTCGGTATCATTGAGCATTTTTGCAACTGAAGCAGCAGCGTTCTGCTGGAGGTTCTTGGCAGCTGTCTGAGCCTTTGTGAGCATATCCAGAGCCTTTTTCTTAGCCTCTGTAACGATAGCCTCGCGTGAAACTATCTGAGCTGCACGTTCCTCAGCCTTGCGGATAATAGACTCTGCATTGAGCTTAGCCTCGTTGAGGATACGCTGGCAGTCGAATTCTATCTTCTTTGCCTCCTTGAGCTCGTGAGGCATATTAAGACGGACATCGTTGATAAGCTCGCGCATACGCTCGCCGTCTATGACTTTCTTATGGGATACGAATGGGACAGAGGACGCCTTGTCAAGAAGTTCGTCCATTTCTTCTAAAATCTCATCAATGCTCATAATGATTACCTCTCCTTAATAAGTCTTTGTTTTATATCATCAAGAATATCTTCGGGAACAAAGTGGCTGATATCGCCGCCGAAATACGCTATTTGCTTTACTAAGCTTGAACTGAGATACATATTCTCGGTAGCTGTGGTCAGAAAGACAGTTTCAGCTCCTGCATAAAGCTTTTTATTGGCAAGAGCCATCTGGAATTCGTATTCAAAGTCGCTGACAGCTCGCAGACCCTTTACGATAGCTACTGCACCTACGTTTCTTACGTAGTCCGCAAGAAGTCCGTCAAGTATATCTATTACTACGTTATCAAGGTCGCGTGTGACCTGTTCTATCATCAGCATACGCTCCGTAGCCGTGAAGCTTGGCTGAGCCTTGCCTGCATTGCGCGATATGAGGACTATTACCTTGTCAAAAAGCTTGGAAGCTCTTGTTATTATGTCCAGATGACCCAGTGTAACAGGGTCGAAGCTTCCGGGACAAACGGCTATTCTTCTCATTCTTCAGCCACCTCCTCGGACGGTTTGCAGAAAATAGAGACATTGATCTTGCCGTAGCGGTAGGTCTTTCTCAGTGTCATTCCCTCGGGAGCCGCAGGCTCCTCAGCTTCACATTCATACTCACATATTATAAGTCCACCGTCGCGGAGTTTTTTTGCCGCAAAGGGGAGTATATTTGCTATGTGGCTGTGTCTGTAGGGCGGATCGAGGATAATGATATCGAAGGTCTGAGCGGTGAGCTTGATGTAATCGTAGCTGTCGCGGTTAATGACCTCTGACTGTCGTTCAAAGCCTGTATTGCGCAGATTTTCGTTTACGCATCTTATAGAGCGGAGTGAGCTGTCGATAAATACAGCGTGGTCAGCTCCGCGGCTGAGTGCTTCGATACCCATTTGACCGCTTCCAGCGAAGAGATCGAGTATCCTTGCGCCTTCAAGCTCGAACTGAACAGCGGAAAAAATTCCTTCCTTTACCTTGTCGGCTGTAGGTCTTACGTCAAGACCTTCTGGAGCGACAAGCTTACGGCCTCTTGCAATGCCTGTGATAACTCTCATGTTTTAGTGCTCCGAAGCCGCAGCGGTGAAACTGCGGTTTCCGCATTTACGGCATACGGATACCGAATTATATATACATCTTATTATATATTATTTTTTGCTACTTGTCTATATTATTTTTTCAAAATAGGCGATTTTGACTAAAAAACGTTGTTTTTATTTGTGTATCATATACATCTTTGAGAGATTAGTATGGGACGGTGTTCTCGACGTCCCGATAATACGCAATTATCAATTCGGAATGCGGAATTAGGAATTGACGTGTTCGCTACGTTCACATTATTGAATAATATCGCCGCAGGCGACTCCGTAACTCTTAACTAAAAAACGTCTGCACTGTGAAAAGCACACAAATACAGGCGGCAAACTTTGTGAAAAACATAGAACCGAAAAATTTTTATTTCAATAATCAATGGTTTCCCATTGAATTTCATGGTTTTTCAGTCCTATAGTGAAAGGTGTTAATATGTAGGGGCTGATGCCCACATCAGCCCGCGAGCCGTTAGCCTGTAGGGACGACCATTGGTCGTCCGCCAGTCCCGATAAAATCACATGAGCTCATAGTAGGGGCGCACAGTGTGCGCCCGCAAGTCCCGAAAAGACCATAAATGACACAGTGTAGGGACGGCGTTCCGCCGCCCGCCAGCCTCAAACTCGCCCGCTGAAAAAATAACTCTCAACTCTCAATTCTCAACTTTTTTCAAAAGCCACTTGACAAGTGTGTATATAAATGATATAATGTGTATAACGTATATATACAATATTGAGGTGGACTATGGATATTATTATCAGCAATTCATCGGGTGAGCCCATATATCAGCAGATCTCAGACCAGATAAAGGGGCTTATCCTCAACGGTACACTGAAAGCAGGGGACGCTCTGCCTTCTATGCGTACACTTGCACAGCAGCTCCGCATAAGCGTTATAACTACGAAACGCGCTTATGAGGACTTGGAGCGTGACGGCTTTATCGAGTCGTACACGGGTAAGGGCAGCTTCGTCAAGGGACAGAATACAGAGCTTCTCCGCGAGGAATATCTTCGTCAGACAGAGGCTCTCCTCACACAGGTCTGCGATAAGGCAAGACAGTGCGAGATAGGACTTGACGAACTTAAAGAAATGCTCGAACTGATATACGGAGGGGCAGAAAATGAATGAATATGAAAATGCTATTGAAATTAAAGACCTGACCAAAAAATACGACGGCTTCACCCTCGACAAAGTGAGCTTCAACGTACCAAAGGGCAGTATCATGGGATTTATCGGACAGAACGGCGCAGGCAAGACTACTACTATAAATGCGCTGCTCAACATCGTTAAAAAGGACGGGGGCGAGATAAAGCTTCTCGGCTATGACAGTGTAAATGACGAATACGAGGCGAAAAAGCAGATAGCTGCGGTATTTGACGAGCTGCCCTTTGACGACAGACTCAATGCCATAGCTTTAGACAAGATACTCCGCGAGATATTCGAGGAGTGGAGCACAGACACGTTTTTCGGCTATCTTGACCGCTTTGCGCTGCCGAAAAAGAAGAAATTCGGCAAGTTCTCGAAGGGCATGAAGATGAAATTGCAGATAGCCTCCGCACTTTCACACAATGCTAAGCTTCTCATTATGGACGAAGCTACAACTGGACTTGACCCTGTTGTAAGAAACGAGATACTGGATATTTTCCTTGAATATTTACAGAACGAGGAACATTCCATACTCATGTCCTCACACATTACCTCAGACCTTGACAAAATAGCCGACAGCGTTACCTTCATCGACAAGGGAAAGGTGCTTATAAGCGGCTACAAGGACGATATCCTCGACAGTCACGGCATACTCAAATGCACTAAGGACGACTATAAGGACATAGCTCCCGAGGACATCGTAAGTGCGAGATTATCCGATTTCGGTGCAGAGGTAATGGTGTCCGACAAGGCGGCTTGCAGCCGCAAATACTCTGGTGCGGTCATAGATAATGCGTCCCTTGAGGACATAATGCTTTACTATGTCAACCGCAGCAAAAAGGAGTGGAGATGAATGAAAGGGCTTGTTTACCGTGAATTTTATCTTATGAGAAAGAATTTTGCTCTGACTTTGGCGGTGTTTTTGGGATTTCTGTTTATGATATCTCTTGTATTCATAAGCACCTATGCAGGCAATCTTGCAAAGGACGAAGAAAATAATCAGATGATAGCTTCATTTTATCCGCAGGCTTACCTCTATACAGGCGCAATGGCTTTATTAGGCTTTTCAGCAGCTCAGAACGGCGTTGTGTATGACGATTACAAGTCACGCTGGAGACTATACACATATACACTTCCCGTTGACGAAAAGAAAATGGCTTCTTCTATGCTTGTATCACGCATCATACTGCTTGTTGTCGGCTTTTTATTTGCTGTTGTGGGAGAAGTGGTACTGGGCTTTGCTGCCAAAAAGGGCGTAAGCCTGGAGCATATAAAGAATTTAGCTGTTATGGCGGCGATCGTATCGGTCACATTTATTACTCTGCCCTCAGCATTGCGACACAAAGAAGTTTCAAAGACAATAACAACATATATCGCATACGGAATTATCCCTTTTGCAGCTTTGGTATTCGGAATTGTAAAGTTTATCATATATTGCATCAAGGAAGCAGAGGTACGCTATCCCTACTTAAAGGGTGAGGAAGCAATAAGAAAGGTATCTGAGCCTTATCAGGAGAAGCTTGTGGAGATAGCTGCCATAGCTGCGCCGTTTATTATAGTTGGCAGTCTTGTGCTGTGCTATTTCCGTACCGTGAAGGAACTGGAAAGGAGGCGTTACTGATGACAGGTCTGCTTTATAAGGAACTGAAGCTCAACTCAAGGAAGCTCATATTAAACCTGTTGGGCGCAATGATATATCCGCTGCTTATTATATTTGTTATCAAGGTTTGCGATGCAGATGCAAAGAAGGGGTTCGATGATGAAATTAATCAGCAGATGCTGACAAATGTTATGAGCATAATATGGCTATCAGCCTGCTGTATTGCATATTTTTTCACAGCCGTAATACAGAACGGACTTATCCCACAGGACGAGCGCAAGAAATGGGCGTATTATGTCACATCTACGCCTACAGGCATAAAAGGCTTTGTTGGCGTAAAGTATCTTTGCTCATTATTTATAGGAATGGTCACAGTTACAATACTTATTTTCATACAGAGCCTTGCTGCTGATATGGACGCTCTGAAAGTTGACGCAACTACTATTATCGTTGGCGCATTCTATATGCAGATTTTCATGCGAGCCATAGAATTTCCGCTGATATTCCGTTTCAGCTCTAAGGTAGGATATATGGTAAAGTCATGTATCGTTGTATTTTTATGTATAGTGCTATTTGTGTATTTTCTGTTTGGCGATACGTCCATGTTTGCAAATATGGAGACATTCTGGGATAACGTGTTCAAAAAGCTTAATGACCCCGAATTTATTAAAAAGGAAGCTTTCTGGCTGGGCGTGGGAGCAATGGCAGTTCTGCCGCTTTACTACCTGTCATACAGGCTTTCCGTAAGGTGGTATCTGAAGGGAGTTGAGAATTATGCAAAATAAGAAGAAAACTCTGCTCCGCATATTTATTTATCTGGTGCTGACGTATGTACCCGTGTATATTTTAGGCTTTGTATTCTCTGACGGAAAGGGCAGTCTTACGAGCCGCATAGCAGGCTTCAGCCTTATGCTGTTTCCTATGATAGCCGTTATTATCACAAGATTGGTCACTAAAGAGGGCTTTCGTGACGCATATCTCGGTTTCGGAAAAAGAGGCAGCGGCAAATACTACATTCTTGCTGCACTTTATCCCATAGCTCTGCCTTTTGTGAGTGCGGTAATACTTCATCTGTTCATCGTGAAGAACGGAAGTATTTCCGAAAGCTATTTTGCAAACGACAGCACTATGGCTGCGGCGAATGTGTTTATCTCCATAACCACAGGTATTGCCATATTCGTAAACGGAGTAGGCGAGGAATTAGGCTGGAGAGCCTATCTTACGCCAAAGCTTGAGGAATTTATGCCAACGCCTTTGGCTGTAGTCGTTACAGGAAGCATATGGGCGCTGTGGCACGGACCTCTGCTGGCTTACGGATACGATTTCGGCAGAGACTACGACTTCTTCCCATACGGCGGATTTATCGCTATGATAGTTATGTGCATATTCTGGTCTGCTATACTCACATGGCTGACAAAGCGCACAAACTCGGTGTATCCTGCGGCATTGTGCCACATTCTCATTGATACCGTGCTTACAAGCGTATTAAGCAGCTTCTTGGTAAAAGCAGATGAGACACCGTTCGAGCTGAAAACAAACCAGTTCTGGATGATGATAATATCCGTATTCCCGATGATAATCGTTTGCGGAAGCATATGCATGGTGCTGGCTTGCAGAAAGAAGAAGGAAACTGCGGTAAAGTAAAATAAGTGTTGGGGCAAATAAAATATAGACATACTTGAATCGAAAATGTCCGAAGGCGGTTTATACAGACGGCTTTCGGGCATTTTTTATTATGAAGCCAGGAGTGAACGGGAAAAAATTTTTGTCACAATTTTGGCTGCTTGTTCGTTTGTATAATGTGGAGGAGGTGATACAGTTTGCACGAAAATGTCAGAATTCTGCAAAAAATCACATGAAATGACTTGCAATTACCTTCATAAACTGCTATTATATATAAGCATTGTTTTTTTGAAAGGATAATCGATATGGAGAAATTCATAAAGTGGTGCGTTTCAATATTGCCGAAGCCGCTCCAGAATATTTATTATAAATATGAAGAGAAATGGCTTTATCTTGTTTTCGGTGGACTTACTACGGTAGTATCCATAGTTACAAAGCTGCTGCTTTTTTATCTCGTCCCGGGCGAGCCGAAATGGGAGAGCACAGCAGGCGTTGTATTCTCATGGATATGTGCGGTGACTTTTGCGTTCTTCACCAACAAGAAGTATGTTTTCAAGAACGAGACTAAAACATCGAAGGAATTCTGGAAGGTATTCGCTTCGTTTTACGGCGCGAGACTTGCCACGCTTGGAATGGAGGAGGTAATATTCCTTGTATGCTGTGACTGGCTCGGCATGGGCAAGACACTTATCACATTCCTCAGTCAGATACTGATATTTATTGCAAATTATATACTTAGCAAGGTCTTTGTTTTCAAGGAAAAGGACAAGACTGCTTCGGAGAGTGCGCATGAATGATACATTAAAAATAGGTAATGTGGAGATAGCGCGAACTGCTGCCCTTGCCCCTATGGCAGGAGTTGCCGACCGCGCCTACAGACTTATGTGCAAGAAATACGGAGCAGCCTATGTGGTCAGCGAAATGGTGTCCGCAAAGGGCATATGCTACAGCGACCGCAAAACAGCAGAGCTGTGTACTGTCACGGACGAGGAGCGTCCTATGGCGATACAGCTTTTCGGCAGCGAGCCTGAGTTCATGGCTGAGGCTGTAAAGATAGTTCTTGATTATCACCCCGATATCATTGATATCAATATGGGCTGTCCTGTCCCTAAGGTAGTGGGTACTGGAGCAGGCTCTGCGCTTATGAAGGATATAAAGCTTGCTGCGTCGGTGGCAGAGGCTGCTGTAAAGGCAGCAGGGAATACTCCTGTAACTGTGAAGATACGCAGCGGCTGGAGCAATGACAGCATCAATGCTCCGTATCTGGCAATGGCGCTGGAGGCAGTGGGAACTGCGGCTGTAGCTGTACACGGGCGTACAAGAGATATGTATTACAGCGGACGGTCTGACAACAGCGTTATCAAGGCTGTCAAAAATGCGGTGAGCATACCCGTAATAGGCAACGGAGATGTCACTGATCTTAAAACGTGCAGGGAGATGTATGAGCAGACGGGCTGCGATCTCGTTATGATAGGACGAGGAAGCTACGGAAACCCGTTTTTGTTCCGTGAGATCGAAGCGGGATCAAAGGGGACAGCGTATGTACCGCCTGCACTTGAAGAAAAAATGCAGGTAATGCTCGAACATATACGGCTGATACTTGAACTCAGCGAAAAATGCGAGGAGCTTGCCATGCATGAAGCCCGCAAACACGCGGCATGGTATATGAATGGATATTATGGATCTGCAAAATTCCGCGGGCGCTGTTATCAGCTTTCGTCCTATGCGGAAGCCGAAGCGCTGGCAGAGGAATTTATAGAATTGCAGAGATCCCGTGAAATTAACTTAAAGTAATTTTTTGTATACATAGTGGACAAAAAATAGATTTATTGACAAAATGCACAATTTTACACTAAAAACTTCGTATGAATGAACAAATTTCGGCTAAGAATAAAGTTGTGCTCTTGAATTTGCCGAAAATACGTTGTTCTAAGCTGCGATTTAATCTCGCCGGCAATAAAACCCGTGGTAAATTCATTTAAGTTTGATACAATTTGTAATTGCCAAATAAAAAATTATGTGATATAATATGTGAGACAGCAGTATTATGCCGCTATGGTTCGTACTGCTATAAAGGAGAGCTTTATGAAATTAAGAAAAGGACGTGCCTTTGGTGCGGTGGCTTTATTTGCAGCGATAATAGGCTGCGGAGTGAGCTGTGCCGGAAGTCACGTTGTCGGGAAATCAGATCCCGGAGCAATAACTTCTTCTGAGGAGAGCACGACTGCTCTTCCTGCTGAAACAACAGAAGAGCCGACTACTCTTCCGCCTGATAAGGTGGTCCACGTTATCGCAGCAGGCGATAATCTCATACATTACTCTGTATTCAAGAATGCAGAGAAGCTTGCAGGCGGTAACGGATACGATTTCAAGCCTATGTATTCTGAGGTGAAATATCTTATCGAAGATGCAGATGTGGCTGTGCTCAATCAGGAAACTGTTATATCGGAAAGTAATGACGTAAGAGGTGCGGAGGGCGGACTGCTTCTGTTCAATTCTCCTCCCGAGGTCGCAGATGCTGTTATAGATCTGGGCTTTGACGTTATAACTATGGCAAACAATCACCTGCTCGATATGGGTACCGACGGACTTGAAGAGTCTATAAACTTCTGGAACAGAAAGGCTAAGGAAAATAACCTTACCGTTCTCGGTGCTTACCTTAACGAGGAGGACGCAAACAATATAAGAGTCCGCGAGGTAAACGGTGTAAAGATCGCTTTCCTTGCCTATGCGCACCATATCAACGGCTTTGACGAGCTGCTCAATGAGGTCCCGCTCAGAGTTGTAAAGAACGATGAGGAGGACGTTATCGAGCGTCAGATCAAGGAAGCAAAACAGTTGGCAGATGTTGTCATCGTTTCCGCTCACTGGGGCGAGGACGATACCACAGTCGTTACTGAAGACAGGATCGAGCTCGCAAACAAAATGGTCAACTGGGGAGCTGATGTGATACTTGGATGTCACACACATACCGCAGAGACTATGGAATGGATAGAGCGCGACGACGGTACAAAGGGCTTTGTTTATTACTCAATGGGTAATTTCATCTGCGCTCAGACCGATAACTTCAATGTGGTCGGAGAGCTCCCTGATTTTGATATCGTTGTAGACGGTGAGACAAATGAGGTCTCGCTTGAAAATGTCGGATGCATACCGACGATAATCCACTATGAAAGTGAATTTTCAAATATGAAAATTTACCCATACAGCAAATATTCTGAAGAGCTTGCGGAGAGACATGGTCTTCCGTATGCAGTGCCTCAGGGTACTTATACAGAGTTTGGCTGGGACGTTATTAACCGCATAATCGAAGAGCAAATTCCAGTTGAATTTCGCAAACTTGACAAATAATTTGAAAAATTCATTTCTTGTTCAAAAACAGGCTTTAACAGTCGATTTTTGAGAAAAATATCATTGTGCAAACCGTGCAAAAATCAGTCTTACTGATTAGGTAAAATACCAAAAACAGTATGAACCTATTTACTTTTTTTTAGACCTGATATATAATGAAATCATGAATAAATATAGATTTGGGATTAACTATCTCATCACGGCAGTGTGATGCGTCTTACGACAAAACCACTGCTTGCAGAGCAAGGATTTCAGTCGCAGGCTGACGGCATAGGGGAGCTTTTGAGAGGCGTGTACATACGCCGGACAGAGGTCCGCCGAAAACCGCAGCTCGGACAGCTTGAGCCTCGTCTGTATGACTGAGCAGCGGCAGTGAGCCGACCGCTTTGCACTCAGGTCTCATTCGTATATCGGTGATACGGTTTTGCAGAGAGGCGGAACGATGTATCCGCTGCATTATCAAGACAAGATATAATTAAAGGGGCACCCCGTTCCTTTGTTATATAACATTTTCGAAGAAGGAGGAAAAAATAATGAAGACAAAAAAGGTAGTCGTCGGAGCTATCGCTGCTACGATGCTTTCACTTTCAGTCTGCTCACTTGCACCTGTTGCAGCTGCCGGCGAAACAGTGCAGATATCCGTTGGCAAAACAAGCGCAGAGGTGGGTAGCAAATTCTCAGTGGACGTATCATTAGCTGATATCCCATCGTCCGGCATTCAGGCACTCGATTTTGCTATTTCTTATGATAGCAGTGCTCTCACAATTGATTCCGTAGAAGCAGGAGCTCTTATCAATAAGGGCGTAGACAAGGCTGATCTCTCAGCTTCTCTTTCACCATGCTTTGAAAGTGCGATCAATAAGTCAGAGGGCTATGTAAGCCTGATCTGGTCAACTGCTACTGATGATGCTTCTTATTGGCTCAAGGGTAACGGCGTATATTGCACGATCAACGGTACCGTTGCAAGCGGTGCTAAGAACGGCACTACATACGACCTCAAGATCACCCCAATTGAACGTGAAACATTTTACGGTTCAAAGAAGTCCAATGCTACAATCGGCTGCGGATATGAGTCAAACGGCAAGCCTGTAAAGCTTGAAGTTAAGACATCAAACGGTGCTGTTTCAGTTGGTGCACCAGTAACAACTACAACAACTCCTGTTACAACACAGGGTCCTACCGCTACAGTTCGCGGCGACGCAAACTGTGATGGCGAAGTTGATATGTCGGATATCGTTCTCATTATGCAGAGCCTTGCTAATCCAAATAAGTATGGCGTAAATGGTAGTGATGCACACCACATCACAGCACAGGGCGAAGCTAATGGCGATGTAGATTCTAGCTCAAAGGGCATTACTAACGGTGATGCTGCTAAGATCCAGAAGTGGCTCCTCAAGAGCATTTCTGAACTCTGATCCGAGATTATCTGATTTGTCCCCCTTACAAAGGAATAAAAACCCAATTTATGTTTTATTAATAGGCATAAAAGCCTACGAGAAAGGAATTATTACAAATGAAAAAGTTACTTTCTGCAGTCACATCGTTAGTTATGGCTGCAACAATGGTAGCTGCAGCAGTTCCAGTAGCTGTAAACGCTGCAGACACTACCAAGGGATTTTCGATTAAAACATATGATCCTAAGAATCCTTCTGCTGCTTCAGCAAAGAATACAATCACAATCGACAAGAAGGACATTCCTGCAGGCGGATACGTAATTCCTTCTGCTGTATACTATTCAGAGGGTACTGTTAATACAACAGATTCACTCCTCGTTTCTCTTACAACAGACTCAAAGGACATCTCCTTTAAGTATTACGATCCAGGCAGCGATGCTTACTTCGATGAAGCTCAGTCTTACAACCTCACAGGCGTAGACTTCAAGACAGACCGTTACATTTCATGGGCTGGTTTCTGCAAGAGCGCAAGAGCTGGTTACAAGCCTGCTGGTGAGTATCAGTTCGGTCTTGACTCTTCACAGACAGCTGCTGGTACAAACAACTACTTCCTCGGCTGCTCATGGATGAACAAGGGTGTTGATTATGCTTGGGCTGGAGAAGCTTCAGATTCTTATCCATTCTATGTATTTGATACGATCGTTCCACAGAACATCGAGGCTGGTACATACAAGGTAACATACTGTGATTATAACACAGATGCTTCAGGCGTAAACGACAACCCATGCCCGATGGTTGAAGGCGGCGGTTCAAGATACACAAAGGCTGCTAAGAACGGCGACAAGCAGCTCAAGCTTGAAGAATTCACAATCGTAGTTAAGGATGGCGATGTAGTTACTACACCAACTACTACTACAGCTCCTGTAGTTACAACAACACAGCCTGTTCAGACACAGCCTGTTGTTACTGACGTTCCGATTACAAGCGGTGATGTAAACTTCAAGTTCGCTGATGCAAGCGGCAACAGCACAGTAAATGTAGAGTCCGGCAAGGCTGCTACAATCGAAGTTGACGTAAACATCGAAGCTGGCACAAATCCGATCTCAGCTCTCGACGTTCAGTTCAAGGCTTCAAACGGCATCAAGATCTCTGAGATCCTTGACAGCGCAAACGCATTCCCTGGCAAGACAGTTTCTACAAACATGGCTGAGCTCCGTGCTAACTACGCTACACTTAAGGGTGATACACCTCTTACAGCTGATAACGGTAAGTCAGCATTCATGCTCACAATCGATGTTCCTGCTACATTAGCACAGGGTACATACACAGTTGATTTTGCACAGTGCAAGATCTTCAAGGACAATACAAAGTTCAATTACGAAGTAGGCGTTACACCTTACACAATCGTTGTTGGTGATGCTCCTATCAGTACAACAACAACAACAAAGCCTCCTGTAACTCAGCCTACAACAACTCCTGTTGTTACATCTGCTCCTACAGTTGGCGATGTAAACTTCAAGTTCGCTGATGCAAACGGCAACAGCACAGTAGAGGTAGAGTCCGGCAAGGCTGCTTCAATCGAAGTTGACGTAAACATCGAAGCTGGCACAAATCCGATCTCAGCTCTCGACGTTCAGTTCAAGACTTCAAACGGCATCAAGATCTCTGAGATCCTTGACAGCGCAAACGCATTCCCTGGCAAGACAGTTTCTACAAACATGACAGAACTCCGTGCTAACTACGCTACACTTAAGGGTGATACACCTCTTACAGCTGATAACGGTAAGTCAGCATTCATGATCACTGTTGACGTTCCTGCTGGTACACCTGATGGTACATACACAGTAGACTTCGCACAGTGCAAGATCTTCAAGGACAATACAAAGTTCAACTACGCAGTTGGCGTAACTCCTCTTACAATCGTTGTTGGTAAGCCTGTAACTACACCAGATGTTACAACTAAGGAAACAACAACAACAACTACAAAGGTTACAACTATAACAACTGTTGTAACTGAGCCTACAACTACAACAGTTGTTACACCTGGCACAAAGCTTGATGTAACTCTCTGGGGCGATACAAACTGCAACGGCGAAGTTAACGTAGCTGACGTAGTAGTTCTCAACAGACTCCTTAACGATCCTACATACATTGTTAAGCACCCTGTAACAAAGGCTGACGTAACAGCTCAGGGTAAGGTTAATGCAGACGTAGTTGCTCCACAGAGCAAGGACGGCAAGGGCATTGATCCTGCAACAGTTAAGCTTACAGCTGCTGATTCAGAAGCAATCGCAATGTACATCCTCGAAAAGGGTTCAATTCCTACAGACTGATCCCTTTAAACCCACTAAGTTAATAGAGCAATAATGCTCGGAAAGGAAATGCACTGATGAAAAAACTGCTTTCAGCAGTTACATCCGCTGTAATGGCTGGTTCAGCCATTACAAGTGCATTTGCTTCGTTACCAGTTAGTGCTGCGGGCAGTTTATCTGTCTCGCAGCCTAACTTTAGTATGGGCGAAGTATTGGATGTTTCTGCTAATAAAACCGCTTCTGACGGATCAGTTGAATGGCTGATTCCGACAGTAACTGCAGCACCAGGTCAGACGGTAACATTACCCGTTGTGGCAAAGAATTCCTCACTTGCGGTTGCAGGCGCACAGTTCAATGTTGATGCTGCATCACCTATTAAATATAAGTCCGTAACAGGCGGCGATGCTTATACATCATCTATCGGCGACAATGGCAAGGGAACCAAGTTCCTTTTCGATGACAATAAAGGAATTGAGAAGGTAGCTGCTGAGGGTGCAACAGTATTCACTATTGCATACACAATCCCTGCAGATTGTAAAGAAGGTACATATGACGTTAAGTGGGCTAACGCAAGCGTTAGTGACACTGACGGATATGACATTACAAGCAAGGTTAAATTTACAGACGGTGCTATCAAGGTCGTTAAGGATAACGGCGAAGGAAAGATAGACTGGGTTCTCGACAAGGTAACAGGTTACCCGGGAGAGACAGTAACTGTAAAGGCATACGTAAATAATAAGGACAATGTAGCTGTCGCTGTAGCAGGCGCACAGTACAAGATCGACGCTGAGTCACCGATCAAGTACAAGTCGTTCAAGAGCGGCGGAGCATATGTAACAGATATCGGCAACAATGAGTCTAAGACATCGTTCTTATTCCATCAGACAGCCGGTTTAGGCGTTGTTGCAGCTAACAATGCAACAATTATGACTCTCACTTACACAATTCCTGAGGACTGCAAACCAGGCGAATATCCTGTAACTTGGTCTAAGAAGTTCGTAAGTGATACAGACGGTTTTGATCTTACTTCAAGAGTAAACTTCGTTGACGGTATGATCACTGTTAAGAACGGTGAACCTGAAGACGGTCAGGTAGCATGGATACTTGATAATGTAAAGGCTAACCCCGGCGAGCAGGTAAAGGTCAAGGCTGTAGTAAGCGATACCAAGAGCAGCGCACTGGCAGTTGCAGGTGCTCAGTTCAAGGTAAAGACTGACAGCGATAACATTAAGTACAACAGCTTTACAGCAGGTACTGCATATCCTTCTGATATGTCTGCTAATGAAACAAAGAGCAGCTTCATGTTCAGAACAAACAGCGGTAAGGCTGTATCAGCTGCAAACGGTTCAACTATCCTTACTATCACATATGATATCCCGGCAAACTGCCCTGCAGGCGTATATCCTGTATCATGGGCTGACGGCTTTGTAAGTGATACAGACGGTTACGATCTCACAAAGAACGTAATCTTCAAGGACGGTTCTATCACAGTTGGCGACGTTAACACAGATGGCTCAGTAAAGTGGGTTATTCCTAACGTTGTCGGCGAGAAGGGTAAGGAAGTTACTCTTCAGGTAAAGGTTGACGGCAAGGGCGATCTCCCTGTAGCAGGTGCTCAGTTCGAGATCACTAACGAAGCAGCTACACCTTTCAAGTCTGCTGACGGTAAGCCATACGGCGAGACCCTCAGATCAAACGACAAGCAGAAGTTCGAGTTCTTCACAGGCAGCGGTAACGGTAAGACAGCTAAGGCTGGCGACAACCTCTTTGCTCTTACATTCACTGTTCCTGAGGATATAGCTGACGGCGTATACCCTGTAAAGTGGGCTAAGCAGTTTGTCAGCGATAAGGACGGCTTCGATATCACAAAGAATGTCGAATTCAAGGACGGTGCTATTTACATCAATACACCAATCCCTGTTGAGACAACAACAACAACTACAACTACAACAAATCCAACAGTAACAACTACTACAACTACAGTTGTTCCTGCACCAAAGGGCGGTATTGCTTGGCAGATCGGCTCAACACAGGCTGAGAGAGGTCAGACAGTAACACTCGATATCACTGTTGTAGATACAGAAAATTCTAAGCTCGCTATCGGCGGTGCTCAGTTCGTTATCGAGAATGACAATGGCGTAAATTATAGCACAATAAAGGGATCAGATGCTTATAAGTCTGAGCTTTCAACTAACGATGCTATAAAGAAGTCGTTATTCAAGAGCGAAAACGGTAAGGGTATAGCAGCAAGCAACGGTAATGTTGTAGCAACTCTTACATTCAAGGTTCCTACTGACTGCGCTCTTGGCAAATATTATGTCAACTTCGCAGACGGTACACTGAAGGTATTTGATGAAGACGGCTTTGATCTTTCTAAGCTCGTAGAAGGACGCAAGGGTTACATTGAGGTTGTTGATCACATAACAACTACACTTGCTCCTAACCAGTCAACATCAACAACAACAAGCACAACCAAGGCAGGCACAGAGCCTGTTTCAACAAAGAGTACAGAGAGCACAGCTCCTATCTCAACAGAGAGCACAAAGAGCACATCATCTGTATC
>NZ_FRCT01000017.1:2704-22270 GCF_900143025.1 Ruminococcus flavefaciens | reverse complement strand
GGCAGCACACCTGTTTCGACTTCAAGCACACAGGGAACAGCACCTGTATCAACAAGCACAACATCTAATGTTACAACTGTAAGTGATCCTAACACAACACATCAGGGTCAGGGCGTAACATCAACAACCAACCCAACAACTGGTGGTGGCATGGAACTTTCAGGTTCATCAACAACCTCAACAACATCAACTATATCAACAACAAGCGAAGGCTATAAGCGTTCTTACGCTACTATCAAGACTCAGGCAGGTTACTACTTCAGTCATGATAACGGTGTTCGTGCAAACGGACAGAAGGGCGGCTTCAATAAGGATCAGGTAGTTAAGCTTGAGATCATTGATGTTTACGCTGATAATTATGAAGTACCAAGAGCAGCGATAGATTACGATCTTATCAACTTCAATGGTGCTACACCAGAAAGCGAGTACAATTCTCGTACACACGTTCCGAAGCAGACAACCATAGACGACTTCAAGTATGACGTACCTGTTTACTATGGCGATATGCAGCTCGTTGACAAGGACGGCAAGCCTCTTACAGTACCGGCTTATATCGGTGTAAAGGGCGATGCTTCACTGGATCTCCTTGTAGATTCCGTTGACGCATCAGCAGTTCTCCGTTACTATGCAGCTATCTCTACAAACGGCAGAGACGTATACGACGTAGTTCTCCAGGCTACAGCTTCAGGATTAAAGGTTGATTCACCTACAGCTGAACTTGACGAGCTCGCTGCATTCCTCGCTGATGTAAATACAAACGAGTGGAGCGCAGAGAACTGGCAGACAAAGAAGGACGGAAAACTTGTAAGTGACGATACAAAGCTTGCTGAAAACGGCAGACGTATCGACTCTAACGACGCTTCCAAGATCCTTGCTTACTATGCAAAGAGATCGTCTTCTAACTACGATAATGTATCAAATTACGATATCTGGAACGAGGTTCTCGGAAAAGCAAGATTTGGTGCATAATATTCATAAAAAGCACGCCGAAAGGCGTGCTTTTTTTACAGAAAATACCGCTTGAAAATACGTGAAAAAGATGATATAATTAACTCGAAAAAGCGTAATTTTCAGCGAAATACCGAAAAAATAATACAGAAAGTTCAATAAGGCAAAAATATTACTGTTCATATACTCTCATATTGTGAAAAAAGTACAAAAAACGAGATTATTAATCGTCAATAATTTTTGAAAAAAATATACTGTTCTGCTTGACTTATTGGACTTTGTGTGATAAAATGTAGATATGAATTTCTGGGGAAAGTATAAGTATTTGCAGATAAGCGCCCCGAAATTTAGCCTGATGCGGAGAGCGGCTTGTACATAAGAAGGGCTTAAAGCAAAAGGGGAATAAACATGTTAGAGAGGTATAGGACAATGAAGAATTCATTATTCAAGAGAGCAATCGCTGTAGTTGCTGCTGCACCACTTGCCCTCACACAGTGTTTAACTGTTGCAAATGCTGAAACAAATGATGCTGCTCAGGCTACATCAAATGTTCAGGATGAAAACAAAAACGAGAAAGTCACACTTGAGTCTCTTCTTTTTATTGACCCTACTGAGACAGTTTCATCATGGAACCAGGTAGTATCAATAAAGCTTGACACATTAGAGAAGAGATCAGGCGAATTTGATTTTTCAAAAATCGCTAACGAGATAATTGCTCGCGCTGGTCAGTATAAGGACATTGCAGAGTATGGTCTTAACGAACTTATCATTCCTAACGGTGTTAACTATCAGGTTAAGGGCAACAACGACATTGTTATCACAGGTAAGGTTTCTGAACCTGATTTCAATCGTAATCTCAGCCTTACATCTGGTCAGGCACTTGCTGCTCAGGCTGAGGCATACGGCAGACCAAATCTTAACAAGATAGATTTCTCTGATATCAAGGCTGGCGGTGATTTCACGATCACTATCGAAGCTTCAAAGCTTCGCGCAGGTACAGAAGTTCCTGTAAAGTTTGAGTATAAGGTTGGCGATAAGACATACGCTGCAGGTGAAATCTTTGACTTTGCTCTTGATATAATGGCAAAGGTAAAAGCTAAGGGTGATGCAGCACTTGAGAAGGAAATCCCTGCTCAGTTACTTGACAAGGCTAAGGCTGATTACGCTGAAAAGATCAAAAATGTAACAGATAAGATCCAGAAAGCTAAGAACAAGTTCCAGAATGCTTGTAAGACAAACAAGACAAGAGAATATGCAAATGTTGCAGCTATTATTGCTGAGGCAAACGAAAAGCTCAAGAATCATAACATCAACAGAACGATTCCTGCAACAGCTACAGATATTGCTACAAAAAAGATTGTGGCTGAGTTCTATACACAGTTACTCAACACAATTTCTACTAAGGGCGATATAGCAATCACATCTGCTGATCTTGGTACATTTGCTGACAGCTTAACAGATATCAAGGGCTCAATTGCTAATGCTATTGCAAACGGCGAAGCAAGATTTGCTGATGCAGAGCAGGAAGATGTTAAGAAATGGGTTGAAAGCCAGGGCTATGCTTTCGTTGACTCTTACAAGAAGATCACTGCTAAAGTTGACTTTAGCACAATTAATACAAAGGACGCTGGTTCAGTTGATGTTCAGATCGAGAGAGTTCTCGTAACTGAGACAACTGCTTCAACAACAACATCTTCAACAACTACAACATCTACAACAACATCTACAGAGTCCACAACATCAACAGAGTCTACAACATCTACAACATCAACAGAGTCTACAACATCTACAACATCAACAGAGTCTACAACATCTACAACATCAACAGAGTCCACAACATCAACAACATCAACAACATCAACAACATCAACAGAGTCTACAACATCAACAACAGGTGAGCCTACAACATCTTCAACAACTTCATCTACAACTACAGAGACTCTCCCTGCAGCTACAACATCGATCATTAAGTCATATGTAACATTTGATACACAGTCTGCTTTCTATGTAAGCATTGACGAAGCATTCGATAAGGCTCAGATCTCTAATGTAGTTCTCCACGAGAGATACATTGAAGGTTACACACTCAATGGCAAGAAGGTAGTAGTGAAGGAAGACGAAAGAATAAAGGACATCACAGATGTAAACTTTGGTACAGCAACTCCTTCAAATACATACAAGACTGACAGCACAAACTTCAAGTATGAAATCCCTGTATACGCAAACGGCGCTGTTCTCAAGGACATCGACGGCAAGGACGTTACAGTAACAGTTTACATCGCTCGTAAGGGTGACGCAAATCTCGATAACCTCGTTGACTCAAACGATGCTTCACAGGTTCTCTCATACTATGCAAGACTTTCTACAAACGACAGCGCAAATGCTGTATATGAGGAGCAGCTTTCTAAGAGCGCACTCGCTACAGATCCAAGATCTGAGTATGAAGAGTTCGCAGCATTCCTCGCTGATGTTCACCACGGTGCAGATCAGTCAGTAGGCAGAGAAGTAAAGAAGAACAACAGACTTATTGATGCTAACGATGCTTCTTGGATCCTCTCATTCTACGCTAAGATTTCTTCTGAAGATTACAAGGACATGACAGACAAGCAGATCTGGGACGTTGTTTCAAAGAAGAAGTAAGATCTTTACAAGCTATGACCGACTGAGTTCATCAGTCTGACATTCAAGAAATGACATAAACATAAAAGAGTGTAGTCCGCCGCTATTTCGGCGGCGGATTAACATATATATTCTAAAATTATCTGAAAGGAATAATGACAATGAAGAAGAATACTTTAAAGAGTGCTGTTGCTGCACTCGCAGTTTCTGCTGTAGCTCTTTCAGCATCTGCAATGAGCGCATTTGCTGCTGGTAAGGCTGCTGGTCAGGAATATCCTTTAAACGGTCTTGATCCAAACAAGGCTACAACAAAGCCAACACTTTCACTCACACAGGAGACACTTAAACTTGATGAGGCTAAGGCTAACCCAACTCGTACAATCCAGCTCAAGGTTGAAGGTGCTGCTGGTAAGTACGCTCCAACAGGTCTCCACATTCAGTTCGACAGCAGACTCAAGCTCGTAGAAGAGGACGGTTTCTTTGCTGACCTCGGTCCTGCTGGTAAGAGACTTTCTCAGGAAACACAGAAAGATGGAGATAACGGTTTCTTCGTAGCTACAGCTGCTTCAACAGATGCTGGTCAGGATGGCGTTCTCTGGGAATTCAAACTTACACTTCCTTCTGACGTAAAGGCTGGCGATAATTTCCCAATCGAGATCGCATACAAGAGCAAGACTTCAGCAGAAGACCTCTTCACAAATGGTGATAAGGACGAAGCTGGTCAGCTCATGCAGGCTTGGGTATTTACAAACGGTATCGAGCAGGGCTTCATTAAGATCGATTCTCCTACAACTTCATCTACAACAACTACAACTACTACAACAACTACTACAACTACAACCACAACAACAACTACAACAGTAGTTTCATCTTCATCTACATCAACAACTTCTACAACATCTACATCTTCAGCTACAACTTCTAAGGGTTCAGCTAAGACAACAGCTAAGGCTACAACAACAGCTAAGGCTACAACAAAGAAGAACGACGCAGTTAAGACTGGCGTTAAGGGTGCTGGCGTAGCAGTTGCAGGTCTTGCAATCGCTGTAGGTACAGCATTCGTTCTCAGAAAGAAGGAAGACTAATTAATTAGTCTATAATTCAACTGAATAATTAAAGGCTCTCCATCAGGAGAGCCTTTTTATTTATGTATCAGTCTTTAGATTTTGGAGGAGTCCAGTCTACACCGCCCCAGCCGTCGATATTTGCACGTTTCATAGCTCCGAAGAGCCTGTCTTTGAAGCCGTGGTCATTTCGTTCCATATCTGCCAGGAAGTCCTTTGTTTTCTGGCGGTTGGTATGACCGTCCGCAGGACAGACCGATTTAACAACAGGAAGTTCGATTCTTCTCGCAGCTCTGCGGATATCCTTCTCGGGAGCAAGTACGAGGGGACGGATGACAGTTACTTTTTTATGTGTAAGGTAGGTGCTTGGCGAAAAACAGCCAATGCGACCCTCAGTGAAAAGGTTCATAACAAATGTCTCGACGGCGTCATCGTAGTTATGACCGAGTGCGACCTTGTTGCAGCCTAAATCGTTTGCAGCATCGTGAAGTGCTCCTCGCCTCATTCGAGCACAAAGACTGCAAGGGCTCGGTTCTTTTCGCACATCGAAAACAATCTCGGCGATCTGAGTTTTTATAACGTGGTACTCGATGCCTTGTTCCTCGCAAAGCTTGGCAATGGGGGAAAAGTCCATAGTACCGCTTGTAAATCCCATATCAAGAGTAACGGCGACTATCTCATAATCAATACCGATGAATTTCCGCAGCAGGTGCAGTCCCTGAAGAAGTACAAGACTGTCCTTTCCGCCCGAAACGCCCACGAGAATACGGTCTCCGTAGGAAATAAGTCCGTAATTCTGTATTGCTTTGCGCATATATCCTAAAATTTTCTGCATAGCTGATGTCCTTTACTTTTTTTATAATTTAAGAAATTTTAAAAGTCCGTTGTTATGAACATTATAGCATAAAACAAAGGAAACAGCAAGGAATAAAGCGATATATAAAAACTATATCTTCCCATTTTTCATTATTGTCTGAACTTTTGCAGATATATCGTTTATATTAATAGTAAGTGAAAAATCCAATGTTTGCCATTTTACCCCTTTCTCGCCATATATAGCAGCAATAAGTGATGAAACATATTTTAAAGAAAATTGCAAATATAACTTGCAAAGTATGAAAAAATATATTATAATAGAAATGGACTATTTTGTACCCGCTCGGAAATAAAAACAAACCGAGGGATACACTGAAGCAGAAAGGAGAGGCGCAGTGCGCCTGAAAAATAAATGACACAACAGATGAGAAATCTTTTGATCTTACTTGCCGCTATTGTTGTTGTACTTATACTTATAATACTTTTATTCAGCGGAAAAAGCTCATTCAGACGACTTCTTTCACTCTTTCTTGAAGAACGCCACGACGATTATGATGACGGAGATGTACCGAATAAAATGCCTCCTCCCGCAAAGAGAGCATCTCAGCCTGACGGCAGGAGAGCTGTTCAGGAGGACGAGTTCGCACAGCAGAAGCGTACATCAGAGCCTATTGTAGAAATGGCAACACTTATCAGAAAGAGCGATGACCGTATGCGAATTATAGAGAGTACGGGACAGGTAAAGCTTGTCGATGAGTATTATGAGCTTATCTTTGTTACAAGAAAAGGACAGAAGCTGAAGATCGAGTGTTCAGCCGAGGCTTATGACAAGGTGCCCTTCAATCAGCAGGGTTCTCTTACATACAGGCGTAATACTCTTGTAAAATTCAAGTATTATGAGGATACAGTTTTCAATTAATGAGAGAAGGGGGGCGGCTCATGCCGTCCCTGTTTTAATTTAAAACAATGGAGGCAATATGGTAAGCTTTAACAATGACTGGGACGAGCTGCTGAAAAATGAGTTTACTAAGGATTACTACCTTAAACTCAGACAGACTCTTATAAATGAGTACAGAACGCAGCGAATTTTCCCGGGTATGTATGATATATTCAATGCACTGAAATACACCTCATACGAAGATGTGAAGTGCGTTATAATCGGACAGGACCCCTATCACGGTGAGGGACAGGCTCACGGTCTGAGCTTTTCCGTGCGGAAGGGGATAGCTCCGCCGCCGTCACTTATCAATATATTCAAAGAAATAAGGGAAGATGTGGGCATAGATAATTTAGGCAAGCACGGAGAGCTTACAAAGTGGGCGCAGGAAGGCGTACTTCTGCTCAATTCCGTACTTACAGTACGTGCAAATCAGGCAAGAAGTCACCATGGCATAGGCTGGGAGAACTTTACTACTGATGTCATAAAGCTGCTCAATCAGCGTGAAAAGCCAATGGTATTCATGCTCTGGGGCGGCGATGCAAAGACAAAGCAGCAGTATATCACAAACCCTGCACATCTTGTACTAAAGGCAGCCCACCCGAGTCCGCTTTCGGCGTATAATGGATTTTTCGGGTGCAGGCATTTTTCAAAGGCAAATCAGTTCCTGCGCGAAAAGGGACTGGGCGAAATTGACTGGTCGATCGAATAACGGAGGATATATATGCATATCAAAGAGCTTTTTAAGGATAAGACAGTGTTTTCCTTTGAGGTGTTCCCACCCAAGAAAACAAGCCCTGTCGAGGTAATATATGACACCCTGAACGAACTCAATGATCTACGTCCCGATTTTATAAGTGTTACCTTTGGTGCAGGCGGCAGCGGAAACAGCCGTTACGCACTGGAGATAGCTTCTAAAATAAAGGAAAGCGGCATTACACCTATGCTGCATCTTCCATGTATAAACTTCACAAGGAGCGAGATAGATGCTGCACTTGATGAGGCAAAACAGCGCGGTATCGAGAATATACTTGCATTAAGGGGAGATATAAACCCTGAGATACCTCCTGTGAACGATTTCAACCATGCAAGTGACCTTATCACATACATAAAATCAAAGGGAGATTTCGACATAGCAGGTGCCTGCTATCCCGAGTGTCACCCCGACGCAGAAACACTTGTAGAGGACATCATAAATCTTAGAAAAAAGGTAGATGCAGGTGCAGACCACCTTATCACACAGCTTTTCTTCGATAATGATAATTTCTACGAGTTCCGCGAAAAGGCTGCTATTGCAGGCATAAATGTACCGATAGAGGCAGGCATAATGCCTGTTGTAAATAAAAAGCAGATAGAGAGAATGGTAACGACCTGCGGCGCAAGTCTGCCGACAAAGTTTGTGCGCATAATGACTAAGTATGAGCACAATCCCGAGGCACTCCGCGATGCGGGCATAGCCTACGCTGTAAATCAGATAGTTGACCTTGTTGCAAGCGGAGTTGACGGAATACACCTTTATACGATGAATAATCCATATGTTGCCCGTAAGATAAGCGAAGCTGTTTCGGGCATCATCAAAACGTGATGGAGCTTTCCCCCATATCCCTATCGGAAGCAGCGCGGTATATGGGCATCAAGGGGACTC
The DNA here is from genome assembly GCF_900143025.1 of Ruminococcus flavefaciens. GTDB lineage: Bacteria > Bacillota > Clostridia > Oscillospirales > Ruminococcaceae > Ruminococcus > Ruminococcus flavefaciens_I. The sequence goes on along the minus strand of NZ_FRCT01000017.1, from coordinate 14,241 downwards.
CCACAGAAGCAATATCAGGTATGCTCGAACGCTGCGAAAGGCTCGTGCGCGAGCGCGTAAGACCTAAATATGTATATCTTGAGACATCTGTTGAGTTTTCGGAGAACGGAGTCGTTCTCGGAGCAATGTCCGAACCGCTGACAGGAGAAGATATAAAAAGACATTTAAGCGGCTGTGACCGTGCCGTAATGCTTGCTGCAACTCTTTCACAGGAGGCGGATAAGCTCATAAGACAGGCGGCGGTCACGGATATGGCAGAGTCTCTTGCTATAGACTGCCTTTGCAGTGCGGCTGTTGAACAGGTATGCAACCGCGCTGAGGAGGAAATATTTCAAAAACACGAAACAAAATACAGAACATGGCGTTTCAGTCCGGGATACGGCGACCTACCTATCTCATTGCAGAAAAGCTTCCTTATCGCCCTGAATGCGCAGAGAAGGATAGGTCTGACGGTAACTGAAAGCTCACTATTGATACCTTCAAAATCGGTAACGGCAATAATAGGCATTTCAGATAAGCCTATTGAAAAAAGCAAAAGAGGCTGTGCGGTATGCAATATGCGTGAATGCTGTGCATTCAGAGCCTCCGGTATCAAATGCCACTAAAACTTTGTGTATATAGCTTAAAATATATCACAGTATACTTAAACAATATGTGAATAATTAACCACAAAAGTGTTAAAAGTCTATGAAAATTTTATATTGACATAAACCGAGACAAAGTGATATAATTAGGTTAAGGTAAAAATAAGATGGTTATAATAGGTTAACAATAGGGCGATATTAAAAGGAGTTTGAGGATGAAAAAAGCAAGATATTTCATTTCAGCATTATTGATAGCTGCAATGTCTATGTCTGTCCTTGCTTGCAGCAGCAAGAAGGAGGAAAAAGAGTCCGGAAACACCAAAGAGCTGGACTCAGGTCTGAGAGAGGAAATTCGTAAAAACGCAGAAAGCTCAGAGCTTCTTAAAGGAGATAAGCTGGAAAACGGTGAGATAAAATGGCTTTCTGACTGGGACATAAACCCTGACGGTACAGGCAAGAATGTCCCCATAGACCTTGCAGTGTTCCAGGAGAGATACGGCGGAAAGGTAAAATTCTACAGCTGTACCTACGAGGACAGATTTGAAAAGCTTACAGAGTATATGAGCTCGGGCGAAGGCATAGATTTCTTCTATGGAGGTAATCTGGACGCTTTCCCGAGAGGCGCGATAAAAAAGATGTTCGTGCCGGCAGATGATTATATAGATTTTGATTCTCCGCTCTGGGAGGACGTTAAGGACGTTAACGACCAGTTCCTGTGGGACGGAAAGCATTATATGGCAGGAGTTCAGGCAACAGGAGATACTGTTGCTGTAGTATACAACAAAAAAACCGTAGCAGAAGCAGGCTTTGAGGATCCGGCAGAGCTCTATGCAAGAGGCGAATGGACATGGGATACATTCCAGGAGATGCTTGAGGGCTTTGTGGATACCGATAACCAGAAATACGGCATAGACGGCTGGTGGTTCGAGTTTGGTCTTATGAACACCATAGGCGTACCGCCTGTAAGTCTGGAGGACGGAAAGCTCGTGAACAATCTCAGTGATCCCGCTATGGAGCGTGTTCAGAACTGGATATACGATCTTTACCAGAAGAACTGCATTGCTATAGGTGTCGGAGATTTCGGCTGGGATACCAAGCCTGCCTATGTGGGCGAGGGTAAAACACTGTTCTATCCTATCGGACTTTACGATTTTTACATGGAAAAGGCAAAGTGGACTGCAAAGTACGGGGAGGACGTATTCTTTGTACCAATGCCAAGAGATCCCGAAGCAGATGAGTACTATGTGCCTACGGGTCTTGAATCGTATATGTTCGTGAGCGGAGGTTCAAATCCGGAGGGCGTAGCCAGATACCTCGATTGTAAGAGATTTGCACACCTTGATCCAAGAACCAAGGAGATAGCAGATCAGCAGTTCAGAGAGGACTACGGCTGGACTCAGGAAATGCTCGATATGAAGGACAGTATGCAGCAGCTTGCTGAGGCTAACCCCGTTATAGATATATCAAGGGGAGTTTCACAGGACTGCGGAAATCTTCTTAATGATTCGTTAAGGCTTACCGCGAGAGGCACACCGTGGAATGAGACATTCGAGTCTATAAATGCTACAGTTGACAAGTATCTTGAAAAAATCAATTCAGATCCCGATTCAGCAGTTGTAGATTGAGCTGTATTCGGGGAGAATAGAGTTGCGGAAGGCTAATCATAAGAATATAGAACAGAAAAAATTATTTAGGGTATATTGTTTTAATCAGAGGATACATAAGATATTATTTAAGTTGGAGAAAGGAGGCTATGATCATGGAGAAAGTACTGGTCACAGGAGGCTGCGGACTTATAGGGCAGCATATTTGCTCAGGACTCCTCAAGAAAGGCTTTGAGGTCATAGCTATTGACAGAGAGGAATCAGGTTATAACGAAGGGAAGCTTCACTATTCATCGGTTATATGTTCACCTACAGATAAAAACGCTATAGCTGAGGTATTTGAAAAAAATAAGATAAATATTGTTATTCTTGCTGCTTGTACGGTAGATAACGATCTCGGACCTATCGTTACTGAGGAGCAAATGCAAGAAAGTGCGTCGGTAGATAAGTTTATTTTCCGTTATGCGTTTACAGATGAAAATGTAAAAATGGTAATGCTTCTCAGCACAGATCAGGTATATCAGTTCCCGAAGAGCCGCGAACCGATTCGTGAAGACAGCGATCTGAAGCCTGTCACGAATTATGCGGTAATGAAGTATAAATCAGAGAAGGAGATCGTAAGTGAGGTATCTCGTCATAAGGATAAAATATGCTGCATTATACGCTTCTCGCCTGTATATACGCTCAATTTTACTGATAACCTTATCGCAAAGATCACAGACCCTAAGGACGGTTCAAATTTCGTATACGGACAGGGACAGTACGGTTTCCAGATGTGCTGTGTTCACAATCTGGTAGACTTCATACTCTGTTACGTTAAGAATGCGGACTCTACTTCATACACAGGCATATACAATGTTGGTGACAGACTGCTTACCACAGCGGCTGACATAATCACCTTCATGCGTGAAAAGCATCGTCTTGGCGCGGTAATGCAGAAACAGCCCGCAGGAACTTTTTCCAAGCTCAAGGGCATTTTCAGCGCGAACAAGGACGAAAAGACCAATTATCGCTATCTTGATTTGGCAAAGATAGAAAATAACAATATGTTGGATAACACAAAGGCGAGAAAGCTTGTAAACTTCCGCTGGGATATCCACAATACAAAATAAAGCCATAGACATTAAAAAGCCCGAAAGCAGTTAAACTGCTTTCGGGTTTGTTTTGTTTCAGGGCTTTCGTGCAAGCTCAAGATCAAGAGTATCGTATATGGTAATAGTGCCGCCGTGATAATTTATAGCCTCTGCTATCTTTGAAAAGAACTCTTCTCGTACAGCTTTTTTCATAGCAATGTGGTCGGAGTATGTGCTGAGGAGCTGAACATATTCATCAGCTGAAAAAACTCGTTCGCGTCCGAACAGATGATACTGCAAATCAGTAAATCCGTATTTTTCAGGGATCGTAGCGATCTTTTCAGCCTGTTCTTCGGTAAAAGCCTGTTTTGTACCGCGTTCCTTTTTATAGTAGCTGTAATAGTATTCATCATACAGGCGTTCTATTTTCTGTGTAATAGCAGAGGGATTACGGCTTATTGACGGGCGATTTGCAAACCGCGCGAATACACCGCCTGATCTCAGCATGGAAAACACCTTGCTGTAGCCGATATCCTCAGGTATCCAGTGGAAAGCGGTTGCAGAGAAAACAAGATCGCAGGAGCTGTCTGCGAAAGAAATATCCTCAAATTTCCCCGTGATAACGCTGAAATTCTTATACTTACCGAATTTTTCCCTTAACAGCTCTGATAAGTGTTCGCCGTATTCCACAGCAGTAAGCTTACAGCCTGTATCAAGTATCGGTCGTGTAGCCTGACCGCTTCCGCTTCCTACTTCAACTACACAGCTGTCTGGAGTTATACTGATATAATCGAATATTTTCTTATACAGCTCAGCAACATAATTCGGGCGCATTTTGTCATATACTGATGAAGACGTGTCGAATGTGCGATTAAGTTCCAAATCCTTTGCCATGGCGTATACACCTCCTGAGCTCAGGTGCTTATTCTATTACAGTGTAGTTATCCGCAGCATTTTCCTTTGTAGCGTGCTCTGTAACGCTGAGGACCTTGACCTTTAAGGGGCGTGTTCCCATATTTATCTCTATGATATCGCCCACCTTTACGTCATAGGAAGCTCTTGCAGCCTTGCCGTTAACGACTATCTTCTCGGCGTCGCAGGCTTCATTGGCTACTGTGCGGCGTTTTATAAGTCTTGTTACCTTGAGGTACTTGTCAAGTCTCATAGTATCTCCTTCCGAAATATATAAATAAAAATGGGGACATTAAATGTCCCCATTTGCCATTACTTGTTGATAGCTTCTTTAAGACCCTTGCCAGCCTTGAAAGCAGGTGCTTTGCATGGAGGGCAAACCATCTTAGCCTTTGTCTTGGGGTTGATGCAGGTCTTTTCGCCTCTCTCACGAACCTCGAATGTACCGAAGCCTGTGAGGCAAACCTTGTTGCCGCTCTCAAGAGTCTCCTGAATAGCTGAAAGAGTAGCCTCAAGAGCTGCAGAAGCGTCCTTCTTTGTGCATTTAGCCTTTTCTGCTATAGAATTGATAAGCTCAGTCTTAGTCATTTTTTCTGTTCCTCCGTTTTACTAATTATTGATTTTGCTTTGTCCCAATAGATGTCAAGCTCTTCAATAGGAAGATTTTTCATATCAACGCCCTCTGCGGAAACGAGTTCCTCAGTAATAGAAAAGCGTTTAATGAATTTTTCAGTTGCGGCTTTCAGTGCAAGCTCTGCGTCAACGCCTAAAAGGCGTGCAGCATTTACACATGAAAACAGCAGATCGCCGATCTCCTCTTCGATATTTGCTTTGTCGCCGCTTATTACAGCAGCGTCGAGTTCAGCCTTTTCGTTTCCGATACAAGCTATAGCGTCCTCAGCACATCGGAAATCCATGCCTGCGCGCATCGCCCTTTTGCCTACCTTCTGTGCTCTCATAAGAGCGGGAAGGGACTTTGCAACGCTTGTGAGGGTATCCGTGTATCTTTTCTGCCCCTTAGTTTCCATTTTTATAGCGTCCCAGTTCTTCAGCACCTGGTCGGTGGAATTAGCTGTTACGTCGCCGAAAACGTGGGGGTGGCGGATAATTAGCTTTTTGCAGATCTCATCGCACACATCATCGAAAGTGAAGGAATTTGTTTCTTCTTCGATCCTGCAATGGAAAACGACCTGAAGCAGAACGTCGCCCAGCTCTTCGCGGAGAAGATCTGCGTCCTCAAGGTCTATAGCCTCGATAACTTCGCAGGTCTCTTCTATGAAGTCGCTCTTTATCGACTTGTGGGTTTGTTCTCTATCCCACGGGCAGCCGCCCTCGCCTCTCAGAAGTCTTACAATATCGAGCAAATCGTTAATGGAATAATGCTCTTTCTGCTGATATTCAACCATAGGAAAACACTCCCTTAAAGACGGGCTATGTTATATAATACCCTAAATTTTGATAAATTGCAACCTTTTTTTTACATTTTTGTTAATTCCGAAGAAAATAATAATTTAAACAGCCGCACTTTGTATATTTTTGCTATATAATTACAAGAAGTTATATTTTTTCGAGCATCAAAACATAGCCGAATAATAATTATCTGTCTACAAATCCTACCTTATGATAAGCCTTTGAGACTATTCTGCCTGAGTATCTGAGTGCTTTCTGAGCACCCTCTGTGTAGCACTGTTTCAGGTAAGCCTTGTCGCCGCTGAGCTTAGCGAACTCGGTACGGACAGGTTCGAGGTGATCTGCAACAGCTTCTCCGACAGCGATCTTGAAGTCGCCGTAGCCCTTTCCTGCAAATTCAGACTCGATAGCCTTGAAGTCCTTGCCTGTAACACATGAGTAAATTGTCATAAGATTATTGATGCCGTCCTTGCCCTCGCGGTAGCATACCTCAGCCTCACTGTCTGTAACAGCTCTCTTGAACTTGCGGATAATAGTATCCTTGTCGTCGAGGATAAGTATACAAGCGTTGGGATTTTCGTCGGATTTTGACATTTTCTTGGTAGGCTCCTGCAATGACATTATCTTTGCGCCTACCTCCGGGATATAAGGCTCGGGAAGTGTGAAGAAATCGCCGTAACGCTGATTGAAGCGCTGAGCGATATTTCTTGCAAGCTCCAGATGCTGCTTCTGGTCAACGCCCACAGGAACAAGGTCGGCGTTATAAGCGAGGATATCCGCAGCCATAAGCGTAGGATAAGTAAAGAGACCCGAGTTTATATCATCAGGGTGTTTCTGGCTCTTGTCCTTGAACTGAGTCATACGTGAAAGCTCGCCGAACTGTGTATTACAGCCCAGTATCCAGTTGAGCTCAGCGTGTGTCGGAGCATGGCTCTGAATAAAGAGTATAGATCTTTCGGGATCAACTCCGCAAGCCATTAAGAGTGCGTATGAATTGAGTGTATTCTGACGGAGCTTTGCAGGATCCTGTCTTACAGTTATAGCGTGCATATCAACAACGCAGTAAATGCAGTTGTACTGCTCCTGTAAAACGCCCCAGTTTCTGACAGCTCCGATGTAGTTGCCGAGGGTAAATGTGCCTGTAGGCTGTATACCGCTGAAAATCAGCTTTTTATCGTCCATTGATGTGACTCTCCTTACTTAGCAGCATTTCTTCTGTCAGCCTCGTCCTTGAGCTGGCAGCTTCTGATCTCGCTGAGAACGCGCTGATAGAGTACATAGAATGAACGGAGCTCAGGCTCTGTTTCGGGGATAAGACCTGATTTGAGCTCTGTCATATATACGCCGCCCTTTGTGAGGAGGAATATCTTGTTTGTTCTGCCCTTAGGAAGGTCATAGCGTTTGGTCTTTTCACATTTAGGAAGAAGCTGACCTGCATTTGCAACGAGAGTATGAGCAGCCTGAACGAGGTTTCTGTACTTCTGTGAAGCGCCTGTGTACTCGCCGCCGTTGTTGAAGTAGATGTTTGCAGCACCGTTGATAAAGCAGACCATAGTTGTGAGCACATCAGCGGACATAGGAATGTCGATAACAACGCCGAAAACGTCGTTCTTCTTGAGCTTGCTGAGGCTGTCGAAGTATTCAGCAGGGAAGTTGATAGCCTGTCCTCTTGTCATAAGATATTTCTGTGTGACATTATATCTGTCGGTCATTCTGTTTGGCATAGTAAAAATTTTCCTTTCAAAGTAATTTTTTCTTCTTAATCGAGCATTTCTCTTGTCATGCGGGCAAGTATTTCCATACCCTTCTTTATCTGCTCGTTTGTAGGTGTTGAATAATTAAGACGGAACGAGTGACTGATCTCGTTCTGGTCTATGCTGAAAGAGTTGCCGGGTACGACAGCGATCTTGTACTCCTGAACAGCTTTTTTGCAGAAGTCGTTCATGTTGCAGTTTTCGGGAAGGTCGCACCATACGAAGAGACCGCCCTGAGGCTTGGTATAGTGTATCTTCTTTGAGAACTCGCTGTCTATATATCCGCACATAAGGTCGCATTTTTCCTTGTATATAGCGCGGAGCTTCTTGAAATGAGCTTCTCTGTCAACAGTTGTCATAAATCTGTGGGAAACCACCTGTGCCCACATATTCGAGTGAACGTCAGCAACCTGCTTGCAGACTACCATTTTCTGAATGATAGGAGCAGGAGCGGAGCAGTAGCCTGTTCTGAAGCCTGATGAGATTATCTTGGAGAAGGTGCTGGAGTAGATTACTCTGCCCTCGGTATCAAAGCTCTTTATGCAGGGAACATTTTCGCCCTCGAAGCGGAGCTCTCCGTATGGGTCGTCCTCTAAGATAATGAAATCGTACTTGCAGGCAAGCTCATAGACTGCCTTGCGCTTAGCCAGAGACATAGTTTTGCCTGTTGGGTTCTGGAAGTTTGGGATAAGATAGAGAAGCTTGACATTCTTGTCCTTTTTGAGAGTATCTTCAAGCTTTTCGAGATTTATTCCGTCATCTTCCATTTCAACGCCGACCAGATTGACATTGTATGAGCGGAATGCATTGAGCGAACCGATAAAGCTCGGAGACTCGCAGAGGAGAGTATCGCCCTCGTTGAGCAGGACTTTACATGAAAGCTCGTTAGCCTGCTGTCCGCCTGATGTAATGATAAGGTCGTCGAATTCCTTATGGAAGCAATTTTTCTCTGTCATCCAGCCTTTAAGGAAATCACGCAGGGGAGTATAGCCCTCAGTGACGCTGTACTGGAGTGCAAGAATAGGGTCGTTTTTGAGAAGTTCAGCAGAGATCTCAGCGATCCTCTCCTTTGGGAAAGCCTCGGGAGCAGGATTTCCGGCTGCAAAAGAGATTACCTCAGGATCAGAAGTGAACTTGAGTATTTCTCTTATGGCAGAAGCCTGGAGCTTGCTGACCTTGTCTGAGAATTTATAATCCATGATAAAAACCAGCCTTTCGTCTGTTTGATAACTATAATCAGTCCAATTTACATTATAACACATTATTTACAATAAATCAATATGCGCGTGGATTTTTATAGTGATTAGTGGTTAGTGCATGGCAGTGGAGCCATTAGCCTTTAGCCGTTAGCCTGTAGGGGCTGGGTTATTAATTCGGAATGCGGAATTTGGAATTCGGAATTATTGTGTCTGCTTACGCAGACGAATTTGAATTGTAGAAACGCACATTGCGCGTCCCTACTAACCACTGTAATGATGCATAAAATCGAGCACAAGAATTTATGCAAAACATAGAACTGAAAATATATTTTTTCAATAATCAATGGTTTTCCGTTGAAAAAGTGTTTATTTCAGCCCTCTTATAGAAGTACAAATCCGCTTCCGCATAAACAAAACAGCCGCATCATATATTTATGTGAAAAACTATTTTTATGTGCAGGCACATATTTCGGAGGCGGTAACTACTGAAAAGGCAGAATTTCATAAAGGGTTCCATAATATTAATGGTATCGGCAGCGGCAGCAAAACTGCTGGGAGCATTTTTCAAGATACCGCTTACAAATATACTTGGCGGTGTGGGCATGGGGTATTTCAGCTGTGCATACAGCCTCTTCATGCCTGTGTATTCTCTTACCGTCACTGGGCTGAGCTCTGCTGTAGCTCGTATGACGGCGCAAAGCACAGCACTTGGTATGTATGCGAATACAGCAAAGATACGCAGGACGGCTCTGGGGATATTTTCACTTGTGGGACTTATCGGCAGCCTGCTGATAATACTTCTTGCAAAGCCCTTCAGCATTTACAGTACAGGCAGCAGCGAAGCAGCGGCAGCAGTGGCTATGATAGCGCCTGCGGTGCTTTTCGGCTGTATAACAGCGGTTGAGAGAGGCTGTTACGAGGGTATGAGTAATATGTATCCTACGGCGCTTTCGCAGGTAGTCGAAGGAGTAGTAAAGGCAGCGGCAGGACTTTTGCTGTGCGGCTATGTTCTGAAAAATCCGCAGGTCATAGAAAAGTATTTTCCGTATGTAACAGATGTACGCGCCGCAGCTGCGGCGGCAGGCATACTGGGAGTTACTCTTTCAACGCTGGGAGCAGCGGTATTTCTTGCAGCAGTAAGGCTGTTCACGAAATTGCCCGAGGGGGGCGAGAGCTATGTTATGAGCAGAAAAGCCATAGTCCGTGAGCTTGCGGCAACTGCCGCTCCTGTAGGCGTAAGTGCGCTGGTGACAAATCTTACGGCATTGATAGATATGTGGACGGTAATAGGCTGTATATCCTGTTTCGGCAGCAGTATAGCCGCACCTGAGGGCGTTTCAGCGGCAGAGCTGCCCTACTTTATATATGGTTCATTTGCAGGCATTGCACTTACTGTATTCAATCTTGTGCCGTCGGTGACTAATATGCTGGGAAAAGGGGCACTTACCTGCATAACGTCTGCATATGAGAGCAAGGACAGAAAAGCTCTTGAATACGGAACGTCTCAGGCACTTCTCACGGCGGCGGTAATATCGGTTCCTGCGGCAGTGGGGATAGGAGTCCTTGCACCTGAGATACTGGGCTTTTTGTATCCACAGCAGTCAGATGAGGCGGCTTTCTGTGTAAATTCCCTTCGCTGGCTAATGGCAGGCATGGTATGTCTCTGTGTGTCCTATCCGCTTTTCAGTATGCTTCAGGCTGTAGGGAAGCCCTCGGCTCCCCTGAAAATAACGCTTATAGGCACAGCTGTAAAGCTGGCAGGAAATCTCATTTTCATACCTTTTATGGGAGTGGACGGAGCCGCATTTTCGACCTCTCTGTGCTATGGTACAGTGCTTGCGATATCCCTTAAAGTCTACATAAAAGCTGCTGATCTGCATATCAGTGCAGCGCCCTTCGGAAAGGTCTTGTATTCGGGGGCTATGTGCGGCGGAGCGGCGTATCTTACGGCTTCTTTACTGAAAAATGCAGGGGCTTCGCTCATTGGCGTTATGGGAGTTTCTGCGGCCGTAGGGGGAGCGGTATATCTTGTGCTGATAGCAGCGCTTGTAGGAAAAGTCAGCATAAAACGGCGTGAAAGAGCATAAAAGTACTTGCAATTTTGTTCTTTTTGTGATATTATACAATTATTAAATCAAGGGGGCATAATAATGAATAAAATCCTAAAAAAAGTAACAGCAATTGCAGCGGCTCTTTCCGTTTCGTGCATTTCACCTGTGACAAGCGCGTACGGAGCAGGAAGTGCAACAGGAGACAAGTACGAGCTTAATGGAATTGATCCTGAGAAATCGACAGTAAAGCCGACATTATCGCTCAGTCAAATTGAGATCTCTCTGGAAGAAGCTAAAAAATCTCCTGTTCAGTCTATCGAAATGAGTATCAAGGGTGCAAGCAGACAATATGTAGCTACAGGTATCCATGTAAGATACGATGACAGATTGAAGCTTGAGCTTCGTGACGAAGAATTAGCAGAGAAAGGTCCTGCTATAAGAAGACTGGGAACAGAGCTTTCAGAAGAGGACAACACTATTTTCCTCGTTACAGCAGGTTCCGGCGACTATGGTCTTGACGGCGTAATGTGGACATTTGATCTCAGACTTCCCGATAATGTAAAGGAAGGAGATCTTTTCCCTGTAAATATCGAGTACGATATCGAGAACGACCTGTTTGCTTCTATCGGCAATAAGGCTAATTCAAAGTACATGGAAGCGTGGGTGTTTACAAAGGGTATCGAGCAGGGCTACATCAAGATAAAGGGCGGCGACGAGCAGACAACAACATCTACTACCGCTACAGAAACTACTACAACAACTACTTCTACCACAACTGTAAAGCCTACAGAGACTACAAAGAAGACAACTACAATAACTACTACAGAGACAACATCAGCAAGTACTACAGAGGTAACAACTACTGATAGATCTTACTGGACCGGTCCAAGTTTAACTTCTACAACAACTGTTAAGCCTACAACAGAGACCACAAAGAAGACAACTTCTAC
>NZ_FRCT01000017.1:0-1582 GCF_900143025.1 Ruminococcus flavefaciens | reverse complement strand
ACAACAACTGTTAAGCCTACAACAGAGACTACAAAGAAGACGACTTCTACAACAACTGTTAAGCCTACAACAGAAACAACTAAGAAGACAACTTCCACATCTGCATCTACTACTTCCACAACAACATCAACTACTTCTACCACATCAAAGGCTGTAACAACATCAACTACAACCGAACTGCCTACACTGACTACATCTTCTACTTCTACTTCAAAGACAGAAACTACATCGACAACATCAAAGGCTTCAACTACATCTACTGTAACCTCTACAACAACATCAACAGCTACTACAACTGTTACAACTACAACAACTCCCGACTCAGGAAAGAGATACAAGCTTGGCGACCCTAACGGCGACGGCAAGATAGACTCTGTTGACGCTTCTGCTATACTTAAAGCTTATGCAAGATTATCCACTAACAGCACAGAGCCTACAGAAAAGGAAAGTGCTACCTGCGATATTAATAAGGACGGTCTTATCGACTCAGCAGACGCTTCAAAGGTGCTTGCTTACTATGCATTCCTTTCAGCAGGCAACGAAATTGAATTAGATGTTTTTCTTGGCAGAAAGTGATTTTTTCTAAGAAGGAGTAAACCAAATGAAACAATTTATCAGAAAAATAGTTTCAGTAACTACCGCGGCAATAATGCTCCTATCTGCAACAGCTTTACAGGCTGTTGCAGCAGAAGCTGCAAAGGGCGATAAATATGACCTTACAGGTATCGACCTGTCAAAAGCGACTGTAAAGCCGACTGTATTGATAACTCAGCAAAACATTAGCTATAATGAAGCTAAGGATAATCCTGTCAGGACGATACAGATATATATCAAAGATGCAGAAGGGAAATATGCCAATGCAGGCTTCTCCGTAAAGGTCGATGAGAGACTTGAATTAGTAAAGGACGAGGACGGCGAGATCGCATATGCAGGTCCGGCACTCAAAAGAGCTATGTTTACTGCCGTGCCTGAGGGAGATAACGGTTTCAGAGCTATTATTGCAGGTTCTGACGCAAAAAGCTATGACGGCGTTATGTTTGAATTCAAAGTGAAGCTTCCGGAAGACTTTGTAAGTTTTGAAAAGTATCCTATTGATATATACTACAATAAGGATACCGACCTTTTCACCAATGAATTAATGGACGAAGACGGAAAGCTCATGGAGGCATGGATATTCTCTCAGGGTATCATTCCCGGATATATATATGTTGAAAGTGATCCTTCGCACGATATTCCGCCTAAGGGCGATGTAAATTTCGACAGAAAGGTGGATTCTGTAGATGCTTCTATGATACTTGCTCTGTACTCAAAGGTTTCTACAGGCAAAACAGAGCCCACAAAGACACAGTTCCGGTACTATGATTACAACGGCGACGGAATGATAGATTCTGTTGACGCATCGAATGTACTGAAAGTCTACGCAGCTAATTCAACGGAATAAAAATAAAAAAGCCTGCTTAACCGTGGTACTCATATAGCAGTTTATACTATTTATCGGGGGAAACCTTTCTGAAGAAAGGCTTTCCCCCGAACCCCTTTCCAAAGACTTTTTTAGCTGATTTTTTCTCAGATAGGGCACACC
>NZ_FRCT01000019.1 GCF_900143025.1 Ruminococcus flavefaciens | reverse complement strand
CCTGAACGCCCTGGAGAGTTGTTCCCTCGTCGTTAGCGATAAGTGTGAACTTTGCCCTGCCTGCACTCTCGGGGATAGGAGTTCCGCCAAGTGCCTGCTTGTCTATCTTGATAACTGACTTTGTATCAAATACTTCAATGGTCTTTCCGTCATCTGATACCTTCTTGTCGCCGTCTGTTACAACGGAAGAATTCTTTACAACACCGTCTTGTATTTCAAATGTGAATGTTGTGATTGTTGTGTAGCCGTCAGGTGCAGCTGTTTCTTCAAGGCTGTACTTTCCGTCAGGGAGATATTCAAGTTCAGAAGTGTTTCCCTCGAACTCAACTTCCTTGACGCCCTTGCCGATTGCTTCGCCGCCGTCTACCTTTACACCTTCGAGAGTCTGCTCGCCCTCAGCTGTAAGCTTGAACTTTACCTTGCCTGCTTCTTCGGGGATAGGTGTTCCGCCGACTTCCTTCTTGTCTATCTTGATGATAGGTGCGTCCTCAACAACTATCTCACCGTTCTTGCCGATGTATGACTTTCCGTTGGTAGTTGTCTCAACGTTTGATACCTTACCCTTTTCATCAACAGTAAACTTGAAGCTTGTTACAACAGAGTAGCCTGTAGGAGCTGTATCCTCTACGAGAGTATAGCTGCCTGCACCGAGATACTCGAAGTCAACTGCGTTGCCCTCGAACTGTGTCTCCTTTGTATCCTCTGTTACTTCTGTGCCGTTTATCTTGACACCCTTGAGGCTTGCGCCCTCATCGTTTGCGATGAGTGTGAACTTTGCCTTGCCTGCGCTCTCGGAAATTGGCTTTGCGCCGAGTGCTTCCTTGCTGAGCTTTACGATAGGAGCATCTTCAACTACGATGTTGCCATTATCGTCCTTGTAGGATCTGCCGTTTGTGGCACTCTCTACATTTTCGACCTTGCCGCCCTTAACAGTGAACTTGAACTCAGATACTACAGAGTAGCCTGCGGGAGCTGTATCCTCAACGAGGATATACTCGCCGTCCTTCAGTCCCTTGAATGTTGAGGTAAGACCGTTGAACTTGTATTCCTTCACATCACCAAGCTCTTCGCTGCCGTTGATGCTTACGCCCTTGAGTGTAGCACCGCCGCCGTTTGGCTTGATAGTGAACTCGACTTCTCCTTCAGCGATGTAATCGCCGCCGAGAGCCTTCTTGTCAAGAGTGATAGTACCCTTCTTTGTGTTGAGGAGGTACTCTGATGTGCCGTCGCCTGCTATGATGCCGTCCTTGATGATGATAGTCTTTGGCTCGGCAGCCTCATAGCCCTCGGGAGCCTTCTCCTCTTCGAGGAGGTACTCACCGTCCATAAGACCAATGAATACTCTTGGGTTCTCACGCTTTGAGTTCCACTTTGCAGACTCGCCGACCTTTAAGTTCTTTGCACCTACTATCTCCTGAGCTGCCTTTTCAGAGCCCTTGACGAAGGTGAGCTTCATCTCGGCACCCTGCTTAGAGTCCTCGGGAGTTGTATTTCCTACTGAATCATAGTACTTGTAAATGCTTATCTCAGAAACACTGTCTGTGATAATGATATTGTTGCCGTCCTTGACAGCAAATCCTGTGGTATCGGCACTCTTTAAAGTGACCTCACCGTTTTTGATCTCGAATACGAATTCTGACTCGACCTTGGCAAAACCGTTGGGTGCTGCTGTTTCCTTGAGAACGTACTCGCCGTCGTCAAGGCTGGCAATATCTACAGTGCCGCCCTTGAAAGAAATGGTCTGCTTGTCAGTTGAAAGGATAGCTGTGCTGTCCTTGAGATCTGCCTTGCTATCAGAGCTTACAGGCTTTGAGAAAACTGTTATCTCTGATATTTCCTTATTGCCCTTATCGCAGTGAATGATGAACTCTGTTCCGTCATCGAGCTCTACGGTATAATCACCTTCGTACATACCGCTTATAACGAGCGTATCAGACGCACTGCCCTCATATATATAAGTGTTCTGCTTATTGCTGCTGTTAACAGCCTTGCCGTTTACACTTATATGATTCATTGTATTTCCGCGGACTGTGAATGACTGTGTACCGTTGAGCTGTATCTCAACTGCCTTGTCATTGTACGCGTCGCTGTCTGTATCAGAAGCATCAACGAGCTCGATTATCCTGTCGTAAGCCTCGTCGTCCTCAGCTGCAACAGAAACGTTTCCGAGAGAATTCTTATCTGTTCTCGAAAGCTCGAACTCAGCACCCTCAACAATGTTTCCGCCAATGTCAGCCTTACTTATTTTAATAAGCTGTTCATTGTCGTAAAGTGTTACTGTGTCATTTGAAGCTCCCGAATCCTTGCCGCTTGTCATTGCAAGTCTTCCGTTCGTATCCTTTGAGATAACGAAAGTCTTTGAAGCTGCGGAGAGAAGACCGAGAGGAGCAGAGAGCTCTTCGATAGTATAAGTACCTGCCGGGAGACCTGTGAAAGCTACTGTAGAACCTGATGTGCAGAATTCATATGAAGCCTTCTTGTCAGCTGCGGTATTTGCTATGCTGTTTGAAGCAAGCTTGTATGCAGCGAGCTGTGAATCAACATCGCCAAGCTGTATTCCGTGACCGTAGTCTGTAAAGTACATTACGTCCTTTGCGCTTACGGAAGACATATCTATAGGCTGATCGTATTCATCAACGCCCGAGAGTCTGAGAACAGCTCCCGATACAGGTGCGTCAACACCTTCTGCAACATTTCTTGCCTTGCGGATAAATGCTGTGTATACTTCATCAACAGCCATTACCGAAGCTGTTTCGGAAGCAGTCTTATCCTTTGTGATAACACCCGAAACATTATC
The DNA here is from genome assembly GCF_900143025.1 of Ruminococcus flavefaciens. Lineage (GTDB taxonomy): Bacteria > Bacillota > Clostridia > Oscillospirales > Ruminococcaceae > Ruminococcus > Ruminococcus flavefaciens_I. Next base: position 63,913 of record NZ_FRCT01000019.1, on the reverse strand, counting down.
CGAGGTCACCTTGCCCTCGCTTACAGTGAGGACTGTTGACTTTATCGGCTGACAGCCGTCAGGAGCATTTTCCTCGCTGAGGATATACTTTCCGTCGGGGAGTCCTTTTAATGTAAGAGGAGTATCAACTGTAGTCCACTTGATAGTGTTTCCGCTGATAACGGGCTTGCCCTCCTCAACAGACTTGCTGTCAAGATTTGAGATAACACCGCTGAGGGTATCTCCCTCATGCTCGGGAGTATCAAGTGTAAGTACCATATGAGCACCGCTGATCTTTTCGCCTGCGTTCTTTACGCTGTAGCTGTCAGCAGTAGACTCTGTGATCTCTGTAGTGTCCTTGATCTTTGAGAAGGTAATATCCGATACCTTCTTTGAGAAGGATCTGAAGGGATAGAAATGAGCTTCTGCCGTTGTGGAAGAAATGCTCTTTGCGATTATGCTTCCCTCGTTGTTACCGCCGCCATTGCTGTAGGAAGCCTTCGGAGCAACTACATGACCGCCGCCGAACTTGAAGTTTACCTCTGATGAATCAGGGAAATTCCATACAAAGTTCATTCCCGCATCAAGGTTTATCTGACCGTTCTGAGTGATCTCGCTGTCGCCCAGAGCGTGGAAAGCAGTAGTGTTTCTGCCTGCCTCAACGCCTGCAAACTCAACAAGCTTGAAGCCGCCCTCGCTGTTTCCGTCAAATGTAAGATTAGCCTTGTCTACGTCCTCAAGAGTGATAGTATAGCCGCCTGTAGCGATCTTTTTTATGTCGCCGTTAAGGCTTATGAGGTCAGCGGCTTCAAATACGTCCTTAGGAATGACGATGCTTGAAGGCATAGTGTCGAAATCAATTGAGATAACTTTGATATTATTGCCGTACCAGAGCTCTCTTTCTTCAAGATCGTCGATTTTGAACCTGTAAGCATCGGAAGCATTTTTCTTAGCCTCCGACCATTCGGTGAAATTAGCGAACGCACTGCCAAAATCAATGAAGTCGTTATCTATCTTCTGGAACTTCGAGCCTTCACCTGTAAGATAAGAGAGCTCTTCGTTTATCTCGTGATAGTAAACGGGCTGACCCTTATAGCGTTCTCTTATGTCATCGCCATAAAGGAACGGGGCTTCCTGCTGGTAGTTTCCTGTCTTTTCGATCCTGCCGATAAACGATGGTGATACAGCACCTTCACCGAAGTGATCTATAACTCCGGTGCCGCCTATGGCGATCGAGCCGACCGTGTGGTTGCCTATATTGGCATCTTCCCGAATAAAGTATGCGTATTCACTGAGTATATCTTCGACTGCATACTCTTTGCCATATTTCGGGTCTGACGTTCCATCTTCAGCCGCAGCTGAAGGAAGACTTGTCGGCAGGGCATAGGTGACCGCAAGTATTCCGGATGTAACGCCGCTTAAAAATCTTTTCCCCAAAGATTTTTTCATGGTCATAACCAATCCTTTCTTTATTTTTTACAATTCCCCGTAAAGGTACCTTCTGCTTGTCCGCATTATGATAGTATTACAGAATTTTGCACTTATATTATATCATAGTGGTATACAAATTGCAATATTTTAACACTAACTAAATTTCATAAATATTTTTAGAATATTTGTGCACATTGTTTTTCATTAACGCAACTTTGGGATTTTCAATAGCAAGTTCCACAAAAAACCACCTTATTGGGTCAACCATTTCTAAAATGCCAGTTGACTAAAGGCTTATTTTCATCTGCGTTTCTCCGTTATTGCAGTATACTCAAAGTATAATCAATTTATTAGTTCAATTGAAAAACATACCCTTATAAATGTTTTATTTGTAACATATGTACTATTTGAGAACAAGTTGTTAACATTTTTCTGTAGATTGAGTCCTTTACAACCTTTACAAAATGTGATATCATATATGTATTATATGCATTGTATTATATCCCTATAAACGGGAGTAGTAACAAGGAGGAAATCAAAAATGAAAAGTTTTAAGTTTGATGCCAAGACAATGGTATTGCTCGGTTTGCTGACAGCGATCATAGCGGTATTCTCGTTCACGCCGATCGGCTCTATCCCGGTAGGTCCGTTGGTAATCACGCTGAACATCATTCCGATCGCAATAGCTGCCGTAGCTCTCGGACCCATAGGCGGTGCGATCATAGGCGGAGTATTCGGTATATTCAGCTTTTTACAGTGCTTCGGTATCGGAATACTGAGCGGTATGGGAGCTATACTGGTAGATATCAATCTCCCCTTCGCATTTATCCAGCGTTTCGTACCTCGTCTGCTTGACGGTTTCCTTGCAGGTCTTATATTCCAGGGCATTTCAAAATTCGCCGACGTAAGGATCTCGTGCTTCATCACAGGCTTCTTTACAGCCCTTATGAACACTGCATTCTTCATGCTGTCACTGGTGTTCCTGTTCGGCAACACAGAATACGTTCAGGGACTTATGAAAGGCAAGAGTGTTATCCCATTCATCATCAGCTTCGTCGGAGTAAACGCACTGGTTGAAATGATCGTTTGTACTATCATCACAGGCGCAGTCGGAACAGCACTTTTCAAAGCAAAACTTATTAAAAATCGTGAAAAATAATCGCAGCAACATTCTCAAAAGCCTTTTCTAAAAAACAGAAAAGGCTTTTGTTTTTTTCACTGTAAAAAACTGCATTTACAACACCTGTAAAATGAAATAAAAATGCCGTGCTTTTTCAAAAATTGCGGTGGGCAAAAGTACATGAAACTACCAAAATGCATATTACGTTATATAGAAATTATATACTTAATCATGTTAGTTTGCGTCGATTTTGTTGAAAAGGTCAAACCAATTTTGGCACTGCCAAAATGATACACAGTCTATCATTAACACAGTCTGTGCCTTTATATAGCGTTGAATAGTCCCCCTAAAGGGTAACCCGGGGTGTCCCCTGTTTTTGTTTAAAAATATATAACAAATGGTATAATAACACTAATTTATAAAATTTTGTTATGTGACTGTGATTTTTTTAACGTTTTGCTCAAAAATTGCAAAATTAAGACTTTATCTATTGACAGCAAACTAAATAGGTGTTAAGATATATCTATAATATATAAGGAGATAAAATAATGTACAACAGAGCATTCCTGTTCAACGGTATAGGTTCAAAACCTGAAAAGCTTCTCGTAAACCTGCCGCCTGAACTCATGGATAAGTACGAATTCTACCTGGAAACTGCATTCGGAAGGCTCGGACTCAATAAAGATCTTGAAAAGAACAAAGCTTACGACGGAAGAGTTGCGGAATGGATCATTTCCCTCATCTGCGACAGAGTCGTATTTGAACATTACATAGAAAAAGGCATAATCCCTGACATCGGTGCAGGATACAGCTCGGGAATAGTCAGCATAAGCAGCTGTTTCGGTGCTGTACCGCATGAATTCGCTCACGACATAATCATGATGAACCGCGCTACAATGCGCTGTCTTGAGGAGCACGACGAAAAGCTCGATATGGGTATCGTCATAGGCTTCTCCTACAATGACATCGAAGAGATGTTTGCAGACAAATTCTCACCCGACGAGATCATAATCGGCAGCGGAAATTCCAGATTCCACGTTATGGTCAGCGGTCGGGCAGACGCTGTCGAAAAAGCACTTCTTCTCTGTCAGAACGAGGGTGCTATCAAGGCTTTCAGCTTTGGTACAGGCGTTGCCTACCACCACCCGATAATGGAAAAATATTCTAAGGAGTACGTTGATTTCTGTGCTTCTACAGAATATAAAGACCCTGTGTATCCTATTCTTTCCATATTCAACAGAGAGATTATGACAACAGGCAAACAGGTCATGACAGAAAATCAGCTCAATGTGTATACACCGATCCGCTGGGATCTTGCACTGAACAAGCTTGAAGAACTGGGCGTGACTGAATTTTTTGACGTTAGTGCGAACGGTGCTGTAAGCAAGTTCTCACGAGTAAGCAGGAAATGTAAAATTTACACTCTCGAAGATGTGTGAATTTTTCATATCCCTTGCAAAAGGGGAAGCAAATTAATTGGAGGTTTAAAAAAATGAGAGAGATCACAGAAGAAATCAGACAGGAGATCAAGGATATGATCTTCGACTACTACGCAGAAGAATGTGAAGTAGAAAAGGACGAGATCACTATGGACACAAATCCACAGGAAGACCTCGGAAGCGATTCACTTATGTTCGTTGAGCTCATCGAGATGACTGCCGACAAGTACGACCTTGATATCAAGCTCCAGAGCATCGGCAAGTATATGCTCAAGGCTCCTATGGACACTATGAGCGATGTTGTTGAAATGTTCTGCAAGATATATCAGTACGGCAACGATATCGTTAATCAGTGAGAGGTCTGAATGTTAAGGACAAATTTATCAGAGCTTTATGCCGAAGATAATATCGCTGTACTTACAATTGACAACGGGCCGAAAAATCTTCTGACTGAGCCCGAATTCGCAGACCGTAAGAAGCTCCTCGGCTGGCTGGACGAAAATCCGCAGGTAGGGGCTCTTATTATTACAGGAAAGGGCAGACATTTCTCACACGGTGCGGATGTTTCCCTGTTCGGAACAACAGACAGCAGCGAATTATCGGCAAAGCTTGAAAACGCAAGAGAGCTTCTGCGCACTATCGAAAAGCTCCCTATCATCACCGCGGCTGCTATAAACGGCGGCTGCTTCGGCGGCGGACTCGAAATAGCTCTCAGCTGTCAGTTCAGGATAGCTTCTCCGTCAGCCTTTCTCGGACTTCCCGAGATAATGCACGGCGTAGTCCCGGGTATGGGCGGTATGGAAAGGCTCTACAGGCTCCTCGGCAAGGAAAAGGCTTTGCAGATGATACTCTGCGGAGAAATGATCGGCGCAAAGGAAGCACTGGATATGGGTCTCGTTACAAAGCTCAGTGAGAACAGGAACTCGTTCGACGAAACAAAGGCTTTCGTCAAGGAGCTTTTGAACGGCAAATCCCTCACTCAGATACACGCTATCATTGATACGATAAATCTTGCCTCAGAGGGCGTAACAGACCCGTCAAAGGGAAAATTTGAAGCGGCTCTGGCGGAGGCTTCGGAAAAATGAAGAAGACCTCATATCATCTCACAGTAAGGGGCTATGAGCTTGACTCCTTCGGACACGTAAACAATGCTGTTTACCTTCAGTATGCAGAAACTGCTCTGTGGAACTTCTACAAGGTATGCGGCGTTCTTGGTATACTTGAGGAGGAAGGGCTTTTCCCCGTCATCATGGAGAGCAGCCAGAGATATATGCATGAGCTCCACCTGCTGGACGAGGTAAGGATCGACACTGAGGTCACCTGCTCGGGCGGCATAGTAAGCTACAGGCATAAAATAATAAACGAGACCACGGGTCTTGTATCATGCAAGGTCACAGGCAAGCTCGTATACGTCAACAAGGAGCGCATCATATGCGATATCCCCGACGGACTAAGGGCTTGCATAGAAGGAAAAGATAATGACAATAAATGAAAACGTTTTTTCCGTTAAGGTTAATGGTATATCATCGCTTTACGAGCTTATAGACGCAAAGGAAAAGCTCGGCGACGCTTGTCTCGTCATCGTTTATCCTCAGAGCAGCACTGTTATCGGCAGAAGCAGCGAGGAGATCTCCGCTGTAAAGGAGTTCCTCTCAAATGCCGGATTCATAACAGCAGCAGCCTTTGAAAGCGATGCAGACGAAAAGCTTGCTCCACTGTTTGATCTCTGCCTCAGAAGCGGCGAGGCTGATGAGTATGTCGGTAAGCTTTTCAAGGACAAGACGAAAAAACAGATAAAGGAGATAAACGCCTGCTTTACAGCAGCACGTACAGCTCCTGCGGAAAAGGTGCTCGAAATAGAGTCGAGAGCCTTCTACCGCCTTATGGCAGACAAGAACGGAGGTAACTCCAATGAATGAAAATAACGGTATGATACTTGAAGAACAGGACGGTATCCTCATTCTTTCAATGAATATGCCGGGAAATAATCTCATGACAGCAGACTTTTTCAAGGAGTATGAAGCCGTTATGGCTGATATCGAGGAAAGAGCTGCAAAGGGGATCTACAAGGGACTAATCATCAAAGGGGCAGGAAGACATTTCAGTGTCGGTGCTGATGTAGACGCACTTTCAGACCGCTCCGCCAACGAGACATACGACGACTCAACGGGCATACTTCCCGAGGGTCACATCAGACAAAAACATTTCTTCACATTTCTTCGCAAGCTCCCGTTCCCCGTGATCAGTGTGGTAACGGGCTTCTGTATTGGTTCAGGCAGCGAGATCGCTGTAAACAGCCACTACAGGATAATCGAAAAGAACGCAAGAGTAGGTCAGCCCGAAAGTACTTTCGGCATACTTCCTGCACTGGGCGGAGTTGCAAGAACTATCGAGATATGCGGAACACAGAACGCCTATACAATGGTAATGTCAGGCGAGCTTATCCCTGCCGAGGAAGCATTTGAGCTTGGCTGGGCTGATATTTTCGCTGAAAAAAAGCAGGGCACTGCCGAGGCAATGGCTCTTATAAAGTATATCTCAGAAAAATGTGAAGACTTCGACCCCGATAACTACAGGGCTTACATGACCTCCTACTTGCAGAGCAAGGAGGCATAAACATGAAAATAGGCATTATCGGCTACGGAAAAATGGGAAAGGATATATTCTCACTTTTCTTTGATAAGCTAAGCGATGCGCAATTCGTAGTTATCGACCTTTTCGGAGCTGAGGAGAATACCGCCGCAGTTCTGAAAACTCTTGGCAAGAGCCTTAAACGCAAAAAGATAACCGAGGAACAGTATGAGTTCAAAAAGAATTCATTCCTGTTCACCGATGATACAGCTGCTTTAAGCGGCTGTGATACAGTAATAGAAGCAGTATTTGAAAACATGGCTGCCAAGAAGGAGATCTTCGCAAAGGCAGCAGCGGCAGTTTCAGAGGACTGTCTCCTGCTTTCAAACACTTCCTCTCTGAACATCGCTTCCGTATTCGAGGGAATCCCCCATAAGGAAAGATGCTTCGGACTTCACTTCTTCTATCCCGTAAAGCTCACGGGATTCGTAGAACTAAATATACTTCCCGATACCGCCGACAGCTGTATAAAAAAGGCTGCCGAACTGGTAGAGACAGCAGGCAAAAAACCTATCGTCTTTTCGGGTGACTATCATATTTATCTCAATCAGATACTCGCTTGTATGGTCTCTCACGCAATATACCTCAGAGAGAGCATGAACGTCACAACAGAAGAGCTCAACAAGGGACTTGAAGAAATGTTCCCCGTTGCACCGCCCTTTGAGGTGCTCGACAGCGTAGGTCTCGGACTTATGGCCGGAAGCCCCGATAACTTCCGTATCGAGAGAAACAAGGGACTTCTCGGTTACGGCTGTGAGAAAATGAACGGCTGGCTGAAGGCAGGCTGCCCAAAGGATACTATGTGCTTCCTTGACTTTATGAAGGAGCATGAGACCGCAAACGGAATCTCATGTGAAAAAGCTCCTCTTTATATGGCAGCTCTTATCCTTAACGAGACCGTAAATGCAGCAAGCGAATACAGCGGCGACAGAAGCGTACTTCTTGAAGCTGTGCAGGATACCCTCGGTATCGCCGAGACTCCTGCTGCATACCTTGAAAGGTACGGCATAGATACGCTTTTCGCAGCACTTGACGAGCTGCACAGCAAAACGGGCTTCGGCTCGTACATACATCAGAGCAAAGATGTATGGGAAAGTATATTGGTATAAACCATTTTGAGATATGATATGAGGTATTATTTATGAAAAAAGTTGTTATTACAGGCATTGGTGCCGTTACATCAATAGGCTATACCGCCGAGGATTACTGGAATGGCTTAATTTCAGGCAAGTGCGGCATGAGAACTATCACACGTATCCCTCTGGATAATCACGATACTACAGTTGCTGCCGAGGTTGACGCAGATTTTGAGGCTGAGGCAGGAAAATACTGGAAAAAGCGTCAGCTTAACGCTACTACCACCGTTACAAGAATGGGACTTGCTTCAGCAGGCGAGGCTATCGCAGACTGCGGCATAGATATCGCTACTTATAACGGCAAAAAGGTAGGCGTTGTATACGGCGTTATCGACAATTCCTACGAGGACTACGAGCTTGAAAAGCCATTGAACATCACTCTCAAGAAGATGCCTAACGAGCTTCCTGCTCTTATTTCCATAAAGTACGGCTTTACAGGTCCTGCTTTCAACGTGAGCACAGCCTGCGCTTCATCAGCTTACGCTATGGCTCTCGGAAAGCAGTTCATCGAATCGGGACTCTGTGATATGGTCGTTGCAGGCGGCATCTCAAATACAGTTACACATCTTGTTATAAGCGGCTTCAATCAGCTTCTTGCAATGTCGGTAAATCCCGACCCTGCTACGGCTGCACGCCCCTTCACAAAGAACCGCGACGGCTTCATCATGGGCGAGGGCGGCGGTACTGTCATTCTTGAATCCGAGGAGTCGGCAAAGGCTCGCGGAGCTAAGATATACTGCGAGCTTGCAGGCGCAGCTATGTGCGGAGAGGCTTATAACCTTACAGCTCCAAAAACAGACGGCGTAGGCATGGCTGAGTCCATGAGACTTGCTCTCGACAATGCAGGCATCTCTCCCGACGCTGTTGACTACATAAATGCACACGGCACTTCAACAGGTCTCAATGACCTCTATGAAACAAAGGCAATAAAGGAAGTATTCGGAGAAAGAGCTTACGATATCCCTGTATCCTCTGTAAAGGCTTCTATCGGTCATACCCTCGGCGCAGGCGGCGCACTTGAAGCTATCGCTTGCATCAAGGCTATGGAAACAGGTATCGTTCCCCCGACACTTCACTATGACGAGCCCGACCCCGAGCTCGACCTCAACTACGTTCCGAATAAGCCACAGGAGCACAAGGTAGACGTTGCTATCTCAAATTCCTTCGGCTTCGGCGGACACAATGCAACTCTTGTATTCAAAAAATACAATTGAGATACAAACCAAGGGATATTGAAAAGAGTATTATAGAAGGATATTAAAATTTAAAAGTTGGAAAGATCGAAAGGATAAAAGGATATGCCGATAGCACAGATGAAAACTAACTACAGGTTCGCTTCAGATGCTGCACGCACAGGCTTTCTTGATGAAGCCGCAGCAGAGCTTTCGGAGATACTCAGAAAGCCCCTGCCTGCAATAATGGTAATGCTCGACGACTGCTCAATGTATATGAACAAGAGCGAGGATACCGTGTTTTTTGCAGAATTCCGTTATATACTTCCTCAGGAGTGCGCAGACAGCAAGGCAGAATTTCTGAAGGAGCTTGCGGACAGAATGCTCGCTCTCATACAGAAGCACACCCACGTTGACCCCTACCGCATATATATGCAGTTCACGGAAATGACGCGGGAAGGAGCATGGCGTTATACAGGCTGACCCTATATGGAAAGGACAAGATAATATTATGAAATGGGCTATAAGAGATTTACTTAACCCAGTAGCTACACGTTCGCTCCTCTACGGAGCTGACCCCTTCGACCTTGAGTACATTCTCAAGAAGATCGACAACATAAAAGTAAAAAGCGGCAAGCAGATACAGGGCATATGGCTCGATGAGTGGCACGCAAAAATAGACCGCTATGCACAGCTCCGCGATGAAGCTGAAGCAAAGGGAAACAAGATCTCGGCAAAAGCATATGCAAAAATGGTAACACAGTGCCATTATGCCTGCTTTATGATAAATATTGAGGACCTTGAACACAAGACTGAGATCTACAAGGGACTTGAAGAGAGCTATAAGCGTTACATAAAGCTTTGCAAAAACAAGATCGAATATGTTGAGATAGACACTAAATTCGGAAAGATACCTGCATATATCCACTACCCGGATTCAGGCAGAAAGACAGACTATCCTGTTGTTATCACCTATTCGGGTATAGGAAGCTGCAAGGAAGAGCTCGAAATGCTGGCTGCTCCTCTCAACGAAAGAGGCGTAGCTGTCATTACTCCTGATATGCCGGGTGCAGGTGCAGCTATAATCCACAATAATATCAAGTGCGGCGGCAAGCAGATAGAAGCTGCTTTCGACGGCATTTACAAGTTCATCAAAAATCACAAGAAGCTCAACGAAAAGAACATTGCAAACTTCGGACTCTGTATGGGCGGCGGCTATGCCTTCCGCGCATCAGTAAAAAATCCTAAGGTGAAGGCTTGTGTAAGCCTCTTCCCTCTCCTTATGAACTTCGCAGATCAGGGAAATATCCCTGTATGGATGAAGCGCGGCAAGTGGAGCTCTTACCAGTATGCCGACGATTATCTTGAGGGTATGAGAACTCTTGAAGAAGGCACTCACAAGGCTGACTTCCTTATGGTATACAGCAGCGACGACAACTGGATGACTCCGGAGGCTTCACAGAAGCTTCTTGACAAGGCTCAGGGCTATAAGGAGAGCATACACATTCAGGATAAGCCTGCTTACGTTTCCGAGGAAACTATCATGCACGCAATGCCCGTAGGTGAACAGTATCACTGGGTGAAGCACATTGCGGCTGACTTTATAGCTGAAAGACTTAATGGGGGAAATAAATAATGTCAGAGAAATTTTTCGATTACTACGGAAAATACGCTCAGGAAACACCTGACAAGGTGCTTCTGAGAATAGACGAAAACGAACTCACATACAGCGAGTTTATGAAAAAGACTGCGGAGCTCGGCTCTGCTATGAAGAAAACAGGTATCGCTGCAAACGACAAGGTAGGCATCTGTATGCCTAACAGCATAGAGTGGTATCTGGTATACTGGTCGGCAGTAAGAATAGGCGCACAGCCTGTTCCAATGGATCCGCAGAGCGGCTCCTTCGAGCTTTCAAAGCTTATCCCTGCTACAACATCAAAGATAATGTTCGTAACAGAGAAGTACAGAAACAATAATATCATCGCAGCAGTAAGCGAGCTTGTTCCTTCAAAGATAGCTCTCGGCAAGGTCATCTGCTTTGCTGACGACAGCGTTATACCACAGGACAGCTGCTATATCTCCGCTGATAAGTTCGTTGCAGAATACGGCAGCAGTGAGTGCGAGATATACGAGCCCGATTATCTCCATACTATGTCACTTGCCTGCACTTCGGGCAGCACAGGTACTCCTAAGATACTCTCTGTACCTTCGGGCGGTTTCCTTTCCACACAGAAGGATATGGGCGACTACCTTGAATTCAAGGCAGATGACGTAATGATGCTGGGTATGACCCTTTATCATCAGGGCGGCTTCGGTATGGGTCAGCAGATGGTGCTCAAGGGCGGTACAGTTATGTATCAGCCACAGTTCAATCCTGTAACCTTCCTCGAAACTGTTCAGAAGTACAAGATAAACGTTATACAGCTCACATCTACACTTGCAAAGGTGCTCCTTTCTACACCTGATTTCGATAAATACGACCTTTCAAGCGTTCGTATCTGCTACTTTGCAGGCGAGGTGCTTCCAAAGGAGATAGCTGATATCTTCGTTGAAAAGCTCCATATCCGTGTTATAAACGTTATCGGTTCTTCCGAGACCTGCACAATGGTAGTATGGGATTCAGCTATAGATCATGGCACAGACCCGAGCGACTTCAAGAAGCTCAGCTTCACTGATATCCGCGTTATAGACGAGAACAAGAATGATGTTCCCGAAGGCGAAACAGGTGAGCTCTGTGTATATACAGACGGCGTTATCACTGATTATTTCGGCAATCCCGAGCTCTCAGCAGAGAAGATACTCACAGACGAGCAGGGCAGACGCTGGTTCTGCACCGGCGACCTTGTAAACAAGCTCCCCGGCGGTATAGTTCGTTTCGCAGGAAGAAGCAAGCGTATCATCAAGCGCGGCGGTAATCTGGTTCACGCTGAGGAAGTTGAGGCTTGTCTCCTTACTCACCCGAAAATAGCAGCCGCAGCCGTTACAGATGAACCACACCCTGTTATCGGTCAGCAGATAGTTGCTTATATCCAGCCTAAGGGCGAGGAAAGAGTGACACGCGGCGAGCTGGCAAGATACTTTGACGGCAAGCTTTCGGCTTACAAGGTTCCCGATAAGGTAGTCCTCGTTGAAGAGATACCAAAGGATATCGGCAAGATACAGTTCAAATACCTTAGAAAAAAGGAGTATAAATAATGAATAACCTTAATTTTGATGATTTCAAGCAGGCTATCTCCGATTATGTCGGAGTTGACGCTTCTGAAATAACAAGAGATACTGACGTTTATGACGACCTTTATCTCGATTCTCTCGGACTTTTCGGTCTGGGCTCGGAAATAACCGAGATATTCAAGCTCAATGTACCTCTTTCACTGGTCGCTTCTATCAGCAAGGTAGGCGAGATATTCGACCTCCTCAACGAAAAGGGTACACCTGTCGAGGAATAATATGGTATTATTCTTTTTCCCTCACGCAGGGGGCTCGGCAAAGAGCTACAGCTCCTTCAAGCGTTTTCTTCCAAAGGATATGACTGTTATCCCTATGGAGCTTTCAGGACGCTTTACGCGCCCCTCAGAGCCTCTGCTGGATAATATACATGACTGTGTTGCAGACCTCATAGAAAAACATTCTGAGGATATCAAGGGCGAATATGCGCTTTTCGGACACAGTATGGGCACGGTGCTTGTAACAGAGTTTGTTAAGCAGACAAAGGCAAAGGGACTCCCGCAGCCCTGTCATATCTTCCTTTCGGGAAAAAATCCGCCCGATGAGGACGTACACTGCTTTGAGAACGTGAATACTGCTTCAGATGAAGAGATAGTTTCGTTCTTTTCCGCTAATGCCCTTTCTTCAAATGCCCCTGTTGCCGATGAGGAGCTTATGCGTATACTCAACCGCATACTCTGTACAGATGTGCGTATGGCTGAAAGCTATTCCGCTTCTCCCGATGAGGTAAAATTCGACTGTGATATAACAGTATTTTACGGCACTGAGGACCCGCTGATGAAAAACGTTGATATGAGCAGCTGGAGCAGATTTACAGAGGGCAAATGCCGCCTGTATCCATTTGCAGGAAATCATTTCTACTTCCAGCAGCACAAGGAAGAAATATGCAGCATTATTAAAAAACAGCTTGCTGAGTGAACAGCCAGTTGAGAGTTATGGTGGCTGCTTTGCAGACATTAATATCAACTGCCATTTTCTCTTTATGACAAAACGTCTTTCACTTATGGGCTGAAAAAGCTGCTTTTTCAACGGAAAAGCATTGATTATTGAAAATTCAGTTTTTATATTCTACTTTATAAACAAAATTAGCCGCTTGCATTTGTGAGTCATTCACAATGCAAGCGGCTGTTTTTTAGTTGAGAGTTAAGTTGTCTGCCTGCACAGACAACTTAAAATGTAGGGAAGACCACTGGTCGCCCACGCAGCAGGCACCATAATTATGCATTGGTGGAACGTCGAGGACGCCGTCCCCTACAGGCTAAGGGCTCAATGAGTAAGTGCTTTTTTCTTAACGGCTGTACTGATAGCTGCTCCGCTGTATTTTACCTTGCGGACAAGCAGTGTGATTATTATCATTGCTGCTGCAAAGCCGAGCTGTATGAGATAGCACTCAACAACTTCGCTGAAGCTGTATGGTGTGATGTCTGCTATCATATTATTAGCTTTTACATACCAGTATGCAGGCAGGAACCTTGCTGCTGAAAGCACACCGTCACCCAGTACCTCAACAGGGATAAATATTCCGCAGAAGAAGCTCATTCCCAGTCCCAGAACCTGTGTGATAAGATTGAGTACATTATCCTTTGGCTCAAAGCTTGCTACAAGCACTGCCATTGTTGCTACTACAATTGCAAATATGAAGCTGTTGAGCACTGCAAGCCATGCTCTGCCTGTGTACATCTCCCTGTTGAGTATTGCTCCGAATATCATAAATACCAGCCATATGAAGAACACAAATACAAAGCTTCCGATAAAAAGTTGTGCGGTGTATTTTGACTCTTTAAGGCAGGAGCAGTTCGTACGGAAGCGTATATCCTTCCTGTTCATAGTTACAAGCACAAGGCTTACAACACTGATGATTATAGATATGAGTATATATGGCATATACTGGAAATAGCCTGCAAAATCAACGCTGAAGTGTGAATTGCCGCCCTTGTCTATCCTGCTGAGCATATTTACCTTTGCATTCTGAGACAAAGCCTGCTCTGCGCTTGCAGCTGCCTCGTCAAAGCTTTTGCCCATATTGAGATATGCCTTTACTGTGCTTACATACTCGTCAAGGAACTGTCCCATATATACTACAGAAAAGCTTTCGTCAAGATGATAGCTGCTGAAAAGCTCTGCTGTTTCCCCTGCTCTGAGCTTATCGGCATAACCCTTATTTATAATAAGTGCATAATCTATCCTTCTGTAGTAAAGTGAATCTAAAATGGTATCCTTATCCTTCTCTATTTCAACTATATCATTGCTTTTCTTTATAATTTCTGCCAGCGCGTGGCTTTCGGGAGTATCGTCCTCATCAAAAATGCTTATATCCAGCCTTTTGGCTTCAAACTTGTTATCATTTGTCGAAGCGTTTGCAATAATTGCCGAGATGACCACAAAGCAGACAACATATATCATAGCTGAGGGGAGCCTGCTCCTCATTACCTTGAACATCGCCTTAAATACTTGCATATTTCTTCCTCCTTGATATCACAAAGCCAAGAACTATGAACGCAGCAGATGTTACTGCCATAGTTATGAGCTTTGATATGAAACGGTCGTAGTCCTCATAGATATTGAGGCAGTAGAAGCTGTCTGAGATAACAGCCGCAGGATTTATATTGTTGAACCACGGTATCTTGCCTGCGATAACAGCCTTCATATTTCCTACCATAAGACCGCTGCAAAAACACAGTGCCATTGATACGGACATGAGTATCGCAGTCTTTGCCTTAATGCTCACACGGGCTATAGAGCCTACGAAGAAGCCGAATGAAACACCTAATATTCCGCCGAGTATTGCAGAAGGATATACCAGCCACAATCTGTCGCCGAAGTCTACTTTCAGCACAAATGCAAGGAATGTAACGCAGTTGATCATACAAACCGTCTGCATGATGTAGCTTCCTGCAAGACAAGCAGCTATGCTTATTGACTTTGGTGCAGGCGAGCAGTTGTTCCTTGCGCCGAGAGGTGAAAGGTCTGCCTGATTCTGTATGGTTATATGCATACCTGTTATACTGCCGAACATTGCTACCATAGCGATAAGGTTGTAGAAATACTGTACATACGGGTCGGGATTTCCCTGTGTGAGAGGTATCTCCTTACATGAAGAAGCTGTATCCGAGGTAAGTGAAGCAATGACCTCCTGTGCCTTTTCGGGAGCTGTATTTATTGCGTCCATAACTATCTTTTCGCGGACAGTGTACTGCTCCACAAAGGATTTGAGCATTGTCTCCTTAATTCCCTTTTCCTTTACTGTAAGGCTGAGCTTGTCAGCAGTAAAGATTATGCCCTCAACATCGCCGTCATCAAGCATTTTTTCTGCCTTTTCCTTGTCTGTGAATGTGGCTTTCAGGAAGGGCTCATCAGCACTTTCTATGCTCTCTATGACCTGTCTGAATGCCGCATTATCTCCGTCATCAACTACCGCAACGGGTATGGATCTGAATTTCTCGGTCTTTTCGTATATGCTTCCGAAAGCTATCTTGAAGCAGGTGCCGAGAAGTATGGGGAATAGTATGAGCCATATGATAAGGTCCTTTGTGCGGAGACCGTTTTTCAGCTCATATTTAAAGATATGCAAGAACATGATCATTCCTCCTTGTCTCTGAGAGCTGTTCCTGTAATTTCAAGGAATACATCATTAAGGGTAGGAAGTTCGGTGTAGACTCTTCCGAAGCTGAGCTCGTTCCTCTGAAGCACATCAAGCACTCTTGTAAGATTATGCTTGCCGCCCGAGCAGCAGACAGTAAGCTTGCCGTTGCTCAGGTCTGTATCGTATACGTGAGGAAGTCCTGATATCTCCTTGAGTATATTCTCAGGGATATCGAGTATCTCGATAGTGATAGTCTCGGTATTCTTTATCATGCGCTTGAGCTCGTCCTTAGTGCCCTCGGCTATCTTTTTTCCCTTGTCCATGATAGCGATGCGTGTGCATATCTGTTCTACCTCCTCCATATAGTGTGAGGTGTAGATGACTGTTGCACCGTTTTTGTTGAGCTCCTGTATGCCTTCAAGGATACGGTTTCTGCTCTGCGGGTCTACCGCAACTGTTGGCTCGTCGAGGATTATGAGCTTAGGCTTGTGAGCGATGCCGCAGGCGATATTGAGTCTGCGGAGAAGTCCGCCCGAAAGCTTTTTCGGATAGAACTTTCTGAAATCTCCAAGCTCTACGAACTTTATAGCGTCCTCAACATACTGTTTGCGCTTTGCCTTGTCATTGATATAGAGTCCGCAGAAATAGTCGATATTCTCATACACTGTAAGCTCGTCGAATACGGTGACGTTCTGCATGATAACGCCTATCTCTTTTTTGATGTCGTAGCTTACAGGTGTCATCTTCTTTCCGAATATCTCGATATCGCCCTTGTCAAAGGCAAGAAGTGAAAGCAGACAGTTTATTGTAGTGGTCTTGCCCGAGCCGTTAGGTCCGAGAAGTCCGAATATCTCACCCTGCTTTATTTCAAGTTCAAGGTGATCAAGTGCGATAAGATCGCCGTAGCGTTTTACAAGATTATTTATTTTTATAACTGTGTTTTCCATAGCAGTTCCTCCCTGTTGTGTTTTACTGTAATCATTATACCGCACATGAAAAGTGTTTTGTAGTGTCTGGAGTCAGTTTTTCAATATGACATTTGTCACATTCTTCACTTGAAAAATGATCGCCCCTATGATATAATAATGAAAAGATCAGGTCACGGCATATGCCGCAAAGGAGCAGTTATGGACATTATTGTTATAGATGACGACAAGCTTGTTGCACTTTCACTGAAAACTATACTCGAAAATTCGGGCAAGGTAACTGTTGCCGCTATGGGTTCAAGCGGTAAGGAAGCAATAGAGCTGTACAGAGAGATAAAGCCCGATGTTATCCTCATGGATATACGCATGGAGGGCATGACGGGAATAGAAGCAGGTGAGGTCATATTGAAGGAGTTCCCCGACGCAAAGATACTCTATCTCACCACATTCTCGGACGACGAGTACATCATCAAGGCTCTGAATATGGGCGCACAGGGCTATATACTCAAACAGGACTTCGACGGCATTGTCCCTGCCCTTGAAACAGTCATGGGCGGACAGAGCGTCTACGGAAGCACTATAATGAACAAGCTTCCCGAGCTTATGAAGCCAAAGGATAAATACGACTTTGCCGCTCACGGTATAAGCGACAAGGAACGTGAAATAATGGAGCTTGTTGCCGAAGGACTGAGCAATAAGGAGATATCGGGAAAGCTTTTCCTCGGTGAGGGCACTATAAGGAATTATATCAGCAATCTCCTGGATAAGCTTGAGCTCCGCGACCGCACTCAGCTTGCGGTATACTATTATACAGAGGTCAAGGGGCTAAACTGAGCCGTTAGCCTTTAGCCATTAGGTGGGCGCACAAGGGGAGCCCCCTTTGGCGGAATCGCAGGTTACCAAATATGAGCCGTTACTTTACGGCTCGGTAGCCCGCTTTTTCCGTTAAGGGGAGCAGCCTAATGTGCGCCCTTTTTAATACATAATATTGTGTGTTATACATTGGAACGCCGAGAACGGTGTTCCCTGCTTAGTTCTTAGTTCTTAGTTCTGCTCACTTGCAAACGCCGCACGTACACAATACAAAAAAGCTGCACATTATCGTGCAGCTTTTTTGCGTATAGTAAGTAATTAATTAGAGAGAGCCTTTGCCAAGGAGGAATTCCTGAATTTTCAGTGCATCGTTTGCAGTAATGCCTGCGCTTGACTTGTCAACGTCTGCGTTTGCAGCCCCCTGATCTGTCATATGCTTTGCATCGCTGCCCTTTACACCGTATTTATTAGGATTTGCAAGAGCCTGCATTATCATAACTGCATCTGAAAGGTCAACCTGACCGTCACAGTTTGCATCACCAAGTAATGTAACATTTGTGAACTCTGTAGGCTTTACATAAGATGTAGTAGTTGTTGTTGTTACCTTCGGAGCTGTTGTTGTAGTTGTAGTAGTTGTTACAACAGGTCTTGGCTCAGAGCTGCCTGTCTTATAAACAGCCTTGATAGTAACGCCTTCGCTTACAGGTACTGTAATTGTATCGGAAGATGTATCGGATACTGTTGCACCTGTTACCTCCCAGTGATCGAAGCTGTAGCCTTCCTTTGGAGTTGCCTTAGCTGTTACAGGGAAGTCTGTGAAGTACTTACCGCTCCATGTGCTCATAGAGTCGTCAAACTTGATAGTATTGAGCTGTAATGAACCCTTGCTGCTGTCGTTGCTTACATTAACTGTAGCAAGGCTGCCTGTGAGGTTCATATAGTTCTTCATCTGACTTGTAACATTGCCGTATCTTGTGTTATAGAATGTTTCGAGGAGCTGATAATCCTGCTCGAATGTCTGCTCATTGCGAATATTCTTTGAAGATGGGAAACGCTTATATGTATCAAGTATCTGCTGCTTAAAGCCCTTATAGTAGTTGATAGCAGCTGTTGTCTTCTTTGTATCGAAGTTATAGTTAGCCATATCCATGAAGCTGAGCTCAAACTGCTGTCTGAATGTAGGATTCTTCATAAGATTTGAGAATGCACCGCTGAGACTTCCGCCTCCGCCCATGAATCCACCGAAGCCGCCCATTCCGCCGCCTGCAGCCTGATTAAAGCTGTTGAAGGTTGGACCTGTTTCACTTACCTTGTCAGCAAGGTTAGAGCTGTACTCTGTATCAAACAGTACCATTCTCCACTTGCCGTCTGCATATGGATTTTCAGGATCTACAGCATTTGAACGCCATACACCTGTATTATTATTTGGCCAGTCGTGGTTAGCCCAGTAGATCTGAGCTGCGAAATAGTCGATAAAGCTCTGCATATCAAGCTCTGCACAAGCTCTCTGATAATTCTCATCAAGTGTCATATCAACTCTTGAGAGGTTTCCGAGAAGGTTGTTCCACTCGCTGAGGTCCTGATCGTTGCCGTCCTCAAGAGAATTGTTCTTGATAAAGCATACGTCATTCTTCTTTATACCATAGTGTGACTTGAAGTAATCTGCGTTATACTTCTCCATGAGCTGGTAAATACCCCAGAACTCGCCGTCGATAAAGAGGATACACTCGCTTGTAGCCTGTGTAGTCATAGCTCTGTCGGTAACAAGTGACTGTGCGACAGAATCACGGAAGAAGCCTGCCATGTTGTCGTTACCGCCGTTTCTGATAGTGAAACCGTCAAATGTATCGATTACCTTGTTGTTCTTAGCCTTTGTAGCCTCACCGTCAAAGAGATCGTACTCTACACTGCTCTTGCCATAGTCCTGACGAGCAAAGATATTGAAGCTCTTCTGTGCCCATGCACGGGAAGCAGCACCCTTTGTTCTGATGCCTACATCCTGTGAAACTACGCTCTTGCCGTTTTCAAATATCTCTATATTAGCCGGACGCTCCCATTCTGGGCCCTTCTGGTTGTAGTTAGCCTGTGACATGAATGCCATATCGCCCATGTTGAAGCCGCCGCCAAAACCGCCAGCTCCGCCTGCGCCTCCGAAGCCACCAAAGCCGCCTGCGCCGCCTTCCTGACCGCCTGCTGCTGCACCGTCGCCCTGCTGCTGACCGCCGAAGCCGCCAAATCCGCCTGCGCCTCCGAAGCCACCAAAGCCGCCTGCGCCGCCTTCCTGACCGCCTGCTGCTGCACCGTCGCCCTGCTGCTGACCGCCGAAGCCGCCAAATCCGCCTGCGCCTCCGAAGCCACCAAAGCCGCCTGCGCCGCCTTCCTGACCGCCTGCTGCTGCACCGTCACCCTGCTGCTGACCGCCGAAGCCGCCGAATCCACCTGCGCCTCCGAAACCGCCAAAGCCGCCGAAGCCGCCCTGCTGTGCGCCGCCAGCCTGCTGCTGATCGTCGCCGTCTGCAAGTATCTCGGGAGCATCTATGCTGTCAAGGCTGATGCTGTCGAATACTGTTTCATCTGTATCTGCTTCTTCCTCGTCAGAAGTTACAACAGGACCGCCTGCTCCGCCGAGGTTGAAATTGCCCATATTGAAACCGCCCTGCTGCTGGTTACCCTGCTGAGCACCGTTCTGGTCACCAAAGTTGAAATTGAAGCCGCCCTGCTGTGGATTACCCTGCTGCTGACCCTGCTGTGGGTTGCCCTGCTGTGCGCCGTTCTGGTCACCGCCGAAGTTGAAGTTGAATCCGCCCTGCTGACCTTGCTGACCTTGCTGCTGTCCCATGCCTGGCATACCCCAGCCCATGCCGTTGCCGCCCTGGTCGTATACCTTACCTTTTACGTAAATACCTTTTTCGTAATCGAAAAGGTTTGAAGGATCGGTAACAAGTGAGATGACCTTCATATTTCTGTAACGCTCAACATTAGCTGAACCGATAAAATATGTCTTTGTAACGATGCTGCTTGCTCTGCCCTGTGCGTCAACTGCTATAGCACGAACTACTGCTGCCTTGAGTACGCCCTCATCGGGAGCAAGTATATCTGTGTATGCTGTAACGTCTGTTCTTGCGCTGTACTTGTTGGGCTCGCTTGTCATATCCTTGACTGTGATAGCACCTGTGTACTTTTCAGACTCTGTTGTCGGGTCGCTTCCGTCTGTTGTATAGTAAACTGTAGTTCCCTGCGGAACATCGAGTGTAAGTGCAAAGCCTGTGTCATAAAAACCGCTCTCGGCTGAGAATGAAGGAGTTCTTACTGCGTTTGAACCCTCGGGAGCAGCATTGTTCTTGCCCGGAGTTGCAGACATAACATAAAACTCTCCGCTGCCGTCGGGATACTGACCGTAGGAAGTATCCTTAGCCATATCGCCGAATGTTATCTGTGAAGCTATATTGCCCGAAGCATCTGTAAGTGTAAGAGTTTCGCCGCTTGTGGAAAGGCCGAAAGGTGCTATAGAAGCATTTGTCTCGCCTGCTGTACCGTCGCAGAAGAATACTTTGCCTTGATTCGGCTGAAGTACAGTGCCCGACGGGATAGTAAATCTATAAGGAGTCTCAGCCTTGTCTGTAAGTCCCCAGCCGCTGATATCCACAGGGCTTCCCGAGCTGTTGAAAAGCTCTACCCAGTCGTACATACCTCCGTCAGGAGCAGCGTATGTGGAATTCTTCGGACAAACCTCATTGATAGTTACGCCTGAAGCTGCTGAAACCTTTGCTGTGGGAAAGAGTCCTGCTGTACCTAACAGCATTGCCAGACTCATTATGCCTGCACAGGTTCTTTTTGCTGATTTCTTTAACATAATATTCCCTCCATCTTGTGATTTTTCATATTTTCATAATTGACGGCTCAACGCCGTTTTCACATTTTCATCGTACTTGTATGATATATTTCCATTCTTAAAATAATCTTAAAGTAATCTTAATAAAATGTTGATTTTATGCTGATTGTAATGTATTCGTGCTCCGCGATATTACGCAGTTTCCCATAAATACTACATATCATTCTGCACAAATAAGACTAACTAACAGAGCAAAAATTGAACAAAATATAAAAAGTCCGCAAGAAATGAAAAACACGATATGCTGCAAATGTCGGCTTCAGGTGCCTCGTGCTGAGTGAACAGTGAACAGATAACAGTAAGCATTACAGATGCGGCGACCGCTAAGCACTGATAACTAATCAGTAATAACTATTGACTGTTCTTCTCATATGTGGTATCATTAGAAATACCACAGATTAATGGTATCTGAAATGGTATATACTGTTAATTGGTAATTTATATGAGAGAATAGTCCTGCTCAAACGTCTAAGTAGTGAGAGGACATTCCTTTGGAAAGGGGGAGCTCATGGATAACGGTGCAAGTAGCTACCGCCGTTACATTGACGGTGACGACAATGGATTAGTCGAGCTGGTCCGCGATTATAAAGACGGTCTTATCCTCTACCTCAACGGTATTACAGGCTCCCTCAGCCTTGCCGAAGAGTACATGGAAGATACGTTCTTCAAACTTTCCGTCAAAAAACCTAAATTTTCAGGGAAATGCACCTTCAAGACATGGCTGTACACCATCGCCCGCAATGTGACTATTGACGCATTGCGCAAAAGATCGCGTATTTCCGATACACCCGCAGATGAATACTACGATATCTCCGATGAGAGGAATATCGAACAGGATTATCTGAAGGAAGAACAAAAGATCTCGCTCCATAGAGCTATGGAGACTCTCAGCTCCGATTACAAGCAGGTGCTGTACCTGACCTATTTTGAAGAGCTGAGCAATACTGAGGCTGCAAAGATAATGCACAAAAGCAACCGTCAGATTGAAAATCTCCTCTACAGAGCAAAGCTTGCGCTGAGATCAAAGCTTGAAAAGGAGGGCTTTGAGTATGAAAGACTATAAAGAGATCGCTAATAGTATTTTTCAGCGCAGAGAAGAATATCTGAAAGAAAAGAAACGCAAGAAGGCTCTGTTCATCAGAAATGCCACAATAGCCCTCAGCTGCTGCATAATGATAGCTGTAGGCATAGGCATATGGAATATCGATATGCTCAGAGATATCAAACCTTCTCCAAATAAAAATGATTATACCGCTCCTTCTCCTGTCTTAACAACAGTTGAGACAACTGATTATAATGATATAACTACAGAAACCACCGCCGTTACATCGGCAGATGATATTCTGATAACCACAGCAGCTTCTTCTGCTGCATCTGCGCAAAGCGGAACTGCCGACGCAAGAACCACCTCCGCAGCAAGTCACAGCAGCTCAGGCAATGTGACTACTAAAAAATCAGACAACAACAGCAGTGTTACTACATTAAGAACTACGGCTTCCAGCATTGAGATAACTGCTTCAAACGGCAGTCCGAACCATAACGTAAGAACTACCTTACGCCATTCATCAACGACAACACGAACATCTTATGTGCGCACAACAACTACGGTCCGTACATCTCTGCGTACATCTACGACGACCCGTCATGCAACAACGACTGCTTCAAAAATGTCCGAGCCTGTATATACACGCACCACTACTGCTGTATACACAAGACCTGCGTATACGACGACTACTACAATGCGCTCTCCTGTTCTTACCTCTACTACAGCGTTATATACCAGACCCGCATATACGTCCACTACCACATGGTATTCGCCTGTTGCAACGTCTACCACTCGTGTATACACAACAGTTCCGGCGACATCTACGACTCGCGTATATACGACCACGCTGGCATACAGCTTCACCACTCGACAGATTCCTGTGGCAACAAGTACACCTCCATGGGCTACCACCACTGTAGTGAAGACTTCGACAGCAGCACCTGATATCCCGGCATTATCTACAACGACTCCTATATCTGAGACACCTCCTGCAACGACAACGATACCTTATTTTATATACATTGATCATGTTGGATTTGATGTCCTTGATGACCGTATACCCGATATGTCATTGGTAAAGAGCTATATCACCAGCGTCGATACAAAAAGATATTCCTGTGATATATACGGATATATGGACTATGATCCTTATTTCCTGTGTGTAGCGGTGTTCGCTAACGGCGAAGCACGTTTCCTGAATTCAGAAACGTTTGATCCCGATTCTATCGGCGAGCTCATCGACACAAGAGGCTTGTGGAACAATCTGAATATAACAGGATATCTGGACAAGGAGCTTGCAAAATATCAGCCCTATTCCAATAAGGACAGTATATACGAATTCCTTGATACTTACAGGGATACGCCGTCCTATTTCGATTATCCATACGATGACAGAAAAGACATATTATGCTCGCTGTTCTTTAACGTTGCTATTTCGGAAGATGATAATGTTCCAGCATTTTCGGGTGTAATGTACCTTCTTGAAAACGGCAAATTGGAAATCGTTATGTCAGTTGAGCCTATCGAGTTCCATTTCAAATTTGAAGTCGGAGAACAAGCAATAGCTGAACTTCGCAGTATGCTAAGGTAAAATGTTTAAAAAAGCCCGCACTGACCGCAATATTCGGTCAGTGTGGGCTTTTTTCGCAAATTCTCTTCATTTTGTCCACCAAATATTTCTTTTATAGGTTGTTATCAATTCACATTTTATTTATAATAATGTTATAGCAAATAGGCTATAAGGGATATTAAAATTTGGAGAGATCTCCAAATGTGATTATCGCTGCTGCTCAATGCGGCAGCGGTCTATCACACTGTTCCCACAGCAATGATCTGCGGGAGCCTTTTTCAGTGCAATTCATGCAAATACGGTCTGTCTCAGTTCAAGCGGAGAGATATTTCAGGCACATATCTTATAATGAGACACCGATATTGCAGCAATCCTGAGGGCTGATGTGGAAATAATCAGTCGGATGAACCTGTTACCCCTCCCATAAAAACAGTTCCCGAATAAAACGGCTGTTATTTCCACGACACCTCTGAGGACGCTCCTATCTTAACTGCGATTTCGTACTTTCTTTGCAGAAACACGCAGATCATGCAGAGAAAGTCAAAATATGTACACTCTGTCAAGGCTGTGTACACTTGAATATCCATTTTCAAGTTATTTCAGGAGGGTTCCGAGCTTTCCCGATCACGAGACTCGTGAAAGCAATGAAGCTTCTGTATCGGCGAGGCAAACGGCACGTTTTTTCGGGCACAAAGGCTGACGGCCCCTCTCCCGTCACCTTTGTCCTCGGCGGTATTACCTGCAAACAGAGTAAAATGTTACAGACACAGTGATAATATAAACACTCTCACCTGCCATTGGCAGGTTTTATATCGGAGTTAAGTCCTGCCGTCTTTCAGGCAGGCAGCAGCATTGCCTCGACGATGCAATACAAAGTCAACAGACCCGCAGGCGGGGAGGCTCTGCACTATACTCCCCTGTCCTGCATTCGGGTTTGCTGTTCCCTGTTTATTCGACAGGATAGCGCGAATATCAGGGACATACGCAGTATCACGCAGAGATCGTAAAAAAGCATTTTTACAAAGACTATAGGCGGTCTTTGTGATATATTGTAAGTAATTCCTTTGCTATCCATATCCTTTTGTAAGAGGGCAGATCAGAACAGTCTTATCTCCGATTGGGCAGGGATAGGGCTGTTGCTCTTTATAGGGATATCTTTATGATATCATCAAGCGGTATGCGCATACCGCCGCAGAAAACTATCTGCCGTGTTGCTTCCTCTATGAAGCGCACATTCCCCGTAACGGTCATATACCGCCCTCCCGATTTATGCTTATCGGGAACAAAATAGGTTATCTCGCAATAAGGCTCTGAAGCGATACGTGCGCTGAGGAGCTGTATTTTTTTGTTCAGCTCAGCCGCTTCGTCCTCGGACAGCTCGGCTTTTGCATCTGTACGCCTTGCGGATTCGTCAATAGCGTCCTCATAACCTGTAAGAGCCGCAAAGGGCGCGAACTGAGCCGCACGGTTCCTCCGCGGCATCTGCGCCCGCGTCTTTGAGACATGGTGCGGCATATTTATTATATCGTCATACTGTCCCGACATATTAAAGCCTCCTTTCCGAGATATCAAGCTCTGTGTCCGCCTATCTGACGGTTGCGCAGCCGTGCTGTAGCTCCGTCGCAAAAGTTGCTTCCGCGGAGTACTGCGTTCTTGCCGTATCTCTCCTTCATTTTCAGCATAGCCAGCTGTAGATTTTTCTCGCGCATACGCTCCGCCTGCTCCTGCTGACGGAGCTTCTCATTTTCCTCGGGATCGGAGAAAAAATCCAGCTGTATCATCTCCTCCCTGACCGAGCCTTCGGGCACTACCCTGTTTGCGTTTACGGTTATCCTTCTCACCAGCAGGCGGCTGTCCGTTATGCGGTCAAAAAGCTTCATCATGGCTTCGGTTATGAGCTTCGACGAAGCTGTGGGCAAGTCAAGGTTCGCCGTGCCGTGAGCATGAACAGGCACAGCCCTGCCGTAATGGTCAAGAGTTACCTTGCCCTCATAGCTCCGCCTTATATCCTCGTTTTGCAGATTTTTTACATCATAGCCCACAGTCAGGGTGAGCTGGTCTGTGACAAGCCCTTTGCTAAGAAGCTCCAGCGTCAGCATATCCGCCATTTCCCACGTTATGAGCCGAGCCGTTCTGCACTCTGTAGCCTCCTGCAATACCTGTCCCGAACTTATACTGTTAGTCTCGGGACGGTAGCTTTTCACATCTGCAATAGTACATGGCTCCCACCCCCATGCGTGGTCGATAAGGAGCTCCGCATTGACTCCGAACATCTTATACAGCGCTCTTTCCCCGAACTCGGACGTTGAAAACCTTGCTATATCTCCCATTGTAAATAGTCCGCAGTGCTTCAGCCTTTCCGCATAGCCTCTGCCCAAGCGCCAGAAGTCCGTAAGGGGCTGATGCTCCCACATAAGACGGCGATAGGACATTTCGTCAAGCTCCGCGATACGAACTCCGTCCTTGTCCGCAGGCATCTTCTTTGCAACAATATCCATAGCTATCTTGCAAAGGTACATATTAGTTCCTATGCCTGCTGTAGCGGTTATCTTAGTGGCTTTCAGCACATCTCTTATCATGGTCATGGCAAGCTCATGGGCAGTCATGCCGTAGGTGTCAAGATAAGCAGTAACGTCGATAAATACCTCGTCAATGGAGTAAACGTGTATATCCTCTGGAGCAACGTATTTAAGATATATCTGATATATCCTTGTGCTGTAGCTTATATACAGCGCCATTCGCGGAGTCGCCGTTATATAGTCCAGTTCAAGGGACGGATCGGCAGCAAGCTCGCTTGCAATGCAGGACTTGCCCCTGAATTTTCTCCGCGGAGCTTTCATTCTCCGCATATCATTTATCTCTGCTGTCTTTGCGACCACCTCGAACAGTCTCGGTCTTCCGGGGATACCGCAGGCTTTCAGTGACGGCGATACCGCAAGGCATATGGTCTTATCGGTGCGGCTCTTATCCGCAACCACAAGATTTGTGTCAAGGGGATCAAGACCTCGCTCAGCACATTCTACCGAAGCATAAAAGGACTTCAGATCAATAGCGATATAAACTCTTTCCATAGCCGCCTCCTTTAGAACGTTTGTTCTTTTTATATTATATCACTCAAATCCATTCTTGTCAATACCCTTTCCCAACTGACAGCTTCACTATTAATTTCACCTGTTTTTGGACATTTTAAACAAATACAAACTTAAATAATCTCCCAATAAATTACAGAAGGTATTGACACATATGCGAAGAAATGATATAATTTTTCTGTGGGACTACTGCGGGGGAATAAACACTGAGTCCGCTTTCATACATACAAAAACTGACTTACATTTCGCTTTTTAGCGAATATCGTAAATTATCCGGTACAACGTGTGTTATGTCCCGATCTTAATTTTAGGGAGATGTGTAACATGAATCAGGATTCAATTTCATTTGACCTGGGCTGTAATTTCGATTACAAGCTATTTGATTTTGTCGATCAGTACGACAAAAAGCACGCTATCACAAGCTTCTTCGGAAAGCTTAAATTTGACGGACTTCCGGGCGGACGTACCGCTTCTATTATCCCTGACTTCACACTGGATCAGCTTGCTGATTATGTCAAGGAATGTCAGAAGCGTGATATCACCTTCAATTACCTCATAAATCCGCTTTCTATGGATCAGAACGAGATAGACCCTGTTGTGGGCAAGAAGATACGTGATTTTATCCACCAGATGTACGATCTCGGCATAAGAGCATTTACTCTTAATTCGCCTATCCTTATCAAGTATGTAAAGAGAGAATTCAAGGACGTTTTCGTAACACTTGGTCTCTATGCTTATCCTACAACTATCCAGCATATCGAATACTGGCGCAACTGGGGCGTTGACGAGATCACTCTCGATCACGGATTCAACAGAAAGTTCGATCTGCTCAGAAAGGTTCTCACACAGTACAAGGATACAGACCTTCATCTCCGTGTAATAGCTAACAATCTCTGCCTCAGAGAATGTCCATTCCGCCTTGCACACGGCTGCTTCGTAGGTCACTCAGACCCTGAGCTTTTCTCAATGGATTATTCACTTGTAAACTGTGCATATAAGAAAGTAACTCACCCTGCCGCTATACTTACAGCTGAGTTCATTCGTCCTGAGGACGTTCACTTCTACAGAGAGCTTGCTGAGGAGACAGGCAACAAGCACTTCTCTATCAAGCTCATAGACAGAACAAGAACAACCGATTTCCTCGAAAGAGTAGTAAAGAGCTACATGGCAGAGTCCTACGACGGAAATCTTCTTGATATAGTAAACTGGCCACAGGCTAAGACAATCGCAACACGTCCCGATCAGGCTAAGGAAGGTCTCAATGTTGGTGCAGGCGGTCCTCCCGCAGGTGTACCAATGGGTGCAGGCGCACCTCCTATGGGTATGCCTCCAATGGGCGCAGGCGGTCCTCCTATGGGTATGCCTGCCGGCGGTCCTCCTCCGTGGGTAATGGAAGGCAGACCTCCAAGACCGGGCGAGCCTGAGGAATGGGCAAAGAAAAACGGTATAACTGCTCCTCCAATGGGTATGCCACCTATGGGTGCAGGCGGTCCTCCTATGGGTATGCCTGCCGGTGGTCCTCCTCCGTGGGTAATGGAAGGCAGACCTCCAAGACCGGGCGAGCCTGAGGAATGGGCAAAGAAAAACGGTATCACCGCTCCTCCAGCAGGTATGCCTGTCGGCGGTCCTCCTCCAGGAGTACCTAAGATGAGATGGATGGAAAGACTCAAGCCCGAGGCTATGATGGCTTACGGAAGAACTATGCATCTTCCTAAGGTGTATGTTGACAACAAGAAGCTGGACGGCTTCCTTGAGCACTTCATCAATAACAACAACTGCGCAAACTCACTTTGCGTAAACGATATCCTCGAAGAGGGTCAGACAGCTCCTAATGCCTGTGCTCATTGCAGCAACTGGGCTAAGAAGGTCATCTCCTATGACGAGGCTGAGATCGCACAGTGGAAGGGTATGTGTGCAGGTGTTCTTCAGAGCATCGAAGACGGCTCTATCTACAGAGACTGATAATTCATGGCTGCATCGCGGTATCCGCGGTGCAGCTTTTATTTTGGACCTCACATATCAGCATCGGATAATATCTGACCGTACAATTACAGATAAAACTGCCTGATGCTTGTCAAAACTCAAAAGATATGCTACAATAAAGAAAAAAACTCCGAGGTGAACCCATGAACACCATACTTCTTGTTGAGGACGACGAAACTCTAAACAGCAATATCTCCCTCGCTCTAAGGTCAGAGGGATACAACGTTATTGCGGTAAATACCACGGTCGCTGCTGAAAAACACGCTCCCGAGGCTGACATTATACTGCTGGACGTTATGCTCCCTGACGGCAACGGCGTTGACCTTTGCAAACGTATCAGGAAAAAGATACAGACCCCCGTTATATTCCTTACCTCATGCGACGACGAAGCAGACATAGTCCGCGGACTCGACAGCGGCGGCGATGATTACATAACAAAGCCATTCCGCCTGAGAGAGCTTTTTTCGCGTATACGCGCAAATCTCAGACGAGTACCCGATGTTCCCGAAATGGAGCTTACCGCAGTTGAACAGAAGCTCCTGAGCTATCTCATGCTGAACCGTGAGCAGTACCTTACCCGTGAACAGATACTGGAATATCTCTGGGACTCGAAGGGCATTTTCGTAAACGACAACACCCTTTCGGTAAATATCAGCCGCCTCCGCGAAAAGCTAAGCAAGACCACGGGCAGCGGCAGGATAGTCACCAAGAGAGGAATGGGCTATAAATGGACAGAACAGACCGATTTATAAACAACCGTGCTCCGCGAAAGCTTCTGCTGGTATTTCTGCTGCTCATATGCATATCAGCAGCCGCCGCTTTCTTCATATCCAAGCTTTGCGCAGACAGGATCGTAAAGGCACAGATAAGTACTCAGCTTTCGGCAATGGGCGGCGGAAAATTCACAGATAAGGCTGACGAAGCATCTATAGCAAAGGCTGAGGAGCTTCTCCGCAGCTACAGTATCGACCGCAGCCTTTCACCCGAAATAATGCACAGCTACAAGACAGTCCGCATGACGGTATTCATGCCTATATTTGTGCTTATGGCTTCCCTGTCGGTAATATGGTTCGTCATAGCTGTACATGAGCTTATGAACATATACCGCGATCTGGAAAAGCTCCGCGCAGACTGCCTTGACGCTGCCGACAGGTCAAACGGAGTTATCGGTCTTTACGGCGAGGACTTAGGCTGTGTACACAGGATATCCGAAGCCGCAGACACTCTCGCAGACCGCATGAACAATCTCCATTTCAGACTCAGCAGTGAGCAGAGATTTCTCCGCGATTTCCTCACAGACCTGTCTCATCAGATAAAGACCTCTCTTGCTGTTGTAAGACTCAACACCGATATGCTCAGCGAGCTGGACAATCTGCCGCAGGAGCACCGCGACAAGCTCGCGGACGAGATACAGCTTAATTTAGGCAGCATGGAGAAGCTTGTTATCGAAGCGATAAAGCTTGCAAAGCTCAATGCAAATGCTGTTGAATACGATATGGAACTCAACTCACTTGCTGAAATATGCCGCATGGCAGTAACGCGTATGTCCCCTCTCCTCAGAAGCAAAGAGATAATAGTAAAAGATGAGCTGTCCGATGATATAAGGCTCAGCTGCGATAAGGGCTGGCTCTGCGAGGCTGTGGAGAATATCATCAAGAACTCCGCAGACCACGCGGAATGTACAGAGATATCACTGGAGCTCAAAGAAAATCCGATAATGATAACCCTTGCACTCTCCGACAACGGCAAGGGCATACCGCAGGCAGAGATACCAAAGCTGTTTGAACGCTTTTCTTCGCGCTCCAACGACAAGACCATGTACAGCTCGGGACTCGGTATGTCAATCGCTCAGAAGATAGTCCGCGCAAACGGCGGCGATATAATGGTGTATTCTGAGGTCGGCAAGGGCACACGGTTTGAATTCGTATTTATTAAAGATTAATCCGACGGTAAAAGCACGGGCGGACACTGTTCGTCCCTACAGTTAAAGGCTTGCATATACTCTTAAATTATAAAAAGCTGAGATTTTTTCTCAGCTTTTTTCATTTTTGTAACATTACAGTAAGATAACCGTGTTAAACTAAAGCTACAATAAGGAACGGAGGTATCATTATGGACGACAACATCATTCTGAAAACCGAAAAACTTACAAAGGAATACGGCGAGGGCGAAAATGCCTTTCTCGCTCTCGACAAGGTTGACTTAGAGGTTAGGCAGGGCGAATTCGTGGCTATAACAGGCGAAAGCGGCAGCGGCAAGACCACTCTCCTCAACTGTCTTGGCTCTCTTGACCGCGCTACAAGCGGAAGCATATTATTCAACGGCAAGGACATTACCAAAATGGACGACAACGGACTGTCCGCATACCGCCGCAAGAGTATAGGCTTCATTTTCCAGAACTTCAATCTCATACCCGTACTAAATGTGGAGGAGAATATAGTTCTTCCTCTCAACCTTGACAATACTTCACCCGATAAGGAATTCCTTGAGGAGCTCCTCAAACTGACGGGACTTGACGTAAAGCGCAATAACTACCCTCACGAGCTTTCGGGCGGTCAGCAGCAGCGTGTTGCCTTTGCACGCGCACTTATCCACAAGCCGAAAATCATCCTTGCGGACGAGCCTACGGGAAATCTCGACAGCAAAAACAGCCGCGAGATAATCTCTATCCTTAAAAACTCTATAAAAAAGTATAATCAGACCCTTATACTCATTACCCATGACGGCAGCATTGCCGCTCAGGCAGACCGTATCTGCCGCATTACAGACGGAGTCCTCTCGGAATAAGGAGGCGAGGATATGAAACATCTTATTTCACTTTCAATGAAGTATATCCGCAGACAAAAACTGCGTACTATCCTCACCTTTATGTGTATAACTCTGTCCGCATTCATTCTTGCAACAGTCTGCGCATACGGAAGCAGTATTTTTTCTACGCTT
The DNA here is from genome assembly GCF_900143025.1 of Ruminococcus flavefaciens. Classification (GTDB taxonomy): domain Bacteria; phylum Bacillota; class Clostridia; order Oscillospirales; family Ruminococcaceae; genus Ruminococcus; species Ruminococcus flavefaciens_I. The sequence goes on along the minus strand of NZ_FRCT01000019.1, from coordinate 31,939 downwards.
CTCAACTACACAAAGGACGAGGACGGCTCATATGAGGCGGAGATATCGAGCTGGATAGACCATGCCGATGACCCGCAGAAGGCTCGTGAGACAATAAAGGGACACCCTGTTGTAGAAGATTATTACTGCTACGATATGGAGGTGCTTTTCCAGAAAAACGAAAGAGAGGTAAGCTTCTTTGAGATATCTGACGGCAAAACAAGCTACAGGGTAAAAAATGCGGGATTGACCTCATCTGAAGGAAATATCGAGCTAAAAAGCAGATACGATGACCGTTCCGCAGCTCAGTACGCTAATAACAAGGGTATCTATGTATCTGATATATTCAAGGAAATGGGCTATAAGGAGGGGGACACCGTTACCCTGACTATCCGCCCTGCACTCGCCAGATACGATGAAAATGCCCAGATCATAAAGGATATCCGTGCAGAGCTGAAGGAAAAATACGGCACGGAATATACAGTTACTGATGCAGAATATGAGGAGCTTTCCGAGGAACTGAAAAGCAAAGCCAGCAAGTCCAGTATCTCATCTATTTTACTAAATCAGAAGAATATAGGCACAAATGATGCTCCTCTCACGGATATAACCTACGGCGAGCCTGTGGAGCTTACCTTCAAGATAACAGGCTTCCTTACTCAATCAAATCGTTCAGCCGAGAAATATTTGGATATCCTTAACACAGGCAGCGACAAATTGAGTCTTGCCGAGGTCTATGAAAAGAACCCCGATATAAGATATGAAGATGAGCACGAAGTAAAAATACGTACTACCGACAGCATGGACTATGATGATGCGTTGAAGAAGCTTTTCGGCGACTTGGGCTTTGATGTGGAAAAGGATTATTATGACAACGATGAATATCCTCACTGCCCCAATACATTGCTACTTGCACTTGAATGGAAAAGCTCAGATGCTGTAGGAAAGGTCATACCAATGGCTGTAGTGCCTGCGCTTATCTTACTCCTTATAGCGTGGTTCATTGCAAGATTTGTCATCGACAATGCCTTTGAAATGGCTGCACAGGAGAGAAGCACACATTTCGCAGCACTCCGCGTCATGGGAGCTTCAAAGCTGCAAGTGGCGACTGTAGTGCTTGCCGAGGCTGTATTCTACATATTCACAGCAATACCCCTGGGCATAATCTCTGCAATACTCATATGCCGCTCGTCCATGAATTCATTCAGAAGGATAGGATTCCCCATGTTTGAATTCTCCGCAAAGCCGCTTTTTATCGGTATAGCTATATTCCTCAGCGTCATTGCTGTGCTTATCTCGGCGTATACCTCGGCTATGTGGGTAGCAAGAAAGCTCTCCCCTGCTGAGGCTCTCAACTTCGGCAAGCCAAGGAGCAAAAAGAAAAAGCTGAAAAATTCAAAGTCCAAGCTTGACCTGAACTCAAAGAAGTTCCTCAGACGCTATACCCGTAAGAATATAGGTGCGGCAAAGAGCCGTTTCATCGTTGCGACTATCACAATGGGACTGGGTGTGCTCATGTTCACCTTCTCGGCACTTATCGCGCTAAATTCTTACAAGGAAATGAAGAAAGATATGAACCAGGAAAATATCCAGGATTTCTGGATATTAGGATATTACAGCAATGACCCGAAAAACGCCCTGAACGAGGTAAACAAAACATTCGGCGACAAGGAAATATTCAATGATGTACATATTGAAGCCTATTACCAGCTTACATTCAAATGTCCCGAAGATGCAGACCCGTTGCTGAAAACAGGTACTTCCATACAGGGCGATAAAGAAACACGCTCAGCCTTCGTACATACAGTTGACCGAAAGGACTACGAAAAGGCAGGGCTTGAAAAGCTCATCGGCATGAGCTATGATGAATTTGCTTCCTCGAATGTAATTTTCAGAAACACCTACGATCAGGCTAAAACCGGCGACAGCTTTACAGCTCCAGAAAAGGAGACCTATATCGAATTCTACAGCACAGATACAAAGAAAAAATTTATCGGTGCTGTACGAAGTCAGTTTAGTTCAGGAGGATTTATCATACCTCTTGAAAGTGCCGCTGAATTTGATATGCCTATGGATATCACTCTGACCACCAACAGAGAACACTATGAGGAAGCAGAGAAGATATTCAACGATTTCACAGCGAATAACACTGTTGAGTACTCCCAGAATGCTTATATGGCAGGAACGGGACTTATGTCATTCCTCAAGGCTATAGCAAAGGTGCTCCTCACCTTCCTCGTGTCGATATGGCTGGTGGGTATACTATCCATGATAAACTCGGTAAATACCAGCGTACTCAACAGAAGCCGCGAGCTCATGATGCTCAGAAGCGTTGGTATGACGCGAAACCAGCTGAGAAAGAGCGTACTCATGGAAACTATGATGTTCTCGGCTGTTGCCGCCATAGTCGGCACTATCCTCGGCGTACTTATTTATATCCCTGAATTTGGCGGATCTGTTGAAAAACAGATAGGAACTATCGTTACAGTAATACTACTATCAATATTATTAAATATCATTATCGCTATCCTGTCGGCAATACCTGCAACAAAGACTCTCGAAAAGATAGACTCCATAGCACAGGCAGTAAACAGATAAAGCAAAAGAGCAGTTCGGGAAGAACTGCTCTTTTTTGTGTGCAACTTAAACTCACAGACACTGAGGGAACAATGTCTGTGCAAAAGGGACTGATATTAATTCCCCCTGTGCTCATCACAAGCAACATATCTATAATAATACATCTGAAAGAAAAAAACAATAACTGTGCGTGAAATGCAGTATTTTGAGCGTGAAATGCAATTTTTGTTAACAGCTAATTCATAATTGCACATACAGCAGTATATAACAGCCTCAAATATCGTCTGTAACAGCCGCACAGCATGAGACTACAACAATACGCCCATACTCTCAGACACGTAAAAAACAGCATTACAGACTCTTACAAAGGGTATCATTCGCCTTTCGGCTGATAAGCTCTGCGTTATTTTCTTCTTATATACATTACCTCTTGCAGCTCCTTGCCGCCGATAACAGAAGTCATATGATCCTCGGTATTCACAAAGCCGTGCTTTTCGTAAAAACGACGGGCTCTGTAGTTATCTTCAAGCACCCATATAAGTATAGACGTAAAGCCCAGAAGCTCCAGCTCTCCGATGCAGGCTATGAGCAGCTGAGAACCTATGCCCTTGCCTATATACTCGGGCAGCAGGTAAATAGTAACTATCTCGCCGCAGCTGCCGAATTTTTCCCAGCGTGACGGGCAGAAGCTTGCAGTTCCTACTATCTTGTCGCCCTCAAAGGCGCCTATCTCGATCCTGCCGTTTTTAAGGATATCGCCGCCCCATTTTTCTTTCGGGATACTGTCAAGGTAATCCTGCGGTACTATTCCTTTATATGCAAACTGCCAGCTCTTTTCGTAGATGCTTCTGACAGCTGAAAAATCATCTTCTTCGGTAATATGTCTTATAATCATACAATATACCCCCATATAAAATTATAAACTCATTATAACATACTATTTCTCAAAAATCAATGGGTAATAATACGAATCTATGAATTTGATAAAAATTCGACACAAAAATCGCACAAAATACCTATTTAGCCAAAGGAAGAGCTATATTATACTTGATTTTTTTAATGACTTGTGTTAATATAAAATATAATACGAAAGGAGCGGTGACAATGGGAACATCTTATAAGTACAAATGCGATGAATGTGGATACGAAGAAGAGTTTTTCGTCGGCGGAAGACTTATGACCAAAGACTACAAAAAACGTACAGAAGAAGCAGAAGAGGAGCTCCGCAGTGCCGCACTTTACGGAAAATACGGTGAAAGCATCAGACAGCTCGTAAAGACCGAGCATCAGAAAATTGTCGTAAACTGCGAGACCGATCTCTACCAGTGTATGGAATGCCGACAGTTCTCTGTCCAGATAGCAAAGGAAATGTCCCTTAATCAGAAGGATTTCACATTGAACATAGAATTCAGACATGAATGTCCGGGCTGCCATTCAACACTTTTAAGAAAGACCCGCGGCTCTATCACCTTCTGTCCAAAATGCAAAATGTTTACCGCACAGCTGGTAAGTATAGGAAAATTCTGATACAAACAAAAAAACACGCATTTGCGTGTTTTTTTGCTTATATAAATTAGGGGGCTTTATATAATATATGGAGTGGGGGCTTTTACAATGACGGAAGCGAAACTATGTCGTCGGCAGTACCTCCGATCATGCCTGCAAATATCTCAGATGCCCGCTGATCGTGAAGGTTGGTGCCGCTGCTCTGACCTGAGGTGTTGTAACGCTCACCGTCCTTTGAGTTGGCTGAAAAGGTAAAATCTACCTCGCCATTTCTGTATATTATATTTATCTGGTAACGATACCATTTCTTTCTTGATTTGCATATAAGACCCTTGCACTGATCCTTTTTGAACTTATATTCCTTTATTTCGCCTGTGTTCTTTCCTGCTGACTTAATATATCCGTTTTCTTCAAGGATCTTCGCAATAGCGTAGCTGCTTACACGCACCTCGTTTTGATCTACATATACATAGCCGTGATCATCAGCTTCGTATTTAGTACCGTCCTTATTTACACCTGCTCGCCATGGGTTTTTTGTAAAATACTCTATCCTGTCGGTGTCCATAGCACACTCGACCTGTATCGCTTTACATATAACATCGGCTGCACTTACATCAGCCCTGTTTCTTGCAAGCTCTACATAGCCCATGATGCTCGGAACAAGCATGGCAGCAAGAACACTGATTATACAAATAACTACAATAAGCTCTATAAGTGTAAAACCATTCGTTTTCTTCCTGCTTTCATGCTCGTTCATATGTAACCCTCCCATCATGTAAGGACCATCTCTATGTTTATATAATATCACATTTAGTATAGAATGTCAAGAGGAAATGCCGAAAATTCAAAATTTTATAACATTTTGTATACTTGTAGTATTTATTATATACCAGATAACAAAAGGTTGCTGTTTAACCAGCAACCTTTTCATTTTATTGTTTTTTTTGCTTTTTTCCGCCCTTTATCATAAGCAGGATAAGCAGCACAAGAAGTATCGGTGCAGCTATTATCGGTGCCACAATAATAGGAGAAACGATGAAAACGTCATTTGCAACATATACCTTGTATTCCTCCTCAGTCTCTATCCTTTCGCCTCTGACAAGAAGTCTGTGGGAATTGATACCATAGGGAGTACAGGTAAAAAGTGTGCAGTAATCCTTGCTCGGATCAACCTTCAGATCGTCGATCTCATAGGGCTTCACGGTCTTTATCTGATCCACCTGATATGTAAGCACTTCCGACATTACTGTGATATGGAAAATGTCGCCAAGCTCCATTTTGTCAAGGTCAGTAAACAGTCTTGCACTGGGCAGACCGCGGTGTCCCGACATAACGGTATGAGTTCCCAAACCACCAACAGGCAGGCTCGTTCCGGGAAGATGTCCTGCAGCCACCTGTAATACGTTATCGTCAACGCTGTGATATATGGGAAGCTCCACCTTTATTTTACTGATAGTCAGATAGCCCATTATGCCGGTCCCCGTGATATCAAGGGTATCGTAATAGCCCGGAAGCTTTTGGGGCTCTATAATGGGATTTTCTGCGGAAGCCACTTTTTTGTTGTATTCCCTTGCCGCTTCAAACATTTTATCGCGCTCTTCATCACTCATAGAAGAGGATATTTCATTGTAAGCCTGTATCGCCCTGGACTGATGCAGCGCGTTGATATGCTCGCTGACAGTGGGGTACAGAAGCAGGAATACTCCTATAAACAATGCCGCAAACGGCAGCACCTTGATAATGATTCGCTTCATCAAAAGCTCCTTGCTTTAAAATGGCAGTGCAGCGGAGATGATACCCCGCTGCACAAGCATTTTATATATTTGCTGTGATTATTGATATGTTCGCTTAGTCTTCCTTAGTGCTCATTCTCTTCTTTGTTACGAGAAGAACTACAGAACCTGCTACAAGCAGTCCGCCTATGATGTAGAACAGCTTTGTACCGATACCACCGGTTGTAGGAAGGGTTGCGCCCTGCCTGTTTTCGATCTCTACTTCATATGTATTTTCATCATCTATTCTAATAAATGTAGCTGGAGTTATCGTCCAATTAGGATTGTTAGTTGCTAAACTGCTTCCGTTGCCTATTGTAAATGAAATAGGAGATATGGTGTTATATCCTTCAGGAGTAGTAGACTCTACAAGTGTATATTCACCTGCTCCAAGACCTTTAAATGAGATATATCCGTTAGCATCAACTGTTGCTGTTACAGACTTTTCAGTACCTGAACCAGAAGCAGTTTCTAATGTGCCTGAATTAACAGTCTTCTTATACTTTTGAGTTGTGCTTTCATATTTATCTGATGTTTCTGTTGTAGGAAGATTTAATGTATATGCGCCGGTTTTCAGCTTATAGTAAGTACCATCATTATCTGCTGTGAATGTAACGCCTGATTTTAATACCTGATATACAGGGGAGCCCTTCAAGGTGAATCCAACGCCTGTAAGAGGCTTGCCGTCCTGATCTACCTTCTTGATCTGGACCTCGGTCGTGAAAGTAATTACTTCATCGTTTGGTGTTTCACCCTTTGGTTCACTTGAAGATGGCTCATCAGGAGTTGTTCCCGGAGTTCCAGTATATTCATGATTAGGATCATTGGAATAAATAAGCTTTGCATCATTAGGATTACCGGCATCTGTCAATACAGCATTTTCATTAAGCTTTGCTGTATAGGTAATAACTATGTCATCACCTACTTCAACCCCAGCTGTATTTTTTATGTAATTAAGGAAATCCTCAAATACATATTTAATTGTTGTTCCTGTTGAGGAATTATATGTTCCGGGATTCACATAGTATTTTCCGCTATCTGATGATGTCGGATCATCATCTACAGTCAATTCATGTCCGTCTACTACAACAGAAGTTGTTCCTATATAATCCAAACCTGGAGAAAGAGTATCCTCTACTACATAGAAAAACTTATTATATCCTGTTGTATCAGGAACTTTCAGATTAATGGAATAAGTAATTGTTTCTCCGATAGAAGCTGAATTAGCATCTTTAGCTGTATTAGGATTTGGAGAAACTATCTGCTTATCAAGAGTTGGGAGCGAATGTTTAGAATTAATTGTAGTATCACCTGTAAATTTGAGAATATTTGCACTTCTGACCTTTACATCAGTATTACCGTTTCCGAGAGTACTCTCATCAAGAACAAGATACCAACCATGTTCCAGACTTGACGCTGAATACGATGTTCCAGATTTTACTAAATCTATTGCGTTAGTAGAATCTTTGCAGCTTGCAATTATCTTGGCAAGCTTTTGCAGCTTATCACCGTCAGTTATTTTTGAAAGGACTGCTGCAACAGACTCAGGTGTCGAACCAACTTCCGAAGCAGTAATACCTAAAGCAGCAGCATTAGCACTGTCTGTTAATGCTGAAATCAACGAAGCGGAATTAATTCCATTACCCCAAGCTAAACCTGTAAGCTTTCCTCCTGATTCGGTTCCGGTTATTATCTGATAAGCATTATAATCATGCGCAACAGTATCACTGTCAGTTACCGTAAGTGTTGATGTGCCTGCTGCAACCGCTGTCATGCAAGTTGCTGCCATAGGTGTGATAGCTAAAAATCCAGCTGTCATTAACGCTAAAAATCTCTTATTATTTTTCATATAATTTACCTCCGTTTTTATTAATTTGACTTTGTTGTTTTGATCCGCCGTTTCAGTATTCAGGAAGCCATTTCACTCTCGCCTCCTTTTGCGCCTGTACAAGGCGGATCCGCTTATTATTCCCGTTGCAGTCAGCACAAAGCCCAGAAAATATATCCGTCCTGTGCCGCTTCCCCCTGTTGCCGGGAGCCTGTACAAGATGTATTTGTTTTTTATGATTATAGGATCATCCGCAGTATTTGTCGGAACATAATCGTTCAGATATGTAACGACATAATCATCTCCGAGCGGACTTTCAACAACGTAATATTTATAGACTCTGTTTGAACTTTCATTTAGTTCGCTTTTCGTCCATTGTTTTTTCCAGTTATTACCGGCATTAAGGGTAACAACACTTGGATTAAAATTATTATCTTCCTGATAATCTGCCGTAAGATGAAGCGGCTTAGTTACCGAATCAGAATCAAAAGTCAGCGTATAGACTGCATCATTCTGAGTAAATGAACCGTTATTATTCTGAATATAACCTTCGGGCGTTACAGATATGGCTTTCGATTCTTTAACTTCAAATTCACGAAGTCTGAAAGAATTCTTGTTTTCATCGGCAGATTCAATATATACAAATATGCTGTTTTGTTGTGCATCTATTGGTATAGGGAAATTAGTAACACTTTTTGTAGAATAATTCCAACCTGAAGTAGTATCAAACTCCATAACAGGAATATATTTTGTTTCATTTGCTTTATTAGTGTAGCATAAAGTAAGTTTAAATTTGCTGGAATCAGTCTCAATATTATTTTGAACAGATGCAGAAAAATCATATTGATATCCGGGCTTCAAGTCATGTAAATCCTTCGCCACACTGGAATTTTTTGCTTCTCTATCAGTAATCCTAATGTAATGAAAAACTTGCGACTGAAAATTCTCTTCAATACGTTCAACAGTACTGCCACAAAAGCTATTCCAACCCTTATAACCAGTGTCAGAATTATCATGGCAGATAGTTTCATTATAATTTGAAATAGTTACTTTAGCCGTACCCGCTTCAACATCAATATTCATCTGTCCTTCAACGGCTACGACTTCGTCAACATAGAACTGTGATGAATTGATATCATCAGTTTCAACTATGAGATACATACCATAAGGATTTACCGAACCCGGAAGAGTAATAGTACCCGAAAGCTTTGAAAAACTATTTGCGTCATTTTCTTTTTCATCTATACGATGATAAGCTGTGCCGTCATATAAAGTCAGAACAATTTTAGTCGGTTTTTCAAAACTCCTTGCATATGCCGTAAATGAATATGTATGATTGGGCTTGAAAAGATCCGAATCAAGTCTTTTCTGAGCGCCTCTCCATGACTCCACATTGCCGTTACTGTTTACTCTATTATAAACAACCATTTGATCGCCTTTGGCATATGGATTATTACCTGATGTTCCTATCGTTGCGCCTCTTGCCTGCCAGCCGTCGGTGTCCCATGTGAATGTATCATGGAAAAGTGTAACACTATCATCTATACGGTTATTATCATATTTCAAATGGATTTCCGTATTTTCAGCAATATTTGTAACTTCAAATACACCATCAAGATAACTTATAGCTGTTTTCTCATTACCACTTTCTATTTTAGGATAATCATTATAAGCAAAATAGCGTACACCATTTGGCGGATTAATTGAAAACTCAAGACTTCCATCCACATATGCATTATTTGTTGTCCATTCTCCGAGCTTATTTACGCCGCCCTTATCAAATACCTTTATAGTGACCGAAGCCGCCTTACTCGCTTCATATTCAGCATACTGGCGTTTCAGAGTAACATTTACTGTCGGCTTTACATCAATACTTGCTTCGTTCTCCCACCTTTTCTCAACGTTTATCTGAACATCGGAGGTTGGTGTATTGGTTATGATAAGATCACCGTTATTACTTCTGTAGCTCTCTGCATATCCAGGCGGAACATCCTGTTCTCTGACGCTGTAGGTATAGGTGTGTGCACCATACCTTGTAGGCAATGGCGGAGAGGTATATGTCCAATCGCTGCCGGACAGTTTAAAAGTACGTTTTTTATTGATCGCAACGATATTCTCTACGCCTTTTTCGTCAGTACGATATATCTTGAACTTGACATCGGGTATGGTCTCAGCACTCGGTATGCCTCCTACCCAATCCTTTCTAACCGTTATGGGAGCTTCTTCGTTTATGATCTTGTTTTCAAAATTATAAACATTGACATCGGCAAGAGTATAACCGTTGATATGAGCTTGTCCTTCATTTATCGCCGCTTCTTGTCCGTTTATTATTACTTTTGAATAGATATTTGTATCTATCTCTTTTTCAACGACCATATACTCATTTCCTTCAGGAAGACCATTTATGACCATTCTTTCACCGTCGGTTATTGTAAAAGGATTAGTCAGTCCTGTTCTTTCGTATCTGACATATTCAGCATTGGAATTTGACGACCTATATAAAAGCTCGAATTCATACGTCTTGTTATCATAAGAATTATCAAGATGCGTTCCGTAATCGACCGTTTTCGATACAGTTATCGGCTTTACGGTAGGAAGGTTCATATCCATAGCAAGGTTGGAATAACAGCCGCCTCGCTCAAGATAAAACATTTTGATAGAGTGTTTAGCTCCGGAAGCATCATTCCATGTTTTACTAACATTAGTGAATTTACTTGCTATAGTCTCGACCTTCCACTTAGATTCTGAAGCACCGTCAGTATTTACACCGTTATCAGGCAGAGAAATAGCGCTCAATTCAGGAAGATTGGAATTACTGTTTTTAAGCTCGTTATACGCAACATTGGCAGACTTACCATATAAATTATCCTGCGTCCATATAAGACCGTTGGTAAAGTCTATCATTCCCGCAGCCGGCTCATGTATACCGCCAATGTCAAGAACAAGAACGTCATCAACAAAAACCCACATATCGTCGTCGCCGCTGTACTTGAATATGATTGGTTCTTCTGAATTCTTAATATTGAAGAAATCAGCTTCCATTTTCATTCCGAAGTGATGATTGAAGCCGTTACCGTTATAGTTAGGGTCTCTCCTGTTTGTATCATATTGATCAAACGGAAAGAAACCTATCTTAAACTCACCACCATTTTTATCTCCATATTCTTCATCTGTAAGATTATTATAATCACCTGCTCTATGGTGATCCTTGTTTATAATATGATAAGTGCCGTTATAAACAATAAAGTTATTGGTAGACTGATCAAAATACGCATAATTTTCATCGCTGTTATAAACAAGGTGCTCAACGCCGTTTTGGTTTACTGACTTCAGAAAATGATTTACGTCGGTATAAGATGTCTTGTAAGATGATATAGATGTATCATTTTCATCGAACAGATAAGCAAGATTAGCCCCCTCATCAGAACCTACGACCTTAGGATAACCGTTTACCAATTGATTTTCAACTATACCCTGTACAGGTCTGTTGCCTGATAAAGTTTGTCCATTTGAATCTTTATTATAATCGCCCGAATAATTATTTTTGCTTGGATTATACTTATTATTCTCATCATCCCAATCACGCTTATAGTTCTGATATTCTTCGGTTCCTTCCTTATTAAACGTGTCTATATAGCCTGTAAAAGCGGGTGTACCGTAAGCAAAGAAAAGAATATCATTTCTCGGGTCTCTTCCATAGTTCAAACCGGCTTGTTTTATATTATTATGCACCCATTCATTATTTTCTGAATTCCATGAAATATCATAGTTATTCTGCTCAGCTTCCAGTGCATTTTCGTTTTCATAGTAGTCAAACAGTGTAAACTTGATACCTCTTGCGATATTGTCGATAGTTTGAATAGGTTGAGGGTCCAACTGATCTGCCTGTTCGCCTTCCAACATTCTTACAGAGTCATCTCCGAGCCTGTATACAGGAAGATCGAGCTCTCCCATTTCCTCATCGGGATAATCAATAGAAACTATTTTGCTCTCCTCAGCTTCGGACTGCTCATCGTTCTCGTGAAGCTCCTCATCGGTATAGCACAGCGGTGTGTGCCAATGCTCATCGTGACCGCATACAAGAACGTTCTCGTAGCACTCCTCGGTATGGGTATGCTCCTCGTTTTCTTCAAGTCCGCATACAAGCACTTTTTCATAACATTCATCGGTATGCTCATGTTCTTCGAGTCCGCACACAGGCTCATTGACCATAGTGATGACCGTATCTCGCAGTTCCCAGAGGACACCCGATGAAACAAATATTGATAAAACAAGCAGCAGCGATATCATACGCCGTCGCTTAACACTGTTTTTATGCATTATCTCATAAAAACTGTCGAAATAGTTTTTCATCTATTTCACCGTTCCCCTTTCTTCAATCATTTAGACCATACCTTGAACAGCACCCTTCCTATGATCTGATCCTTACCTATACAGCCTATAGCCGAGCTTCTGCTGTCCACAGAGGTATCGCGCTTATCGCCGAGTATAAAGACCTTGTCCTCGGGCACCTGATACGGGAAATCAATTTCACATTTTCCAAGCTCCTTGTCCTCGACATAAGGCTCATCAAGAAGCTTTCCGTTGACAAAGACGTTCCCGTCAGCGTCTATGTCGACCATGTCCCCTGAAAGTCCGATAACGCGTTTCAGCAGCGACTTATTCTGCCATGAAACGCAGCACATATCACCATGATCTACTTTGTCCGACTTGATAAGGACGAGTATATCCCCTTCCTTCAAGGTGGGCTCCATACTGCTTCCCGCAACCTGTACCACAGGGAAGAAAAGCGTCGACACCAGTACTGCAACTGCCGCAACAACGATAAGTATGGATACAGTACTGAGCATAGTTTTTTTGAATTTTTTTCTGTAATTAATGTTTTTCAGCTCGGTCTCTACCTGTTCCACCGAAGGCATAAATTCCGTAGCACTTTTATCAGCTGACATAATCCACTTTTCCTTTAATCATTATTATTCTTTTCAAAAGCCGACTTTCTTGCTTCGGAAATAATCTTCCTTGCCTTTTCATTGGCTTCCTGTATTATTGCTTCTGCTCTTTTTTCAGCCTGCTCAGCCGCGGTATTCTCGATCTGCTTCATGTAATCGTCAGCAGTCTGCTGTGCAGCCTCAAAAAGCCCGTTGAGCTTTGCAGATACCTCTGCAAGAGAGCCTGCATTGCTTATTTTCATATCCTTTTCCTTCAGCTTTTCGCGGAGCTCTTCGTTTTCCTTAATGAGCTCCTCCTGCTTTTTCTGGTATTCGTAAATAATATATATCAGATCGCTTCTTTTCAAGCGTTTGAATTCCTTATCAGTCATATTGCTTCTCCATAAAAAATTTTTATAACCTTACTAAGATATTTATATTATACCATTTGTTACGGAACTACGTCAACAGAAACTATAATTTTTAACATCATTTCTCGTTTTTTTGTAGGATAGCAACAATATTCATTCCGTTCTTTGTGTGCTTTAACCATAGAAAAGTTGAACCATTTTTATACAACATGAACAGTTTTTTTCGTTTTATACTACGCGAAATTTCGTTCACACATTGTTAATCTCGTGTTCTGAATTTGGAAATTTTTTGGTGTTTTACCCAAACAAAAATATTTCTTATTGTTACCAATGACGAAATTTCGCTTTATTCAATGATTGTTAACACTTTATGATTGACTTGTCTCATAATCAGAAAGTATAATATACACATGGAGATTTTGCCTTTATGAACACTGCCCCGGCACATGAAATAAAATAATTGTATTAACATATCCGTATATTACAATTTGTATATAAAGAAAGGCTGCGAATCGTATCATGGACGAAAAAATTACCACTGAACAGAATAAAAAGCCCCAAAGCTATAAAAAAGCATTTGCAAAAATGCTGCTCAGCACACTTTGTTCACTTGTGGTCGCCGCAGCTGTTATCGTCCTTATCTGCAATTTTATTTTCCCCGTATACAGAGTTACAGGAAGCAGCATGGAGCCCACTCTGAAAAAAGGACAGACTATTCTCTGTAATAAGTCATCAGACATAAAAAAAGGCGATGTTATCGCCTTCTACCATAATAAAAAAGTACTTATAAAGCGTGTCATAGCCACAGCAGGCGACGTAATAAGCATATCCGACAACGGCACTGTGGAACTTAACGGCACAAATCTTGCCGAGCCATACGTGAGCAAGCCTTCACTGGGAGAATGTGATATCACCTTCCCGTTCACAGTCCCCGACTCCCGTTATTTTGTAATTGGTGACAACAGGAGCACCTCCGTTGACAGCCGTTCAACAGCTGTAGGCTGTGTTGCTGAGGAAAACATCATAGGAAAGGTCTGCATGAGGGTCGCCCCCATAGGCTCATTCGGTAAAATAAAATGAAAAAGAGCAAACGAAGTCTTATCGTAAATATCGTCCTTGTCCTGTCTCTTGCCGTGGGACTTTGTATAATGATATATCCCACATTCAGCAACTGGTGGAACGCCAATAAGCAGTCCCGCGCCATAGCTGTATACGACCGCAAGGTCAGCAGTATGGACAATGCCGACAAGGAGCGTCAACTTGCAAGAGCAAGGGAATACAATGCCGAGCTTGCAAAGCTGAGTGCGCCCCTGAGCGATTACAAAAATATAAAGGGATACGAACAGGTGCTTGATATCACGGGAACAGGTATAATCGGATATATAGAGATACCCAAGATAAACACCTATCTTCCCATATATCACGGCACAAGCCCCGAAGTCCTCAATGTAGCCGTGGGACATCTTGAAGGAAGCTCACTGCCCATAGGCGGAAAGGGCTCTCACTCGGTAATATCCGCCCACCGCGGACTCCCCTCTGCAAAGCTTTTCACCGATATAGACCAGCTCACGGAAAATGACACGTTCCGCATCACGGTACTTGACGAGGTGCTTGATTACGAGGTGGACGAGATAGCTACGGTACTGCCCTACGAAATGAGCAGGCTTGCAGCAGTCCCCGATAAGGATTACGTCACTCTTATGACCTGTACTCCCTACGGCATAAATACTCATCGTCTGCTGGTAAGAGCACACAGAATAGAGACTGATGCACCGCACACGGTAAAGGTACTTACAGACGCTGTTCCTGTAGATGAGATAAAGGTACTGCCGTTCATTGTAATACCTGTTCTGATATGCCTGATACTGTTCTGGATACTGACAGGCAGAAAGGATAAAAACGAAAGGAATAAAAGTATAAAGAGGTGATCTCATGCCCTGTATAAGAAGAAAAATAACACACATCGCAGTATTCCTGCTTTCCTTATTGGTCTGTCTGTTATCCTGTGTTCCGCTTTCTGTGAGCTGTGATGACAGCGGAGAACACTCCATAAATCTGATATGCCGAAAAGACGATACTATCCTCACGGGTATGAAGTGGAGACTTTACAAGGTTGGAGAACGCTCAGGCAGCGGCATAGTTCTTACAGGAGCTTTTGCAGGTTATCAGATAGATACGAGCAATATAACAGAGGAAAATGTTGAGCAGATAGCTAAAACTATCGCAAGCTATGCGGTCGTTGACGGAGTCTCTCCCGTTTCAAGCGGCGAAACAAACAAGGACGGAGAACTCACATTCAGCGGACTTAGCAAGGGCGTTTATCTTGCCGTAGGTCGCACACTACAGGTCGACAAAACCTTCTACGTGCCGTCTACACTGCTCCTTGAAGCCAATGACAGCGATGTTACATTCAGCTATGACGCTTATCCTAAATTCGCATATATAACTCTCAGCAGTGTTGTGGACTCCTATACCGTAAAAAAAGTCTGGATAAATGATACTCCCGAAAGCATACCACACCCCACGTATGTTACTGTAGACCTTTACCGCAATGACAAGATATATGATACAGTGACCCTGAATGAGGAAAACAACTGGGAATACCGCTGGAATGACCTTGAACCAATAAACGACTGGTACGTTGTGGAACGCCATATTCCTGTAGACTATACGGTCTTAATAGACTTCAACAGCAACCAGTACCTCATAAAGAACAGCTACGATCCAACCTTTACCCCGGGAACAACGACTACCGTAACCGGTACAGCTTTAACAACAACTGCCCTCGATGAAAAGACTACCATAAAGACTACAGCAACCTCAACAGCAACAACCAAAACTACTACACAAACACCCCAAACCACAACAAAGGAGCTGCCGCCTCTGATACAGACAGGACAGCTGTGGTGGCCTGTTATCCCCCTTGCAATAGGCGGAATACTGTTATTAACACTAGGATTACTCATAAAATCGAAAAAAGATAATAAATAAGAAAAAACATCTTCAGTAGACTTATACTGAAGATGTTTTATTTATTGTCTATCCTGCTGCCTCTTACGGCAACTCTCGCCTGACCGCTGAAGTTACAGGTAAAAAGGGTAATATCCCAATCAGAGCCTTTGCCGTTAAACATTCCCTCAGAATCGTTTCCGTTAAGTACTCTTATATCATCTACGCGATACCTGTGTACCGTTCCTTCGGTATCAACAAACATTATCTCATCGCCTTGATCGAGCTCGTCTATGCGCCCGAAATGGCTGTTATAATTATGTGCGGCAATAATTAGGTCGTTGCCGACTGTAGAACCGCTGAAACGACAGGGTGAAAGCTCCAATGCATCATAACTCCAGTTATCAATTACAGGCAGCTCAAGTTCAAGGGAAGGAATTGAAATATATCCGCAGTAATCCCTGCCGCCAATATTAACAGGAGAAGGCATATCTGTTGAATTGTTTTCAAGTTCATATGGTGCAAAGAGATCATCTGCCGGATTAGATGCTTTCTCTGTAGTACTTACGGCTGTATCAGGCTCAGGGATAAGCTTAATAAGCTCCCTCATGACCTTATTTGACTCATTTTCCGCCCTTTTATCCTGCATTATATTATAGCCGCACAATGCCAGAGCAGCCAGTATAAGCAGCACACCGCATATTATAAAGATCCTTTTAATAGTTTTCATGATATTTACCTATCCGCTTATTACTTTACAAGCCGATTATAGCACCAAATCAAGATATTGTCAATATCAGCGATAATAACATTTTGTGTATAAAATAAAAAGTCCAAATCAAAGATTTGGACTTAATTGGCTCCCCCTGCCCGGCTCGAACGGGCGACAACTCGGTTAACAGCCGAGTGCTCTACCACTGTAAGTGATTTATACCAAAAGTATCAAATCTTCACTTAATTCTGAATATTTGATTAATGCAATTATATCATAAATAAAGCATAATTTCAAGACCATTTTTTTAGATTAGAATCAAGATGAAGAACAATGATATTTACAACAAAAGATAAAACACACTTTATATCAAAAGTTCAATAAGTGTCTTTCTGATCTGTCCGATATCATACGGTTTTGCAAGATGGCCGTTCATTCCAACAGACAAAGCAAGTTTTTTATCTTCCTCAAACGCATTTGCAGTTACAGCAACTATAGGAATATCAGCTTTTCCCTCATCCTTTAGCGAACGTATTCTTTTTGCCGCTTCATAGCCATCTATAACAGGCATTTGTATATCCATAAGAACAATAGAATAATGCCCTGCATCAGCTTCTGTGATCTTTCTGACAGCACTTTCTCCGTTTTCGGCAATATCAACTGTCAAGCCCATTTCTTCAAGAATTGCTTTGGCGATCATCTGATTCATTTCATTATCCTCTGCAATAAGAACCGTTTTTCCTTTAAGATCATGAATACTGACTATATCACCTTTATTCTTGTCTGTGCCATCCTCTTCTGATACTTTATCAACTATCCTGCAAGGCAGATAAACTATAAATTCACTTCCCCTTCCTTCCGCGGAGTTTACAGAAATAGTTCCTCCCATCATGTCTACTATTTTCTTGGTGATAGCCATGCCAAGTCCCGTTCCCTGAATACCGCTGACTGTACTGGTCTGTTCACGGGTAAAGGCATCGAATATCATATTGCGGAACTCTTCACTCATACCGATACCGTTATCCTTTATACGAAATTCAAACCATGCTGTTTTATTATCCGTGAGCTGTTTCTCTATAACTTTCAGGCTTATCATTCCGCCTGTGGGAGTGAACTTTACTGCATTAGAAAGTATATTCAGCAATACCTGCTGAAGTCTGAGCTTATCGACAAAGATATCATCATGTATGATGTCATTTGTGTCGATATTGAAATTAAGCTGTTTAGATGAAATATTGGCATGAACAATGGTACATATATCATTTATAACATCTGTCAGGTGTGCTTCAGATGCATTTATCAACACCTTGCCGCTTTCTATGCGGCTCATATCCAGTACATCGTTTATCAGAGACAACAAATGCTGACTTGAAACACTTATCTTGCCAAGATAATCCCGCACCTTCTCCTTGTTGTCTATATGCGAATCCGCAAGCGCTGTAAATCCTATAATAGCGTTCATAGGAGTACGTATATCATGTGACATATTATTGAGAAATACAGTCTTTGCACGGTTTGCGTGTTCTGCCGCCGACAGCGCATCGGAAAGTGCGTCCTTGTTCTCATCAAGCTCTTTATTCGCCTGTTCAAGTTCAAGTCTTGACTTTTCTATAATAGCAAGTTCTTTTCTCGAACGCTTTATATCACGGACAAGCAGAAACATAACAAGCCCCGTTATTACACCAGCTATTGCAATGAACACGGCTGCATTATCCCTTAACGCCTCTGTAAAGCCATAATTATACAGTTCATCTGTATATCTGTATGC
This sequence comes from Ruminococcus flavefaciens, assembly GCF_900143025.1. Lineage (GTDB taxonomy): Bacteria > Bacillota > Clostridia > Oscillospirales > Ruminococcaceae > Ruminococcus > Ruminococcus flavefaciens_I. The sequence goes on along the minus strand of NZ_FRCT01000019.1, from coordinate 13,549 downwards.
CCGATTATGAGCATATTCACTGCCAACAACTGCAATCCCCCTATTGATCAGCTTAAGCAGCTCCTCGTTTCCGATCTTTACACCGATACAGCGATCATCATTCCTGCTTATGTTACGATGTGAAAGATTGCGGAATCTGCTGTTTTTCAGAATATCTGTAGCCCTCATGCCATCCAGTGTAGTAGCCCCTGCTTTGCCTGAGAGCACAGCTTCAAGACATTCTTCAATAGAATCACAGCTGATGATTTTTGCATCAGGATAATTTGTGATGATATAGTAGTACTGTATCGTGTTGTTTCGGTTTACCGCAAAACTGCTTACTGTATCGTTATCATATCCGTTATTGTAAACGAGTTCTGTCGTGGTAGAAATTACAGGACTTGACTGGTATATCCCATTTTCTTCGGAATAGTAAAGACCTCCGCCAACAGGAAAAGCTGCATCTATCATATCCGTTTGCACAGCAGCTATCATATCATCATAGTTTTTATATCCTGTATAGGTCACATTGATCTTATTAAGCCCAAGGTCATTAAATATTTCAGGGATAAGATCCTTTATTAAACCTGTAACGCTGCCGCTCTTTCCCGTGTCACTGTATGGGAGACAGTTTTCCAGACATCCAATCCTTATCTCACTGTGAGTATCTATCCATTCTTTTTCAGCAGCTGAAAAAGCTCTTGACGAAACGCTTACAGGAAAGTATTTGTGATTCAGATAATTAAGATAATCAGGCTCATCAGCCGCAAGCATATTCTGTGCTGTATCAAGCTCAGAAAGGATGTCACTGCGGTATCTGCTTACACACAAATAATAGTTTGAGTCTCCGAATGAAAAAAGAACCTCGGCGTGGTCTCTGCCGTAAGCGCCGTCACCTTCAGCCGCCAGTATATCAACATTCTTTGAATCAAATTCGGAAAAAAGCTCCTCATAATCAGAAAATGCCATTACCTCTGCTTTTATGGCATGACTGTCAAGATATTCTCTCAGCGTATCTACCATTGCACTGTCCAGCACACCTATCTTTTTTCCGTTAAATGTCTGAGGATCAGCAGTAATGTCAGTATCTGTCTCATGCTTCACAAAGTTATACGTTTCACTTCCCATAGGAAGATCAGGATATCCTATAAGCTCTTTCCGTTCTTCCTTATATGCAAGTCCCGCAACAACATCTACTTCACCGGCAAGAAGCATATCATATACATCCCCGAAGCTACCATAGACGTATTCATATTCCCAGCCAGTGTACTCTGAAAGTTTAAGGTAATATTCATATGCATATCCCGATTTTACGATGCCATCTTTTGCGCCTTCCTGAAAGACTTCATTTTCATAGTATCCTACACGTATCGTTTTTGGTTGTTCCTGTGCAGAAACTCTTATCGGTACAGCAAATGTCATTATTATTGTCAGTATTATAATAAAAGCGGTTATTGCTTTATTTTTCTGCATTGTTGTATCCTCTCAGGTGTAAGTTGGTCTGTTCTGCATCCCATATCAGTTCTTCCAGCGTATGATACAGACGCTCTGCTTCAACAGGCTTTGATAAATGTGCGTTCATTCCGACCTGTAATGATAATTGAACATCCTCGTCAAAGGCATTGGCAGTCATAGCAATGATCGGTACTTTTTCAGCGTCGGGGCGTCCAAGTGAACGTATTTCTGCTGTAGCTTCAAGTCCGTCCATTTCCGGCATACGAACGTCCATCAAAACAGCATCATAATATCCGACCTGACTATCCGAAAACATTTCAACAGCAATTTTCCCGTTCTCTGCATGGTCTATTATCATTCTCTTTATTTTCAGCAGTTCCTTTATTATCTCTGCATTAATAAAGACATCTTCAGCAAGAAGAATATGCTTTCCATTAAGATCTGCACGTTTTCTTTCACGGAGCATGAGTATATTGTTCTTTCTTGCAATACGCTCAAATTCACTTATTACATCTGAGGCAAACAGCGGTTTAGCAAGGAAGCTGTCAACTCCGATATGTATCGCCTCATCCATGATCTCGTCCCAGTTGAAAGAAGTAAGTATGATAATAGTCGTTTCTTTTCTGTAAAGCTTTCGTATCTCTTCTGCACATTCGATACCGTCCATTTCAGGCATTTTCCAGTCGAGAAGAACCAGATTATATGGTTCATGCTTTGTATGCTGCACTTCAAGCATTTCCAGTGCGCTCCTGCCATCAAGGCAGATATCAGCCTTGATACCTGCTTCATCAAGGACTATCCTTGCGTGCTCGGCGGCTACTTCCTCATCATCTACTACAAGCACACGCATTTCTTTTGAATCAATGAATACATCTTCCGCTCCGCTACGCTCGCAGTTTTTCAGCGTTACAACAACGGTAAATTCCGTACCAATGCCCTTTTCCGATCTAACAGATATAGTGCCATTCATGATATCAACGATATTCTTTGTTATTGCCATACCAAGCCCTGTGCTGCCGTACTTATTGTTCCTGGTTGAATCCTCCTGGGCAAAGGTGTCAAAAACCTTCGGTAAAAAAGCTTTATCCATTCCGATACCCGTATCTTTAACTACAAATCTTATTATCGACTTATCTCCAAATACAGCTGTTCTTTCAACAGTAAACGTAATATGCCCCGGAGCATCTGTAAATTTAATAGCATTGCTGAGAATATTTATAAGTATCTGCTTCAGCTTCATATCATCGCCGACATAGTAATCGGAAATACCGTCGATGACCTTGCATTCATATTTCAGACCTTTATCACTGCACTGTGTCATTACAATAGTATTTATCTGTTCAAGCATTGCACGGAATGAAAATTCCTCTTTCCCGAGTATCATTTTTCCCGATTCAATACGGCTCATGTCAAGAATATCATTAATAAGTCCCAGCAAATGGCGTGCGCTTTCACCTATCTTTTCAAAATACTCCCTTGTTTCAGGGTCAAGATTTGTATTTCTCAGTGCAAGGCTGTCAAGACCGATTATGGCATTCATTGGTGTACGTATCTCATGGCTCATGCTGGATAAGAAGGCAGTTTTTGCCCTGTTCGCCTGTTCAGCAGCTTCAAGAGCTTCGCTTAATGCCTGATTCTTTGCCATTGTTTCACGCATTTCCTTGTCGATATTAGTGAGTCCCAGACCTATCGCATGGACTATATTATCGTCTCTGTCCTCGGCATGACGCACTCCTGCCATTCTTATCATCTCATAATAATCAAAACCGTTCCTGTGTGCAAGATAGCGATAGGCTATAATGATATTCTCCGACAGTGCCTTTCTGATATTATCGGGATCAATAAATTCAATAAAACCATCACGGTAATTCTCGTCAACGAAATGTTCGGCATACCATTTAAATCGTTCATAGTATGGGAAATGAACACCTTCTGCTGTTTGCTCCTTATCATTCAGATCACCCCGATAACAAACGGCATCATTCATATCAAGATCTATATGATAAACGCTTCTGTAATCCGAGGCAAGTGCAGTTATCATCTTATCCTGCTGTTCACGCTGATTTTTTTCTTCTATAAGCTTCTCCTGAAAAGCAAGGCGCTTTTCAAGCTCCTGCTGTTCATGTTTTTTGGTAATATCTGAAATAAACACATAATAAATTCCGCCATAGGCTTCTGTATCGGTATAATGGCCGTAGTCATCCACCCAGCGGACTTCTCCGTCTTTTCTGATGATACGGTACTCTACACAGTCAAAATTATCCTCGTTTTTCTTTATTTGTTCAATAATCGAAGCGGCAACAGATGCCCTGTCATCAGGATGTACCATTCCGCGAAAGGTATAGCCGGTCAGTTCTTTGAATTCGGAAATATCCTTGCAGCCAAAAATACTGATAACTGCTGCATTTGCATAAAGCAGCTCCTCAGTTTCATTCGCTCTGTATATAAAGAAGCCGCCGGGCATCATTCTTCCTATAGCCTTTACAATGTGCATTGTCTGTTCGTTCAGTTCAAAATGCTTACCAAACATGGCTTATACCTCCAAAATTGAATAGTATCATGAAAAAAGGGAACACTTCAAAAGAACCGTTCCCCCATATCGTTATTGTTTATTACAATTCACACAGTCTTTCAAACTCAGTTTTAAGCTTGTCCATAAGTTCAGTATATTCTGTATTTGTTCTGTTTCTCAGCAATTCAGTAATATCAGTGACAGGTCCGGTCAAGGGTGTAAGAGATAGATTTGCATACACTCCTTTCAACGAGTGTGCAGTCTCAAAAGCCCCATCAAATTCTTTCCTGACAAGCTGCTGTTCAAGTAAATAAAGCGTTTTATCTTCTGTAAGCTTACCAACGAGATTTAAATAAAGCTCCGCCTTATTCAGACATCTTGAAAGTCCGTCATCAACGTCTGCACCGAACTCACGGAGCTTTTCAATTGTTATCATATTGTTTCTCCTTTACAGGGCTGATTGTTATAATACTCCGTCTTTACTATGTATATTGCACCATAGCTTATAGATACGCTCATATTCTTCCACGATCTTCTGACATAGTATGCCGGCTTTTTCAGTTTCATTATTTTTCAGTACCCCATGTATCACACATATATCAGAAGCCAACCTGTCAAATCCGAGAGTAGAAGTGACGCCCTTGAGAGTATGAGCGGTATTGATCGCTGACTGAAATTCATTATTGATGATCTGGTTTTTCAGATCTGCAATACTATTTTCACTGAAAAAAATTGTCAGGTATTTTTCTATTCTGTCAGAACTCAGAAGCCTGCTGAGTAACAGATCATAATTTTCACCTATTGCATTATAAAAATCCATAAGTTCCACAAAGTCACGCTCCCGCTATTTCAGCTAAATCACCCGTTAGCACAGCATTTGAATTGTATTCAAGATACATACGTCTAATATCCTTAATGCTCTTTTTTCTGACTAAAACTATTTCATCATTATCCATAACAAAATTTTCATTCATACTTCTTACATAATAAAGGTTAACAAGGAAACTTCTATGACACCGTAAAAAACGCTTGTCATCAATATCGTTCTCCATCAGATCAAGACGTGTATATATAGTATGTACCTTGCCGTCACTGCAATGGATCAGACATTTCGTATTTGAGCTTTCGATATATCTGATATTATCATAGGAAATATATTCTACGCTGCTTCTTTTCTTAACTATAATCGTATTTTTGCGTCTGCCTATGAGAATCCTGTCCATTACATTACAAAATTTCTCATAATTATGCGGCTTCAACAAGTAACCTGCAGCATCTACGTCATAGCTTTCAACTGCATACTTATCAGAAGCAGTAAGAAAAACTATCTTCCCGTTATAGCCACCTGAACGAAGTTTTTTTGCAACTTCTATGCCAAGAAGACTATTAAGGTATATGTCAAGAAAAATAATATCATATCTGTTGCTTTCCTCTATATCGTCGATCAGAGTACCTTCATTACAGTATTCTGTAACGTGATACAGAAAAGACTTGTCTTTAAAATAGCCATCTATCATTTCTGCAATTACAAATCTGTCAAAGCTGCTGTCATCACAGACCGCTATTTCAAATACATCTTTCATTTCTTACTCCCTTGCTTGTAATTAGTAGTTAAAATCCTGGTGTAAATCGTTTTTTGTTATTAATTATTCTGTACTTATCTGCTAATAACCATATAAATTCACTTAAATAAGGCTTGCAGTCATCATAATAACCGAGAATATCCTTTATTCCATCACTATTTCTGTCCCACGCAGCTTCTATGGAATATCTGAGACCACGTTCGATTCTTTTAACGGACGAATCAAGTTCATCTGCAATCTGAGGATATAGCTCAGTTGTAAGCTTTACATTTATATTATTCGAGCGATTGATCTTTAATATGATATATAAAAGATAATTATATCCTGCTGTATTTCTTGGAATTCCAAGCTGATTGAGCAATGAGGCAATGATGTCCCTCTCGTTCATAACTTCCGTAAGCTTTTTTTCATTATTTTCTTCTACACATAAATTATACATTTTATACCTCCGTTTTATAAATTAATAGATTTGTCTGTAATAGTATAATAGCATATTTTTTGTCAGAAAAAGAATAATTATGAAAATAGACGATTTCATTATGAATTATAATGCATAAGAAAAATACTTTTACCAAATGAGCTCCTGCAATTAATTTCAGTATTTATCGCCTCTGTTTATTATTACCCAATAACCTTTATGCGTAGTCCCAACTCTCCTTATTATCTTTTCATCCCTTAATCGCTTAACATAATATGCAAATTAACATCTGCTACTATTCCAAGAGAATTTACTTTTTTGTTTGAAATATCTTCTAACAACTTCTTGCTCTCTTCAACTCCGACACCCTTGCCGTCATCATTCATACCTATATATATTTTACCGCCCTGTGCGTTTGCAAAACCGCATATCTATTTAAGATATTCATCACACCATGATTCTTTCCATTCTATATTCTGACTTTTAGACATTATGCTCTCACACCTTTAACTAATTTTAATCTATATAAACCGAATGGCAGTATTACCTTTATTATTGCCACTTATCAACCACAAAATGATTATGATACAATATTATTGTATCATAATCCAGTATTATTTTCAAGTTAAATTATGTTTATAAATTATTTAACCCATTCCATCCCTCGCAAAACTGCTCATACTCCATATTAAGCGTTAAATTTATCTTATATCCTTTGCCTATCTTAATTCGGCTTTTGACCTGAGATATTATCATTTTCTTCTATTCTAGCGACAAACGCTTTTACCACCCATATGTATATCCTTCCTTTATTATAATAGTATATTATTTGATAGTTCATCTTTCAATTCACATTTTCCTTTGTCTGATGATCTATCATCGGACAGTATGCCTATACGCTCCTTGAATGCTTCCAGTATTAACCAGAGCACATTGTCCTTAATATCTCCCTTACATTCTGACCTTGGCTTAAAGGTAATGGTCACTTCACAACCTGCTACATTTTTCAAAATAGTAGGATCGTTATGTTCTTGAACTTCTTTTTCTCTTATAATCTTCTTGATACCGATATGACGATGCACATTATCGTTAATATCCGGAACTGAACTCGTCATTGTATCATTATACATATAAGCAGGATCACAAGCAGCCGTTCCGTCTATATGGGTTTGCTTTCAGCCTTTCAAAGTCGGAGTGAGGAAGGAATACCCATTTCTCAACCTCACAGCGTTTGGTGTTGTGATCAGAAGCCTTGTGAATCAGCTTACCGTTCATGTAGAATTTGTTCATCTGATTTCCTCCTGTCATAATTATTCCATAGACAGCAGGCGTGATCTGCTTTCTATGTATCTGCCACAGGAGGCTCACAAATCGTTCACAATGGCTTTTGTTGATCTCGGTGGTGTAGTTTCCCGACCTGCAACCGATGCCGTCAGAAACGACTCACAAATCGCTGATAGGTTTACTAACAGATGGTTTTCGGGGAAACAAAAAAGGACTCGATCCCAGTGTTTTCACATTTCGTGATAACCACTAAAACCGAGTCCTTGAACTTTATAATATGAACATGACAATTTAATCGCAGTATGAGAAAATAAAAAAGAGACACTCAACCAAAAGATAGCCGCACCTCCATAAAAACGCTATCTCAGTTGAGTATCTCTCATCATTTTGGCTCCCCCTGCCCGGCTCGAACGGGCGACAACTCGGTTAACAGCCGAGTGCTCTACCACTGTAAGTGTTTTATACCAATTTATATACAACATCTAGTGGAATAACTGTTCTATTTTATAAGCAAGAACTGCCGCCATCTTATAATACAAACTATTAATATATCTTTATATCAATGCCTTTGGCCAACTGATATGTTTGAAGTGCAAAATCATCTGTCATTCCGCTTATATGGTCAATTATTAAATGAACTCTTAACCACCATTCAATACTGTTAATATTAATATTGTTAGCATTAAAATGATAAGTAACATCAATAATACAAAAGCTTATCTTTTGACTTATAAGCCAAGAAGCATTTTCTGTATTGTATGAGCATCGCCTACAGTTATGCCGTCACCGTCCATATCCCCGTTGAATTTGCCCTGTTCAGTAAGATGATGTTCAGCCGTACCATCTATACCGTATTTATTTGGATTTGCAAGAGCCTGCATAATAAGTACTGCATCTGCCATATCCATTTGTTTGTCGCAGTTAGAATCTCCTTCAACCGCATTAAATAAATCAACATTATTTGTTTTGAATACTGGAGGTGACTCTTCATTTATAGCGAATCCGCCAAAAACACCGATTTTCTCATTGACTTTCATTGAAAAGTCTATCCACTCTTTTAACGTCATGTTACTTGCAGGAACTACAGAAGCTTCATATGCAGTAAAGCCTTCATCCTTATCCGAGAAAGAAGTAAGTTCAACTGTAGCATCAGGTAAAAGTTCTTTTGTAAGTTCAACCAATTGATTACGTTTTGCAATCTGTTCTTCAGGTGGCGTCCATATGCCCTTGTCATAATCATATGAACAGAATCCGAAACGGCTTAAGCTTTCGCTGTTGGCTATGCCTTCATGAATGGAATACAGATCAGTACTGTAAACGAATTCCGTGATAAGGTTATTGTCATTCAGAAGGGAATACAACATTTTGATATCATTATTTGATACGGTTTTATACAGTCTGCATTCATAGTTTGTTTTTTCAACATGAAATACTTTCCCGTCTATTCCAACTTGCTGCAAAGCATCGGAAAGAATTTGTCTGCCGTTAGCGTCAGGAAGATTTATTCTGATTGCATCGTAATTTTCCTTCGTCAGCAGCTTTACTGTACAACCTGAGTCATTTTCGTTTGGCATCTTGATGTATAGTTCATAGTCATTTGGAAAATTTGGATCTTTCTTCGAAACCTCAACCTCCTTAATGAAGGTATAGCCTTCAAGCTGCTGATGAATAGTCTCATAAGAATCAGCAGGGATATAGATTGCAGAAGCCGACAACGGCATAAGGGATACTGCGCATGTTAATAATGTTGTTATACCTGTTATGAGCTTTTTCATAAAAACACCTTCTTCCATAGATTTGGCTTAACAAGATGACGTATATCAGAAATATACATCAGTCATTTTATTGCCTTTGTAATATTAGTCTTTTCGTAATAGGCAATTTTCGTATGTATATTGAAAAAATATCTGAAATATGTTATATTTTGTATAGATACACAATACACCTGACTTGTTTTTGTGCATTATGTGGTTTTTATGCGAATATTTTGAATTAAACTACGAAAAAAGGCATTAATAAACAGACTAAAGATTAAGGAACCCTTGTAAGGAGGGATATTATGGATAACGGCGCAAGTAGCTACCACCGTTTTCTATCTGGCGATAAAAACGGACTTGAAGAAATAATCCGTTTTTATAGTGATAGCCTTACTTTGTACATATGTACACTTGTTGGAAATATGGACGATGCAAGAGAAGTTATGACTGAGACCTTCGTCGAATTATATGTAAAACAGCCTAAATATTCAGGAAAAAGTACATTCAAGACATGGCTTTATTCCATAGCCAGGCACATTGCATATGATTTCCTGAAACACAAAAATAAATATACTGCTCTGTCTGTGGATGAATTGAAAGATCTTCCAAGTAAGAGTGATCTTGAAAAAGAGCTTGATAACAAAGATGAAAAGGAACAGCTTTATCATGCAATAGATAAGTTGAAACCCGAATACAGGCAGGTTATTTATCTTATTTATATTGAAGGCTTCAGTAATACCGAAACGGCGGATATAATGAAAAAAAGTAAAAAGCAGACTGGCGAACTGTTGTATCGTGCAAAAAAGGCTTTGAAAAAAATACTTGAAAAGGAGGATGGCGGCTATGAAAGATCACTATGAGAAAATATTCGATATAGTTGTCAAAAGAGGCGACGAAAGACTTAAAAGAAAAAAAATCATAATGTCACGTTGTACTCGTGTCGCCTTTTCATTATCAGGAATTTGTGCGGCAATTGTTGTTGGATTTAGTATCTGGCATAATAAGGATATAAATCATCTCATAGTGCCAGATAATAATATTATAATTTCAGAACCATCAACTGTCAGCTTAACAACTTCAACTCCAAATACAGTTACTTCAGGGACTGTTTCTCCTCAAGTGACTGAAAAGAAAACTGTTACAACCAAGAATCATACCACCACATCTGCCTCTTGCTCAACTTCTAAAGCTGCGTCATCAGCTGTTACTACTGCAACTGCCAAACCTCTGAGAACTACCAATGCAACACAAACAAAACCTGTTGAACAGCCAACTCAAGCAACTACTACTGTTGTTAGTAGAGATATAAGAATAAATAATCCTGATGCTAAACTGATAATCGACAAATTCAGCGAGATTCACCTTGATGATGGTACCGTTTACAGGCTAAAACAAACTGATAATGTCACACCCATAGGATTAAAAAAGGAAACTAAGGAACTTATAAATGATGACAGTAATGAAAATAAAAGGTATATTATAAATGCTGAAATCTATGATATAGCTCTTGAAAATTATAATGGAATGATAGCAGTAAAGTATGAAGGCAGCAATGAAGTATACTATTATTCTGCAGTTAATGATAATGTAAACAGTATGGAACAGATTCGTTTCAATGTACCATTTGGCAAACTGGGCTCTAAATATGTTTCTTGCAATGTTCAGCACGTTGACGATAAAAAAATTGGCGAGTTTCTTGAAGACATCAGCTTAAATGGGAAAAATGAGATCACTGGAGAAGAAGTATCAATTGGTGCAAAAGTATTTAAGATCAATAATATTTCTTCTGATTGTGCGATAGCTATAAAGTACGATACTGATAACGAATATCACGTTTTCAGAAATATTAACTATTCACCCGAAACACTCGGTCAGCTTATCAATGATATGAATCTTGAACATGAAATGATAATAAACGGTGTGTACGTCGATGATACCTTCTATAAAATAGATCCCGAAAAGCTTTGGGAGATTTTATTTAACGACAGAGACATTGAAAACTGCGGCAGCGGTATGTCTCAGGGCGATTGTGGAATAAGTATAGATATTCCATTAACGGGAAGAAAAAACATTGGAATAACTGTAAATAGAAACGGTTACATCTCAACAAACATAGCTGAAAGCGTTGCAAAATTCAATATCGGTACTGCAAAAACCAAAGAATTCATTGATTATGTCAATCAATATGGCGTTATAATTGAAAATGAAACCAAACAAAAAGAAGAATCTCCATTGGAGTGATTCAAAAGTTAAAAAGTAACTTGATAAAAAGAGTCAGTACAAAATTGTACTGACTCTTTTTTGAGAATAACTACTTTATTTCGTAAATTCATGAATTGAATTTAACAAGATGCCATATGTTAGGACACATACGAACACCCGAATTATATTGATAATCTCCTTTTCCAGAAGTATGAATGCCAATGACAATATAATAATGTTCACCATTATATACTAAATCGGTATATATAGGTGAACCGCTTGATCCAGAATATGTATCACAAGTATATTTCATTTCATTATATCCACTGGTACTATTTTTTAAACGACCTTCACCTGTTGATTCATAAGTCAAATCTGTTGGAAACCCCGTTACCGAAATATCTGCTTCTTCAATAATCGCCCTATCTAAAGCATATCCATGTCCAAAAACATTATAATCTGACAAATCACATAAATCTGAAACAGTAATTAGTGCATAATCCGTTGGAGAAGCTCCAGAATAATCGCTTGGTATACTGTAATCAACGGCGGAAGGAGTGTATTCTACTACTCCATTATTATCGTAGAAAGTAATACTGGAAATCTTTTTACCATATACAACATGCCCAGCAGTTAAAATTCCATTCTCGCTTACCACAAATCCTGTGGCCCATGTACCATCAGTTTTAGTAATTTTACAAATTCCTTTGTGAGAGTAATCTGGATAACGTTCATCTACTCCTATGACTGATCTGTCAGATGAGTTTCCAAATGATGTTAAGCCTATTGTTGCTGCAGCATTAACATTATATGTTTCTAAAAGTGAACCTGTGGTTGCAGAATATCGGTAATATTGTTTTGTGGTGTTTAATAAATGTGTAGTTGAACCAGTGGTATCATCAGGATTTATAGATACTGGGTTATTTAAAAGATAATTTTGCAACCTATAGCAGTCCAATTCACTAATAATACCGTCATTGTCAAAATCCGCTTCATCATGATCAACAATATTATATGTTCCTGCTATGTACTGATATATCGTTATAACATCTGCAAAATCAGTATCTCCATCATTATTAGCATCACATTCATAAGTATATGTATAAGTTGATATTGCGTTAGCATTAGAATTTGTGTTGCAACATAAATTTATACATCCAATAGATACAAAAAAGGCTATAACTGACGAGGTAATATTTTTCATTATTTTCATATAATCACTCCTTAAATAAGTATTAGTAGATATTAGATTGGTTTATGAAAGATTAGAAATAGATATATCACCTCCTACAACCAAGCATACTTATTCACTACAATTTATAAACTTAATAATAATATTATAACAGGATAGTTCATATGCTCTTCATTGGCGTCTCCCCCTATAAAAAGATCTTAGAAAGCACTTTTTAATAAAGATAAAAAATCTTTATATCAATACTTGAACATATGATAGACACGAATACTACTAACCCTGATTAAATTTAGCTCTCGTTGGCTTACAAATCGATGATAGTTTTCTATCATTAATTCTAGTGAACAAAAAAGAACTCGATCCCAGTGTTTTTTCAATTCGAGAAAAGTACTAAAATCAAGTCCTAACTACAATTGATAGGAAATAAACAGAAAAAAAGAGACATTTACCTAATTTGGTTAATGTCTCTTTCGTTTGGCTCCCCCTGCCCGGCTCGAACGGGCGACAACTCGGTTAACAGCCGAGTGCTCTACCGACTGAGCTAAGGAGGAATATACAGTGTCGGCACTGATTTAGTTTCCCGGGCCGTCACCAGCCAAGTATCGTCAACGCGAATGAGCTTAACTTCCGTGTTCGGAATGGGAACGGGTGTGACCTCATTGCCATAAGCACCGACTATTTATATGACCCGTACCAGAATCGAACTGGTGTTACCGGCGTGAGAGGCCGGTGTCTTAACCGCTTGACCAACGGGCCAAATTTTGGTGCACCATCGGGGACTCGAACCCAGGACCCACTGATTAAGAGTCAGTTGCTCTACCAACTGAGCTAATGGTGCATATCAAACTGCTTAACTATTATATCACATTTAAAAGGATTTGTCAAGCGATTTTTTCAATTTTTTCAAAAAACTTTTGAAGGAATAAAGCGTAATGCGAGGCTAGAACTCTGAATGAAGTAAAAAGGAAAAGCCCTCGACCGATTAGTACTCGCAAGCTGAACGTGTCACCACGCTTACACTTTGAGCCTATCAAACTCATAGTCTATGAGAGGTCTTACTCTTACGAAGGGATATCTTATCTTAAGGTCGGCTTCACGCTTAGATGCCTTCAGCGTTTATCCGTTCCGCACTTAGCTGCCCAGCTGTGCCATTGGCATGACAACTGG
>NZ_FRCT01000015.1 GCF_900143025.1 Ruminococcus flavefaciens | reverse complement strand
CTCCTGTCGGCAGTCAAAATCGGCAGTAAAAATTAAATATGCGGGTATGGCGAAATTAGCAGACACGTCAGATTTCGTTCGCGCTACGTCATTGGATTTATAAAACTGTCCACTGTCGGCAGTAAAATTCGACAGTCAAAATTAAATATGCGGGTGTGGTGAAATTGGCAGACACGCAAGATTTCGTTCACGCTACGTCATTGGTTTTATAATACTGTTCCTGTCGGCAGTACAATTCGACAGTCAAAATTGAATATGCGGATGTGGTGAAATTGGCAGACACGTTAGATTTAGGTTCTAATACCGAGAGGTGTGCAGGTTCAAGTCCTGTCATCCGCACCAGCAATAAAGCTCGATTATTCGGGCTTTTTTCTTTTACACTTCTCTATTCCTACCTTGGTACCAGGTAATGGGACGCGGAAGGTGTAGTTACTGTGTGTGCCTACACACATATAGCACTAAATAAACAATAATGGTTAAAATGTTTCCAATTACTATTGACAAATTCGACATTTTATGATAAAATTGCAACAGGAACTTGTTAATATTGTAAAGGAGTTACATTATGGAAGATATGTATGAAAGAATATATAACGACGTTTTTTTGCACATATCAAAATCTAATCTTGATTTATTCCTTTGTGGAGGCGCTAGTACTAAAGGGCGACAATCATATAGAGATACAATAAGATTAAAACTTGACAAAGTCGATAAAATCAATGTTTTGTATCCTGAAGATCTATTCATGGAACTCCTTAATCGAAAAAAATATGATTTGTTAGAACTGGAAGATTTTCTTGCAGATAATAGTGACTATATTGTTATCGTAAGCGAAAGCCCTGGATCTTTTGCTGAATTAGGTGCTTTTGCAAATAATATAAACACGGCCGCTAAATCAATTGTTTTTTTACAAACAAAATATAAATCTGCTAGAAGTTTTATAAACCAAGGTCCAGTTCAGCATATTAAAAAGATCAACAAAAGCAATATTCTTTATTTTAATGAAAGTAATTTAAACGAAAGCGTAAATAATCTTTTAAAAAGAATTGGTATTTATAAACGCAACGGTATCTACATTAACAAAAATAAAAGTATTAAAGATATCGATATTATATCCGGACAATTACTCTTTATTCTATTGCTTTTATATTTCTACGTTGAGTTGGAAGCTAAAGAATTAGCACATAATATAAAAAATATATATTTAAAAAAATTCGAGCCTAAAAACTTTGATATGATATATTTAGCTTCCTTGCGTCGCCTTTTTAGTAAAGGTTTAATTTGCAAAAACAGAAAAGAAGAAAAATTCTATTATCAACTATCTGATAAGGGATATAAATATGCAAAATCCATGTTAAATACAGCAGATATTGCTAACCGAAATAAAATACTTAATCGAATCAGGTTAGAAATAATTAATGCTTAAAATAATCAGCACTACTTTCTTAGCCTGTTGAAGAAAGAGTTTCTCCGACTTCCTACGGAAGATGGTTCGTCTTCCTAAGTTTCAAACATTATCATAGTTACACAAAAGCAATGTAAAACTCCACGACTGTGAACTTTAACATTGCTTTCGCGATAAAACATTTTTTGTGTAAGAAAGTGGTGCTGATGTTTTATGATAGATAACAAGAATAAAATAATACTTGATTCATTAGGCTTGCCATGTTTAGTTTCTTTCGAAGACTTAGTTAAAGCCATCAGACTTGATTCTAAGCTTATTTATTGGCTTTCATCTGAAACAGAAAACAAATACAAAACATTTGAAATTCCAAAAAAGAATGGTGGAGTACGTATTATACATGCACCTGTATACTCGTTAAAGCAAGTTCAAAAATGGATTTTATGTAACATTATATATAAAATCAAAACCTCTCCGTATTCTCTTGGATTTAAACGTTCAAGTAATCTCGGCTCACCGCTTTATATATCTGCCCAAAATCATAAGTATAACTTGTATGTTTTAAAACTAGACTTAAAAGACTTTTATCCATCAATAACGAAGAAAACAGTATATAATCTTTTTTTAAGCATAGGATATAATTCTCAAATTGCTTTTTTATTAACTAATATTTGTACACATCATGGAGCATTACCGCAAGGAGCTGTTACATCCGCTCATTTGGCCAATCTTATTTGTAGAAAAATGGACTATAGATTAGCTGGTTATTGTCAAAAGCATGATATAGTATTTACAAGATATGCTGATGATATGGCTTTTTCGTCAGATAATAGAGACACTTTAAAAAAAGCATATAAAACCATTTGTAAGATAATAAAAGATGAAGGCTTTATTGTTAACGACTTAAAAACACGTTTTATGACGCCTAAGTGCAGAAAACAGATTCTAGGAATAACGATAAATGATAATCAGATTAAAGTCTCAAAAGATTTGAAAAGAAAAGTTAGAGCTATGATTCATAGATCAATTGCAACTGGCGAGTATAATAACAATGATGTAATAAAAGGCTACATTTCATATATCAATTCCATTGAACCAGGTTATTTAGAGAAAACGAAAAAATATATCTCTGAACTAATTACGAATTCTCCACTAGAGCTTTATCCTGAAATTATCAATCGGTTTAATTCAAATAAAATTTATTCTGACCTACCTAATATGGAGTTAAAGGAACCAAGTTACTTTGTTGAATCTCCTTATGATACTGATTACATGAATAATGAATATGAACTACATCAGGATTACTTGGAAGGAATTAAATGCAAATAATGCAATCACATTTTATGTATATATTTATTAAGCCGCAGGTCTCCCTGCGGCTATTGCTTTTTAATCATTTATCTCAAAGCACACTGTGCTCGAATCATGGAAGTCTCCGTTGAACTCCAACGACACATCAAGGCTACCGTCTTCGTTTTCGTGGACGTTTATCTTCCGCACGAGCAGTCTGATGTTGGTATCGCTGATGTACGGCTCTAGCAGCACCTCGTCCAGAAGCTCCGCGGTAGACATCAGCTCGTCACGGCGTTTCTTGCTGAGCTCGTCGAACTTCTTACAGTCCTCTATCTTCTGTGTCAGCTCCGCTATCTCAGCTTCTCGCTTTTCGATCATAGAGTTGTAGACCTTGGCGTGTTCGCGGTCACCGATACGCTCCATTATCAGTCCCTCGATCTGCCCGTTAAGAGTAACTATCTTTTGCGAATATTCTTTTATCATTTTATCGTATTTAGGCTTCTTTTTGTTCCAGTCCTTTACGATCTCATCGTACTTCTGACTGGAATCCAGTATCTCCTGACGGAGCATTGCAAGCTCTGTGTGTATTATCTCATCGAGTTGAGGCTCTCGGATAGTGTGAGCGGTGCAGTATTCGTTGCCGTAGCGGTGGTTGCTGTTGCAGGTGTACTCTACCCATGAGTGCCCTGCTACTGTCCGTTTCTTAGCTATGAGGCTCGCTCCGCACTCGGCACATTTTATCATTCCGCAGTATCTATGGATAACGCTTCCGAACTTCGCCCGGGCATGATTTTTAAGCCTGCTTTCAAGCAATATCTGTGCCTGCTCGAATGTCTCACGGTCGATTATCGCAGGCATGAAGTTTTCGTGGCGGTACTGCTCTTCAGGCGGAATAACGTCCACAGTCTTATAGATTTTCGACGTCACAGTCTTGTGATTGACAAGAGTTCCTGTATACGCTTCGTTCTGGATTATACGTTTGACCGTTGTTTGCACCCACAAAAATTTCTTGCATATCTCTGTTCTTTGTGCTCCGACCTTTCTGTGCGAGAAGTATTCAGGAGATTTTATTCCTCGCCGGTTGAAGTCTTTCGCTATTGTACTGAGTCCGTAGCCTGCGAAGAATTTCTCGAATATCTCCCTGACTATCGCTGCTGCCGTTTCATCGACAAGCACCTCACCTGTATTTTTGTCCTTATAGTAACCCATTGGCAGATTTACGGTCATTCCTGTTTTCTGCTTCTGACGAATTCCCGTGCGGACTTTCTTGCCTATATCCTTAGCGTAGAAGTCATTGACGAGCTGCTTGAATCCGATTATCATATCGTCATTCTCGTTTGAGGAGTCGATCCCTTCGGTCACGGAATATACTCGAACATTGTTCTCACGCAGGTAGTCAATGAACAGCGCCGTGCGTGTTCGGTGCCTGCCGAGTCGGGACAAGTCCTTGACCAGCAGAACATCGACCTTTCCGTCCTCCACCGCGAGCTCTATCTGATGAAGTCCCCTTCGTTCAAATGTCATACCTGATACGTTGTCGTCGAAGCTCTCGCCTGTTATATCGTATCCGTTCTGCTCTGCATAGTCCACGAGTATCTGCCGCTGATTCTGAAGGCTGTTCATCTCAGCGTCCTCATCTCGGGACAGTCTGTAATATAACCATGCTTTCATTTTTATACCTCCATTCATTTTGGCAGTCGCAGCACCTAGTTTGGTGCTACGACACACCATACCACAGACCTACTCAGAAGTCTACTGATTTCTCGTTAGTTTCCGATATTTCGACCTTATCAACAACATCTGCCAGTTGACATTTGTCTATATCACCCGAATGGAGATAGTCGCTGAGCAGCGATTTTATGAACAATTCGAAGTCCTGCGTGTCTCCATTAAATCTAACATTGATGTTTCTGATTTGCGGTTCTTTAATAGTTCTTCCCAATATATCACGCTCCTTATATATCTCTCGCTTGTGTTTCCTATGTGATTTGAATTGCTCATTTTAACATTCTCCTTTTTGAAAACGACTAAGGGTACGGCTCTGTCCGTACCCTTTCCATTTTGATTGTTATGATTTTATTTCAGGTTCTCGCTCCTGCCGAACATCACATCAGTTATCAGTTCAGCGCAGTCGCGGAAGCCTTGTATGTAGCTCTCTGCTACCATTGTTTCGGACAGCATTCCCTCCATATCCGTTATGTTGTTCAGCAGCTTTCTATCGTCAGCCGATAGACGTTTCTCAAGCCTGTCACACATCTCGAAAAACTCCAGACTTCGCTTTGCATAGTCGGAGTCCTTTCTCACATCGTGCTGACAAGGTATGACGTTCCCGTAATACAGATCCTGCAACTTCATCGCCTCGATCACCTCCTGACCAACAATCATACCACAGCTCGCTGTCGAAATCCATTCACCAGAACTACTGAATGTCGGCTGTTGATACCGAGCACAACCACTACAAGGGTATCTGCTTTCACAATACCCTTATTACAAAGGCTGTCACGTTTGATGATACCCTTTGTTGACAGAGACGCCGTCACGTTTCGTTACTCCAGCCCCCCTGACCGAACAAATCGTTCTGTCAGCTCATACCTTCTGATACGGATGATTTGAAGGTGCTGCCGTTTCAGCAACGCCTGTCGGTACTGAACGTTTTGTTCACACTCGCCCCGAATCAGGGCGAGTGCAGTACGGTGAACGCGGCGTTCACCGTGAGCTGCTGTCGTGTTTCCATACATCAGGAATGTCCGTTTGGGGTCACCCCTTTGCTGAACCTGCGATTCGCCGACTCAGGTGGCGAGGTGGCGATTCACCACCCCAGCGTCATGACGGGATGTTTCATCCCACCATACCGAATTCCCATTTCGGGAACTCGCTCCTGAGGTAGGACAGAGTGCAGTCCTGTTTCGGAACTTCAAGTACCGTTACGGTAGTCGGGCTCTGAAAAATAACTCACGGACGTTTTATCCCTGAGTAATAGTCACCCCATGTGTATTCCGTGAGCTTCCTTGCGCTCTCGTTCCTCAGCAAGTGCTTTGCTGTCAACATGCCCTCGAGCATACTCAGTATCGTCATCAACAGGTTCGTCCTCGATCATCGAAGCCAGAGCAGCAATGCCACCGACGATATCAGGTGCAGCACTTCTATCAGTACCACCAGTCGGAGCAGTCTGAAGCCGTGACTTCTGCTCTGCTCTTCGGAGCATTTCAGCTGCGATAAGGTCTGCTCGTTCAGCCTCCCAGCCTGTGATACGAGGTCCTTCGCCGCCTGATCCAGCTTCGACACCTCTGCCGTCACGTTCTGCGACGTCTGCTCCTGTATCTCCTTTCCCTGTTCCAGCAGCTGATCGTATATCGTCTGCTGATTTCGCAGGTACCGTTCCATCTGTGCGTATGTCATAGTTTCGTCTGTCTGAGCCTTGACATCGAACAGCGTATCTGTCAGAAGTTTCAGCTGTGATATCAACGCCAGCCAGTTGTGTTCCTGGACGCAGACCATAGTTGGTATGTCCTGTGTCTCCTCCAAATTCTGCTTGGAGGCTTCTTTCGCTTCTTCGTATTTCGAACTCATATTCCATGTTCTCCTTCCTGTATTTCGCTTCGTGAAGCTTATTGTCGCGGCATCTCCTGCCGTTGGGACAAGTGTATGTGATGTACTTTCGGCTGTCCTCCCATTTCACATCGTAGCCACACTGCTTCATATAAAAGCGGAATTGCTTCTTTGATTTTGCTCTTTTCATGACCATGTCAATGGTATTGGAGAGAGTCATTTTCCAGCTCTCACCTCGCATTGCAACACGGTACTCTCCGTTAGTGATACCATTGCTCTGCTTGTGTATCTCAGGATTGCTGAGAGTTGTCACTCCGTACTTCTGACAAATTTCATCGCTGAGATGCCGAAGGTCTTGCAGTGTGAACTTGTTTGAGTGGTACTTCAGACCTGTCTCGGCGTTCACTGCATTGAATATGAAGTGCGAGTGTATATGGTCTGCGTCGGTGTGAGTTGCCACAACAATTTCGTGTCCCGGGAATGCTTTCTCAGCAAACTCGACTGCAATCTTATGAGCAAGCTCGGGAGCAATATTGTAGCCACTCGGATGCGACTGAACGAAGTGATAATATTTGACTCCGTCAGTCTTACCGTACATCTCACGGGTATTTTTGAATTCCTGATAGGCAGTTGGCAGCGAACAGTTGAGAGCTGTCACGTATTTCTTACCCTTGGTCTTGTCATCGCGGCAGATGTACTCGAGACTTTTCTTTCCACCGCCACCGCCTTTCGTGCTTATCGCAGTGACCGTCGCCACTATTTCACCTCCCGAAGCAGCTGACCTATCAGCTCTGTGACCTTCCTGTGCTCGTCGAGGAGCGGTTGAAAATTCACAGCGGTCAGCCTGTCCATGTTTGCAAGTGTAGCTATCTGATTGAGGTTTCGCCCGATAGCTTTCTGCTGCCGAACTATCTCATCGATGCCGTGTGCAACAACGATTTTCTTGCCAAGAGTGCACCGCATAACGAAGTCATTCAGCTTCAAGCCGTGCCTCTCAGCCAGTTCGTGGATACGCCTGCTTTCTTCCTCTGTGCAGCGTATCGCAATTGTGGTATTCTTCTTTCTCATGTTATCTACCTTCTCCTTTTTATGCCAATTGAAGTGGGTTCGGGCTTCTGCCCGACAAGCAAGGCGGCAGGCGGAATGCCAGTAGCTATGCTTGCCGGCTTTTCTGAGCCGATTTTTTCGGGTACCGTTGCTTTTCCCTTCGCCGATAGTATCTGTGTGGTATCGCCACACTCGCTCGACGTTGCGCGACAACCGCTTTCACTGCCGCAGATGGGATAACTCCCCGATTTGGGTGTCGGCGGCAAAAACGGGCGCTTTTGTGCGTGTGTATACCGTCACCCTGAACCACATATAACGTCACCCTCTGTTTTACCGTCACCCGTCTCAACCAAAGGTAAATAGACGTTTTCTGGACTTCGGGTGCCGGTATGGTCAGCAATTTCTACCCACAGCAGACTTCCGTTTTTACTGTCACCCGACTGGTCATAAACGAGCTCCAGTATGCGCGAGCCATGGCTTCTGCGCATACTGAATTGCACTCCGTACACTTTAAGTTCTTCGGTATGCTGAACGAGATTGCGCGTCATCCAGTTCGGAGCATACTCACGAACGAAGCGTTTGTACATCAGCTTGCAGAGTTCTGTTGCTGAACCTGTGAAGCGCTTCTCATCGACCATGAGATCATGTATCGCGAAAGAGAAAAGGTCTGGCTTGCGCTCAGGAACATCGTCAACTACATTCCACCTGTGATTTGAAAACTCCAAATTCAATTCAAGGTGTTCAATGTCACGACCTGCGCAATGCAGCTTTGCTTTACCGCTGCCGCGCCGTTGTTCTATCATGACCATGATTCCGTCGACGCTGCCGATGATACCTGTCGAGCCTGAGACCATATTAAACGGATCGCTGTCATAACACTTGCGCGTATGATGTACGACAAGTATTGCAACTTTCAGCTTGTCTGCAAGAGCTTTCAGTACAGAAAGCTCTTTGTAATCCGAACCATAGTTGACATCAGTGTTGCACCTGATTTTCTGAAGTGTATCGATAACAATTACTTTCAGATTCGGAAGCTCCTGTTTACTCTTTTCAAGTTCTTCCTCAAGACCGTTGCCTATTGATCGCGCTTCTATTGCGAAATTGAGATTCTCACAAGGTTCGTTTGTGAGCTCGTATATCCTGTTCTGCAAGCGCAGGAGGTTGTCCTCGAGACTGAGATACAATACCTGACCTGTATTAGTATCGTGCTTGAGGAACTGCTCGCCGTTTGCGACCGACATACACAAGTCAAGTGCTAACCATGACTTGCCTATCTTCGGTGCTCCTGCAAGGATATACAGCCCCGAATACATCATTTTGTAGATGATGTATTCCTGCTTTTCCAGCGGAGTTGTCATTATGTACTCGCTGTTGTAGATCGTTAATTTGTTGCCTATAATCTCCATCTCCTTTTTATAACTATCTGGGGAAACTATTTGTACCGATAACCTTAGACATTTTTATCACCTCCATGATTGCAACAGCAATCATAATTTGAACTTGTAAAAAAACGCCCTGCCGATGTCTCAGCAGAGCGTTAATGAAAAAAGCCTCCATATATATACCGATGAGAAACAGAAAAAACGAAGATTCAAATAATCGGGAAGTAAATCTTTGTATAGTCGCACAACTGGCGAAACAAGAACGCACGTTCACTTAGTAATATTTGCCAAAAGAAAAATCCCCACAGCAGTACTGTGGGGAGATGTTTACGCCGCCGGATCTTTATCGGACGAACCAGTTCGGATAGCGGTCTCTACAGGCGCTTCTTTTTGCATAAAGATAATTTTACACTGTTCAAACAATGACAATATCCGTTTATAGTTGTAGCTGACTAATCCCGGATAACCGAAAGCTTTAGCCTCTTCATAGAGTGAGATATACTCATCGCGAAGTTTGTCCAAAGCTCGTCGGCGCAGATCCTGCACCGCTCGGACAGTTGTACCCATTCTTTCTGCTATTTCATATGTATCAAGTTCACTTTTGAAGGAGCAGTAGAGAGCTCTATACTGCTTCTTTGTGAGAGCTTCCATCGCCTCTCTGAGAACCGGATCATCAAAAAGATCATCAAATCCGTTTGTGACTCTCTTTTCAGCGTTTAGAGCAACAGCAGGAGGTTCCTGAAAACGCTGCTTTCGCGCTTCTGCACTTTCCCACTCGCTGTATTCTTCAAGACTGCAAGCCTTTCTGTTCTCATAGTATCGTCTGTCCGAATTCAGTTGGTCACGCTCGACCTTCTTCCATTCATCAGACTTATAGAACGATGTCGCCTGTTCGTAGGCTTCCTGACCATATGTATCCTTATAGTTCTGTATCGGCGTATCCAATTCAAGAACGCTCGTATCGTCTTGCTTATGATGTCTGTTCACTCTCTTCATGCGTTTTCCTTTCTGGCGGAAGGCTTACTACGTATGTATAGAATGAACGTTCTTGCTTGGTTAATGTTATTTTAGCACACATTTGTTCGTATGTCAATAGAAATCGAAAATTCGTTCTTCAGACAACAAATAAAAAATGATGCCCTCAGATATAACTAAAGGCATCGTTCACTATTGTGTTTATAATATTTCCGATGACGATTGCTTAAATATAATGCTTCGATTCCTTCCATCAGTACGTTTTATCAATTCTTCCTCGCCGATTACTTTTACTAAATTAGCAATCTGATCTCCCATTGATTCTTTACTATGATAGAAAATCGTAGTTATTGTGTTGTCTAATAATATAAGTCTTCTTAGTATATCAGCGTCAGTTATATCCAAAGAATGACCATAAATATACACATTATTGATAGGCGGATTTGCCTTTGCAAATCTTATGTTGTTATCATTTATTAATCTTGCCCAATCGGTATAAAGACAACCAGTCCCTTTATAAATTCTTTGAAAGAACTTTTTGAATTGTATGAACTCATTGTCCTTGTCTTTATCTTCTCCTGACAAATACTCGTCAATTCCCAACACAAGATTGCAGCTATTTACGTCATTGGCTATATTCGCTTTACCATGTATGAAATCATATTTAATACTACCTGTGGATTTATCGTATATCTGTTTATAAGTATCAGTATAATTAAATGATAAAACGCAGTGTATTTCCAAGTTTGCAATATCCTGCAATTGTGAGCAAGTATCAATTGATATGTAATCAGATAGATATATTTCCAAACATCTTATAAGCTTGTTCAGACAATTTAAAAAAAGGGTTTTGATAGCTATAATATTTGATGCAGTAAATGTAAACACTTCATGATTTTTAATTATTCCATCCCTAAAAACAACAGGACATAAAATGTTTAAATGCCATTGTTGTAAACAATAATGTTCATTTTCGTCATCATGTTTTAGTGCTTCATTTATAGCGTGTCTCGCCGAGTCAAGTGCTTGTATAACAAGAGAAATCTCACTTTCAAAGTCAATCCATCCATCTTTACCTTCAGTTTCTCTTCTTTTATATATTTGGGTAAAATAATCAAGCCAACAGTTATCAGTTATAAGCTTATCAAGTTCATTATAGATTTCTGGTCTCGTATTCTTTAATGATTGAAAATACTTATAATACAGACTATCGCAGTCTTCTGTTGAATTCTTCATTCTATAGAAGGCTTGTACATAATTTAGAAAATCGCCATATTTTGTAGGCAATCCATGAGCTATGTCAAATCCGTTTCCTATAACTAAAATATTCATAGCATTCGCTCCTTTACATAAACAATCTTTCGCTATATAATCCAACTGGGAAGCAATCTCACTAAACTCCTAACTCAATTCAAGTGTTCTTGCTCCGATACTGTTACCGCCGATAATGAAAGCCCCACAATCTAAGACTTTTATAAATACTTCGTTTGTTTGTATACTTCCTGACCATTTGTATTCTTATAGCTCTGTATAGGTGTATTCAATTCAAGAGTGCTCATATCGTCATGCTTATTATGTCTATTCACTCTCATATTGTATTTTCATTTCTGACGGAAGGCTTACTACGTACGAATAGAATGAACGTTCTTGTTTGACTAATGCTATTTTAGCATACTTTATGTCTGATGTCAATGTAAAAATCGAAGATTTGCTCTATAATATATTATTAAAATTGCCCTCAGCAGCACTGAGGGCATATATATTAACTATAATCAATTATTAGTCTTTCGATGACTCTTGTTCTTCTAAATCGTGCAACGTCTTTCCGTCCTTTGTTTTCCACGACACCCATCCGTTACAGCTTTTCCCCGTAACAAATTCAGCAGCACTGGAAGGACTGGTGAACAGCACATCTTCCTGTAAGATATTGTCTATAATCTTACACTCTTCACGCTTTTGGCGGTTGCCAGGCGATATGGCATCATCTGTACCGCTGCTTGGAGCAATCTTGCTACCTTTCAGAACGACAAAACCTTCTGTGGTCTGCTTGGCAGATGCTTCGACGGTAAAGTTGAGTTTCTTGATAGTGCGAGTGAAGAAAAGCTCTATCTCCTCAGATGCAGTATCTGAGGTATCTTCGATAACAGGAGCGGTCTTATTCAGCGGAACGAATATCTTATGACCGAGCGTTCCCATAATGAGCTTGGCGTAGTCAACAAACTCCTCAAGCTCACTTTCTTTCTCCTCCGTGATATGTCCGGAAGACGGATCGTTTACGTTCTTGACGATATACCTGTTGGTTTCGATCGCAAGATTGCAGAACTTGTTTTCGAGATAGCTTATCTCAGTCGGACCGAAGGAGTTGTTGGAGGTGGTGAATACTACAGCCTCCGTCCAATAGTCCTTATCGGGATTTCGCTTATGCTCCATAAGGCGGTAGAGTATGCCCTCGCCGTTCTTCCTGATGCCAGCCTGTCCTATGTAAGCGATGTTCTCGCCGGTGTCATCGGATACGCCAAAAAGGAAATAAACTCCGCTCCATTTCAGATCTTCACGGTTCTTGCATTTTTCTATTTCAGTGCGGGGGATCTTATACGCAACACCTGTCCAGTTGGCAAGTGTGCATTTGATACGTCCGCTTGCATCTCCGTCCATAAGGAAGAGATTTATGTTTTTTCCTCGGGGCATAGTATCACCTCGTTCAATTTCTGTAATTGATCTGTATAATAGGTTTTAGTCCCATAAGTCGTACTGCTTTTTTCCATTGATCCAATCTGTTTTTTAGCATTAGCATTTTTAAGTTATCAAGCACAGGGGTGCCATTATCATCTTCAATATGTGTATTTGTTTCTAAGACAAGCCAAATTACAGCTGTAGTGATAGACGGAGTACCTGGAAGCAACCCTTTCTTATACAACTTTAAAGCTGTTAATGACTGATCCACTACATAACACAGTTTTGAGGATGAGTTACCTATTTTTACTGCATACATGAAACCGTCTTTATACAAATCCATTACTTCTATGCGTTCTTTACCAGCTTCTTTTAATGCACGATCATAGCAAATAAATCCATCGTCACGACTTCTCAACTCATTAAATGCTCTCTCCGCATAGTGTTTATTCTTTATTATCTTTTTGATTTGTTCATCATTTAATCCTGCATATTGCGGATCATGTTTTTCGGTATTAAACAAATCTTCAACATATCTATCATGAATTGATTCTGAAAAATCAAATTGCCTATCATATACCGTTTCAATTTCAGCAAGAGAGTCTCTCAGGTATTCAAGATAATCATCATTGTATTTATACCATATTCCCTTTGATAGTAGAATCTGTTCATCATCAATAATATAATCAATCATGTCATGTACTAATCGGTTTTCTACAGGTTCCCCGTTGTAGAAACTAACAACCCTTATATCAAGTACATTACTTTCATAATCGATACTATTTTCTTCACAGAATTCACGGATTGATTCAGCGTTTAAAACAGAAATCTCTTTTTCATGTCGTTTATATTTCAACATGAATGTACCATCGTTGTTGTTGAAAACTTCGGTCACGCCAACAATATCAAGTTCAGAGATATTAATTACAGCTTGTCCTTGCCGTATTTGATCTCGAAGCATTTTCTCCAACTTCGCAATATAATCTTTATCAGTGATCTTACTAAACACTGGAATTTTACATTTATCTTCTGGATTCTTTAATGCTTCCTCCACATGGCTGATTAATTCAATTATCCTATCTAACGAATCACTTTCTGTATTAAAACGAATAGATGTTCCGATTTCAAGCGATGGCTTATACAAGCTGAATCCATCTGGCAATATTTCTTTTGCTTTCAGTTTGGCAAATGACTCTCCGCTTTCAAATTCCAATTCGCTATAATTTATATATGTATTAACGACCTTATTACGGCGAAGTCCAGGTGTTGTTAACGTGGTCGTTTTTATTTCTTCATATTCAAGCTTTCTACCAAATGCAAATCCAAAATCACGATCACAATACTTATCAACAAGGAAGAAGGCGTGACCAAATGTTATTGCATAAATAATTCCATAATTATGTTCAATAACTAAGACAGCCTTTGGAGATGATACAGTCTTTATTGAATCCGCATTAAACTCTCGAAGCAGCCAATTCCAAGCTATAGACTTCTCTTCATCAGGGATAGATAAGTATAGAGTACAACTAAAAATGTGTGATTCTTCTGATGTTGACTTGTCACATTCAATCGTTTCAATCTCTTCCATTTTCTCATTTAAAGACTTATAAAACTCACGAGATTTGTCGTTATCAATTTTGTAGAGATTTATAGCACTCAAATCCATTCCCCCTATAATGATTTACTTCCTCGGTCCGAGGAACTTATCTCCATTAAGATGTATCATATGATCAGGCATATCAGCTATCCAAACTTCTGTCTCCCAGGCGAGTGTTTCCGAAAAGTGCTTGAATGTCTTGAAATCGAGAAACGCTGTCACATATATCTTTCCTGCCGTTACATTAGCGGTCATTTCTTCGATTTCCTTTATACGTTTCGGATCCATCGGACCGACGGAGGTGACAGATTCTACGAAGTATATCCAATTCTTATCAGCGCGATATAATACAACATCAGGCATTTTATCATGCAAAGTGATCTCAAATCCAAGCTCACGCAGCTTGTCTACGTTCTTTACAAGGTCTTTCTCTATAGTATCACCTATATAAAGGCATTCAGAGTTCGGAGCAAATCTTGGGGCGAACTCCTCAATAATAGCCTTTTGAAGCTCATTATGTTTACCGGGAGAGAAAGTAAAGCTGTTGCCATTGATGTTTACGGGCATTTTCAGCATACTGCGTTTCGATTCGTACAAACTTATCAGGCTCTCATGGGCAGCTAAGAATTCTTCTTTTTTGTCAGCCCAAGCACTCGTTCCGTAGCTTCTGATAAGATCAAGCATTTCCTCGGTCAGCCTATAACGATAATTCGGACTATTGGTCGCTTTGCCGTTATCTTCTATAAAAGCTGCATTACGAAAATGGTGCATAGCCTGTTTACGGAATGTCTCTCGACTGTTTTCAGCATATGCGACATTGTAGCTGTCTTTTGTAAAGGTCAGGACATCATGAATACGAATCCATTTATTCGTTGCTTTTGCCCAGTTGTCATCTTCCTTTATATCTGCCATTGCGAGAAGGACATAGCAACAGAGGTCAGCCTGCTGCTTACTGGGTACATTCAGCTCCTTTAAAAATGCTCTTGCTTCTTCTATCTTACTCATAAGTAACTCCTTAATATCATATCACATGATTCTTCGGACATATCTCTCTTGGCAATAAGCTCTTTCCCCATAGACTCTATTGTACTCATGGGAGGAACAGGCATAGAATTAACTTCTGTTGAATTCACCTGTGTAGAGCCGTTCAGTATTCTATAATAGCTATCGTACATAGTGGAGTTGAAAAGCACATATAAGCCATATACAACACACTCAGACAGTCCTTTCAGCCCGTCTATAAAGTTTATCTTATTCTGTGTGCTGATCTGTTTATAACCGGGATATTTTCTTGAAAGGTAAACACCGCACTGTAATCTACGATGTTCTTCCTTTGCGGTAAAACGCTTTACGAACAGATAATTAGCATTTTTCTGCAATAGTCCTGACTGCTCAGTGACTAAATACTCGTGTTCTTTACCTATTGGAAAGATTACCTTTCCGGATTGTATGTGCTGAGAATAGAATAGAGGAACAGCAGTCTCCTCCGCTGTATTTCGGAGGGCTTCACGATTTCTGAAGTCAACCGTCAGTCCTGTTTTCATCTTTAGTCCTAACGATGGCAGAGTATCGTTCCACTGATTAAGCTGTCGAAGAGTTTCAACTTCCTCGGAATTCGTGACAAGATAAACATACTTATCCTTACCACAAACGACTATATCATAAGGGGCTTGGAAAGATGTGATCTCAGAGAAATCCTTATTGCTGTTTGTGGAAGTTATGGTGATATAAGCGGGTTTATGGATAGTCTTTCGGAGTTTTACGATCATAGTCTCCTGTAAAACACTTTCGTTCTCAAAAACCTTATCTCTGCTGACAAACAGATGAATATGTTCGATAACGCTCTCACTAAACAGCTTTTGTCTGAAAGCATTGAAGTAGGCTCCTGAAGTCCAGGAACGAGGAATGATAAATACCATTTCTGAATCATTTTTGAGATTGAACAATGCCATCTCCGTGAACAAAAAGTACAGATTAGGTGCGCCATAGCATATATCAGGCATAGAATGAGCTTCAACTGCATCCTTTGGTATTTTTTTGTAAGGCGGATTGCCTATAATAATATCATATTTGTAAGGATCAGTCTTTGCACCGAGCATATTGTTATAGTCAATCTCGTTATCCAGGATATAGTTTTCATTCCTGACCTCATAGGTCAACTGAAAAGAAACATTATTCTTGGCATATTCGAGGTTATCTTTCAGTATCGGAATGATTTTATCATCATTTTCATAGCAGACAAGATTAACTTTCTTTACTGGAAGAGCATCTATCCTCTCCAAAAGAGCAACAGAGAGAATTCCTGAGCCTGCACCGGGATCAAGAACAGAAATATCTGTTCTGTCTTCCGAAATATTAAAAAGACCTGCCATGAACACAGCCGTTTCTTTACTTGTGAAAAACTGCCCGTATTTCTTGCGCAGTGTCTTCGGCATTGTCTCGATATATTCAGTTGTAATCTCTACAACCCTATCTAACAGCATCATTAAATCGCCCCCTCTATCAAATACCCTTTCCATAAAAACAATATACCTTTTAAATATAGTATAGCATCATAAATAATCTTAGTCAAGCGATTATTAATATCACATTATTCGCTTTTGAATGGTAAAAAGGATGAATAATCAACACTTATATCATTGATGATTATTATATCAGACGAAACAAATGTTACATCACTATCGTCAAATAATAAAACATTATATCCATCTTTTTTCATTGCACTCTTATATTTTATACCATCAAAACCGTGTTTTTGCATCATATGTGCCATATACTGAGTAATATGATAGAAATTCTTATCGTCTTCTGCATTCGGCTCGCTAATTTTATTAACTGGTAACTTTAACAGTGCTGCCCATGCCTCCATGGATTCAACATTTTCACCTGATAAATCAACTATTTTAATTACTTTATTAGTTTTATACGTTGCTAGACTGTACTGTTGACCAATAGAGGGGCGCATTTCATGAAGAGCAGTTTCTTTGCTTAATGCAAGGTAAAGATATGCATCTGAAGCTGTGTTAAGCCGTCCTTCTTTTCTATACTGAATTGGTGGAACACCACTGCCATTACTATCGAATCCATAAACACCAGGAAGACTATATTTCTTTTGTACAGAAGAAATATGCTCGAGTTGCTCGGCTGTGTATTCCTTAATTCCCAATTGCTTAATAAGATAAATGTCTTCAGAAGCTAAATGAAAAGAATCATCTTTACTCATATTTTCAAATTCTTTTTTATCATCCTCCGATAGAATAACGTCATACATTTCATCCCAAATAATACGCAAGTCAACGCCTAACTCCGAATAGTTTTTGCTGTGAATTGGTCTTGCACGATACATTAGCATATCAGATGGTAATGATAATAAAGGCAAGTCGTTAACCAGGACATTATCAAAGAAATCTTCCATTTTCTTTTGTGATTTTAAATCGTCCTTATCATACATCCGCATTTCTTCCCATTCCCTTTGATAGTTTATTGCTATGATAGCCAAAATCTTAAGTGCTTCCATTTCATTATCATTATAGTTATTACTGTTTTCCATCTTTTCACTTCCAACTTAATTAATGCATTTTCTCATAAAAATTTGTATATTTATGAACTCACCATTCTCAATGGATTAATTTGTAAGTTTTATTCATTATACCATATTTTAAGTCCAGTATCAATAACGAATTATTATAGCGAAATGGCTTCTTTATATATAAACTGTTCAAATGACGTTGCGTTACCATTAGGTTCTTGTGCCGCAAGGTGTGCAGGTTCAAGTCCTGTCACCCGCACTAAATAACAAAACGCCTGATTATCGGTTTATACCGATTTTCAGGCGTTTTTCTCATATTCCGAATACGATGTAAATTCGATATTTGTACTAAAAAATGCGTAAAAATCACATATTTTCCAACGGAATCACACGGCAGTCACACGGATGTTCTCCAGATACTATTATAATTTTAAGGACGGCGTTATGCCGTCCAATAAGTCTTTGATGCATTTATTCTTCTAAGAATTTCTCAATAACGACCATAATCTCCTCAAGGCGCTTACCGCCGATACCTTTGATTTTGCTCAATTCAGCTTCCAATGCTGGAAGATCAATGGTTTTGCCTTGTTCTCCGAGAAGCTGATCTCCATATCGAAGAATGAACTTTGTAAGCTCCTCTCGGTTCATCTTCTTGATTTTCTTATAGGTATCTCTGTCAATAATCTCTTTCTGTCCCATATATAGCTCCTTTTTTTGTTTCTTGTAACCTATTATACCATATCACCTATGCAATGTAAATACGTAAAATAGCCAAATAGTGAACACAGCGCCTCCATGTGGAGGCGCTGTTATAATTATTATTTCTTTTTCACATACTCTTCAATCGATATAATATCTTCCTTGGTGGTAGATGTATATGCATAATATGAAAGAATACATGAAGCGTCAACCGCGTCTATTTTTTCGTCATTATTGACATTTGCTGAAAGCTTCTGTTCGTCATTAAATTCACCATCTTTATTAGTGGAAATATTGGCATAATATGTAAGAACAGAAGATGCGTCAACAGCATCTATTTTTTCATCGTCATTTACATCACCAAGCGTATATGCCGGATAAGTAGAATAAATCACTATAGGCACAACCTTTGAATCTTCAACTTTCCAGCCGCTGCCAAGAACAGCAGCAAGTTCATCGGGAGTCATTTCTCCGACAACGCTTCCAGTATCACCAACATCTGTATACTTGTAGCTGTTTATAATATTTACTGTAACTCCTATACCGTGTCCCAGCGGATCAATACCTGAACACTCTGTATATGTACCGTTTTCAAGACAATTGCTAACTGTATGTGTTCCGCTATAATGACACCATCCATAAATACCACAGGCAGTACTGGTCGCCCCCTTTATCTCTCCGGAAAACAGACAATTGCTAACCGTTGTGTCAGATGTATAGGCGTGACCAACTATACCGCCGCAATGGGAACTTGTTGTTGTAATTGTTGCTGCAACAACACTGTTTTCAATAGTATTGATAGATTTGTCCCATATAAGACCAACCATTCCTGAACAGTGCATACCGCCTGTAATTGTTCCTGTCACCTTTAGATTACGTATCGTTGCGTTATTTACGTTGCAGAATGGTGCTTCATAGCCTCCGCTGCCTTCGATTTTTACATCAAGAGTATGCCCGGCGCCGTCAAATATTCCGCTGTAAGAATTGCCATTCCAGTCTCCCGAACCTAAATACTCATGATCAAAAGTACCTACCATTTCAGTTACTCCTGAAATATCAGCCGTCATTACAGCACAGGCAGAAGTATTTGCTCCGCTGTTCACTATATTTACGAATTTTTTGTAATCCTCAAGTGTACCCAGCTGATAAGGATTCTTTTCAGTTCCCTCACCGAGCAATGAAGTACTTGTATCTATACTGCTATCCCATTCACATATGAAGCCTGTTTTATCAAGTCCGAAAAATTCGCCGTCGTCATCTGTGTCTCCCCAGGAATATGCAGGACCGGACGGCAGTCTAATTCGGTGTATTTCCACATGATATCCTTCATATGCATTGTCTGGTTGACCTTTTGCCCAGTTAGTATACGAAGTTTCCTCTCCGGTAACCCATTTGAATTCAAGGTCATAAACAGTTGCTCCGATCCAGTATACCTCCATATTGCCGTCGCTAAGAAGTGATTCTATAAATGTTTGTTCTTCTGCCGAGGTGATAGTCACAAGGTGACCACCCTGCTCTTGACAGAATTTATTTGCTTCACGCCACATAAATGTTGTTTCTGATGTTGCATCAAATCGCTGGTAGGTATGTCCATTAAATTCCTGCTTTTCTCCTGCTCCACTGATAACAGGACTATCCGTTGATTCAGCATAGGATACCGGAATACTTATACAGCTTGCAGATAATGCAACAGCAAGTGCTGACGCTAAAAGTCTGCATAATTTCATTATAAAACCTCCTTTGCTCAAATGCGAGCTTCGTTTATAAATGAATTCTAACATGACTTATACTAAAAAGGCAATATTTTGTTCAATAATTTACAAGTATTTCATAATTATTGTCACTTCCTACAATAAGGAACGTTTTTGTTTGTATAATGAAGCATTTTTATGACTCAAAGTGTTCTATACAAGTAGACCAGAAGGTGTATTTCCGTATTCAAGGCTGTAGTCGTCACTGTCGCAATGTTCCAACGTTATGGGCGTATCCATTCCTTCACGTCTTCTTTGCCAAGAATAATGGGCATACGATTATGGATATCCCTTACAATACCTGCAGCTTCTCTGGTGAGGATAGAAAACATAGGCATTTGCATACCACCATGATCCTCATAACGGTATAGTCCTGCGATATATGTGATGTCTGAGCCTTCTGTCTGTATGGCAAACTTGATCTTTTTAGTATTCCGGTGCTCACTCATACTGCGACTGTCTTCTTCATATACAGGATATCCCCACTCATAGTACCATGAAGCAGGGATAACACACCTTCTCCTGTACCAGGAATCCCGCCACAATGGCTTACTATCAGCAGTCTCTACGCGGCAGTTTGCAAGAGGCTTGGGAGTAGCTTGATGTGTAAATCCCCATGCCATAGGGAATATAGTCATTTGCCCATATTTGTTCAGTGCAAGAACAGGTGCTATGTCTGCTGGATAAAGGTCTCCGGACATGGATAGGCTCTTTCCAAGCTTTATCGACATTTCCTGTGCAAAGGATATTTTTCTTATCTTAATGAGGACCTCGGCCATTTCCATAGGTTCTATTCTCAGGGACATACACATGAAAACACCTCCCAGCACAGCGGAATTAGAATATATGTTCTGTTTAGATTATATCATATGAAGATACATTTGTCAAGATAAAAGAAGGACCGCCCGTGAAGTGACGGCACTGAGACAGAATAATTAAGCCATAGTATCTTTAATGTGTTCTTTCGCCTACTGCGACCTCATACGCAGTATATGTATGATCGAATTGATATCCGAATTTCTCTGCTAGATGAACAGAATTCATATCATGTGCATCCCAGCTTGGATCATTAACATCAGGATATTCAGTGAAATGATCATGATAATTAATAATATGAAAAGCATCACGAATATCGATCTTCGAGTCCAGATTCACATCGCCTTTGCTCAAAGGTAAACCTGCGTCATCTGTTGAAGTAGCAAGCACTTTTTTAATGTCTTTTTCATCAATTGACCCGTTATTATCTATATCCGCATTGTTAGCAGGAGTTGAAGGAACATTTATATCATAAAGTATTGCTTTTTGTATTGTTATATCGTCATCCCAGTAAATTTCAGCCCAGATATCATTTTCTTCATATTCCGGAACTTCAAAATCAAATACTATTATTTTATCTTCGGGTACAGTCAGTTCATAATCACCGACGCAGAATAACCATTTCGGCGTTTGTATATTATAATTGAGACAAACGGTTTCAGCATCAGAGTTGACCTTAATACATATTGCTGCCTTTTTAGCACCTAAAGTCGGTATTTCAGCCATACTAAAAGGAGAATCCTCAGTACCCAGACCGTCATATATTAATATATCCGAATCTGTCAGAACAAGATCATCATCATCAAAAATCACAGATCCACAAGCAGTTTCCGCTGCTTGTTGTTCAGCAGCTGATACCGTGCTAAGCGGTAAATTTGCCATTAAAAAAGCCAGAGACAATGCCAGTAAATTCTTTTTTCGCTTTTGCATAATAACCATCCTTTCGTGCAGATAATATTCGGCTTTTGTTATATGTAATTACATATAATTATGATTTCATTATAACAAATAGCGATATATATTTCAATAGTATTTTATATTGTTGATTTATTTTGTATATTCCAACGTAACGCATAGATGAATATATGATATATTTCGGTATATTCGTATATAGTGATCTATCCATACCTTGATATAGTCAATAAAGCGCGAAAGATATATTTCGTGAATATGACGATAAAAAGAAATCCGCAGGTCTCCCCTGCGGATTTTTCAAATATAAAGGCTGAGGTCACCTTTTTCTTTTCACAATGCTCTGTATTTATATCACCGATATTGAACGGATTCAACAAAAATATCTGAGTAAAAAATCAGACAATCCGCATTGCTCTTAGTATTAATTCTGAACCCCAAACGTGATAGCACAAAAAGTACAACTCACCATTGATATTACAATTGGTATAATTACACACTTGTAAATTGTGAATAAATCTTAAACAAAGCAAAAACTTTTTAGCTTTCACTGCCAAAAATTCAGGGCATTTATTGTAATAATCTACAAAATTATAAAGTTGAATTACTTATGTGCAAATATTCTATTTACAAATAGTTTACTCAGTGATATAATATGAGCATAAAAATTTTTTATATGCCAATATAAATGTATTATTATAAAATAAGGAGGGATTGCTATAAGTGGGTACGATAGCAAAAGAAGTACCGGGCAATGATATCACAAAAGGTTTTCGCGTTTATTCAATTGCACGAAAGATCTTTATATACTGCCTGTCTGCTTTTATTGTAATTGTCGCTATTTTCTTTGCAACAAGCAGAAGCCCCAATAAATCAATGTTCGGTTTCAGGTACTATGTTGTACTTACAGACTCAATGGTGCCTGAATTTTCAAGCGGAGATATGGTTTTTGTTAAGCTTTCAGACGCAAAGGATATAAACAACGGCGATATCATAACTTTTAATCCTTCCAGCAGCAGTGACGCATATCTTACACACCGAGTTACAGAAAAGATCACCGACTATCAGGGTACAGGCGTTACTTGTTTCAAAACAAAGGGTGACGCTAACAATTCCGAAGATTCGTTCCTTATTGATGAGAGCAGAGTTATCGGAAAGGTCAAGTTTCACGTTCCCAAATTAGGGGTAATAGTAAGATTTGTTCAGCTCAGGTGGTATTTTATCCTGCCGCTGATCGTGTTGTTGTTTGTATTTTTCAAAATGATGAAGTATTATTTTGATCTGAAAGCAAAAAACAACAATTCTAATGTAAATAATACTGTTATTACAGAATCTGAAAATAATGGTTAAATAATAGGAGGATCGGATATGAGCAATGACATTTCCAAGAAGAAAAAAACATCTAAAGAAAAGAGAGTCCTTATTGCTTCACTTTGCATCGCTGCTGCTATAGCAGCAGGAAGCACCTTTGCATGGTTCACCAGCAAGGACGAAGTAACGAACAGACTGAGCGCAAGTGCTGCTTATAATGTAAGCATCGCCGAAGATTTCCAGCCGCCTGAGGAATGGGTTCCGGGACAGGTAATTGAAAAGAATGTTTCTGCTACCAATACCGGTAATGTTGATGCATTTGTAAGAATGTGGATGCAGGGCGAGATGCGTGTTATCAAGGAAGACGCAAATGGCGTTGCACTTGATTCAATCGGCACAATCATAGATGCTACTGATGAAAACTATAAAAAGCTCGGATTTACTAAGTATAACGGTTCAAAGTATCTGAAAACATTGAGCAAAACATCAAATGAAAACCCCGATGATGCACAGAATGCTTCTTCAACCAATACAAAGGCTTACAGTGAAGTAATGGCTATGCAGTCAGGCGGTTTCCTTGCCTATGCCCCCAGTGGTGCAGAGTATTCATATACTACTAATCAGGAAACTGTGCTTGATAATTATTACAATGGTACAGCTCTTATCAGTAAGACTGTCCCTGCTAATACTAATGTTGAGGTCGTTGCTTCTAACACAGCTGATAAAGTAACTGCGCAAACTTATGATGGATCATCAACTTATTTCAAGGGTGTTGCTATCGATTCTGATACATTCAAGCCAAAGACAACAGGTCTTTATCTGTTCAGAAGAATTATAGACACCGGAACAGATGATAAATATGAATACAGCGGATACTATTATATTGCCGGTTCAGGATATGGTGATGGTACTTATTATGCGCTCCAGACGGGTAAGCACGCTACAACTGATACCAACACCTCTGACAATACTGTTCCAACAAGTCAGATAACTGTAGCTCTCGATTCACAGTCAAATCTTGTTGACCATATTACTCCTGCTTGTAAGCTGTTGACTGTTACTGAGACAAAGGTTGAAAATAGTGGTCTGAATTGGGCTTACACTCCCGGAACTGACGGCAAGGCTACAATGACTGCAACATATAATGGCGGTACGGATGACACTACAGATGATATTGCTATTGATGTTGCACTTGTTAATGTTGACGCAAGAACTACAGGTTTGAATAAGGATGATAATACAAAGGGTGATACAGAGACTTGGAAAGCAATTGGTTCAGGAGCTCTCACAACATTCTATTACAACAATGACCTTGAATCAGGCGACACAACTTCTCGTTTGATTGACAGTGTAATGCTTAATCAAAATACAACACAGAAGGCTTATTATGCATTTGATTTCGACCTTAATGTATTCCTTGAGTCTGTTCAGGTTACTAAGGATGAAACAAACAAGGAACTTACAACACCTGTTACACCTTGGAATGCTTCAACGAATGGAGCATCAACACCTGCAAATGTTAATACAGGTGCAAAAACAAGCACCCCAACATATGACACAACAGATGCTACAGAAATCAATGTAGTTGGTTGGACAGCATTAAGCTAATCATTTGTAACATAATCTCAAATATCTTAAAGGAGGGAGGCTGGCTAAATGAGAGCAAAGAAATTATTTGCTTCTTTGGTAAGCAGCCTCCTTCTTCTTAATCATGTCAATATTATGACAGCTTTTGCGGAGGTTGTTTTACCCGAGGGCGCGGTAAAAGGACTTCCGGAGAGGCTGGCGGCTCTCGATTCTGAGGGCAGATCCGTCAACTCCGCTACAGGAGAATATTTCTTCCATGTGGAGAATATGAAATACGGCGAGACCTATTCAAAAGAGGTCCAGCTTATGAATCTCCGTGACGACGAGGCATACAACATATATTTCTACGTTGAGCCGCTTTTCAAAAACGGCGAGATTGACCTTGAAAAAGGCTGTCAGTGTACTTTTTACCTTGACAACAAAGAATTCTACAAGGGCGATGTAAACGGCAAAGGAAATATCGACCTCAGTCAGACGTACTACGACACAGGCAGATATAACCCCGGAGACAGCCATGTGCTGCGCGCAGAAGTCGTATGGAACGATATTGATGTTATTCAGAATGTGGATAACGGACACAAGCTTGTTGATGCCAACGGCACACACGTTCTTACAGGTCCGAACAGTTCAGGATATGCAGAGGGTGAAATAGAGTTCAAGTGGATATTTTTCGCATCTGTTATACCTATAAGCGGTTACGAAGTAACAACAGCTCCCGCTTCTACAACTGTTAATGCAAGCGACATTACTACCACAACAACAGCGGTTTCCACAACAGCAGGTGGGTCTTCCCTTTCAACGGACGAAAGCTCGCAAACGGTAACAACAACGGTGTCCAAAAGCATTTTCAATACTCCGTTCACGGGATATCTTGCAAAGGAAGGCAAGATATGGCTGATATCCATAGGCGTTATATCGGCAATGATAGTATTTCTGCTTGTGCTTATACACAAGGATAGAAAAAAACGTGAAAAGAAATGAAAACCCGTATTTTATATGCGCTGCTTACAGTTCTTGTTTGTGCAGGTGCTTATTGCGTATGGCGGTATTATGACGAAGTCGTCAGACCTGAAAGGCAGATATCTTCGGCAGATACTGAGCAGAACCAGCTTTTCTCACAGATAAAGCCTGCTGTTACCATACCCGTATCAAGTACCGCTGTTTCTTCTGCTGAAACAACTGTAATAACGGCTGCGGAGACGATAAAGACTACTCCGCTTGCAGATGCGGCAATGATAAACAGCAGTGTTGTGGGCTGGATAACCATACCCGATACACATATAGATTTCCCTATAGCCCAGGCAGAAGATAACGACTTCTACCTGCACAATGGATTTGATATGAAATACAACTATGAGCTTGGCTGCCCTTTTCTGGACTATCGCTGTGCATCTGATTTCAGCGGATTCAACTCAATAGTTTATGCTCATCATATGACACAGCAGAGAATGTTTGCAGATATCGCACTGTTCAAGGACAGCGAATTTATGGCGTCAAATCCCGTCGGACAGCTTACACTTCATGACGGTGTGCATACAGTCTCATTTTTCGCATATCTGAATGTTCCCTATGATTCAATGATCTATCAGGTTGCAGATACATCGGAGCATGAGGAATACCTTGATGACCTGTTTGCAGCAGCAGATTATGCAACAAAGAATAAAGATGACATTAAAGATACCGACAGACTGCTTCTGCTGTCGACTTGTACGTATGAGTACAAAGATGCAAGAGGCGTACTGGTCGGACTTATAGGACCTACAATTGAACAGCAGGAATGATCCCCCATGACAGCCTGCTTTTTATTGAATAATTACAGATTTTCTGTATTAGATATAAATATGAAGAATAATGGCAGAACCGCATAGTATGCGCTTTTCTGCATATATCCGCACTTGATTCTTAGGGGGGAATTGGGTGCGTTTTGTTATAATTATGACGAAGATCAGAAAAATATTCAATACACTCTATGAAATCATATCAACAGTGATCATCACTGTCGGTATTATTTTAGCAATAGTATATTTATGCGGTATACGGCTTTATCACGTCAAATCAGGTTCAATGCGCGAACTTCTTCCCGTTGGAAGTGTGTGCTTTGTAAACACTTACAGCAAGTATGAAGATATAAAAGCCGGAGATGTGATATCTTTTCGTGTAAGCAATGATATGCTCGTAACACACAGGGCAGAGAAAATAACGGATAACGGGATAATTACCAAAGGTGATTCAAATATTACCGAAGACCCTGATCTTGTTACAAAAGAAAACTATATAGGCAAAACTGTATTTGCAATACCGTATATCGGCAGGATATTCGGTTCTCTGCATACCTTCAAGGGATTATTTATGCTTGGAATAATTGCAGTTCTGCTTATAATATCAGGTATATTTTATAAGAAAAAAGAGGAATGAAAGGTGGAATATCTGTGGAGCGAATCATTCAGAAAGTGAATCGGTTGTTTCACGGCAATAAGCGGCAGATGCTTACTGCGGCTGCACTTTTTTTTATTGTGTATGTTCTGCTTTTAGCAGGTATCTTTTCATATTTTCACAGTGAAGACGCAGTTACAAATAAGTATATAGCGCAGAATGCGGCAGTAAGACTTTTAGAGCCTGAATGGGACGATGTCGGTCAGAATAAAGCCAAGGCTTCTGAACCAGGAATGACGATACCGAAAAATCCGTATGCAAGGAATGAAGGTCAGAATAATCTGTATATCCGTCTGAAAATGACACTGACATTAGGCAGGTTTGACGGAAGCGGCAGATATCCCGAGTATGAATCGGATTTTAATAACAATACCAGAAGGATCAATTCAATTCTCAATGTTATAAAAATGAAAAACGGCAATACAACATCCCCTCTTTTCAGTTGGGAACCTAATAGCGTTGATATCGAAAACCGAAGTTTAAAAAGCGACTGCAACAATGATGATTACTATATGGAAAATATGGGAATTCGTACACTGAACGACGGCACAACAGAACAGGTCTTCTATTTTTACTACATAAATAGAACAAAGACCGGTGAAAGCTCTGAAATGCGAGTTGTCAAACCGCAGGAAGAAACAGCGGAATTGTTTCATCAGCTGGAGATCCCTGTTTTAAAAAAGGACTACCTCGGAGTGTTCGATCAGAGCTATAACATCTCCATTGAAGCACAGGCGGTTACAGTAAATCCGGCGGAATCTGCTGCTATTTCTGTGCAGAAGAACAACTTTAATCAATAGTTGGAAGAAGTCTTACGAAAGGGCTGAAAGCAAGATGCTAAAAAAAATCACAAAAAGGATTGTGAGCTTTATTTCTGCAGCTGTTCTGACAGCATCAAATATATCCCCTGTTTTTACTTTTGCGGATGAAACGACGCTTTCGCAGGCTGCTGCATCAACAACAGATATCAGTGATACAGACCTCTCTTATCAGAGCATTGAACTGTATCCTAACGGCAAAGAGGCAGAACAGATCATAACCCTTGACGGAATGATGCCTGAGGGTGCAGAGGCTGAGGCAGTTGATGTATCGGATGAACATGACGGTATTGCCGCTTATGATATTACTATCACTGACGGCGAAAATGAGTATCAGCCAGGTGGAGAAAATCCGATACTTGTTGAGATAAACGACCCTGTTATCACAGACAGTGA
This sequence comes from Ruminococcus flavefaciens, assembly GCF_900143025.1. GTDB lineage: Bacteria > Bacillota > Clostridia > Oscillospirales > Ruminococcaceae > Ruminococcus > Ruminococcus flavefaciens_I. The sequence continues at coordinate 56,372 of NZ_FRCT01000015.1, read as the reverse complement.
AAATATCGAATTATGGCATATCCATGATGACGGCACAAGAGAGCAGATAATTGATTTTACTGTTGAAGAAGGCAAGATCAGCTTTTATGCTACGGGATTTTCGGTTTATGAGATTGTAGATGGACCGGAAAACTATGCTATAAATGCTCAATATGCATCTACTGTAGATGAATTATTTGCAGCTTCGACACCCTTTTACCTTGCTTACGATAAAGAACCTAAATACATAACAAACTCAATAAACAAAAACGATGCTTTTATAGAAACTACCGACTTAAACGCTGCATCAGTTTGGTATTTTGAAAAAATTAACGGTAATTCTTATATTTACACCAATGTTGGTTCATCAAAAAAGTATATAAAACACAAGAGTGGTAATTTGATAGAATTAGAGGTTGTCGCCGAAGGTGCAGTGCCTACAACCTCATTTGAAATATCAGAATCAAACAATTCAACTTTCTTAATAAAGAAAAAAGATGAAAATTTATGGCTTCAACATTCAGGAAGCGGTAGTGGCATCAGATTTTATACGGATAATAATAATGCAACAAATAGCAGAATAAAAGCAATATACAAATCATCTGTAACTCTTCCCGACGACCCATACCAACTTAACAATCAAACCTACGGCTTAATGTCATACAACAACAATAACTCCATTGGCTATGGTCTTGCGACAGATGAAGAAAACCTCTTTGCAAGGATGTACAGCGTTGATACCCGCGTCGAAAACAATTCAGATTCAAGAAAAACTCTCTACATTACGGATAATGTGGATATTTCCGAATGGAAGTTTGAATGGACAGAAGCTGACAAGTACAAGCTGAAAGACTCTGCCACGAACAAGTACCTCAAATCAGACGGAAGTTCACTTTCTCTTACAGATAACGCAAATGAGGCAACAGCTTTTAAGGTCATACCTGTTGAACCTCAGACTACCGGTGATACAAGAAAGCGTATCCAGCTATTGGATACGGCGAACAATAAATATATAAGCTTTAAGAATAATGCCTTTACCCTTGATGCTTCGGGTACGGACTTATGGTTCGTAAAGAAAACAATACTTAACGCAGATCAGAGAATAACCTACACAGCAGACAGAATCAGCGTATCTGACGGAGAAAGAGCCTGCGACGGACAGGAAGTCATCATCTATACCCGTATCTGGAATGAATCAAAGGAAAGATATGATTTCTATGCTCTCGACTATAACGGCACTTTAAAACGCTGTTATGCATACGGCGATAAGCTGATGTGGATGGGTGATTCTGTCAACACTCTGCTATGGAAACTGAACGTATATACCGAAAACGGCAAGGAAACAGGTTACTATGACTTGCAGAACCAATACTCGGGATATTATCTGAATCCGCAGCTCGACGGCAGTATCACAAGCGTAAAAAAACCTGGTCTCCTTCTGCCGAACCGCTTGTATGAAGTGACAGGTTCCGGTGCTGTGAATTACGGCGAATACTATACGACAATTCTTTCGTGGGATTACGATAACTACAGCTATGCGGCTGTTCGCAATAAAAACACCTCTGAAATTGAAGCAAAAGATATGGCATATGCAGACGATTACTATTTTGCCGTTATCAATAAAACTCAAGATGATACTGCGGATGAACTGCATACCGTTGCTACTCTGGATAATAACGACTATGGCATTAGCATGAAGATGATAAATTTTCAAAGCAACAGCGACCAGAATTTATTATTGCATAATGTGACTACATCACCGCAATGGTCTAACAGTAAAGCATTTGTACCGACAACAGGTCTGTTATCATCAGACTTGAAAAGCCAAAATGAAAATACTGACAAAACAGGTTATCCAATTGCAACTATAAACAACAGGTCATTTTCAGAACTGTTTGAAGAAAGCAAGATGGAAACCGTAAATAATCTTTTCATACAGAGCATTCATCATTCAAGCGGATATTTTGAATATGACAGTTGTCAGAACTATGCAACGCTAAAAGGCGGAGAAAATGGCAGCAAGAAACCATATACACGCACATATAAGGATAAAGACGGCGTTGAACATACCGAAACAGGATATGATTTTACGGTTTATAGGGAACTCGGCACACATGATTCAAGCTCTAAAAATACGCTTCGTCACGGACAGTTTTTCCCCTATAACAATATTAACGCCGGAGTATATGATACCGGAACAAATGCAGGTGTAAATCTGTACAGTTTCAACGCTTCGCCTGACAATAACATAAATATCACAACAGGTCAGTTGTCTGATGATGACCCTCGAAAATATGAAAAGCTTCACAAAATTACAAATCCGGATTACTATTTTGGTATGCAGCTTGAAGCAAAATTTGTTCAGACGCCGAGCGGTCTTGACGCATGGGGACACGATGTTATCTATGAATTCACAGGAGACGATGATTTCTGGCTTTACGTTGACGATGAGCTTGTGCTTGACCTCGGCGGTATTCATTCGGCTGTTGAAGGTAAGGTTAATTTCAAAACAGGTGTAGTAAAAACTCAGAAATCAGATTCCTCAGATTCTGAAAAGAGATATAATACAACAACGCTGCTTGATATATTTAAAAATAATTTCACCAACAGATATAAAGCAGAAAATGGCGGAGCTGCTCCGCCAACGGATGTTTTAAATGCCTACCTTGACAAATACTTTGGCAAAGATAAAAACGGCGATTATGAGAAGATCTTCAAGGACTACACAGAACATCACATGAAGATATTCTACATGGAGCGTGGCGCAGGTGCCTCTAACCTCCATATGCGTTTCAATCTCTCGTCCGTTACACCGGGAAGTGTTAAGTTTGAAAAGAAGTTTACAAGTACCGAAGAAGGCGATCTCAACCAGACAGATCTCAATGCGGTACAATTTCCGATACAGATAAGATATCAGAAAAACGATGAGGAAGATCAGAACTGGTATTATCTGACGGATAAGTCTGAGGAGAATACTCCGAGCGTTTCGTATCAGAATTTAACCCAGAGCGTTAAATATGCAGCAGAGTATAAACCGCCGAACGTAAATAAAACATACGAAAATGTATTCTTTGTAATGCCCGGAAAACCTATCGAGATCAACTTTCCCGATGACGCTATGCATTATAAGATAATCGAGTGTGCGGTAAACCGTGATATATATAATGTAAAATCCGAATCGGAATATACCGATGATGAGGGAAAAACACATGGAGTCGAATTCCATGAAGAAGACGTAATTGCTTCGGGAAATATCAAGGATCTTGTAATGGATGACGTAGAGGTTGGAAAGCTTCCTGCAATAACTCTGAAAAATGAGATCACACCGAACAGCATACAGGCGCTGAATATCACCAAGAAGCTTTATTCAAGCAAGGTCAAAGTCAAGAACAATGAGCTTCACTTCAGCAATCCCGCTGACGAGACCAAGGAGGATAAGACCACATTCAATTATCGCCTTTACCTTTCCAACGGAACTGGCTCGGAGCTTCAGCTTGCATCGCTGAGAGCCTACAATGTGCTTGACCCCGAATATAAAGTATGCAAATGGAATGCGGCAAAGCAGCAGTTTGAACGTTATACTTCCCCTGCTTACCCTAATGGCATCACCGCTTTTCAGGTCTCATCGCTCGATGAGGAAGACAGGGTAAAGCTTACCTCACATACATCGCCTTATGGCACAATTTCCAACATTCCTACGGGCTACACTGTTCACGTACCAGGTCTGCTTGTCGGAACAAAGTTTATGGTAATAGAGCGTGATTATGAGATACCTGTCGGATATAAGCTCCTCGACTATTACTGTGAGAGAGGTTATGCGATCAATGACGAAGGCGGTATTTTCAAACTGTTTGTCAATCTTGAATGGAATGATGAGGAAAATCCAAACGAACAGAAGCTTGTTGCGCTGTATAAATCAAATAATCTGATTTACAAATATGTTAATGAGTGCAGCGAAACAGCGGAACACAATGCAACTACAACATTCCAGTTCAATTATAAGGAATCAAAATCAGCTCTTTCCAATGCGGATCAGTATGAAGCTTATGAAGTAAATGTAAAAAAAGGTTCAAACATTTCTGCATCTGCTGATCTTGATAATAAGACACTGACTGTAAATGAATCTATATGGGGAGAAAGTGCGTCCCCAGGTGACAAGATAACACTTGCAGTATACGATGATGATACTGAAACCGCCAATCTCATTCCGAATCAGATAATGGAGCTTGTTTACCCCGATGACAACGCAGTGTTCACTTTTGATGACGACGCTACTGTTCAAACTGATTATCAGGTACACATAGTCAATATTAACAAGAACAAAAAGCTTTCATACAGCATGAACGGCTCACTTATCAGCTCTTATGATATTGATAAAAAGGTCCTTATTGACGGAACGGAACATACTGCCGCAATAAACAGTGCCGGAACGATAAAAAAAGGCATGGACGCTTCTGTGACAGTAAACAACTGCCGCGGCTTCGGTGTCCGTGCTAACAAGATATGGAGCGATGCAGACTTCACAACAGCGCATGACAACATATATACGGCTGTTTATCTGGACGATACACTGCTGAACGACACAGTGAGATGTCTGCAATCCCCTAATACAACAGTTCAGTATTTCTTTGATAGTATGCCACAGAGCAAACACCTTTCCAATTACGGTGTCTATGAAGTTGAACTGGAAAATCCCGTTGTAGATGAAAATGGTTATGTAAAAAGCTATGATTCTCTGCACCGACTGGAAAAGATATCCGATAATCCCAATGATAAGAAAACTGAAATCGGCGTAGCAGACAGAAAAGATTCATTTACGCTCCATGTGAAAAAGGTATGGACCAATTCACAGACGGGCACAGTTAAAATCGGAATATTTAACAGTGAAACAGCGGATAGCCCTATCGAAAATCTGACTTATGATCTGGTTTATCCTAATACGGAGATAACAGTTCATTTTGATACGCCTGAGGACACTGTAAAGGCGGCAAGCAAATATTTTGCGTATGAAATAACGGAAGATAATGATTCGATAATCAAGGGCACACGTCTCGATGTCAGTGTTGAACCTGATTTGTTGCCGCAGGAGTACACCGTGTCATATACAGATGGTGTCATGTATAAGACCAACGATGACTTAGGTGAGGAAAATGCACGTATCGATACCATCAGAAACGCCAGAAAGGGCGGTATCGAAATAAATCTGCATGAATGGAACAATACAAGTGCAGCCGACAGACCTCTTGAGGGCGGTTCATTCCAGCTTTATAAGGAGGTTTCGGGTACAGAAACGCAGGACAAGACGTGCATAAAGATCGGTGACAAATATTATAAGCTTATGAATACGTACGTATCCGACCTGACAGGCAATATCACCGTACTTTACAATTTTGAAACGGGAAACTATCTGCTGAAACAGACAGTTGCACCGCTGCAGCATATAGGTATTACCGGACCGATCACTTTCAGCATCACAGAAGACAGTTCGGGAAAATACAGACTTGATAATTGGGATAATCCAAATGACACTGATGATGACAGTGTTCATCCTGATGAAGATGCCTCTGAGAGAAGGGACTGGGCTGAATATGATGTTGAACCGAAAAGCGGTGTCCTTACAGCAATAATCGACATTTATAACAAGACTTATACGTTTGATATCAAAAAAGTAAAGAGCGGTACTGATATTCCGCTTCCGGGAGCTCGTTTCAATCTTTACAGAGAGGTTATGACGGTCAGCGGCTATGAGAAGGAATCTACTCCGCTGCCTGGTTATTCAAACCTTATTTCCGCCGTGGGAACCGGTATAATTCCTAAAATCGATAATACACTTGCTCAGGGTACATATTACCTTGAAGAAGTCCAGGCACCGCAGGGATATGAAGTGAACGAAAGCAGCAGAATTATACGCTTCTCTATCACAGAGAACGGAATAGAAGTTGAAAATGCCGGCGCTTACGGAGAATTAAAAACAGTGGATTCACTTGACGGTTCTCATGTAACATATGTTATCAGCGTTCCTAATCAGCGTTCAAGTTCAGCACCGCCTCAAAATGAGTATTATTTCGATATTGAGAAAACGATTTTCATGGATAAGTATATGCATGAGAACGGCGATGCAGAGCAGATGTTTATGTTCAAGGTCGAAAGATTTGATTTGGAAGATACGGATATGAATTCGCTTCAGGAAACATTCTATGTAACGCTGAACTGCAATGATTATGTGAATGAAACTTTCTCTATCGCTGATTCAACTGACGGAAGATTCGTTTATAATCAAACAAATCATAAGGTTACAGTAAATAATCTAAGCGCTGAAGGTACATATTCATTCCCCACAGATATCCGCACAGGAACGCAGCATATATGCACAAAGAAAACAGGTATTTACAGGATAACCGAGATAACCGACTGGTCGATAACTGATTATGACTTCTGGAAAGGCTCAAACAGGGTGAAAGGAAGTAATGAAGAGCCGAGAAATGACGGCTCGGTTGTGCTTACTGTCGAAAGCACTGAGATCGTTAAGACTGCCTGCTTTGCAAACTGTGAAACGGAATATGCTTACCTAACATCACAGGCATGGGCAAAGAACAGTATCATTAAATAAGGAGGAAACGATATGAAGTCAAGGAAAAAACATATCGCAGCAGCGGCTGCGGGAGCTGTCATATTGTTTCTTACTCCGTTAATTGTTTATGCGTTCATACTGAAAAGTGCAGAGAAGGTCAATCAATTCCGCCCTGCCAAACAGGATATTCTAATTGCTGAAAATCAAAACAATCCCGCTGAAACTCAGGATAATGAAATAAAATGGTCAGTAACCACAAATACTTCGGGTAATCATGTAGCTGTAAAAGAAGTTTCGGTGAACGAGATCAGTAATCCCAACGGAGAATACCTGCGGGTGCGGCTCGTACCCGCATGGTATGATTCATCAGGCTGCATTGTATCAGGGATTGAAGACGTTACCGATATTTGCAGTGCTGTGATCGAAGATAATAAGCTTTTATTCAAAGACAGCGGCGGAGAAAACACAGTAGTCACGGTAAATCTTGCGGAAAACTGGAACGAGAAATGGGAAACGGTCCCAAATAATACCAATGTACAGTATTTCAAGTCAAAGGTACCGATAAAAAAAGATGAGAAAGAAATTGAACTGATGTCCTCGGTCGAAATATCAGATACAATTCTTTCGTCTGCCCAGACAAACAATATTACTCTTCATCTTGATGTTCTTACAGATTCCATACAAGACAATGTAAATCCTAAGTGGCAATAAACCCCAAACAGCGGCAAAGGAAAGCGAATATGCTCTCCGATGCCGCTGTTTTTATATCGTACTGTTTCATAAGGCAAGGAAACAGCAAAAGGCGAACTTTTCGTCCTATGTTTCTTTCGTATTATGTCTCTCCTTTTGCGTTCCTTACATTTTATAGCACATAAAGCCGCCCTTATAACGGTTTTATCCCGTTATCAGGACGGCTCTTTGTATTCAGTATACGTAAACAATGAGCTGTTCGTACTGTAAATGAATATGTATTATTTTCCGCTCTCGCCGTAGTTTGAAAGAACTCGTGCAGATGGGTCGTTTACATTACAGCCCTCCCATTCCTTGTTAGGCATCCAGAAATCAACGACCATTTCACTGTTTCCGGGATAATACTTCTCAAATATCTCGCGGTACAGAAGTGATTCCTTTGTAAACGGCTTGGAATGAGTATATTTTGTGCAGTCAAGCTCAAATTCCTCGTCTGAGTAATAATTCTCGGCATATTCTTTAAGATAGTCCACCATAGAATGTCCTACAGCGTCCGAGAAAGCAGCTTTCTCACGATATAGGATATCATGCGGCAGATAGTCGCCCTCAAAAGCATGACGCAGCAAATACTTTCCCTTGTTGTACTTGTTAAGCTTCATCTCGGGGTCGATAGCCATTACATATTTCACAAAATCAAGATCACCGAACGGCACTCTTGCTTCAAGAGAGTTTACCGAGATACAACGGTCAGCACGGAGCACATCATACATATGAAGCTCGTGTACACGTTTTACCGACTCCTGCTGAAATGCTTCGGCAGATGGAGCAAAGTCTGTATACTTATATCCGAAAAGCTCATCTGATATCTCACCTGTGAGAAGTACGCGGATATCTGTCTGCTCGTGGATAGCCTTGCAAAGGAGATACATACCCATACTTGCGCGGATAGTAGTAATATCGTATGTGCCGAGAAGATGAATTACATCTTCAAGAGCCGCAATAACATCGTCCTTTGTTATTATGATCTCCGTATGGTCACTGCCGATATAATCAGCGACCTGCTTTGCGTATTTAAGATCGATAGCGTCTGTGTTCATACCGATAGCAAAAGTTTTTATAGGCTTATCGCTTTTTTTCTGAGCAATAGCGCATACAAGTGACGAATCAAGTCCGCCGGACAGCAGAAATCCAACCTTTGCATCAGCGTCAAGACGCTTCTCAACACCTGCAACAAGCTTATCGTGAATGTTTTTGCATACGGTATCCATGTCGTCATGTATCACCCTGTCTACAGCTGTGATATCGCAATAGCAGCGGAACTCTCCGTCCTTATAATAGTGTCCGGGAGGGAACGGCATGATCTTTTTGCATATATTAACAAGGTTTTTCGGCTCGCTGGCAAAAGCCATTGTTCCGTCATCAGACTTGCCATAATACAGCGGACGTATACCGATCGGATCTCTTGCAGCAATGAATTTTCTCTCGGTGCTGTCATATATCACACAGGCAAATTCAGCATCGAGCATTGCAAACATATCAGTACCGTATTCTCTGTATAAGGGCAGAAGTATCTCACAATCACTGTCACTTCTGAAAGTATATCCCATTATGATAAGCTTATCCCTGAGACTGCGGAAGCCGTACAGCTCACCGTTGCATACTGCAAAATCTCCGTCAAGCTCAAATGGCTGCATTCCCTCGGGAGTAAGTCCCATTATGGAAAGTCTCTGAAAGCCGAGAATACCGTCAGGCACCTTTACTATCCTCTGATCGTCAGGACCGCGTGACACTGTTGCCTTCAGTCCCTCCATTACTTTTCCTGTACCGCCGCTGACACCGCAGTAACTCATTATCGTACACATTTTCTATTCCTCCAGTTCAGCCTTTAGCCGTAAGCCAAAAGACATTAGCCGTTCAGGCTCGAATTATTGATATATTCTGACCGTACAGCGCCATTGATGCACAGCCGTTATCAAGGATCATCGTGTAAGATCCTTTGCAAAGCAAACAGCACCTTCAAGACTGTCATAAGGCGGATAATTTTCAATTTGATAATATCCGCGCTCTTTATACAGACTGACCGCAGCAGTCATTATTTCTCTTGTCTGAAGAACTGTTCTGTCAAAGCCCAGAAGGGCTGCCCTTTCCTCTAATATATTCATCATTTCCGTTGCTATATGCCTTCCGCGGTATTTGGGATCTACCCAGACCCGTTTTATCTCCGCGTCAGTGTCCGAATACCTTTTCAGTCCTGCACAGGCAGCAGCATTATCATTTATATAAGCTATCAGCACATACTGTATGCTGTCAGACAGATTGTAAGGAACAAATCCGCTCCTGTTAAGCTTTCCGCCTACAAGGCTGTCGTAATATTCCTCTGTTATGAGGTAAAAGCGACTGAAGTCTTCGTTTTCAGCGTCTGTCCATTTATACGTGACCTGTTCCATGAACGTCACCTGTGTATTTTTTCATCGAATTTATTCTTGTAACCTGCTCCGGTTACGTCAACGGGATAATCGCCTGTAAAGCAGCCGTTACAGTAACCGAACCTGTTATCCACAAGCTCTCCGAGACACTCCAGAGGCAGATAACCCAGACTGTCCGCACCGATATATTTTGCTATCTCTTCCGTAGAATGACATTTCCCCGCAATGAGATTTTCCTCAGAGTCTATGTCGGTACCGAAATAGCAGGAGTGAACAAACGGCGGAGATGATATGCGCACATGGACTTCCTTAGCCCCTGCATCTCGCAGAAGTCTTACTATCCTTGCGCTGGTAGTGCCGCGTACAATAGAATCGTCTATCATTATGACACGTTTTCCGCTTACACTCTCACGTACTGCATTGAGCTTTATCTTGACTGCGTTCTCACGCTGATTTTGATCGGGCTGTATAAAACTGCGCCCGATGTATTTATTCTTTATGAAGCCGATACCGTAAGGTATGCCGCTTGCATTAGCGTAGCCGAGAGCCGCATCGAGTCCCGAATCAGGTACTCCGATAACGATATCAGCGTCAACAGGACAATTCTTTGCAAGAAGCTCCCCTGCCTTCAGCCTTGCATGATGTACCGATACTCCCTCAATAACAGAATCGGGACGGGCAAAGTATATGTACTCAAATATGCATATATGCTTTTTGGTAGCGCAGTTAGTGGTTATGGAGCGCAGTCCTTCCTTATCTATTACAACTATCTCTCCAGCCTCCACGTCACGTATGAACTCAGCACCCACTGTTTCAAGCGCACATGACTCCGAAGCAACAACATATGCACCGTCGTGAGTTTTTCCTATGCAAAGCGGACGGAAGCCATTGGGGTCACGGAAAGCAATTAGCTTCGTCGCCGTCATAAGTATACAGGAGTAAGCTCCCTTGATGAACGGCATTGCCAATTCTACAGCCTGCTCGGTAGAGCTGCTGGTAAGTCTCTCACGTACTATTGAATATGCGATAGCTTCCGTATCGGAAGTACCGTGGAATATAGCCCCCGACATCTCAAATGAGCTGCGAAGCTCAGAGGCATTGACAAGGTTTCCGTTGTGTACAAGAGCCATATTGCCCTTGATATGCCGAATGACCAGCGGCTGTATATTGTTGTGGTTATGACCGCCTGTAGTGGAATAGCGAACGTGTCCCACTGCCATATTGCCGCTGCCAAGCTTGTCAAGCTCCTCACGGGTGAACACCTCGGAAACAAGTCCGTCCGCACGCTTGTGGCGGAAGATACCGTCATCGCAGACAGTTATGCCGCAGCTCTCCTGACCTCTGTGCTGGAGAGCATAAAGTCCGAAATATACAGAAGCAGCCACATTTGCTGTCCTGTTCTCGAAAATGCCGAAAACTCCGCATTCTTCGTGTATCGTGTCAAACATTTTTTGCACCTCTACAGATACTGCTCGCTGAGCTTGTCGATTATGGCAAGAGCGGCAATGCTCTTCTTTTTTCGCTTGTTCATAGCATACTGCTCAATGTATGCATGAGCCTCACCTTCTGTCATGCCCTTGTACTCCATAAGCATGAATTTCGCCTTATCTATGGTCTGTATCTCGTTAATCTTTTCCTCAAGGCGGGCATTTCTGAGATAAAGCTCTGCCGAACGGTTTACCGCTATATCTACCGTCCTTACTATCTGATACAGCACTGTTTTGCTGAATGGCTTCCCTACAATGATAATCCCTGCTTTTTCCGCACGTTCGCTTATCTTGTCGGCAAGCTCTGCCTTTATAAGCAGTATACAGTTAGACGATGTCTTTTCGGTAACATACTCGGCAAATTCAACGCCCGATTCGTCCATAAGCGGCGAATTTATCATAACAAGCTCGGTAAGCATATCAGCTTCAAGAACATTTTTCGCCTGATAAGCCGATTCGACGACCTTCGGAGTACATTTGAACGATTCACGCAGAAAATCAAGAAGAGCTTCAGCAGCATTTTTATTACTTGAAACTACAAGAATCTTTTCCAAAATGCACCTCCATTAAAGCGAGCTGAAAAATTTCTTATCTTCATATGCTTCCTTGTTGTATGCTGAAGAATACTCCTTCCATTCCTCACGGCTCTTACCGATGATGATATTCAGGATACTCTCGGGTATATATCTTTTCAGGAACTCTGAATTCTCAGCAAGCTCTGCTGCTTTTTCAAGATCCTCGGGAAGTCTTTCTGTTCCGCTGTTTTTCTCGGGAAGGACAGCTCCCGAAGCCATGCCTTCCATAGCAGCATATATCATCAGACCGAGTACAAGATATGGATTGCATACACAATCTGATACTCTTAATTCAACAGCTGTATCATCGCTGTCAGGAGACATTCTTATAAGCTGTGAACCCTCTTCGTCAGACCAGATGATATCCCTCGGGGCTGTAAACTCTCCGAGTCTTGCATACGAATTGACAGTTGAATTGGTAAATAATGTAAATTCACGTATATGATCCATTATTCCTGCTGCCGCACTCTTTACCATTCCGCCGCACTCGGAAACGCGTTCCTCCAGAAAATCGCTGTCAGGAAAGACAGTAAAGCTTATATGCATACCGTTTCCGCAGTCGTTGCGCAGCGGCTTAGGCATGAAGCTTGCGTGTACACCGTGAGTCTCGGCAACGGATTTTACCGCAGATTTGAAACTAAGAAAAGTATCGGCAGCTTTAAGGGCAGACGATGAATTAAAGTCTATCTCATGCTGACCGCAGCCGCTCTCATGTCGTGAGGAAACAGGCTGTATGCCCATCTGTTCAAGAGTAAGGCATACATCACGGCGGATATTCTCACCCTTATCATCCGGAGCAATATCACAGTAGCCTGCAAAATCATGTGGAATCTTGGTCGGTATTCCCTTTTCATCTTTGAGGAAAAGCGTAAATTCACAGGAGGTTCCGAAACGGAAACAATAACCTGAATTCACGGCAGACTTCATGGCTTTTTTCAGGAAATAGCGGCTGTCTCCCTCAAAGGGAGTGCCGTCCTTGTAACGGATATAGCAGAACATACGGATAACTCTTCCCTGCTGAGGTCTCCACGGCAGAACGGTCATTGTCTGAGCATCGGGAAAAAGGAACAGGTCCTTGCCGTTTGCAGCCTCAAAGCCTGATATCTTTTTCGCAGCGACACGTACTCCGCGCTCAAAAGTAACAGCAAGCTCTGAGGAAAGTATTGATATATTTTTCAGTCTGCCATTAAGGTCGCAGAAGGTCAGCTTTACGAACTTTACGTCGTTTTCCTCGATATACTGCAATATCTCGTTTTCTGAATAGATCATATCGTTCTCCTTTATTTCAGATTGGTGTAGCCCATAAGGTATTCGTCCACCTCTGCTGCTGCATCCCTGCCCTCGCGTATCGCACGGACTACAAGAGACTGTCCGATATGCATATCTCCTGCGGTGAACACCTTTTCAATATTTGTATTATGACAATTCTGAGCTGTTTTTACGTTTGTACGCTGGTCGAGTTCAACACCGAAAGCCTGAGCAACATAACTCTGACAGCCAAGGAAGCCTGCTGCGATAAGACAGAGCTCACAAGGGAGTATCTCCTCGCTTCCTTCTATCTCCTTAGGCACTCTTCTGCCGCTTGCAGGATCTGTAACAAATTCGAGCTTTACAGTCTTTATAGCCGAAAGTGCGCCTTTCTCGTCCTTTATGAATTCCTTGACAGTAGTGCAGTAGATACGAGGATCATGTCCGAATACTGCTATAGCCTCCTCCTGACCGTAGTCTGTCTTGCAGACACGGGGCCACTGAGGGAACGGATTGTTTTCAGCTCTTTCATCAGGGAGCTTAGGCATCATTTCAAGCTGTGTAACAGACTTGCAGCCGTGACGGACAGAAGTACCGACACAGTCATTTCCTGTATCTCCTCCGCCGATGATAACTACATTTTTATCCTTAGCCGAAATGTACTTACCGTCCGAAAGCTCAGAGTCAAGCAGACTCTTTGTAGTAGCTTTAAGGAAGTCAACTGCGAAGTATATCCCCTCTGCATCTCTGCCCTCAGCCTTTATATCACGGGGATTTGATGAACCGCAGGCAAGTACGACAACATCAAAGCCGTTCATTATCTCATCTGCCGAAACATTGTCTCCAACATTTGCGTTTATGACAAACTCCACGCCCTCGGCTTTCATAAGCTCAATACGACGCTCTATGATATGCTTTTCAAGCTTCATATTCGGGATACCGTACATCAGAAGTCCGCCTGCACGGTCAGAACGCTCATAAACCGTAACATTGTGACCGCGCTTATTGAGAGTATCGGCAGCGGCAAGTCCCGAAGGACCTGAACCGATAACTGCTACTCTCTTGCCGCTGCGGACAGCGGGAGCCTGAGGCTTTATAAGTCCGCTTTCAAATCCGTATTCGATTATGGAGTTCTCGTTCTCCTTAACAGTAACGGGACTGTCGTAAACTCCGCATATACAAGCCTTTTCGCAAAGTGCGGGACATACCCTTGATGTGAACTCGGGGAAGTTATTGGTCATCAGCAAACGACTAAGTGCCTGTTCCTTCTGACCGTGGTAAATAAGGTCGTTCCACTCGGGGATAAGATTGTTCAGCGGGCAGCCCGACACCATTCCGCAGAGCATTTTTCCGTTCTGACAGAAAGGAACTCCGCAGTCCATACAGCGTGAAGCCTGTTCTCTGCGCTTCTCATCTGAGAGCGGTACGTGGAACTCATTGAAATCCTTTATACGCTCCAATGGCTCCTTAGCCGTTGTTTCGGTTCTTGTATATTCAAGAAATCCTGTTGCTTTTCCCATGGCTCACGCCTCCTTTCTTATAAGCTCAAAGGCTTCTATTTCAGCCTTTTCACGTGATACACCTGATAATACAAGCGATTTTACTGTGCTCTGTATCTTAGCATAATCATGTGGTATTATCTTCTTGAAGCATGGCAGATAATGCTCGAATTCAGCAAGTATCTTCTTTGCCTTCTCCGAACCTGTAGCTTCTGCGTGCTCGGATATGATAGTTTTCAACTCTGTGATGTCCTCATCTGCTGTCACTGTTTCAAGTGATACAAGCGACTTGTTCAGACGAGTGTAAAGGTCATGCTTTTCATCGAGAACATAAGCGATACCGCCCGACATACCTGCGGCGAAATTCTTTCCTGTACCTCCGAGGATAACAGCACGTCCGCCTGTCATATACTCACAGCCGTGGTCGCCCACGCCCTCACATACAGCTATTGCACCCGAATTTCTTACGCAGAATCTTTCACCTGCAACGCCGTTGATAAATGCTTTTCCTGAAGTAGCACCATAAAGTGCAACATTTCCGACGATGATATTCTCATCAGCCTTGAAGCCTGAATTCTTAGGTGGATAAAGTACAAGCTTGCCGCCTGAAAGTCCCTTGCCGAAATAGTCATTGCTGTCGCCGCAGAGCTCAAGTGTAAGTCCCTTTGGTATAAATGCACCGAAGGACTGTCCGCCGCTGCCTGTGCACTTAACAGTGAATGTATCATCAGCAAGAACATTCTCACCGTGTATCCTTGTTATCTCTGCACCTGTAAGAGTTCCCACAGAACGATCGGTATTTACCACATCAACTGAAATGCTCTTGGTTGAACCGTTTTTCAGTGTGCTTCCCAGCTTCTTTATTATAACACGGCGGTCTATAGTGCTGTCAAGCTCAAAATCAAAAATATCTGCGGGATCGTAATGCTGCTTTTCATCAGAATGGCTTACTGACAGTATATTTGTAAAGTCGATATTGCTATTTACTGCGCTGTCCTTTGGTTTCAGCAGGTCACTGCGTCTAACAAGCTCATCAACAGTACGAATACCCAGCTTTGCCATATACTCGCGGAGCTCCTGTGCAATGAAATGCATGAAGTTAACAATGTATTCGGGCTTGCCGCGGAAACGCTTGCGGAGCTCAGGATTTTGTGTTGCGATACCCATAGGACAGGTATCAAGATTGCAGACTCTCATCATAACGCAGCCCATTGTTACCAGTGGAGCTGTTGCAAAGCCGAATTCCTCAGCACCTAAAAGTGCTGCAACAAGTACATCACGACCTGTCATGAGCTTTCCGTCTGTTTCTATACGAACTCTTGAACGGAGACCATTGAGCATAAGCGTCTGATGTGCTTCTGCAAGACCGAGCTCCCATGGAAGTCCTGCATTATATATGGAGCTCTTCGGAGCTGCACCTGTACCGCCGTCATAGCCCGAAATGAGTATTACCTGTGCGCCTGCCTTGGCAACACCTGCCGCAACAGTTCCAACGCCTGCTTCCGATACGAGCTTTACTGATATACGAGCCTTATCGTTGGCATTCTTCAGGTCATAGATAAGCTGTGCAAGATCCTCGATAGAATATATATCATGGTGAGGCGGAGGTGAGATAAGTCCCACGCCTGCGGTAGAGTGACGTGTTTTTGCGATCCAGGGATATACCTTACCTGACGGAAGATGTCCGCCCTCGCCCGGCTTTGCGCCCTGAGCCATTTTTATCTGTATTTCCTGTGCAGAAACGAGATATTCCGATGTAACACCAAATCGTCCGGAAGCCACCTGCTTGATTGCTGAGCACTTGTCTGATTTCAGACGTTCAGGGCTTTCACCGCCCTCACCGCTGTTGGACTTGCCTCCGATACTGTTCATTGCCATAGCCATGCACTCGTGTGCTTCCTGTGAAATAGAGCCGTAGGACATTGCGCCTGTCTTGAAGCGTTTGCAGATGCTTTCAACGGACTCGACCTCGTCTATCGGTATGCCGCCGTTTTCATCAAAATCAAAGTCAAGGAGGCTGCGGAGCGTAAGCTCGTTGTCCTCTCGTGTTATTGCAGCTGAATATGCCTTGAAGGTCTCATAATTACCTGTCCATGCAGCCTGCTGGAGCAGATGTATAGTTTCAGGAGTGTAGAGATGCTCGCTCTTTCCGCTGCGGAGCTTATGGCTGCCTGCACTGCCGATATTGGAGTTTACTGTAAGTCCCAGCGGGTCAAATGCTGCTGTGTGGAGCTTCTCTGTACGCTTGCTTATATCACTGAGACCGATACCGCCGATACGGCTGACAGTTCCTGCAAAATAGCTGTCTATAAGCTCACGGGAAATGCCAACGGCTTCAAAGAGCTTGCTGCCCTGATAGGACTGGATAGTAGAAATACCCATTTTTGAAGCTATCTTGACAATACCGTGAAGGATAGCTGAATTGTAATCGTCCTCTGCTGCGTAGAAGTCCTTGTCAAGTGTGCCGTCCTCAATAAGTGAACGTATGCTTTCATGTGCAAGATAAGGATTTACAGCACAAGCTCCGTAACCAAGAAGTGTTGCAAAATGATGTACTTCTCTCGGCTCTGCACTTTCGAGTATCATTGCAACTGCTGTACGCTTCTTTGTGGAAACAAGATGCTGCTGAAGCGCTGCAACTGCAAGCAGTGAAGGTATTGGACAATGGAACTCGTCCACACCACGGTCAGAAAGAATAAGTATAGAAGCACCGTCACGGTAAGCCTTGTCAGCCTCTATGAACAAACGCTCAACTGCCTTTTCCAGTGAAGTACCTATATAATATGTGATCGGTATAACTGCGATCTTCAGACCCTTCTGATTAAGAGCCTTTATCTTGAGCATATCCGTTTCTGTAAGGATAGGATTTTCGATCTTGAGGACGTGGCAGTTCTCAGGACGTTCCTCAAGGATATTACCGTCCTTGCCGATATATACGCTTGTATCCGTAACTATCTCCTCACGGATAGCATCAAACGGAGGATTTGTAACCTGTGCAAAGAGCTGACGGAAGTAGTTGAAAAGGCTTGGAGACTGCTTGTCAAGCGGTGGGAGCGGTATATCACTTCCCATGGAAGCTATCGGCTCTGCGCCTTTTTCAGCCATTGGCAGTATAGATGTACGGATATCCTCGTAGGAATAACCGAATGCCTTTTGCAGCTTTGCAAGCTCGTCCTTTGAATAGGTCTGTACTCCCTTGTTCGGTATATGCAGATCATGCAGACGGACAAGATTTGCGTCCAGCCACTCTCCGTAGGGCTGGCGTGTTGCATATGTGGACTTTATTTCATCGTCCTCGATAATACGACCCTGCTTTGTATCAGCAAGAAGCATTTTTCCGGGACGGAGACGATCCTTTTTCACGATCTTTTCGGGAGCTATATCAATACAGCCTGTTTCAGATGAAAGTATCAGGAATCCGTCACTTGTTACGCAGTAACGCGAAGGACGGAGACCGTTTCTGTCAAGAACTGCTCCCATGACCTCACCGTCTGAGAAAATGATAGACGCAGGTCCGTCCCACGGTTCCATCATTGTAGCGTAGTACTGATAAAGGTCATACTTGGCTTTTGAAATAGTCCTGTCGTTCTTCCATGGCTCCGGAATTGTTATCATTACTGCAAGAGGCAGCGGCATACCCGACATTACCATGAATTCAAGAGCATTGTCAAGTCTTGCGGAGTCGGAACCATTTACATTTATAGCAGGAAGTATCTTATACATATCTTTTTTCAATGCCTCACAGCTCATACTCTCCTCGCGTGCAAGCATCTTATCTGCATTTCCTGTTATAGTGTTGATCTCACCATTGTGTACTATCAAGCGGTTCGGGTGAGCCTTCTGCCAGCTTGGATTTGTATTTGTTGAAAAACGGGAATGTACAGTAGCAATAGCAGACTTGAAATCCTCGCTCTGCAAGTCTGTGTAGAACTTTCTGAGCTCGTCAACAAGGAACATCCCCTTATATACTATTGTGCGGCTGGAAAGCGAACATACATATGTATTTTCATTTGAATGTTCAAACTCACGTCTTGCAATAAAAAGCTTTCTGTCAAAGTCAAGCCCCTTTGAACATTCCTCGGGACGCTTTACAAAAGCCTGCATGATATAAGGCATACTGTCAAGTGCCTTCTGACCGAGTATACCCGATGATACAGGCACATCACGCCAGCAGATGAACTCCATTCCGTTCTTTTTGATAATGAGCTCGAACAGCTTCATAGCCTGACCGCGCTTCATTTCATTCTGTGGGAAGAAAAACATTCCCACACCGAAATCACCATTGTCGCCGATATCATAACCAAGTTTTGCGGTCTCACTTATAAAGAAGCTGTATGGCATCTGTACAAGTATGCCTACACCGTCGCCGGTCTTGCCCTCAGCGTCCTTGCCTGCACGGTGTTCAAGCTTTTCAACGATAGTAAGAGCACTGTCTACAACATATCTGGACTGCTCGCCCTTGATATTAACTACCGCACCTATGCCGCAGTTATCATGTTCAAATGTGGGATCATAAAGTCCCTGCTGCTCGTATGGAGCTTCACTTCTGAAATTGTCCATTTAAGTCACGCCTTTCCGATACGCCTCGCCATTGAACCGTATCGCATAATAAAAAAGACGTTTCAACAGACAGATAGCCTGCTGAAACGTCCTTGTTCTTGATTACTATCTTAGCACTTTAAACCAGCATTGTCAAGAGCATTTTCAAAAAAATACAGAAAATCTCGCAAAATCCGTCACTTTTGTAAAAAGCGCAGTGCTTTTTGCGTTTAAAGTACCAAAAAAATATAAATATCAGACAAAGTTCAAAAAAGTGCTTGACAAATGGTGATCCATAGGCTATAATGGCATTGTAAACAGCAAGGGAGCTGCGGACATCAAGTCTGTAGCTCTCTTTTTTTGTTATTAGTACTAATTCCATACACAAAGGGGTGTATGATGAACTGAGTTTTCAGTGCATCGTACACCCTTTTGATATTTATGCTGTATCTTATCTTAGGAGGTATTCTTATGGACTCTCAGACAATTTTACAACAAGCCATGGACGAGACCAACGGTGTAGTCTTTGGCGTATGGTTCCTTATTGGTGCTGCTCTCGTATTCTTTATGCAGGCAGGCTTCGCAATGGTGGAGACAGGCTTCACCCGTGCAAAGAATGCAGGCAATATCATCATGAAGAATTTAATGGACTTCTGTATCGGTACAGTAGTTTTCATTCTCATAGGCTTCGGTCTTCTCTTCGGTGAAGACTTAGTCGGTATAATCGGTGCTCCCGGATTTGATATATTCACTTCCTACGGCTCATTCGACTGGTCAAACTTCGTATTCAACCTTGTATTCTGTGCAACGACAGCTACTATCGTTTCAGGTGCAATGGCTGAACGTACAAAGTTCCTTTCTTATTGCGTATACTCAGCTATCATCAGTGCAGTCGTTTATCCTATCGAAGCTCACTGGGGCTGGGGCGGCGGCTGGCTCAGCCAGTGGGGATTCCACGATTTCGCCGGTTCAGCACATATCCACATGGTCGGCGGTATCGCAGCTCTCGTAGGTGCAGCTATCCTCGGACCAAGAATAGGCAAATTCCACAAGACTAAGGACGGCGAAGTTAAAGTAAACGCTATCCCCGGTCACAACCTTACAATCGGTGCTCTCGGATGTTTCATTCTCTGGTTCGGCTGGTACGGATTCAACGGCGCAGCTTGCACATCTATCGACCAGCTGGGTTCAGTATTCCTCACAACAACTATCGCTCCTGCAATTGCAACAGTAACTTGTATGATCTTCACATGGGTTAAGTACGGCAAGCCCGATGTTTCAATGTGTCTTAACGCTTCACTGGCAGGACTTGTTGGTATCACAGCTCCATGTGATGTAACAGACGCTCTCGGTTCAACTATAGTAGGTATCGTTTCAGGACTCCTCGTATGCTTCGGCGTATGGTTCCTCGATTACAAGCTCCACATCGACGATCCTGTCGGTGCAGTAGCAGTTCATATGATGAACGGTATCTGGGGCACTATCGCAGTTGGTCTCTTTGCAAATCCTGAGGTTCCCGGTTATTCACTGGTAGACCAGAACGGCGACCAGCTTGCAGGTCTGTTCTACGGCGGCGGCTTCGGACTCCTGGGCAGACAGCTCACAGGCTTCGTTGCTATCGCAACCTTCACAGCTATCTCAATGGCATTGGTATTCATCTTGATCAAAAAGACTATCGGTCTCCGTGCTTCAGAGCAGGAGGAGATCCTCGGTCTTGATATTACAGAACACGGTCTTGTATCCTCTTATGCTGACTTTGCTCCTGCACTTTCAGACATCGGCATGAAGGGCTACACAAAGGACGACGCTAAGAGCGTAAAGAAAGTCGGCACTCCCGGAACACCTGCTGTTCCTGTTGATAAGGCAGTTGAAATTGAGAACTACTCAGTTCCTTCACCTGACGGCGCAACAAAGCTCACAAACATCGTAGTAATATTCAAACAGCAGAAGCTTCAGCAGTTCATCGAGGCTATGGAAGCTATTGACGTAAAGGGCATCACAGTAACCAACGTACTTGGCTGCGGTATGCAGAACGGACAGAAGAACTACTACCGTGGAGCTTCTGTAGAAATGAACCTTCTCCCCAAAGTAAAGGCTGAAATTGCAGTATGTGCAGTGCCTGTAGAAAAGGTAATTGCAGCAGCAAAGGCAGCTCTCTACACAGGAAACTACGGCGACGGTAAGATGTTCATTTATGACATCGAAAATGTAATCAAGATCCGTACAGGTGAAGAAGGCTACAATGCACTTCACGATTCAGCGGAGTGGGAAAAAGCATAAGCTGACAAGGGCGTCTGCGTGCATTATCACACAAATCCAAAAATCTCCCGAATGTTCGCAGAACGCCTTTATCATAAATGTATTTCAAGGAGCATAAAAGTAAATGTCAAAGTTCATTTTTGTAACAGGCGGAGTCGTATCGGGACTCGGCAAGGGCATAACAGCCGCTTCTCTTGGCAGACTTCTCAAGCAGAGAGGCTACAAGGTAACTATCCAGAAATTCGATCCCTATATCAATGTTGACCCGGGTACTATGTCCCCATTCCAGCACGGCGAGGTATTCGTTACCGATGACGGTGCCGAGACCGACCTTGACCTCGGTCACTATGAGCGTTTCGTGGATGAAAATCTGTCGGTACACTCAAATGTAACTACAGGAAAGATATACTGGAACGTTATCACAAAGGAACGCCGCGGCGATTATCTCGGCGGTACTGTGCAGGTAATACCTCACATCACAAATGAGATAAAGGACAGAGTTTACAGTGCAGCCAACGAAGCAAACGCTGATGTGGTAATAACCGAGATAGGCGGTACTGTAGGCGACATCGAATCCACTCCCTTCCTTGAAGCTATCCGTCAGGTTGGCACCGAGCAAGGACGTGAGAATGTATGCTATATACACGTTACCCTTGTCCCTTATATCACAGGCTCTGAGGAACTTAAATCCAAGCCCACCCAGCATTCTACAAAGGAGCTTCTTTCAATAGGTATACAGCCTGATATCATCGTATGCCGCACCGAAAAGCGTATCCCCGATGATATGGCTGAAAAGATAGCACTTTTCTGCAATATCCGCAAAGAGGACGTTATCCAGAACCTTACGGCTCCGTCACTGTATGAAGTTCCGCTGTGGCTTGAAACTGAAGGCCTTGCTCACTCGGTATGCCGTCATCTCGGAATTACAGATAACGCTCCCGACCTGACAGAGTGGACGGAAATGGTACGCCGCGCAGAAAGCGCACACAAAAATGTAACTATAGGACTTGTTGGAAAATATGTAGAGCTCCACGACGCTTACCTCTCAGTCGCAGAGGCTCTCCGCCACGGCGGTATCGTAAATGATGCGGCTGTAGAGATAAAATGGATAGACTCCGAGGAGGTAACTGCTGAAAATGCAGCAGAGATATTCGCAGATTGCAGCGGACTGATAGTCCCGGGCGGATTCGGTCACAGAGGAGTCGAGGGCATGATAGAAACTATCCGCTATGCCCGTGAAAATAAAGTACCGTTCTTCGGTATATGCCTCGGTATGCAGATGTCGGTCATCGAATATGCAAGAAATGTATGCAACCTAAGCGGTGCAAATTCAGCCGAATTCGGAGAAACTCCCTACCCTGTCATAGACATTATGGACGAGCAGAGAAATATATCCGAAAAAGGCGGCACAATGAGATTAGGACTTTACCCATGCAAGCTTGCGGAGAATTCAAGATGCCGCAGCATCTACGGTGACGAGCTTATATACGAACGCCACCGCCACCGCTACGAATTCAATAATGCATTCCGAAAGGTACTCACATCAAACGGACTTCATATTGCAGGTCTTTCACCTGACGAAAAGCTCGTTGAAATAGTTGAACTGCCCGATCACCCGTGGTTCGTGGGAGTTCAGTTCCACCCCGAATTTAAATCAAGACCAAATAAACCGCATAAGCTTTTTGCGGATTTTATAAGAGCATCGCTCGAAAATGACTAAGGAGGAATTAATTATGGAAAAGATAACAGATTACTTTGGCTCAATGGTATTCGATGACAGAATCATGAAGGCTACACTTTCAGAAAAGGTGTACAAGTCACTGAAAAGAACTATCGACAGAGGAACTCCTCTCGATATATCGGTTGCAAATGCAGTTGCTGCTGCTATGAAGGACTGGGCAATCGAAAAAGGTGCAACTCACTATACACACTGGTTCCAGCCAATGACAGGTGTTACAGCCGAGAAGCACGACAGCTTCATCAGCCCTGCTCCTGACGGACGTGTTATTATGGAGTTCTCAGGCAAGGAGCTTGTAAAGGGCGAGCCTGACGCTTCATCATTCCCTTCGGGTGGACTCCGTGCTACATTTGAAGCAAGAGGCTATACGGCATGGGATCCTACTTCATATGCTTTCATCAAGGACGGTACACTTTACATTCCTACAGCATTCTGCTCATACACAGGTGAAGCTCTCGACAAGAAAGTACCTCTCCTGCGTTCAATGGAAGCACTCAATAAACAGGCTCTGCGTATCCTCAAGCTCTTCGGCAATGATAAAGTTAAGAGCGTCAAGACATCAGTTGGTCCAGAGCAGGAATACTTCCTCGTTGACCGCGATATGTGGAAGAAGAGAAAAGACCTTATAATGACAGGCAGAACCCTTTTCGGTGCTATGCCTCCAAAGGGTCAGGAAATGGACGACCACTACTTCGGCTCCATCAAGCCAAGAGTTGCCGAGTACATGGCTGACCTCGACAAGGAGCTCTGGAAGCTTGGTATCCTTGCTAAGACCAAGCATAATGAAGTTGCTCCTGCACAGCACGAGCTTGCTCCTATCTACGATACAACAAATATTGCAGCTGACCACAACCAGCTTACAATGGAAGTAATGCAGAAGGTTGCTTTACGCCATAACCTTGTTTGCCTCCTCCATGAGAAGCCATTCGCAGGAGTAAACGGCTCCGGTAAGCACAATAACTGGTCTATCTCAACAGACCAGGGCGAGAACCTCCTCTCACCCGGTGAGACACCTGCTGAGAACGCACAGTTCCTGCTCTTCCTTGCAGCTGTTATCAAGGCTGTTGACGATTATCAGGATCTTCTCAGACTTTCAGTTGCTACCGCCGGCAACGATCACAGACTTGGTGCTAACGAAGCTCCACCTGCTGTTATCTCTATCTTCCTCGGCGACGAGCTTACAGCTGTTCTCGACGCTATCGAGGCTGATAAGCCATACGGCGGCACAAAGAAAGAAAAAATGCAGCTTGGCGTTGATGTTCTGCCTAAGTTCAGTAAGGATTCCACTGACCGTAACAGAACTTCCCCATTCGCATTTACAGGTAATAAATTCGAGTTCCGTATGCTTGGTTCTTCCAACAGTATTTCATGCGCTAACATTCACCTCAACGCTGCTGTTGCAGAGGAACTGAAGCAGTTTGCAGACAAGCTTGAAAAGGCTAAGGACTTCAACAAGGCACTCCACGATCTTATCAAGAAAACGATCAAGGAGCACAAGCGCATCATCTTCAACGGAAACGGCTACGATGACGCATGGATAAAGGAGGCTGAGAAGCGCGGTCTTTGCAACTATAAAACCACTGCTGACGCTATGCCTCACATCTGCGACAAGAAGAACGTAGAAATGCTTACATCTCACGGCGTATTTACCGAGGCTGAGATCTACTCACGCTGCGATATCATGCTTGAAAACTACATCAAGACAGTCAACATCGAAGCTGTTACAATGGTAGACATGGCACGCAAGGAGATAATCCCTGCTGTTGCTAAATTCGCCGCTGATACTGCTTCTGCTGTCGCAGTCAAGAAGAGCGTATCAAAGGCAGCCTGCAAGTACGAGACAAAGCTTGTTACAGAGCTTTCAGAGCTTATAGACGAAATGGACGCAGCAACTACAAAGCTTGAAGCTGCTGTTACAAAGCTCAAGGGCATAAGCAAGATAATACCTGCTTCCGAATTCGTTCGTGATACAATGCTCCCGGCTATGGATAAGCTCCGCAGTGCTGCTGACAAGGCAGAAACAGTTACAGCTGAGGACTACTACCCATTCCCAACATACGACAAGCTCCTCTTCGGAGTATGATGCTTCCCTTGAAACCCTCTCAAGTATATATAAACAGAACAGCCTCAGATCTCAGGTCTGCGGCTGTTTTGCATTTATAGCTTTGAAAGCTCAGTATTTCAGTTTTTCTGCTGTATAACCATCAAGCACTTTAAGCATATCCTCTGCAACTGCCTTTGCGCCGTCGAGGTCATGTTCAAGATAGTTTCCGCACTCCTTACGCTCCGAGCCAGGTATCTTTCCGCTGAACTCAGCAACGAAACGGAAGCTGTCCTGTACAAGCTTTATTGCATTTTCGCTGCTCACATTATCACGAAGTATCAGATAAAATCCTGTACGGCAGCCCATAGGTCCCACATAGATAACACTGTCGGTATACTCGCTGTTACGTGCATAGGTAGCAAATAGATGCTCGAATGTATGGAGAGCACCGTTATTGAGATAGTCGCCGCCATTTGGCTTTTTCATTCGTATATCATAGGTTACTGCATCGCCGTCGATACGGGAGATATACATTCCCTTTTCAAGCTTGTCATGGTCAACTTTAAAGCTTGCGATAGTTTTCATATTCTCACTCCTTAGGCATTTTCTTTCTTATATCGCCAAGACGATCAAGAGCGTTTTCAAGAGTCTCATTCTTTTTCGCATAGTGGAAACGTATGTAGCGGTTCTCAGGCTCCTTGAAGAAGCTTGATCCGGGAACTGCACCAACCCCCACATACTCTGCTAATTTTTCACAGAATACAAGGTCACTCTTGTAGCCAAATTCGGAAATATCAAGGAGTATATAATAAGCTCCCTGCGGTATCGTATGCTGTATCCCGATTTCGTCAAGTCCTTTCAGGAAAAGATCACGCTTTTCGGTATACTTGTCCTGTAACCACTTGTAATAGTCATCACCGAAACGAAGTCCCGTAACGGCAGCCTCCTGCAACGGTGCAGCCGCACCTACTGTAAGGAAATCATGCACCTTTTTCACGGTATCAATGATATGCGGCGGAGCTATAACGTAGCCAAGTCTCCAGCCTGTGATAGAATAGGTCTTGGACAGTGACGAGCATGAGATAGTCCTCTCCCACATATCGGGAAGGCTTGCAAAATAAACGTGCTTATACGGAGCATAAACGATATGCTCATAGACCTCGTCTGTTATAACAAAAGTATCGTATTTCTTTGCAAGATCAGCAATTATCTGCAATTCCTCAAGTGTGAACACCTTACCGCAGGGATTGGAAGGATTACAGAGAATAAGAGCCTTCGGGTGCTGCTTGAAGGCTTCTTCAAGTACATTTGCATCAAAACTGAACTCGGGCGGTATCAGCGGAACGTAAATAGGCTCTGCACCCGAAAGTATTGTATCTGCACCGTAATTCTCATAAAACGGCGAAAAAACAATGACTTTGTCGCCCGGATTTGTGACGGACATCATTGCTGCCATCATAGCTTCGGTACTTCCGCAGGTAACGACTATCTCACCGTTAGGGTCGATATTGCGTCCCATAAGACGTGACTGCTTCTCGGCAAGAGCCTCGCGGAAGTTCTGAGCTCCCCATGTTATGGAATACTGGTGGAAGTCCTCATTAGTTACCTGTGCAAGGCGGTCAAGTATCTCTCTTGGGGGCTCAAAATCAGGAAAGCCCTGAGAAAGATTTATAGCGCCGTATTTATTGGAAATTCTCGTCATACGTCTGATGACGGAATCGGTAAATGTCGCTGTACGATTGGATAATTCTGGCATAAAAATCCTCCTATTTCAAAAATTAGGAATTCAGAATGTTGAATTGGAAATTAATGGAGTCCGCCTTACGGCGGACGAATTTGAATAAATTTCAATCCGTTGGCAAAGCCAACTCCTAAATTCCGAATTCCTAATTCCGAATTCCGAATTACATAAACATATTAAAAATTATATCACAATCAAATATTATAGTCAATATTTCTCTCGTCAATTACACGTCTTGACTTATGCTCTGAACGTGTATTAAGTCCGCCGTCCGGGTGAACTATTACCTTGTCAGGCTTAACGCCTATACGTGCTTTAAGTGCTGCACTTACTTCTGCTGCAACTGTTGCATCGTCCTTGGCAACGCCTGATGCCTTTTCTACCTCAACAGCATATTTGCTTGTGAAGTCTCTCTCAAAGATACGGATAAGGTACTCACCTGTCAGGTCGCTCTGCTCACGGATAACAGCTTCGATATCGCTTGGGAATACGTTAACAGCTGAAACGATGAACATATCGTCCTTTCTTCCGAGGATACTAATTCTACCGTGTGTACGTCCGCATTTGCACTTTGTAGTGTCGATACGTCCGATATCGCCTGTCTTGAATCTGATAAGAGGTCTTGCGTGCTTACGGAGAGTTGTGAATACAAGCTCACCAGTCTGACCGGGTTCGAGGACCTCACCTGTGTGGATATCAACTGTTTCAACAAGGATATGGTTCTCAGCAATGTGAAGTCCGTCGTGGTATTCGCACTGTGCAGCGCAGGCACCGAATATATCAGACAGACCGTAGAAGTCAAATACCTCAGCACCCCAGATGTCCTCGATAGCCTTTCTTGTAGCGTCGATAGAGCCACCAAGCTCACCTGCAACGATGATCTTCTTGATGTTGAAGTCCTTCTTCGGGTCATAGCCTGCCTTTAAAGCCTTTTCACCGAGCTGCCAAGCATATGAAGGAGAAGTCCAGATAATAGTCGGCTGATATGTTTTAAGGATAAAGAGAAGTCTCTCACTTGGAAGAGTACCGCCCCAGATACATAAAGCACCAAGATTCTGCGCACCGATTACGTCAGGACCGCCTACATAGAGTGAGAAGTTAAGAGCGTGAACGTAACGGTCATTTGGTCTCATTCCTATCTGCCAGAACCAGCGGCTCTCTGTATCCTGGAACTCATCAAAGTCCTTCTTTGTGAACGGGCTCATTGTAGGAACACCTGTTGAACCTGATGAAGTAGAAATGAATACTACGTCCTCCTCCGGTACTGCTGCAAGCTCTCCGAGGAATGAACCAACGCCCTGTGTGTCACGCTGAGTTTTCTTATTGATGAACGGGAACTTCTCGATATCCTTTAATGTCTTGATATCCTCTGGCTTAACGCCTGCCTCATCGAATGAACGCTTGTAGTAAGGAGCATGGTCGTATGCGAACTTTACGATCTCCTTTAAGTCCTCAAGCTGTCTCTTCTGAAGTTCCTCACGAGGAAGAGTCTCAAGCTCTTCGTTCCAGAATTTGTTGTTTATATCTCTGCTCATAATATTTATCCTCCATTTAAATTTTTCTGACTTTTCATATCTGTTTGGTATGTTTTAATTATACAACGCATTTCCGCATTTGTCCAATACCAAAGGACTATGATTAGCTATAAGCTTTTCCTATAACATTGGTCAAACTGCAAAATTCTTGTTTATGTACTCCCACTTCTTGTCGCGTGAAGCGGTTATGATCTGTATATCCTCATCGGTAAGATGCTTGAAGCGTCCCTGCTTTTTCAGATATGCCTCAACGCTTGAAAACTCCTTGGGCTTATAATTAAGCTTGAATTCGCCGTTTTCGTACTCTGCAAGATACCAGAGTCCGCTTTCAACCACTTCCTTTGCGATCTCCACTGTCTCATCGGGAGCAACTCCCCAGCCTGTAGGACATGGTGCGATAACGTGGATATACTTTGTACCCTGTATCTGTGAAGCCTTCTTGACCTTTGCGATAAAATCAGGAAGATTTCCCACGCTTGCTGTAGCTGCATAAGGTATGTCATGTGCAGCAGCTATCTCGAACATATTCTTCTTTGGGCGGATATTTCCGTGTATATTCGCACCTGCGGGAGTAGTTGTAGTCTTTGCACCAAATGGTGTAAGGCCGCTTTTCTGTATGCCCGTATTCATGTAGGCTTCGTTATCGTAGCATATGTAAATGATATTGTCGTTACGGTCAATAGCGCCCGAAAGAGCCTGTATACCGATATCTGCCGTACCTCCGTCGCCTGCAAAGCCAACTGCTGTGAAGTCTTTATAGCCTCTTGCGCGGAGACCTGCCTCAACTCCCGTAAGCATTGATGCTGTGCCTGCAAATGTTGAGATTATAGAATTATTTGAAAAGCAAAGCTGTGGGAAGTTAAATCCGACAGCCGACATACATCCTGCTGGAAGTACTGATACTGCATTAGGTCCGAGGACCTTCAGTGCAGCTCTTACTGCAAGACTTCCGCCGCAGCCTGCACAGGCTTTGTGTCCGTAGAAAAATTCTTCACGAGAAATGCTGTCTGCGACCTTATTTGCCATTGTCCTCGCCTCCTATTCCGATAAAATTAACACTTTCAGTACCATTTTCGATGTCTTTATAGATTTTTTCGATATCGGCTGCGGAAATATTCCTTCCGCCGAGACCGCCGATAAAGTTGTAGCCTTTCACGCTGACTCCTGCCTTTTTCAGTGCAGAATTCACGTTTGTGAAAACTGTTCCCTCATTGCCGAAGCTTATATCCTTTTCAAGCACTGCATAAGCCTTTGCATTGCTCAAAGCCTCTGCTATTTCCTCATTCGGGAAAGGTCTCATGTAGCGTATGCGGACTACTCCTGCCTTCACGCCCTTTTCACGGAGCTTATCCGCAGTTTCGCGGCAAAGTCCTGCTATACTTCCGAGAGTTACTATTATATAATCAGCATCTTCTGTGCGGTAATTCTCGGTAAGTCCGCTGTATTTTCTGCCGAATATCTCAGCAAATTCCTTTTCAGTCTCAGCTATTACCTTACGAGCCGCAAGAACGCCCTCATGCTCCTTATACTTGAAGATATAATTTGTATCAGGACCTGCCGAGAACGCCATATTCTTCGGGTTATCAAGGTCTATGCGGTTATCTGTCTCATATGGCGGCAGAAATCTGTCTGCCTGCTCCCTTTCGGGGATATCAACTGTCTCATATGTATGAGTGAGCACGAAGCCGTCCAGATTAGCCATAAAAGGCGTGGAAACTGCCTTGTTCTCAGCTATTTTATAGCTCATAAGCGCAAGGTCGAGAGCCTCCTGAGCATTTTCGGCATAAGCCTGTATCCAGCCACTGTCCAGCTGTGAAAGGCTGTCGCGCTGATCTCCGTATATATTCCACGGAAGAGCTGTGGAGCGGTCAGCGTTCATCATAACTATCGGGAAACGTCCGCCTGCCGCATAATAAAGACATTCCGCCATATAAAGGAGTCCCTGCGATGACGTAGCTGTGAAAGCTCGCGCACCTGCGGCACTTGCGCCTATTGCACATGATAGAGCGGAATGTTCAGACTCAACGTGTACATATTCAGCTTTAAGACTGCCGTCCTCAACCATTTCCGAAAGACGCTCAACAACGATAGTCTGTGGAGTTATAGGATAAGCCGAAATTACCTGCGGACAGGCAAGGCGTATGCCCTCGGCAAATGCCTCGTTGCCTGATAAAAACTTTTTGCTCATTTGCGCTCCGCCTCCATTTCAATTGCTCCTATCCTGCATATTTTCGCACATATACCGCAGCCCTTACAGAAGTCATAGTCGATGACTGCTTTTCCGTTATCTATTGATATAACGCCGTCGGGACAGTAAAGATAACACTGCTCGCAGCCCACGCATTTCGCGCTGTTTATAACAGGTCTTATACTTCTCCAGCCGCTGTTGACGGTTGTGAGATAGCCTGCTTCAAAAGATGTATTCTCCGGGACTTCATCAAAGGTGAAGCTCTTTTTCTCTCTGATATACGGTCTCACTTCGCCACCTCCTGCACTGCTCTCAGAAGTGCGTTTATATTGCGCTCCTGTATTTTCTGCGGCATATATCCTTTAATTGCTTCAATAGCATTGTCAGCAGTCACGACCTCCGAAAGTCCCACAAGAAGTCCGAACATGACCGTATTGACCGTAGGAAGTCTGAACTCCGAAGCTATTTTTTCACCGTCAAATGTGAGTACTCCGCTGATATCATTTTTTGAATTTACAATGACATTTCCCTCACCCTTCAGAAGCTCAAGAAGCTGAGGACTGTAAAGCGTATCATCAAGGATAACGATATAGTCTGCCTTTTCTGTCTGACTTCTGTCCACAACAGGCTTTGTATCGAGCTTTGTGAACGCTCTTACGGGAGCTCCTCTTCTTTCGGGTCCGAATGAAGGAAAAGCAAGACCATATTTTTCATCATCATCTATGGTATAGGCTGCTCCGAGGAGCTTAGCGGCAGTAAATGCGCCCTGTCCGCCTCGTCCAAGCCATATTATCTCTTTCATAGCAGTTCTCCTATCATTTTAGTATGAATTAATTATACACCCGTTCTCATCATCTGTCCAATACAATACATCTATGCATGGTTATAGCCTGCAATTATAGCCATTAACCGATATTCAGATACGCCTTCAGCTCATCAATATATATTTCCGCCATTTCGCTGAGTATCACGTTTTTCAGCGTGATATAGCCTATCTCCATTATCTCATCGGAGTCGTCCTCAAAGGGTACTGCGATATAATCCGAACCGTTGAGCTCCTCGCAGATAATTCCCGAGCAAAGGGTATAACCATTGAGACCGATCATCAGATTGAGCATTGTGGCGCGGTCATTTGCCTTGATAGTACGCTGATATTCCGCAGTGCTGAGAATCTCCTCGGCAAGATAGAAGGTACTATTATCGCCCTGCTCAAAAGAAAGACATGGATAGTCCGCAAGCTGCTCGAAGGTTATTTTCTCCTCATTTGCAAGCGGGTGACCATTCCAGAGGTACACAAACGGATTGCACTTAGTCAGTGTATGAAATTCCAGACCGTTTGAATGAAGCAGCTTTGTCAGCGACTTGCGGTTGAAGTCATTGAGATAGATAATGCCTATCTCACTTCTCATAGTTGCAACGTCGCTTATTATCTCAGCAGTTTTAGTCTCGCGGACAGCAAACTCGTACTCGGATGTATCGAACTCCTTTACCATTTCCACGAATGCTTTTACAGCAAAGGAATAGTGCTGTGTCGACACTCCGAACTTCTTTTTTACATTGCCCCTGCTGATATACTTCTCCGCAAGAATATCGAACTGTCCAACTACCTGACGGGCATACTGTATGAACTCTGCACCGTCATTGGTAAGAGTAACGCCTCTGCCGCTGCGGTTGAAGATTTTAATGCCTATCTCCTTTTCAAGCTCCTGCACCGATGAAGTCAGTGAGGGCTGTGAAACATAAAGCTGCTCAGCTGCCTTGTTCATAGAGCCTGTTGCCGATATTGCAAGTATGTATTTAAGCTGCTGTAAAGTCATAATAATTCTCCATTCTTTTTACGGGCGGATATCATCAGTCCCTAAAGACTAATCATATAAGCCTGTACTGAAATAGCGGTCGCCGCGATCGGGGAAAACAGTTACGATATTGCCCTTTGCTCCGCTTTGTATGAGCTTCAGGACTGCCGCCATAGCTGCTCCCGAGGAAGAGCCTGCGATAACGCCTTCTGTTTTAGCAAGTGATCTTGCTGTTTTAAATGCTTCTTCATCGTTTACTTTGATAACACTGTCCACAAGGGACATATCCATAGTCTCTGCAATGAAGTCATTTCCTATGCCCTCAATGTTATAGTCGGAATGTTCACCGCCGCCCATAGTTGAGCCCACAGGGTCTGCAAGTACGCCCTTTGCAGAGGGGACGCGCTCTTTGATATAGCGGAGTATACCGGTATAAGTACCGCCGCTTCCTGCACCTGCCACAACGTAGTCGATCTTTCCGTCGAGAGCTTCAAATATCTCACGACCTGTAGTCTCGTAGTGTGCAAGAGGATTGCTCTGGTTTTTGAACTGCTCCAGCGAAATAGAACCCGGTATCTGTGCCTTTATCTCCTCTGCCTTTGCAACTGCTCCCAGCATACCCTTTTCACGGGGAGTATTTATAACCTCTGCACCAAGTGCGCGGAGGAGAGACTGCTTCTCGGCTGAAAATTTCGTAGGAACTACAAATATTATCCTGTAGCCGCGGTTCAGAGCCGCAAAAGCTATGCCAAGACCTGTATTGCCTGCGGTAGCTTCAACGATAGTGCCGCCCTTTTTAAGAAGTCCCTTTTTCTCCGCATCGTTAATCATGTAAAGTCCTGTTCTGTCCTTTACGCTTCCCGAAGGGTTGTACAGTTCAAGCTTTGCAAAGACATTGACTCCATCAGAACTGACGATATTTCCGAGCCTGACAAGAGGAGTATCACCAATGAGCGACTGCATTGAATCATAGTATCTCATATATATTATCTCACTTTCTCTCGGATTTTGCAATAGCCTGCTGGATATCCGCTAAAATATCTTCAATATTTTC
Organism: Ruminococcus flavefaciens; assembly: GCF_900143025.1. GTDB lineage: Bacteria > Bacillota > Clostridia > Oscillospirales > Ruminococcaceae > Ruminococcus > Ruminococcus flavefaciens_I. The sequence continues at coordinate 23,003 of NZ_FRCT01000015.1, read as the reverse complement.
GATACCTATGGAAAGACGGATAAGTCCGTCTGTGATACCGACTTTCTTGCGTATGTCCGCAGGTATCGAAGCATGAGTCATTGATGCGGGGTGGCATACGAGAGACTCCACACCGCCGAGGCTCTCGGCAAGGGATACAAGCTGAAGGCTCTCGAAGAATGTGTTTATATCGTAGTTCTCATGGAGCTCAAAGGATATCATGGCACCGCCGTTCTTAGCCTGTCTGCGGTTGATATCATAGCCCTGACTGCTTTCAAGTCCTGGGTAGTAAACATTCTTCACAGCCTTATGCTCTGCAAGGAATTTTGCAGCCTTTTCCGCATTCTCAACGTGTCTGTCCATACGTACTGCAAGAGTCTTGATGCCGCGGATAAGCAGGAATGAGTCAAAAGGTCCGAGAACTCCGCCTGTGGAATTCTGGATAAATGCTATCTTTTCCGCAAGCTCCTTAGTGCTTACAACAACAAGTCCCGAAACAACGTCGCTGTGACCGCCGAGGTACTTAGTAGCACTGTGAACGACTATATCAGCTCCGAGAGAAAGTGGCTTCTGCAAATAAGGTGTCATAAAGGTATTGTCCACGATAACGAGGAGACCATGCTTATGGGATACATCTGCAATTGCCTTTATATCGGTAACTGTCATAAGCGGATTTGCAGGGCTCTCGATAATAACAGCCTTTACATCTGAGCTTATCTGGCTCTCATAAACTGAAAGGTCTGTAGTATCCGCGATAGTGTATGTGATGTCGAAGTGGTCGAAAACCTTGCTTAAAAGGCGGAACGTGCCGCCGTAAACGTTACTGGAAATAAGCACTCTGTCACCGCTGTGAAGCAGGCTGAGAGTAGCTGTAAGCGCAGCCATTCCCGAACCGAATGCAAAGCCTGCAACTCCGCCTTCAAGCTCCGCAATAAGAGCTTCGAGAGCCTCACGGGTGGGATTGCCTGTGCGTGAATACTCATATCCGCGCATTTTTCCGAGACCGTCCTGCTTGTATGTAGAGGTCTGGTATATCGGGATATTTACTGCGCCTGTGCGCTCGTCAATGGAGATACCTCCGTGTATAAGTGCTGTTTCTGTATTTTTAAAATTGCTCATAATAATTCTCCTTTTTAATCTTGTAGGGGAGGTCGCCCTCGCCCTCCCGAGGTTTATTTGTTATAATAACGTGAGCCCGAGGGCGGGCTCCCCTACAGATATTCGATTATTCGTAATCATATCCTGCGGTGTAGGCAGCAGAGATAAGGCTCACATTTTCAAATGCCTTCAACCCGTCCTGTCTGCCGTCGAAATACTCCTTCTGCACCTTTTCAGGCGGCATATACGTATCTATCTGGAAGCCAAGAGAGTACAGTGCCCTTGATACTTCACTGTAATCATATCCGCCTCGCATTACCTCTCCCAGTTCTTCTGTTATGTTTTCGAGCTTTTCAACTCTCCTCGGGAACTCCCCTGTTTTTATTGGATAGTCAAAAACCAACGCACTGCCGAGAGCCGAAAGCTCCGCCATTTGCTTCAGCGTATCGGTAAATACATCAAGTGTAAGATAATACGTAACTCCGAGTATGCTGAAAAAAGTCTTTTTAGTCGGGTCAAAGCCTGCTGCAAGAAGCTTGTCGCACATTCGCTCACGTTCAAAGTCAACTGAAACGAAATGTACATTAGGACGAATATTCCATTCAAGCTTCTGTATTTTTTCAAGCTTATAGCGCTGAGTATCGGGGTGATCTATCTCGAATATCTCGATATCCTCATTATCATTGCGGAATGAAAATGTATCCGAGCCTGCTCCGCAGATGACATACTGTACTCTGCCGTTTTTCTTTGCGAAGTCCGCAAGCCTGCTCTCATTGAAGTGTATCCTCGAAAGCGGAATGGGAGCGAAATACTCGCTTATTATCTGCTCGGTGTCCTCACGTGAGAACAGCTGTGAACCGTCCAGGCCGCTGCTTATAAGCTCATAAATACTGTCATATTCCTCCTTGCCAAGCATATCGTAGGCAAGATAATCGTCATATATCTTCTGCCGCGCCGTGTTTGAATGCCATGCTCTCACAAAGGCGCATATCTTAGCGGTAACGCTTTCTCTTTCGTCTATCATAGTTTCCTCCATAAAAAATGCGCAGAATGCATACCGCATCTGCGCATAACATTTATACTCGCTTAAAGACTGGAGAAATCGCAACATCGCTGAGCACAAGTATGCAGAATACGGTCATCAATATAATTATTCATACAACAACACTGCATACAACACATAATATTGTTTCTCATGTTCAGCACTCCTTTTCATCAAATCTCTGTATTCCTATCGGAACTGTATGTATTATAACACGGTTCGCCTACATTGTCAATAGGTTTAGACTATATTCAGCAATAGTTATAGAATTATTATATAATTCAGATAGGTTTTATAGATTTTGTTGATCCAGAATTAAGATCTAAGATCTAAGAGCTAAGATTTTAGGGGCAGGCGTTTCGCCACCCGTGCGTATATATAATTTTGTTTGACGGGCAACGGGATATCGCCCCCTACACTTAGTTCTTAGCTCTTAGTTCTTAGTTCTAAAATAAAAAAGCCAAAGAACGAACAATCATCGCTCTCTGGCTTTATCATCTTATATTTTTTCATTCTTTCCACCTTAAAGGGGCGCAGGCTCTGCGCTGTAGGGGCGGATATTATCCGCACGTGTAAAATGTTCTGTAAACGATGTACGATTATCAGCATTGATAAGAGTGAGCGAGTTTACGGGTGCCAACATGGTAAGGGGGCGCAGGCTCTGCGCTCATCGTTTCCACCTTAAAAGTCGGTTCTGGAGCTTATTGAACAGGAAAGTAACACCTATAACAACAAAACCGATAACGAGGAGTCCTGTGATAGCACGTGTATAGTCACCGAAGTCGGAGTAATATTTTACGTAATAGCCCATTCCGTCACGAGCACCTATCATCTCAGCAGATGTAAGGAGTATGAAGGAAACGCTGAGTCCCTGATTGCAGCCTAAGAATATCTGCTGCAAGGACGCTGGAAGTATTACTCTGAACAGCATCTCGTGCTTGCTTACATTCAGCACCTTTGCCGAGTCGATTATCTTCTTGTCTACGCCGAGAACACCGCTCATTGTACCTGCAAATACAGGCCAGAAGGTTGCAAGGAAGATAACAAATACTGATACTGATTTAAATGTAGGAAGAAGTGCGATACCGTAAGGTATGTAAACTATCGGCGGTATCGAGCTGAAAAACTTAGTGATATAAGTTGCAGCTCCGCCTATTCTTGCGCTCCAGCCAATGAAAAGTCCCAGAGGTATAGCAACAGCAGATGCAAGAACGAAGCCCTTAATAGTAGTTCCAAGTGAGCTTACTATATTTGTAAGTATAGCCGATCTGTCCTCAGCGAACTGATGTATGACCTTTCCGGGTGCAGGGAAAAGCAGATCATTCAGTACATTGTACTTTGCCGTAGCAAGTGACCATACTGCAAGAACTACGTATACAAAACCGGTTATATCAAGGAGAAGTGCAAGTCCTTCTTCTTTTTTGATAAATGCCGAAGCCGCAAGAACAACAACTTCAAGTCCGACAGCAAAGGTTATAAGCGAGCTTGTGAAAACTTCCTTTGTTGATTTATCGGGAAGAAGCTGTATTAGCAGCAGAACTATGAAAAGCAGATGTGTTACGCGGAGATAGCGTTTTTTTGCTGTCATAATACCACCTCATCTCCGCCGATACGCTCTGCAATATCGCTGTAGAGCAGTGAAAGCAGCCTGTTTCTGAACTTGCCGTATTCATCGGTCTTTACTAAGTCCTCGCGTCTGCGTGGACGCTCAAATGGTACATTTACAACTTCATTTACTGTACCTGGGTGAGCTGTGAGAACTACTATCTTATCGGAAAGAAGTATAGCCTCGTCAATGTCGTGAGTTACGAAAACTACGGTCTTGCGCTCCTCGCTGCCGTCGCCCTCCCAGAGCTTGAGAAGAAGCTCCTGCAATATAACGCGGTTCTTAGCGTCGATAGCGCTGAAAGGCTCGTCCATGAGAAGTATCTCCGTATTCATAGCAAGTGCTCTTGCGATAGCTGCACGCTGCTGCATACCGCCTGAAAGCTGTGAAGGATACTTGCTGCCGAAGCCTGTAAGTCCAACCTTTGTAAGGAACTCGTCTGCGATCTTAGCGCGTTCACTGCGCTTTACATCGTGACGGGACTGCTTTATACCGAACTCTATGTTCTTTCTTGTAGTCATCCACGGGAACAGCGAGTAGTGCTGAAACACTACTCCGCGTTCTGTACCTGTGCCGTGAAGCTCCTTGCCGTCGATCTGTACCGAGCCGCCTGCTGGAGTATAAAGTCCCTCAAGCACACTTAAAAGTGTAGACTTTCCGCAGCCGCTTGCACCGATAACGCTGACGAACTCTCCCCTGCCAACGCCGAAGGAAACGTCATGGAGTGCGTTGAAGCTTCGCTTGTTCTCTATGTAATTTACCGTGAGATCTTTGATCTCTATCTTATTCGTAGTCATCAAAATGCTCCTTTAATGATGTGTAGATATCATCGGTATTTTCAGCTAAGATGCTTTCGAGAGCCTTCTTGTAGATGTCTGTGTTATAGTGTGGCTCAATATCGAAGTCCTCAGTGTAGCCAAGCTCTACGATAGTATCCTTGAGAGTAAGTGTACCCTGCTTATCAGGATCGGGGCTTGAAACGCTAAATCCGCCGTATACCTCTGTATCTATGAAATCTTCCTCTATGTCGATGTATTTCTTAACGTCCTTGATAGTTTTCTTGTGATCGGTCTGTGTAAAGTGGTAAGCCTTGATAAATGCTCTTTCAAGAGCAGTAAATGTATTCGGATTACTGTTTACAGCAGCTGTCTTAGCGACCTGACGGCAGCATGGCTGATTTTCCAGTGCCTTTTCATGTGCGCAGTAGTAAACTACCTTATATCCCTGAGACTTGGCAAGTGAAGTGTAAGGAGAATATGCAGAAGCTGCATCTATATTCTTGTTGAGAAGAGCTGCATAAGCGTCCTTCTGGCTGTCAAAGTAAACGATATTCACCTTGTCCTTGCCTTCGCCTATCTCAATGCCTGCGTCCTTCAGAAGTATCTGAAGCTCTGCGTCCTGAACGCTGTTCTTTACGGAAGCAACGTTTCTGCCCTTGAGTATCTCAACGCCCTGCTCGTCCTTGTCCGCGAATTCAGACTTTATAACATAGCCGTGACCGTTTGTCATTGCTCCGCCGATAACCGAGATATCATGTCCCTGGCTGAGGAAAGTAAGTGTGGAAACAGAGCCGATGAAAGCAACATCAAGCTTATCGGACTCGATACCGTTTACAAGCTCGGCAGCACTGGAGAACTGTGTAAGAGTAACTTTAAGTCCCTCCTCCTTGAAGTAGCCCTCCTCCTGTGCAACGAATGCGAGCAAATGAGCAGTCGAATTGAGGTAGCCTATGTTCAGATCTGTTTTCTCGGGCTTTCCGAGAGTTGCTTCTGCGCTGTCTCCGCAGCAGTCAGCAATGTTATCCTTGCAGCAGTCCTCTTCCTTGTCCTTGCAGCAGTCTTTTGTTTCCTCAGCTGCTGTAGTTGCTTCTGTCTTAGCCTCTGTAGTTGTTTCTGAACTGCTGCTGTTGTTATTGAATGCACCGCAGCCTGTAAGTAATGAGAGAGCTGCAATTGCAGCGATCACTTTATATTTATTATTCATATTTATCACCTTTCATACCTTAAAAATATTTTCCGAATTATTGATTATTTACCGTTTCAAATGCAACATCGCATTCGCTCCGAATTTAAGATATGTCTGTAATTTTTCATATTTTCTCACTCCAGTATTTCTTTGATGAACTAATCATACCATACCGATAGGTTTTTGTCCAATACGAAACACTTATTGTTTTTTATAGAAAAAAGCTATAAGCTGCAAACTGCCTGTTTAAGCCATAAACAAGAAAAAGCGCCCCCTGTTGATACAGAGAACGCTCATATTTATATGTATTTTTTCAGCTGATCCTATTACTTTTTTCCTATCTGCTTCAGCTGTTTTTTAACGCCTTTTCTGTTAACGGAAGCACCGCGGAAAAACCTGTATACATACGCCGCAGGCAGAAGCAGTCTGCTCTTTTTTGCCCACGGAACAGATGCTCTGACATAATCCGCAGGCGGAAAAAGCCTGTACCTCAGATATCCCAGCTTAGAACCATTGACACGATATTTCATATCGTTTTTTACTCTATTGTCCAGCGTACCATAAACGCCCGACAGGATATAATAGTCAAGAAGCTGCTTTTCCGCATCTGTGAGCGGCTTCAATGAGAACACCTTCATCGCAAGCTCACGGTTATCACGCTCAAAGTCAGCAATATCCAGCCTTTCAAGCTCTTTAGCGATATAATCGAGATCAAGCGAGTCCTTAAATCTGCGCATGAAAATGTATGTATCCAAAAGCGAGCGCACACCTGTACCGCAGCTCGTAAAATGCTTGTATTCATGGGCAGTTATGTAGATATAAAAGTCCTCATCACTGAAATGATAGCCGTATCCGTTATTCTTATCCTTAATAAGTCTGCTTTTCACATCGTCATAATAGCTGTGAAGCTTACCTATATGACCGCCTGTAAAAAGCTCGTTATGCATCTCGAAATTACACACAGGGGGCTTGAAATAAGCATCATCATTATTTTCGCCGTAGTGCTCGCAGGTAAAGCCCATATCGAGCATGAGCGCCTTTATATCCGCCCGTTTTTCACCGTCGCAGAGTATATCATTATCCGACATCTGCCGCATACCAAGCTTAGGATACCAGTCCTTCATGATAGCGCCCTTCAGCGGCATATACCATATCTTTTCATCTTCAAGCCTGCGCAGTACCTTTGCGCGTTCAGCGTCGAGAAGAATATTCTTGCGGATAGCCTTCTCCTTTGCCTGTGAAAAGTCATTGCCCTTGATGCCGACCGACTCCAGAGCGTAGGCTGTACAGGCAGTGAGGATATGGTTCTGACAAACCTCAAAGAGCTTGGGCATATCAAGAGTGTTTATCCGCTCCTGCTTCGGAGTAATACCGTTTATAGCACAAGCTGTAAGGTATATCATGTCCTCGGCATTTTTTCTGAATTCACTCTTTTCCATTTTCTATCACGCCCTTTTCGGTAAATTGCAGTATCCTGTCACATATTTCAAGAGCAGCAGGTCGATGAGTGACTATAACTACAGTCTTATCGGTCATATTTTTCAGATTTTCCAGCACTCTCCGCTCAGTCGCTTCATCAAGAGCACTTGTAGCCTCATCAAGAAGCAGTACAGGACATTCCGAATATACAGCCCTTGCAATGGCGATACGCTGCATCTGTCCCTCCGAGAGACCTGTTCCGCGCTCACCGAGAAGTGTATCAGCACCCTCATCGAGCTCGCTGACAAATCCGTCTGCACAGGCTATTTTCAGCGCATTGCCTATGCGCTCATCGTCATTGCGACCGCTCTTATCAGCAAAGCACACCACGTCGCGGATAGTGCCGCTCATAAGCTGATTTCCCTGTGGAACATATGCAAAAAGTCTGTGGAACTTAGCCGACAGTTCCTCGGTATTTCCGTTTTTATCGGTTATGTAACGCCGTCCGCTGTCAAGCTTGTAAATGCACATGAGCAGCTTCAAAACCGTAGATTTTCCACAGCCGCTGTGTCCCGTAAACGCCACATACTGTCCTTTTCCTATTTCAACGCTGATATTGTCCAGAACTACAGGCATGGTATCCTTGCTAAGCTTACGAACGCTTTCGCCCGAAGGATAATAAGCAAACCTTGCATTATCAAGCCCCAGAGCCTTGAAGCTGCCGCGGTAATAGTCAAGGGTCTCGGCTATATCCATAGCCGTAACGCTGCTGTCGTTATCGAAATCCTCTATTTCCATAAGTCTCTCGGCACTTGCCGTCATAGCGTAAAACTTCGGCAGATAGCCTGTAATATTTGCAAACGGCGACTGTATCTGCGAAATGAGCTGAGTTATTGCAGTAAGCGTTCCGTAGCTTATAGCACCTGTGAGTATACCGTATCCGCAATAGATAACGCCGCCTACATACATTCCCTGCATACCTGTCTGAAAGCCGATATTACAGAGATTAGCAAAACGTGTACGCTTCATGCGTGACTTTTTATGCTCTGACATTTTTTCGAGAGCTTCTTCCTCGGTCTGCTTTTCGGCTGCAAATGAACGTATCATCATCATACTGCCAAGGCGTTCCTGCAAAAATACACGCAGCCTGCCGTCACGCTCCTGTATGCTCTTGTGCAGTCTTTTCAGCACCTTTCTGAAGCCGTATGTAGCAAAAAACAGAACTATTCCCACAGGCAGCAGCACCATTGCAAAGCGATGATCGAGATATATCATCATTGCCATTGCACTTACCATTTTCACGGTCATTCCCGCAAGTCCGGGAAGAATATCCACGCTGTTCTGTGCAACTACTACCGTGTCATTTGTCAGACGATTGAGCCACTCACCTGAGTGCACCGCACTTACTGTCCCGAAATCCTTTGTGAGGATATTGTTGAGCAGCCGCTGCTTGAACAGATTTTCAAGGGAAGAACGGGAAAGCTCCTCCAGCCAGCGTATCAACGCACGCATAGCCACCTGCGCAAGCACCAGAAGTATTACCATTACAACATAGTAAACGAAGCCCTTCCTGTTGCCGTCAACTGCGCTGTCAACGATATTGCGCAGCAGAAGCGCATACAGAACACCGCTTGCACCGTGAAGCGCATTGACTATCATCAGCCAGAGTATGCCCCATTTTTTCCTTCCTGTGACTGCATAAAGCCATTTTACTGCATTACTCTTCATGGAGCATATTCCCATATCGTTTATCTTGCAGACTGACGGTACATAAATAATCCATGACTTATAAATTCCCTTTCTTCCTTTTCATTTTCTGAAGTTTATGAACTGCACGGATAATAAAAGCACGGACAGGAAAAAGATCGCACCACAGATGAACATACAGCCTGTATTTCAGGCTTTTCACCGAGACATCTTTCCCCTTGCGCACTATCCCCGTCAGGACACCTATAATATGCCTGTCTGTGATACCGTACTCCTTTACGCAGCGATTATCGCCGCATATGACATAATCCTCATCTCTTACCTTTAGTATACGATGAAGAACGTACTGTCCGCTGTCACGCTTATAAAGAGGGACGTCGTACTTTTTCAGCCTTCCGCTGACAGGCTCGATCACAACCAGATCCCTGTCCTGCTTGATAAGCGGCATCATACTGTCCCCTTTATTTGTATAGATCAGCTTACCGTTTTTTTCAAGCTGTTCCTCGAAAGTAGACTTATTCATCTAAAGCTCCGATTTTTCTGAGCTGCCCGATTATTTTCTTTACATCACGCTCCATAGCTTCCTTAGGACCGTCGTATTTCTGCTGCATTTTCTCAATTATCTCAGCCTCTGTAGTCTCATTTTCGAGGCAGCCTATGATAAAGCCTGCTGTTTCATTGCTGCGGACAAGTCCCGAAAACTCGCTTGCACCTGTAGATACAAGGAGTTTCTGATCTCCGTCGTCGTGAGTGATAAATGAGTTATTAAGCTTCATAACAATCAACCTTTCATTCCGTTATATGCGACCTGTGCCGCTTCGATATCCATATTGCAGGCGAGCCTGTAAAGCTCCGTATTCTCAGCCAGTCTGTCCACAAGTTTAATGGTTTTCGCCATTTTCAGCGGATCCTGAGGACGGTATACCTGCTGAAGCAGCATCGCATAAGCCTCTGACTTTCCAATACGGACGATACTGTTTTTCTCTCCGCGCGTAAGTATGCACACAGCCTTCAGCGGCACCGATATATTGCAGCCGAGACCGTGCTTTCCGTTGTACGGCGTACCATATGCGGTAACTCCCCTGTCTGTTATCCTGAGCATGGGCTTATCGTCATTGACCATTACCGCTCTTTCGCCGAAATATTCACGCCAAAGCCTTGTATGAGTAGACTTGCCTGTTCCCGATTTTGCAGTGAACAGAAATCCCTGCCCGTCAACTGCTATCACAGAACCGTGAAATACGAAGGTATCATATTCAGGCATTTTCTCGGCTATTTTGCGGTAAACAGCCGTTTCCTCCAGCATATCCTCGGTAAAGTCAGGCAGCGGCAAGCCCTCAAAAGCATATTCCGAATCGGACTTACGCTTTTCAAAAGCAATATCCTCCTGAGCTATAGTCACCGAAAAATCAGCAGGCTCGTCCGTCAGGTATTCCCTGCAATAATGGTGAACCTTTTCGTATATGGAGTTCACTTCTATGACCTTATCAGCCATTTTATAATTATTAGTAAACATTAAACTCTCCAATCATGTATAATGAATGTTTTCATTCATTATACCATAAAAGCGAAGCGTTATGATATAATTGCCCGATTGCAGGGAGCAAATCTTTGATTTGCGTATCTGCAAGGGCTTTAAATCATGTATAATGAATGTTTTACATTCATTATACCATAAAAGCGAAGCGTTATGGTATAATTGCCCGATTGCAGGGAGCAAATCTTTGATTTGCGTATCTGCAAGGGCTTTAAATCATGTATAATGAATGTTTTACATTCATTATACCATAAAAGCGTGGAAATAGCAATAATTGCGGCTCAATAGTTCATGCTTTTCAATGAATATCCCGCTTATCTTACATCGTAATAGAACTTATCGGCAGCCTTTCTATCCCTGCCTGTAAAAATAGCCTTTGTAAGCTTGCGGTCCTTCAGCAGGTACCAGTCACCGAATTCATCGAATTTACGGCTTGAAGTAATAACACGGGACTTTCTCAGCGTACCGTATTTCTTTCCGCATTTCTTTCCGAGAGCCTTCAGCCTCCTTGCAAAGTCCATATCCTCCAGACTAACCAGACTCTCATCAAATCCGCCTATCTTATCGAAGTCCCTTCGCCTGCACCAGAACATAGTTCCCGAAAGCATACCTCCGCTTTTTATCATAACAGGTATAAGATTTAAAGCAACATAGGCAGTAGAAACCGCGATACCGAGAGACATACGGTCAAACTTGGGCATTGCTCCTCCGCCGATATACTTACCCGAGAAAAGAAGCTTCTTTATCTCCGCAAAAGTGCCCTTAGTCATAATACTGTCAGCATCTATAGTAACGATAATTTTACCGCAGGAAGCCTTAACTCCTGCATTTCTTATACTGCTGATGCACCTGTCCTCGTTCTCGACGACCATAGCGCCGTAATGCTCGGCAACAGCGGCAGTCCTGTCGGTACAGCGATTAGCGACAACTACTATCTGCACCTTTTCTTTTATTTCCTTTGCCGCACGTTTTATTGAACGCAGGCACTTTCCTATATATTTTTCCTCATTATGAGCAGGTATGATAACAGAAAAAAGAGTATCCATTTCGCATCTCCTTGTTGTCAATTTTTTTATATTATATAGTATAACATATCTGTATGAATAAAACAACAATGTTATCCTGTAAAACTGTACAATTTCAGATATGTGGTATTAGTCATAAAGCCGAATTTAAAAATTATTTTTCTGATAATCAATGGTTATCCGTTGAATTTTGTCATTTTTCAGCCCCTTTATAGAGAAGCACTTCAAAGGAAAAGCCACAGCACTTCCGAAAATCGGCAGCACTATGGCTTAATATACTATATCAGTTCTTGGCTTCCCTTTTCAATCTGAACTCAACAGAGCGTTTCAGATAGCCGAGATACTCCTCATCTCTGCACATAGCCTTTCCGATATCGTCAGACAGCTTTGCAACGGGTCTGCCGTTTACGTACTGGAGCTTGATAACGATATTCAGAGCCTTTTCCTCAGTATCATTCGAGCAGAAAGTACCGATACCGAAGGATACCTTTGTCTTGTCGCAGAAATAGTCATAAAGCTTCTGAGCTCTGTCAAAATCAAGGCTGTCGCTGAAAAGAAGGAGCTTTGTTTTCGGGTCAACTCCGTACTTTTTATAGTGAGCTATTATTTTTTCGCCCCACTCATAAGGATCACCGCTGTCGTGACGCACACCTGTATAGTTATTGACCATAGAACGGTTGAAATCCAGCAGGAACAGGTCAGTTGTAACAGTATCCGTAAGAGCAGTTCCGTTATCGCCGTCGTACTCGTCATACCAGTCCTTCATTGCATAGTGGTTTGTATAAGCAAGCGGTATAGAGTCGATTCCCTGATACATCTGCACGAATTCGTGTGCATAAGTACCGATAGGAGTTACATTATACTTCATTGCAAGGTAAACATTTGAAGTACCTACACAGTTCTTTGTCTCGGTAACAAATCTCTTTACAACAACGTCCTCCCATTCGCGTGAAAGTCTTCTGCGGCAGCCGAATTCAGCGAACTTGAATGTATAAGTACCGTCGTTCATTGCCTTTATCTTAGCGTCAAGACGCTCCTCGGCAGACTTTTTCAGCTTCTCGTAGTCAAACTTCATACGGAAGTAGACTTCATTGACAATTTCAAGGAGATATATCTCAAACTGCATAGCCGAGAAAAGCGGACCGTTTACTTCAATAACAAGCTCTCCGTCCTTCAGCTCAGCTGTTACGTAATCGCGGATAGGTCTCCATAATCTGAGGAATTCCACATAATCGTCCTTGATAAAGCGTATGGAACGAAGATAATCAAGCTCCTCCTTTTTGAAAGTAAGTGTACAGAGGTGGTCTATCTGCTCATTTATCTCCTGCACCATTTCGGGTGTGAAAACAACGTCCTTATTGCGGCACTTGAAGAAATACTGTCCGCAGAGGTCGGTATGCTTGTGGAAAATGACCTGATCCATATTGAATTTGTAAAGGTCTGTATCAAGAAGTGAAATAACGATAGGTTCGAGTTTCATAGCTATCTCCTTTCAGAATTATAATATGTCTATCTGACAGCTTTTCATTGTTTCTATTGCAGCGTTGTGCTTTTCGGGAGTTACGCCTGCACAGCACTTTTCGTCCACAGCCATAGGCACTTCGGGAAAGCTTGCTTTAAGCAGGAGAGCATTGCTCACAACGCATATATCCGTGCAGAGACCGATAAGCTCAATGCTGAACTCCTCGCTGCCTGCTGCCTTTCTTATAAGCTCGGGGAGCTTAACAGAACCGAATGTATACTTCTCCACAGGAGTAAAGCCCTTGCTCTTCAATGCAGCCGAGATATCCTTGTTGAGCTGCCAGCCCTCAGTACCCTTTATGCAGTGCGGTACAGGGAGCTTTTTTCCCTCTGCCGTATCCATATAATCATCAAAATGAGTATCAAAGGTTGCAAATATCTCACCTTCAAAGCCTTCTATCTTTTTTACAGCAGCAGGAACTATTGCACAAGCCTCCCTTGAGCCGAGAGCTCCGTCAATAAAGTCCTTCTGCATATCAACTACGACCAAAAACTTTTTCATTATCTCATGACCTCCTATGAAAAATATTATAACTCAATTATACCTCGTTCCCCATATGTGAGTCAAGTATAATTTGTTAACCTTTGTTTAATTATGACCTTATGCCTTTAATTTTTATCACCTTCTCTGTTATTTCTAATATGATAATATCATATTAACAGTAAGATGTCAAGGGTTTTTTGAAAAATTTTTCAGAAATTTTTTATTTACTGTTTCGTAAAGCTTTTTCATTGCATATTATCTGATAATGTGGTACAATATTTGTAACATTATTTTTAGGGGGTAATCATATGAACCAGCACACACGATTTAACCTTCCCATATGCCTTGCAGTTGAGGAAGACGCATTTTTTCACTCAGATGAGATAGTAAAGAGATACATTCCCGAGATAATCGGACAAAAAACTATCATCATCTCCGAGGAATTCCTCATCGGCATATACAAGGAGAAGATAACGGATATAAGCCATGATTTCGGCAATGCCGAGATAGTCGCAATGAAAAGTGCAAGCTTTGACGAAGCTGTTTCCATAGCCAAAAAGGTCTGCGTTGAAGATGTAAAGGTAATTATCGGCATCGGCGGCGGAAGAGTCCTTGATACCGCAAAATACGCCGCTCATATCAGCAAGGCTGTATATATATGTATGCCCACCTCTCTCAGCAACGATTCACTCGCTTCGCCATTCTCCGTTCTTGAGACCTACGGTAAGGCAAGAAAGACCTTTGCCTGCAAGATACCGACTGCTATAATAGTCGATACGAATATGATAATAAACGCTCCCGAGGGGCAGACTCTTTCAGGTATCGGTGATACTATAGCCAAGCATACCGCTCTTTTCGACTGGAAGCTATCCGCGGCAAAAACAAATTCCCGCGTTGACGACTTTGCTTACGCCCTCAGCCGTATGAGCTATGACTCGGTATATCACTGCGACGAAAAGGACATGAAAAGCCGTGTATTCATACGTATCCTTTCAAGAGCCCTTGTTATGGGCGGACTTGCAATGGAAATAGCAGGCTCTTCCCGTCCGTGCAGCGGAAGTGAGCACCTTTTTGCCCATGCCATCGAGGAGTATTACCCCGATGTAAAAATATCCCACGGACTTGCAGTTGCTCTCGGTAGCATACCTGCCTGTATTTTTCAGGGACAGAGTCCTCAGGGAATGCTCGATTTCTTCCGCACTTATAAACTGGACATAAATCCTGAGTCTTACGGCATTAATAAAGATATGTTCGCGGATATATGGGAGAAAGCACGTACTGTCAGAACAGGCAGGATAACAATACTTGATGATGTAAAGCCCGACAGAGCACAGCTCGATGAAATATACAGCAGAATGGTGGAAGAAAAATGAAAAAAGGATTGATATTTGATATGGACGGCACTCTCTGGGACTCCTCGGAAAACGTTGCCGCTTCGTGGACAGAGGTGGTCCGCAAAACCGAATACAAGCTCCATGACATTACAAAAGAGAACGTTATGGGAGTAATGGGACTTACTATGGATAAGATAGCAGACAAGCTTTTCGGTACTCTCTCAAAGAAAGAACGCATGGAGCTCCTTGACAAGTGCTGCGAGAACGAAAACAAGTACCTATTGAAGCATGGAGGAGTCCTCTACCCCGACCTTGAAAAGACCTTCATACGCCTTAAAGAAAAGTATCATCTCTACATCGTCAGCAATTGCCAGACAGGCTATATCGAGACATTTCTTGAGCATTACGGCTTTGGAAAATACTTTGACGATATCGAGTGCTACGGCAATAATCTCAAAAGCAAAGGCGATAATATTGCACTCATAGTAAAGCGGAACAAGCTTGACAAGGCTTGGTATATTGGCGATATACAGGGTGATTATGACGCTACCATGCAGGCAGGCATCGACTTTATCCATGCCGCTTACGGTTTTGGAAAAATAAAGCAGACTGTCCCGAAGCTTGCAAAATTCAGCGAGCTGCCCGAGCTTATTGAAGCTCTGAAATAATATGAAAAAACAGTCAAAAAAAAGAAAGCCCGACTGGAGCTCCCATGGTGACAGCTTATTGACCGCTGTTGTGGTCATGCTGATATTTATTGCATTTTATTTTATCATAGCCTTTTTCCTGTGCCTGAAACGCCATGTCCCATACAGTCAGTTTCTCAGAGAATTGAATATACTGACACTTTCACCGTATGTAATCGCTTTCGCACTTATAGCTGTAGCAGTTTTTATTCTCTGGGTAATCTATAAGATAAGATGCCATATTATCATCACAAAGGGCATATGCCATAAAAATGCCGAACTTATTGATTATGATACTGTACGCAAAATAGGCGACAGATCACACTATTATTCCTATAAGGTAAAGCTCCCCGACGGTCGTATCATAAATACCGAAAGATATATGTTCAATAATTACAGCGAACTCATACTTAAACGCTGCACTGTATACGAATACAAGGGAAAATACGTTTGCAGGGATTTCAGATAAAAAGTACCGTAAAGTATTGACATATGATGCTTTTTGCAGTATAATGCAATCAGAAATACATTCTCTGTATTTCATAATATATTTTTAAGGAGAAGTTGTTTGAAAAATAATAACAGAACTGAGATAGCAGCGTAAACGGGCGGTTTGCGAATTTACTATCTCACACAAACCTCCCGTGTCTTGTCAGCTAATTCAGGAGGAATAAAAAATGAATAAATTTGACTACATCATTCGCAAGGAAACTAAAGACGACTACCGCGAGGTCGAAAATCTCGCACGGGAAGCATTCTGGAATTTAAGCAAACCGGGCTGCTTTGAGCATTATTTCATACACATAATGAGAGACCATGCAGACTTTATCCCCGAGCTCGACTACGTTATCGAGGTTGACGGAAAAGTTGCGGCAAGTGTTATGTACTGCAAGGCAACGCTCACAGACGAACAGGGCAATGTTAAGCCCGTAGTTACTATGGGTCCGCTCTGTGTACTCCCCGAGTATCAGCGCAGAGGCTTCGGTAAGGCACTTCTTGCACATACATTCAGAATAGCAGAGAAAATGGGATACGATACCGTTATAAACTTCGGAAATCCCGATAATTATGTATCCAGCGGCTACAAAAGCTGCAAAAAGTACAATGTCTGCTTTGAAGGAGATGTGTTCCCTGCCGCTCTGCTGGTGAGAGTGCTAAAGGAAGATGCTCTCGACGGACGCAAATGGTTCTATCACCCAAGCGATGTTGATAAACCGTGTGACGATGAAAAAGCTGTGGAGGAGTTCGACAAGCTGTTCCCGCCTAAGGAAAAGGGCTGGCAGCCGAGTCAGGAGGAATTCTACATTCACAGTCATTCCACTATAACGTGGTAATCACCTAACACAAAAGCCGACAGTTTATCTGTCGGCTTTGAAAATTTCAAAAACTATTGAGGAACGCGAGGACCGTGTTCCCTACAAATAATCCCCGCTTACAATTCATAATTAAACAAAATTTTTCATATCACATAAAAACAGCCTGACGAAATGTCAGGCTGTCTGTTTTTTACATCTGTGCGTTGAAGAGAGCTGCAAGCTCGTAAACAACGTCGTCGCTGTCTGCATCTATGTATACAGCTTCATTTATTGAGGAAAGATCCTTCAGCGAGTCGATATCTTCGTTATATCCGATAGTATAGATCGGTATGCCATAGAAATCAACTATATCTGCCGCCGGTTTGTAGTCAATTCCCTCGTTGCACTGTCCGTCACTGAGAAGGAATATCATTGCCTTTGCATCAGGAACAGTCTCCTTGTACTTATTTATAAGATCAACGCCTACCAGCAGAGCATCATATGTTGCGGTATTTCCGCCTGTTCTCATTCTCTCTACTGCGCCTGCAAAGTAAGACTGCTGTTCGAGAGTGAACTGTGATATCGGAAGCTCTAATGTTACATTATCGCTGTATGAAAGAAGTCCGACATAGTTGTCAGGCTTTATGTTCTTAGAAGCTTCAAGGAGGGATTCTTTCAGTCTCGCAAGAGGATCGCCGCCCATACTTCCCGAAACATCGGCAATAAAGAGAGCAACTGTAGGTGTGCCCGAGTCCTTTTCTTCCTTCCAGAGGCGCTGTGCGCTGATTATATTTGCTCCGCTGAGCTTTGTGGTATTGTAGCTGAATGAATTATCGGGATCAAATCCGTACTCTCTTGCATGAGCCTGCGGACCGTCGCTGAGAGCATATCTGAGGAATACAGAAAGTGCCTCCTGCTGATCTGCCGAAAGATCACCTACGCTGTAAAGCGGATTGCTGTGCTTATAGCCAAATGGAATAAAATCATAGCCGCCCTTTAATACAGCACTGTTTGTATAAGCCTGGTATTCAACAACGCCTGCCTGAAGTGTTCCGCTCTGCATAGCGTTTACCATCTGATCGGTAGTATAGCATACAAAAGGTATTCCCTTCTGGAGCTGCTGGAACTTTCCGATAGCATTGCTGCTGAGCATATCGCTGCTGTCAAAGTGCTGGAGCGCATTCACAAGGAAGTTGAGTCCTGTTGCAGATGTATAAGGATAGGTATAACCCATCTGAAGATCGCCGCTTACAACTGCATCAACTATAGTTTCAAAGTTAACAGCGCCGGCTTTTGAGTTAAGAGCAGATGCAGCAGAACGTGATATTGCAATTCCCGCAACGTTTGATACCAGCGACTCTGCTTCAAGCTTGAGCTTTGCACCGTTTTCGGAAGCAAGCTCACCGAAAAGCTCGTTTGAAGGCGTATAAGCCTGTGGGATATATACGTTATTTGTGATATAATCGCAGGAAGCTCCTGAAGGTATGCTTCTTACGCTTATTGAGACCGTCTTGCCGTTTGAAAGACGCTGACCCTGTTTGTTGAACTCCTCAGCTGTCTCATTGAGCCAGCCGTTGTTGTTCTTTCCTGCCTTTTCAGATGTTGAGAATATCTCTATGTCAACATCACCAGTACCCTTAACTGTAAGAGGATATTTTGTATCTATATTCGGCAGATTTGCTGCGCCCTTATCGGAGTAATCAACAGTTCCCTTGACCTTTTCGGCATTCACTACCTTGATATTTTTAAGGCAGTCCTCAAGGCTCTGGGACGCCTCCTTCTGCGAAACAGATGACTTTTTGCCTTCTTTCTTAGATGAATTGCTGTTTATTACTACTATTATGAGTATCATTGTTACAAGTGCGCCGATAACTGCGATTATAACGGGTGATTTGCTTTTATTCATTATATATCCTCACTTTCCATTTCTTTCTTATAATCATGTATAGACTCTATTATAAGACTTAACGATTTTATCTCGGTATTCTTTCTTTCGCTGTCTGTAAGCTGCGAGACCTCGATAAGAAGATTGGTATAATCGTTGAGTATCTTTTCATTTCTTCCTGTTAACATTCTCAGGTAATCCTTATGGATATTTAACTCACCATTGCGGGATGCAGACTGTATTATAGCCGTCCTTTTCATAAAAAGCAGCATATTGCTGAGCATTACCGACTGGATATCCTGATTTACAAGCTCATAGACACCTGCTCCGCCGCTGATAGTTTCAAGAGTAGCGGATTTCTTCTGAAATACCTCCCACTGCTCAACAAGTTTGGAAGCGTCATGCCTGCATGGAGCATAATCCTTCAGGTCCTTCATTACAGCAATATAATCCTCGGGCTGATTCAAAGACTCAAAGGTGTGCTCATCAATTATGTACGCTCGCTGAAATGCCTTTCTTCCGAGGCTTGCCGCCTTGATAAAATAATAATTACCCCATGACAAAAGTGCGACCGTGGCAATGATCGCTATTATCGACAATACTGCATTATCAAGCAGATCCGTACAGCCGAAAAGCAATACCGCTATCACAGCAACGATCACATTAAATATTATCTGCCCCAAATATTTTTTCAATGCGCTCCCCCCATATCATGTTGTTTGCGTAAAAACATATTTTATATATTATATATCAAAATTGTCAAAATGTCAATTATCACAGCATTCAAAATCCAAAATCACTGCATCTTCAAAGTGGTTTTGAGGATCACTGTAAGAAAACTGCATCTTTTTATTTGAAAAGACATTCAAAATCGCCTTTCCCCGAACGAGCTATATTGTTTTCTATATACCATGTACAATAAAGAACAAGTCTGTTTTCGGGATATTAAGCATTTGCCGATTTACATACAGAAATCTGTTGTTCAACCAATCGCAATTTATGGTTAGTCAGAACTGAAATTGCTAAAAATTTCATTGACAAATTGTATATTTTTGCATATAATATATAATTGGTATATTGTACCAATTATATGCATCAAGGAGGAATGATAAAAAATGCTTAGAAACCGACTAATAGCAGGATTGCTGAGTGCAGTTATGTGTACTACAGCAGTTATGCCAAATCAGGCATCTGAAAGTGCCGGTCGTGAAGCAAATGCAGCTAACGAGAAAGACAAGCCTTTTTCAAACGAGTTTGACATCAAAGCTACTAACTCGCTGGGTAACTTTCTCAACAAGGAAGCTGAAAAAAAGAACGTACAAAATCCACTCAAACAAGACTATGACGTTTCTCAGTTCCAGATAACATCTCTGGAATTCGACAGTGAAACAGGTATTGTACGTGTCGCATCTACACAGCCAACGGAAGCAAAGATCGTTGTTTCATTCATAAACGATGAGACCAACGAAAACGCCTTCAGCGTTGAAACTTCTGTTGGGGCTGGTAAGCTTGTCAACAGCGAGATCAAGGCTGACACCTCAAAGCTTCCGCAGTATTATATCGTAAAAGCTCAGCTGTTCGATAAGCTTAACCGCCCGGTGGGAGAAGATTATGCAGTAAACAGATTCACAAAAGATGTTCAGGAGATCATTGCAACTGACATAACAGCATTCGATCAGGAACAAGTAGTTAATCTTGATGAAGATGAAACAACTAACTTCCTTGTCCTCAACGAGGATACTGTACAGGCAGAAAGCTCTGAAGAGCAGAATACTCTCGTTTCTGCTGACTACGACAACAATGTTTTCGTATTCGACAACGCAGACGAAACAGTTTCTTCACTTCAGGAAGGTGAACTTTTCTTCATCCAGCCTGACGAAGAAAACATTATCGCCGTAAAAGTAGAGGATATCAAAACCAACGGTGATACCGTAACCGTATCGGGTAATGATGAGATCGACGAAATGTTTGATTTCGTAAAGATAGAGACTAATGCTGACATGAGCAAGGCACAGATAGATGCGTCCTGTGCTGATGAAGGCATTTCATTCCCGAATATTGATGAAAACGGCAACGTTGTTATTAACGATGATGGTTCTTTTGACTTTACATATGAAATGCCGGAGTATGAGGCTGTAGAATATGAGATCAGCAAGAAAAAGACTTTTAATCTGAAATCCCTTCTTGATCCCCAAACAAAGGATCCTCACGATGGCGTAATTGAAAAACACGGTAACTTTGAAGGTAATAAAGAAGTTTCAGGCACACTTACTATAGAGGGCAGTCTTAACTTCTATATCAGTTTAAGTACTGTAAACATCGAATATCTCTTAAAAATAACTCCCGCTCTTAAATTTACCCTCGGCTTCTCAGGTTCTGCATTTTTCTCAATGCATAATGATAAAGCATTATCTTTGGGAGCTACAATTGCAAGTCTGGTATTACCGACCTCTGTACCAGGTATACTTATTGATATCGAACCACGTTTCTTTGTAGAAATAAGCGGTAATATCGAGATAACCGTAAAATGGGAAAATATAATCGGTTTTGAGATCAAAGACGGTAAATTCAAAAACAGAACAGAGCTTTTCCAAGAAAAAAACATGACAGCGGATATGAAGGTCTGCGGCGAAATATATGCAGGTCTTGAATTATATCCAAAGCTTGTACTCTTTAATAAGCACATAGGTTCAGTTGGCTTTGATTTCAAGGCAGGTGTCAAGATAACTGTCGAAGGTGACATCGGAGAAATTTTCGATCAATTTGCAAAACGCGCCGAAGAACCTGATGATAAAGTAATCATTACATCCGGAGGCGGCGATTCTTACCATGCCTGCAAATTATGTCTTAACGGTACTGTTGATTTTATCGTAGAGTGCAACATGAAAGCAACAATACTGCGAAAAGCACAAGAAAAAAATATCATAACAGTAACCGTTCCTCTTCCATTCCTTAATTTCTACGCCTCTATAGATAACGGCTTTGGTTTTGGAAAGTGCGATTATAACAGATACAGAACTACATTTATGGTCACAAGCACGGCTGACGGCGGATATATCCCTGCTGTAGTCAAGCTTGACGATAAGGAAGCTACTATCGACGGATACGGCGCAACATTCTACTGCCTGCCCGGAACATATTCATATACCATTACTTATGAAGGAAATGTTTTGGAATCAGGCACAATTACAGTAAAGAATACTTCACAGGATAAGACATTTGAGGAAAATGTAAAAGTTGATGACGACGGAAAAGTCAAAGGTTATTCCCATGGTGATACAAAGTCTGTAACAGGTGCTCCTGTTACAAAGGCTGTTACCACAAAAAAGGTAATGGTAACACAGACACTCCCTGCACTTTCCTCTGATAAGGATCAGATCATCGCAGAGACAGGCTCACTCGGTGATAACATCTCTTACTTACTTTATCCTAACGGATATCTTTACATCTGCGGACATGGTGATATGTATGATTTCGGTTCCTCACCTTTCCGTAAACCATCAACTATAAAAAATGTTATTATTCAAAACGACTGTGATACTGAAAATGAGGAAGAAAGAAAAACAAATATCATTACAAGTATAGGCAATAACGTATTCAATGACTGTACAAACATGACCTCAATAATTATGCCTGATACAATCAAGCGCATAGGTAATAATGCTTTCAAAAACTGTTCTTCTCTTCCAAAATTAAGCTACAGCGAAAATGATAAAACTCCTGACGGAAAGCTTATATTACCTAAGTCGATCACCACTATCGGAAATTATGCTTTCTATAACTGCTCTTTATTAGATGATGTGCCTATTCCCGATACTATCACAGAAATAGGCTCATATGCTTTCGCAGGACTTACAGGAATAACATCTATCGAAATTCCTGAAACCGTTAAAAAACTCGGCGAATATGCATTCAGTGATTGTTCTGCACTCGAATCTGCTGTTATCAAGGGCGGTGCCGACGGTATCGGAAGCTTTGTTTTCAGCGGTTGTAAATCTCTCGTTGATCTCACTCTTCCTTTCGCTGGATTCAGTGCAGAATCTTCTGACAATCCTAAAGTAAAAAGTGAATTAAATAACTACTTCTTAAGCGGCAACGGCGAAAGCTATTACGTTTTCTATAATTCAAATGGAAGCTACAGATATATTCCTAAGTCTCTTAAAAAGATCACTATCCTTGACGGTAAAAGAATTTCTGATTATGCGTTTTATCACTTCAATGGTGTTGAAACTATAACTATTCCAAAAACAGTTACAGAGATCGGCAATCATGCTTTTGATGAGTGTTCATCTATGACAAGTGGATATATCCCTGAGGGTATCACAAGCATTGGCGATTTCGCTTTCAGTAACTGTGGAAAGGCTGAATTCAAGGATATCAACATCAAATCTGATTTCACTTATTTAGGCAGCAAGGCTTT
>NZ_FRCT01000009.1 GCF_900143025.1 Ruminococcus flavefaciens | reverse complement strand
CGATTTTGACTGCCGACAGGAGCAGTATCATAAAACCAATGACGTAGCGCGAACGAAATCTGACGTGTCTGCCAATTTCACCACACCCGCATATTAAACATATCAAAGCTCGTCCATATTTCCCGAATTATTGGAACGTTTTTTTATTTCCTCATAATTCTGCTGATATGGATCCTTGATGTTCCACTGAACGCGGTCAAGCTCCTGATCTCTGAATCTTGTATTAAAGTAAGGGAAGCCGTCCTGCTGAGTCAGCCAATTATATTTTCTGTTAACGATGATCGACAGAACAGAAAGAATGATAACGATAGGAGTAAATAAAGCAGCAAATCTTGAGCAAAACAGATCAATTATTGCAAGAGCTGATGCTGCAATAGAAAAAATATCCTTCTTTTGGTATACTCCGATAAATCCCGTAGCTAAGATACCGGCATTAAGAAATATAAGCTTGACATAAACAAGGTCAAACATAGCAAGTATCATGAAATACGCAGAAGTAAAAATAGACAGACCATATACAAGAATATAAAAAACAGACGCAATGTTATAGAAGCGTTTACATCTTTTAAGCATCATTCTGTTATGACTGCATTCCTGTTCATAATTCATGATATGCCTCCGAAAAAAAGAAAACATTTTTCAACAGACAATTAATATTATAACCTGTAAAATGTTTTTTGTCAAGTAAAAAATATAATCTACATAAAAGAGGAGTGCGTTTTGCACTCCTCTTAAAAAATACATAATTATTATTTCTTGGGAGCTGACTGCTGAAGAGCCTGCTGAGCAGCTTGCTGTGCAGCCTGCTGAGCTGCCTGTAAAGGTGTCTGCGGAGACTGAGGCTTTGCCGGCTGCTGAGGAGCCTGTGCAGGAGCAGGAGCTTCCTTTTTCTCGGCATTCGGAGCAGGTTTTTCCTCTTCCTTTTTAGCGGGCTGTTCTTTATTTTCAGCAGGTGAGGCATCACTCTTCTCAGTATTCTGAGGCTTTGGAGGCTCTGGCTGCTTGGGAGCTTCCTGCTGTTTGGGCTGCTCCGGAGCCTTAGCAGATTCAGTCTGTTTAGCGGGAGCAGACTGCTTCTTGTCATTTTTAGCCTTATCGTCCTTTGAGGACTGCTTTTCAGCCTCTTCTTTTTCGGTACGGTCGCCCTTTGACTCTATATAAAGGTCATCATCAGCGATACTGCCGACAAATCTAAGCTGTTTAACAGGTATTCTCTTCAATGGAGAATAGATGAATGCTTTGCATGAATAGTTCTGTTCAACGAGACCCCTTTTTTCACAGAGGACTCTGTTTCCGTCCTTTGTTCTTTTACCGTACATACAATAATCGCATTTAGGGTCGATCTTTTTATCGAAATATTTAGCTCCACCCTGGAAAAATGAGAATAAACCCATTAATAATCACCTCAAAAATAAATCTATAAAATAGTATATCACAAATAAAATAATTTGTCCAGTGATTTTTGAAAAATTATATATTTTTTTGAAATAATACTGTTTTGATTGTTTGAAATGCACAAACATCGAGGGATATCTGCCAATATGATATTAATATCTGCAACAAAAAGCACTGAAGCAGCATATTCAGCTGTTTAGTATATACTAACAAATATACATTGACAATATTGTAACAATGTGTTAGAATGTAAACAGCGGAGGGCAGGATTTATTCTGTTCTTGGCTATAAAAAAATTATTGTTTTCGGGCATCAGGGTGAAAACTCTGTTATCGGATAGCAGTTGAGCGATGAAATTATAATGAGCTAATGCTGTCCGTCCGTAAGTGGGCGGATTTTTTATTGACTGCTTTTCAGCCTGCAAAGGAGGAGAGAATGGAAAACAAACGTATAGCAGTAGCGGCAATTGTGATAGACGAGCAGACGGCAGCTGTGGAGGTAAATAACGTGCTCCACGATTACAGTGATATCATTATAGGACGCATGGGCATACCGTATAAGGAGCGCGGCATATCGCTGATATCTGTTGCACTTGATGCAGAGCCCGATGTTATAAGCAGTCTCACAGGCAGGCTCGGACAGATACAGGGCGTATCGGTAAAGGCTGCGATATCGAAGAAATGACAGGAGAACCATATGAGAAGAAGCGACCGCGAAATAACAGATATGAAGCTGATAGAAAGCTTTATTTCATCGGAAAAGATAATGCGAATAGGCTTCATTGATAACGGAGAGGTCTATATCGTGCCTGTAAATTACGGATATTCCGCTGATAACGGAAAATACACCTTTTATTTCCACGGAGCTGTGGCAGGCAGAAAGTATGAACTTGCTTTGTGTTCGCCGCCTGTCGGTTTTGAGATAGACGGCAGATATGAACTCATAGGCGCTGACAAGGCTTGCGGTCATTCCGCAAAATACATGAGCGTTATCGGTACAGGAAAGCTTTCACTGATAGAAGGTACGGATGAAAAGAAGGCTGCCCTTGAATACGTAATGAAGCAGGCGGCAGGCAGAACGGGACTTGAGTATGACGATGAAGTGCTCTCACGTACTGCTGTATTTAAACTCGAAGTAAAAACAATGTCATGTAAGGCAAAATAATAAAGGAGAAAGATTAATATGTATGATGTAAAATCATTAAAGGCTGAGGAATTCATAAACGATGAGGAAATAAAGGCTACTCTTGAATATGCTGAGCAGAACAAGCACAACCGTGAGCTTATCGAGCAGATACTTGAAAAGGCAAAGCCAAGAAAGACAGGCAGGGGAGTAGAATGTGCAGGACTTTCACACCGTGAGGCAAGTGTGCTTCTTGCCTGTGATATCCCTGAGATGACAGAAAAAATGTATGACCTTGCCCGCGAGATAAAGGAAGCTTTCTACGGTAACAGAATAGTTATGTTCGCCCCCCTTTATCTCTCAAATTACTGCGTAAACCAGTGCGTATACTGTCCTTATCATATGCAGAACAAGGAGATACCACGTAAAAAGCTTACACAAGAGGAAGTTCGTCAGGAAGTTATCGCACTTCAGGACATGGGACACAAGAGACTTGCTATCGAGTCGGGAGAAGATCCTGTAAACAATCCTATCGAGTATATCCTCGAATGTATTGACACTATCTACTCAATAAAGCACAAGAACGGTGCTATCCGCCGTGTAAACGTAAATATCGCAGCTACAACTGTTGAGAACTACCGCAAGCTCAAGGAAGCAGGCATCGGAACTTATATCCTGTTCCAGGAGACATACCACAAGGAGAGCTACGAAAGACTCCACCCGGCAGGACCAAAGCACAATTATGCTTACCACACAGAAGCTATGGACAGAGCTATGGACGGCGGCATAGATGATGTAGGACTTGGCGTTCTTTTCGGACTTGATATGTATAAGTACGAGTTTGCAGGACTTCTCATGCACGCCGAGCACCTTGAAGCTGTTCACGGTGTAGGACCTCATACTATCAGCGTTCCACGTATAAGAAGAGCGTCTGATATCGACCCGAGCGTATTTGACAACGGTATTGATGACGATATATTTGCAAAGCTTGTAGCTTGTATCCGTATCGCTGTTCCTTACACAGGCATGATAATCTCCACTCGTGAGAGCGAAGCCTGTCGTGCGAAGGTTCTTGAGCTTGGCGTATCACAGATATCGGGCGGTTCAAGAACATCTGTAGGCGGCTATGCAGGATATACTGCCGAGGAAAGACCTCACGATACAGAGCAGTTCGACGTATCAGACCAGCGTTCACTTGACGAGGTGGTAAAATGGCTCATGGATCAGGGACATATCCCGTCATTCTGTACAGCCTGCTACCGTGAGGGACGTACAGGCGACCGCTTTATGGCACTTTGCAAGGTAGGACAGATACAGAACTGCTGTCACCCGAATGCACTTATGACACTTCAGGAATACCTCAGCGACTATGCTTCACCTGAGACAAAGAAGGTGGGCGAAGCTCTTATCGCAAAGGAAATACTGAATGTTCCAGACGAGAAGCGCAGACAGCGAGCTATGGATTATCTCGATGAGATAAAGAATGGCGGAAAGCGCGATTTCAGATTTTAATGATACAGAGCCCTGCTTTGAAGCAGGGCTTTTCATTTGACAAAGCTTAGATACTGTGATACAATAGAAAAGAATTTTGAATATATAAAGGAGGAATAGATCATGTTGAATACTTTAATGCTTATTGCAGCAAATGTTCCGCAAACGGGAGACAATTTCCCGAGAGGCGTTATTTTTGTTATAATCATCGCAGCTGCTATCCTTGCAGTTGGCACAGCTGTTTTTGCCAAGAAAAAAGGAGGTAATGACGATGAAGAAGATGATGATGAATAAGAAGCTTGCGGCAGCAGCAATGGCTATAGCTGTATTATTGGGCGCAGCTCCTATGACTGCCAATGCAAAGGAAATTACTGAAAACGATGTTGTTTATGATGCAGATGATGAAAGCGGTCTTGCAAGCGTTATCAGCTATAACGGTAATGAGTCGAAAGTAGTTATTCCTGCAAGTGTAGGAGGATACAGGGTATGTCATATTGGAGAAGGGGCTTTTAATAAAAATCAGGATATTCAATATGTGGTTTTGCCTGCGACGATTAAAACTATAGGACGTTCTGCATTTAGCAATTGTAAAAATCTGATAAGCATAAATTTTCCGTCATCACTTGAATCTATAGGTTCATACGCCTTTACCACGAACCATTCTCTTAAAACAATAAAGCTCAATAGGGGGCTTACTAAGATCAATGAATGTTCATTTCAGCTTTGTATCGCTGCCGAGACTCTTACTATCCCGCCTCTTGTAAAAACTATCCCCGATCATGCACTGCATGGTATGCACGAGCTAAAGACGCTCCGTTTTTGCAATGGAGTAAATAAGATCGAAGAGACCGCTGCGCTTAATGGCTATAAGGTATCGAGAATTATTATACCGCCTTCTGTAAAGGAGATACAGGAGCACGCACTCGGGTATCGATATTATTCCCCTGATTATGCCCTTTGCTCAAAGGTTGAGATATACGGAAAAAGCGGAAGCGAAGCCGAGAGATATGCAAAGGAAAACTACATTCCTTTTGTTGAATTTGATTTCGCATACGGTGATGTCAATAAAGACGGCTTTGTTGATGCAATAGATGCGTCTGCGATCCTTTCGGAGTATGTCAGAAGATCGACTAAGGGCGGAACGGATTACTCAAAGGCTGATGAAGTGAGAGCAGATGTCAACGATGATATGTCGGTTAACGCGATAGATGCTTCACTTGTACTGTCTTATTATTCATACGCTTCAAGCGGCGGACAGGGAACACCCGAGGAATACTTTTTTCTTTCCTGATACAATATAATGTATAAATAATATTGTACGAGGTGACGGTATGCTTCTGAGCTTTGAAGAGCTTTGCAGAAAGGAAGTCATAGATATCGCAACAGGAGAAAGGCTCGGTTTTATCGACGATATAAAGGTCGATATAGAGAGCGGGAACGTTGAATCCCTTGTAATATACGGCTGTGTAAGACTTTTTGGACTTTTCGGCAGGGAAAACGATACGGTGATTTCCTGTAAGGATATAAAGGTCGTAGGAGAAGATGTAGTGCTTGTTCAGCGTGATAATTCAGCAGAACGGGCACAATCAACAAAATATCAGAAAAACAGTTTTTTAAGTTTGTTGAAATAGCGGCTGCAAAAAGTCTTGCATAATTTGACAGAAAATGATATAATATTAAGGCAATTCGCACGCCTGTATTTTCAGTAGTTGGTGCGCAGATATCTGCGTTGCTGCTGAGCCAAGTCGGGCGGAGGATTAAATAATAACCAATTTTAAGGAGGACTACACCATGGGAGTAGTATCAATGAAGCAGCTTCTTGAGGCTGGCGTACATTTTGGTCACCAGACAAGAAGATGGAACCCGAAAATGGCACCATACATTTTCACAGAAAGAAACGGAATTTACATCATCGACCTTCAGAAGACTGTAAAGAAGCTTGAAGAAGCTTATATGTTCGTTCGTGACATTGCAGCACAGGGCGGCGAAGTACTTTTCGTAGGTACAAAGAAGCAGGCTGGAGACTCTGTTAAGGAAGAGGCTACAAGAGCTGGCGCACACTATGTAAACGCAAGATGGCTCGGCGGTATGCTCACAAACTTCAAGACAATCCAGACAAGAATAAAGAGACTTGAGCAGCTCCACACAATGGAAGAAGACGGCACATTCGCACTTCTCCCTAAGAAGGAAGTTGTAAAGCTCAACCTCGAGATCGAAAAGCTCGAGAAGTTCCTCGGCGGAATCAAGACAATGAAGAAGCTTCCAGCAGCACTCTTCATCGTTGACCCACGCAAGGAAAAGATCGCTGTAGCAGAAGCTAAGAAGCTCAATATCCCGATCGTTGCTATCGTAGATACAAACTGCGATCCTGATGAAGTTGATTACGTTATCCCAGGTAACGATGACGCTATCAGAGCTGTAAAGCTTATCGCTGGTTCTATCGCTAACGCTGTTATCGAAGGCAGACAGGGCGATGACGCTGTAGCTGCTGTTGAGGCAGAAGAGGAAACAGCTGAGGCTGCTGAGGCAGACGCTGAATAATAGTTGATAATTCGTAATTCGGAATTAGGAATTAGGAATTGTGGAGTCTGCCGCGGGCAGACACATCTGAATATTTTATTCTGATTTTATTGCTGTCAGGCGATACTATAATTCCGCATTCCGAATTCCACATTCCGAATTTTTATTTAAAAATAATAGGAGGTAATTACAATGGGTAAGGTATCCGTTGCTGAAATCAAAGAACTGATGAAGTCCACAGGCGTTGGTATGATGGACTGTAAGAAGGCTCTCGAAGAGAACGATGGCGATATGGACAAGGCTATCGAGTTCCTCAGAGAAAAAGGTCTCGCTACACAGGCTAAGAAGAGCGGCAGAGCTGCTGCTGAGGGCGTAGTTACAGCTGTAGTAAAGGGCGAAGTTGGTGTTCTTCTCGAAGTAAACACAGAGACAGACTTTGCTGCCAATACAGATGATATCAGAAACTTTGTTGCTAACGTAGCAAATACAATCATTGAAAAGAACCCTGCTGATGTTGAAGCTCTCAAGGCTATGCAGATCAGCGGCGGCAGCAATACAGTAGGCGAAGTTCTTACAGAACTCGCAGGCATGAAGATCAGAGAGAACATCGTTATCCGTCGTTTCGTAAGACTCGAGGGCAAGCTTGCTTCTTATATCCACAATGGCGGAAGCATCGGCGTTCTCGTAAAGATGGACACAGATCTTGCTGCTGATCAGGTTGCTGTTATCGGTAAGGACGTTGCTATGCAGTCCGCAGCTCTTAACGCTGCATATCTCTGCCGTGAGCAGGTTCCTGCTGAGGTACTTGAGAAGGAGAAGGAGATCATGCTCGCACAGATGGCTGAGGATCCTAAGATGGCATCAAAGCCTGAGCAGGTTCGCGTAAAGATCGTTGAGGGTAAGGTAGGCAAGTACTACAGCGAGAACTGCCTCCTTGAGCAGGCATTTGTTAAGGACGACAAGCTCACTGTTCAGGGCTATGTTGACGCAGAGGCTAAGAAGCTCGGCGGCTCTATCAAGGTAGTTGACGTTATTCGTTACGAGCGCGGCGAGGGTGTTGAGAAGAAGGAAGACAACCTTGCTGACGAAGTAGCTAAGATGATCAAGTAATCAGACGTACAGATTATATGCGGCAGTCCCTTTATGGCTGCCGCTTTTTTATTAAAGGGTGATTATGATGAAAAAGAGTATTGTTTATAAGATATTGGCTGTTGTTTTGGGTATCGCTATTGTTGTTGTGGGAATGAAGGACGTGAAAATGTACCTCAGCGGTAAGGTCCTCAATCTGAATACGGCAACAAAAGACGATTTCAAAAAGGAATGTATCGTCGAAGGTGATATTAACTATGTAGTAGGCAACTTTGCTATCTACGAAGAAAAGGACAAGACCCTCGGCATTACTACAAGCAAGCGCAAAACAAAGTATTACCTGGTTGAAAATCTCTCAATGGACGAGCTGAAACGAATTATGGAAAGTGATGCTGAGGATTATACATATCCGGACAATTATTTTGCTTATGTAGTTTCGGCAAGCAGTGATGAGATGAAGGACGCACTTGATGCTAATATTCAAGGCTGGATGGACTACTACGATAATAAAACTGACAAAATGCCTGAGCCTGTACACTTTGAGGGAAAACTCTGGCGTGAGCCCGCTGAAAGTAAATATAAGAACTATAAACAGCAGGCACTGGATAAATGGGGCTTTGATGATAATGATGAGATTGCCGAGCTCAAGGCAATGGATAACAGACCGGGAAAATCATCTATCCTTGTAATTGTTCTCGGAGCTTTGCTTGCTCTCGGCGGACTTGCTTTCATTATCGTACCGCTTGTTTTAGGCAGAACAAAGAAAACAGATGTCGAATATTATTGACGTGAAATGTACTGTTTTGCGCCGAACTGATGCTTTTAAGTGGGCGGAGAATATATAAAAAATATAATTGTACAATTTTTCCACATGAATGCGCTTGTGTTATTGTCAGATTTAACAATAATACAGGCGCATTTTCGTATGCTTTTCCCTTGCAGACATTAGGAAAATATGTTATAATAGTTTTAATTGGATAATGTTCAAGAATAATGAGGTAAGGATATATGAATAGTAATATCAGTAAACTTGCAGGCTCTGTAGGAAGAGTTATCGTCGGTAAAAAGGAGACAGTAATAAAGCTTATAGCTGCACTTCTTTGCGAAGGTCATGTACTTCTTGAAGATGTACCTGGTGTGGGAAAGACCCAGCTCATAACAGCTCTTTCACGTTCTATAGGCGGTAAATTCAACCGTATCCAGCTTACTCCCGACGTAATGCCTTCCGATATAGCAGGCTTTACTATGCTTGATTCCACAAGAGGGGAATTTGTATACCGCGACGGTGCGGTAATGTGTAATTTTCTCCTTGCTGATGAGATAAACCGTGCTTCGCCGAAGGTACAGTCCGCGCTTCTTGAAGCTATGGAGGAGCGTCAGATAAGTCTTGACGGCGTTACACACAGGCTTCCTCGCCCGTTTCTTGTAATGGCTACTCAGAATCCTGTTGAGACCTATGGTACTTTCCACCTTCCGGAGGCTCAGATGGACAGATTTTTCATGAAGCTGTCTATGGGATATCCTTCAATGGAGGAGGAATTTGAGATACTCGGAAGGACTGAAAACCATAATCCGATCGCAAATATAACCGAGCCTATAATGACTGTAGATGATATTGCGGCTATGCAGGAGGCTGTAAAGCGTGTAAGAGTACACGACAGCGTCAAGCAGTACATAATCAATATCGTTTCTTCCACACGACAGGACAGAAATACCGTTCTCGGCATCAGTCCCCGTGGAAGCATCGCGCTTTTCAAGGCTGCAAAGGCTTATGCATATATCTTTGAACGCGATTACGTAACTCCCGATGATGTAAAGAATACAGCTGTATCCGTGCTTGCTCACAGAATAATACTTTCGCCACAGGGCAAGACCACCTTCGGTACAGGTGAGGCTTATATCGAAAATGTCATAAGGAACTGTCCTGTTCCTTCAATGAGCTGATGTTTAAGCATATAAAAAGCGTCGTAAGCGTTATCGCTGTAGCTTTTCTTGTATATATCTTCACATTTTATATCGACGGCGAAATGGGTGTTATCCTGCTTGCTTTTGTACTTTTCGCTCCGCTTGCCTCTCTTTTCTTTGCACTTTATGCTCAGAAGAGAGTCAAGGTCACATTTGACTGTGATGCATATGTACAGAAGGGCAGCTATCTCGATGTAGAGGTCACTGTCAGAAAAACAGGCGCATTTCCGCTTGCTATCCTTGAGATATGTCCATATGCCAGCGAGGTATTCGTGCAGAATGTGAAAAAACGCAGGCTTACGATGTTCAATGAAGAAAAGACAACGTTTACCTTCAGACTTGATGCCGCTATCGGCGGAAACGGTGAGGTAGGCATATATGCAGTATATTCCTGCGGTTTTCTCGGATTTATGAGATTTCCAATGAAGGCTAAGCTACCGGCAGCCGCATCTGTGGGTGTTATCCCTCAGCTGCCCGATATCAAGGCTTCTTCACAGCTATTCCGTTCTATCGCAGATACTGTGCTCACAAGTGATGAGGAAGAGGAAAACGATACAAGTATGCTTTTCTCTGCCAATACTTCTCCCGGATATGAGCACCGCGAATATGAGCACGGCGATCCGCTGAAGCGTATAAACTGGAAGCTTTCCTCAAAGAAGGCAAAGCTTATGGTAAGGCTTGACGAGGCAGTTGCTTCGGTACAGCCTGTTATCGTGCTTGATCTGTTCCGCAGAAGCAGTGTTTCGGCGGAAAATGCGGTAAGGGGAGAGGAACAACTCATACGTGCTGTTTTCGGACTTCTCTTTTTGCTTGTAAAGCAAGGTATTGCGTGTAATTTCGTTTACCGTGATGCTTCTGGAAAATCTGTTATGGAAAGTGTGGATAATCCCGATTATCCAAATCAGCTTCTGCTGAAGATACTTTCTATAAGGGTCATACCCGACAAAAGAGTTGATCTTTCTGAGGTTGGTTCATCTGTATGTGCCTGCGTTATAGCGACTACAGATGCAGGTGCAGGTTTTGCGGCTGTGAACGATCAGCTTGAAAATAAAGATAATGTAAGTATAATAGGTCTGTCCGTAGCGTCTGCGAATTCCACCTCGCTGCCGCTGTGGTATCTGGACGAGGAAAACAACTTTAGACTGGTATAAATATGAATGAAATCAAAAAGACAAATTTCAGTCTTAGAACATTTCTGCTGAAAACTCTTCTCGATCCCGTTCTGTGGTATACGGTGCTTATAATGTCGGCACTGATGTTCCATTACCGTGATCGTGTAAAAGATGATACAGACGGATATTTCTTTTCTGCCTGCTGGGGAATAGCTACATACATCATAGGCTGGCTGATGTTCAGAGTATTTGATTATATGCAGAAGCATCATATTATCGGCTTTGGCATATATGCTGCATTAGTGGCGGTTTTCGGCTTCGGAATACGGGTATCCATTAATAATGGTATAGAAAACTATCCTATCTCATGGATGCTGTGGTTCCTTACACCTCAGGATTCTGTAGAGTACAACAAGTGGTACACCATAGGATTTTTCCTGCTGTTTTTATTATTTATGGCTTCGGTAATATATTATTTCACTCATGTGAGATACAGGATATTTATGAATTTCCTGATTTTTATAATACCGTTTGCTATATACGGTAAGGAATATGAAAAGATGCCGACGCTGTTCATTATTTTTCTTGCTGTGGGATATATACTCCTTATGGTGTATTACCGACAGCTGAAGGACGATGAAACAACGGAATTTGTCCACAGAAAGCGCTCATGGAAGGTAATTGCTGCATATGCTATGGCATTTGCTTCTATAGCAGCTATTTTCCCAAAGCCTAAGGTCAATGCGGACAGAACATATATCGAAACTCTCATCAATGCCGAGCAGCTGACCGATAAACTTGTTGATATTCTTAACGTATTCAGAGATACCTCATCGGGTCAGCAGTTCAGATCAAATCAGAACTGGGCTGTATATGATGCCGTATCAGACGGTCCTCTGCGTATAAAGACAAAGACTTTTTCATCATATGATTATGAAAAAGATGAGTGGAAGGCTAAGGAATCAGATAATTATTTCTATGACAGAACCGAGGCATATTCCGCACCTATGAATATCAGCCCTGTAATGGGAATGGCTGATGTATTTCTTGAAGCAGCAAGGCTTGACAGCGGTTATGCCGAGGAGTTCGGACTGACTGAGTATGCAGAAAAAGGACTTGATACTCCTGAGATAAAGCACGTTAAGTTCTACAGCATGAGCGGCGTTGTAGGCTATGCAAGCGGAGCGGAAACAGCTCCTGTTCCTCAGTTTGCCATAAAAATGACTGACTGCTCACGTAAAGGACTTATGTTCAGGTATCACAGCGGTGTTATCAGTGCCGCAAAGGAGGTAGACGAAAAAATAAGAATGGACACTTTCGCCACTACCGAGCGTTTTGAGTTCGATTACAGTGATGATTCCTTCTTTGACAGTCCGACGAACCGCAGTTTTATCGAGCAGATTAATAAGGCTGATTATGATAAGCTTCTTGAAAGGACCGAAGAAGTCTTAAATGCTAATTATAAAGATGGTCTTGCTGAAAGTGACGAGAATTTCAATGCGATATGCGATTATTTCTTCGAGCAGAATTATCTTTATAATAATGTTGAAAGCTTCTTCCTTGATTACGGCAATAATGCCCGTATAAAGGAGCTGGCTGACAAGATAACCGCAGGCTGCGAAACAGAGTATGAAAAGGCTTTGAAGCTTGAACAATACTTCTATAATAATGATTACAAGTACGATCTCGGCTACAGAAAGAAGAAAGGCGAGAATGCCGAGAACTTCATTTTTGATACAAAAACAGGCGTATGCTATGAATACGCAACATCTATGGTGCTTCTTGCAAGAGCTGCGGGAATACCCGCAAGGTACTGCGAGGGCTATAATATGACCAAAAAGAGCAATGAGCTTACCTTCAAGGACGCAAATTATTATGTTACATCACAGGACGCACACGGTTTCCCCGAGCTCTATATCAAGGGCTATGGCTGGATAAGCTTTGAGCCTACCATAACAGATGAAGTTATCGAGACCAAAAAAGGCTCAGCAACAGAGATGCTTTCAAAGGCAGGTCTGGTGATACTTCTCATAGGCTTGCTGGCAGTTCTGTTCCTGTTCGTGTATCCGTGGCTGTCACATAAGATATTCGTTCTCAGAAGCAAAAAGCGTTCGCCAAAGGAGCTTGTCATGGCTGTAATGCACAGGATATGCAAGGTCTACGATATCGAAAACGTCAACACCTCTCATGAGGTCTGCGGTCTCGTACATGAGGCATCAGGCGCGGATATCGAAGAGACCGCAAGGCTTTTCGACAGGACTGTTTACGGCGAAAAGCCCATAGGTGAATACGAAAAACAGAGAGCTCTGGAGGAATACATAAGGGCATATGAAGCTTTCAGAGAATCAAGGAAAAGAAAGGGCATAACAAACCGATAGTCTGAAACGGAGGTTTTATTATGCAGAAGGCAAAAGAAAAAGGAATACTTTGTGTCCTGCTGGCATTTCTTATGTCTGTGGGAGTGCTTGCAGGAGTGTTCACACCTAAAAAGTATGCCTTGGCGGCAGAAGATTTCCGTATGTGGCGTCAGCTTGACGACCGCTGGGGAAATACTGCTATAGGCGGTACTACAGTGCGCAAGTCAGGATGCTATATAACTTCTATAGCTATGGTGGCTGTGGCTTCGGGAGCTCGTGATACTAAAGATTTCGACCCGGGAGTATTTGCCAAGCAGCTCAATGATATGGGAGCTTTCAGCAGCGGCGGTGCATTGATAGCATGGGCTTCTATAAACAAGGCTGTTCCCGAGATAAGCATTGCGACTGCTAACCTTAACTTCAAATCAAAGGATCAGAAGGGCAAGGCAGCTGAAATGAAGGAATACCTTGACAAGGGTATGTATGTTATATGCAATGTTGGCGGTCACTGGGTCTATGTTGACGGCATCATAGGCGATGACGTTTATATGGCAGACCCTGCAAAGGACGATATCCTTATGTTCAAAGCCTATAATAATTCCAGCATAACCTTCTATCAGGCGTTGAACGGCAAGAATAAATACAGCGGATTTACTCCTCTGAAGACAGAAAATGATGCAAAAGCTTCATCGACAACTACAACGCTCACATCAACATCAATGACTACAGCTTCAACAACTGTTACATCGTCTGCTTCTTCAGGCAAGACCTCGACGACTACAAGTACAACTTCTGTAAAGACTTCGGCTGCTGTGACTTCCACTTTGAAAGCGGCTGTATCATCGGCTGCTGTAAAGGCTGTTCCGAAGGAATACAAGACAGGCGAGTATTACTGCACATCGGCTGAGACTGTAAGAATTTATGCAGATGTGAAGGACTCAAAGTCGGCTGTAGCTTCGCTTGAATACGGTAATATCGTAAACGTTCTCAGCGTAAACGGCAGTTACGGTGAGGTTAAGATAGGCGGCAAAAAGGGCTGGGCTGACCTTGAAAAGCTGGAGTACGCAGGTGCTGCGCAGAAGCTTTCGGCAGGTGATATAAACGGTGACGGCTCGGCAGATGCTTACGACCTTGCGCTGGTGAATGAATATATAACCAGCCGTGAGAAGCTTCCTGAGGGAGTTTCGGTGCTCACAAGCTGGGAAATAAAGGCTGCCGACCTCAGCGACGACGGAGAAATAAACAATACAGATGTGCTTCTTTATCTTATGCGCATTTGTAATTAAGGAGAAATAATATTAATGGAATGGACAGAAGTCAATATCTACACAACTACCGAAGGAATTGAGCTGCTTTGCTCAAAGCTGACCGATATCGGTATAAAGGGCTTTTCTATAAAAGACCCTGAGGATTTCAAAGAATTCCTTGAAAACAAGAACGGTCAGTGGGATTACATAGATGACGACCTTATGGGGCTGTCGGAATGTGAGACCTGCATTACAGTCTATATCCCTTCAAACGGACAGGGAGCAGAAATGCTTCTTGCCATAAAGTCTATGCTTGCTGACATGAAGGCAAATGACAAGGACGGAGTTTACGGACGTCTTGAAGCAGAAATGTCAAGCATACGTGAGGAGGACTGGGCTAACAACTGGAAGCAGTACTTCAAGCCCTTCAAGGTAGGTGAAAAGCTCGTTATCAAGCCCTCATGGGAGGAATACGACAATACCGACGGCAGGCTCATACTTGAAATAGACCCTGCTTCAAGCTTCGGTACAGGCAAGCATCATACCACAAGGCTGTGTCTTGAGGTACTTGAAAAGTATCTGAAAAAAGGCGATAAGCTGCTTGATATGGGCTGCGGAAGCGGAATACTTTCAATAGGAGCTATGCTTCTGGGCGCAGGCAGTGCCGTAGCTGTGGATATTGAAGAAAACGCAGCTGTTACAGCTCTTGAAAATGCAGTCAAAAACCACATCTCACCCGATGTTTACAAGACCTACTTCGGCAATATCCTTACCGACAGCGAGCTTGCCGACAGGATAGATGACAAGTATGATATCATCGCAGCAAATATAGTTGCAGATGTTCTCATCGCCATGAAGGAAAGCTTCCGCAGATACCTTAAAGACGGCGGTATACTCATAGTCTCGGGTATCATCGAGGAGCGTATGGACGAGGTCATAGACGCCCTTGTTTCGGCTGGTTTCAAGGACCCTCAGCCTGAGGTAAGAGAGGGCTGGGCAGCCGTTAAATTAACAGTTTAATATTATGCAGAGCATATATTGATAATTATTATTAAGGAGAATAGAAAATGGGACTTTTTAAGAAGAAGAACAACCAGAAGGAAGAAAATACAGTTACTGTTGATCCGAAAGAAGAACTCAAGGGAATGGTGCTTGAAGCTCTTAACGAAAAGCTGAAGGGTACTCTTTATGATAACTGCGTTATCATGCCAAAGGGCTTCACAATTGATGTTCAGATCGGCAGAATGGAAGAAAATGAGGGTATAAAGATAGTTCAGGTTATCTTTATCATCACTAATGACAGCTTTGATGAGCCTATCATTGAGCCTGTTGACGCACAGGGAAAAACTGATGAAGAAACTGCAAATATGGCTGTTGAGATATTCAACGGCGGTGTATGGCACCCACTCGACCAGTCTATGACAAAGAGCAATCCTCATCATGTTTCTGTTGACTTCCTCAGACAGCACTATGATTTCGATATGTACGCTCAGTCTGTTGTAAGAATAGGCGTAAAGAACAAGAAGCCTACTATGCTCATCAACTTTATTATGAACGAGATACCAAAGTACCTCGGTTCAAAGAAGTATTACTGGCTGAGAGTTTACCTTGCTAAGTTCAAGGAGAAGAAGATAATCGAGGTACGTGTAAACGGTTCCGTATGCGTAGAGCTTGCAAAGTATTTCGAGCCGTATGTTGAGAAAGAAATGGATGCAGAGGAGACATTTGTATCCGAAAAGCAGTACGCTATCTTTGTTCAGCGTGAGGACGACCAGTGCCCATTCAAGAAGGATATTGTAATGAAAGCTTCAAAGGAAACTATAAAGATGATGGCAAATATCAATTCGCCTGAGGATTATCAGGAGATGCTCAAGAGGCTTCAGGAGCTTACAGGCGGCGATATCAACCTTGCTTCCGAGATCAGAGTATTTATCCCTGAGATATTTGCTAAGCTCACACTGGGCTACAAAGAAGGTGACAGCCTCTTCCTCCTTGAAGGTGAGGGTGAAGAGCAGCAGAGCATAGAGTTCAAGAAGACTCAGCTCCGTTCATATTTCTATATGCAGCAGGCTGTTCTTGAATACCTCGGCTCAAAGCCTACTCAGGAGGCGGTATCCCGCATCGTAACCAACAGCATTGCGTTCAGAGAGCTTAAAAACGCTATCGAAGCAGCTAAGGAGCAGGAAAAGGATATCAAACCCGAGGATCTTTACGTTCCCGGAACTTCCTACAAGATAGGTCACGAGGGCTACAGAGTCTGGTAAAAGCATTTCTGACTTCCCCTGTACTGTGCAGGGGAAGTTTTTTCGGGAATATTGCAAAAAATGCTTGACAAACCCCTATGTTTGTGATAAAATATTATTGCCGCTTGTAAACAGGCTCCAAAACTGTATCACAGTGCCTGTAACAGCGAGTTTATTGAAAAGGCAGGTGCCACACAATATGTACGCAGTTATTGAAACCGGCGGAAAGCAGTATCAGGTAAACGAGGGAGATATCATCTTCATCGAGAAGCTCGCAGTTGAGGCTGATGAGACAGTTACTTTTGACAAGGTAGTTGCTCTCGGAGCAGACGATGGCATTAAGATCGGTACACCTTACGTTGACGGTGCAGCTGTAAGCGCAAAGGTTCTGAAGAACGGCAAGGCTAAGAAGATCACTGTTTTCACTTACAAGCCTAAGAAGGGCGAGAAGAAGAAGCAGGGTCACAGACAGCCTTACACTCAGGTGCAGATCGAAGCTATCAAGGCTTGA
Source organism: Ruminococcus flavefaciens (assembly GCF_900143025.1). Taxonomy (GTDB): domain Bacteria; phylum Bacillota; class Clostridia; order Oscillospirales; family Ruminococcaceae; genus Ruminococcus; species Ruminococcus flavefaciens_I. The sequence continues at coordinate 123,297 of NZ_FRCT01000009.1, read as the reverse complement.
TCATGATCCGCGCAGAATTTTATGAAAAAAAGGGGCTTCTTACAGGCTTTAGGTTCAGCGGCCATTCGGGTTATGCCGATGCAGGTGAGGACGTAGCTTGTGCGGCTGTTTCTTCGGCTGTACAGCTTACGGCAAACATTCTTGAAGAATTAGGCCATTCGCCTGATATAAGCGTTGGTGACAATGTTATCGAATGTATCTGCGGAAACGGCGGAGATGTTCCGTCAAGAGTGCTGAACGTTTTAAGAAAGCACTTTGAAGCTATACTGGAAGAATTCCCAAACACGATCAAAATCATTATTTCGGAGGTGTAAGTATGTTAAAGATCAGTATGCAGTTCTTCGCTCATAAGAAGGGTGTTGGTTCTACTAAGAACGGTCGTGACTCTGAGGCTAAGAGACTCGGTGTCAAGAGAGCTGACGGTCAGTTCGTTAAGGCAGGCAATATCCTCGTTCGTCAGAGAGGTACACATATCCACCCAGGTAACGGTGTAGGTATCGGTTCAGATGATACATTATTCGCAACAGTAAGCGGTAAGGTTAAGTTTGAGCGTTACGGCCGTGACCGTAAGAAGGTTTCTGTTTACGAGATTGAGCAGTAACAGCCATAACGTGACAATAAATCCCGAGCAGCTTATGCTTGGGATTTTTCATTAGAAACGGAGGTCAGAAATGTTCGTTGATCAGGCGAGGATAAAAATCAAAGCAGGTGACGGCGGCGACGGTGCGGTGTCATTTCACCGTGAAAAGTATGTAGCGGCAGGCGGTCCCGACGGCGGCGACGGCGGACGCGGCGGAGATGTGGTCTTTCAGGTCGATGATAATTTCTCGACTCTTATCGACTTCAGATATAAAAGAAAATATGTGGCTCAGCGCGGCGAAAACGGCAGCGGAAGAAACTGCACAGGCAAGAGTGCTCCGCCGCTTATAATCAAGGTACCGAGAGGTACGGTTATCCGCGAGGCTAAAAGCGGCAGGATAATGGCTGATATGTCCACAGATGAACCAAAGGTCATCGCACGAGGCGGTCAGGGCGGAAAGGGAAATGTTCATTTTGCCACTTCTACCCGTCAGATACCTAAGTTTGCAAAGCCCGGTTATCCGGGGGAGGAGTTCGAGGTAACTCTTGAACTTAAACTTCTTGCAGATGTTGGACTTGTGGGCTATCCGAACGTTGGAAAATCCACACTTATATCTGTTGTCAGCGCAGCTAAGCCTAAGATAGCAAATTACCATTTTACTACATTGACACCTGTTTTGGGAGTTGTCAGAGTTGACGAGGAAAAGTCCTTTGTCATGGCTGATATCCCGGGACTTATCGAAGGTGCAGGCGACGGCGTAGGTCTGGGACACGAGTTCCTCAGACACGTTGAAAGATGCCGTCTTATCGTTCATGTAGTCGATGTTTCGGGTATTGAAGGCCGTAATCCCTGCGAGGATTTCGAGGTCATCAATGCTGAGCTTGCAAAGTTTAACGAGGAGCTTGCAGAGCGTCCGCAGATAGTTGCTGCAAATAAATCCGACATGGCTACAGAGGAGCAGATCGAGAAGTTCCGCAGGTTTATCGAGGATAAGAATATACCATTTTTCTGCATCTCTGCTGCAACTACTCAGGGAACTGCCGAGCTTATGAACAAGGTTTCGGAGGTGCTTGATACACTTCCGCCTATAAGAGAATTCGAGGCAGAGCCTATCCCGCAGGCAGAGCTTGACGAGATGCTGGGCGTTGATAAGAAGTTTGAGGTAACTGTTGAGGGCGATGTCTACTTTGTAGACGCTCCGTGGATACAGCCTATCATGCGTACTGTCGATCCCGATGACTATTCGTCGCTCCAGTATTTCCAGCGTGTGCTTATCAACAGCGGTATCATTGCAAAGCTTGAGGAAATGGGTATTCAGGAGGGCGACACCGTAAACCTTGAAGGTTTCGAGTTCGACTTTATCAACTGATATGAGTACAGAAAAACTTACAGAGCGTGAAGCTAATACATATAGTCCGCTGACACTTGCATTTTTAGGTGACAGCGTTTACGATACACTTGTGAGAGAGTATTTGCTGAAACAGGCGAATATGCCTGTTGCGAAGCTCCATTCCGCTAAGATAAAGCTTGTGTGCGCAGAGTTTCAGTCAAAGGCTTATGACCTTGTGGCTGAGCAGCTTTCCGAGCATGAGCTTGCGGTGCTGAAAAGGGGCAGGAACGCAACGGGAAATACCGTGCCGAAACACGCAGATGCAGCGGAATATCGCAGAGCAACTGCGCTGGAGTGCCTGTTCGGTTATCTTTATCTCACAGGAAAAAACGACCGTATAAGGGCGCTTTTTGAAATTATTATAAATTCAGATATCAATGAACAGATAGGAGTGTAAAAGCAATGTCAGGTCATTCAAAATGGAATAATATCAAGCGTAAAAAGGAAGCTACCGATGCTGCAAAGGGTAAGATCTTTACAAAGATCGGACGTGAGATCACTGTTGTTGTAAAGGAAGGCGGTCCTGATCCTAACAACAATGCAAAGCTTCGTGATCTTATTGCAAAGGCTAAGGCAAACAACGTGCCTAACGATAATATCGACCGTATCATCAAGAAGGCAGCAGGCGACGGCGATAAGAACAACTATGAGAATATCACATACGAGGGATATGGTCCTAACGGTGTAGCTGTTATCGTTGAGTGTCTTACAGATAACAGAAACAGAACAGCAGGCGAGGTTCGTCACTATTTCGATAAGTTCGGCGGAAATCTCGGTACTATCGGCTGTGTATCCTTCATGTTCACAAACAAGGGCGTAGTTATCCTTGAAAACACAGGTCTCGATGAAGACAAGGTAATGGAGGATGTATTCGAGTTCGGCGGCGAGGACTTCGATATCAATGATGAGACAGTTGAGATCGAGTGCGCTCCCGAGAATGTTCATGCTCTCCGTGAGGGACTTACAGAAAAGGGCTACAATGTTATCTCTGCTGAGTCTGAGATGATCCCTTCGACTTATACAACTCTTACAGATGAGGATCACATCAAGAAGATGAATCTTCTCCTTGAGCACCTCGAAGAGAACGATGACGTTCAGAATGTTTATCACAACTGGGAAATGCCCGACGAAGAATAATAACGACAGAATGAAGAATAGAGAGAGAGATCTTTATTCTTCATTTTTTATAAGGAGATAAATCTATGGCTGTGACCATAAAGAAAGTAGAAAGCGATACAGAGCTTGAAGAATTAGCGGTACTTGCGGACGAAATCTGGCATGAGTGTTTTATAAATATAATAAGTATAGGACAGATAGACTATATGGTGGAAAAGTTCCAGTCATATGAGGCTATGACTAAGCAGATAGCAGAGCAGTATTACAGCTATTATGCTGTGCGTGAGGACGGGGAGCTTTGCGGCTATATGGGCGTAAAGCCCGAAAAGGACTCTCGTTTTTTCCTCAGTAAGCTCTATCTGCGGAAGGATAAGCGCGGAAAGGGTATAGCTTCGCAAATGCTTGCAAGGGTGTTTGAGGGGGCGAAAGCCTGCGGAAAAAAGCAGGTATATCTTACAGTGAACAAGCATAATGACAGGGCTATAGCTGTGTATAAAAAGGTCGGATTTAAGGTGATAGATGAAGTCGTTACGGATATCGGAAACGGTTATGTCATGGACGATTACATATTCGGGTATGATCTATGATGTTATATTGTACTAACGGTTATATGTTGACTTACTGCTCGATATAATATATAATAAGCTTTGTTATGTGAGGGAGTAGTTAACATACGATGTATGCGGCAAGCCGACATACTGACCGTTACAGGTCCGGTTTTGCCTTAAATAATGAGACTCATGTACGGCTTTATCGTCGTACCTGAGTGTAGGTTCGGGTACGCAGGTATCCGAATTTTTTTTTTTGAGAGGACGTTTTTTATGACATTAACAGAACTGCTTTTGATCTCTGTAGGACTTGCAATGGACGCTTTTGCGGTATCGGTCTGTAAGGGACTCAGCATGAAAAAGCTCGACCTGAAGGGCGGAGTAATAACAGCTTTCTTTTTTGGCTTTTTTCAGGCGGCAATGCCTGCCATAGGTTATTTTCTAGGATTACGCTTTTCTAAAGTCATAAGCTCTTTCAGCCATTGGGTATCCTTCGGACTTCTTGCTTTTATCGGCGGAAAAATGATAATTGAAGCCATAAAGGGCGATGATGAGGAAGAATGTGGTAAGGAGTACAGGCTTGATCTGAAAGAACTATTTATGCTGGCTATAGCAACAAGTATAGATGCTCTTGCAGTCGGTATAGTTTTTGCGGCAGAAAAGACAAATCTTTTCTTCTCAGTTACTATGATAGGCGTTATCACATTTGTACTTTCTCTTGCAGGAATTTTCATCGGACACAAGTTCGGAAGCAAGTACGAAAAGGGTGCTGAGATAGCGGGCGGAGTTATACTTATCCTTATCGGCGTAAAGCTTCTCCTTGAAGGACTGGGTGTTCTGTAATAGGGCACAAAAAAGCCAAAATTCAACGGAAAACCATTGATTATCAAAAAAAATTTTTTATATTCTCTTTTATTACCAAAACTGAATAAGCGTTTTTGTGACAATTTACAAGAAAAGCCCCGAAGATTTTTTTCTTCGGGGCTGAATTCTTATATAGGCTTTTTATTCAACCATCTCTACTTTTGCGGTTATATCGCAAAGACCGAGGAGGTACTTCTGGATATGAAGTGCGTCCTGAGTTGTAACGCCGTCGCCTGTGTTCCATACATCTGCATTCTTTCTGCCTAATGCTGTAATGCAGTTTAAGTCGCTGCCGTTTACATCGTACTTGTTAGGGTTTGCAAGTGCCTGCATGATGAGAACTACATCGGACATATCTATCGTACCGTCGCAGTTTGCGTCGCCGTAGGTAAGCTCGCGCTTTGTAAGGTATACATTGTGATATGTTATGTGGTTTGTTTCATCTGTTTTGACTGTGTAATCATCTTCGCTGAAGATATATGGTGAGTCATGAGATACACCACTGATAGAAAATCTACAGGTTTTAGCGTCCTTATACTTATTGTAGCTTAGGACAACAGGATTTTTCTCGGAAAGATCCATTCTCTCAAGTGGAGCTGTAAAAGTTTCTACTCCGTTGATGATGTAGGAGATATACCAGCTTCCAAGTAAAGTTGCATCATTGATGCGCTCTTTGGTTTCTTTGTCGTACACATTTACAACGTGTGAGTATGGAGCATACTCTGTTGAAACGGTAGTTGTGGGAACAGATGTTGTTGACGTAGCAGTTGTAGTTGCTGAGGTCGTTGTGCTGGAAGATGTAGAAGCTTTAGATGTTACAGTTGTTGTTGTTGTTGTTGTTGTTGAAGTAACGGAAGTGGTTGCTGATGATGTGGTAGTTGTTGTTTCTCCGCCGTTATCGGGAGACCATAAAGCAGTGAATGCGATACCCATGCCCGGCTCTGCGCCCGGGATAACGTACTCTTCGCCCGGCTGTATGATAAGGTCGCCGCGCTGCCAGCCGGAGAACTTTTCATTTTCCTTTGTGATTTTACATTCAGGAGCAATGATAGCGGTATCTGTATAGCCGCTTACTTTGATATTATCGGAAGAATTTGAATTCTGCTTGAATACAACGACATATCTGATAGGTTCCCATACAGGAGTCATAATAACATCGCTGCCCGGCATTTCAAAATAAGCATCGCCGTTATAATCCTTGCCGTCTGTTTCGCAGTGCCATTTTGAAGTTTTGAAGCCGTTTCTTGAAAATCTTGATGTGCTCTGGATATTTGTGGAGTCGCCCTCGGCAATTTCAAATTCAAGACTTGAGACACCGTTTATTCTGTCAGCATCGCCAACAGTATAAATAAGGTTGTACAATTTTTTGTAATTCGGATAAAGCGTTATATCCTCATCGTGGACGATAAGCTTTGTTTCGGGGAGAAATTCGTTGACGCCGTCAGTCCAGCCTCTCTGCTTGTAGCCGGGGTTAGTGAAAACCTCAAGCGATATCTTGAAGATTCGTCCTGTAATGAGTTTTTTATCGGGGACTCTCAGCTTTGCGTCCTCATCTTCTACGCCGTCAATAATGACCTTGTAGTGAACAGTGTGGAATTCCTTGTCGTTTTTTTCTACCCATACAGGCTTTAGGGTAACATCTTCGTCAAGAACGCGGAATATGTCAAGAGATTCATAGCCCCGAATATTGTCTGCTGTCCAGCCTGAGAAGGAATATCCCTCTCTTTCGGGGATTATATCTGTCAGCTGAATGCTTGAATTGGCAGATACGGTGATGTCTTTCAGCTCGGGTACATTTCCTTCCTCGTCTGCGGGTATGGAAACGCCCTCTTCGCTGAGGTCATAGTGTACTGTGCAGGTTTTTTCATCTGCTCCGACTACGTATGTCAGACCTGATGTCATCGAGCATACAGTAATCGCCGCTGAGGCGGTCAATGCCGATAATGATTTCAATAATTGTTTCATAATGCCCTCCCATCCGATGCAGAAGCATCGCTCTGTATCCGCTGTCAGCGGATATTATCTGAATGAATTAGTATTTGGATCATAGACATAACCGATCCTGTTCAGTTTTGAACGGATATCCTCCTCTGAGGTGCAGAGACTCTTGCAGAGTTCCTCAAATGTCGGGTACTCATCACGAAGAAGAGTATTTATATAGCTAAGTAAGATCACGGGGTCGTTCGGTAAACTCATAAATAAAAGCTCCTTTGCCTTTTCGGCGGCGGTATCCTCGGGAATGCAGTGCAGGACATTCTCTGGACTTTACGGAAACAGCGTTGTTCCGCCGATTATGTGTATGTTATAAAAATAATATACAATAATAAAGGGGGTTTGTCAATAAATATTCAAAAATATAAAATGTGAATTTTACGTGAATAAGTATTATGAGATATAATAAAAGAGAAACATGAAAACATAACAAAAATTGCACAGTCTATAACGGTGATAAGGCAAAAGAGTGGAGTCAACAACAATAAATAACAAGAAACTTTTTAAACAAATTAAAAATACATTAAAAACTTGACAAAACAATATGCGGCGATGTTGTATAACTAAGCCTATTCGTATGCTCAGAGCCTTGACAGTTGTAAATGTTGCGAAATGCGGTAAATCGGCACTTATGCATTATTGTGCAAAATACACAGTAATCTTGGAACGAATTAGGCTAAAATGGAGATAGAAATTTGCTTTTATATATGTTATAATAGACAAGATATGTGAGGTGTTATTCTGTCATCTCATATTCTTTATGTGTGACATTGTTACATTTTTCACAGCTAATACTAAGGAGGTCCATTTAATGAATTCAGCTAAATCAACTGTTCCCTTTAAGGGTACTCCCGAGCAGGAGGCTGAGCTCCTCAAGGTGATCGAAGAAAAGAAGAACGATAAGGGTTCTCTTATGCCGATCCTTCAGAAGGCTCAGGAGATCTACGGCTACCTTCCGATCGAGGTTCAGGCAATTATTTCCGACAATACAGGTATCCCTCTCGAAAAGATATACGGTGTTGTTACCTTCTATGCTCAGTTCTCTCTTTATCCAAAGGGTGAATACACAATTTCTGTCTGTCTTGGTACAGCTTGCTATGTAAAGGGTTCCGGAGATATCTACAATAAGCTCCAGGAAAAGCTTGGAATAGGCGGAGGCGAATGTACTCCCGACGGTAAGTTCTCACTTGACGCTTGCCGCTGCATCGGTGCTTGCGGACTTGCACCTGTACTTACTGTCAACGAGGACGTTTACGGACGTCTCACTGTTGATGACGTTGACAAGATCATCGAAAAATACGCTTAATTCCAAACATTACCATTTAGGAGGTTAACTTATGAAAACTCTTGAAGAACTCAAGGTTGTCAGAGACAGCATGAAGGGCGAAGTTGCTCTCAGAACACATGGCAATGCTTCTTCAAAATATGAAAGACACGTTCTTGTCTGCGGCGGTACAGGCTGTACATCTTCAGGCTCACCAAAGATCATTGAGGAGCTTGAGAAGCAGTTTGCAGACAAGGGACTTACAGATAAAGTACAGATCGTTAAGACAGGATGCTTCGGTCTTTGTGAGCGCGGTCCTATCATGATCGTATATCCTGAGGGATCATTCTACTCACGCGTTAAGGTAGAGGAGATCTCACGTATCGTTGATGAGCACCTCATCGGCGGCAACCCTGTTAAGGAATTCCTCTATGAGGAAACAGTTGCAGGCGACGAGATCAAGTCACTTGACGATACATCATTCTATAAAAAGCAGCACCGTGTAGCTCTCAGAAACTGCGGTGTTATCAATCCTGAGAATATCAACGAATACATAGGACGTGACGGTTATGAGGCTCTCGGTAAGGTCCTCACAACTATGACTCCTGAGGACGTTATCCAGACTATCCTCGATTCCGGTCTCCGTGGACGCGGAGGCGGCGGATTCCCAACAGGTATGAAGTGGAAGCTGGCAAGAAATATCGTTCCTAACGCAGATCAGAAGTACGTTTGCTGTAACGCCTACGAGGGCGACCCGGGTGCATTCATGGACCGTTCAGTTCTCGAGGGTGACCCACACGTTGTTCTCGAAGCTATGACTATCGCAGGTTATGCTATCGGTGCTTCACAGGGTTACATCTACGTTCGTGCAGAGTATCCTATCGCTGTTGAGCGTCTTAACATCGCTATCAAGCAGGCTCGTGAAGCAGGTATGCTCGGCAAGAACATCTTCGGTACAGATTTCTGCTTCGACATCGACCTCCGTCTTGGTGCAGGTGCGTTCGTTTGCGGTGAGGAAACTGCTCTTATGACATCTATCGAAGGTAACCGCGGTGAGCCTCGTCCAAGACCTCCTTTCCCAGCAGAAAAAGGTCTTTTCCAGAAGCCAACTATCCTCAACAATGTTGAGACATATGCTAATATCCCACAGATCATTCTCAATGGTGCAGACTGGTTCGCATCAATGGGTACAGAGAAGTCAAAGGGTACTAAGGTATTCGCCCTCGGCGGTAAGATCAAGAACACAGGTCTCGTTGAGGTTCCTATGGGAACAACTCTCCGTGAAGTAATCGAAGAGATCGGCGGCGGTATCCCGAACGGCAAGAAGTTCAAGGCTGCTCAGACAGGTGGTCCTTCAGGCGGATGTATCGATCCTTCAAACTTCGATATCCCGATCGACTACGATAACCTCATCGGTATCGGTTCAATGATGGGTTCAGGCGGACTTATCGTTATGGACGAGGATAACTGTATGGTTGATATCGCTAAGTTCTTCCTCGAATTCACTGTTGATGAGTCTTGCGGTAAGTGTACACCATGCCGTATCGGTACTAAGAGAATGTGGGAGATCCTTGACAAGATCACAAAGGGCAAGGGAACTCTTGAGGATCTCGACAAGCTCGAAGAGCTCGCTTACCACATCAAGGCTAACTCTCTCTGCGGACTCGGTCAGACAGCTCCTAACCCTGTTCTCTCTACACTCAGATGCTTCCGTGACGAGTATATCGCTCACGTTGTTGACAAGAAGTGTCCTGCAGGCGTATGTAAGGACCTCCTCAGCTTTGAGATCGAAAAGGACAAGTGTATCGGCTGTGGTATGTGTGCTAAGCAGTGTCCTGCTTCCGCTATCACAAGAACAGATTACATCGCACCGGGCAAGAAGCTTGCTGCAATGGAGATCGACAAGACTAAGTGCGTAAAGTGCGGAGCTTGTATCGCTACATGTAAGTTCAAGGCAATCATCAAGAAGTAAGCGGAGGATTAGTAATGGAAAATATTACAGTTAAAATCAACGGTGTTGAATTAGAAGTCCCCAAGGGCACTACTGTTCTTGAAGCTGCTCACATGGCTGGATTTGAAATTCCTACACTTTGCTATATGAAGGAGATCAACGAGATCGGTGCCTGCCGTATCTGCGTTACAGAGGTTAACGAGGGCAGAGGCTTCCGTCTTGTAGCAGGCTGCGTATATCCATGTTCAAACAATATGGAGATACTCACAAGCTCACCAAAGGTTATCGCTGCAAGAAAGAAAACTCTTGAGCTTATCCTTTCAACACATGACAGAAAGTGTCTCTCATGCGTAAGAAGCGGTAACTGCGAGCTTCAGAAGCTTGCCAAGGATTACGGCGTTGAGGACGCTACAGTTTACGACGGAGTTAAGAACGAGTACGAGGTAGACAATTCTGCTCCTCATATGTACCGTGATAACAATAAATGTATCCTTTGCCGCCGCTGCGTAGCTGTATGTGCAAAGACACAGGGCATCGGCGTTATCGGCGCAAACGAGCGTGGATTCAAGACATATATCGGTTCTGCATTCGACATGGGTCTCGGCGAAACAAGCTGTGTATCATGTGGTCAGTGTATCGCAGTATGTCCTGTTGGCGCACTCTCAGAAAAGGACTACACTAAGGAAGTTATGGCAGCTATCGCTGATCCTGAGAAGACAGTTCTCGTTCAGACAGCTCCTGCTGTACGTGCCGGTCTCGGTGAGTGCTTCGGCAATGCTATCGGCACAAACGTAGAGGGCAAGATGGTGGCAGCTCTCAGAAGACTCGGTTTCGATAAGGTATTCGATACAGACTTCTCTGCTGACCTTACTATCATGGAAGAAGCTAACGAGTTCCTCGATCGTTTCTCAAACGGCGGAACACTTCCTCTTATCACATCATGCTCACCAGGCTGGATCAAGTTCTGTGAGCACTACTATCCTGATCTTCTCGATCACCTTTCAACCTGTAAGTCACCACAGCAGATGTTCGGTGCAACTGCTAAGACATACTGGGCTCAGAAGATGGGTATTGATCCTAAGAATATCGTTATGGTATCTATCATGCCATGTACTGCTAAGAAGTTCGAGATCGGCAGACCAGATCAGAGCGCAGCAGGCGTTCCTGATGTTGACTATGCTCTTACAACCCGTGAGCTCGGCAGAATGATCGAGCGTGCAGGTATCCTCTTCAACTCACTTCCTGAGGAGAAGTTCGATGATCCGCTCGGTATCTCAACAGGTGCTGCTGTTATCTTCGGTGCTACAGGCGGTGTTATGGAGGCTGCTCTCAGAACAGCTGTATACAAGCTTACAGGCGAGAACGTAACAGATCTCCCTGAGGTTCGTGGTACTAAGGATATCAAGGAAGCAACATACAACGTTGCAGGTACAGATGTAAACGTTATCGTTACAAGCGGTCTTGCTAATGCAAGAAAGGTACTTGACAGCATCAGAGACGGCAGCTGCAAGGCTCAGTTCATCGAGATCATGGCATGTCCCGGCGGTTGTGTAAACGGCGGCGGTCAGCCACAGGTTCCTATGGGCGTTAGAAACTTTGTTGACATCAGAGAAGAGAGAGCTAAGGTTCTCTACAACCTTGACAAGTCAATGCCTCTCCGTCAGTCTCATGAGAACCCTGCTATCAAGAAGGTTTATGAAGAATTCTTCGAGAAGCCGGGCAGCCACAAGGCACATGAGGTTCTCCATACATCATATGTAAAGAGAAAAGTTAACGAAATATAATGAATAGCTGAATTCATTGAGAGCGGACTTTATGTCCGCTCTTTTTATCGCCGTTTTATTGACATAAATCGAATAAAGTGTTATAATTAGGTATACTAAATAAATGGGGGGAAGTACATGGATAAGGTGTGTGAATACTGTGCCGCTAAAGTGGTAACAGGAATATTGACTACTCCATACGCTGTTCAGTTTTATCCTGAGGGCGAGGAGAAAAAATTGAAGCCCAAAAGAAGCCAGGTGATCTGTGATGCTTGTCCGCAGTGCGGACACATTCAGAACCTTCGTCTGAAGGATCCTGAGAATATTATGAAATACCGTTATACTATCCTCGGTGACTGAAAAGGCTGATACATAGCATATTTTTCTGCCTTGTGCATAAAATTGCTGCTGCATGAGCATAATACTTCCAAAAGGAGGTAATTGTAATGCAGACGAATTTTAACGACAGTCAGACCAGGGTAAATCTTATGCGAGCCTTTGCAGGCGAGTGTCAGTCCCGACAGAGGTATTATCAGGCGGCATTGAAGGCTCAGCAGCAGAAGCTTGTGGGCCTTGAAAGAATGTTCCGCTTTACTGCCGAGCAGGAGGAACGCCATGCAATGGTGTTCTGGAAGCTTATGAAGGAAGCAGCAGGGCAGAGCATTGATATCAATGCAGGCTTTCCCGCAGATGTTTTCGATGAGGTGCAGCAGCTCCTTGATGCATCAGGCAAAGAGGAGGAAAAGGAGTTTTCGGTAGTATATCCTGATTTTGCGCGTATTGCCGCAGATGAGGGCTTTACCGATGCAGCATCTAAGTTCAGAATGATCGCCGATATCGAGGACAGCCACAGAGCGCGTTTTGCTTACTATGCAAGGCTTTACCGTGAGGACAGGCTTTTCCGCAGCGATGATACACAGCAGCGGTGGATATGCCTTAATTGCGGACATATCCACACAGGTACAGAGCCGCCTAAGGATTGTCCTGTGTGCAATGTACAGCAGGGGTATTTCATACGTGAAACGGAAGCGGCTTTTACGTCATGTGATATCTCAGGCAAATAATTTTTGTAAACCGTACAAAAAATTAAGCCCGAAAGCAGTTCATACACATTGCTTTCGGGCTGTATTATTATATTACTGTTTCATGCGCTGTTTTTTTATTTTTCGCATAATTACGATGAACACTATGATCTCTGCGGCAAAGGTCATTGCCCATGATATGAGGTATGATAGATACAGGCTTTTCAGTGTGTGATACTCGGGTATCCTGAAAACTATATATATCCAGCCAAGACGCATTCCAACAACGCCTGCGATCGTTATGAGCATAGGGAGCACAGAACGTCCAAGACCTCTTATAAGACCTGTGGCAACGTCCATAAGTCCGCAAAGGAAATAGGGTATCATTATATAAGTCATACGTATAATACCGTAATCTATTGCTTTTTCAGAGTCGGTAATATATATTGAAAGAAGCGACCTTCCGAAGAAGAGGGCTGTGAGCCCCAGTGCAAGACCTGTAACGAAAACGGAGATAAGGCATACCCACATTATCTTGCGAATCCTGTCAAGCTTTCCTGCCCCGTAATTCTGTCCCGTAAAGTTAAGAGCAGTCTGGCTGTAGGAGTTCATTGAGGTGTATACGAAGCCCTCTATATTCTGTGCAGCAGCATTTCCCGAAGTAACAACAGAGCCGAAAGAATTTATCGAGGACTGTATGATAACATTGGATATTGCAAAAAGTGAGGACTGTATTCCGGCAGGGAAGCCTATCTGAAGTATTCTTTTCAGCTGCCTTCCGTATATGTGTATTTTTTTTAGTTCAAGCTTGCAGGCATCGTCACGCTTCATAAGTGCGCGTATTATAAGTGCGGCAGAAACCACCTGTGAGACGGTGGTTGCAAGAGCTACGCCTGCAACGTCCATTCTGAAAGCAATAACGAATATAAGGTTAAGGATTACATTGAGGACTCCTGCGGCTGTAAGAAAATAAAGCGGACTTTTTGTATCTCCTGCGGCTCTGAGGATTGCAGAACCGAAATTATAAAGCATACTTGCTGTGGTTCCGCAGAAATATATCCTCATATATGAAGCAGCAAGGTGAAGCTGTTCGGGCGGAGTATTCATCATGCGGAGGAATGTCTCGGAAAAAAGTACGCCTATGACGGTAAGTATAGCTCCGCTTATAATGGCAGTGGGGACGGCAGTATGTACAGTCCTGCGGACATCTTCGCTTCTGCCCGAGCCTATACCGTGGGCAACTGTTACGCCTGCGCCTACGGAAAGACCTATGAACAGGTTTACCATAAGGTTTATCATAGCACCCGTAGCACCTACCGCACCTACAGAGTTGCTTCCGCAGCAGCGTCCTACCACAACGAGATCGGCTGCGTTGAATAAAAGCTGTAGTATACCTGTCAGTATTATTGGGATAGTGTAAAGTATTACCCTGCTTATCAGAGGACCCTCACACATATCAGAGGATTTGCTTTTCATAAAAAACTCCTAACTGCCGCAGACAGCGGCGATTTGAAAAAACGGCGCAAAAAAGCCCCCGAAGGGACTTTTTAATCATTGGTGTTCTTTCTTATTCTTGCGATCTCCTGATCTTTTTTCCACAGAAAGCTTATATGTGCTTCCGTACCGTTCTGGATCCTTTTGAAGTTTTCAATGTGCTTGAATAGTATGATAAGTGATACGACTGACAGTATCGAAGTACCTATTGGATCGCCCGTCATAAGAGCATAGGCAAGAGTAAAGATGACAGAGCCTGTTATTGGGACTACGCATACATAGTCCAGTGAGAAGCCGAGAAATATCTCGAACATCAGCATGGTGATAAACAGGATAGGATTGAAGGCAAGGATAGTTCCTCCCAGTGAAGCCAAGCCCTTTCCGCCGTGGAACTTCATTAAAATCGGGAAAATGTGTCCGAGGATACAGCATGAGCCTGACAGTATCTTAGCGAACTTTATCTCGGGAAAGAGATAATAGGCGATAAGAGAAGCTGCCACAGCCTTTGCGATATCGAAAAGAGCCACAAACAGACCTGCTTTTTTACCTATGGTGATAACAGTATTTGATGCCCCCGCATTTCCCGAGCCTCTTTGACGAATGTCAAAGCCCTTAAGCTTTGAAAGAATGAATGCGGGATTGATGTTACCGACAAAGTAACCGATCAGAGCGCAGAGCATTACCTGCATAAATGATCCCCCCAATTGAATGCTGTAGTATAAAAATCCCTTGTTAAAAAAATATCTAACATTCCTTATTCAATATAATATTACCATATTTTCACGAAAAAGTAAATACCCTTAAAGAAATTTGAGTTATGCATAAAAAAATATGAAAAAGTTGTTTCGGTTTGAAGAAAATATACGATTAGAGTATATGAAAGGGGAAATAAACAATGCGCATTGAGAAAAGAGATGATAATAATGAATGAAAACGAACTGCGGCAGTTGCTGAAGTCAGACCCCGACAGGGGACAGAGAGCTTTCTATGACAAATACTTCAACTATATATATACTATCGTCTTTTCGTATCTGAAAAACTGCGGAAGCATAGAGGATATAGACGAATGTGTGGGTGATGTGTTTGCAGAGTGTTTTCTGTATTTTGATAAACAGGAAACTATAGAAGGCAATATGAAAGCCTTTGCAGCATCAATTGCGCGGTGCAAGGCTGTAGATACATACAGGAGACTTGTAAGGCACAGCGGAAATATTTCCATAGAAGAATGTGAAGAGGAGCTTCGCTCCGATGATGATGTTGTCGCTGTATCTGAAATGTCAGAGCTCAGGCAGATACTTTACAGCAAGGTCAAGGAGCTTGGCGAGCCTGACAGCACTATAATCATTCAGAAATACTATTATGGCAGAAACTCAAGGGAAATATCGGAAATAGTAGCGATTTCGGCAGATGTAGTGCGGGCAAGGTGCAGCAGGGCAATGAAGAAGCTTCGCGGCTTGCTTGAAAAAGCAGGCGTAAGCAGATAGGAGGAGAGCCAATGAAAGACGAATTGGATATCCTGTTCAGCAGAGATGAAAGTGATATCGAGGAAATTGTAGAGAATTATCCTGCGGCAGGACAGCAAGAAAAAGAAAAGATATATGACATATGCAAAAGAAAGTATAATAAAGAAAAGTCAAAGGGTGTTGAAGAGTCTGAGAAGGACGGCTATATAAAGCAGGCTGAGGGTGTTGAGGTATATAAGCGTCCTAAGCTTTACCGTATACTCAGTGCGGCTGCTGCACTTGTTATCGTTGCAGGCGGAGTCGGCGGATATGCATTTATGAAAAACAGAAATTCAGCCGAGTTCGGAGCAGGTTCGACTGAAACTACTGAGATAGAGCCGGGAGTGCCGCAGGGACTTATAGACGAGCTGAACGCTATGGCAGATGAAATGCTCAGTAAGCTTGAGAGGCTTGAAGGCTTCCATTATGGCAGAGGAGTCGATACAGCTGATAACTTTAAAGGTTCTATGGTAATAGCGGAAGGTTTAGACAGTGATCAGTCAAGGGAAAAAATTGATTTGAATTATTGCAGGGTAACAGATGAAGAACTGGACAGTGTTGAAGAAATGAGGGCTTTCTGTAAGAGCTTTCTTGTCGGTGAACTGTATTCCGAAAGAATTATTGATGATTTTATGGGTGCAGACGCTGATGAGGAAAATTCAGAATTCAGCAGACATATTGGCGCGTACTTCATTATGTACAATGATAAATTCTACAGCCGCGATATAGCATCGGAGGAGCATAGCTTCTGTCTGACTGAATTCAGCAGGTATGAGCTTATAAGCTCTGAGTTTTATGACGAGAATGAGGAAGGCGAGAGAACGAGCGTGTTCGGTTACGGCAATGATGTTATCAAGTGCGAGCGCGTATACAAAAAGAGCGATGACAGATTAATTCAGATAAACCTTGATTTTGTAAAAGAAGATGACGAAAACGGCGCAGCATGGAAAATAGGCAGCTGGGATATATGTGAAAAGGACAGCGAGGGTACAGTGTGTGCAAGACAGGTATCCCCGAACACATTCGATCCAAAGCTTATTAAGGAAGCTGATGATGACAGCGAGTTTGCAGAGCTTCAGCTTCATGAAATGATAGTACTTCATTCTGACAAAGAGCTTGATGAATACTACGATAAAATCAACAACGCAAAGAAAGAAGGCGTTTATAAATTCAAAAAGGTTGATGTTGATAAGTACGTGGATCAGATACTTGCGGCTAAGAACAGCGATGAACTCAATACACTTGAAAACAAGAGCTTTCTGTATCATATCATGATTAACAGCAGCAGATACTTTGATACAGCAGAGACTAAATATGTTTATCTGGTTAATTATCCTGAAAATCGCTATGAGGGCGAAACTGTTGTTGATAACAGGAATTACTATTCATATTTAGAAGAAAGCGGATATTATCATGACCATTATTCTGAAAGATTGGAAATCTATGATAATAAGGATTATGTAAGTATATCACAGCAGTATAAGAGGTATTTCAAGCGTGAACTTACTGATGAAGAATTATTGATGATGGATTCCTATTTACCCGATAATTACAGAGTAATTTTTAGTGATGATTATGAAGATGGTTATACAACGCCTGCTCTGGAATTCGTAGATTCGTCTGCAATATTGTGTTCACATCAGTTTTCATATACTCTTCTTGCTAATTTTGATGAATGGGAAATTGACGGTATTGAAAAAATACTTGACCGTGACTGCGTACACATTTTCAAGAAGTGTGAATTGGGAAGCACAAATACAGAGTTATGGCTCGATATAAGAACGGGAATATTATTAAAGGGCAAGGAAATATATGAAGACAGTGACGGTGCAGTAGATGAATTTGAGATAACAGAATTAAAGCTCAATGAACCAATTCAGAAAAGAGAGTATGATATAACAGGTTATACAGATACTTCAAATGAAAACTATCAAAATGAAATGGTAGAAGATTAAAAAAATCCCCTTTGCATTATGCAAAGGGGATAACTCTTTTATATATATTTTAGAAGTTCGTTTCTTACACTGTCAAGTCTTGCATCTGCAAGACCGAAGTCCATAGCCTTGTAATTCCAGGCAGCTCTGCCGATGCCGTGCTTTTCAAATACTGCATTGATAGTTTTGTACCATTTTATGGTATCCTCAGGAGAAACCACATCAATACAGCCGTATTCGCCGCAGTAAAGACCTGCGCCAAATTCCTCAGCCTTGGCGATAGCAGTGGAGAAAAGCTGCTCGAAGTACTCCTCGGAGGTCACGCTTTCCTCAAAAGACATACGCTCTTCCTTAACAATAGCATCGGTCCAGTAAGCACCCTGATGAGTGAATTTAAGAGGCTCGTAGCAGTGCATATTGTAGACGATCTTGTCGTCGTAAGGTGCGTCAAGGAACTGAACTGTATCTGCGCTGTTGTTGTGATAGCTTCCTACAAGGATAAGGGTATCTGGAGTGATCTTTCTTATCCTGCCGATACATTCCTTGACTATCCTGTTCCATTTATCAATGAAGCTTGCATCTGTTACCTCGTTGAGAAGCTCAAATGCAACATAAGAACTCAGTGAGCCGTAACGTCTTGCCACCTCTTCCCAGAGACGGTAGAAACGCTCCTGATATTCCGGGTTGTCAAAAAATCCGCTTTCGTTCTCGCCGTAGTAATCAAATGAAAAACCTGCGGTCTTATGAAGATCAAGAATTATGTTAAGATCGTATTTTTTAGCGAATTCAACAGCCTTATCGAGATAGCCGAAGCCCTCGTCGCTGTATGTGCCGTCGTTGTTTTCGATTATATTATAGTCAAAAGGAACGCGTACATGGTCAGCTCCCCATGCTGCGATCACATTGAAGTCATTTTCCTTGATGAAGGTGTCGAGGTGTTTTTTCTCATAGCTGCACTGTGAAAGCCAGCCGCCGAAATTGATACCTTTGTAAAAGCCGTTTATATTTTTCATCTCTCATCGCCTCCTGTATAACAAGTATAGCACATTGAGTATGAAAAATATACTTGTTTTATGTGAAAAATGATAAATTTATGATGTATACAGCGATTTTTGTAATAACCAAACAAAGAGAATAGCGGATATTGTAGCGATCTTGTTGGGATTTACAGATTATCGCTTCAGTGAAAAATATTTATGTATTAGAATATATAATGGAAAAATAAAAAAACCTGCATTCAAAGAATGCAGGCGTGGCGCGGATTGAGAGATTTGAACTCTCGCGCCGGTTTCCCGACCTACTCCCTTAGCAGGGGAGCCCCTTCACCACTTGGGTAAATCCGCAAACCGATGAGCGAGAAAATCGCTGATAAAAAAATTGGCGGAGAGGGTGGGATTCGAACCCACGTGACCGTTAAGTCAAACGGTTTTCAAGACCGCCTCGTTATGACCGCTTCGATACCTCTCCATTTTTGTGTTTTGTTGTTGCCGCTTGAACCAGCTTTTATATTATATCACGATGAGGGGAAGTTGTCAAGAAAAAATCTCAAAAAGTTGCTACAATAAATTCTCGACATTTTTGTTGATATTTAACAATGACATATATTGGCTGCGGTTTTTACTGCATAAAAACCGTGTTTTTTACAATTTCATAGTAATTTTTTCGGGTTTTTCGGAAAATGTACTTTACATATTATTGAAATTAGTGTAAAATAAACTATAGATAATTTTTTGTGAGGTGCTTATATGGAACCAAAGTATAAAAGAGTATTATTAAAGGTCAGCGGCGAAGCTCTCGCAGGCGACAACAAGACTGGTCTTAATTATGATGTAGTTACTGATATATGTAAGAGCATCAAGAAGTGCAGCGATGCAGGCGCTCAGGTAGCAGTTGTAGTAGGCGGCGGTAATTTCTGGAGAGGACGTTCAAGCGGAGCTATGGACAGGACTCGTGCAGACCATATCGGAATGCTTGCAACAACTATGAATGCACTTGCACTTGCAGATGTACTGGAATCTCTCGGCTGTGTTGTAAGAGTACAGACAGCTCTCCAGATGGCAGCTATTGCAGAGCCCTATATCCGCAACAGAGCTGTAAGACATCTTGATAAGGGCAGAATAGTTATATTCGGCTGCGGAACAGGCAACCCCTTCTTCTCGACCGATACAGCAGCTGCTCTCCGTTCTGTTGAGATAGAGGCTGATATACTTCTCAAGGCAACACTTGTTGACGGCGTATATGATAAGGATCCTCACAAGTATGATGATGCAAAGAAATATGATACCCTTACTTTCTCACAGGTGATAGGAGAAGAGCTTGGTGTAATGGACAGTACATCAGCTGCTCTCTGCCGTGATTACAATATGAAGATGCTGGTATTTGATCTTAGCCGTCCCGATAATATATATGATGCCGTTATGGGCAAGAATATAGGTACAGTTGTATCCGAAAACTGATTAAAGACAACTTATTACTGAAAGGAATGTTATACAATGAAAGAACAGCTTAATCTCGCTAAGGAAAAGATGAACAAGAGCCTTAATGCTCTCGGAAATGAATTTGCAGCTATCCGTGCAGGAAGAGCAAATCCGGGAGTTCTCGATAAGGTAATGGTAGATTACTACGGAGCAGCTACACCTGTAAACCAGATGGCAGCAGTATCTGTATCAGAGGCAAGAATACTCGTTATCCAGCCATGGGACAAGTCAACACTGAAGCTTATCGAAAAGGCTATACAGGCATCTGATATCGGTATCCAGCCTGTAAACGACGGCAACGTTATCCGTCTTGCTTTCCCTCAGCTCACTGAGGATCGCCGTAAGGAGCTCTGCAAGAGCATCAAGAAGTACGGTGAGGAGTGTAAGGTAACAGTACGCTCTATCAGACGTGATACTATGGAAAAGTACAAGGCTATGAAGAAGAATTCAGAGATTACTGAGGACGATCTCAAGGACTGCGAGAAGAAGGTACAGGATCTTACAGACAAGATGTGTGCTGACGTAGATAAAATGGTCGCTGACAAAGAAAAAGAGATCATGACAGTTTAATTGGTGAAATATGGCATTATTCGGAAAAAAAGATAAACCCGAGCTTACGCTGCCCGAGAAGCTTCCCGAGCACGTAGGCTTTATCATGGACGGAAACGGCAGATGGGCTAAGAAGCGTGGTCTGCCCCGTTCCTTCGGTCATCGTGAGGGTGCGAAGAACTTCAAGAAGATAGTCCGCTACTGCAAGGACATCGGACTGAAGAACATCAGCTTCTATGCTTTTTCGACAGAGAACTGGCAGCGTCCTTCCGATGAAGTAAATACTATCATGGAGCTTTTTCGTGATTATATCGTTGATGTAAGAAACTTCCTCAGCGAAAATACACGAATGGTCTTTCTCGGTGACAAGAGTGCCTTTGACGAGGACTTGCAGGAGAAGATGATAAAACTGGAGGAGGATACTGCTCATTATGACGAGATGACTCTGATGATGGCAGTAAATTACGGCGGACGCGACGAGATAGCTCACGCTGCAAGGATACTTGCACAGAAGGCTGTAAACGGCGAGATACGTCCCGAGGATATCAGCGAGCAGTCTGTAGCAAATGAGCTTTACACAAAGGGAATACCCGATGTAGACCTTGTTATACGTCCCAGCGGCGAGTACAGACTTTCAAATTATCTTATCTGGCAGTGCGCCTATGCGGAGTATTATTTCACAGACATTCTCTGGCCTGATTTTACTCCTGCCGAGCTTGACAAGGCTCTCATAGAATTCGGGAACAGACACCGCCGTTTCGGAGGTGTGTGATGCTTACACGTATAATTTCGGGAGCTGTAGGCGTTGTTCTTATCGGTATCGTGCTTTTCTTTCATGATACTATTGTGCTGCCCATAGCAGTTGCTGCAATTATCGCAGTAATGCTCTTCGAGCTTCTGCGTGCAGTAAAGCTCCACAAGTGTATGCCGATACTTCTTGCAGCGGAAGCAGCAGGAGTATCAGTGCCGCTTATATATTATCTCACAAGTATAGATAAGGTGATATACGATTATACTGTTGCGGGTATACAGGGCGATGCTGAATTTTATTCTGCATCGGTATCTGAAGTGAACCGCATATTTCAGTTCGTTATAGTTCTTGCTGCGGCTTTTGTTATTTTTATCACTTGGCTGAAAAAGCACAAGGAGATACGTTATGAGCAGGTGTTCTTCGTACTTGCGGTAATGATACTTGTACCACAGGCTATGAGCACTATGGTCCGCATCGAGCGTTATGACTCACAGAGTGGACTTTTCCTGCTCATTATGGGACTCTGCGGTGCATGGATAGCAGATACGGGAGCATACTTTACAGGTGTTGCCATAGGCAAGCATAAGCTCTGCCCCGAGATAAGCCCAAAGAAAACTATCGAGGGACTTGTGGGCGGTATCCTTACAACTGCTATAGCTTATGCAGTTGCATTTTCCTGTTATTACGGCTTTACCGGAAAGAGAGCCGCAGTTGCCTTCATAACAGGTGCGGTATGTGCTGTTATAGGTACTGTAGGAGACCTTTCTGCATCAATGGTAAAGCGTCAGATAGGCTTTAAGGACTACGGCAAGATAATGCCTGGACACGGCGGACTTATGGATCGCTTTGACAGCGTTCTTTTCGTGCTGCCTACATTTTACGTATTCATCACCTTATTTGGTGTACAGTGATATTGCTGAAACGGACTATTCACGAATAGTCCCTTTCGCATTTTATAGTGAATTTTATCATAAAATCTTACGGGAAGATATTTCCGTGAAAAGGGGAATAGACAATGGAAAAAACTGTGTCGATACTTGGCTCTACAGGTTCCATAGGTACGCAGTCCCTTGAGGTCTGCGAAAAGCATGGCATAAAGGTGGCAGCGCTTGCAGCTCACAGCAGCATCGAGGCTCTTGAGCAGCAGATAAGGAAATTCCGCCCTCAGTATGCCTGCATATATAACGATGCTAAGTACAGCGACCTTAAAAGCCGTATTTCCGATATGGACGTAAAGCTGTATTCGGGAATGGAAGGACTTTGCACACTTGCTTCACTGAAAGAGGCTGATATCGTCCTCAATTCTGTTGTGGGCATGGTCGGACTTCTTCCTACGCTTACGGCTATAGATGCGGGAAAAGACCTTGCTCTTGCCAACAAGGAGACCCTTGTTGCAGGCGGTGAGCTGGTAATGAAGGCAGCTGCCGACAGAGGAGTTAGGATATATCCCGTGGACAGTGAACATTCCGCTATATTCCAGTGTCTACAGGGAAATAAGCGTTCACAGCTGAGCAAGATAATACTTACAGCCTCAGGCGGACCGTTTTTTGGAAGAAGCTATGACGAGCTGAAAAAGGTCACAAAGGCACAGGCGCTTCATCACCCTAACTGGGACATGGGCAATAAAATAACTATCGACTCTGCTACACTTATGAACAAGGGACTGGAATTCATCGAGGCAAAATGGCTTTTTGACCTTACTCCTGAGCAGATAGAGATAGTTGTTCACCGTCAGAGCGTTGTTCATTCTGCGGTGGAGTACAACGATTATTCCGTTATTGCACAGCTTGGCGTCCCTGATATGAAAATACCGATACAGTATGCTCTCCTTTATCCCGACAGAATGTCCTGCCCTACAGGAAGGCTTTCACTCACAGATTACGGAAAGCTCACCTTTGAAAAGCCTGATTATGACACCTTCAAGTGTCTTTCGGCTGCGATTGAAGCAATAAAAAGAGGCGGAGCTTATCCCTGCCTTGTAAATTCCGCAAACGAGGAGGCTGTAAGGGCTTTCCTCAATGATGAGATAAAATTCATAGACATAGGCGAGATAGTATCGTCGGTGCTTGACAATTTCCCAATATCAGATATCAGAAGCTATGAAGATGTCATGGCAGCAGACAAGGCTGCAAGAGCATTTGTAAGAGAGCGTATTACAGCTGAAAATGCTCTCGTTTGAGAAAGGAACATACTATGGGTATTGTAATTGCAATTATTATTTTCGGCTTGATAGTTACCGTGCATGAGTTCGGACACTTTATTTGTGCCAAGCTCAGCGGTATAAAGGTACTGGAATTCTCGGTGGGTATGGGACCTAAGCTGCTTCAGAAGCAGAAGGGCGAGACAAAGTACTCCCTGAGACTTCTTCCGCTGGGCGGTTACTGTGCTATGGAGGGTGAGGACGCTACCAACAGCGATCCGCGAAGCTTCCGAAATGCAAAGCTCTGGAAAAGAATGGTAGTCCTTGTTGCAGGTGCCGGAATGAACTTTGTTCTGGGTTTTGTTGCTATCATGATCTATGTTTGCATGATGGACGGCGTTCCTACAACAACTGTAAAGGATTTTTCAAGGACAGAGGAAAACGGCGTCACTACCTATTATGCCGAAAGCTATGATACAGGTCTGGAAAAGGGCGATAAGATCGTTTCTATCGACGGTACGAATATATACAGCTTTCTTGACTTCAACTATGTTTTTTACAATATGCATGAGCATGAAGGACATGAAGTAATAGTAAAGCGAAACGGCGAAAAAATAAAGCTTGATGATGTATCATTCGGCGTTAAGGACGCCAATAGAAAATTCGTGGATTTTGCGATAATATACAAGAATAAAAATCCTCTTACAGTTCTTCAGGGCACAGGCGGACAATTTATGTCCATGACCCATATTATCGGTCTTTCCCTGAAGCAGCTGGTTTCTGGCGAAGTTGAGAAGGAAGAGGTCTCGGGACCTGTAGGCGTAGTTTCAACTATCAACAAGACTGCAAAGGAGTCTGAAAACGTAAAGGACGGAATAATGAATCTTCTCTATATGATGTCCCTGATCTCCATAAATGTTGGTATTTTCAACCTTCTGCCTATCCCTGGACTTGACGGCGGCAGACTTCTCTTCTGCTTCATCGAGCTTGTACGCCGCAAGCCTATCAAGCCCGAGCACGAAGGATATGTTCACCTTGCAGGAATGGTGCTCCTTTTCGGTATTATGATATTTGCAACATATAACGACATAGTTACCCTTATAAAGGGAGGTAAAAATGGCTGACGTATGCCTTCTCGGTACAGGAGGAATGCTGCCGTTGAAGGATCGTTTTCTTACCAGCCTTTATGTTGAATATAACGGAAAAGCTGTGCTTATAGACTGCGGCGAGGGCACACAGGTAGCTGTTGCGAAGCACGGCTTGAAAATGAGCAAGATAGAGCTTATTCTCTTTACTCACTGTCATGCGGATCATGTTATGGGACTTACGGGACTTCTTTTGTCTGTCGGCAACTGTTCACGTACAGCCCCTCTTGATATTGCGGCTCCCATAAGTTGTATCGGCGTACTTGAAAAGCTTGTTAGCATATGCGGCGGACTGCCCTATGAGGTGCGTCTGCACGGTATTCCCGAGGACAGACCGTATGAGTTTACTGCTGATATGATAGATCCTATGCTGACGGTAAGGACTTTGCCACTTTCTCACAGAGTAAGCTGTATGGGCTATAGTTTGATACTGGACAAAAAGCCTGTATTTCTCCCCGACAAGGCAAAGGAACTCGATATTCCCATTGAGTATTGGAAAAGGCTTCACAGCGGTGAAAGCGTTACTTTAAGTGACGGAAGAAATGTTTCTCCCGAGGTTGTAACAGGTGAGAAGAAGCCGCCGCTGAAAATAACATATACTACTGATACACTGCCCATAGACGGGATAGTCGGATTTGCAGAGGGTTCAGACCTTTTTGTATGTGAGGGTATGTACGGACTTTCCGAAAAGAAGGAGTCCATGAACGAAAAGCGTCATATGCTCATGCAGGACGCCTGCAATATAGCTAAAAAGGCAGGAGTAAAGCGGCTATGGCTCACACATTATAGCCCTGCCGAAAAAGAGCCTTCCTTGTATGCTGATGAGCTTGAACAAATATTTCCTGATACCGTCATATCTGCTGACGGTGAAAAGATCACATTGTAAATTATCTTATGGAGGAATACTATGAGAAATGTCAGACCTGTAAAGGTAGGGGACTGCGTCCTCGACGGAAAACATATATATATACAGTCAATGCTGAATATGCGCTCGGACGATATCGAGGGCAGTGTAAAGCAGGCTGTTGAGCTTGAAAAGGCAGGCTGTGAGATAATTCGTGCAGCCATTCCGAATATGGAGGCTGTAAAGCTTATACCTGCTATCAAGGAGGCTGTGCGCATACCTCTTGTAGCTGATATACATTTTGATTACAAGCTTGCACTTGAATCCGCAGCCGCAGGTGTTGACAAGATACGTATAAATCCGGGAAATATCGGCGGAATGGACAGGGTAAAGGCTGTAGTAGAAGCCTGCCGCAGCAGAAATATCCCAATACGCATAGGCGTAAACTCAGGTTCACTTGAAAAGGAGATACTTGCGAAATACGGTTCTCCTACTCCAGAGGCACTTGTTGAGAGCGCAATGACGCACGCAGCTATGCTGGAGCATTTCGACTTTAACGATATCGTTATTTCCATAAAGTCTTCAGACGTAAATAAGATGATAGCTTCCTACAGGCTTGCTGCTCAGACGTGCAGCTATCCTCTCCACCTCGGAGTTACGGAGGCAGGCACGGAGCGCATGGGGCTTATCAAGTCTGCTATCGGTATAGGTTCGCTCCTCTGCGACGGCATAGGTGAGACTATCCGTGTATCCCTTACCGATGATCCTATCCGTGAGATAGCAGCCGCTAAGGATATCCTCAAAAGTATCGGCAAGCGCGGTGGAGTAAGGATAGTTTCATGTCCTACTTGTGGAAGGACCCGTATCGACCTTGTCAAGGCAGCTAAAATGGTGGAGGAAGCCGTTAAGGATATGGACAAGGATATAACAGTTGCAGTTATGGGCTGTATCGTAAACGGTCCCGGAGAAGCCCGTGAAGCCGATGTGGGAATAGCAGGCGGTGACGGCTGTGCTATCATATTCAAAAAGGACGGTACTCAGCGTAAGATAAGTGAAGAGGATATAGTTCCCGAGCTTCTTGCAGAGATAGACAAGCTCTGATAAGTTTTTAATTGCTCAGCTAAACGGAGGAGTAGTCATGGAATACACAAAGGAAAAAGAACAGGAATACTACAATAAAAAGCTGATAAATGAGACCATGAAGGAAGAGATAAAAAAGCCCCATAAGTTTGATTGGAAAGACTCTTTTTTATCTTTTTTAGGACTTGTTTTAGGATTTATAGTAACAGATATCATAGGATTGGAAGAACTTATTGGTAATAAATTACTTAGATATACAGCTGAAATTTTCATTTTAGTTGTTGGGATCACTGTAGTTAATGTGATCGCTATAGGTTTAAAAAAGGCTTTCAACAAAAGTGAGTAACGTAATAACTATGGGGCAGATGATATCCGCCCCCTGTTGAATTTAAAAAAAGGACGTTGACCAATGCAGATAAAGATATCCGAATTTCTCAAGGACTATGAAATTGAATTGCCTGAAAGTATACTCGGCGGCGAGATATTCAAGCTGACTTACAGCGAAAATCTCGAAAGAATACGTTTTCATGCGCATTTCGGAGAAATTGTGCCCGGTGATGATATCTTCGGGTTTGAAAAGGCTGTGGAAACAGCTATAAAGGTGGAGCAGGTGAGACTTGCTCCTCGTTATCCGTCTGAGAAATTCGGTATGGATTGCTACGGCGAGCTGTTGAAGCTCCTGAAACGCGATATCCCTGTAGTAAACGGCTTTCTCGATGATGCGGAGGTCACTCTCGGCAACGGAGAGCTCCGAATAAAGATAGTACACGGCGGCAGGGATATCCTTGAAAGATATAACTTCTGCCTTAGTTTTTCACGAATGATATATAATCAGTTCGGCGTGAGGGTAAAGGTAGTTCTTGACGGTGAGAGCAACGTCAGCGCACAGCAGTTCGATGAGATGATAGAGCGTATCGAAGCTGATATGCCCGATTACAGCAGTCAGCTCATTCCCGATAAGACTCCCGACGAGATAAGGGCTGAGGAGATGAAGTCGGTCATTCCGACTATGACCCTTGACGTTACCGCACTTGACAAGGATTTCGATGCAGAGTCTGCAGAGATAGTCAAGGGCAAGGCTATACGCGAAAAGCCTGTTCCCATATGTGATGCGGTACAGCAGCTCGGCGAAAGAGTTGTAGTAGTCGGCGATGTATTTGCCTCCGAGCTCAAAGAGGTGCGCAACGAAAAGACTGTAGTTACATACGATATCACCGATTACAGCGGCTCTCTCAAGGTAAAGATATTTGCCAAGAATGAAGAGGTAGAGGAGCTGAAGCTGGGCTCTATAAAAAGCGGTGCGACTCTGCTTGTTTCGGGTAAGCTGGATTACGATTCCTACGCAAGGGATATCGTTATATCCGCAAATTCCCTCATCAAGGTAAAGCGCATACCAAAAATGGACAACTATCCCGAAAAACGTGTCGAACTACACTGCCACAGCAATATGTCCGCTATGGACGCAGTTACCGACCCTGTTACTCTTATAAACAGAGCCGCAAGCTGGGGACATCAGGCTATGGCGATAACCGACCACGGCAACGTGCAGGCTTTCCCTGACTGTATGTATAATATGCCTAAGAACTTCAAGGTAATATATGGCATGGAAGCCTATGTTGTAAACGATATCGAGCGCGACATGGTGGTTTACGGTGATGATGACCGTTCCTTTGATGATGAGATAATAATATTCGATGTTGAGACTACAGGTCTCAGCTTCCGCAATGACAGACTGACCGAGATAGGTGCTGTAAAGCTGAAAAATCTTCAGGTCGTTGACAGCTTCAATACTAAAGTAAATCCGGGATTTCATATTCCGGAGAGGATAACAGAGCTTACAGGCATAAGTGATGCTGATGTGGCAAATGCTCCCGATGAAGCAGAGGCACTCCGTATGTTCATGGAGTTCTGCGGAGATAATCCCGTACTTGTTGCTCATAACGCCCGTTATGATACCAACATGATAAATCAGGTGAAGAAACGTCAGAACATAGACTTTCCGTATACATGGGTGGATACCCTTGTTATGTGCCAGTCTATGCTTCCGGAAATGGGACGACATAAGCTCAATCTTGTGGCTAAGCAGCTGAAATTAGGAAAGTTCGATCATCACAGAGCCTCCGACGATGCGCTGATGCTTGCCAAAATATATATCGAGCTTATCGGCAGACTTAAAAGCGAAAGAAGCTTTAAGTCTATACAGCAGCTTAATATACTTGTTGACGAAATAGAGACAAAGAAGCTGAAAAGCTATCATTTTATAATCCTTGTCCGCAATCAGGCAGGACTTAAAAATCTCTACAGGCTCGTTTCGCTCAGTAACCTTGAGTTCTTCTATAAAAAGCCGCTCATACCCAAATCAAGGCTCATAGAGCATCGTGAAGGACTTATCTACGGAAGTGCCTGCGAGGCAGGCGAGATATTCCAGGCGATGTTGGATATACGCGATCAGGACTATATCGACAACCTTGCAAGGTTTTACGATTATCTTGAAATACAGCCAATAGGCAACAATGCTTTCATGGTACGTGACGGTGTTGCAAAGGACGATGATGAGCTTCGTGAGTTCAATAAATACATCGTTGATATGGGCGACAGACTCGGACTTCCTACCTGTGCTACCTGCGATGTTCATTTCATCGACCCAAAGGACGCTATCTACCGTAAGATAATTCTTGCCAGCATGGGCTTCAAGGACGCAGAGGAGCAGGCTCCGCTGTATCTCAGGACTACCGAGGAGATGATGGCGGAATTTGAATATCTCGGTGAGGATAAGGCAAAGGAAGTAGTCATCACAAATACCAATGCCATTGCCGACCAGATAGAGGTAGTCAGACCTATACCAAAGGGCACGTTCACTCCGACTATCGAAGGAGCGGAGGAGGAGCTCGTTAAGATAACCCATGACAAGGCGCATGAGATATACGGCGATCCGCTTCCCGAGCTTGTTGATAAGAGACTTGACCGTGAGCTTTCATCAATTATCAAGCATGGTTTCTCGGTGCTTTACATTATCGCTCAGAAGCTTGTTTGGAACTCAGTTGATAACGGCTATCTTGTTGGTTCGAGAGGTTCTGTTGGTTCGTCCTTTGTGGCATCAATGGCCGGAATCTCGGAGGTTAATCCGCTTCCGCCCCATTATGTCTGCCCTAACTGCAAGCACAGCGAGTTCCTGCTGGACGGTGTATACGGCTCAGGCTTCGACCTGCCGCCTAAGAAGTGTCCCGACTGCGGAAAGGACATGAACCGTGACGGACACGATATCCCCTTCGAGACTTTCCTGGGCTTCGACGGTGATAAAGCTCCTGATATCGACCTTAACTTTTCCGATGAATACCAGTTCTGGGCTCATCGCTATACGGAGAAGCTTTTCGGAAAATCAAACGTTTTCAAGGCAGGTACTATATCCGTAGTTGCGGAAAAGACTGCCTACGGCTACGTAAAGAAATACTGCGAGGAGAACGGCATAACTCTTAATAATGCCGAAATGAGCCGTCTTGCTATCGGCTGTACAGGCATCAAGAGGACAACGGGTCAGCACCCGGGCGGAATGGTTGTTGTACCGTCTGATTATGATGTTTACGACTTCACTCCCGTTCAGCACCCTGCCGATACTGCCGACTCCGAGATCATAACGACTCACTTTACATTCAACTCCCTCCATGATACCATATTGAAGCTTGACGAGCTGGGACACGTTGTACCTACTCTCTACAAGCATCTTGAAGACCTTACGGGCATAAAGATAAAGGATGTTCCCACATCTGACCCCGATGTTATTCGTATGTGTACCAACTGCGATGTGCTGGGTGTAACTCCCGAGGAGATATACTGCAAGACAGGAAGCCTCGGCATACCTGAAATGGGTACAGGCTTTACAATACAGATGCTTCTGGACGCAAAGCCCACCAAGTTCAGCGACTTTTTACAGATCTCGGGACTTTCCCACGGTACCGACGTTTGGCTGGGAAATGCTAAGGACCTTATCGACAACGGCGTATGTACCATTTCAGACGTTATCGGTACGCGTGACTCTATTATGACATACCTTTTGTATAAAGGGGTAGAGCCGAAAATGGCTTTCCAGATAATGGAGTGGACACGTAAGGGAAAAGCTCCCAAGCAGTTTACACCTGAGATAATACAGATGCTCCGCGACCACAACGTACCCGAATGGTACATCGAAAGCTGTCTGAAGATAAAGTATATGTTCCCGAAGGCTCATGCTGCGGCTTACGTTATCGCGGCGATAAAGCTGGGCTGGTTCAAGCTGCATATGCCGCTGGAATACTATGCCACATACTTCTCGGTCCGCGGTGAGGACTTCGATGCAGAGCTTGCCATAAAGGGCAAGGCAGCTGTACGTGCAAAGATCGAGGAGATAAAGGCTCTCGGAAACGACAAGACCAACAAAGACAGTGCTCTGTACGATATCCTGCTCATTACAAATGAGATGATGTCGAGAGGATATGAGTTCCTGCCCATTGATCTTTTCAAATCACACGCGACGGATTATCTTGTTGAGGACGGCAAGCTTAGAATACCGTTTTCTGCAATGAGCGGTGTCGGTGACAACGCTGCGAAGGGTATTTATGAGGCTGTTCAGAAGGGCGGATTTATGTCCATTGAGGAGTTCCAGTCCGAGAGCGGAGCGTCAAAAACAACAATAGATATGTTGAAAACCATAGGCGCGTTTGGTGATTTACCCGAATCCACACAAATGTCGTTCTTTTGACTTGACTTTCTTTTAGTAATATGTTATCATATTATCATGTTAGCAGACTAAAGTGACTTAACGAGGAGGTTCACATGAAAAACTATGACCTTATAACTCCCGAGGGTACGAAAGACCTGCTCTTCGGAGAGTGTATCGTAAGAAGAAATATAGAAAGTACCCTTATGGGACTTTTCAAGAGCCGCGGATATAATGAGACAATTACTCCGGGACTTGAATTCTATGATGTATTCAATCTCAATTCAAGATATTTTCCGCAGGAAAATCTCTATAAGCTCACAGACAGCAAGGGCAGACTCCTTGTAATGCGTCCTGATACAACTATGCCTATCGCAAGAATAGTTGCAACAAGACTGAGAGACGCAGAGCTTCCGCTGAAGCTTTGCTACGCACAGGCTGTATATACTACAGAGCCTTCATTAAAGGGCAGAAGCGATGAGGTAGTACAGGCTGGTATAGAGCTTATAGGCTCACAGCTCAAAATGGCTGATCTTGAGGTAATATCAACAGCAGTTGATTCACTCAGCTCCTTCGGTATGGAGTTTTCACTTGAACTTGGTCATATCGGCATATTCAAGGAGCTTGTAGGCAAGCTCGATGCTTCCGATAAGGACAAGGAAAATATAAGAAAGCTCATTGAGAACAAGAATTTCCCTGCACTCAACGATATGCTTGACAGCTTCGGAAATTCACCTGTTACAGATGCTCTCAAAAAGCTTCCCGCACTCTTTGGCGGCGAGGAGGTATTTGAGAAGGCAGAGGAGCTTATGCCTGATGACAATATCAAGCGTATCCTCGATGAGCTCAGAGAAGTATATTCAGATGCTTCCGAGCTTTGCAGCGGTGAGGGCTCTATCACTGTTGATCTCGGACTCGTAAACAAGACCGATTACTATACAGGTCTTATTATAAAGGGATATTTACAGGGACACGGCGAAGAAGTGCTTTCAGGCGGACGCTATGACAAGCTCATCTCCGAGTTTGGTTATGACGTTCCTGCTATTGGTTTTGCTGTAAACATCAACGCAGTTGCAAAGCTTATGGAAAAGAGCGATGTACTTCCTGCCGAGCCAAGACCTGATGTTATCGTATATGCCGAGGAGGGCTGCGAGGTGGCTGCACTTAAAGCCGCAAAGGAGCTCCGCGAGCAGGGAATGGTAGTTGAAAACGCACTCTTTGACGACCTTGACAGTGTACGTGAGTACGCAATGGAGAAGAAGATCGCCAAGGTACTTGTAATAGACGGCGAAAGCAAGGAGGTCAATATATGAATAAGCCTATCAGAATGGCTCTTACAAAGGGCAGACTTGAAAAGGACACAGTAGGTCTCCTTGAAAAGCTGGGCTTCGACTGCACAGCTGTACGTGAAAAGGGCAGAAAGCTCATACTTCCTGTACCCGATGCAAACCTTGAAGTAGTTCTTGCAAAGGCAAACGATGTTATCACTTATGTTGAGCATGGTGTATGTGACATGGGTGTTGTTGGCAAGGATACTATCATGGAAATGAAGGGCAAGTTCTACGAGCTTGTTGACCTCGGCTTCGGCAAGTGTAAGTTCGCACTTGCTACAAAGAAGGGCTATGATTTCTACAGCGGCTACGGTATAAAGACTATCGCTACAAAGTATCCTAACGTTGCAAGAAGCTTCTTTGAGAAGAAGGGCATGGATACAGAGATAATCAAAATAGAGGGTTCTGTTGAGCTTGCTCCTCTTCTTGAACTTGCAGACGGTATTGTTGATATAGTTGAGACAGGTACTACTCTCAGAGAGAACGGACTTGAGGTCATTGAGGACGTTGCTCCTATCTCGGCAAGACTTATTGCAAACACCGTAAGTCTCAAAATGAGACACGCTGAAATTGACAGACTTATCACACTTATAGAGGAGAATCTTTGATGAAGAAAATATTCGCTAACGGTACAGACGAAGTTGCTTTTCTCAACGATCTGAAAAAGAGAAGCGGCGAGACCAATAAAAAGGTCACAGAGGTCGTATCGGAGATAATCGAGAATGTAAAGAATAACGGCGACAAGGCTGTTAAGGATTACACACTTAAATTTGACGGAAATCTTCCGCAGTATTATGAAGTCCCCCGTGAGGTCATCAACGATGCTCTCACAGAGGCAGATCAAGAGTTCGTTGACGCACTCCTCAACGCTCAGGAGAATATAGCTGATTTCCACCAGAGACAGGTTGAGCAGAGCTTTATCTCTCCCAAGAAAAACGGCGTAATAATGGGTCAGCGTGTGCGCGGACTGCACAGAGTAGGACTCTATGTTCCGGGCGGTACGGCCGCATATCCTTCAAGTGTTCTTATGAACGCTATCCCTGCTAAGATAGCAGGCGTTGAGGAGATAATCATGGTAACTCCTCCGCTGAAGGACGGCACACCTAACAAGGATATCCTTGTTGCTGCTGCTATATGCGGTGTTGACAGAGTATTCCTCTCAGGCGGCGCACAGGCAATTGCTGCACTTGCTTACGGCACAGAGGAGATACCTAAGTGCGACAAGATAGTAGGACCCGGTAACATCTACGTAGCTACAGCAAAGAAGCTCCTTTACGGTGTTGTTGATATAGACATGATAGCAGGACCAAGTGAGATACTTGTTATAGCTGACGATACAGCAAATCCTAAGTTCGCAGCTGCCGACCTTATGTCACAGGCAGAGCACGATATGCTTGCATCTGCAATAATGGTAACTACAAGCGAAAAGCTTGCTGACGGCACTATCAAGGAGATAGAGCGTCAGAAGGAATATCTTTCAAGAAAGAATATCATCGAAAAGTCGCTTGAAGACTACGGTGCGATTATTATTGCAGACAGCCGTGAAAAGTGCGTAGAGCTTGCCAACGAGATAGCTCCCGAGCACCTTGAAGTCCTTATGGAAAATCCATTCGAGCTTCTCGGAAGCCTTGACAACGCAGGCTCCATATTCCTCGGTCACTATGCTTCCGAGCCTCTCGGCGACTACTATGCAGGACCTAACCACGTTCTTCCTACAAGCGGTACTGCACGTTTCTTCTCGCCTCTTGGCGTAGCAAGCTTTACAAAGCGTACAGCTTACACCTACTACACTGAGGAGGCACTCAGACAGGCTAAGGACGACATCGTACTTATCGCAGAGCGCGAGGGACTTACCGCTCACGCTAATGCTATCAAGGTAAGATTTGAAGACTAAATCACGCAATGGGGCGGCTCTTTGATACTGTCGCCCTATAGGTGTTTTTTCGGAAAGGATAAATTATGAGTTACAAACTTAATAAAAAGCTGGTAAATTTAGTGCCCTATGACCCGATAACAGGTCACTATGATATCAGACTTGACGCAAATGAGAGCTGCTTCAATCTTAACGACAGCTTAAAAGCGAAGATAGCAAAGAGCATTTCGCAGATAGACTTCAACCGCTATCCCGACTGCCTTGCAAAAGCTCCCACAAAGGCTTTTTCTGAGCTTTACAATATTCCCGAGGAGCTTATAAGTGCAGGAAACGGCTCCGATGAGCTTATAAGCATTATCGAAGGCTGCTTTTTTGAGGCAGGGGATACTATAGTCAATGTATCACACGACTTTTCAATGTATGAGTTCTATGCTCAGCTCTACGAGGTAAACGTAGAAACATATCAGAAGGAAGCAGACCTGACGATAAACCCGGACAAGCTCATAGCCTTCTGCAAGGAAAAGGGTGCAAAGGGTCTTATCTTTTCAAATCCCTGCAATCCTACATCTCTCGGACTTGACAGAGCAGCAGTAAAGAAGATAATAGAGTCTCTTGACGGCTGTCTTGTTATCCTTGATGAGGCTTATATGGACTTCTGGGATCAGTCCATTCTTTCAGATGTTGACAAGTATGACAACCTTATAATACTCAAGACCTGTTCAAAGGCTATCGGACTTGCAGCAGTAAGATTTGGCTTTGCAGTCGCAAACAAGACCATAACCAATGCTATCCGTGCAGCAAAGTCGCCATACAACAACGATACAGTTGCACAGACTATAGTTGCGGATATACTCAGCGAAAAGGACTACCTTGCGGAGTGCCGTAACATTATAGTTGCAAATACAAAGAAGCTCTACAGCGATATCCTTGAAATTGACAAGAAGTACGGTCGCTTTGAGAAGATATATGAGCCATGCACCAATTTCGTATTCGTAAGAACAGATGAATTTGAGAAGATATACAGCTTTATGCTGGAAAACTCTATCGCCATAAGAAAGTTCAAGGGCTATATCCGTGTAACAGCAGGCACAGAAGCTGAAAATGCACGTTTTATAAGCGTCCTTGACAGCTACTTCAAAAAGTAATGGAGGTCAGTATGCGTACAGGAACTATCGAGCGTGAAACAAAAGAGACTCAGATAAAGATAAACGTTGTTCTTGACGGAAAGGGCAGAGCTGATATAGATACAGGCATCGGTTTCTTCGACCATATGCTTACAGCTCTTTCGGTACACAGCGGCATAAGCATGACTGTAAAGGTAAAGGGTGACCTGCACGTTGACTGTCACCACACTATCGAGGATACAGGCATAGCTCTCGGAGCAGCTCTCGGACAGGCTCTCGGCACAAAGGCAGGCATTGTCCGCTACGGTACAGCTTATATTCCAATGGACGAGTCTCTTGCAATGGCAAGCCTTGACCTTAGCAATCGTCCGTTCCTTGTTTTCAACTGTGACTTTACAAATCAGAGCTGCGGAGACTATGACCTTTGCATGACAGAGGAATTTTTCCGCGCATTTGCATTCAATTCGGGCATGACACTGCATATAAACCTTCTTTACGGCAGCAATGACCACCACAAGGCAGAGGCTGTATATAAGGCAGTAGCTCATGCACTTAAAACAGCTGTGACAGAAAATTCAGACGGTTCAACTCTCTCAACGAAAGGAGTTCTCTGATGATAGCTATAATCGACTACGGCGCAGGCAATATTTTCAGTGTAAAGAATGCACTTGATTATCTCGGACTTGAAAGCAAGCTTGTCAGCGACAAGGAGTCCGTAAAGGCAGCCGATGCTGTTATACTCCCGGGAGTAGGAGCATTTCCTGCTGCCATGAAAAAGCTTGAAGCTACAGGACTTGTTGACACTATCAAGGAGGAGGCTGCAAGAAAGCCCTTTCTCGGTATATGTCTTGGTATGCAGCTCATATTTGAAAAGGGCTATGAATTTGAGGAGTGTGACGGCCTCGGACTTATAGGCGGAAGCGTAAGAAAAATGGAAGAGCCCGAGCTTATAATCCCGCATATGGGTTGGAACAAGCTTGAAAAGCTCAACGATTGTCCGCTTCTTGAAAATGTAGGAGATAATGAGTATGTTTACTTCGTTCATTCCTACAAGGCACACTGCGAGGATAAGAATATTGCCGCGTATGTAGAATACGGCGGAAGAGTGCCTGCACTTGTTTACGATGGAAAATACGTATACGGCGCACAGTTCCACCCTGAAAAGAGCGGTGAAACAGGACTTAAAATTCTCCGCAGCTTCGGAGGACTTATTAAATGAACAAGCTCATCATAGTCGAGGGACTTCCGTGCTCGGGAAAGAGTACAACTGCAAGATTTATTGCACAGCAGCTTGATATGACTTTCATTGACGAAGGCACAGGCGATCATCCTGCGGACTATGAGTTTCATGCAGTTTTGACGGATAACCGGCTTGAAAATTTCACATCAGACGAGCTTGAACAGATAGCTCGGCATACTGTAAAAAAGTCTGGCGGTAATATCGTAAATCTCGGAGCATTCAGCGGAGAGCTTTTCAACAAGCTCCTGCAATACAAGATATATGATTTTCTTCCGTGGGAGACCGAACGTCCTGTAATGCTGGATAAATGGCGTGAATTTGCAGATAAAAACGACGGCAGCAGATATGTTTTCAACTGTGTGCTTTTGCAGAATCCTATGTGCGAGACTATGATGCGTTTTGGCTTTGACAAGTTGGTTTCAGCTGGATATATTGCTGAAATATGCGAAATAATAAAGCCGTTTTCGCCGCTTGTAGTATATCTCAAAAACAGCGAAGTTTACGAAAGTGTAAAGAAAGCTTCTGTTGAACGGGGAGATGAGTGGCTCAATGCAGTCATCGACTACCACTGTAATGGTGAGTATGGCAAAAGTATCGGTCTGACAGGTTTTGATGGATATATATATGCACTTGAAGAAAGACAGCAGCGAGAGCTTGAAATTCTCAGCGGACTTGATATCAGCAGCATTGTCCTTGATGATCCGCAGAAAGACTGGGACAAGACGTATTCCGATATACTTGCAGAGTTAAAGTGAGGGAACGTTATCATGGTATATAAGAGTATACTTTCAAGCTCATATAATACCCGTGAGCTTGGCGGTTTTAAAACAGCTGACGGCAGTATTACGAAAAATAACGTATACTGGCGCAGCGATGTTCCTTCACAGCCTGCTGCCGGGGATATTGAAAAGCTTCTTTCTGCTCATATCACTACTATAATTGATATGCGTACACAGTGGGAAGTCGAAAAAAATCCCGATATGCTTTCTGAAACAGCAGGCTTTGAATATCTACATTTTCCTATAACCGAGGGAAGCGGAGTTCCCGAAAGCCTTGAAGCTGTACCGCTTTCCTATATGGAAATTGCAACGGCTGAGAATATGCCAAAGGTGATGAGAACCATTGCAGAAGCATCTGAGGGTGTTCTTTTCCATTGTACGGCAGGTAAGGACAGAACAGGCGTTGTAAGCGCAATAATACTCATGACTTGCGGAGCATACCGCGAGGATATAGTCAACGACTATGTCGTAAGCCGCGAGTACAACCACAAAAGGCTTGCAGCCTTTCTTGAGGCTCACCCCGAGGTGGACAGGAATATCGTCCTTGCGAATGAAAAGAGCATGAATGGCTTTATAGACCTTTTTACAGAACGCTTCGGTACTGTAGAAAACTATTTTGAAGCAATAGGATTGTCGATTGATCATATTGAAAGGATACGCAGCAGACTTATAAAATGATACGGGAGATAAATATGAAGAAAAAAACATTAAAAAAAATTTCAGGAGCGATTTTGGCAGCCGGTCTGGCAGGATTTTTGATATGGGACAATGTATATACTTTCAAAGGTAAGTGCAGAAATTTTATTGAAGGAAGATACTATTCTGATTTTTATACCTTCAACGGAAAAGAAGTAATCGAATTTCAGCTTGAAACAGGCGAAAAGCTTCACCTTGACGCTCATATTGAGAAAGGTAAGGCAGAGGTCTCATTTATCTGCAAGGGCGAAAAAAAAGGCGAGGTCATAAGTAATATCAAAGATGCCGATACTTATTTTACAGCTGATAAAACAGGTAGATATATTGTAAAAATGAAGTTTAAACACGCTAAAGGAACGGTTGAGATAAAGTGTGACGATCAGGTAAAGGACAAGACCATTTACCGCTAAAGATCAAATAGGAGGACTAATATGATAATTTTTCCCGCAATAGATATTAAGGACGGTAACTGTGTCCGCCTTTTCAAGGGCGATTTTTCCACAGTTGAAAAGGTGGCTTCCGACTATCTCGAAACTGCAAAGAGCTTTGAGGCGGCTGGAGCACAGTGGATACACATGGTAGACCTTGACGGCGCAAAAGAGGGCAGACCTGTCAACACAAAGATATATACCGATGTTGCCGAAAAAACCAACCTAAAGGTAGAGCTTGGCGGCGGTATCCGCAGCATACAGACCATTCAGGAGTATCTTGACATGGGTATTACAAGAGTTATACTGGGCTCGGTAGCACTTAAAAATCCTAAGCTTGTATGCGAAGCTGTTGAGAAATTCGGCAGTGAAAAGATAGTTGTAGGGATAGATGCAATGAACGAAATGGTAGCTACAGAGGGTTGGCTCGAAAGCTCGGACGTACACTATATCGACCTTGCAAACAAGATGATAGAGTCGGGAGTGAAGTACTTCATCTTCACCGATATTTCCAAGGACGGAACTCTCTCAGGCGTAAACCGTGAGCAGCTCAAAAAGCTTGCAGACGCAACAGAGGGCAGAGCAAATATCGTAGCAAGCGGCGGAGTCCACACTATGGACGACATCATCGCCTGCAAGAAAATGGGACTCTATGGAACTATCTGCGGAAAGTCCATATACAAAGGGACTTTGAACCTGAAGGAAGCCATTGAGTATTCAAATGCATGAAAAAACAATAAAAAGGCTGCATACAACAGTTAATATCCTGTCATTCGGTATGCTGGGGGCGTATCTTGTGTATATGCTCATGGTGTATAAGGATTTCCCAGAAAAGATAGGTATTCATTACGGTGATGACAACGAATTTGATGTTTACGCTTCAAGAGCCTATGCATTTTTCCCGTTTATAGCAGGCTTCGGACTTGTTATAGCATTTACTCTCGGAGGTTTTGCCATAAATAAAGCCAAGAGAATAAGCAAAAAGCTTGGTGTAGAGGAAGATATATTCGTCAGAAGAACCGTACTTACTGCTTTTGACGCAATGAAGCTTTTCTGGGCTGTATTCTATACTATTTGGGCGCATTGCGTCATACATCAGACGAGAATGTTTACTTTCGGCATACCGATCAGGGTTTTTCAGGTTTTACCGGTAATTCCCATCGGCGCAGCAGCATTGGCAGCTGATAGCAGAATACGGCTGAAAAAGTCAAAACGCTATATTATCATAGCAGAACTTGTTTTTATTTCTGTTATGGTGTTCATTTTGATAATAAGTAACAATTTAAGGAAGTGATATAATGCTTGCAAAGAGAATAATCCCTTGCCTTGACGTTAGAAACGGAAAGGTAGTTAAGGGCGTAAATTTTGAGGGAGTACGTGATGTAGGCGATCCTGTAGAGTGTGCTGAGGAGTACAACAAGCAGGGTGCGGACGAGATAGTATTCTACGATATAACAGCCTCATTTGAGGGCAGAGGAGTATTCCTCGATGTAGTTAGAGATACAGCGAAAAAGGTATTCGTACCCCTTACAGTAGGCGGCGGCATAAAGAATGTTGACGATATCCGCGAGGCACTGAGAGCAGGTGCGGACAAGGTCTCGGTAAACTCACAGGCTGTACAAAATCCGCAGCTCATCAAGGACGGAGCTGATATATTCGGCAGCCAGTGCATCTGCGTAGGCATCGACGCAAAGAAGATAGCCGATAACAAATGGACTGTCTATATAAACGGCGGACGCAAAGACATGGGCATAGACCTTATAGACTGGGTACACACTATCGAAAAGCTTGGAGCAGGCGAGATATGCCTTAATTCCATAGATGCCGACGGTACAAAGGAAGGATTTGATATCCACATGCTGAAAGCAGTATGTGACAACTGCTCCATACCTGTTATCGCCAGCGGCGGAGCAGGCAAGATAAACGATTTCTATGAGGTATTCGAGAAAACAGGAGCTACAGCAGCTCTTGCGGCTTCACTTTTCCACTTTAAGGAGCTTACTGTCGGCGAGGTAAAGGACTACTGCCGCGGCAAGGGCGTTATTGTTCGCTGATGAGCTATATAAGAAGCGTCAGGCTTGAAAAGCTGACAGAGGAGCTTGGCTATACTGCGGAGCTCCCTGCTGTAAGGAGCCTTTCGGCAATGGAGGAGCTGGAGCTTAGTGCTTCCGTGACCTATCTTGTTGGCGAAAACGGTACGGGAAAATCCACGCTTCTTGAAGCTATAGCCGTAAAATACGGCTTCAATGCAGAGGGCGGCTCACTGAATTTTTCATTTTCCACAAAGGAAACTCATTCTCCGCTGCATAATGCGATCAAGCTTACAAGAGGTATAGAACGACCGAAAACAGGCTTTTTTCTGCGGGCTGAGAGCTTTTATAATGCCGCTTCCTATGTTGATACACTGGGATACGAAATACTGCAAGCCTACGGCGGAAAGTCGCTGCATGAGCAGTCTCACGGCGAGAGTTTCTTTTCACTGGTGATGAACCGCTTTACCGCCCACGGACTGTATATACTTGACGAGCCGGAGGCTGCGCTTTCACCTTCAAGGCAGATGTCACTGCTTATAAGGATAAACGAGCTTGTAAAGCAGGGGAGCCAGTTCATAATAGCTACTCATTCGCCTGTTATCCTTGCATATCCCGACGCTGTCATATACGAGCTTACACAAAAAGGCATTGCAGAAAGCTCCTATGAGGATACGGAGACTTACAGCGTAATGAAAGCCTTTATGGATAGCCCGAGGCGTATGTTAGACCGTTTATTCGATGAAACCGAAAAGGAGTAAATATGATAAAGATAGACTTGAATGATCTTGACAAATTCTTCGTAAAGGGAGAGCTTATCCCTGCGATATGCTATGAGGTCAATACAAAAACAGTTCTTATGCTTGCGTATATGAACAAGGAGAGCCTTAAAAAGACTCTCGAAACAGGCTATACATGGTTCTGGAGCCGTTCCCGTCAGGAGTACTGGAACAAGGGCGCAACGAGTGGACACTTGCAGAAGGTCGTATCAATATACGGCGACTGCGACAACGATACACTGCTTGTAAATGTTGAGCAGACGGGAGTTGCCTGTCATACAGGAAGCTACAGCTGCTTTTTCAACGAAATATATAATAACGAGGAGAATGAATAATGACAGTATATCAGGAAATTTTTGAAGTTATCAAGGAAAGGAAAAAGCAGTTCGAGAACGGTACAGCTGCCGAGAATTCCTACACCTGCTACCTTTTTGAAAAGGGCGTAGACAAGATCTGCAAGAAGGTAGGCGAAGAGGCTACCGAGACAGTTATCGCAGCAAAGAACGGTGACAACGACGAGCTTATGAACGAGATCAACGATCTTCTCTACCATGTAATGGTACTCTGTGCAAATCAGGGACTTGACTGGTCAGACGTTGAGCGTGTTCTTGACGAGAGAAACGAAAAGATCGGAAATCTCAAGAAGTTCCACGAAGTTGATAAAAATACATGATAAAAAAAGCGTGATATCATATCACGCCTTTTTTATGTAGGGGCTGGCGTCCTCGACAGCCCATTTAATGTACTTTATCCTCCTAACCGCTTTTTGAAATCAGTGGTATCGAGAAAATCGAACAGTGCTGTAAGTATATCATTGTAGCATGGGATATACAGGTGCATTCCGTCACCCGAAGAATAGTCGTCTTTCAGGTTAAGCTCGTTGTCGCAGATCACAGAATACGCATCAAAAAAGACTACCTGCGGCAAATCCATATCCTTCACCATTTCCTTTAGTGCGGCATTATAATCGCGTATGATCTCATTTTTCACGACATTGCAGTAGGAGCATACAGGAGTAATTGCGGCAACTACGATATTGATATCAGGCATACGCTTTATAAGCTCCTCGATTACTTCGCGGTAACGTTTAACATACGGTTCGGGATAATTGAGATTAACATCGTTCATACCCACAGACATATACAGCAGTCTCGGGTGAACATAATCAACAGCGTCTACCATACCCATTTCGCCGCCGCCCAGATCAAATGTGAAGTAATCCAGATTCCACATTGACACGGATTCGCCTGCGATATTATGCATATCAGGGATAAAGCCGTAGACATTGAAGCCGAGGGCGAGAGAGTCGCCTGTAACGGCAAGCCTTTCCTGATAGAACAGACTGTTTGGAGACTGCCCTGCTGTGCGTGTCGGCTCACATATCTCATACAGTGAAGTAGTAGTCACTATAGTTGTGGTCGTTGAGGTAGTAGTGACGGTAGTTGTCGTACAAGTAACGTCATTATTTATTATCTCAGCCGCAGCATCAACAGCAGCCGTAAGGAAAACGCTGCGGTCATCGGATATGTTTTCTTCTTGTCCAAGTGAAGCCGTAAAGCAGAAGGAGAGCAATATCAGCAGTAATACCAGAAGTACTTCTATAGGATATTTCAGAAGAAATAAAAGCTTGTTTTTCATTAAATACACTTCCTGTGTAAAGCATCAAAAATGTCTGCACAGACACTATGCAGAACACGCAGCACTATAAAAGTGCAGATTATATTTTACCATATTTTTACGAAATTGTAAAGTAGTGGAAGGAAAGGTTTGTTTTTGTCATTTTGCCTTGACATTGGGCAGAATGGATAGTATAATAATATTTGCAATATTTATGAACTTTTCAGGAGCTGATACAAATGGAAAATGTAAAAATATCTGAACTGTATGACCTTACACATACAGCCGCAAAGGATTACCTCAGCCGCTTTACATACCCTTGGGAAGCCCTTAAAGGGATAAGCAGCTTTATAATCGAGCTCGGAGCAACTCTGAGTCCTGATGAATATGATAACCCGTCTGAAAATGTATGGGTACACAAGACAGCAAAGGTATTTCCCACAGCCTATCTCGGAGCACCATGTATAATCGGTGCAGGTACAGAGGTGCGTCACGGTGCATTTATCAGAGGCAGCGCACTTGTTGGCGAGAACTGTGTAGTAGGAAATTCTGTAGAGCTGAAAAATGTTATCCTTTTCGATAATGTACAGACACCTCATTACAACTACGTTGGAGACAGTATCCTCGGATACAAGTCCCATATGGGTGCAGGCTCAATAACCTCAAACGTAAAGTCTGACAAGACAAATGTAGTCATCAAGTCAGACGATGAGAAGATAGAAACAGGCATCAAGAAGATAGGTGCTATGCTTGGCGATTTCGTTGAAGTAGGCTGTAACAGCGTCCTCAATCCCGGTACTGTTATCGGACGCAATTCAAACATCTATCCTACAAGCTGTGTAAGAGGAGTTATCCCTGCTGACAGCATTTACAAGACAGGCGGAGTCATCGTACATAAAGACTGATAGTCGGAGGAAACTGAGTTGAAAAGAAAGATACTTGCTTCTGTTCTTATGACAGCGGCTTTTGCACTTACAATAACTGCTGCCTGCTCTGATAATAACACAGATGATTATCTTATTGAACAGGCAACAACCGAAACTACAACTGCTACAGAGACTACCAACACTACTACAGAGGCGACTACCGAAGCTACTACCGAGGCAAAGAAGGAATACAAGGAGCTTGTAAACACGTATTCAGGCAAATATGTTGCTACACAGGGTATTACAGGTCTTGATTTCTCGGTTTTCGGAACAGCTGA
Source organism: Ruminococcus flavefaciens (assembly GCF_900143025.1). Taxonomy (GTDB): domain Bacteria; phylum Bacillota; class Clostridia; order Oscillospirales; family Ruminococcaceae; genus Ruminococcus; species Ruminococcus flavefaciens_I. Next base: position 79,097 of record NZ_FRCT01000009.1, on the reverse strand, counting down.
GGACGGCGACATACAGGCACTTTTCTCGTTCCATGAAGATCCTGCAAATCCGGGAGTACCTACAGGAAGTTACCTTATGGAGGGTACTGTTGTAGAGGAAAAAAAGGACGCGATAACTGTACATTTCAGAGGTACAGACTGGGAAAAGAAGCCCGAAACATATCATATCATTGAATTCAACGGCGTTTTTGACTTAAAGGAAGGTACACTGAAGTCAGACGATTATGAAATAGATCTGAAAAAGTCCGCAGGTGCAGACCTTACCTACCTCATAAATGAATATGACGGCATTTATTCGCCTGATACGGGTGATAATACGATAAAGCTCACAGTTGAAGATGTGGGAGATCACGGTGATCTGAAAGCAGTATTTGAGTATGAGCCGCAGATGGGCAAAAAGTCCAGCTTTATCACTATCGGACAGGTAACTAATATCGCTCCCGACGGCAAGGTAACTGTGTCATTTAAGGGTGATAAGTGGATAGAGGAAGCCGATGACAAGAAATTTGTGGATTTTGATGGCGTTTTCTCAGCAGACGGACTTGAATTCACGGAAAACGGCGGACGAAATATAAGAGTTTATGCTGACAGATAACATAAAGCTGCCTTCGGGCAGCTTTTTTGTTGTAATCTGAAAACCCCCGGCTAGGCCGGGGGGTCAAAAAAGCTTACAGCTATAAGTCTTGAAGAAAAAACTCCTTTTGATTATAATAAATTTGCGGCTACCAACTGCAAAGATAATCAAAAGGAGGTCATTGCAAAGTGAATGACAAGTATAGTTTATCACATACAAAATGGAATTGCAAGTATCATATAGTATTTGCGCCAAAATATCGAAGGAAAGTATTTTACGGAGAAAAGAGATATGAAATAGGGCAGATAATAAGGCAATTATGTAACTGGTACGGAGCAAATTTGCTTGAAGCGGAAGCGTGTCCGGATCATATACATATGTTGGTGGAGATACCACCTAAAAATGCAGTATCATCATTTATGGGATACCTCAAAGGAAAAAGCAGTATAATGATATACAACAAATGGGGGAATATGAAGTATAAGTATCGAAACAGGTCGTTTTGGTGTCGAGGATATTATGTTGATACAGCAGGGAAGAATACAGCTGCAATAGCAGATTATATCAGAAAGCAACTGGAAGACGACAGAATAGCAGGTCAATTAACGCTGGACAATTCAAATCCGTATAGCGAATAAGAAGTAAGAAATACGCAGAAGAACGTAGCCGCGTGCGTCCGTGTTGTTACGCCTTTTTAGGCGTAGCTTGTATTCTGAGCCCCTATGGGGCGTTTAAGGGAAAACCCCCGGCTTTGCCGGGGGATGCTTATTTGATTTTTTTTGCTGTAAATATTGTAAAATACAACAAAATGTGGTATCATAGAAATAGTATCTTTCGCACCGCTAACGGCAGAATGGAGGACTGTATGGAGAATAAAATCACTTTCAGCGGCAATATGACCGCTCAGATCAATTTTGCGATGCAGCAGAATTATGTTCCTGTATTCAGAAATATCGTTATGACCAATAATTCCGACGAGGAAGTGAAAAATGTAAGACTGAGGATAAGATTTGAGCCTGAGTTTGCAAAGATCTTTGAATCAGCTCCCATTGATCTCTTACCTGCACAGCCTGTAGAGATAGCTCCAATAAATATAATCATGCTTTCCGATTATCTTTTCAGCCTTACCGAAAAGCTTGTAGGAAGTGTTACAATAGAAGCACTTCAGGGCGAAGAAGTCATAGCTTCCGAAAACCGCAGCATCGAGCTTCTTGCCTACGATCAGTGGTCGGGTATAAACTTCATGCCCGAGACTGCCGCAGCCTTTGTGAGTCCGAATCACTCGAAGGTACAGGAGATAATGTCTGCGGCAGGTGCATACCTGAAAAAATGGTGTGATGATCCTGCTTTCACAGGCTATCAGACCAGAAATCCCAATATTGTAAAAATGCAAATGGGCGCGATATATGCTGCTTTACAGGAGCAGAACATTGCCTACGCAATGCCGCCTGCAAGCTTTGAGGAAGCTCAGCGTATACGTATGCCCGATACGGTTCTTGAACTGAAGCAGGGCACCTGTATCGACCTTTCCGTGCTTTACTGTTCATGCCTTGAAGCGGCAGGACTTAACCCTATGCTAATTCTTGTACAGGACCATGCCTTTGCAGCCTGCTGGCTCGATAATGAGACTTTTTCAGACTGCCTGCAATATGATATGTCAGCTATTACAAAGCGCATAGCTCATGGTATAGACGCAATATGCGCAGTCGAGTGTACTGACCTTGTGGCAGGAAAGAATATAGATTTTGACGATGCCGAGAAGCACGCCGCAGGTCATCTTGACGATGCAGCGAAATTCATATTTGCAATAGATATAAGCCGTACCCGTTCAAGCGGTATTCGTCCCGTACCTGCAAGAGTGTATGAAAACGGAACATTCAAGGCAGTGGACTACGGCGAGCGTAAAAAATCGGAGATAACATCAGCTCCGAATGAAATAGACATAATCGGACAGACTGTAGCCGACGGAGAGGCTAAGGAGGTAACAAAGCAGGTAATATGGGAGAGAAAGCTCCTTGACCTTAGTCTCAGGAACAGCCTTCTGAATTTCCGCCCCTCGGCAATGAGCGTTCAGCTTATGATAAGCGACCTCGGAGTGCTTGAGGACGAGATATCAAAGGGCGAGGACTTCAAGGTCATGCCCATGCCAAATGATACCACATTACAGATTTCCGACAGCAAGATATATGAGATAGAAAATGACCGCGATCTTATAACTACTATCTCGGAGTCAGAGTTCAAGAGCCGCCGTCTGAGGACTTTTATGAAGGATACCGACCTTGAAAAGGTAATGAAGAAGCTCCACAGACAGGCTAAGGTGAGCATCGAGGAAAACGGTGTAAATACGATATATCTTGCACTTGGCTTCCTGCGCTGGTATGAGACCGAAAAGAGCGACAAGGCACGTTATGCACCGCTTGTGCTTGTGCCTGTAGATATAATCCGCAAGGTACAGGAAAAGACATATCTTATCCGTATGCGCGATGAGGATACACAGGTAAATATCACCATGCTGGAGATGCTGAGACAGTTCTTCGGCATTGATATAAAAGGAATTGACCCTGTACCCGAGGACGAAAACGGCGTAAATCTGCAAATAATATTCAATACTATCCGTCAGGGCATAATGTCGCAGCCACGCTGGGATATCGTTGACTATGCTTTTATAGGACAGTTCTCCTTCAATCGTTTCATCATGTGGAACGATATCCGAAACCGTGCTGACGAGCTTGAAAAAAACAAGGTAGTAGCAAGTCTTATCTCAGGAAAAACAGAATGGGCAGGCGATGATCTGTACATATCTCCTCTTGATCTTGATAATAAGGTAGCTCCTTCCGATCTTGTTGTGCCGCTGAGTGCCGATTCATCACAGCTTGCGGCAGTTTATGCGGCTTCACAGGGCAAGAGCTTCGTCCTTCACGGACCTCCCGGAAGCGGTAAGTCGCAGACTATCACCAACATGATAGCAAGTGCGCTGTATCAGGGAAAATCCGTACTTTTCGTAGCCGAGAAAATGGCTGCGCTTTCAGTCGTTGAAAAGCGTCTTAACAAGGTAGGTCTCGGGCCATTCTGTATAGAGCTCCATTCAAATAAGGCTCAGAAACGTGCTGTACTCAAACAGCTTGAAGAGACTCTCAATGTCGGACGCATCAAGAAGCCTGCGGAGTACAAGGCACAGGCTGACAAGATAGCCGAGATGCGAAAAGAGCTTAACGGCACTATGGAGGAGATACACAAGAAGCGCAATTTCGGCTGCTCCATGTATGATGCTGCCGTAAGATACGAAAAGAACAGTAAATTCGGCGGTAAATTCACATTTACAAATGAGCAGCTTGACGCTATGAGCGATACCTCTTACTCGGTATGGCATGAGACTCTTGAAAGCCTTGCTGCGGCAGGACGCGAATTCGGTGATGTTACTACGACAGCTCTGGGAGTATGCGAGCTTACCTCATGCACTCCCGAAACAAGAGGAGCTATGGAGACAAAGCTCCGCGAGCTGAAAACAGCTCTTACAGTCGCTCAGGGCGATACACAGCAGCTTGTGCAGTTTACGGGCAGCAGCGAGATGACCTTTGAGCAGTGCAAGCTTGCAGCTGAGATACTTACAGCAGCCTCGGGCGGAGAACAGCTCCTTGCCGATATTATCGGAGACAGCCGCTGGAACGGCTCAAAGGAGGCTGCACAGGGGCTTATAAATACAGGTAAGGAGCTTTCACAGGCTAAGGACGAGCTGCTCTCGAAGTTTGAACCTTCTGTTCTGGGCTATAATGCGTCAGATGCTCTGGTAAGGTGGAAAACTGCACAGGGCAAATGGTTCATCGGAAAGGCATTGGGAAGCAAGAAGCTTGTGAAGGAGCTTGCAGCTCATGCTAAGTCTGCTTCAACTGTAACAAAGTCCAATATCACACAGTATTACGACAAGATAAATCAGTTCAATGCTCTTAAAACACAGGTCACTTCCGCACAGCCCGAACTTTTGAAGTATTTCGGCACTGTGAAGCTTGATGAAAATGCAGACTGGAGCAGCATTGAGAAGTGTGTAAGCCGTTCCTCCGAGCTTGGAGAAAGAATGGCTGCATCTGCCTTTGCTCCTGATATAAAGCAGAAGCTCTGTGACAGCCTTAAAAACGGAGTAAACAGCGATACATCGAAGATATCCGCAGATTATGCCGCACTTGAAAATATATCATCACAGCTCAGAAGTGATTTCGGTATAAATACGGACAAGCTCATAACAGGCGAAAACTTGGGCAGCGATGCTCAGCAGAAGGCAGATGCCGTTATTGAAGCACTTCCGCAGCTCAAGGAATGGACGGGAATCGTTACGATATGCAATAAGCTCCGCGAGCTTGGCATAGGTAATGTTGCCGACGCGTACATGAACGGCGATGTGCCGACAGAGCAGCTTTTAGGTGCATTTGACTGCGATATAAGCAAGGCTATGGTCACAAGTACTATTTCCCGAAACAGTGTGCTTTCGCGTTTTCAGGGAACTCTCTTTGAGGAAACTATCAGAAAATTCGGCGAAGTCCTTGACGATTTCTCAACACTTTCCATCAAGGAGCTTGCTGCCGAGCTTTCAGCTAAGATACCTGCACCTGGCAGCTCCGCAAACAGCTCTGAGATAGGCATACTGCAAAAGGCTATCAAGTCAAACGGAAGAATGATGTCTATACGAAAGCTTTTCGACAGCATACCAAATCTGCTGCGCAGAATGTGTCCTGTAATGCTTATGAGCCCTATTTCCGTGGCTCAGTATATAGACCCGTCTTACCCTAAGTTTGACCTTGTTATATTCGACGAGGCTTCACAGCTCCCGACCTGCGAGGCTGTCGGAGCTATCGCAAGAGGCGAGAATGTTATCGTAGTCGGTGACCCGAAACAGCTTCCGCCTACAAGCTTCTTTGCGTCAAATCAGGTGGACGAGGAGAACTACGAAAAGGAAGACCTTGAAAGCGTACTTGATGACTGTCTTGCACTTTCTATGCCGCAGAAGCATCTGCTCTGGCACTATCGTTCGCGCCATGAGAGCCTTATTGCGTACAGCAACTCAAAGTATTACGAGAACAAGCTTTACACCTTCCCGTCGCCTGACGATCAGATATCGGAGGTAAGCTGGGTACACGTTGAGGGATACTATGACAAGAGCTCCACACGTACAAATAAAGCCGAAGCACAGGCAGTTGTGGAGGAGATATGCCGCAGACTGAGAGACCCTGAGCTGAGAAAGTTCAGCATAGGTGTTGTTACATTCAGCCAGCCACAGCAGAACCTTATCGACGACCTGCTAATTGACGCATACCGCGATGATCCAAAGCTTGAAGAATACGCAAACGAGATGTATGAGCCTATCCTCATCAAGAACCTTGAAAATGTACAGGGTGATGAGCGTGATGTTATCATGTTCTCTATCGGTTATGGTCCTGACAAGGACGGCAAGGTATCAATGAACTTCGGTCCGCTTAACCGCGACGGCGGCTGGAGAAGACTCAATGTCGCAATATCACGTTCAAAGTGCAAGATGATAGTATTCTCGGTCATCACTCCCGATATGATCGACCTTTCACGTACACGTTCGGACGGTGTCGAGGGACTCAAGGGTTTCCTTGAATTTGCTGCAAAGGGCAGGAGCGCACTTCCTGTAAGAGCAGGTTCAAAGAGCGGCTCAGATGGCTTTGAGACTGTAGTTGCGGACGAGATAAGGAAAATGGGCTATGAATGTAAATGCAGTGTAGGCTGCTCTGACTATAAGGTAGATGTAGCAGTTGTTAATCCTGATAAGCCAGATACCTATATCATGGGTATAAACTGCGGAAACGAGTCCTATTTCCATAATGGTACAGCAAGCGACAGAAGCCTTTCACAGCCAAGTGTACTCAAGGGACTGGGCTGGAACGTGATGAGCGTTTATATCATCGACTGGCTGGACAATAAGGAAAAAGTCCTCGGCAAGATAAAGGCTGAGATAGATAATGCCATAGAGCGTTACCGCAACCCTGCGGCTGCTCCGAAGGCAGAGGAAAAGAAGAAACAGGAGCTCGTATTCGAGACCGAACAGGTCAGCAGCTTTGCTGAGAGCTTCGATAAATTCGAGACATTCAAGATAAAGGCTCTGGGTACTTCCGAAAACTTCAGCGAAGGCAGTATTGCAAAGATAACAAAGTGCATTAACGATATCCTTGCTGCCGAAGCTCCTATGAACAAGAAAACTCTTGCAAAAAAGACATTCTCATGCTGGGGAATATCCCGTCCCGGCTCAAATATGAAGGCACTTTTCGACAGTGCTTTTGAAAAATCGGAGGCTAAGGTAACAACAGCAGGAGAAAACGAGTATGTATGGCTGAAGGAGCAGGAGCCCGAGAACTATGACAAGTGCAGAACAGTATACAGCGGCGATGAAAAGCGCGATATCGACGAGGTAGCTCCTGAGGAGATAGCTGTTGGCATAAGGGAGATAATGTCCCGTCAGGTGGCTATGGCTCGTGAGGACTTGCTGCGTGAGGTGGCGCATCTCTTCGGATTTACAAGGATAACACCCTCGCTGGAAACATCTGTATCTCTTGGCATAAAGGCGGCTAAGAACCGCGGCTGGGTAGGCTTTACCGATGACGGCAGAGTCTCCTACACTGGAAATTAAAACTATGGAGGACGAAATTGAAACGACTTCTCATAATCATCGGAAAAATTATTGTAAAGCTTCTGAAGCTTCTTCACCGTAACGCAGGAAATCTGCCGGGTATCGTGCTGTGGCATCTGTCACGGCACAAGGCGGTTTCCATGTTTAAGGTGGATTGCCCTATAATCGCGATTACAGGTACTAACGGAAAGACATCCGTTACAAACTGTATCGCACAGCTTTTTGAAAGGAGCGGCAAGAAGATAATCATAAACAAGGAGGGCAACAACCTTGATACGGGCATATGTTCTATGCTTTTGAAATACTGCGATATGTCGGGAAAAGTCAAGGCTGATTACCTTATACTGGAAACGGACGAGTCTCACGTACCTGTGGTATATTCACAGCTCAAACTTGATACGCTGGTCGTGCTGAATTTCTTCCGTGACCAGCTTGACAGAAACGGCGAAATGGAAACACTTATCCAGAAGATAAACGGCTTCTGCAAGACCTTTGAGGGTAATCTTATCCTCAACGGTGACGACCCGAATACAGCCAGACTTGGCAGAGCAAATCCAAAGAATAAGAACGTGAAATACTTCCATGCAGAGCCATATGCCTTTGCAACAAAGAAGATATTTGAAGCCTCTGAGGGGCGTTTCTGCCCGTTCTGCGGTGAGCCTCTGGAGTATGAATACTATCAGTATTCCCACATCGGTAAGTTCATTTGTAAGAAGTGCAGCTTCGGCGATTACGAGCCCTATATAACGGCTAAGGATATCGACCTTGAAAAGCCTGTATTCACAGCGGACGGTCATACCTATTCGCCAAAGCTCAACAGCATCTATAATGTTTATAATATGACGGCTGTTGCAGCTGCGGCTAAGCTTTATAATATCGAGCAGAAGATAACAGACGGAGTCATCAACAGCTATACCGTTAAAAACGGACGTATGGAAAACTTTATGCTGGGTAAGAGCAAGGCTACTCTTAATCTTGCCAAAAACCCTGTCGGTGCTAATATGACTCTGCGTGTAATGAACGAGATGCAGGGCGAAAAGGAGCTTCTTTTCGTGCTCAACGACAATATTGCGGACGGTCTTGATGTATCATGGATTTATGATATCAATTTCAGCATCTTCGAGCGTGTAACAAGAGTTGTTACATCGGGTACAAGAGCCTATGATATAGCTGTACGTATCAAGACAGCAGGCTATGACCCTGCGAAAATAGTTGTGCGTCCCGACCTTGACAAGGCTGTTGAGGAGCTTGCGTCAACTGAGAGCCGAAAGTTCATTATCGCAAACTATACAGCCGTTCAGCCTACAAGGGCTGCCCTTAAACGCTATATCGCTAAGCATGGAGGTAACAAATGAAAACTATAAGAATTCTTCATATGTACGCCGATATGCTTGACCTTTACGGCGACAGCGGAAACATGGAGGTCATGGCTTTCCGCTGTAAAAAGCGCGGTATAGAGTGTCAGATAGATAAGTATTCTATCGACTCGGAAATGCCTGATTTCAGCGCATATGACCTTATTTACATAGGCGGAGGTGCTGACCTTGAACAGCAGCATATCTCCGCAGACCTGTTAAAATGCAGGGACGGTATCGTAAAGGCTTACAAAAACGGAACATTTCTTTTTCTCATTTGCGGAGGCTATCAGCTTATGGGTAAGTACTACCGTGATGCTGACGGCAACGATATAAAGGGTCTGGGACTGTTCGATTACTTCACAGTTGCTCCGAACAGCCGCAGAAAACGCTGTATCGGAAATATTGTTATTGAAACAAAGCTTACAGGCAAGCCTGTGAAGGTAGTTGGATTTGAAAATCACGGCGGTCAGACTCAGGGGGTAAAAACTCCATTCGGTAAGGTTCTTTATGGAAACGGAAACTGCTCAAAGAGCGAGGCTGAGGGGTACTGCGAGAAAAACGTTATCGCAACTTATCTACACGGTCCTTGTCTGTCAAAAAATCCCGAGATATCAGACTATATGATAGAGTACTGCATAAACAGGGGAGAGAATGAGCATATCGCTCTTGAAGCTCTTGATGATGAACTTGAAAAGCAGTGCAGACAGGTTATGCTGGACAGACTTCTTAAAAAGTAAGTAGTGTAGGGGCGCACAGTGTGCGCCCTTAGCAGTTAGCTGTTTTTTACGCTGTAATTGCGGAACGCCGAGGGCGGTGTTCCCTACAATTCGCTGATTTTATTTGCAACGTGAACAACGGACTCCCAAAGGCAGCCCCTACACACGATAATTCTATTTGCAACGTAAGACAAGCAACAGACAGTTGCTTGTTTTTTTCTGAGATTATGTTATAATAACATCAGAGGTGATAAACATGGAAACCAAAAACATAATACTTGAACTCAGAAACAGTCACGGATTGTCACAGGAGGAGCTCGCCGAAAAGGTATTTGTTACCCGTCAGGCTGTATCACGCTGGGAAACAGGAGAAACACTGCCAAACACCGAGACTCTCAAGCTGCTGTCTGGAATTTTCGGAGTGTCTATAAATACAATTTTAGGTTCTCCGAGAAAGCTTATCTGTCAGTGCTGCGGTATGCCGCTGGAGGACTCGCTTATCAGCAAGGAGACCGACGGTTCTTTCAATGAGAGCTATTGCAAATGGTGCTATGCCGACGGAAATTATACCTATCACGATATGGACGACCTTATCAATGTCTGCGTAAAGCATATGGCTGCCAATGGCTTTTCTGAGGAACAGGCACGTATACATATGAAGGATATGCTCCCTAAACTTGATTACTGGAAGCAGCATAAGGAACTCGAAGACGGCGGCAAGTTCGAGGAGTTCAAAAAGCAGCTTATTGATGAATTCAATGCTTTGAACATCAAGGGTATGCCGAAAGTTGAGAAGCTCAATGCTCTTGTGGGAGGCTATGTAAATCTTGCTTATAAGCTGCCCAATGGAAGTACTGTGAAATTCCTTGATGATAATGCTACCTACCTCGGTAATCAGCTGGAATGTGAGGGCAGTGAACGCTGCTTTGGTATACTTGCAAATAAGGATTTTTTGCTTGTTTGTACTTATGGGAAGGACGGAGAAGCTCCTGAGCTTATTGCTTACAGGAAAAGATAACGCCTTCTGTAATAGGGCAAAAAAATGGCAAAAAACAACGGGAAACCATTGATTATCAGAAAAGTTTTTCTGAACTTTGTATATCTGCATAAATCAGAATGTAAAAATTTGTTTGATATTGATAACGGACAGCTTTTGTTGTCCGTTTTGTCATTTTAAGTAATAATGTCCCATAAAATGTAGAAGTACATATTGGAGGGCGTTATGATATTCAGAAGTAAGATATTGCGTGATACGTTTCTGCTGACTTTGATGCAGCTTTTTCTTGATATGGCAGCTTTGCTGCTGAATGTTTTTATAACAAGACAGCTGGGTACATCTGCAATGGGTATACTCAGTCTGATAGGTTCGTTTTTAGGTCTGGCAGGCATCCTTTCAAACGGCAATGCTTTTCTGTGCACCAGCCGTCTTGTTTCCGAGGAATTGGGCAGAAAAAACGGTGATCCAAATAAAATACTTACATATGGTATTAGGCTGTGTATTTTGCTGAGCTTTACTGTTTCGGCGGCAGTTGTGATATTTGCCGAGACAATAAGCCTGCGCTTTTTCAGCGGCGCACACCTGACAGCAACTCTGCGGCTTATGCCTGCTGCACTTGTTACAGGTGCTGTTTCGGCTTGTCTGAAGGGCTATTTCAACGCCTGCCGCAGGGCTTCTGTAACGGCTGTGGGTGATATTGCGGAGTTCCTGACAAAATGCGCGGTGATAGTTTTTATGACGCTTATTTCAGGGGCTTCCACAGAGGATCAGGTATGCAGGATAATGATATGGGGAATAATAGCAGGGAACGGAATTTCGCTTATTTTTTTCGGTGGGGCATATGTTAAGCTGCATGAAAGGCGACAGGGCAGATGCAGTCTTTCTTTTCGGCAGTATATGGCTTTTTCTATGCCTATTATGGGTGGAAGCGTACTTACTGCGGTATTGAGCAGCACAAATGACGCGCTTATACCTATATGTCTGCGGCAGTTTGGCGACTCGGCAGGTGATGCGTTCAGCAAATTCGGAGTTTTTGAAGCAATAGTCATACCTACGCTTTTTTTTCCGTCTGTGGTGCTGTGCTCTATGTCGGGGATAATCGTCAGCGAAGCAGCAAGAGCTAAAGCTGCAAGCAATAAAGCAAGGATAAAGGCACTTACCGAAAAGCTCAGTTCATGGACACTTATGTTTTCGGTATTTTCGGCGGCTGTGCTCATGCACTTCGGCGGTAGGATAGGGGAGCTTCTCGGAGGCGGTGAGCTTGCTGGTAAAATGATAACCGTTATTGCTCCTGTTGTGCCGTTTATTTATATGGAGATAGTCCTTGAAGCTCTTATAAAGGGTATGGGAATGCAAAGCTTTTCGTCTATGAATTACCTAATAGAATATATAATAAGGATAGCGGCTGTTTTGATACTTATACCGCGTATCGGGTTTTACGGGATCGTTATTTCTTACTATGCAAGCAATATTTTCGGGAACTGTGCCCGTTTCATCAGGATAACAAGTATAACAGGTGCGGAACGGAAACTTTGTGGAACATTTCTGTTTCCTGTTATACTTGCGGCTGTTACGATGTGGGCAGTGGGAATATGCCTTGATATCTGTAAAATAGCAGTTAAAAGCGTTTTTTCAATTACAGTTTTCACTCTGCTTTGGGGAGCTGCTTATTTCGCAATTTTCTGCTCATTGGGAAAAGTTCGCCTATTTGATGAAACAGCAGAAGAAGTTTTTGTAGATACTGCACAACGTATGGATAAGTCTGTATTGTAAAATGTAGAAAATTTTCTGTTAGTATTGCAATTTTTTTATTAATGAATTATAATATTGATATGCCGTACATCAAAAGCGGATAAACCATTTAAGAGGAGAAACTTTACCATGAAAGAATATGATGTAAACAAGGTGAAAAACATAGCATTTGCAGGCCACAACGGCTCAGGAAAAACTTCTCTTGCAGAGGCGATCCTTTACAAGGCAGGAGCTTCCGACCGTCTTGGTAAGACTGCTGACGGCACAACAGTTTGCGATTATGATCCGGAGGAGATCAAGAGAAAGATCTCAATAGGTACTGCTCTTGCTTCTTTTGAATATAATGATCTTAAAGTAAATCTGCTTGATACACCTGGATTATTCGACTTCGCAGCCGAAATGATCGAAGGTATCAGAGCTTCCGATACAGTAATGATAACCGTTTCTGCTAAATCAGGCGTTAAGGTCGGTGCGAGAAAGGCTTATGAGGAGGCTGTAAAGCAGGGTAAGTCAAAGATGTTCGTCGTTACTAAGATAGACGATAAGGACGCTAATTTCTTCAACGTTCTCACTGAGCTGAAAACTGTTTTCGGTCCAACAGTTTGCCCTGTAGTTGTTCCCGTTATCAGCAACGGTCAGATCGTTGAGTACGTAAATCTCATTGAGATGAAGTGCTATAAATACGACGCTAAGGGCAATGCTATCGAGACAGATATGCCTACAGCCGAGATATCTGAAAAGTTTGAGTACCGTGTTGACGGACTTGTTGCTGCTGTTTCAGAGGCTGTTGCAGAGACCTCAGAGGAGCTTATGGAGAAGTTCTTCGAGGGCGAGGCTTTCACTCAGAAGGAGCTTATCGACGGTATCCACGACGGTATGAACAGAGGTGTCATCACTCCTGTTGTGTGCACATCTGCTGTTGATCTTGCAGGTATAGATATGCTTCTCAAGGAGATAGAGCTGCTGCTCCCGTCACCTAATGAGGTATATGCTGCTGAGGCTTACACAGCTACAAAGGACGTTACCGAGGTAAAGTGTGAGGTAAGTGATCCGCTCTCAGCTTTCGTTTTCAAGACAGTTGCAGACCCGTTCGTAGGCAAGATGTCATTTATAAGAGTTATGTCAGGCAAGCTTTCCGCTAACTGTGAGGTCATCAACTCTACAACAGGCGGCGCAGAAAAGATAGGCAAGCTCTATAATCTCTGCGGAAAGAAACAGACAGAGGTACAGACTGCATATGCAGGCGATATAGTTGTTGCTTCAAAGATCTCCGCAAATACAGGCGATACACTTTCAGACTCTTCAAGAGTTGTTGAATTCGCAAATATGGAATTCCCGAGACCATGCTACTCAATGGCTGTAAAGGCTAAGGCTCAGGGCGATGAGGCTAAGATCTCATCAAGTATGCAGCGTCTTATCGAGGAGGATCCTACCCTCACATATGAGCAGGACGAGACCACAAAGGAGCAGATTCTCAGCGGTCTCGGCGAGCAGCATATCGAAGTTGCTGCTGCTAAGCTCAAATCCAAGTTCGGCGTTGAGGTCAACCTTACAGTTCCTAAGATAGCTTACAAGGAGACTATCCGCAAGAAGGTAAAGGTTCAGGGACGACACAAGAAGCAGTCAGGCGGTCACGGTCAGTTCGGTGACGTTTGGATAGAGTTTGAGCCATGCGTAAGCGATACTCTCATATTCGAGGAGAAGATATTCGGCGGTGCTGTACCTAAGAATTACTTCCCCGCAGTTCAGAAGGGACTTGAGGAGTCAGTCAAGAAGGGCGTTCTTGCAGGCTGCCCTGTAGTTGGTCTGAAGGCTATACTGGTTGACGGTTCTTACCATCCTGTAGACTCTTCGGAAATGGCGTTCAAGACTGCCGCTTCTATCGCATACAAGGAAGGTCTGAGACAGGCTGATCCTGTAATGCTGGAGCCTATCGGCGAGCTTAAAGTCGTTGCTCCCGATGAAAATACAGGAGATATCATGGGCGAGCTCAACAAGCGCAGAGGCAGAGTTCTCGGTATGGAGCCTGTTGGCAACGGAAATACCATGATACAGGCAGAGGTGCCGATGCGTGAGATGCACGATTTCGCAATGTATCTCCGTCAGACAACAAGAGGTCTCGGAAGCTTTACTCTTGATTTCGTAAGATATGAGCAGCTCCCTGCAAACCTTCTTACAGAGGTCATTTCGGCAGTTGGTGCTGATGAAGCTTAAAAAGCAATATCAACAGGGAGACTCTTTGAAAAGAGTCTCCCTAAATTTTAATAATATATTAATTTTTCATTGGCAGGAGATTTTGTATTGACAATCCTGCCGCCATATGATAAAACAGCGTGTTTCGCAGGATAATTATGTCCTGTGAGATGCGCTTTTTATGTCTATTCAGGTCTTGATTTATTTTTGTCAATGTGATATAATATAGCTTGAACTATTTTTATGAAAGAAGTGTTGTTCACATGACAAAGATCACTATTTTCTCAGGCTTTCTTGGTGCAGGAAAGACCACTCTTATAAAGAAGCTCATACAGGAGGGCTATAAGGGCGAAAAGCTTGTCCTGATCGAGAACGAGTTCGGTCAGATCGGTATTGACGGCGGCTTTTTGCAGGACGCAGGCGTTGAGATAACCGAAATGAACTCGGGCTGTATCTGCTGTAGTCTTGTTGGCGACTTCGGCAAGGCTCTTGAAAAGGTGCTTGCAGACTATGCTCCCGACCGTATCCTTATCGAGCCTTCTGGCGTTGGCAAGCTCAGCGACGTTATCCGCGCAGTTCAGAACATCAATGCTCATGACTTAGAGCTTGACGGATTTACAACTGTTGTTGATGCCAAGAAGTATAAGATGTATATGAAGAATTTCGGTGAATTCTTTGATAATCAGATAACATATGCAAGCTGTCTCATTCTCAGCCATACAAGCGGACTTTCACAGGATAAGCTTGACGAGTGCGTAAAGAGCCTCCGTGAGAAAAATCCTGCTGCTCCTATCGTTACTACAGAGTGGGACGAGCTCACAGGAAAGCAGCTTGTTGATGCTATGACTCAGAAGAACACACTTGACGACGAGCTGAAGGAGCTTCTTGAAGAGGCTGCACATCACGATCATCACCACCATGACCATGATGAGCATGAGCATCACCACCACGATCACGATGAAGACTGTACCTGTGGTTGTCACGATCACGACCATGACGAGCATGAGCATCATCACCACGATCACGATGAGCATGAACATCACCACCACGATCACGATGAACACGAGCATCACCACGATCACGGTCCTGACTGCACCTGCGGCTGCCATGACCATGACCACGATCATGAGCATCATCACCACCACCATGCCGATGAAGTGTTCACAAGCTGGGGCAGAGAAACTACAAGGACATACACTGCCGAGGAGATACAGTCCGCACTTGAAGCTCTCGGCAATGAAGAAAAGTACGGCATGATACTCCGTGCAAAGGGTATCGTTGCAGGAGCTGACGGCAAGTGGATACACTATGACTATGTTCCGGGTGTGCCCGATGTTCGTACAGGAAGTGCAAGCACTATCGGCAGACTCTGTGTTATCGGTTCTAAGATAAACGAGGAAGCTATTGCAGAGCTTTTCAAAGCCTGATAAACCGAAAGGAGCTGTAAAACGTGCCTAATCAGGACGAATTAATACCGATATATCTTTTCCTCGGCTTTTTGGAGTCGGGAAAAACAAAGTTCATACAGGAAACTCTTGAGGACAAACGCTTCAACAAGGGCGAAAAAACTCTGCTTCTTGTTTGCGAGGAGGGTATCGAGGAGTTTGATATCTCAAAGATGCCCAAGAAGAATATCACTATAAAGGTCATAGAGGATAAGTCTGATTTTACTGAGGAAAACTTCACAAAGTACCTCAGGGAGAGCGGTGCAGAGCGTATTGTTGTTGAGTACAACGGTATGTGGACTATGGACGAGTTCTTCAAGGCTATGCCTGATGAGACTACTATCGCACAGGTAATGTGCTTTGTTGACGCTTCTACTTTTATGAACTACAACGCAAACATGAGAAGTCTTGTTGTTGATAAGTTCAATAATACCGAAATGGTGTGCTTCAACCGCTTTGAGGAGAAATTCGACCCGAATGAGTTCCATAAAATAGTCAGGGGAGTAAGCAGAAGAGCCGAGATAGTTTATGAGTATACAGACGGCAGAGTTGCTTACGATGATATCGAGGATCCGCTGCCTTTTGATGTTGAGGCTGACGAAATAACTATCGAGGACAAGGATTTTGCACTCTGGTATCGTGATATCATGGACGAGCCTATGAAGTACGACGGCAAGAAGATGACATTCAAGGCTCTTACTGCCAAGAATAACAAATTTCCCGAGAATACCTATGCTGTGGGCCGTCATATAATGACCTGCTGTGTTGAGGATATTCAGTACTGCTGGCTGGTGGCTCAGGACGACAGCGGCAATGAACCGCCAAATAAGGAATGGATAACCATTTCAGGCAAGATAAGTGTTCAGAAGCATAAGCTTTACCGCGGAAAAGGTCCTGTGCTCTATGTTGAGAGCATAGAGAAAGCAGAAGCTCCAGAACAGCCTGTTGCTACATTCTATTGATAAATAAAAATGCTCCCTTTAAAAGGGAGCATTACTTTTTAACTGCACTTTCAACATAGTGTTGAAATATGTGTCAATAACTTGAAAGATTATATCTAAAATGCTTATTTTGTCTTTCTTTGAACAAAATACTGTTGATCTTTTACTATGAGTTCACTGAATTCGTAGGTTCTGAATGTTATAGCATCAGTAATTTTTTGTTTTAAGAACTCTGATAGAATTAAGGATAAGCAGCATTGCTGTGCCTGAATCTGCAAATACTGCCAGCCACATATTAGGGTGTCCGATAAGTCCGAGTATGAGGACAGCAGCCTTTACAGCAAGAGCAAAGATGATGTTTTCCATAGAGATGCGCATAGTCTTGTCGGATATTCTCTTTGCCTTGACTACTGCGTCGGGCTCGGAATTCATAAATATTGCGTCGGAAGCTTCAAGTGCAAGATCGGAGCCGCTGTGCATTGCTCCGCCTACATCTGCGCCTGCAAGTACAGGACCGTCGTTGAAGCCGTCGCCTACGAACATAACTGCACCGTATTCTTTGCGGATAGTTTCGATCTCTCTGAGTTTGCCGTCGGGGAGAAGGTCGCCCTTTCCGTAGCCGATACCAAGCTGTTTTGCAATTGCAGCGGCATTTTCGGACTTATCGCCTGTGAGCATCGCTGTTCTGACTCCCATAGCGTTGAGCTTACTGATCGCTTCAGCTGATGTTTTCTTTACGGTATCCGAAACGATTATCCTGCCTTCGATACTGCCGTCTATTGCGATATAAACTACGCTTCCGAGAGGATCATCTTTATCATTGATTGCGATATTGTTCTCGGACATAAGCTTTTCATTTCCGCAAAGTACGTTTTTGCCGCTTATCACTGCAGAAACTCCGCGGCCTGCGATCTCTCCGGAGCGTTCTGCTTCTTTAAGCTCTGCACCATTGCGGCGGCAGTATTCAACGATACTCTCTGCAACAGGGTGAGTGGAGTATTGTTCGCAGCTTCCGCATACGGAAAGAAGCTGATCGTGATCCATGCTGCCGTATGTTTTTATTTCTGTTACGGTAAAGTTTCCGTTTGTGAGTGTACCTGTTTTGTCAAAGGCAATAGCCTTTACCTTGCCAAGTGCTTCTATAGCGTTTCCGCCCTTGAAAAGTATACCGAGCTTTGAAGCTGCACCTATGCCTGAGAAATATGCAAGTGGTACGCTGAGGACAAGTGCGCAGGGACAGCTGATTACAAGGAATGTCAGTGCGGAATATACCCATTTGCTCCAGTCGCCTGTGATAAGAGAGGGGACTATCGCCGTAAGAAGTGCTATTGCGATAACAATAGGTGTATATACCTTTGCAAAGCGTGTGATAAAACGGTCTATATGTGGCTTTGTTGCAGATGCGTCCTCAACAGCCTGAGCGATTTTAGCTATCATAGAGTCATCGGCAGCGGCTGTAGCCTTCAGCGTGATCGTTTCTGAAAGGTTTATGCAGCCTGAGTGTATTTTATCACCGATGCGGACCGTCAGCGGTACAGGCTCTCCGTTTACTGCGGAGGTATCTATTCTTGATTCGCCTGATTCAACGATACCGTCAGCAGCTATTCTTTCTCCTGGCTTTATGCGGAGGATATCGCCAACATTTATGTCATCTGCATCAACTCGTCTGAATTCACCGTCTATGAGCACATCAGCTTCCTTGACCTTAAATGCTGCAACATCTGTTATTGCCTTGCGGCTGCGTGATACTGCATAATCCTCAAAAAGCTCGCCTATACGGAAGAATAGTACAACTCCGACAGCCTCTGCGTATTCACCAAGTGCAAATGCGCCGATAGTGGCAATTGTCATAAGGAAGTTTTCATCAAAAAAATTCTTGTTTTTAAGGTTTTTGAAGGTGGCTTTCAGCACATTGAATCCAAGTATGAGATAAGCTGCCACATAAAGACCGATAGTCAGCGGCTTTATATCAATGAGCTTTCCGCTGATAACAGCTGCTGCAAAAAGAACTACACCTATTATAAGAGATATTATTTCATGTGACATTTCACCGCTTTCGTGAGTATGCTCATGAGAATGTTCGTGGTGATGTTCGTGCTCGTGTTCGTGACCGCAGCCGCATTCCTCATCGTGGTGGTGGTGATGTTCGTGTTCATGGTCGTGACCGCAGCCGCACTCCTCGTCGTGGTGATGATGTTCATGCTCATGGTCGTGACCGCAGCCGCACTCCTCATCGTGGTGATGATGATGCTCGTGTTCATGGTCGTGACCGCAGCCGCACTCCTCATCGTGGTGATGATGATGCTCGTGCTCATGGTGATGATGTGAATGTGATTTTTTTCCTTTTTCAATAGGGGAGATGATTACACCTGCTTCTATTGAAGATGCGATTCTGTTTATTTCAGTGATAAGTTCATCGGTAAGTTCACCCTTTATTTTGAACTTTTTCATGGGGAAGTTTAAAACAGCGGACTCAATACCCTCAAGCTTGTTGATAGCTTCCTCAATCTTTGCACCGCAATGGGCGCAATCAAGATTTGATATGGAAAATACCTTCTCCATATGGTCACCGTCCTTTCAAACATATGAATACTTGTTCATATGTTTAATATATCATAAAAAAACGTATTTGTCAATAGTCTGAGCAGTTTTTATTGCAATTTTTTTCGATAGGTGATATAATTTCTGTATCATGGATACTATATTGTTAACTGCGGTTAACGGAAAAAGCCTGTTTTTATATCGAAAAATCACGTAAAACAGGCAAATTCCTTTATAGTTTCAGAATACTAACATATAAAAAATTTTTTTCAGCTTTTTTCGTCTTTTTTGGCATCTGAAATCACTTATAGGTGAAAGCTTTCATAGGAGCTTCAGAGGAGCTTGCAAGTCGGGGAGAATGCCCCTGCCTCTGAAACCGAAAGGAGTGATATAATGAATGCCGATACGAATTATTTCAGCGGAGGTGACGGAACAATTCTTACTTCTTTTACTAAGAAAAAAACATCGCCCGAAGCGGATAATACTGTAAATGAACTTATAATGAGCTGCAGGACATCGAAGGATAGCCTAAGCAAGCTTTACGTCATGTTCAAGGATATGGTATTTGCCGTTGCATTCGGTATAACCTCTGACTATCATCTTGCTGAGGACTGCGTTACCGAAACTTTTGTCAGGCTTACGCAGGTAAAACGTTTTTCTGCAAGAAAAGGGGACGGCAAGGGTTTTATAATCACAATAGCTCGCAACGTTGCATTTGAACTTCGCCGAAGGTATAAAAAAGAGATAACGAATTTTATTATTCAAAGCTACGGCGAGGCAGAAAAAACTGTCGAGGACAGTATTTATATAAATCAGCTTCTGAAGTATTTAAATGATAAGCAAAGAGAGACCGTTATCCTGAAATGCTGTGCGGAGCTTACCTTCAAGCAGATAGCACAGGTAATGAAATGTCCCGAAACTACGGCAAAATCAAGGTACAAAAAAGCAATATCCATTTTACAGGAAAAGGCAGGTGAAGATCAGTGAAAAAGAAAAATGATATAGTTGGAGATCAGGAATTTGAACAGCTTCTGAAGGACAGGATGAACGAGCTTTCGTCCTCTGTAGACTGCTTCGACAAGATCTCTGCAAGAGCTTTTCCTGAGAAAGATTCGGATTTTTCCGACAGCGAGTTTACCGTAAGTGACCTTGAAAACGTTACAGGCAGACGAAAAACAGTGCCTGTGCTTAAATGGACAGCTGCTGCGGCTGCAATAGTGCTGTTTGTGGGGATACTTCCAAAAACGGCTTTTGTACAGGAATTTCTTTCTAATATCGGCGGTGATAACAATAACCAGTACAGATCCATATTGGCGGAAATATCAACGGAAACAAATGAACACACATATAAGATATATGATATGACGCTGAAGGATTATATTGAAAAGGACGTTCTTGTTACACCTTTTTATAATTGTCCCTTTGACGAAATGGATAAGGACGGTATCAATGTACGTGTTTATGTCAGAATGATACATGACTATCCAACCAATCAGATATATGCTGTGGAATATAAAGGCGATTATAATTCGGGAAATATCCTTGCAGCTGCTGATTCAAAGGCGAAGTTCAGCGATGAAGAAGTGAGCAGCATCGACTTTGAGAGCGGATTTTATGATTCGGACAATGATACACGATCGGCTATAAGCAGTTGGTTTACAAGCAGCAAAGCAGACGCTGTAATGGATAATGACGGAAAAGCAGTGTTTTTAGCATCTTACAGCATAAAAGAGGTCTTCAAGCTCAATGATGATGTAATGAAGCTTACTGCCGATGTTATTTATAACAAATTGGCTAATGATAACAGCGGAGTATATTATTATGACATCAGGGGCTATCGTTACAGCAATGGTGATGGTGAAGCAGTTTCTGTTCCCGGGTCTGAAAAGCTCTGGAAGAGATCTCTTAGTTTTGATTGTTCATCGGCAATGCCCGAGGAAAGTCACTCGCTGTTTAGATGTAAGGATTATTTCTCAGCTGATAATGCGAAATCAGAAGCCATTCCGCCAAGCTATTATATGCCATATTATCATGCAGGTGAAAGCTTATTAAAGGACGGTACAGATCATCTGGAAATAGATTATAAGCCAAATGGTGATTATCAGATCGATACCTTTGATACTATTGATAGTAATGAAGCTTTTACGTTAGATACTTCTGATTACAGTGAATTTAAGTCATACGATGATGATACAATTCATATCAGCAATTATGATATCTATGCTCCTGCCGATGTTGATGCAAAGAAAAGCCTGAGAATATATATTTCTGCATTAAATTTCCTCACGTATTCATCATTCAGTGATCCGACTATTAATATCAAAATAAATGACTCAGACGATATTATAAAGATACGCAGAACCGACATAGGCTATAATACGGAGTATGTGGAGAAAACAGCGTCCGAACAGGAAAAAGCTGCTGACAATGATAAAATTAATGAAGAAATAATGCGTGAGATAGAGAGTCAGGCAGAAAAAGCTGGGAGAATATATGAAGCACCAAAAATAAAAGAAAAAGATCAATGATCAGCTTGCGGAAACTCGCTGACGTTTAAGCTGAATTGCAAAAGAAAGTTCGGATACAGCCCTTCGTGAAAACGAGGGGCTGTTTTTTGCAAAAAAAGTGCTGTCTGCAAGATGAGGTGCAGACAGCTGAGTGAGGAAGTGATTGGGTGTATATGTTCGACTGATAAACCAGTCTGGGATCATGCAACTGTTTTCATCTCTTTCCTGTGTAAAACAGGTTTTGCGAGATTTTTCCTGAGAGTATGCTCAAATGCAGTCATATTAAGTATCATTGCTCCTATCCATGCGGAAGCCTCGGCATATGCCGTAGCTCTGAAGCCCAATGTTGAGATAAAGAGCGCGATGACTGCTATTCTCAGTGCCATTTCGAGTATACCCGATATCATGGGGACGAAAGGTTTTCCGAAGCCCTGACAGCCGTTTCTGAATACAAAGAGGTAATCAACTGCAAAGAGGAATATTCCGCATACAGGGAGATATGTCTTTGCGATAGCAACAGGCTCTGTGCCGTTTACCATGAGTCTTGCAAGTGCTTCGGGGAAGAATACCATTACCGAGCCAAGCACAACATAGGAGATAGTTGTGATAGTGAGGCATACATGGAGCCCTTCACGGATACGGTCAAATTTCCTTGCACCGTAATTCTGGCTGGTGAATGATGACATTGTAAATCCTGCTGTGCAGGCGGGCTGCATAAAGAGATTGAGAAATTTGCTGCAAGCGGAGTAAGCTGTGGTATAAGCAACTCCGAGACCGTTTACGAAATACTGTATTACCATACAGCCAATTGCTGTGATAGAATTCATGAATGCCATTGGGAGACCGTTTTTGAAAAGCTCGCCGTAAAGCTTGCGGTTGCCGCGGAAATCTTCTTTTGAAATGTTGAGCTCCTCTATTTTGCGTATCCTCAGCCAGCATATGAAGGCTGACATAATCTGCGAGAATATTGTAGCTATAGCTGCTCCCTCAACACCTGTTTTCAGGACGAAGATAAAGAAGCTGTCAAGGAAGATATTGACTATGCTGGATATTATTATAGCAATGAACGGAGTCTTGCTGTCGCCGAGAGCGCGGAGTATGCATGAACAGAGATTATAGGTTATAGTCGCTATAAGTCCGCCGAATATAAAGTAGCCGTATACAAGACCGTCATGCATTATGGCTTCGTCAGTTCTCAGAAGGTGGAGTATTGGCCTGAGGAAGGAGGTGCTTACTGCCGTAAGAGCAATTCCTATCATAAAGCACAGCATTGCCGATGAAGCGACAGAGCGTCTGAGCTTGGAATAGTCCTTTGCGCCGAAGCTCTGGGCGATAATGACTGAAAATCCGTTGGCAAGTCCCATTGAAAAGCCGAATATAAGAAATGTAAGGGAGGACATATTACCGACTGCTGCAAGTGCGTTGTCACCAAGTCCTTTTCCGACTATAGCTGTATCAGCTATAGTGTAAAGCTGCTGAAGCATATTTGTGAGCAGCATAGGAAAATAGAATTTAAGTATAAGTCCTGTTACCCTGCCCTGGGTAAGATCATTCGCTTTAGCCATAAAACTCCTCCTTTACAGTAATATCACGTTGTTTGTGTTTGTTATTCATTGTGTTTATTATAGTCGAACAGAAAAATAAATTATATCAGAAATATTGCATTTGTATCAAAAATAGGATATAATAGAATTACAGCAAATAATGGAAAATGGCAGCAATTTTTGCATTGGGGGAAAGCTTATGAAAACTGACCGCGATCTGAATTACAGGCTTTATATACAAAAAAACGATGGCTTTATGCGAAGTCCCTTTGAGAGAGAGCTGAGCGCCTACAGAATGGTTCAGGCAGGAGATATTGAAGGTATAAAAAAGAGGTTCGAGATCATACGCAGGAATTTTTTTGAGGGAAAGGGTACGCTTTCAAACGACCCTGTCAGAAATGTAATGTATCATTTTGTTACCGCAGTCGCACTTGTAGCAAGATTTTGCATCGAGGGCGGTATGGACCATAATACAGCCTATACCCTCAGCGATATATTTATACAGCGTGCGGATAAGCTGAATGATGTGGACAGGATAATCGACCTGCTCGGAGAGATGCAGCTTGATTTTACCGAGCGTATGCGTACACTAAAAAAGGAAAATGTAATATCTATCCATGTCAGGAAGTGTATAGATTATATATATGAGCATCTCCACGAGGAACTGACACTTACGCTGCTTGCGGCTCATGTGGGGCTTAATCCGTCGTATCTTTCAAAGCTCTTTTCAAAGGAAAAGGGAATGAGCATAAAAAGCTTCATAATACAGGCAAAGGTATCGACAGCTGAAAATCTGCTGAGATATTCTGATTTTTCATGCCTTGAGATCTCGCTTGCTCTTGGTTTTTCATCACAGAGTGCATTCATAAGCGTATTCAAGAAGATAAACGGCATTACTCCGAAAAAGTTCAGAGAGCTTCATTATCTGGACGTAATGGAACAGAATAAATAACGAGGTGCGAATAAATGGTTTCAAAGAATAAAAAGACCGATATCATGATATCGGTCATTATCACAGTTGTTGTGTCTGCTTTGACGATAATCGGACTGTACTGCCACGAGCCGTGGTTCGACGAAGCGCAGGCTTATCTGCTTGCAAGAGACTCATCATGGCATGATGTGCTGATGTACTGGACACACTATGAAGGTCACCCTCCTATGTGGCATATACTGTTAAAATGTGCCGCATCTCTGGGACTGTCGTTTGAAGCAGCCATAAAGTCGGTGAATTTCATATTTGTTGAAGCTGTTGTGCTGCTGATACAGTTCCGTTCGCCGTTCAGCAGGGCGGCAAAAGCAGTCATACCTTTCAGTTTTTTCCTGCTGTATCAGTACAGCGTGATATCCCGACCGTATATGATGCTGACCTGTTCGTGCTTGCTGGCAGCGATGTGCTATAAGGAAAGGCATGAGAAGCCACTGAGATACTGTCTGGCACTGATATTCATGTGCGTAGTTCATTCATATAGCATTGCATTTGCAGGCGGTATCGTTGTTGCAGATATGGTGGGAGAGGCTATAAGAGAACGCAGCATTAAGAAGATGTGTACAGGTATAATATCAAATAAAAAGCTGCTTGTATGCTATGTGATGCTTTTTGCAGCTGCAATGACTATGATAGCTGATATTATGCCTCATTCGGATACATTTGCCGCAAAGCAGACCGTAAACCCGAATTATCACAGTCTTCCTGTATGTTATCTGTTCAGCTGGCTGCTTATACCGTCTGAAAACCTGTTTACTTCATTCTCCTCTGAGCTTATGTACATGAGACAGGAAGTAAATCCCATTGGTGAGGTCATTGCAGCAGGAGCAATATCATTGCTTATATGGGCGGCGTTATTCGTCATCTGCAAGAAAAGACGCATGGTCGCAGAGCTTTTCATACCGTATGCTTTCATAGCCGTTCTTACATCTTTGCATATCATGCCGCATCATTTCGGTATCTTCTTTATGTATATGCTGTTCATACTGTGGACTGCATCGGATAAAGAACAGATAAAAATAAGTGAATTCACTGAACTTGCGGAGAAAGCAGGAATGTCTGCATCTTTTGCAAAGAAAATAATTATAGGCGCAGCAGCAGCCTTTTCGGTAATAAATATATATTGGGACAGTCTTAGCTTTTACCGTGAAATAAAGCTGCCCTATGATCCTGCTCCTGCAATTGCAGAGTGGATAAAGGATAAGGGACTTGAAGAAAAGAAGATATTAACAACATGGTCTAAGAGCGATATTTATATGGTAAATGCTTCAAGCGTAGCTGCAAATGCGTATTTTGACAGAAGTATTTTCTATAATCTCAATTATGATCTGGCATTTATATCGCATAAAGTGGCTGATGAAGCTGAAAAGGCAGAGGTGCTTGAAAAGTGGAGATCAGAAGGCGCACCTTACATAATGGTCTGCGACGGACCTCAGGAAACAGGATTTATATGTGATGAACTGGGATTGCAGGATGATTATCTCGCTGTGGCATATGTAGGAAAGGGCAGAAGGATATTCAAGGATAAATGCGATACTTACAATGTATATGTAATGTGCACAAGGGATGCATACAAGGAGATATACGGTAAGGAATATGAAGTATCAACATATTGAAAAAGCTGTGTTTCTTGAACGTCCCAACAGGTTCATCGCAGATGTGCTTATAGAGGGCAGAAAAGAGCGTGTCCATGTAAAGAATACGGGACGGTGCAGGGAGCTTCTTCGTGAGGGCGCTGCGGTATATCTCGAGCGCTCGTCTAATCCCGAAAGAAAGACAAGATATGACCTTGTTGTAGTTGAAAAGCTGCGTGACGGACTTCCGCCTCTGCTCGTGAATATGGATTCACAGATACCTAATGCGGCGGCTGATGAGTGGCTGAAAGGCGGTAATTTATTCTCGGAGCAGGCTGTTATACGCCGCGAGTTTACATACGGAGCTTCACGATTCGATTTCAGTATAGAGGATAAGGGAAAGATATCTTTTCTCGAAGTAAAAGGCGTTACTCTTGAAAACTGCGGTATAGCAAGCTTTCCCGACGCTCCAACCGAACGGGGAGTTAAGCATATAAATGAGCTTGTACGCGCAGCAGGTGAGGGATACGGAGCATATCTGCTCTTTGTTATACAGATGAAGGAAATAAAGGAATTTCGTCCCAATGACGAGATGCACAGGGAGTTTGGTGATGCTCTCAGAGCAGCACAGCAGGCAGGAGTCCATATACTTGCGTATGACTGCATCGTTACTCCCGATAGTATAGTTATCGACAAGCCAATTATGGTAAGAACGGAGCTGTAATATGAACTGGAAAAAATTATTATGCGAAAAGCGCAGAAGGAGCTATTCGACTACTTCTGTAAGTACAGATACAAGAAATGAGTTTCAGCGTGATTATCACAGGATAATCGGCAGTGCGTCATTCCGCCGCTTGCAGGACAAGACACAGGTTTTTCCTCTCGACAGGGGAGACTTTGTAAGGACCCGTCTTACTCATTCTCTTGAAGTATCTTCATTTGCAAAATCCCTCGGTCAGATGATATTCCGCAATATACTGCAATACAACAAGGACGCTGACCTGACCTATGAGGATATCGGCAAGATATGCAGTGTTCTTGAATGTGCGGGACTTATCCATGATATCGGCAATCCTCCATTCGGTCATTTCGGTGAGGACTATGTCCGTGACTGGTTCAGGAAAAATTTGCATAAGCTTGAATTTGACGGCAGAAAGATAGATGAATTGCTTACTCCGCAGATGCTTGGCGACCTTTATCACTTTGAGGGCAATGCGCAGGCACTCAGGCTGCTTACGAAGCTTCATTTCCTTGTTGATGAAAACGGAATGAACCTCACCTATACTCTGCTGAATACTATCATAAAGTATCCTGTTCCGTCAACAGCTATAAATAAAAAGAGCGGTAACATCAAGGATAAGAAAATGGGCTATTACTATGCCGATAAGGATATTTTTGAGGATATAGTAAACAGTACGGGAGCTGTTGACTGCCGTCACCCTCTTGCTTTCATACTTGAATCTGCTGACGATATCGCTTATAAGACAGCAGATATCGAGGACGCTGTAAAAAAAGGCTTTGTAAGTTATGAACGGCTATTGTCAGACCTGAAAAATAAGTATATGGATAAATGCGCAGATGAAGCCGAGAGAGAGGAATACGGAAAGGCTGTCAATAAGCTTGAGGACTATTACCGTCAGGCGTGTGAAAATGGTATATCCTCACCTGAGCAGAATTCTGTTCAGCGCTGGACTATCTATGTACAGGGTGTATTGCTGAAATGTGCGGCTTTCGGTTTTACAAATAATTACAAGGAGATAATGGAAGGCAGCTTCCCTAAGGAGCTTCTTGCAGCTTCACACGGAAATGCTCTTGCTTATGCCCTGGGAGATATAGCATTCCGATATGTTTTTCAGTCCAAGGAGATATGCAGGCTTGAGATAGCAGCAGGTGAGATATACGAATTCCTGCTGAGCAAGCTTGTCAATGCAGCGATAATTTACGACACAGAGCATGAAAGCTCCGCCATAGAACAGCGCATAATGAAGCTTGTTTCCGAGAACTATATACGTGCCTACAGGATAAATTCAAAGGGAAAGCAGGAGAATGAAAAGCTTTACCTAAGGCTTATGCTGGTAACTGACTTCATTTGCGGCATGACAGACGGCTATGCACAAAAACTTTACAGGGAGCTGAGCGGAATTGAGTGAAGTAAAGAAAAATAAGCTTAGGAAGCGTATTTTTGATATTATTCAGATCGGAAACAAATATGATTTCCCAAGCAGATTTTTTGATTATCTTATAGTAACTGTAATTATTCTGAATATACTTACTGTTTTCCTTTCCACCTTTGACCAGCTTGAAAGATTCAGCAGTTTTTTTACTGTTATAGAGCTTTCAACTATGTCGGTATTCTGCATTGAATATATACTCAGGATATGGACAGCGGATTATCTTTATCCAAAGTTAGGAAAATTCACGGCGAGAATGAGATTTCTCATCTCCTTTGACGGCATAGTTGACCTGCTTACCATACTGCCGTTTTTCTTCCTTGACGGTTTCATCGTATTCAGAATGTTGAGAGTGGTAAGGATATTTCACCTTTTCAGAGTCAATGCACATTATGACTCCTTTCACGTTATCACAACAGTCCTGACAGAAAAGAAAAACCAGATTATTTCATCCGTTTTCATTATCATCGTTCTTATGCTCGCATCATCGCTGGGAATATACAGCGTTGAGCATGAGGCTCAGCCTGAAACTTTCAGGAACGCATTTTCGGGCATATGGTGGAGCGTATCGACCCTTCTTACTGTAGGCTATGGTGATATTTATCCCATAACTGTTATAGGCAAGCTTATGGCTATATGTATAGCTTTTCTCGGAGTTGGAGTGGTTGCTATCCCCACAGGTATCATAAGTGCGGGATTTGTTGAACAGTACACGAAAAATCAGCATTCTGATACTAAATTCTGCGATATTAAAGAGGTCGGAGAGATATTTGTTGACCGTGAAAGCTGTTTTATGGGAATGAATGTATCTGACATACGTGAAAAATACAATATAGTCATTCTTGTTGTGCTGAGAGGCGAGCTTACTATAGTTCCCACGGAAAATGTCAAGGTAAAAATAAATGATATCCTTATTGTTAAAAGCGAAAAGATAGTAAAATCAAAGAAATAAGATAAATAAAAAAAACAGAGCGTTATTTGTTGCTTTAGACAAATAACGCTCTTTCATATTGACATGGTTAGATATAAATGCTATAATTAAATTGCGAGAATAATTGGGTTGTTATTTGAGCGATGCCGCGGTTGATATATCTGCACATTATCGGCTGAGGCAATTTCTTTGTAACGGACAGATCAGAAAAGCTGTGTTCATAGGCGAATACAGCTTTTGTCCATTTCAGAACCCAAGTTCCTCATAATCCTCACGAATGAACCTGTGGTATGATGCGTGGATACTTCCGTCTATTTCTTCTTCCTCGGATACGCAGTAATAATATTCATCAGGCTTTTTATCCGGGAAATATATAAGATAGCGGAATTCTTCGTTATTAAGCTCGGTTATGGAAGTATTTTCCGATGCTTCTTTAAATACAGCAAGTACTTTTTCGGTGTCCGCATGGCATCTGACTGTTTCCACAAGCTTTGCCATAAATTCATGTTCACGGCTTTGTGTGTGAACATAGGCTGTTCCTTCGGCTGGTATAGTGATGCAGAAGCCGTCTTTTATACTGTGAAAAGCTATTTTTCCAAGCTTTTTCGTCATTTCCTCGGCGAATTTTTCAAGTATTTCAGCCATTTCATCTGTTGTGTAGTCCTTACCGATGAGATGACAAAGAGTGGCATTTGTATAGTTAAGGCTCATAGGACGGTTATCGTAGCCGAGTTTGAGCTGAGCCTCGTATATGTTATCGCTTATATTCTTTTCAAGTCTTTCAAAAGTCATAGATATTACCTCCGAAGATAAGTATAGCATATTATTCAATACAAATCAATAAAAAACGGTCTCTTGTGAGACCGTTTTTCGTTTATGCACTTTCAAACTGTGAATTATAAAGCTGAGCGTAGAAGCCGTTCTTTTCAAGAAGTTCCTGGTGATTGCCCTGTTCTATGATATCGCCGTCCTTCATAACGAGTATGATATCAGCATTCTTTATAGTTGAAAGGCGGTGAGCGATTATAAAGCTTGTTCTGCCGCTCATAAGGCGATCCATAGCGTCCTGTATGAGCACCTCCGTGCGTGTATCGACAGAAGAAGTAGCTTCGTCGAGTATCATTACCTTAGAGTCTGAAAGGATAGCTCTTGCAATAGTAAGGAGCTGCTTTTGTCCCTGTGAAACGTTGCTTGCGTCCTCGTTGAGCACCATATCGTAGCCGTTCGGCAGCGACTTTATGAAATGATGAGCGTGAGCGGCTTTTGCAGCTGCAATGACCTCTTCATCTGTGGCGTCAAGTCTGCCGTAGCGGATATTCTCCATAATAGTGCCGTTGAAAAGCCATGTGTCCTGCAAGACCATGCCGAAGCTCTTTCTGAGCTCACCGCGCGGTATCCTGCGGATATCAGTTCCGTCAAGGGAGATAGTACCGCCGTTAACATCGTAGAAGCGCATGAGCAGCTTTACCATTGTGGTTTTTCCTGCGCCCGTAGGACCAACTATTGCAATCTTCTGTCCAGCCTTTATGTCGGCACTGAAATCACCAATGATTATCTTATCCTTGTTATATCCAAAGGAAACATGGTCAAAGCTTACATCGCCGACTACATTTTCAGGGATAACCGCATTATCAGGCACCTGTTCCTCTTCCTCTTCTTCAAGGAATTCAAAAACTCTCTCAGCAGCCGCTGTCATTGACTGTACCTGATTTATGACCTGAGCTATCTGCTGGATAGGCTGGGTAAACTGCTTGACATACTGGATAAACGCCTGTATATCGCCGATGCCGATAACTCCCTTTATAGCAAGGAGTCCGCCTGAGATAGCTACGCCTGCATAACCAAGATTACCTACGAACTGCATAATAGGCATCATAATACCCGATATGAACTGTGATTTCCATGCGGATTTATACAGAACATCGTTTGTATTGCAGAAATCCTTCAAAGTTTCTTCTTCCTTGTTGAAAGCCTGAACAACTGTATGACCGCTGTAGGTCTCTTCAACGAGACCGTTTATATGTCCGAGATATTCCTGCTGAGTACGGAAATGCTTCTGTGATTTCTTTATGACAAGGGACAGAAGTATGGCTGATATCGGAAGTATGACGATTGATATAAGTGTCATCAGCGGTGAGATCGAAAGCATCATTACAAGCGTACCCACAAGAGTAGCCACAGATGTTATTATCTGGGTGATGCTCTGATTGAGAGTTGTGCCGAGAGTATCAACGTCGTTTGTGATACGCGACAGCACCTCGCCATAGGTTCGGCTCTCAAAGTAGCCCATAGGCATACGTCCGATCTTTTCTGATATATCCTTTCTTAGTTTGTAGGATATCTTCTGTGAGATGCCTGTCATTATCCAGCCCTGCGCAAAGCTTACCACTGAGCTGAAAATATAAAGGCTGAGTGTAAAGAGGAGTATCTTTCCGATATAGCCGAAGTCGATACCGCCTGTACCTGCTATCTTGCTCATAAGTCCGTCAAAAAGGGCATTTGTGGCTTTTGCCATTATCTTAGGACCAACAACGGAGAATACAGTAGCAACTGCGGCAAGTATCATAACTATGAAAATAGCTATCTTATAAGCGCCCAGGTAGGATATGAGCTTTTTCATCGAGCCTTTGAAGTTCTTTGGCTTTTCACCGGGAGCAAATCTGCCGCCGCTGCCTATTCGTCCACGCTGACGGGCGGGAGTCATATTGCTGTTATTGTTTTCACTCATTATCCTCACCTCCCATGCTCTTTTTCAGTTCTTCCTCAGAGAGCTGAGAGCCTGCTATCTGCTTGTAGGTATCACAGGACTTCATAAGCTCTCTGTGAGTACCCTTGCCGACTATCCTGCCGTCATCGAGTACGATTATCTGGTCGGCGTTCATAATAGTGCTTATACGCTGTGCAACTATGATAACAGCTGAATTTCTGACGTATTTTTCAAGTCCTTTTCTGAGAGCAGCATCTGTTTTCATATCAAGAGCCGAGAAGCTGTCATCGAAAATGTATATCTCAGGCTTTTTGACGATAGCTCTTGCAATAGCAAGACGCTGCTTCTGTCCGCCCGAAACATTGCTTCCTCCCTGAGATATAGCTCTTTCAAAGCCGTTTTCGTCAGCGGAGATGAATTCCATAGCCTGAGCGATTTCGGCAGCCTTTTCCAGTTCGTCTTCGTCAGCATCGGGCTTTCCGAATTTAAGGTTAGAGCTTATAGTACCCGAGAAAAGCACGCCTTTCTGAGGAACAAGACCTATTCTGCTTCTGAGGTCGGATTTGCTTAGCTCGCGGACATCTATGCCGTCAACGGTTATGCTTCCCTCTGTAACATCGTAAAATCGCGGTATAAGATTGATGAGAGTGGTCTTTCCGCAGCCTGTACTGCCTATGATAGCAGTAGTCTTTCCTGAGCTTGCAGTAAAGCTTATATTGCTTACAGCATTGTCATCGGCATTTGGATATTTGAATGAAACGTTGTCAAAGCATACTGTACCAGTGGGAGCAGTTATAGTCTTTGGCTCTTTGGGTTCAAGAACAGTAGTGTCTGTTTTGAGCACTTCATCTATTCTGTCGGCAGCAACACCTGCACGTGGAAGTACAACTGACATTACTGTAAGCATAAGGAATGACATTACTATCTGTATGGAGTAGCTTATAAATGCTGTCATTGCGCCGACCTGTAAGTCGCCCGTATCTATCCTGTGAGCTGATACCCATACGATAGTAAGCGAAACTCCGTACATGACCAGTGTCATACCCGGAAGCATGAAGGTCATGACTCTGTTTGTGAAGAGCTGAGTTTTCATAAGCTCCGTATTAGCCTTGTCGAAGCGTTTTTCCTCTTCCTTTTCTCGTCCGAAGGCTCTTATAACGCTGAGACCTGTCAGTATCTCTCGTGATATAAGGTTGAGACCGTCAACAAGCTTCTGCATTATCTTGAATTTAGGCATAGCTATTATCAGAAGTACAAGTATGAACATGAGTATAATAGCTACAGCTGCAATGATTATCCAGCCCATATGTGCGCCTGTATTGAGTACCTTTATGACGCCTCCGATACCGAGTATAGGGGCATACATGAGGACTCTCAGCAGCACGGCGGTCACGTTCTGTATCTGCTGAACATCATTTGTGCTTCGTGTAATGAGTGAAGCGGTCGAAAACTTATCTATTTCGGTATTTGAATAACCTATGACCTTCTTGAATATCTTTTCACGCAGGTCACGGCCTATGCCTGCACCTGTACGTGCTGCGAAATAGCCTGCACCGATGGAAGCGGCAAGCATGAGGAAAGCCATGCAAAGCATTTTCAGTCCCTGTATCCAAAGGTACTTCTTTTGTATGCTGTCAACATCAACTCCTGCGGATTTGTCTGCTGATATGGCATAAGCTATACCCATTGACTTCATGGTATTGCTTCCTACCTTTGAAACGGTTTCTTCAAGCTGACTGCGGAGTGTGGTTATCTGCTCTGCATCAAGCTGACCGTTGCTTATAAGTCCCAGCATTATCGGGCGCATATCAACATAAGTCGTAAGAACGCCTTTTTCGTTCTTAGTCTCATGTGTTTTCAACTCCATGTGCATATTTTCGCTTATCTCATCGAGAGTAAGGCTGTCGATATCAAGCTCCTCCGGAGACTGATGAGGTGCTTTTGCCATAGACTCTTTAAGAGTGTTTTTGAATTGCTCCTCGCTCATATTTCCTGTCTGATGTGTCAGGGCTATAGGGATAAGGAAATCTGCGTTTGAGCTTTCAAGCTCCTTATCGGAAGCCTTTCTTTTGTAGATATCCCCGTTTTGAGTATAAAGGCTCTCCCATTTCTGCTTTTCGCTGTCAGTCATGAACAGGGTAGAGTACAGCATATCCTCCGATGTCAATTTTTCGGGAAGAATATACTCGACACCGTGGTTTTGTATGCCTATATCTATCATGTCCGAGGTGTACTGAGGCAGTGAAAGGTCACAGTACGCCTGTATTCCGAGAAACATGAGTATGATAAGCACGATATGCCAGTATGGTGCCATATTCAGTATTATTCTCTTCATTTTATCCTCCTTGGTCGATATATCAGTGTTTATTATAGATCATAAAACATAAAAAGTAAAGTGAAATAACAACTCATCGGTGATGAGAAATACAGGATTTATTCGAGTATATCTTTAAGCTTTTCGTAATTGTTTTTTACACCGTCATCAAGGTCGAGGACGATTTTTTCACCTGCGAGGATATTAAGTCTTTGTAAAAATCCCTCCATTTCAAGTATTAGTGTCTGAGTGCGGCTTATATTTCTTCTTATCGCAGCTTTTTTACTGCTGTCTGCACTGCGGTATTCCGAATTTTGCTCCGAAAGAAGAATTTTCAGCTGTTCAAAATAGGGAACAGCGTATTTTTCTCTCAGTATGGAAAGTGTTTCCGGAGTATAGCGGTGAATGTACATTATCGCTTTGAAAGCCTTCTTGCTGCCGGAGGTGAACTGCCAGTATATAGGGCGGTTTCGGTATATTTTTGAATGATCTTTGAAAAAGCTTTTCCTTAGATAGCTTTGTAATATTTCACGGTTATCGCCGCTTCCGCCGAGTACCTGTGCTATGAATGAAAGATTTTCCTCAAGGGTATCGCTGCCGTAGACTTTTTCAACAAAGCTTATGACCGCAGCCGTAAGACCGCTTTCAGCGCTGTTTATGGTCATAATATTATCCTCACATGGGATAATGGTAGAATATGCGGAGTCGTCCCATTGTCCGCCTGCATAGCAAAGGCCCTCTTTGTCAAGGGAATAGCGTCCGAAGATACAGCCTACAGCGTAGCTTATGAGACTTTTTATCTCCCTTTGCAGGTCTGCACGACGCACAGTTATTTCCTCATCGCTTACCTCGGGAGTAAGTTCTTGTTCAAGCCCGTATGCTGAGATGAAGAATTTATTGAGTTTTTCTTCATTTGCCTTCAGCCTGTTGAAACGTTCGTCGCAGAGCTTTTCCCATTCCTTGAATTTATCTGATATCAGTTTTGACATTGTAATTTCTCCTGAAATTAGTATGTTATAATTATAACATACTGACCCTAATAAATCAATGTTTACAGAGTGAACAGGTGTAAAAAAATATATTGCAAAATAAAGTTCAAAATGTTTGCAATTGACAATAAAGGTAATAGGAGTTATAATTAAACAGTTGATAAAAAGTTGATTTTTGGCTTTTATTATTATAAGGAAAGGAGTGGGATTTATGTACAGTATACTTATCGCAGATGATGAAAAGGACGTTGTCTGCTTACTGAAGGATTATTTTGAGCTTGAGGGATACTGTGTATATACAGCCTATAGCGGTGCGCAGGCAGTTGAAGCGGTGTCGAAAACTCCTGATATCATACTTCTTGATGTGAATATGCCTGACGGAAACGGCTTTGAGGTATGTGAGAAAATCAGAGACCACGTAAGCTGTCCTATTCTTTTCCTTACTGCAAAGGTGGAGGACGAGGACAAGATAAAAGGTTTTGCGGCAGGAGGCGATGATTATATAATCAAGCCCTTCTCCCTTGATGAGCTGGGAGCTCGTGTAGCTGCTCATATACGCAGGGACAGACGTGCAAATGCTGCTAAGAATGTGCGATTTTACGGTGATCTTGTCATTGATTATACCGAAAAAACAGTATCGGCAGGAGAAAACATCATTGATCTTGCAAACAAGGAATTCCGTATAATAGAGCTGCTTTCACTGAATACAGGACAGGTTTTCGACAAGGAGCGTATCTACGAGAAGATATGGGGCTATGATGCAGAGGGTGACAGCTCGGTCATTGCCGAACATATAAGGCGTATAAGAGCAAAGCTCGGTAAATACGGACAGGATAAGCATATAGGAACTGTATGGGGAATGGGATATAAATGGATAAAGTAAAAAAAGACGGTATCAAGGGTTCATTTTTGAAGTATCTTTTTGTATGCTTTGTGGTCTGCGTAATAGGAAACTGGCTGATATACGGTGTGTTTGATTATTTACAGAAATGGTATGTATCGAGGTATATTGTTTTGCCGATACCCGATTTCTTTTCCCTCGATGATATTCGGTTATGGGAGAGTATCCCTGATGATATGTGGTTATATGATGTTCTGCGCTACGGAAGGTACATCACGGTTTCGCTTTGGTCTATATTTTGCATATGGTTCACAGTCAAAAAATTCTATGCGGCAGAGGTGAAAAAGCCTATAGATACGCTAATGGCTGCATCTGACAGGATACTGCATGATGATCTGGATTTTGAGATCTGCACTGAGTGCAAAAACGAAATAGGCAGGCTTTGCGTTTCTTTTGAGAATATGCGTAAAAACCTTTATGCCAGCAATTACGAGCTCTGGAAATCTCTTGAAGAGCGCAAACGCCTGAATTCAGCCTTTTCACATGATCTTCGCACTCCTATTACGGTACTTAAAGGCTATACTGAGCTGGTGAAAAAATTCGACGGCAGGATAAGTCCCGAAAAGCAGGCAGATATCCTGAGCAAAATGAGCATACAGGTGGAGCGTCTGGAGCATTATACCGAAAAGATGAGTTCCGTTCATAAGCTTGAGGATATTATCCCTGAGGAGGAGGCTGTTGCATATGAGGAGCTTTGCGGCAGTTTTGATGAGGTAGGAAAGCTGGTATGCGGAGATGAGTTTTTCTCTATGTCTGCAAAAGAAGCTTCGGGAGCTGTTATCTGTAATGACAGGGAGCTTATAATGCAGGTCTTTGAAAATATGGTATCCAATGCGGAACGTTATAGAAAAAGTGTTGTAAAATGCATTGCCGAAATTGAAGATGACAGTCTCAGAGTAACCGTGACCGATGACGGAAACGGCTTTTCCGAGGAAGCCTTGCGAAAGGCTTGGCAGCCGTTCTATCGTGATGAAAACGAGAATGAAGCTGAGCATTTCGGTCTTGGGCTGTACATCTGCCGGCTGCTTTGCAGAAAATGCGGCGGCGAGCTTTATATTTCAAATGCTGAAAACGGCGGAGGAAAGGTAACAGCAGAATTTTCTGTAAAAAAATCAGAAAGTAGATAAAAAGTTGAAATTCATAGATTATTATAATGACATGATAGGAAAACTTATCATGTCATTATTTTTGGAGGCGAGAAAATGGAAGAAAAAATCGTGATTAAAAATGTCAATAAGTTCTACGGAAAAAAACAAGCGCTTTTTGACATTGATCTTACTATTGAAAAGGGTATGTTCGGACTCCTTGGACGAAACGGTGCAGGAAAGACCACACTTATGAAAACGCTTGCTGTGCTCCATAAAAAGAAAAGCGGAGATATCACCATATGCGGGATACCTGTTGAAAGAGCAAAGGAAATACGCGCCATTACAGGCTATCTGCCGCAGGATTTTTCAATGTATCCAAATATGAAGTGTGATGAGGCTCTTGAATATTTGGGCTATCTTTCGGGGATACCAAAGGCGGAGTGCCGAAAGCGTGTAACTTCTCTTCTTCGCAGGGTAAACCTTGTTGAACACCGTCATAAGAAGGTGAAGGAGCTTTCGGGCGGCATGAAGCGTAGGCTCGGCATCGCACAGGCTCTTATCCATGACCCGAAGGTGCTTATAGTTGACGAGCCTACAGCAGGACTTGACCCCGAGGAACGTATACGTTTCAGAAATCTGCTCTGTGAGGTTGCTCAGGAGCGTATCGTTATACTTTCGACGCATATAGTCGGGGATATTGAGGCTACCTGCGAAAATATAGCTATAATGGATTCGGGCAGGATACTCTGGAAGGGAACGGTGCAGGAAATACTGGAAAATGCAAGGGGACATATCTATACGGCAAATGTTGAGAAGCGATTTCTTCTGCAGATAAAAAAGGAATATATTGTAACAGGTATGCTTGCACAGTCTGATTATGTTACTGTGAGGATAGTTTCGGATACCGAACCCGATCTGCCGAATACTGTTCTGACCGAGCCTGATCTTGAAGGAGCATATGTATATTGTCTCCACAGCAGAGGCTGTGATGTTTCTGGAGGTGAGGAGTGATGCTGTTTCGCAAAGAGTGCAGAAAGATTTTTCATTCTCTTACTTATATTATATATTGTATTATCGTGTTCCTGATGCTTACAACTCAGTATTTCTCAGACTGCGCTGAAAAGGTATATCGTCCTGTTCAGGGAGAATATGATTACGGTGAAACAATAGTCGAGGATCATGACCTTATTATGTCAAAAGCAGGAGATGCTCTGACAAGAGATTTTCTTGCAAACAGATATGTCTGCTATCCCTTCGGCTTCTACAAAGCTGTTCACCTCAATGATAAGAAGCAGGCAAGGATAGAGAAGTATGTCTGCGAGATAACAGGTCTTGATCGCGAAGGTATTGAAGAAAAAAAGAATAGTACTCAGATCTGTAATTATACTGACGGGACTCATGATTACAGCGAGTATGAAATTAAAGATATGCCTGTAAGTGATACCATGACATACGAGCGCTTTACTGAGATAATGGCTGATGTTGACGATATACTTGGCGGAGGTTCAAGTTATGCTGCCGATGATCTGGTCTTTAATTTCTCCCGTATGCCTATGACATACGAGCAGGCAGTCGAGAAATATAACGTGATGATTGAAGATGACAGGATATCAGGAGCATATGCAAGATTGTTCAGCGATTATGCAGGCTTTGTACTTGCTATAATGCCCGTATTCGTAGCAGCTGCACTTGCGGCAGCGGACAGGCGGCACAGAATGAGTGAGCTTGTTTATTCGAGAAAGTTATCATCGTTCCGAATGGTTTTTACGCGCTTTGCAGCACTTGTAACTACGATGTTCATACCTGTATTTATATGTATGATAGCAGCATTTATACAGCTCATCGCTTTGTATGGAACTAAGGATATGGATATGTCCGCGATGTTCACATTGCCTTCATTCTGGCTTCTTCCAAATATAATGACGGCTTCTGCTGTAGGAATGCTTGTCACTGAGGTGTTTTCGGGAGGAGCGGCTATTCTTGTTCAGTTTATATGGTGGTTCATGGGGCTGATGACAGCGGGAGCAGCCGGATTAGTGGGGAAAATAAGCAGGTTCACATTCATATGCAGACATAATTCATTAGACTACAGAGATGCATTTCTTATGAATTGGGACAAGTTTGTTTTCAACCGTGTATTTTATATGGCAGCTTCGATAGCAGCGGCTGTGATTACTGTACTGGTCTATGAACTGAAGAGGGGAGGGGACTTCAATGGTATCAGGCTGTTTGGCAAGGATAGTATATTCAGACGTAAAGCATAATTTTTTTCTGCATTATCTCCTTGCACTTGTAATTCTCCTTGCTTCACCGATTTTTTTCAGTTTATCGGAGCTTGACAGCAGACTTGCTGCTCAGCCGCTTGAAGCTTATGTTCCGCTTATAGGCATAGTCCTGATGACTCCCGTATTTCTTCCTGAACAGAATGAAAGCATATATGATGTTGTCAGGTCTAAAAAGATAAGTCATAATATCGTATGCTTTATGAGATTGATGTGCTCTTTGATAATGATTATAGTTATGATAGGTGTATATGTGCTGTGTATGAAGCATTGCAATTCTCAGGTAACGTTAAGGCACTTTTTCGGTTCAGTGGTGTCGGCTGTTGCTTTGGGAACTGTAGGCTTTGCATTTGCGGGAGTGAGCGGTAATGTTATAATAGGCTATATGGCTTCTGTTATATATTATGTTATGAATTTCTCTCTCGGAAAAAAGCTCGGTGACATTTATCTTTTTTCAATGATGTATAACAGCTTTGACGAAAAGAAGATTATCCTGCTTCTTTCGGCAGTTATGATGATTGTCGTGTTTCCATTGCGCAAGCTCATAAAGGAAAGATAAAAAAAGCCCGTAGAGATACGGGCTTTTTGCTTATACAGCTGTTTAGTTTATTGATGCATTTTTTAGCTTCAGTCTTATCTTGTCAGTAACAAGTGCGATAAATTCTGAGTTTGTCGGGCGTCCGCGGTAACTGTCTATAGTGTATCCGAAAAAGCTGTTTATTATCTCGGTGTTTCCGCGGTCCCATGCTATCTCAATGGCGTGACGTATCGCTCTTTCCACACGTGACGAGGTTGTATCATATTTCTTTGCCACGCAGGGATAAAGCTGTTTGGTTATACATTCCATTAGATGCCGGTCCTCAATTGCACTCAGAATTGCTGTGCGAAGGTAGTGATAACCTTTTATATGCGCAGGAATACCAAGCTTTTGTATGACATCTGTTACCATTATCTCAGTGTCAGCACAATTTACAGATATAGGTCTTCGACATACCGATTTGACGATATAGCTGATGGATTCAAGATCGTATGGCGTTGATAGGAAATATGAAGCACCGTTCTCCATTACCTGACGTTCAATAAAATTGTTCTTTACATCAGATACAACTATGAATGCAGGAGGAGAGACAAAGGCTTCCTTGACTTGCTTCATAACCATCAGGGCATCTGCGTCCGGTAAGGATAGATCCACCAGAACGACATCCGGTCTGTCATTGAGAATTGAATCAAGTATCGCTCTGCTATTTTTCCTTCGGGTGTAGGCTGTTATGCCGTTTTCCCTAAGCTTTGCTGCTACTCTTACTCCGTTTGATGCTGAATCGTCACCGATCAATACTTTGATTCTTTCATTTTCCATGTTAGGACTCCTTTTCTTTGTTACTATGTTTATTATTCTACACCCGTTAAAGAGAAATTTCAATAGGTGTTTTTAGCGTAAAATGTCGAATTTTAGGATTTTTTATGATTTTCTTGATGCTTATGTGTTTATCAGTCGTATATGCTTGATTTGTTATATTATATGCTAATAATAGTAATAATAAAAATATATTTTTACGCCTATTGACATCAGACCTTTTTTGCTGTATAATATTTAAGTACTTTGCGAGTGTGCTGGAATAGGCAGACAGGCACGTTTGAGGGGCGTGTGTCGAAAGACGTATGGGTTCAAGTCCCATTACTCGCACCATAGTATGGACAGATGGCTGAGCTGGTCTAAGGCGCACGACTGGAACTCGTGTATACGTTAATAGCGTATCGAGGGTTCGAATCCCTCTCTGTCCGCTCTTTTAAAGAAGCCTGTATTTCGAGGAAAACACCGAAATACAGGCTTTTCTCATGCCTGTAGAAAACAGTTTTAAATGAAAATTTGCAGCCCCGTGTGCACAAAAAACAGGTGTAATGCACACGAAATGCACACGGAATGCACACGACTGAAAGGCAGTATAACGATAATAAAAGAAGCCAGCTCCCGTGAGGGAGCTGATTCTATATAATTTATTCATTAATCAACGCTGCAGTGATTATGACAATAATTACATTCAGATATTTTCTTTATTGAATTAACAGCCATTTCACTAAAGGGAACTATGATGCAGGAGATTCAGGACTGATATAATCACAGCATAAGGAAAAGGGCAATGTCCTCCGTGAGTGGAAGGCGTTGCCCTTATTTCCTTTAGAAAAAATAAGTTCAATTGTTTTTGTAGCCATTGAAGGCAATACATATCATCAAATAAAGTGTCTGCTTTGTACTGCTCCCTAAAGCTATAATTTCATCATACGATACCCAATACCGATATGTGTTTGTATCAGCGCCTGACTGCTGTCACTCAGCTTTTTTCGCAGGGTAGCCATAAATACACGCAGGGAGGCTTCGCTGTTATCCGCAGGAG
This sequence comes from Ruminococcus flavefaciens, assembly GCF_900143025.1. Lineage (GTDB taxonomy): Bacteria > Bacillota > Clostridia > Oscillospirales > Ruminococcaceae > Ruminococcus > Ruminococcus flavefaciens_I. Next base: position 37,554 of record NZ_FRCT01000009.1, on the reverse strand, counting down.
TTCCCCATAAACTTTGGATAATGTACTTATGTGTCAGCACCTTGCCGACATTCTTGGCAAGCAGGCAAAGCAGCCTGTATTCTATCGGTGTCAGGTGAAGTTCTTCATCATCAAGGTGAACACAGCCCGAAACATAGTCTATCCGCAATCTGCCGTTGACAAACTCCGTGACCGAGATATTTTCGGACTTCATAAGCCGCCTTTGTATCACCCTGAGCCTTGCGAGAAGCTCATCGACAGAGAAAGGTTTTGTCAGGTAATCATCTGCACCTTTGTCAAGTGCTGTTATCTTATCCCTGTCCTCGCTCCTTGCACTGACTATGATGATAGGAACATCGCTCCAAGTGCGTATATGCTCTATGACCTCAACGCCGTCAATGTCGGGCAGTCCAAGGTCAAGTATGATGATATCAGGCTTGTGAGAAGCACTGAGCATAATAGCTTCATTTCCCTTGACAGCGGTGATAAAGCGATAGTCATTCATTTTCAGGGTTGTGGTTATCAGATTTCTGATGGGCTTGTCGTCTTCGACTACCAGAACAAGAAATTCATTCATTCAGATCGACCTCTCCTATAGGCAGAGTAAAACTTACAATTGTACCGTTTGGTATGTTGTCACTGACATAGACAGATCCGCTGTGTGAAGTGATAATAGACCTGCACAGTGCAAGTCCCAGTCCCAGACTTCTTCTGCTGTCTGAGGAACGGCTGCCGCCCGTGTAGAACATATCAAAAACCTTTTCCTTTTCTTCATCGGAAATACCTGTGCCGTGATCGGAAACGGATATAACAGCATACTCATTTTCAAGGTGTACACTGACAGTAACATCAGAATCCTCATCACTGTACTTGACTGCATTATCCATAAGATTGACAATGACCTGTACGATAAGGTTTGCATCTGCCATGACGGGGATTATCTCGTCATACATATCAACGATGATATTTCTCTTTGGGTGAGTGCGTTCGGTGTGTCTGACAGCCTCCTGCACAATGTCATCAAGTATCTCTACCGAGATATTGAGCTGCATTCGTCCGTCTTCTATTCGTGTGGCATATAAAAGGTTTTCCACCATTTCGATCAGCCACATAGACTCGGAAAAGATATCCGTATAGATCTGCTGTCTTGCTGTTTCGTCAAGTGCAGTTCCGCCGGAAATAAGTGTACTTGCGTTTCCCGATATGGAAGTAAGCGGTGTTCTGAGGTCATGGGAAATTGTGCGGAGCATATTTGCTCTAAGCTGTTCATTCTGTGCAAGTAAAGCTGCTTCTTCTTTTTCTCGGGCATTCTGTTCGGCTATAAGAGTATTGCGTTTCAGCTTATTGGCAAGCGTTCCTGCAATAAGTGCTGTTATGAACATGGTAAGAAAAGTCACCGGATATCCTGCATCATGAGCCGAGAACGAAAATTCCGGATATGTAAATAAGTAATTGAATACCAATACTCCTACAATAGACGAACCTAGGCAATAGTATATCTTTGATGTCAGGATAGATATCACAAGAACTGCTATGATATACAGCATAATTATGTTGCTGTCTGTCAGACCTCCGAGTTTGAATAAATATCCTGCTATAGTTGCTGCTGCAAGTATGATCAGACTTATCCCGAAATCTTTCAGTACAGAAATGTATGCGTTCTTTTTTTTCTTTTTATCAGACAAATCAATCACCCTGAACATTATAACATACAACCGTTTTCTTCGTCAACATGATACAGAAGTTGTTTAATCATAATGATGTCTTCTGTTTTTTCGTATTTCCGCCATCAGGATATCCGCTTTTTTCATGGCACGAAAGCCATACAGAAAAAATATAGTGACAGAAAGTGCAAGCAGAATACTTCTCACACTATCATCTCCTATATTCTGAAACATTTCTGTATATCACGCATCTCACCGATAACAAATGCTATATCATCCTCACCTAAAACAGTATCAGAAGATGGGATAAATACATCGTTGCCACGTTTGATTGTCAGGATATTGACCTTGTATTTCTTGCGGATATCTATGTCTGAAAGTGTTTCTCCGTACCAGTTTCTTGGGATTTTGAGTTCATAGATAGAGTAATTATTATCCAGCTGAATGAAATCAAGGATGCTGTCTGAGGCGTATTTAGTAGCAACACGCAGAGCCATCTGTTTTTCGGGGTAAACTACTTCATCTGCGCCGTTCCTCAGCAGGAACTTCATCTGTACATCATTGGTTGCACGTGATATGACCTTTTTTGCTCCGAGTTCCTTGAGCAGAGAAGTTGTTTCGAGAGATGTCTGGAACAAACCGCCAAGTGCAACGATACATACATCAAAATTTCCTATTCCCAAAGAACGAAGGAATTCTTCGTTAGTACCGTCACCGATCATTGCATCAGTCACATACGGCATTATTTCGTTAATACATTCTTCATTGATATCAACAGCCATTACCTCGCAGCGCAGTTCCTCCATGCGCTTTGCAATGTGAGTTCCGAATTGTCCAACTCCAATTATCAAAACTGATTTCATATTCATTCTCCTTTATCCTACTGTTATTTTTTCAAGCGGCAGACGTGAATTTCTGTTTTCGGCAGAAGGAAGTGCCGCATAGATCATTGTTAATCCGCCGACTCTCCCGAAAAACATCAGTATCATCAGTATCACACGGGATACACCAGACAGACCGCTTGTAATGCCAAGTGTCAGTCCTACTGTACCGACAGCTGAGCCTGTTTCAAACAGACAGGTCAGCAGCGGAATATCTTCTACTCTGCTGATAATGATACCGCTTGTAAAGAACAATACAAGATACATGAAAAGAATTGCACCAGCACTGCGGACCGCTTCATCTGATATTCTTCTTTTGAAGCACTGCACATCATTTCTGCGGCTGAATACTGTGATCGCAGAAAGGAACAGAACTGCAATAGTAGCTGTTTTCATACCGCCTGCGGTGGAACCCGGTGAGCCGCCTATAAGCATAAGAATGATCATAATGGCTGTACCCGATTCGTCCATAGCAGCGAGATCAGTTGTGTTAAAGCCGGCAGTTCGGGTAGTGACAGACTGAAACAGGGCATGAATCGTCCTGTTGTGGATACTCTCACGGTCATATTCATAAAAGAAGAAATACAGCGCAGGAAGTATTATCAGGACAGCAGATGTCATCAGTACGACCTTGCTTTGCAATGAAAAACGCCTGAATCTGTGCTTGTGTGTTCCGATATCGCCCCACACGAGAAAGCCGATGCCGCCTGTGATGATCAGCAGCATAATGATAATATTAAGATAGATATTGCTATGGTAAGATGTCAGAGAGGAGAAAGGTTCCCTGACTCCGAACAGATCAAATCCTGCGTTACAAAAAGCGGATATGCTGTGAAATAAAGAATACCATAGTCCCTTTGCAATACCAAAATCATTGCAGAAAACAGGTGCGAGCAAAGCAGCACCGATCAGCTCTATGATGAGCGAGGTTTTGAGTATAAAGCCTGTCAGCTTCACAATACCGCCTACCTGCGGTGCTGAGATGGATTCCTGCATCGTACTGCGCTGCCATAGACCTATCTTCCTGCCTGATGCTCTGATAATAGCTAAACCTATGGTGATAACGCCCATGCCGCCGATCTGTATCAGCATCAGAATGACCGCCTGCCCGAACAATGACCAGTAGGTGGCAGTATCTTTTACAACAAGTCCTGTCACACAGGTTGCGGAAACAGCGGTGAACATCGCATCATCAAATCTCGTCACACACCGCTGCCTTGATGAGACCGGCAGCATCAGAAGCAGCGTACCTACCAGTATCAGGCAAAAAAAGCTGATAATGATGACCTGAAATGAAGTTATATGATTTCTGTTTTTTACTCTATTTTTATGTAACATCGTACACCTCTCGTCCAAATGATAGCTTTATTATATCACATGAGCGGTTAAGGTGCTGTTAAGATTACGGTTACGGTGTTAAGATTTCGTTAAGGCACAATATTGATGTGTGCTGCTTGACCGTGGTCTATTGAAACAGTAAAAAAATGTTTCACATAAGTGGTATATTGGCTTTTGAAATATTGCAATAAAAACAGCCACCTTATTGAAAGATGATTGGAGCCGGTTATTACCGGCTCCGTCTCATTTATGTAAACTTTCTTTCGTATTCTTTGAGCCTGCGATAGAAGGTATTAGCTTGGAGGCCCATTTCTTTCTGAAACCATACTGCCGTAATAGCGCCCGACTTCCACTGCTCGTACAGCTCACCGAACTTTATCCAGTCGATAGGTAAAGGTTGTCTTCCTTTGTATTTTCCTTGAGATTTTGCAATAGCGATTCCTTCACGCTGACGCTGTAAAGTTTGTTCTCGTTCAAGCTCAGAGAGTGCTGCAAATATAGACAGAACGAATCTTCCTTGCGGAGTATTGGTGTCTATGTTTTCTTTACTGCTCACGATTGTTACTTTTTTCTGCTGAAGCACATCGATAATGTTAAGCAGATCTCTTGTGGATCTTCCGAGCCTGCTTATGCTCTCAATGTAAAGCGTGTCTCCCTCACGGACGTATTCGAGCATTGCTTTCAGCTCAGGTCGGTTAGCATTCTTACCGGACATCTTCTCAGCAAAGATACGCTCGACCTGAAATTGCTTCATTAGAGCTTCCTGCCTAGCTGTCTCTTGATGTTCGGTTGAGACACGGATGTATCCGATCTTACACATTAGAATGCTCCTCCATAGCAATTCTCGTACACATCTTCACCCAAAATGTATTTAACATCTTTAAGAGCTTCACGGAGCAGGCTATGATCTACAAGCATTTCCTCAACTTCATCACAGGTATAACCATAGTCAAGTAGAAGCTCCACATCAGATGAATCTACGCCATAGCAGCCGCAGTATGCCAGCAGTATTTCCTCGTGCATATTATAATAAGAAGATACGTCATCATCATACCAGCTCATGTATTTCGAACGATATATCTTAGGCTCAAACTGTGACCTTGTGATCTTTCCGTTTCGGTCGATACGAAGAATATCACCTTCCTCAGTATCTACACGTTTACTCTCGAACTTATGTAAGCCCAGCTGTTTCAACGCCTTCTTCATGATTGTCTCTGTACTGGCATATACGTATAAGCCTATTGTCTCGAAATGAAGCAGGTACATCGGATTTGAGCCTTTTATAATATATAAGCTGTTGGTCTGATCGAGTATGGTGAACGTAAAGTTCCCCTCGACCGTCTCCGCCATGTACTGAAGACTGTCAAAGTCGAGCTTTCCCTGTTTCTCTATCAGCTGTACGCCGATATAGCTGTCGGTATCGATATATGTATTGGGGATTACCCCGTCCTTGCGTAAATCTCTGTCGTTCCAGAGTACGCCATTATGTGCAAAGGCAAACTCCTTATCAGCATGACCAGCGAACGGATGATTGTTGTAATTCTGCTTCTTATCGCCCTGGGTAGCTAACCGCGTATGTCCCATAATTGCCTTTGTTTCTGCTGGAGCGTTGAAGTGCAGCTTATGAGCTGGCTTAGGTCTTTTGAATATAGTGACCTTACCGTCGTGAATATAACTTATACCTGCTGCATCCGTGCCTCTCTCTTCCGCAGCATTTGCCAGAGCCTGGGTAAGCTTCTTGAGTACCCTATACGGAACAATTCCTTTATAATCGAGCCATCCAAATAGTGCGCACATATCAATTATCCTCCTTATCATTGTCGCAGCTGATACCATCAATAGCGCCGCCTGCGAAAAGTATTGTAGCGATAACACCAACAGTCTTTAGCACATCTTTAATGTCCTGCTCAGTATCTTCATCCATACCGAATAAATCTGATAATAAGCCCATTTTACATATCCTCCTGTGTTTCGATTTCTTCGTTGATATACAATCTTCGTTCCTTCAGGTATTGGATAAGTTCAGGTTCTTTTATAGTGTCTACAAACTCGGACCAAGACATCTTTGCTATACCTTCATCAGTCAGATTAATAGCGAGGTCGCAGATAGCGTCAACAAGCTCCAGTGCAGCGATAAAGGTATTGTATTTAAGCGTGCCTCTGAACAGACGGAATTCGATGGTCATGTAATTCATAAGATTGACGGCGGCATATCTGCCCAGGTTGCCTTTCTTAGCCTTATCCAGTATCTCACGCCCTGTCTTTTCAAAGCCATATCTTGCAGCCCATCGGTTCATACTGTACTCAGTTCGACGACTGAACTTCAGCATCTCGTTCCAATGGTGTTCAATGAAGTATAGTATACGACTGATAACTTCGTCCTGTGTATCACGATTTTCTCCGAAGCAGTTTCTGTTTATATGAACATGAAGTCCGCAGGTAGAAGTCTGATGTGAGCGATATCCTAAATAGATAGCCTTCTTCATAATCTCGTCCCAGCAGTAGTTCTTATGGTACTCAAGGCTCATTGGGTGTGTTACTATCTCCATGCCGTCATCAAGTGAACCATCGCCTTTGATGTAGATATGTTCTTCATCCTTATTAGCTATAGCAAGTATCTCGTCCGCGTTATCACTGTCTTTACCTGCTCCGTCGATCTCCAGTTCTACGCCGAAGTAGCGCTGGTTGTCACCGTAAAATATGGGTTCAGGTTTGTAGCCATAGTCATGGATAGAGCGGCTTTTGTCAACTTCATCGTGGTAGCAGTCACTGCAATAATCGTAACCGTCGAGGTGGTATGCATCGTCCTCGTGGAGCAGAGTGTCACAGCATGAACAGCGGGTATAGTGATTGTGATAGCAGTGGCTGCAGAGAGTGGTATAATCATCGCCATAGCTTTCGCTGGTCCAAATTATAGCACCGCAGCGATCACATGTCGTGGTATGCTGTTCAACACAGTCTATACATACTATATCGCCGTCGACAGTTTCATAGTCTTCACTTATGATTGCTCCACAGTGGGAGCAATATAGCACATTTTCTTTGTTTTCTTCCATTGATAAAACCTCCGTAAAATAGTTAAGCCGCTCCCGAAGGAGCGGCATTAGTTTTAATATTCACTTGCAAGCAGCATGGTACTGTGATCACCGTCATCAATGATATACAGCTTTTCAGTAATAGGTGCATCTGACGGTATAAGATACACTTTGCGATATTCAGGCTCTTCCGAGCTATGGACAATCGACTGCATAGAACCTGCTGGACTAAGCTCAAAGACCTGTAGATAGTCTTTCGGAGCAGGCATATGCTCTACGCATTCCCATAGAAACAACTGCAGTTCCAATGGGATAGTGCTGTCTACACCACAGGTGAGATATCGGCTGTTGTCAAACATTTTTGATCCTCCTTTCGCATTATTGCGAGTACACGCAAGCATACTCATAGTAATAATGTATATATGAAAAATCAAAATAATAGGAGGAAAGGCCTTCAGATACGTCTAAAGGCCTTTTTTGAAAAAAATGAATTACTTATAGTAATTATATATATATCAGATTTCAAAATAATAGGAATTTGTGGAGCATCAAGGGATTGTTGTGAGAGCTAATTTGCCTATAGTACCTAGTGTTATTCCAAAGATGTTTGAAAACACTTGCTTCCTTGACTTTGGGCTACTGTGCAGTGTATAATATGGATAGTAAGCAGGTTAATATGATAAACATGGGATTTATCAGCTATCTGCTAAAGGAAGGATGCGGTAGTGACTATGATCGAGATTTCCTATCTACAGATGTTTATTTTTATAACTCTCATTTGGATACTTGTGCGATTCATAATTGCGATCAGATTCAAGAAGTTTTCAGTAAAACGCGAACTTCAGATGCTTCTTGTATACATATGCCTTGTAGTTATTGCAAGATTTGTATACTTCCCGTTACATTTTGTTGACGGGAAAATAGGTACTCTAACGATTGAATTTTCAACTACATTGTCTGACATGATAAGTTTAATCCCGTTCTTTTTTCTCTTTGACAGATATGATGGATGGCTTATCAATATTATAGGGAACATAGCAATGTTTATACCAGTAGGAATAGTATGGCCTATCTGTTTTAGAAAGCTTGATAGTATCAAAAAAACTGTGTTTGCCGGTATTTTTTTTATTATCTTTATTGAGCTTTCCCAGTTGTTATGTACAGAAAGGCATACAGATATTGATGACGTGATACTAAATACAAGCGGTGTTTTGATCGGAGCGTGTATTTTATTTGCTATACGAAAAAGTCGTAATGATGTGCCTTAGTGTAAAATATCTGAATGCCGCCCTGATGAAGGGCGGCCCTCTATTTACCTTACATTGTAATGAACTCCATCGGAGATCGGCTCTACGGCAACGATTATTTACATAGACGAAATGTACAATGTTTTCATAGAATGGTCGGACGGGAAGCTGTCCTCGTTCTCGGATAAACAGGTCTTGAAAGGCTTTGAAAAAACAGGAGCATAAAAAAGCGCAGATGGCTAAAATTGGTCATCTGCGCTTCTGTTATATGATCTCAAAATGGTTCTTACTGCATCGTATCAGTCCGTCCCTCTGCATCTTGCTCAATTCATTTGATAGCACAGAGCGTTCCACATTGAGGTAGTCCGCAAGCTGCTGACGGTCAAAGGGTATATCAAACTCACGGGAATGCTTCTGAACCGATACGGTATTAAGATACGCCATAATACGTCCACGCACCTGTCTCGGAGCAGTATGAAAGCTCCGGCTCGATAGGTGCAGATTTTTTCTTGTGGTGATAGTGAGAAGATTTGCAAGAAGTCTCGCCCTTATCGTATCGTTGAGGTCAGCGAGCGACTTCATGCTCAGAAAAACAACAGTGCAATCCTCAGCGGCGCAGACATCGACCAGCATAGGCACATCAGACAGGAGTGCATAGCTCTCCGCAAAGAACTGCCCCTCGCCCACAAGGTTGAGAATCGTGCGGTTTCCCAACATATCGTTGCTCTCCACGGTAACGCTGCCTGCGGTCACAAAGCATAGTTTATCGGTGATCTCTCCCGAAGAAAAGATCATCGTACCTTTCTTATATTTCTTTTCGGCTGCATTAAGGGCTTTCAGAAGCTCAGATATTTCGGTATCATCAAAGCCCTTGAACAGTATCGAATTATGCAAAACTGAAATATCCATATTTTTCTCCCAAAATGTTGTAATTACAACATACTTTCTCCTTTGATTATACTATAATGGATACAGAAAGTCAAGGAGGTATGGCTATGATACGGAAAATAATTGAGATAAACGAAGAAAAATGCAACGGCTGCGGTCTGTGTGCAAAGGCTTGTCATGAGGGTGCGATTGCTATCGTGAACGGCAAGGCAAAGCTCATGCGTGACGATTTCTGTGACGGCTTCGGGGACTGTCTCCCAGCCTGTCCTATGGACGCTATTCACTTTACCGAGCGTGAAGCGGCGGCTTATGATGAAAAGGCGGTGAAAGAAAACAAGCAGAAAAAGTCTGCCTGCAGCGGTTTCACATGTCCGGGCTCGGCTTTGCAGAGCTTCACACCGAAAGAAACTGACAGCAATGTTAGTGTTCCAAGCTGTCTGAGACAATTCCCGATACAGATAAAGCTCCTGCCTACAAATGCACCATACTTCAACGGTGCTGATCTGCTTATCGCTGCCGATTGCACAGCTTACGCCTACGGGAACTTCCACCATGATTTTATCCGTGGGAAGATTACGCTCATCGGCTGTCCGAAGCTCGATGCTGTTGATTACTCCGAAAAGCTGACAGAGATATTCCGTAATAACGATATAAAGAGCATCACTCTCACAAGAATGACCGTACCATGCTGTGGAGGTATGGAGTATGCGATAAAACGTGCGATAGAAGCAAGCGGTAAGGATATTCCGCTTGAAGTTGCAGTCATTTCGCCGGACGGCAGTATTGTTGAGATAAGAAAATAATGGAGGAATATATCATGGAACAGAAAATGTTTTGCTATCAGTGTCAGGAAACAGCAGGCTGTAAGGGTTGTACCGCTTGCGGTGTCTGCGGTAAACAGCCTGAAGTCGCAGCAATGCAGGACTTGCTTGTGTACGTTACAAAGGGGCTGTCTGCGTTGACAACTCAGCTCCGTGCAGAGGGAAAGACTGTCGATAAGACTGTTAATCATCTTATCAGCGTGAACCTGTTTATCACGATCACCAATGCCAATTTCGATCTTGACAGCATTACCACTAAGGTTACTGAAACACTTGCAGTCAAAGAAGAATTGCTCGGACAGGTGCAGAATAAAGAATCCCTCCCCGAAGCAGCTCTTTGGAACGGTTCGGACTATGCCGAGAAAGCAAAGACTGTCGGCGTACTTGCAACAGAGAATGAGGATATACGCTCTCTGCGTGAGCTGATAACCTACGGTCTGAAAGGACTTGCGGCATATACAAAACACGCAAACGCTCTGCTGAATGATGATGAGGAGCTTGATGCTTTCTTACAGTCGGCTCTTGCTAAAACACTTGATGACAGTCTGTCGGTCGATGACCTTGTGGCTCTCACGCTGGAAGTCGGCAAGTACGGCGTTCAGGGTATGGCTGACCTTGATGCTGCAAATACTACATCATACGGCAATCCTGAGATCACGACAGTTGATATCGGTGTCCGCCAAAATCCTGCAATACTGATCTCAGGTCACGATCTGAAAGACCTTGAAATGCTCCTTGAGCAGACAAAGGATACGGGAGTTGATGTTTATACTCACTCGGAAATGCTACCTGCGCATTATTATCCGTTCTTCAAAAAGTATCCGCATTTCGCAGGAAACTACGGCAATGCGTGGTGGAAGCAGAAAGAGGAATTTGAGAGCTTTAACGGTCCGGTGCTGATGACCACAAACTGCATCGTTCCGCCGAAGGACAGCTACAAGGACAGACTTTGGACAACAGGTGCCGCAGGATATCCGGGCTGTAAGCATATTGACGCACCCTACGGCGAAGTAAAGGATTTCTCGCCAATCATCGAACAGGCTAAGAAATGTCCTCCGCCTACCGAGATCGAAACCGGCTCTATTATCGGCGGCTTTGCCCATGAACAGGTATTTGCACTTGCCGATACAGTTGTAGAAGCTGTAAAATCGGGGGCTATCCGCAAATTCGTAGTCATGGCAGGCTGTGACGGCAGAGCGAAGTCCAGAAGCTACTATCAGGAATTTGCTGAGAAGCTGCCAAAAGATACAGTTATTCTCACCGCAGGCTGTGCGAAGTACAAGTATAACAAGCTCGACTTAGGCGACATCGGCGGTATTCCGAGAGTTCTCGATGCAGGACAGTGTAATGATTCTTATTCTCTGGCGTTGATTGCTCTGAAGCTGAAAGAGGTATTCGGGCTTGATGATGTAAATGATCTGCCTATTGTTTATAATATCGCTTGGTATGAGCAGAAAGCAGTCATCGTTCTCCTTGCGCTGCTGTATCTCGGAGTGAAGAATATTCACCTTGGACCGACACTGCCTGCGTTCCTGTCTCAGAATGTGGCAAAGGTTCTTGTAGACAGCTTCGGCATTGCAGGAATTACAACCGTTGACGAGGATATGAGGATTTTCGGCTTATGAGAAGAAAAGACCGTGAAGTGACCGATCTCAGCGAGATCATAGAGATCATGAAAAACTGCGATGTATGCAGACTGGCTCTGAATGATGACGGCTTTCCGTACATTCTGCCGCTGAATTTCGGTATGGCGGTGAACGGAGATAAGATCACGCTCTATTTTCATAGTGCTTTGGAGGGCTACAAGGTCGGGCTTATCCGGAAGGATAATAGAGCATCATTTGAAATGGACTGCAAGCATGAGCTGCAATACTTTGAGGATAAGGGCTACTGCACGATGGCATACGAAAGTGTGATCGGCAGAGGGCATTTCCGTATCCTGTCGGAAGAAGAAAAACTGCCTGCGCTGAAACTGCTCATGGCACATTATCATGACGGAAAAGATATGCCGTTCAGCACGGCGGCGATACCGAGAACGCTTGTATATGCCCTTGAGGTCGAAAGCATAACAGGTAAAAGAAAGCCTGTAAAATAATTCTGACTTTGAATCCAATGGGTTCAAAGTAGATGATAGAAAAGCTCTCAGCAATGAGGGCTTTTTCTTTTCCTGCCGATTGACCTTTCGCCCGTGGTATGGTATAATTATCCTGAGAGCCACTGCAAGAGGAGTGATGTGAAATGGCAGTCTATATCGTGTTTGACGTTGAAACACCTAATCATGCGAACGACCGTATGAGTGCGATAGGAATAACAGCGATAAAGGATAACAAGATCGTTGCGAACTACTTTTCGCTTGTTGATCCCGAAACGCATTTCGATAGCTTCAATACACAGCTCACGGGTATAGATGCTGATAAGGTCAAAGGTGCTCCGAACTTTGCGGAGCTTTGGAAGAAGATAGAGCCAATTATGAGCAAGGGTATCCTCGTTGCCCATAACGCTGTCTTTGATATGAGTGTCCTGCGCTCCTGCCTGCGGAACTACGGTATTACATGGAAACCGAGTGCGGAATACCTTTGTACAGTCCAGATCGGCAGGCGCATCCTTCCCGATATGAAGCATAACCTCAATGTGATGTGCGATCACTACGGCATCGCCCTCGACCATCACAAGGCGGACAGCGATGCTCACGCTTGTGCGGAGATTCTGCTCAGGTACATGGAAAGCGGTGTCGATGTGAGTGGGTATGTAAAGAAGTTCGTTCTGTCACCATAAACAAGTATACAGAGCTGTTGCTGACATAGCAATGGCTCTTTTTCTTTTTGAAACGATGCAGAAATGAATTTTTGAATATCTGTTATGATATAATAAAATTTTGGTTTTCTGAGCAGAAGTGAAAGTTTGGCGTTCTGATTTGATATAATAATAGTTTAGGTGGGGGCAAACGCCCCACCATTATCTATAATCAGTTCTCACGCTATTGCAAATATGAACGACACCCTTTTGAAATGAAACGGAGTCGGCATTGCCGACTCCTCATGCTGTAATGGTCTCAGGTGGAAACCGAGGATAATCAACTGCTCTCTCGAATACCATATTGGACAGTGCCTTCTCAACTATAGTACTGGGATCTCCGTTAGGGCGTATCCATTCCTTTACGTTTTCCTTATCCAGTATAAGTGGCATACGATCATGAATATCTTTGACAGTACCTGCTGCTTCTCGCGTTAGTATAGAAAACATAGGTGTCTGCATACCACTATGCTCTTCATATCTATAAAGTCCTGCTATATATGTTCTGTCTGAACCCTCGGTCTGTATGGCGAATTTGACCTTCTTAGTATTGCGATGCTCGATCATGCTACGGCAATCGTCCTCATATACTGGATATCCCCATTCATAATACCATGATGCAGGAATAACACACCTTCTCCTGTACCATGAATCCCGCCACAAAGGTTTACTGTCAGCGGTCTCGACGCGGCAGTTGGCAAGAGGCTTAGGCGTAGCTTTATACGTAAATCCCCATGCCATTGGAAATATAGCCATATTCCCATACTTATTCGGTGCAAGAACCGGAGCTATATCTGACGGGAATAAATCACCTGACATAATCAGGCTTTTACCAAGTTTTATCGACATTTCCTGAGCAAAGGACATTTTTCTTATCTTTATGAGAACCTCCGCCATTTCTCTTGGTTCTATTCTCAGAGACATACACATGAAGCTCACCTCCCGACATTGCAAGCAGAATATATGTTCTGATTTTATTATATCACATATGTCATGTCTCGTCAAGATATGAATTGCATAAAAAGCAAATAACTGTCGGGGCTTAATGCCCCGGCTTTCATATATTCAATTCGTAAAGATTGTTTAAACTTTTTAGTCTGCTGATTGACTAATTGAGCAATTATTGATATAATGTATATAGGTATATTATCTTCCGAAAGGTGGTATGACTATGCTCCCAGAAGAGAAAGCTCGTGTAAAAATCGATGAAAAGCTCAATAGAGCCGGCTGGTATGTCGTTGACAGGGACGAGTATGTTCCGCAGACAACTTCTGCTATCAGAGAAGCCCTGACTCAGGGCAATAAGGAGAGCGACTATCTGCTTTTCATAGATAACAAGGCAATAGCTGTTCTGGAAGCTAAAAGAGCTGATAATCCCCTCGGAGAAGATGTTGAATCTCAGGCTGAGAATTATGCTCGCACGCCACTTTCATGGTATGGATTGTGGGAAGATAACTTCATTCCGCTTGTATATATGTCAAACGGAGAGAAGATATTATTCAAGAATCTGTTATCAGGTGAGGAAGAATACACTGAGATCGATACTATTCACACCCCCAAAGAAATGCTTCGCATTATAAAGCGCTCCTCTGAATACGGTGCTCTGCCTAAACTGGAGAAACAATCTCTCAGAGATTGCCAGTATAACGCAGAACTCAACTTTGAGAAGTCCATAAAGACTGGAAAGAAAAAGAATTTGGCAGTGCTCGCAACCGGCAGTGGCAAGACCTACCTTGCCTGTCTCGCAAGCTATCGTCTGCTCAACTATACATCAACAAAGCGCATACTGTTCCTTGTAGACAGAAATAATCTTGCAAGGCAGACTGAGAGCGAGTTCAGTCAGTTCAATATGACTGAGAATAAAAAAGAGATGAACGCTCTTTACGACATCAAAAGGCTCAGACATGAGGGCGATATAAAGGGAGATATCGTCATTTCTACTATTCAGAAGCTGTTCGCTATCATGACCGGACAGGCAGTAAGTGATGATGATGAAGATGCAGAGGATGAACGTCTCGCTGAGGCTGCTGAAAAGAAAGACGATACTGTTATTCAGCTTGGCGATGACCTTACCATCCCTCCGGACTATTTCCAGCTTATAATTGTAGACGAGTGTCATCGCTCAATATATGGTAAATGGAGAGCTGTCCTTGACTATTTCAAGGGTGCTAATATCCTTGGACTTACTGCAACTCCAACAGAAGAGGCATATGCATATTTTGATAAAAATATTGTAGAGAACTATACATACGAGCACTCGGTTGTTGACGGCGTTAATGTACCTGCCCGTGTATACCGCATAGTGACAGAGGTAACTGAACATGGCGGTTCTCTTGGAGAAGGTACAACTGTTACTGAAAAAGCTCGAAAAACAGGCGCTGACACAACATATAAAGTTGATAATAATAAAGAATATGAAAACAATCTGCTGGACAGGTCTATCACCAACCGTCAGCAGATCAGGCAAGTCCTTGAAACATTCAAAAATGCTATCTACACCGACCTCTATCCTGAGCGTGAAAAGTCCTGGGAATACGTACCCAAGACGCTTATCTTCGCCAAGAACGATAACCATGCTACAGAGATAGTTGAAGCGGTAAAGGACGTATTCAAGGGCGAATTTCCCAATAATGAAGTACCTGAGCATTTCGTTCAGAAGATAACTTACTCCTCTGAAGATTCCAACGGTCTGATCCGTGACCTGCGGAATGAGAAGGATTTCCGTATAGCTGTTACCGTAACTCTTGTAGCTACCGGTACAGACGTAAAGCCTCTTGAAGTAGTCCTGTTCATGAAGGACGTTATGTCTGAGGTACTGTATACGCAGATGAAGGGACGCGGATGCCGTGTCATTACAGATGATAAGCTGCGTGAAGTCACTCCCAACGCAGATACGAAGGAATGCTACTACATCGTCGATGCTATCGGCGTAACAGAACATGATAAGAATATTCCGGGGCCAGGCCCCGGACCCGGTCCTTTTATCAGAAAAATCACACTGGAACAGCTTCTCGAAAGGCTGTCTCATAACGAGCTGAGTGATGAGAACCTGCTCACGCTTCGCAACATCTGCGCTATGATAAATCGGCGCTATGAGAATAACATCTACTTCGGGCATCACCTGCAATACTTCATCGACAACTTCGGCTATTCACCTAAAGATCTTGCTGTATCAATACAGGAGGCATTTGACAGCGGACAGCTTCCGCCGTTCAATAGTCCTTCCGATGACAACCATATCCGTATGGCGCTTATAGACAGGCTTATCAGCAATATCCCTGCAAGGAAGAAGCTGCTTGAACTGCGTCAGGGCTACATACTGACTACCGACGAAGATCCCGATACGCTCATAAGTGCAGGTTTCTCCAAGGAGACTGCCAAGACTTATACTGAGAACTTCGAGAAATACATCAATGACAACAAGGACAGCATTGAAGCTCTCCGTATCATATATAACTCGGAAGATACACTGATAACACATTCCATGCTTGCAGATTTGCGTGACAGGCTCCTGTCTGAGAGCAGTCATTTCAGTGCTCCGCAGCTGTGGAAGTATTACAGGACGCTTGATCCGTCAAGTGTTGATGAGCTTGATGTCAGGGCTAATGCTAAGGCTCTCACGAACCTGATACAGCTTGTGCGTTACGCATACAAGAAGAATCCCAAGCTGACCAGCCTTATGAACGGCTTTGTGCAGCGATTCAACCTGTACTGCGGTCAGACTCAGCGTGATCTTACTACCGATCAGATTGACGTTATGCGGCAGATAGCTGAATTCATCGTCAATGACGGTGCTATCACTGCGGCAGAGCTCAATGACATAGACGCCGACCTCTGGCGACAGGGCATCCGTGTATTCGGAAAGCCTCAGCTGTTCGGCGAGGAAATTACGGCATTATCAAGAATATTACTAAAGGCGGCTTAATATATGGCAAACCAGAAAACAGAATCGGCACTGCTCAAAAAGGTATGGGACATTGCAAACGTTATGTCCTCGGCAGGTGTCGGATTTACCGACTACATAACCCAGCTCACATATATCCTGTTTCTGAAAATGGACGATGAAAAGGAAGAATTCGGTCTCGGAAGTTCTATTCCCGAGGACTGCAAGTGGAAGGCTCTTATCAAGGAGAACGGTGATGACCTCGTTAAGAAGTATGAGGAAATACTGAAAACTCTTTCAGACGAAAAAGGTCTTATTGGTACTATCTTCACAAGAGCTACAAACAAGATAGACCGTCCCGTTATGCTCAAAAAGGTGCTTGATATGGTATCTGAGGAGAACTGGTACCTTATGGACGGCGACTTCAAGGGCGCTATCTATGAGGGTATACTTGAAAAGAACGGACAGGACAAGAAGAGCGGAGCAGGTCAGTATTTCACGCCGAGAGCTCTTATCTCCGCTATCGTGGACGTTGTTGATCCTAAGATAACCGAGACAGTTGCCGATCCCTGCTGCGGTACTGGCGGATTCCTACTGGCTGCTTATGACCATATGAAGAAGCAGAGCAAGGACTCCGAAAAGCAGAAGTTCCTCAAGAATGACGCTCTTTTCGGTGCGGATAATACCTCTCTTGTTGTGACACTTGCTTCGATGAACCTGTATCTGCACGATATAGGCACAAAGAAAAGTCCGATAGTATATCAGGACTCCCTGCTTGATACATCGGACAAGCTTTATGACGTTATCATCACAAATCCGCCTTTCGGAACCCGTCCTCAGGGCAGTGTTGCCATTGACTTCGACGGACGCGGATTCATAGAGACTTCAGATAATCAGGTAAACTTCTTACAGCACATCATGTCTATCGTAAAGACAGGCGGACGTGTTGGCGTTGTTCTGCCTGACAGCGTTCTCACGGACGGAGGCGCTACAAAGAAGGTCCGTGACAAGCTGATGAAGAATTACAACCTGCATACTATCCTGAGACTTCCCACAGGCATATTCTACGCAAACGGCGTAAAGACAAACGTGCTGTTCTTTGAAAAGGGCAAGCCTACGCAGGATATATGGGTATACGACTACCGCACCGATGTCAAGCACACTATGGCTACAAAGCCTATGACAAGGGCTCACCTTGATGAATTTGTGGAGTGCTACTGTGCAGGTCATATGCAGGACAGAAAAACTACCTGCACTGAGGAGAATCCCAACGGCAGGTGGAGATGTTTCAGCGCTGAGGAAGTAAGTCAGCGTGAGGACCTGAACTTCAAGTGGATAGACTTTACCGAGGAGGACGAGCGCTCTGTTGACGAGATAATCGGCGATATGCAGGCGCAGGCTGACGTTATCAATAACGCTCTGGCTTCTCTGAAGGAGATACTTGGAGGGATAAGCCTGTGATAGATACAAAAGCACTGAGAAGCCGTATCCTTGACCTTGCCATACAGGGAAAGCTGACAGAGCAGCTTCCGAGCGACGGTACTGCGGAGGAATTATATCAGCAGATACAGGCTGAAAAGCAGAAGCGGATAAAAGAAGGTAAGTTAAAAAAAGAAAAGCCCCTGCCGCCTGTCTCACCTGAGGAAGTGCCTTTCGAGATTCCGGATAATTGGATGTGTGTGAGAATGAGTGAAATATCCCTTAAAATTACAGATGGCACACATCATTCTCCGATTAATACTGAGAGCGGAGACTATATGTATGTCACCGCAAAGAATATAAAGGACAAGGGTGTAGATTTATCAAATATTACTTATGTGACAAAAGAGGTACATGATGAAATCTATGCGAGATGTAATCCTGAATTAAATGACGTTCTTCTTATAAAAGATGGAGCAACGACAGGTGTTGTTACGGTTAACAATATTGATGAGCCGTTTTCACTATTATCAAGCGTTGCACTCATTAAGCCTGTTCATAGATTAATTGAACCGTGGTATATTGCATACGTACTACGTTCATCATTGTTTTATAAAACAATACGTGCTCAGATGACAGGAACAGGAATAACTCGTATTGTATTACGGCAAATAGAACCATTTATCGTCCCCCTCCCACCCCTCGCTGAGCAAAAGCGTATAGTTGAGCGAGTTGAGGAGATATTCCGTTTACTCGATACCATTGACGAGGCACAGGAGAAATACTCCGCAGATTCGCAGATACTCAAAGCCAAACTCATTACCGCAGGCATTCAGGGCAAGCTCACGCAGCAGCTCGACACAGACGGTACCGCCGAGGAACTCTATCAGCAGATACAGGCGGAGAAACAAAAGCTCATAAAAGAAGGCAAGCTCAAAAAGGAAAAGCCCCTGCCGCCTGTCTCACCTGAGGAAGTGCCTTTCGAGATACCGGAGAATTGGATGTGGGTTCATCTTGGTGAGATATTTCAGCATAATACTGGTAAAGCACTTAATTCCGCTAATACTGACGAACAGTTGCTTGAATACATAACAACATCAAACGTCTATTGGGACAGGTTTGAACTTGACAGCTTAAAGCAGATGCATTTCACTGAAAGTGAAATTGAAAAATGCACAGTTACTAAGGGTGATTTGCTTATATGCGAAGGCGGAGATATAGGGCGTTCCGCTATTTGGAACTTTGATTTTGAAATGAGAATACAGAATCATCTGCATAGACTGCGTGGCTATATTCCTGATATTTGTCAGAAATATTATTACTATCTCATGTGGCTATATAAGGATAAAGGAATGATTGACGGCAGAGGAATAGGCTTACAAGGTTTTTCTTCTAAGCGTGTCCATGAACTTGTAGTCCCACTCCCACCCCTCGCCGAGCAGAAACGCATTGCTGATGTGCTGGAGGAGGCACTGGGGGCGTTGGATAAGGTTTAAGGAGGTTTATTATGAAAGATTACGATAGAAGCGTTAAACTTATTTGCCCTTTATGTGGTAATGACGGGTTCTGTTCTGTAGGAGAAGAAGTTGAAGATCTTTTGAATGCACCCGGTACAACAAAAATGCAGTGTGCTGACTGTAAGTCTATATATACCAAGGACGAGATAATTGAAGCTAATTCTTTAATAATTGAAAATGCTAAGGATGAAATGGTTGAAGAAGTAATGAAAGATTTTGACGAACAACTAAAGAAGGCTCTCGGAATATGAATGTAATAAATACTATTGTTGACTTTTTGAAAAACTGGAAAGACGTAATAGAAATAGTAATTACACTACTTACAATACCAATATCAATTATCGCCTATTTTAAGGCTTCTAAAGCAAATAAGTTGCAGAATAAGATAAACGAGATTGAGCTTAAGCTCAAGCAGTATGAACAAGAAAAAATGGAAAAAGAAAAGGAAGAAGCTAATTCTTCCTGTGTTGAAGCAAGGGTTGTTACGATAGGTAAAGGGAAACATCGTATGAAAGTATGGAATTCTGGAAACATTACTGTTCACAATGTCTCTGCAAGATTTGAAGGTGACGTTGGAATCATCATAATGGACAGAGAAAAGCAACCATTTGAAGAATTAGAGCCAGGAAAAAATTATGAGCTTGTTGTAGTGACATATGACGGCTCAACAACCAAGTTCAAAATCATTACTGAATGGGAAGATATCAACGGTGTTAAGCATCAAAAATCACAAATGGGTGATTTAAAATATTGAGAATAGATTATGAGGCCTTAATATGGTAACAAAAAAAGAGAGAGAATTAAAATGCCTGAATACCGCTATTGAAAACTGTCTCTCTCAAAAGGGTGACAGCAAACGTATCGGCGAGCTTATGTCTGGCGCTGATGTTGAACGGAAATCCGACGAACGTCCTGACTTCATACGCTATGTAGCTCCTGCCAATAAGAACGATAGAGGTATAGTAGTAGGTATCGAGCATTTCATGGTTGACCACCTCTCCAAGGAAAAGCTGAGTAAAAAGAAAACAAAGTATCAGTCTATGGGACGAATTCATCAGAGCAACACACTCTCATACTTTAATAAATGGCAAGAGAAGGTGCTTAACTCAGAGCATATTCCTGATGAAGCGATAACCGGCCTTTGCGATACATTAAGCGCCCACTTCAATAATTCTGCTTATGCTACCATCAAGACTTTCTATTATAGCTTCAAATCTGCTTTAGATACCCATATGGCAAGCATAGGCGAATATAAGAGAGCTATCAAGGTTGAAGCTGACAAGAGAAATGCTGATAATAGGCTTATTATTCTCATAGAAGTGCATTCAGCATTTCAGAACCTTTTCTTTCATCACAATGGGAAGGTGCATTACGAAAATACACCTGTATTACTTGTTCTTGACGAGTTCATTCAACTCCTTGAAAAAGCAGACAAAAGAGTGGACTATTATGTTCTGACATTTGGAGATACGCTTGATACCAGTACACAAACAGTTACTATCAATGCCAAAGATATTCGTGGTTCTCTTAAAAAGCAGCATATCCCTATATACCATTACTGTGGTGCCGATTTGTATCTTCCCAAAGATTTGGCCTTTGTTAATGACTATAGCATGGAAATGAAGCATGAAGAACATGGTGAAGAAATAACTTTTCAAGCATTTCCTACAATGAGCACAATGCGTCCGGAATACAAGTTGAAGTTCATATACAGCGCACTAAGAATGGTCTATTACTATTATGCGAAAAAAGAGCCTGTGGTATTGGATTTGGATGTTGAGAGAACACTTGAGATTTTATTTTCATATATCGTGAGTTGGCGCAAATGCAAAGATGATAATTGGAGTTATGAGCCAGTATGTTTGGTAGCTCCTACGGTAGATTATATTGAAAAAGCTTTTGATGCATTTGATAAAAGATGGAAAATTAGCGAAATCCTTAATCAAGACCTTGTATCTTTATTAGATTCGTACGATAAATAGGACACGTTTTCACACTGGGAAGCGCGTCCTTTTGCTTTTCTCAACCAATTAGTCACAGTAGCAGTTTCTTTCAGAATATTGGCATTTCCATTGTCTGCAAACAGCATCAAACAGTTGCCGCCCCATTATGGGGAGGCTTATTAATTGAATATAGAAGCATTTTAAACAGTAATTCCAAAGTGTTCTTCAACTATTTGATTCAGCTGTGTTGCTATCTGAGCAAAATCGCAGTTTAGGTCTAAAGTTCTCACGCTTATCTTGTTACCGCTCATTTGATAAATGTTGTTGGGTTGCACACTCTCATCTGTTCTTGCATAAAGCAACATTCCTGATACCTCATGAGGTTCGCTTGCTGTATTGACAATAATATCAGCCTCAACCTTGGTGATATCGTTTCTGATGATTTGAAACGGCATGTAATCGCTCCTTCCTGTTTTGTAATCGTTAATTGCATTATACCACATAGCAGTGGCTAATTTCTATGCAAAAATGTAAATATTTTGTTTTGACAAACATACAAAAGGAGCACCGCCCTTTAACGGGCGGATTTCTTTATAGCTTATAACAGGAACAATTTCAAAACAGCTGTATATTCGGCAATAAACGACTTGATTTCTGCCTCTCGGCCTTGTATAATAATGGCATAAAATAACATCTCAGGGGGGGAAAACATATGAAAAAAACACTGACAAAAATGTTATCTGTACTCACAGCAGTCGTATGTTTTTGTGTTGTGTCAGCCTTTAACTTGTTCACTGCAAATGCTGCTGATCAGCTGATAAAGGGTATAATTGATGACTACGTTTACGAGATTTGGAATGCTTTTTACGAGGGCGATGTTGAATATGAAAACACAGACAACAACGGCTTTTCTTTCAGTTGGAACGACATACACAATTCAACGGCACTGAAGGGCAAGGGCTTTGAAAAAAACACGGTACAAGCTGATCAGGTGAAGGATTACTCTATCGACTACTCTCTTGATATAAATACCGACGGGATCGCATATGTTGGGGTTCAGGGCTGGATGTCAAATGCATTGGCAAAATTTCATATTGTTGAAGCCTGGGCATCATGGCAGCCGCCCGGAGAAAATGCTGAAAAACTGGGCAGCGTGATCATTGGCGACACTACTTACGATCTTTCCTGGAGTATCCACGTTGGACAGACTTTTGACGGTAGTGGCTACAATTATCCTATGTATTGGAGCGTTGCACGCAGAGACCAACTCGAACTCAATACTACCAACCATCTTGAGGGAACTATAGATGTGGACGAGCATTTAAGAGCATGGGCTTCAGCAGGACTTGATTTGGGATATCTTTATGATATAAAATTCGGAATTGATGCGTATAAGTCCAACGGCTCCGCTAAACTTATTTCAATGGACACACATATGGACATGGCTACAGAGGAGTTATTTGAAAAATACAAGGTCCATGAAACCTATGAACGGCATGATCCTCTTCCTGTAGGCAATGACGGACAGATAATAATGTTGGATTTTGAGACAGAAAATGATAAAGTTGGCTGCAACAGTGAAAGTACAGCCAAACTCACCAAAGATGCCTTCTTCAGCGGTGAGCAGTCATTGAACATATGCTGTGGCAAAAAAGGATCATCAGCTTTCTATTATGAACTGGATCCTTATGACCTTCCAACATCCACAGACGGTAATGCTGCCCGCTTCCAGACAGGAGCGAGGATATACGCAGATAAGGATACTTCCTTTAAAGTGTATTTGTACGAATACAATGATGAAGAGATTTTACCGCAGAACAAAACGTATCATATTGGAAAAAGGATATGTAAAGCCGGTCAATGGACAAACATACGAGGTCTGTTCTTTGATTTCCAGCATGATAATTTCCGAAAATACAGTATTGTATTCGAAGCTGATTCAAACGTTGATTTCTATATAGACGATTTCTTCATAAGCTCTGCCGGTTCTGCAGATGATACGTCAATACAGACGTTTGAAGCTGAGAAACGCGGTGACCTCAACGACGACGGTACTATAAACAGCTTCGATCTCGTGATATGCCGCAAGGCTTTACTGACATCTACAGGTAATAGCCTTATAGAGGACGGCGGCGATGTAAACGGCGATTTCAGGACAAACGTAAGTGATCTTGTTCTTTTGACAAAGTATGTCCTTGGAGTCTCGGATGAGATACCTCTTACCGAGAATGAAGCAGTTTTACTGACAGGCGACAATATATTCCGCAACACAGACATTGATCGTACGCTGGAGATTTCAGCCCTCAGACAAAACGATGATACTGTCAGCACTATAGTTCGTAGGGACGGCACATTTACAGCTGAATGGAACAGAATAGCCGATTATACCTGCGGAAGTTACACTGAATATGATGAATACGCTTCCAATTACTGCAAGGACTTCGATATTAATTATTATGCTGATATAAGCTCAACGAATGATATAGATGTTTTTCTCGGCGGATCTGTCCGGGAAGATAACCAATGGATAGGCTTTGAGATACACGAATGCTTTAAGTGGAACAGCTATGCTAAGAGTTACATCAGCGAAGCAATAGACAGCGGAAAGTACGAAACAGTCACTGTAAACGGCGTTGAGTACTATATGAACAAGGAGTATAGAGCAGGAAAGATAAGCAACTTATACTTCTATCGCAAGGACGATCCCATAAAAAACAGCGATTCATATTGTATTGAAAACAAATACAATCTAAGTGATTTCCTTGAGAAATGTTCAATATATAACGAAGAAATCGCCTGTGTAACGAAAATAGGAATGTATGTTGAGTCATATAATTCAAACGGCTATGCTGATTTCAAGGAGCTGAGCTTCGCAAAATAACGTACAAAAATTGTGAAATTCCGCCCATGACGGGCGGATTTCTTTATATCTATACTGAGGATACATATATCATCTTCATCAGTTACAGTGTATTCTTTCATAGTATCAAACAGCCAGTCTCCCCATAACAGGTAGATACATTAACTTGAATAAAAGAACGATAAAAACAGAAGCACCGCCCGAAGGCGGCGCAGGTATATCACAAAGAAACAATGTCATTTATTGAGAAAAGTATAGCTTTACCGGAGATAATTACCTTATCTCCAATGCATTCACAGTAAAGGATACCGGTACGCTTAGACGCTTGGAATGCAGTTATGTCCGGTTTGTTTAGCCTCCTGCTCCAATAGGGAGCAATCATACAGTGTGTTGAACCAGTAACCGGATCCTCATTCATACCGTATCTTGGAGCAAATACCCGTGAAACGCAGTCATAGTCTCGACCTTTGGCAGTAACAGCAACACACGCTCCGTCCAGTTTTGAGATAAGTTCCATATCCGGTTGCAAGTCACGAACTTCATCTTCATCACGCAGAACGAACAGTATATCCCGGTCTTTGTATGCTGCCAGAGGAATAGTTCCGAGAGCTTCGATCATCATGTCAGTTATCTCGATATGTTCCAGCTTATACGCAGGGAATTTCATCCTTATCAGATCATCTCTGCTATGAACAATGAATTTACCGATCTGACCATAAAGGTTGAGAGTATCAGTATCAGGAGCATAGTAATTGAAGAGCACAAACGCTGTTGCCAGAGTAGCATGACCACAGAAATCAATTTCACTTTTGGGAGTAAACCAGCGTATATGATAGCGTTCATTCTCTTTTACAACAAACGCCGTCTCGGATAGGTTATTCTCAGTAGCGATACTTTGCATGATATCTTCACTTGGAAAGTTGTCAAGAACGCATACAGCAGCAGGATTCCCAGAGAATACCTTGTCAGTGAATGCGTCTACGATGTATTGTTTCATTCGCTCCTCCTGTCTCGTAAACTTCATTTGGTTAATTATACGTTAGTTACTTACGAGTATAATATCATATCGAAGCTGAAGTGTCAAGTACATGTTTCCAGATTGTATTATTGCATAGTTAGAGAACAGCTCTCCCGGCACAAAGGCCGGGAGTTAAGCATGATATGCAAAGCTGTTCTTTTTAGGGAATAGGTCGGAAAGGGGTTATGATTGGGAATGTAAACGATTTATGTTCAATATTTCGGGTAATTGTGAGGATAGAAGACTCTAGTGAAGTCTTTGTTATTTTCGTTGGTTACTGTATTCTGATCACTTTCAGCTCCAGAGTTCTCAATATTCTGAGCATTAATTGTTGAAGGAACCTTCTTCTTTTCGATTACGAGTTCAACCGGCTTCTGTATGATATCAGCCATTCTCTGAGCCATAGTGAAGTTCAGTTTGTTATTGGGATAAAGCAACTTGCCAGTTTCCATATCCGTTGTCCCAACGAAACCATGTCCGTGAAAATTAGATTTTTCACGAGGCTTTTTGTGATTTCCTATCAAGATCAGATGAGATTCTTTAAGCGGATCCAATACCTGGTCGGTTATCTCCATAGAAGTTTCAGCATCTGGAGCAGTCTCCTTCAGATATGACATCACAAATTGAATATACTCGTTCTTTCCTTCGTTACCGAAATATTCAGCCACGGTATCGAACTGCATCTTTGCTGTTTCGGGATTGTTTGGATCTACGCCATATCCTCTCAACCCGACACAGTCTTCTCCTTTGGATGGATATTCGGTTGCATTTTTTGAATACTCCTCGCCACCGTCAGCGTGAGTGATTACTTTGAGGATATCATAGTCTTTGCCCATAACTTTTTTTCGACCTCCTGAGCTTTCTGTATTGGTTCTATGGTTCCTTTTTTTACGCCTTCCATGCATAAGTTGATTATGGTTTGTGTCTTTGCCAGAATTACCGGTATATTCTTGTTTTCTTTCCCCTTGTTGCTTAACCTGCTAATTGCTTCTTTCGAGAATGTGGTATTGTTTTCCTTTGCAGTTTTCTCGATATCCGCAATTGTTTTGTTAGGAATTCTAAACGTTTTCGGGGTTGTACCTTTGTTCATTTGTTTTAACCTCCAGTTAATTTAGATTCAAGAATGATGACATATTGTGTGTATACATGTGAATGATGATATGATGAATTGAGATCATGCTCATGATAACTAGATACATGATGCCATACCTCTTCATTTCCCATTATAATCATTTTACTATATACTAGATAATACATACTAGTATTTCTATCTAGTATACTAGTATTCTAATAATACAGGTATATAAGCACGTTTGTCATACATTCTTACTAAGTAGTAAGTTTGTAATACAAAAAAATATCCTCCCGAATCATCGAGAGGATATTTGCATATTTAGAAAAACGATAACTGATTATCAATCCAACTGACTTGCTTCGCCTGATGAATTATTTCTCCTGACTGGAGATTACCAACAAGAAATGGGGAAGCAGGATCGTGTAGAGCCATGTTGCGTCTGACATTTTCTCTGTTGGAATTGGCATAACAGTAGCGACAGAAGTGAGCACAAGTATCATACACTCCGATATCCGTGCCAAGGATGCAGCTGCATTCCGAACGTATGGATTTCTTTTTGGGGATATTCAGCGAACAACCTACAGCAGTCTCAAATGTCTCTTGAGTCATGCAGCCGTTACAGTCAACACCGTATGGCGCAAGGTCGTTTCCCTCAGCACAAGCTTTAATCGTTATACCGTAACGCTGCCCAATCTCAGCAAAAGCTTTACCGATAGCTACCCGTTCCTGCGGAGTCACAGTTCTGACTTGTGGAAAGTTGCGGAGAACCTTTTCGTAGAGATCAATGAAGCTGATAACGCATACTGTAGTATAACCAGAAAGAGATCTGCACATCTCCTCAAAGTTGGATATGTGACGCTCGATGGTATATGCGCCGTCAACAAATATCGGATCATACCTCCAGCCCACGCATTTGGTTCCGACTGCCTTAGACAATGTTATAAAGTCCTCCATGACCTTTTCTTTAGGCGGAACGTTAGGCTCGATGTCCTTTCCGTAGGGAGTTATAGTCACAAACCAGTATTGATTAAAGCACTTAAGCTCGTCAATGTATTTAAGCATCGGAGCAGGATTCTTAGTGCAGAAAGATATACAGTCCACAACCTCAGGATTAAGCTCATATCGGGTTATCCAGTCCTGACGATACGGATTTCGTACAAGTACAAAGCCTTCGCGTATCCTGTTCATAAACCATTCAGAGTAAAATGCAGGGATATCTGTTCTCATTCCTGTGTTTAATATCATAATTCATCCTAACCTTCTGGCATCAAATGTATATTTGCCGTCCTTTAGTTAAATTTTGACGTGCCGCTCTATAAGAACGATTATATCATAAAAGGTATATTCTTTCAATAGACACTCCTACAAATCTTAAACAGAAGCTACATGAAACATCTTGAGAAGTGATTGGTTGCCGCCCGTAAGGGCGGTTCCATAGTTGCTTCAATTTATACGACAAAGGAGGTTGCCTGCTTTTAATGAGCCATTGCCTCACGACATGAAATTACCCAAACGAAGTCCCCGCAATATGCGGGGACTCTTGTTGTTATGATTGTTAAATGTAATACGCATATAGAGCAATTACGGATTTTGGAAGATAGCCAGAATCAAAAGTATTGAAATAGGGGGGCTTTTGATACTTTTTAATGGTGCATATGTACGAAATCCGTAATCGATGTGGTAGGTGATTGAATAACGGGCATGATAGGTGCTCAATCAAGTTGATTGAGAATTGTACGAAAAAGAACATGAATTTACTATGCTACAAGGTCTATCACAATTACTCAATAAGCAGTGTCGATATTAAGTAGGGGCTTATTTTTTCTCCTGAAGTTTAGAAGTGAGTTGATAAAGGCAGTTACATAGTCTCTTGAAAACTTCCTTATCACACTCCACTTCTCGCAGTTTCTTATTTGTTTCGGTAAAGTCTGTTTTAACACCAATGCTTACATAGTGATCAATCTCATCAATCTTGGCCTTAAGCTTAGTGTCAAACCTATTATACATCTCCTCGATTTGAATAAGGATATCATATTGGGTTTCAATAGATTTTACGAATTCAGAGATGTCATTTTGACTATAGTAGTCTTTTAGATTATCGATTATTTTTGACTTTTGTTTGTGTGCTTCTCCGGCATTACCTATCCTTGTTGGTGCAATTATACCGAACAATGCATCACAGAACAAATTTGTTGAGTACTTAATTAGCCATAGTATCAATGCTTTGACATGTGATTCATCGTTCTTTCTATCAGAAAGAAGATCATAAAGCCTGTTTACATCAAGATGTATAGCTCCAAGCGCTTTTGTTATATCGTCAGCTCCACAGTCCTCTCTGCTCATGAGACAATTGTAATTAACAGAAGTTAGCTTATCAATATAGCTGACAATATTTTGAAGAATGCTCTTATAGTATTCTTTGATTTGTTTTCGATACTTCGATTCTAGAGCTTTAGAAGCATTTTTCTTAACAGTATCTAAAATTTTTGGAAGAGAAAGACATTGACCGATATCTCTTTTTAGCGTGTCGACTCCGTGTTCATTAAGGTTGAGAGTATAGTAGAAGTATCTCGGTAAAAAATTAAAGGCATTGTGATTTCCAAGTAGAGCAATAGTCATACTATCTGGTGTTGTTGGCTTAATTGAAAAATCATAAGAAAAATCAAATGCACCATCCTTTTCTTTGGGTAAAAAGATAGCCTTTTGCTTTAAGTCTTCAATAAACGCGTTATATCCCTTGTTCTCACATTGAGGCAAAGACTTTTGAAAGAAGACTTCGATATACGGAGCTAGATCCCATTTATGGATTACAAAATCAACAATATCTTCAGTGTGTAGGCACATCACGTATCTGTCTTCTGATTTGTTATTGCTATTCTTATCTTCATTTAAGGTTTCAATATCACTCATTTTAGCATTCCTGTAAATGATAGATTCTATGTCCTTTGACTCAAGGACTGCTTTCACGTTGTTCATTGCAATAACGAAATCCGGTGTAATATCTTCATTTGCCAACTCTTTTTTCGACAACTTCATCCTATTTTCATCAGTGTTGAAGATAACTGGGAGTAGTTCAGTGGATATCAGCTTATAGATTAACTTAGAAAACAATTGTTTGTCATATTCGTTCTCAAAGTATTCTGGCACACAAATGTCAAATCCTTTAAAGTATTTTATGGCGTTAGCTATTGCATTGTCCCTAGTAAAATCATTTGTGACATTGGCACTAGACTGTGAAAATTTCCATTCTGAAGTGTTGAATGTAATATCAAATAAAATATCAAATTTGTTCCGATAGTGGTAAGTATAACCAAAGTTGTCAAATGTATCTGATGACCCAATTATGACTTCGCCATCAATTCCACGTTCGTATGTCTCATCATTATAACTAACCGATTTAAAGCCAAAAATAGCTTCAATTAGATTTTGTATCGTAGCCTTTCTTTTGAATTCCTTCATAGCATTTCCTTTCGAAATTTTTTCGATAAGATGTCGAAATTTTTCTACTACAATTCACCTGATGCATTTGCTATAATTGAATAGGCTCAAAGTAAATGCATGAGCACTAAATGTCGGGATACAGACAGAGTACAGATCTTGTAGGTTCTATTCCGATTAATGTCTATTGATATTATAGCGGATGTCCCTGGATTTTGCAAGTGTTGATAGTACACAATTTTCTGTGTGATCTCTCGACATCAAATATTCTGTAAGGAGTTGGTCAAAATTAGTACATTCGATGATGAATTGTGGAAGGCTTATAGTTATGGCAATCCTACATATTTTGATGTAATGGAAAAGTTTAATCGCTATGTTAAAGCCGAGATAGAAAAAGGAGTTTTGGAAAAGGTTGATGATGCCAAGAAAAAGGCATTATGCGAGCAGGAAGAAGAACTCAAACTCAAGTTGCAGCGTGAGGCGGAAGAGGACAACAAGAAGAAGGTAAAGCCTAATCTTAGGTGTATTAAGCCGTTAATACATGATACGGTTTCTTTCGTAGACCAAACATATGATGGTCGTGATTATGTAATACCGAATGTAGGTAAGTATTCTCGTAGTTATGATAAAGAATTGAGAAAGAACCCCTACGGAGGGGATTGGGAGTTAACATATAATACGAAAGGTCCTCGCTTTATATCCTCGGTAAACGTAGCTACATGCTTGATTGTTAATGCATCAGGTCCTGGTATCTGTGATGCTTTGGTTATCTTTCTACGCGGTAGGGATAAGCCGATTGTTTTTGCAGGAGGTAACTTGAGTGATACTCGGATCATTAATGCACTGCAACTGGAAGATACTGCCCCTGAAAAAAGGAATTGGGTAGCAGCAGCTTTCCGCGCATCCCTCCGTGACTGTGATGATATCTCGTTCTTGGATATACCTCAACATGCAGGTGGTAATATGTTGCGTGATGGAAAATTTGTTTATGTATCGTCATTTAACGTATATCCGGGAACAGAGGCGTTGTTCCCGAATGAGGTTAAAAATCACTTTCTTATACATGGCGAGCCTGATCTCACACTTGCCGTGAATAACTATAAACCCTTTCTTCCTCAGTGTTGGAAGGCAAAGTATATGATCGTTGAACGTGTAAAGAGCATTTTGCTACCATGGTTCAAGAACTATGGCCTCAATGATGATCGTATTTCTGTTGTTATTTATAGGCATGAAGAGGATAAACTGGGATGCATCGCTCTTGCTAAGAGAAGTAACTACGAGTCGACTATCGTAAAATCTTTAATGGATAAGAATGTTGATGTAAAAAAAGAACTGGCTGCGACGAATGATGTAACAGCTGTGTTTACATTTTCACTCACTGTAGAAAGCAGGCGTACCTGTTCTCAGCAGTTCACCGACATCTTATTGGATCTTAAAGGAGAGAACGGAATAGAGAATCCGACACGCAAGAACATAATTCTTCTGACGGAAACTCCAGCAAGAATACCGAGCGATTTTCCAGCGGTCTATCTTACGATGGATGAGAATATAACCTGGGGCGATTACAAGGAACTTCAAAGGACTTCAGGCGCGTTTGACTATTCGTTGATATCCTTCTTCTATACGAATCAATATGCTACGAATTCACTTGTTGGTGATACTTTAAAGCATTTGCGTCTATACGGAAAAGAAAAAAACATTGACTATCCTTCAAAATCGGCAGAAATGTCTCTTGCCACAGCTTGGATGTTGAAGCGCTTAGGTATTGTCACTGATGCAGAATACAATGATATGCTCCTGTGGCTAACATCCAACGCTCCGACAATAAGCTCTGCAAGTGAAGCTTTATGTAATGAAATCGGAGCAATAGGCAGTGAGAGTATCTGCAGCGGAGAGATTACACCGTCACGGGGGGATGGACAGTATCCACCATGGAACGAAAGTAAGATATTCGTTGCAGCTGATGGCACTTACAACTGGACACGTGAGTTGTTGGAGCAAAAAGTAACTTCAAAGATGAAGGGTACTGACAGCTTTAACAAGTCCTGTCAGGCTCTTGAGGCGAAAGGTTTGAGTTGTCCTACACGGACAGGTGAACATACCCGTACTTTGACTGTAAAGTGTGAAGGTGGCGGTGCTATTAAGAGAGAATTTATCTCGCTTTCCCCAGAACTGTTTAGCGTTGAGGCTAGACAGGTCGTTGAGAAAACTTTGATTGCGGATACTTTTGTCGAATACAAGAATTGTCCGAAGCAGTTTAATCCGTTAATTAAACATACAAAATTTGATTTGCTTGCTGGACAACTGATAGGATCATATAGCGCTATAAACCCGTTTGTGCTTGTTACAGGATCTCCAGGCCTAGGTAAAAGTGACTTTTTGATGATGCAAGCTATTCTTAGGGCTGATTCAGGTGATACTGTATTCATCTATGATCAAACGAACGCCTTTTGCAGATTTGAGTGGGCGGCACATATGGTGCCTCAAGAAATTATAGACAACATTATTTTCTGGGATCTTAGTACAATGGGATTGCCAATTGATCTGCTAGATTTTAGTGGATGCGAGGGTCATGTGCAAAAGGTTCAACGACTTTCAAGCTTGCTGAAGTCAGGCGCCCACTTAACGGGACCGAATCAGTTTAGCGTTCTTCAAAAAGTAGTTGAAAGTATTATTTCCAGTTATGAAGATGGAAATAATGACATAAAAAGAGCAATCGAGCTTAGTTTAAAAAAGACTGGCAAGGAGGGCGAAGTCAGACAACGTCTCGTGACAATGTTCAGTTCAGTTGCAAGGAATATTAGAACGCCTTACGATTGGGAGGAACTCGTTGCTATGCGAAGAAAAATAATTGTTTTCTCAGCAGGAAACGCAGTTGTTAAACCAGATGCGAATCCGCTAGATATGGTGCTCGACTCATACTTTGCTTTCAAGGATAAACACCGGGACAAGAATGTCACCCTTATCCTCGATGAGGTTCAGCGCATGAATATTGCTGAGGAAGCTCCAATTGACGTTATACTCAGCACGGGTCGAAAACTGAATATCTCTGTCTATATTGCAACCCAGAGATATGTTCTTGGCAAAGGAAACTTACCCCGCATCGAGGAATACTGCGGTACAAAGATATTCTTCCAGCCCATGGATTCATGTGTGAAAAACGCGGCAACAACGACACACTTAAGCGTTGATGAGCTACTGTCTTTCGAGCAAGGAAAATGCGCCGTTGTGGGCTCAATCTACAGCGAGCATATGGGCAAAAATATTCCTGTTAGGAACGCTATTGTCGGTATGACATATCGCCCGCCTTGTGTGGATTCATACGATTAAAATAATTAAACAAGGGGGGCGGCCTAGCGCCGCTCTCATATATAATAATTATGGAGGTAAGAATAATGAACTATATCAAACATCCACCGTTGTCCAAGAATTTATGGTTAGCAATTAGAGCATGGCAGAAGTTAGTTGGAATGTCCGATGAAACCCTTGCAGCCTGCTTGAAGGTTAACGTCAGGACGCTTAAATCGTACGATATTTCGGCGCACGGCTTGACCCTCGAAAAACTCGACAACCTCGCCTCAACTTATGGCGAGGAACCGTTAGTTTATGCATTTAACCAATATTTGAGTTACATATCTAACCCAAGCAACGTCCAATCATATATTAATCCACAGGCAACATACCCACAAACGGCCACCGGCAGTACCTTAGATAGCATAATGGCAGCTGCTGGTGTAAGATAATAAACTAACGAGGAGGTGAGTAAAATGGCAAAGAAGGCACAGAGAATCACGCTTTATAAGCACATATGGGCGCGTATACGCTACTGGCAGAACCTGAAGGATATTAGCGATGCAGAACTCGCATCATACTTGCAGGTAGGGGAGCGCACTCTTCATGAATACGACAAATCCGCTGCCAACGTTACTCTCGGCAGGGTTGATAATCTCCTGTACGTAACGGGCATGGAACTAAACGATCTCATGGCTTTGTAATTAACCCTCTTTACATTTTCAGAGAAAGGTGGTATAATGATAACATCATTATACTGCCTTTCTAACTATGGAAAGGCTGATGAAAATGAAATCGAATATAACAATGAAGGTACAGCAATTGTCTAATGGCAAGTTCCGTAAACAGGTTACCTATGGTAAAAAAGCGAACGGTAAACCCATGAGGAAGTCCATTGTAGGTGATACGGAGCTTGAGGTAATTATTGCTGCTGAAGAGTTTAAAAGACTCAATGTTGATGTTAATCCGTCGAAGATAACTGTAAAGGAAGCAGTGGAGGCATATATCGACTCGAAACGTAATGTAATCGCTGCTTCTACACTCTACGGTTATGAGGTCGCAGCGAAGAACAGACTTCAGTCAATACAGGGATACTTTATTACAGATTTAAAGGTAATAGATATACAAAGAGCAGTCAATATTGATGCTGAGCGTGGTCTTGGTTATAAGTCGATAAAGTCAGCTTATGACCTCATCAGAAGCGCTGCATCGATATTTGAAGTTGAACTGCCTTCTGCCCGTAAACTTAGATTCCCGCCAAAGAATGTTAAGGCAGAGCTTCCTGATCTTGATAAGGTACTTAGAGTAATAATAGGTTCCAGTGTGGAACTGCCTTGTTTACTTGCGGTATGGTGCGGTGGAATGCGTATCTCAGAAGTTCGTGGTCTTCAGTTCGGCGACATCTATGAGGACGACGGCGGCAGATACATAAGGGTTAGACGTGCGAGAGTTTGTATCAACGGACATGATGTCATAGAAAACAGGAACAAGACTGAGCTTTCTACAAGAGATGTTCCGCTTCCGGACTATATCTACAATCTTATTTCAAAGGTGTCACACAAGAATGATGATGATTTTATCATTAATGAGAACTATGGTAATATCAAGGCTCGTTATGATAGACTGTTGAAGAAACATGGGATGAAGATGACCTTCCATGACTTGAGAGCACAATTCGCAACTACAATGAACGGGCTTGGTGTTCAAAAAGAAGTACTTGAGAAGCTTGGAGGCTGGGCTAATTCTAAGGTTCTTGATGCTGTCTACATAAGAACTCCGAAGCAGAGAGTAAGAGACAGCCTCAAAATCTTTGATGACTTCATGTACGGCGTGATACGAGATACACGCACTGAGAAAACTGATGGCGCAGCATAAAACTACAAATGCACACAAGCGGCACACGGCTACTTTCAGTGTATGAAAATTCCCCGAAATATAGGCGAAAATCATGCGGATATGCAGATGCTTCGAATCCCTCTCTGTCCGCTCTTTTAAAGAAGCCTGTAGAAAACAGTTTTAAATGAAAATTTGCAGTTGCGTGTGAAGAAAAAACAGGCATAATTCACACGAATTCACACGAAATTCACACGAAGAAAAGGCGATATAATGTTACAAATGAAGCCAGCTCCCGTAATGGGAGCTGTTGTTCTTATATAGCGTTCATCTTACTTTTTATGGTTAGCTTTATTGTACTTGGCTATCTTTTTGAATTTTTCCTCTTTTGCTGCCAGATATCCTTCAGCATCTTCAGAATAAGCATTTTCAATTTTCAGCTTTTCATAAGATGACAGCCGCTCCTCTGAAAGTTCACCATTTTTGATAGCAGCCTGTACTGCACATCCAGGTTCAGATTTGTGAGTACAGTTCTTGAAGCGACACTTTGCTGAAAGTTCCTCGATATCTTCAAATGCAGCCGAAAGTCCTTCGCTGCTGTCCCACATTCCCATTTCACGCATACCGGGCGTATCAATGACCATAGCGCCGCCTGGAAGCATAATCAGTTCACGGTGAGTAGTGGTATGTCTGCCCTTGTCATCGTTACGTAGTCCATTCGTATCAAGCCTGTCATCTCCCAGAAGGTGATTGATAAGCGTCGATTTGCCTACACCTGACGAGCCTACAAAAGCAAGAGTCTTTCCAGCTTTCAGATACGGCGTGATCTGACTGTAACCGTCAGGTTCAGCGACTGATGTCGTAATGATATCAACTCCGACTGCAACACTTTCTATCTGAGCAATCTTTGCGGTGACTTCATCACAAAGGTCAGTTTTCGTCAAAAGAACAACAGGAACAGCACCGCTGTCCCATGCAGCAGTCAGATATCTTTCGATACGCCTGATATTGAAATCATTGTTGAGGGACATACACAGGAATACTGTATCTATATTTGCAGCAACGACCTGTTCAGTATTTGATTTTCCTGCAGCTTTACGGATAAATACGCTTGTTCTCGGAAGAACATTGTGTATCACTGCTCTGTCTCCGCCAGTTATATCAGCCATAACATAATCGCCTACGGCAGGGAAATCAGATACAGTTTTGACGTCGTATCTGAATTTGCCCGATACCTGTGCCTGCATCATCCCGTCTTTATGTATGACATGGTAAAGCTCTTTTTCCTGCAAAACTATACGGCACACTGTAAGATCAGGATATTCTGCACTGTATGCCTCATATACAGGCGGTAAGCTCTCTAATTTCATTTTTATCTCCTATCTGTTCAGTGCTCGCTTTTCGGAACTTTGAAAAGCATTATCCCCTTAACTATAAGCAGCAGAAACGCTACTGTTGCCGCATAGGGTATTCTTGCCATGGTCAGGAATAAAACCGCGATAATGCTAAGTACAAGCGATGCCACTGTAACAGTACTTCTACCATTTTCTATGTTTCTGTAATTCATAAACAGCTTCACTGCACCAATGATGATAAGAGCGGCAAACAGTCCCCAGCAGACACAGCTTATCCCGAAGGAAATATTCGTGTAATCAAACAGGGCAACTGCCGAGACTGTCTCTCCTGTCTTTTTCGGATAAAGCGGCAGGAGAATAAGCATAATGCTCATTATATCTACTATGCCTATCAGCAGATCTATCATTTTCCCGATATTTGAGCGGTTCTCGTCTTTTGCTGCGGTAAGGAGTTCCTCCGATGACAGAAGCTCATCTATGGTCACAGAAAAGAACTTTGATATCTCTTTCAGCGAATCAATATTCGGATAACCCTTTCCCGATTCCCATTTCGATATAGCTGTACGTGAAACATAGAGCTCCATTGCAAGCTCCTCCTGAGTTAAGCCTTTTTTCTTTCTTAATTCCTGCAATTTCTCGTGAAATTCCATTTTCATTTCTCCGTTAGTTATTTTTTGTCAGTGAGTCGGACAGCACCTTGATATATGAGATAAAGTCCCAAGCTCAGCAAAACAGAGCCTGCTATATCCGTCAGCCAGTGTACTCCTGCAACAGTTCGTCCCACCACCATAAACGCCGTGAATAAGACCGTAAACGCATAAATACCGTATCTGACTTTAGTATTCCTTATCCTGCGATGCACCTGAAAAGCCAACGTAGGCATTACGCTCATAACAAGGAGCGTTGTTGACGACGGGTAAGAAGCCTCCATACGTCCTTCTATAAGTATCGGTCGGTAGTTTACAGGTATCATCTCAAATATGAGATAACCGAATATCACAAGGATATAGTAAATACCAAGCAGGATAATATCCTTATCAACTTTAAGAAGACTTCTCCGCTTTATAAGCTGGACAAGACCGACAACTCCGAATATCATACAGATAAAGATCGGCACAAGTCCAAGCCAGTCGGTGACAGTATACACCCACATATGAACGCCTGTCATTTTATGGAACCACACGTTCAGACCTGCAAAACCGATGTCGGTTCCGTTCTGTCCCACTGCCTGAACATCAACCGTCTGTATCAGTACAGTCCAGACTGCAAACAGTAT
>NZ_FRCT01000016.1 GCF_900143025.1 Ruminococcus flavefaciens | reverse complement strand
AAACGCTATTTCCCTGCGGAGCATTTCTACGCAGAAAAGTACAGACCTGCTGAAAATGCAGACCTTGTTATATGAAAAAAGCAGCACTCAGTAACCTCGATACCCATATAGCAGTTTTGTAGTATTTATTGAGAGAACCCCTTTTGAAAAAGGGGCTTCTCTCAAACTCTCTCCCGAAAACTTTCAGTTTTATTTTTTCTCAGATAGGGCACACCGAAAATAAAAAAGCCCTGCAAGTAATGCAGGGTGTGCCCTATCTGAGAAAAAATCAGCTAAAAAAGTCTTTGGAAAGGGGTTCGGGGGAAAGCCTTTCTTCAGAAAGGTTTCCCCCGATAAATAGTATAAGCTGCTATATGAGTACCACGGTTAAGTGCTGCTTTTTATGTTATAATATCATGTCGTCATTTGAAGGCGTATCTCATAAAGGTATAGAGATGCGGCTTTACGGAAACGGTATCGTGACCGCCGCCGGGTACAGACTGATAAACGTGGTCAACGCCGTTCCTTGTGAGTATTTCGCTGTATTTCTCAGGGAATGTGCCTACAACAGCGTCATTAGTGCCGCCTGTTATCATAAATACAGCAGGCTCGGGAGCGTCTTCCGCGAACTTCATTTCATCTTCCGTAATGCTGCCGGGGTGAGTCATAAACATATCCGTAGCAGGTGTGATGCCCGGTGCAGGACAAGCTCCGCCTACATATCCGAAGAGATCGGGACGCATAAGTCCGATATATATAGCCTCGCGTCCGCCCATAGAGAAGCCTGTGACAGCGCGGTTTTCTCTGCCTGTCTTGACGGAATAATTCTCCTCTATGAAGGGGATAAGGCTGTCGGAGATGTCGTAAAGGAACATATCATATGCATAACAGGTCTCTTGGTTTACACCGCTTGGAGTGTCTAATTTATCACTTGTGAACATATCAGGCAGTACAGCGATGAATTCCTCGGCTTTGCCGTTTGACATAAGTCCTGTCATAAGCTCCTGAACGCCCATACCATTGAGCATTGAATCCTCATTGCCCATTATGCCGTGTAAAATATACATTACGGGATACTCTTTATTCGGGTCATATTCGGGAGGGAGAATTACGTTACAGCTTTTTGTTTTGTTGTTGAATTTGCATTTGTATGTCTTTTTCTCAACTGTGCATTTGCTTGCCTTTTCGGCAATTTTAGGTATAGCTGTAGGCATATCCTGTCTTATTATTGTATTGAGATTTGGGGTGGTTTTTGGCGGTTCTGTTGTTGTAACGATGGTAGTAGTCGGTGAAACCGTGTTTT
Organism: Ruminococcus flavefaciens; assembly: GCF_900143025.1. Taxonomy (GTDB): domain Bacteria; phylum Bacillota; class Clostridia; order Oscillospirales; family Ruminococcaceae; genus Ruminococcus; species Ruminococcus flavefaciens_I. The sequence goes on along the minus strand of NZ_FRCT01000016.1, from coordinate 78,546 downwards.
CTGTTGTTTCGGCAGTTGTTGTGGTTGTGGTCTTTGCAGCAGCTGTAGTAGGTTCGGTTGTGGTTATCTCAGTTTCTGAGGAAGTTGAAGAAGTTGTTTCTGTGGTAGCTGCAGCAGTCTCGGAAACAGAAGTTGTAGTAGTAGTAGTAGTAGTAGTAGTAGTTGTTGTTGTTGTTGTTGTTGTTGTAACAGGCTTAACGAAGCACTTTGTTGTACCGCGGAGATATTTATGGAGCATAACAAGGTCTGATATAGTTATCTCACCATCGCCGTTAAGGTCTGCATTTAACGGAAGTTGGCAGTTTCCTGCGAAAATACCGATAAGCACTCGGCGCATTGCGATGGTATCGAATATATCGACGATGCCGTCGTTGTTGATATCGCCCTGTAAAATTACCTTATTTACGGTGTCGACAAGGTCGTATGCCAATTGCTTTGTACCGTCGAGCCCGATATAAAAATCATCTATGAAAAAGCTGGAATTGGAGTTAGGTGTTTCGATGTAAATTGAAGGAGCTGATGCAAAGTCGGGGAGTGTGTATGAAGTATTTGAAATATCGGTCCAAACCTCTTTTTTAGCCATAGAATCGGCAACAACATCAAAATGAGTATGTCCGTTTTTGTCGATATATCTGAAGAGGATACGGAACTCCTCAGCCTCGGCGAGGTTTTGCATTACAGCTGCACCGATGCTGTAGGTACGATTAGGCTCGAAGGTAGATTTATCAAGTGGATAGAAGATCTGGTTGAGCTTACAGCCTGATCTTGGCGTGAACATGACAGAATCGCTTCTTGTATCGGTGTTGTTTACAACGAGAAGATCACCGTTGCCGTTGGTGCAGAAGAAATGCTTACTGTTCGGATCGCTGAAATTCTCACAGATATAGTATCCGTTATTATTTGGGATAATAGGATTTGAGGGAGAAGGTGGGGGAGTTATGCGAAGATTTTTAACGTTTACTTCTCCGGCGGAACGAAATCCTTCAACATAGAAATTTACATCATAAATGGAGCCTGACATATCAAGTCCTACTTTATCCCATGCTTTAAAATGATTTGAAACGTTTATGTGACCGCTTATATTATTGGTCTCGTTGTTCTTGCTGGCACTTGTTTTTCTTACGCTGAAATATGTGGGGAAGGATCTTGTTCCCAGTATACATGGCTGATTATAGCGCATTACTTTATATATATCATAGATGTTGCCGTCAGATGTAATAGAACCTTTTTGATCGGATTCTGCTCCTCCCGGCGGTCTCCATTCACCCCAGCCTTCTACGATATAATATTCGGCAAGAGGAGCTGTTGTCCAGCCGTAAGCGCCGAAGAAAGAATTGCCCTTTGGGGTATATTCGATATCGTAATCTATGGTGATATCATCTGGGAATTTGCGGTAATTTTTTGACTTTGCACTATAATTGCAGCCCATTTGCGAGATGAATAAATCAGAATCCTTCCATGAGCTGTAAAAGCCGTGGTCGTTAGCCTCCATATAGACATCTCCGACGGCATTCTCGTTCCACATTTCCCATCTGTAGCCGTTTATATTGCCTATTTCCTGTTGGTCGTAGGCACTTGCGGCGATCGGAACAGAAGCAGCTGTAATAACAGCGGCTGCACCTGCACTTAAAAATTTTTTTAGCTTTCTTAAATTCACTTAAATCACTCCTTGTTGTAAATTAAACGGTAATAATTTTAGTATTTTTCAGCAGGGCATATTAACCCACATTTTATCTATAGCACTATTATAAAAATCAATTTGAGCAAAATCAAGTCGTTTGTTGCCGATATTATCAAAAATCACTAAAAATTGCTGTAAAAGTGGGCTTATTTTTAAGATCACCAAAATGGCATAAATATAATTATATTACGTTATTTCTGAAAATAAAACAACCCATTTTTTAACGATAAGGTGGAAATTATACTGAAAGTTTCAAAATGCTAAAGTTAAATGTTTGAATAGTGATTTCGTTAACAAAAAAGTAATATTCATGGTATTTAAATTGCTATTTTTGTCATAATTTTAGTATAGAATATTTCTACGTATCATTATAATTTAAGTGATATAAAAAAGAAACGTGTATTTTATATTATTTTTATTTAAAATGCACACAAGAAGGGTAATTAAAAATAAAAATTTAATACTGGGGGCAGACTTATGAAAAAACAATTCCTCTCATTCATAACATCTGCAGCTCTTGCTATTCCTGTTGCAGCAGCTATGCCGCAGCTGGCAGCAAAAGCAGACAATCCTTGTATCCAGACCATTTACAGTACGGATCCTGCGCCTATGGTGTACGGAGATACCGTTTACCTGTATACAGGCCGTGACAAGGATAACTCTGACTTTTACTATATGCCTGACTGGCATTGCTACTCCTCGCAGGATATGCAGAACTGGACCGATCATGGCATGATATTGTCATGGGACAGCTTCGCGTGGGGCAAGCAGGACTCTGCGTGGGCTGCGCAGTGTATCGAGAGAAACGGCAAGTTTTACTATTATGTAACACTTGAACACAAGAACGGCGGAGGACGAGCTATAGGCGTTGCTGTAGCAGACTCTCCCACAGGACCTTTCAAGGACGCTTTAGGCAAGCCTCTTGTAGGTCCTAACTGGGACTACATTGATCCTACTGTATTTATTGACGATGACGGGCAGGCGTGGCTCATGTTCGGCAACCCGAGCTGCTATTATGTCAAGCTGAACGAGGACATGGTCAGCTATTCGGGCTCGATCGGAAAATTCAATATGAACGCTCAGAGCTTCGGTCCTTCAAATAATAAGGCATCGTCATACGGAGAAGGTCCGTGGTTCTATAAGCGCAAGGATAAATATTATCTTGTATTTGCTGCATTCTACGGCGGCGACGGCGGTGAGAGCCTGGGCTACTCCACAGCTCCTTCGCCTACAGGTCCCTGGACATACGGCGGACAGGTGATGAAGCCGCATAACTGCTTCACCAATCACCCGGGAGTTATCGACTTCAAGGGACATTCCTATCTCTTCTACCATGATGCAAGTCTCCCCGGAGGCGGCAGCTTTGACAGAAGCGTATGTATAGATGAGTTCGAGTATGGCTCTGACGGTTCTATACCTACCATATCTCCTACAAAAACGGGTCCTGAGCAGTTACAGGCTTTGAATCCGTACAAGCGTGTGGAGGCTGAGACTATCTGCTTTTCAAAGGGCGTAAAGACCGAGAAATGCTCTGAGGGCGGAATGAATATAGGCAATATCCAGAATGGAAGCTATATCAAGGTCAAAGGCGTGGATTTCGGCAGCGGAACGAATAAATTTACGGCAAGTGTGTCCTCCGATACAGACGGAGGCGATATTGAAATATATCTCGACAGCCTTACAGGAAAGAAGATCGGTACCTGCAAGGTAACGGGAACAGGCGGCTGGCAGTCGTGGAAGGAAGTTTCATGCGATATCAGCGGTGCAAGCGGCGAGCATGATCTTTACTTCAAGTTCACAGGCGGCAGCGGATATCTGCTGAATATGGACTGGTGGCGTTTCGGCGACGGCGAAGCTGTTCCTGTTGTAACAACAACTACTGCTTCAAATGTGCAGAATGTGACTGCTACCACCTCAGTGGTCAATGTAACGCCCGATAACGGTGATTATCTCCTCGACTGTTCGTTCGAGAGCGGCGTTGACGGCTTTGACGGCAGAGCAGGTGCAAAGGTAGCTGCTTCATCGAGCAAGTACTTTAACGGCGGCGGTTCGCTTTACTGCTCGGGCAGATCCGAGTCTTATCAGGGAGCTGTAATAGAGCTTGGAAGCAAATTCAAGGCAGGCGAAAGCTACAGCTTCAGTGCAAACGTAATGTACGATACGGGCAGGGACTATGATACCTTCCATTTCACTATGCAGTATGATCTTGACGGTGAGACAAAGTACGAGAAGATAGACACGGTTAAGCCTTTCAAGGGCAGCTGGGTGCAGCTTTCAAACACAAATTTCAAGATACCTTCGGGTGCTGAAAATATCTCTATCTATGTAGAGACAGACAAGAGTAGGGGCGATTTCTATATTGACGATATCAGGGCTGCAAAGGCAGGTACAGTCATCGAAGGAGCTGTAGGCGGAGCTTATATGCCGGGCGATATCAATATGGACGGCTGTGTTAATTCTCTTGACCTTGTACGTGCGAGAAAGCTTATCATAAGCTCGGGCAGCGAAAACGGTGCATCAAGTATCAACGCAGATGTTGACAGAAGTACTGAGTTTGAGATCAATGATATGGTGCTCCTTCAGAGATATCTGATAGGCAGGATCGTTGAATTCCCCGATAATACGCCTGTAAGTGAATTTGAGTATGATCCTGAGATCCGGTTCAGGGAAGCTCCGGGCAACTATCTCAACAGCTGCTCGCAGGCAGGAAAGATAGTCAAGGAGACATATAACGGAATAAACGGAAGCAACAGCCTTAATGTTTACCTCCCATACGGTTATGATCCCAACAGGAAGTACAACATTTTCTATCTCATGCATGGCGGCGGAGAGAATGAGAATACTATATTCAGCAGCGACGTAAAGCTGAACAACATTCTCGACCACATGATAATGAACGGCGAGCTTGAGCCGATGATCGTAGTAACTCCTACTTTCAACAAGACGGAAGCAGGCAAGTTCTGGAACGAATTCCGCCAGAGCGTTGTGCCTTTCGTAGAAAAGAAATATTCAACATACGCAAACGGTGACGTATCAGAGTCTAACCTTAAAGCAACAAGAATGCACCGTGCATACGGCGGCTTCTCAATGGGCAGTCTTTCAACATGGGGCGTAGCAGATCACGATATGGACATCGTCGGCTACTTCATGCCGCTTTCGGGCAACAACTGGGAAGGCATGAACACGCTTACCAAGGAGATCGACAGCCTTGGCTTAAAGAAAAATCAGTATTACATCTTCGCAGCTACGGGTTCTGAGGATATTGCTTATAACAATATGAAGCCTGAAATGGAAGAACTCAAGAACCGCACACAGTACTTTACCTACACATCTGATTTCTCTAAGGGCAACTTTTATTGGCTTGTTGCACCTGGAAAAACACATTGGTGGGGATACGTAAGACATTATGTGTATGATGCACTGCCTTACTTCTTCCACGAAACAGGAGAATGATTCGATCTCTTTTCCCGATACGAGTCCGCTGTGCACAAAATGTATGGCGGACTTGATTTAGGACATATAAAGGTGTTGAATAATTCATAAATAAATGGTATAATAGAGTAAAGTAATTAATATGAGAGGTGAAATACATGAGTGATTATACCGAAAAGTACATTTCCTCACATCTCTTCCTAAAACGCGAAGAAGGCTTTGAGCACGCCCCGTTTGACAGGGAGATAGCCTGTTATGAAAGCATTTGTTCCGGAAACATCGAACTCGTAAAAGTATTTGCAACTCCGCTGTGCAGCGAAGGCTACGGAGTACTGAGCAAGGATCCGCTGAGAAACCTGAAATATCATTTCAGCATTTCGGCAGCTCTGATAGCTCGTTTCTGTATCAACAGCGGAATGACACTTGAAGAAGCATACAATCTCATCGATATCTACATTATGAAGGCTGATGAATGCCGTACCGAGGCGGAGGTTCATCAGGTGCATCAGGAAATGATCGAAGGTTATACGCGTCACATGAGAAGAGTACGCAACAGCGGTATCTATTCCAAGCAGATAGTACGTGCGCTGGACTATATCAGCGATCATCTGCACGGAAAGATAATGATAGAAGATGCTGCGGACTATCTCAAGATAAGTCCTGCGTATCTTTCAAGGCTCTTCAAGGCGGAGACAGGCATAGCCTTCAGTAATTACGTAAGTAAGACAAAGGCTGAGGAAGCTGCAAATCTGCTGACCTTCTCGGAGTATACCGATTCCGAGATCAGCAATCTTCTGGGATTTAGTTCGCAGAGCTACTTCATCAAGATATTCAAGAAGTATCTGGGAGTTACTCCGAAGGAGTACAAAAAGCGATATAAGTTCCCTGATTTTACAAAGGAAAATCATTAAAATGGCTTATCCCCCGCAAATGCGGGGGATAACATTTTATGCAGATATCATAAAATTGCCAAATATGACACTAAAATAATATATTTTAATAGTTCAAAATGTTATAATCAGCACAATGAATATAATTTTTCTTATTTTTCAATGTGGATTTGTCATTAAAACGTTACTTTAATAGGAATGGAGAATGCTCGATGATCATTAACAATGTTGGCTTCGACCACTGCCATGATGCAGACTTTTTTATTGACAGACCCGACGGAAGCGGCGACTACCTGCTTCTTCTTGTCCGTACCCCTGCTGTCTTTGAGATCGACGGCAAAGAGATCACAACACCTGCGGGTTCGGTATTCATCTACCCCAAGGGCAGACCTCAGCGCTACCGCTGTGTGCCGCTGAATGTTTTCGAGAACGATTGGGTGCATTTTGATTTCGATGATGTGGGAGAGGAAGAGGAGTTCCTTAAAATGGGAGTACCGTTGGAAACACCTATAACAATGCCTCTTGAATTTCTAAGCTACTGCGTAAAATCCATAGCCTACGAGAAATATTCCGACAACATATGCAGAAGTGAATCTTCGGAATTGTTCATGCGCCTGATGTTCATAAAGATACGAGAAAAAACACTAAACAGTATATCAGGCAGGAGAAGCACACAGTTCGAGCTCATATCAACTGTGCGCAATAAGATATATAGCAGACCGTATGAACAGCGCAGTGTGGACAGCACCGCACATGAAGTCCGCATGAGCCGTTCGGCTTTTCAGCACGCCTATAAAAAACACTTTGGAATGACTTTCATTGAGGACCTTGTAAAGAGCAGAGTAAGCTATGCTAAGATGCTTCTTTCCACTACCAATATGAATATCACAGACATTTCAGCAAGCAGCGGATACCACAGCTATGTTCACTTTGCAAGGCAGTTCAAGGAGCAGACGGGATTTACTCCGTCTGAATATCGCAAAAAAGCACAAAATGTTACATAACGTGCTCAATACGCTATTGCACTTGCTTGCACGTTTTGTTACAATTAGTGTATAAATGTGACTTGTGTCACGGAATGAGAGGGAATGTAATGAAAAAGCACAGTTTCAAACGTTGTGCAGCAGTTTTAGCTGCCTGCACTATCATGGCATCGGCTCTTCCTGTTGTTTCAGCACCTGTATCGGCTGCCGGAAACATCATCAAGAACTCGACATTTGAATCAGGTACATCAGGCTGGGGCACTTATAAGGAGAGCGGCGGTAAGTGTACACTTACTACCGAGGACGGAAAGCTTGCACTGAAGGTTTCTTCTGTGGGTAAGCTGAATTATGCGGTCCAGCTCAACTATGATATTATCCCGCTGTACAAGAACGGAGTTTATCGCTTCAAGTATGATATCTCCAGTACTGTTGACCGTTATGTAGAGGGCATGATCCAGCAGAACGGCGGCAAATATCAGGCATATACATGGAAGGGACTCCAGATATCATCTACTCCTCAGACAGTAGACTATGAGTTTACAATGAAAGAGGATACCGATATCATGGCAAAAATGTGCTTCAACTGCGGCTTGCAGGAGAAGGATCCGGAGCTCCCGGAGCACACCATTTACCTTGACAATGTTTCTCTTGAACTCGTAGATGACAGCAATGTTGACTATACTGCCGATAAGGCTTATGAGCCTGATATCAACATCAATCAGGTTGGATACAGATCAAATGCAACTAAGACAGCTGTATTCAGAAACGTTGCATCAGCAGGCACATTCGAGGTCGTAAATGCTGATACTAAAGAAAGCGTTTATACAGGACAGCTTGAAGGACCTGTAAGTAATACAGGTGCAGGCGAGACTAACTACAAGGGCGATTTCTCAAAGGTCACAGCTGCCGGCAAGTATTACATAAAGTGCAGCGGACTTGACGATTCCTATACATTCAGCATTGGCGATAACGTTTACGGAAATCTTCTTGACGACTCCGTAAAGATGCTTTATTTACAGCGCTGCGGCGTTGCAGTAGAGGGCGGAAAGTTCAGCCATGCTGCCTGCCATACATCTTTGGCAACAGTTTACGGCACAAGCGATAAGATCGACGTATCAGGCGGCTGGCACGATGCAGGCGACTACGGCAGATATGTAGTTCCTGCTGCAAAGGCTGTAGCTGATCTTCTCTACGCTTACGGTGCTGCACCTTCACTTTACAGCGACGGTATCGGTATCCCCGAGAGCGGAAACGGAGTTGCAGATATCCTTGACGAAGCACGTTTCGAGCTTGAATGGATGAAGAAGATGCAGAGAAGCGACGGCGGTGTTTACCACAAGGTAAGCTGCGCTAATTTCCCGGGATTTGTAATGCCTGAGAAGGAAACAGGCGAGCTTATCGTAACTCCTGTTTCTTCAACAGCAACTGCTGATTTCTGTGCGTCTATGGCACTTGCATATGAGTTCTACAAGGATGTTGATGCCACATTTGCAAACGATTGTCTCGACCGCGCAAAGAAGGCATGGGACTATCTCCAGCAGAACCCTAACTTCAACTTTAAGAATCCTATTGATATAGTTACAGGTGATTACGGCGACAAGACCGATAAGGACGAGCGTTACTGGGCAGCTGTCCAGATGTACCGCGCAACAGGCGACAGCAAGTATATCAGCGGTGTAAGCGGTGCTCTGAGCGGACTTGACTGGTCTACAGTAGGCGACTACGGCAATATTGCTATCCTCACAATGAAGGATCCAGATATCAATTCGGCTGTATACAGAAATGCAAAGGAAGAGATACTCTCACAGGCTGATAAGTTTGTCAGCAGAGCTAAGAGCACAGGCTACGGTGTTGCACTTACAACATTCAACTGGGGCAGCAATATGACAGTTGCAAATGCAGGTATCGTTCTCGGACTTGCATATCAGCTCACAGGCGATGCAGCTTATCTCAACGCAGCTGAAGGACAGCTTAACTACCTCTTGGGCACAAACCCTGTCGGAACCTGCTTTATGACAGGCTACGGTGAAGTATCTCCGCAGAATCCTCACCACAGACCTTCTGTAGCAGCAGGCGAGGCTATGAAGGGTATGCTGGTCGGCGGTGTTAACTCTGCTCTTGAGGACAGTGCTGCAAAGGCATACTGTGCAGACTCACCTGCTTACAAGTGCTACATCGACAACAGCGAGAGCTATTCAACAAACGAGATAACCATTTACTGGAATTCTCCTCTTACATATCTGCTTACTCTTACAGACGGCGCAGCTGCTTCGCAGCAGCCTGTTGTAACACCTCCTTCAGGTGTAACAAAGTGGGGCGATGCAAACTGCGACGGCGACGTTGATATGTCGGACGTTGTACTGATAATGCAGTCACTTGCTAATCCTAACAAGTACGGCGTAAACGGTTCAAGCAACGATCATATAACAGCGCAGGGTGTTGCAAATGCAGACGTTTATGAGAATGGCACCAACCTTACAGGAAATGATGCTGTATCTATTCAGAAGTACCTCCTCGGACTTCTCAGCAAGCTTCCTGAGTCATATAATCCTCAGCCTGTAGTTACAACAACTACAACACCTCCTACTACCACAACAACTACTACAACTTCAAGAAGAACAACTACAACAACCACAACTACTACAACAACAACAACTACTACAACAAGTGCGCCGAGCGTAAATCTGCCGTTCCCTGACAAGGGCACACCTATGGACACAAATGCAACGATGATCTCTGACTTCCGCACAGGCAGCGGCGGCGACTTCTTTGCATCTAACGGCTGGACAAACGATAAGCCTTTTGATTGCTGGTGGTATGAGCGCAATGCAGTTATTAAGAATGGTCTCCTTGAGCTCAGCATAGACCAGAAGTGGACAGATGACAAAAATCCAAACTGGAATCCACGCTATTCGGGCGGCGAGTTCCGTACAAAGAATTTCTATCACTACGGCTACTATGAGACATCAATGCAGGCTATAAAGAATGACGGTGTTGTATCTTCATTCTTCACCTACACAGGCGAGTCTGACAAGAACCCATGGGACGAGATAGATATTGAGATCCTCGGCAAGGATACCACAAAGGTACAGCTCAACTACTATACAAACGGTCAGGGCAAGCACGAGAAGATGATCGACCTCGGATTCGACTCATCTCAGGAGTTCCATACATACGGTTTTGACTGGCAGCCAAATTATATCACATGGTATATCGACGGCAAGGCTGTTTACACTGCTTACGACAATATTCCTCGTACAGCAGGCAAGATAATGATGAATGCATGGCCCGGTCTCACAGTTGATGACTGGCTCAAGCCATTCAACGGAAAAACACCTCTTGTTGCACGTTATCAGTGGGTAACATACAACAAAAACGGCGTTAAAAAGTAAATTACTATCCTTACATTAGACGGTCAAGGGCGGTACATCAAGTACCGCCCTTTGGCTTTTGTATAACTATGAAAAAAGGGCTGCCAAAGCAGCCCTTGATTTATCACTGGATTTTTGTTTTGATCGGTCAATTGTGATCTGATATCTTGTAGAGGGTCTTGAATTCGGTAGGAGTGCAGTTCTTTGCCTTTTTGAAAGCACGGTTGAAAGTAGTGAGGCTTGCAAATCCTGCTCTCATTGCAACTTCAGTAACAGAGAGGTTAGGGTCTATGAGCAGACGCTCGGCAGCCTTTATCCTCTTGCTGTTGATGTACTGTATATAAGAAACGTGATTGTACTTTTTAAAAATACGCGAAAAATGGTATTTGCTGTAGCCTGCGATAGAAGCGATCTTTTCCAGCGGTATCTCGTACATATAGTTCTGGTTTATGTATTTCATTACCATGCCGAATTTTCTTGTGTCATCGCGTCCTGCGGCGTCGCTTGCGAAAATATCCGCAGCCTGTGTCAGCTGATACTCTCTGACGGCCGTGAGCATTTTTATAAGGTAAATATATATCTTAACATCTGCAAGTGAAGATTTTGAATAGTATTCAGAATATATATCAAGTATGCTTTTGCGCGAAAGTATATAAAGCTCCTTGCTTACTTCCGGTGTGATATGAAATGCTGATGAAAAAACGGGTACTATAGCTTCGAGAGCCGGCACATCACTTAGTATGCTGTTGTTGCACTGGAATATGATCCTTCGTCCTTCCTGTGCAGGCATAGAGTGGAGCTCTCCGGGTGGTATGATGATTATTTCCTTTTCATTTAAATGGTAGTCCACGCCGCCTGAAGTTACGGTGAAGCCATTATGCAAGGGGATGATGATTTCTACGGCGTTATGCCAGTGAGTAGGGTATTGCTCAATTTCATCATTGTCATAAAGCATTACAAAACGTTGGTTTTCGTACTCAACTGTTTCGTAATCGCCTGATAGATTTTTAATCATGATTAGCCTCCTTGACCAAAAATTGTTGTGAAATTTATGTCAATGTTCATAATTTACCGTTGTTTCCTTAGTTATTATACACCATTACGATAATATTTGTAAAGGGGATTTAAAGAATTTGTGCAATCTTAGCAATTCTTGATTAAACAGCCGCAATAATTGATTAGTATAAATTGACTGATTGATATATAATATCATTAGAGCAAACGAAAGGTGATGTGTAATGTCAATAAAATGCTATGAGACTGATTATAAAAACTATGGAAAGTGCCTTTGCCTTGATAATGGCGAAATAAAGCTCATCGCTACTATCGATGTGGGTCCGAGGATAGTTTTTTTTGGTTTTTCAGACGGCGAGAATGTCCTTTTCGAGGACGTTGACAGAAATTTCTATGAGATAAACAACGGCTACGGCGTATGGTATGCTTACGGCGGACACAGAATATGGAGTGCTCCCGAGGTAATGCCGGAAACTTATCTCCCTGACAATTCAAAGGTCGAAGCAATATTTGATAAAGGCACACTCACTCTTACGCCTCCCAAAACTAAATTTGGCAAGCAGTTTCAAATGGTCATAAAGATGGACGATAGCAATTCGGTAACCATTGAAAATAAGATCACTAATTGCTCTGATAAGCCTGCGGAGTTCGCACCGTGGTCCGTAACAGGACTTGCGGCAGGCGGGACCGAGATCGTTCCTCTCTGCAGAGAGGATAAAGGTTTTCTGCCTAACAGAACTATGTCGCTGTGGAGCTATTCAGATGTAAAAGACGAAAGATTCACACTAACCGATAAATACGTTCTGCTGAGACAGGATCCCAAGATCAAGAAAGCCTTTAAGGCGGGCTTTAATGTTACAGGGAAACAGATACTATATATAAATGGAAGACGCATTTTCAGAATGTGCTTCGATGGATATACAAAGACCGAATATCCTGATTTTTGCTGTAACTATGAAACTTACACAAATGACCTCTTCCTTGAATGTGAGCTTCTCGGCGAGCTGAAAGCATATCAGCCGGGTGAGACAGCTTCCATTAAAGAAAAGTGGGAGCTCACAACGACCGAATGGGCTACCGATAAGGTGATCGAGGAATTTGTAAGTAAAATTTGATTGAAAGGGGAATGCTTATGGAAAAGTACAGGGACGAAGCATTGTCCGCACTTGAGAGAGCCGAGGATCTTACAGACAGACTGTCAGTAGAGGAACAGGCAGAGCAGCTCAAGTATGACGCTCCGAGCGTGGAGAGACTGGGGATACCTGCTTACAACTGGTGGAGCGAAGGTCTCCACGGTGTAGCGAGAGCAGGAACGGCTACTATGTTCCCACAGGCAATAGGTCTTGCGGCAATGTTTGACGATGAAGCTGTACAGAAAGCAGGGGAAATAACTTCTGTTGAAGCAAGAGCAAAGTATAATGAATATTCCGCTCACGGAGATCGTGATATATATAAAGGACTTACACTCTGGTCGCCTAATATCAATATCTTCCGCGACCCGAGATGGGGCAGAGGTCAGGAGACCTACGGAGAGGATCCGTTCCTGACAGCGCGTCTGGGAGTTGCCTATACAAAGGGACTTCAGGGCGACGGAAAGGTACTCAGAACAGCAGCCTGTGCAAAGCATTTTGCAGTACACAGCGGTCCTGAGGCTACAAGACATGAGTTTGACGCAAAGTCAAACATGAAGGATATGACAGAGACTTATACAGCAGCTTTTGAATCTCTCGTAAAAGAGGCTAAGGTAGAAAGTGTCATGGGTGCTTACAACCGTGTAAACGGCGAACCTGCCTGCGCAAGCAAGTTCCTTATGAGTAAGCTTGATGAATGGGGCTTTGACGGACACTTTGTTTCAGACTGCTGGGCAATAAGAGATTTCCACACTAATCATGGTGTTACAAAGACCGCTCCCGAGTCTGCTGCACTGGCTTTAAAGACAGGCTGCAACCTCAACTGCGGAAATACATATCTCCACCTTCTCAATGCTTTCAATGAAGGGCTCATAAATGAGCAGGATATCAGAGAGTCATGTGTAAAGCTTATGAGAACAAGGATAAGACTTGGTATGTTTGACAAGTCTACAGAATACGATGATCTTGATTATGATATCGTATCCTGTGACGAGCACAAGGCGTTCTCACTCAAATGTTCAGAGCGTTCAATGGTGCTCCTAAAAAACAACGGTATCCTGCCGCTTGACGGCAGCAAATACAAGACTATCGGAGTTATCGGACCAAATGCCGACAGCGTCCCCGCACTTGAGGGCAACTACAACGGCAAGGCTGATGAGTACATAACATTCCTCAGCGGAATACGCGAGGCTCACAGCGGCAGAGTCATCTACTCCGAGGGAAGTCACCTTTATAAGGACAGATGCATGGGACTTGCACTCCCCGACGACAGACTTGCAGAGGCGGCAATAATCGCAGAACACTCAGATGTAGTTATTCTCTGCGTAGGTCTCGATGCAACTATCGAGGGTGAAGAGGGAGACACAGGAAACGAATTCTCCTCAGGTGACAAGAACGACCTCAGACTTCCCGAGTCACAGAGAAAGCTTGTTAAGACGGTAATGGCTACAGGCAAGCCCGTCATCATAGTAACTGCCGCAGGCAGTGCGATAAATGTAGAAGCCGACTGCGATGCACTCATTCATGCGTGGTATCCCGGTCAGCTGGGCGGAAGAGCTCTTGCAAATATCCTTTTCGGTAAGGTTTCACCTTCTGCAAAGCTTCCCGTTACATTCTATGAGGACGCTTCAAAGCTGCCCGATTTCTCGGATTACAGCATGAAGAACCGTACTTACAGATATGCTGAGGGTAATGTACTTTATCCCTTCGGCTTCGGACTTACTTACTCCGAAACAGAATGTTCGGAGCTGTCCTTCGCAAACGGTATCGCTTCTGTAAAGATAACGAATACAGGCAGCCGTGCAGTTGAGGACGTAGTCCAGTTTTATATTAAAGGTTATTCGGAGAACGCAGTTCCCAACCATAGTCTTTGCGGTTTCAAGAGAGTTGCTCTTGAAGTCGGTGAGAGCAAGACCGTACAGGTAACTCTCCCTGAGAGAGCCTTCATGGCTGTAAACGACAATGGCGAATGGGTAAAGGAAGGCAGCGAATTCACCCTATACGCAGGAACATCGCAGCCCGACCAGCTAAGCGAAAAGCTTAACGGAAAGAAATGCACAACTCTGAAAATAAATGTCTAATGGAGGATAAAATGGAATTTTTCAAGAATATCGGTAAGATCGAGTATAAGGGCAAGGACAGTACAGATCCTCTCTCATTCAAGTACTACAATCCCGATGAGATCATCAATGGCAAGAAGATGCGCGACCACCTCAAGTTTGCTCTTTCATGGTGGCACACAATGGGCGGCGACGGAACAGATATGTTCGGCTGCGGCACAACAGACAAGACATGGGGTCAGGCTGATCCTGCTGCAAGAGCTAAGGCTAAGGTAGATGCAGCTAAGGAGATCATGGATAAGCTTTCCATCGACTACTACTGCTTCCACGATCGTGATCTTTCTCCTGAGTACGGCAGCTTAAAGGAAACAAATGCTCAGCTCGATATCGTTACAGATTATATGAAGTCTGTTATGGGCGACAAGAAGTGCCTCTGGGGTACAGCTAAGTGCTTCGATCACCCAAGATTCATGCACGGCGCAGGCACATCTCCTTCAGCAGATGTATTCGCATTCTCAGCAGCACAGATAAAGAAGGCTATTGAGTCAACAGTAAAGCTCGGCGGTAACGGATATGTATTCTGGGGCGGCCGTGAAGGTTATGAGACACTTCTCAACACTAATATGGGTCTTGAGCTCGACAATATGGCTCGTCTTATGAAGATGGCAGTTGAGTACGGACGTTCTATCGGTTTCAATGGGGATTTCTACATCGAGCCAAAGCCAAAGGAGCCTACAAAGCACCAGTACGACTTTGATACAGCTACTGTTCTGGGCTTCCTCAGAAAGTACGGCCTCGATAAGGATTTCAAGATGAATATCGAAGCTAACCACGCAACACTTGCTCAGCATACATTCCAGCATGAGCTTCGTGTATCAAGAGACAACGGTGTATTCGGTTCTATCGACGCTAACCAGGGCGATCCGCTCCTCGGTTGGGATACAGACCAGTTCCCAACAAACATCTACGACACAACAATGTGTATGTATGAGGTTATCAAGGCTGGCGGCTTCACAAACGGCGGTCTCAACTTCGATGCTAAGGCAAGAAGAGGCAGCTTCACACCTGAGGATATCTTCTACAGCTATATCGCAGGTATGGACGCATTCGCACTCGGCTTCAGAGCAGCTCTCAAGCTCATCGAGGACGGACGTATCGACAAGTTCACTGAGGACAGATATTCTTCATGGACAAAGGGAATCGGCGCTGACATCATTGCAGGCAAGGCTGATTTTGCTTCACTCGAAAAGTATGCTCTCGAAAAGGGAGAGGTTACTGAATCACTTTCAAGCGGCAGACAGGAAATGCTTGAATCTATCGTAAATAACGTTCTTTTCAGTCTGTAAGGCTGAACAATATTAATCAAATTTTTTATTTGGAGGTCAAGAAAAATGAAAAAAGCAAGAGTATTATCGGTCATCTCAGCATTCGCTCTTCTCGCATCTTCAGCTATGGTAAGCTGTGGTAAGAAGGACGAGGGATCATCAGGCAGCGGTAAAAAGACAGTCATTAAGCTTATGACTTTCACAAAGGAAGTTAAGCAGATGTGTGAGAAGTATTTCGAAACACACCCTGATTTTGCTGCTAAGTACGAGTTAAAGGTAACTGAAATTCCTACAACAGACGGACAGTTCCAGCCTGCACTCGACCAGGCACTCAAGGGCGGCGGAGAAGATGCACCTGACTTCTACTGTGCAGAGGCTGCTTTCGTTCTTAAGTATACAAAGGGTACAGCATCTGAGTTTGCTGCTCCTTATGAGGATCTCGGAATCGATGTTGAGAACAAGATCAAGGAAGCAGACATTGCTCCTTACTCAGTAGAGATCGGAAGAAATCCTGAGGGTAAGGTAGTTGGTCTTGGTTACCAGGCTACAGGTGGTGCTTTCATTTACAGACGTTCAGTTGCTAAGGAAGCATTCGGCACAGATGATCCGGCTGAGGTAGAGAAGCAGATCGGTGCAGGAACAAACAGCTGGGATCAGTTCTTTAAGTGTGCTGAAGATCTTAAGAAGAAGAAAATCGCTATCATCTCAGGTGACGGTGACCTCTGGCACGCAGTTGAGAACAGCTCTGACAAGGGCTGGATTGATGAAAACAATGCTCTTTATATTGATCCTAAGCGTGAAGAATTCCTCGATCTTTCAAAGAAGCTCAAGGATAACGGATACCACAATGATACTCAGGACTGGCAGGAAGGCTGGATTGCTGATATGAAGGGCGAAGGTGACAAGCCTGTTCTCGGTTACTTCGGTCCTGCATGGCTCATCAACTACTCACTCAAGGATAACTGCGGCGGTTCAAAGATCGGCGAAGGTACATACGGCGACTGGGGCGTTTGCCAGCCACCTATCGGCTTCTTCTGGGGCGGTACATGGGTAATCGCTAACAAGGCTTCAAAGAATAAGGACGCTGTAGGTAAGATCATCGAGTGGATCACACTTGATACTTCTGAGCAGGGTCTCCAGTATATGTGGGCTAACGGTACATTCGATCCTTCTAACCCGACTAAGGACGTTGTTGCTTCAAATGTAGTAATGTCTAAGTCAGATGGTAAGGTTGACATTCTTAACGGTCAGGATATGTTCCCTGTATATCAGGAAGCTAACAAGTTCGCTAAGGGCGATAACCTCACACAGTTCGATGAAGGCATCAACAGCCTCTGGCGTGATCAGGTTCGTCAGTACACAGGCGGCGCAAAGTCAAGAGATGCAGCTATCAAGGACTTCAAGCAGGCTGTAGGCGACACATTTGACGTTAAAGTAGACTAATATTTCCCCTATAAGCAGTACCGCTTCTGCGGTACTGCTTATAAATAAAAAGGAGGTTTGCGGCTTTGAAAACGAAGCTCAAGGGTATTAGTTATTCAAAATACGGATATCTCTTTAGTATTCCTTTTGTTGTTGCATTTTTGATTTTTACGCTGTATCCTACTATATATACAGCAACCCTCGGTTTTACTGATTGTAAAGGTCTTATGAGCGATGATTATCATTTCCTCAAGAATGATATCTGGCAGAACTTTAAAGCAGTTATAGAGAATGAATCCTTTAAAACATCTCTAAAAAATACAATCATGATCTGGGTAATGAACTTTATCCCGCAGATCACTATCGCACTCCTGCTGACTGCATGGTTTACCTCGCACAGCAATGAGATCAAGGGAAAAGGCTTTTTTAAAGTCGTTTTCTATATGCCGAACATCATAACAGCTGCAACAGTTGCGGTTCTGTTTAAGGCTATCTTCAGCTACCCAAAGGGACCTATGAACGATCTTCTTATTTCCTGCGGTATTCTGAACGATGATTACTTTTTCCTTAACAGCCGTACCGCGGCACGACTTATCGTTGCCTTTATCCAGTTCTGGACATGGTACGGAAATACTATGATCGTACTTGTTTCGGGTGTACTTGGTATAAGCCCTGACATTTACGAAGCAGCAGAGATCGACGGAGCGAACGGTGTTCAGACCTTCTTCCGTATTACGATACCTAATTTAAAGACAGTTTTACTGTATACACTTATCACAAGCCTTGTAGGTGGTTTGAATATGTACGACATACCTAAGGTATTCCTTAACGGTGGTCCTGACAGTGCAACCCTTACAACCAGTGTATTCATTTATAATCAGGCGTTTGCAGGAAGCTATATCTATAACAGAGCGGCTGCTGCAAGTATGATCATGTGGCTTGTAATTGTTATCTGCTCGGCAGTATTGTTCTACGTAATGCGCGATAAGGACGAGATAAAGCTCAATAAGCAGATCAAGAAAGCAAAGAAAGAGGCCAGATTGGCTGCGAAAGGAGGAGTAAACGAATGGCGGCTGTAAGCAAATCAGGTTCTAAGTCCATAGCGTTTAAGGTCACAGCATATACATTTTGTGCACTCCTTACTGTACTTAGCCTTTTGCCCTTTATCATAATGATAGTTAACTCCACAAGAAGTACTCCGCAGATACAGGAGAATGCTTTGTCATTTATACCCAGAGGGCATCTGATGAAGAACTATGCTGTATTCGCAGGCAGAGATTTCCAGCCTTTAGTAGGCTTTAAAAACTCACTGATAATATCTTGTGGTTCCACATTATGTAATATCTATTTTTCAACAATGACAGCTTTTGCTCTTGTTGCATATGACTGGAAGCTCAGAAAGCCGTTCTTCACAGTTATCATGGCAGTTCTTATGATCCCTGCACAGGTAACAGCTATCGGTTTCTATCATTTCATTCACGGCATCGGCTGGCTCAACAGCTTCCTTCCACTTATACTTCCTTCTATTGCAGCACCTACCACAGTGTTCTTTATGAGGCAGTATATGATACCGTCACTTCCTATGGAAATTCTACAGTCAGCAAGAATTGACGGTGCAGGTGAGTTCAGGATATTCAATCAGATAGTTCTTCCGATGATGAAGCCTGCTATGGCTACACAGGCAATATTCTCATTTGTTGCTTCATGGAACCAGTTGTTCCTGCCACAGGTACTTCTCACGGTTAACGAAAAGAAAACAATGCCTATGATGGTAAGTCTCCTTAACGGTGACTCATACAAGACCGAAATGGGTGCTGTTTATCTTGGACTTTTCCTTACAGTTATTCCGCTCCTCGTTGTATACTTCCTGCTTTCAAAGCATATCATCGCAGGTGTTGCACTGGGCGGCGTAAAGGGTTAATGTATTCTTTAAGTTATCACATTTTTCTTTCTTAAATCTCAGAGGGCTGTTCCGCAAGGTACAGTCCTCTTTGTTTTTGCTGATAATATTTGCTCAGACCTTGCAATTGACATAAAAACGTGGTATAATAATACTATTAATACAATGACACGGAGGAACACAATAATGTTATCTGATATCGAAATCGCTCAGGCTGCCGAAATGAAGCGTATAACTGAGATCGCAGCGGATCTCGGCATTGCTGAGGAGGACATAGAACCCTACGGACATTACAAGGCTAAGCTTTCAGAGGCTCTGTATTCAAAGCTTGCTGACAAAGAGGACGGAAAGCTCATACTTGTTACAGCTATAAATCCTACTCCCGCAGGTGAGGGAAAGACTACTATCAGTACAGGACTTGCAGATGCGATGCGTAAGATAGGCAAGAAATCAGTGCTTGCCCTGAGAGAGCCTTCTCTCGGACCTGTTTTCGGTATGAAGGGCGGCGCAGCAGGCGGCGGCTATGCTCAGGTTGTTCCTATGGAGGATATCAACCTCCACTTTACAGGTGATATGCACGCTATTACAGCTGCAAACAATCTCCTCTGCGCAATGATAGACAATCATCTCCAGCAGGGAAATGTATTACAGATAGACCAGCGCAGAATAATGTTCAAGCGCTGCATGGATATGAACGACCGTGCCCTGAGAAATATCCTTATCGGACTCGGCGGCAAGGCTAACGGTATCCCCCGTGAGGACGGCTTCAATATAACGGTTGCATCTGAGGTAATGGCTATACTCTGCCTTGCTTCCGATATCGCAGACCTGAAGGAAAGACTCGGAAATATCCTTGTTGCATATAATCTCAGCGGCGAGCCTGTTTACGCTAAGGACTTAGGCTGTACAGGTGCTATGACTGCTCTTCTCAAGGACGCTCTCAAGCCAAACCTTGTACAGACTCTTGAAAATACACCTGCATTTATCCACGGCGGTCCTTTCGCTAATATCGCTCACGGCTGCAACTCACTGAGAGCTACAAAGCTTGCGCTGAAGCTGGGCGATTACGTGGTAACAGAGGCAGGCTTCGGCTCTGACCTCGGTGCTGAGAAGTTCCTTGATATCAAGTGCAGAATAGGCGGACTTGCTCCTTCATGCGTAGTCATTGTAGCTACAATTAAGGCTCTGAAGTACAACGGCGGAGTTCAGAAGCAGGATCTTGCAAAGGAAAATATGTGGGCACTTGAAAAGGGTATCGAGAACCTGAGAACTCACATCGAAAATATGCATAAATACCATGTCCCTGTAGTAGTTGCGATCAACAGATTTGCTACAGATACAGATGAAGAGGTAAAATTCGTACAGAGCTTCTGCGCTGATATGGGCGTAGAGGTATCAATGTGCGAGGTATTCGCAAAGGGCGGCGAAGGCGGAAAGGATCTTGCACAGAAGGTTTGCGAGACAATCGAGCTTTGCGGCGAAAATGAATTCAAGCCTATTTACGATACACACGCTACTATCAAGGATAAGGTAGAGAAGATAGCTAAGGAGATATACCGCGCTGAGGGAGTTGTATTCACTCCTCAGGCTGAAAAGGCTATCAAGGAGATCGAGAGCATCGGTTTCTGGGATCTTCCTATATGTGTTGCTAAGACACAGTATTCACTTTCCGATAATCCTAACCTTCTCGGAAAGCCTAAGAACTTCAAAATAACAGTCCGCGATGCAAGACTTTCATCGGGCGCAGGCTTTGTTGTAATATACACAGGCGATATCCTTACAATGCCGGGACTTCCAAAGGCTCCTGCCGCACTGAATATCGACTGCGACAATAACGGCTGTATCACAGGACTTTTCTGATATGAAGATAATAACTCATTCACCTGCGGAGACCATTGAAGCCGCGCAGAAGCTGGGCGGTCTCCTTAAAGCAGGAGATATGATAGCATATAAGGGCGGACTCGGCGCAGGAAAAACTACCTTTACCCGAGGTCTTGCCATTGGCATGGGACTGGGCGACAGCGTGACTTCGCCTACCTTTGCCCTTGTAAATGAGTACCGCGGCGAGAATATCACGCTTTATCACTTCGATATGTACCGCATAAATACCGAGGACGACCTTGAGTCCACAGGCTTTTATGATTATCCATTTGAGGAAAACGTTGCGGCAGTTGAATGGTCGGAGAATATCGCTGAATTTCTTCCGAAGGACACTATTTATGTTACAATAAACAGCATTGGCGAAAACGACAGAGAAATTATAATTGAGGACGGTGGAAGATTTGCTGCTGCTTGGGATTGATACATCGGGAAAGACAGCTTCCGCAGCACTTTTCGATTCCGAGACTGAGCTGTTTCTTGCTCAGAGTACGGTATATACTCAAAAGACCCATTCGCAGGTCATAATGCCTATGGTAAAGGACGTTCTTGCGCAGGCAGGAAAGGAGCTTTCCGACCTTGACGGCATAGCTGCTGCAAACGGTCCCGGGTCTTATACGGGACTGCGTATAGGCGTTGCAGCCGTAAAGGCAATGAGCTTCGGACTTGGCGTAAAATGCTGCGGAGTATCTACTCTTCTCGGACTTGCCTGTAACAATCTTGCCTATAAGGGGCATATATGTGCCATTATGAAGGCGAGAGGCGAGCTTGTTTACACCTGTACCTATAAGAGCGACGGCTACTGCGTAGAGCAGATAACGGAGGAGCAGATAATCTCCCGTGACGAGCTTGCGGAGTACCTTGCTTTCAATGTAAAGGAAGCACTGCTCTGCGGTGACGGAGCTGCTGAATTCTATAATGCATATAATTCTCCTGCATTCACCATAGCACCGCCTCAGGGAAGGCTTCAGAGTGCTGTGGGAGTATGTCTTGCGGGAGTTTCAAGAAAGCTTTCAGAGCCAGAAGAGCTGGAGGTATCCTACTTGCAGAAGGTAAAGGCTGAAAAGGATCTGGAAGCCAAGAATAAATAATAACAATGGAGATGTTTAAAGATGATAGCTATCGGCTGTGACCATGCTGGTGTGGAAATGAAAAAGGCAGTTATTGAAGCACTTTCCGAAAAGGGCTTTGAGTTCAAGGATATGGGTACTGACGGAGAACCATGCGATTATCCCGTAATGGCAGAAAAGGTCTGCAAGGAGGTACTTGCAGGCAACTGTGAAAAGGGCATACTCATCTGCGGAACAGGTATTGGTATGTCAATTGCCGCAAACAAGTTCAAGGGCATCAGAGCTGCACTGTGTGCTGATTCCTTCTCGACACGCTTCACACGCCTGCATAACAATACAAATGTTATGTGCATGGGCGCAAGAACTCTCGGACAGGGACTTGCTTGTGAGCTTGCTGAAATATTCCTTACTACGGGCTTTGAGGGCGGTCGTCATCAGAGACGTATCGACCTTATAACCGAGATAGAAAAGAAAAACTGAAAGGGGCTGTTAAATATGGCTGAATTACACATTATAGACCACCCGCTGGTACAGCATAAGATATCTCTTCTGAGAGATAAGAACACAGGTACAAAGGAGTTCCGTGAGCTGGTATCTGAGATAGCAATGTTTATCTGTTATGAGGCTACAAGAGATCTTCCGCTGAAGGAGATAGAGCTTGAAACTCCTCTTGCTGTTGCAAAAACAAAGATAATTTCGGGAAGAAAGCTTGCTTTTATCCCTATTCTCCGTGCAGGACTTGGCATGATAGACGGTGTTACTACACTTGTTCCTGCTGCTAAGATAGGTCATATCGGAATTTTCCGCGATCCTGAAACAAAGTCACCTGTAAAGTATTACGCAAAGATGCCTGATGATATCGAGGAGCGTGACGCTATAATCGTTGATCCTATGCTTGCAACAGGAAATTCCGCAGTTGCTGCTATCAAGGAACTGAAGGAGCTTGGCGTAAAGCATATCAAGTTCATGTGCATCATCTGCTCACCTGAGGGCGTTAAGGCTGTTCAGGCAGCATACCCTGATGTTGAGATATATGCAGGTGTAATGGACGAGAGACTCAATGAGGACAAGTACATCGTTCCCGGCGTTGGTGACGCAGGAGACAGAATTTTCGGTACAAAATAAGTTTTTAGAGAGAGCCGCAGGCATGACAGAGACTGTCTTCGGCTCTCTTTTTATAAGAAATGGTGAATGACGGTATGGCAGATATAATTGAGATAACTTCCGAAAATAAGGGCATTACCGAAATATTTACCGCGCTTTCCGAGCCTCAGCTTTTGCATTATTTCGAGCCTGATGGCGGACTTTTCGTTGCGGAGAGCCCAAAGGTCATAGAACGTGCGATAAACGGGGGCTATGAGCCCTATGCAATGCTCATGGAACATAAAGATATTGACGGTCAGATGAAGGATATCCTTTCAAGGTGCGGCGGTATTCCTGTCTATACGGGAGAATTTGACGAGATAACCGAACTGACGGGCTTCAAGCTGATACGTGGAGCTCTGTGTGCCTTCAGACGGCGTGAGCTGCCGAAGGTCAGCGATATATGTAAAAACGCAAGGCGTGTAGCCGTGCTGGAGAATGTGGTGAATCCTACCAATGTGGGAGCTATATTCCGTTCCGCAGCAGCTCTGAATATGGACGCTGTACTTCTCACTCCTGCCTGCTCTGATCCGCTGTACAGGCGTTCATCGAGAGTGAGCATGGGAACGGTTTTTCAGATACCGTGGACTTACCTTGACAGTGACAGGGATTATCCGCAGCAGCTCCGTGAGCTTGGATTTAAAACGGCTGCAATGGCTCTCAGCGATGACTCGGTGAGCATTGATGCTCCTCAGCTTGCAGCGGAGGAAAGGCTTGCCATAGTTCTCGGTACTGAGGGTGAGGGACTTGCGGAAAAGACTGTAGCTGACTGCGATTATACGGTGAAGATACCCATGTCACATGAGGTAGACTCGCTTAATGTTGCAGCAGCAAGCGCAGTTGCTTTCTGGCAGCTTGGAAGATAAACTATAAAACATGATATGGGGAAAAAATATGAAACTATATTTTAAGCAGAAGGTATTTTCATTAAGACAGCGTACATCTATAACAGACGAATATGGAAATCAGGTATTCAATGCGGTAGGAGAAATATCTATCGGACGCAGAATGCATCTTTATGACAATAATAACAATGAGGTAGCATTCATTCAGCAGAGACTTATGAGGCTTTTGCCGCGCTTTTCGGTATATATCGGCAATACTCACGTTACGGATATTGTAAAGGAGTTCAAATTCTTCAAGAACGATTATCATCTTGAGGGGATTGACTGGAAGATTAACGGAAGTGTTATGGCGCATGATTATACAATAGAAAGCGGCGGAAGATATATAGCTTCTATCCATAAGCACTGGATGACATGGGGCGACAGCTTTGAAATTGACATCAATGACGGTGAGGACATTGTACTTGCACTTGCAGTAATAATCGCTATAGACTGTGTTATCGACTGCTCACAGTCAAATAACTGATCGGAGGTCAATATGAAAAAGTTTAAATGGGGCATTATCGGTACAGGTAAGATAGCCCATACATTTGCAACAGCTCTAAGACATAACGAAAACGCGCAGCTCTGCGGAGTCGCTTCAAGAACTGCTGAAAAGGCAGAGGATTTCGCAAAGAAATTCGGCTTTGAAAAAAGCTACGGCAGCTATAAGGAGTTTGCAGAGCAGAGCGACGCTGAGATAGTTTACATAGCTACTCCTATGTCGTCACACTTTGATGATGCAGTTCTCTGCCTTGAAAACGGCAAGAACGTGCTGTGTGAGAAGTCTCTTACCGTTCACGCTGAGGAAACAAAGGAGCTTATTGCTCTTGCGGAAAAGAAGGGACTTTTCTTCATGGAAGCCATGTGGATGAAGTGCAGACCTGTATACAGAAAGATGAAGGAATGGATAGCTTCGGGACAGATAGGCGAGATCGAGTACATAAAGGCTGATTTCAGCAATCATATCCCTTATGATGCGAATGACAGGCTTTTCCGTGAGGACTGCGGCGGCGGCTGTCTCCTTGATCTGGGCGTATATCCTCTTACACTTGCACACGATCTTCTCGGAATGCCCGATGAGATAGTTTATGATGCCCATATGCGATACGGAGTTGATATAAGCAATTCCATAAGACTCCGCTACAATAACGGTGCGTTTGTGTCTGCGGACAATGGCTTTGAGGTGCAGCTCAGCAATAATGCAGTGATATCAGGCAGCAGGGGATATATTATCCTCGGAAACTGGTTCCACTGTACCTGCGAGGGTACGCTTTTCAGTAAGGACGGAAAAGAGGTCGAAAAGTTCGTTCACCCCGATGCGATAAACGGTTATGAGTACGAGGTGGAGGAAGTCCACAGATGCCTTGAAAAGGGGCTGAAGGAGAGTCCGCTGGTTCCGCACAGCGATACTATCGCAGTTATGGAGCTTATGGACAGGCTGAGAAGCAGTAGGTTTTAATCTTAGGGACGACCTTGTGTCGTCCTTTTTTTATGCCCTTCTATAATAGGGTATAAAAAACTGTTTTTTCAACGGAAAACCATTGATTATCAGGAAAAATTTTTTCTATGTTATATACAAAAAAATGAGCTTGTATTTGTTTGATATGAATATTGGGGCAGTTGTTTACTGTGTAATGGCAGATATTGCAGTCTTATACTAAACTGTTTACTGATATTTAATTGATTTATTATTCTAAATGTGGTATAATAATAGCAACTAAAAAAAGGAGTTACTTTTATGGCTGTAAATGATATAAACCGAATGAAGGAGCTGAACGAGCTGCTGGCAAAGGCTGCGGACGCTTATTACAATACAGGCGTTGAGATAATGTCCGATAAACAGTACGACGACCTCTATGATGAGCTTGAAGCACTTGAAAAAAAGACAGGCATTATCCTCAGCGGGAGCCGTACACAGCAGGTAGGCTATGAGGTGTCTTCTTCACTGAAAAAGATACGTCACCCCTCGAAAATGCTCTCGCTTGACAAGACCAAGAGCGTTGACGAGCTCAAAAGCTGGCTGGGCAGTCATAAGGGCTTTCTCAGCTGGAAGCTGGACGGACTTACTCTTGTGCTGACCTATGAGGAGGGAAAGCTGGTACAGGCTGTGACCCGCGGAAACGGTGAGATAGGCGAGGATATAACCGCAAACGCACGGCACATCAAGGGTATACCTGCTCGTATCCCATTCAGCGGTCGTATGGTAGTACGCGGTGAGTCTCTGATGAAGTACAAGGACTTTGAAAAGGTGAACTCCGAGATAGACGAGGGGGCAAAGTACAAAAATCCCCGTAATCTTTGCGTGGGAACTGTACGTAATCTTGACTCCCGTGTTACTGCGGAGAGAAATATAAATTTTTTTGCATTCAATCTTGTGTCAGCCGAGGGCTATGAGGAGAACTCCTTCTCGCAAAGGCTCAACTGGCTGGAGGAGCTCGGTTTTCAGCGAGTTTACGGCGTTCTTGTGGACTCCGATACCGTTGAGGGAGCAGTTACGGACTTTGAAAAAGCTATTGTGGAAAATGAATTTCCGTCCGACGGTCTTGTGCTCATGTATGATGATGTAGCCTACGGATTAAGCCTCGGCGAGACCTCTCATGCGCCAAGAAACGGCATTGCCTTTAAGTGGCGCGACGAGACTGCGGATACTGCGCTCCGCGAGGTGGAGTGGTCGGCGAGCCGTACAGGTCTGCTCAATCCTGTTGCGATATTTGACCCTGTGGAGCTTGAAGGAACTACGGTCTCACGAGCTTCTGTCCATAATCTCAGCATAGTGAAGCAGCTGAGACTTGGCATAGGCGATACACTTACCATATTCAAGGCAAATATGATAATCCCGCAGGTGCTGGAGAATAAGACAGCTTCGGGAACTTTGGAGATACCCTCTGTATGTCCTGTCTGCGGAGCTGCAACGGAGGTGCGCACATCAGATGACGATGTTGAGACCCTTGTCTGTCCCAATAAGGACTGCGCAGCTAAGCATATCGGTAAATTCGAGCATTTTGTGCAGCGTGATGCCATGAATATAGTTGGAATGTCAACGGCAACTATTGAGACTCTTATATCTGAGGGATTTGTCCGTGAGTTTCGCGATTTCTACCACCTTGACGACCATAAGGCAAAGATAGTCACTCTTGAGGGCTTCGGCGAGAAGTCATATCAGAAGCTTAAAGACGCAGTTGAGGCTTCAAGAAAAACAGAGCTTAGCCGTGTGCTGTATTCGTTGGGAATACCCAATATAGGCAGGCAGGCTTCAAGGTTAATATGCGGCACATACACTACAGCCGAGGAGATAGAAAAGCTGTCAACAGCCGAGCTTACGGCAATTGACGGCATAGGCGAGGTGCTTGCGAGCGATTATGTCAGCTTTTTCAGGGACAGCCGAAATCTTGAGGAGTTCCATAACCTGCTTGCAGAGCTTGAAATAACCGAAGCAGAAGCTGTGA
The DNA here is from genome assembly GCF_900143025.1 of Ruminococcus flavefaciens. GTDB lineage: Bacteria > Bacillota > Clostridia > Oscillospirales > Ruminococcaceae > Ruminococcus > Ruminococcus flavefaciens_I. The sequence continues at coordinate 50,914 of NZ_FRCT01000016.1, read as the reverse complement.
ACGGCGAGTCTGCCATTGCAGGCAAGACCTTTGTAATAACGGGTTCAGTCCATATATGGAAGAACAGAAACGAGCTCAAAGCCTTTATAGAGCAAAATGGGGGAAAGGCAGCAGGTTCGGTATCTTCAAAGACTGATTACCTTATAAATAACGATTCAACTTCAAATTCATCTAAAAACAAAACTGCAAAGGAGCTTGGAGTACCTATAATCACAGAGGAGGAATTTCAGGCACTTATGCAGAGCTGACGTACTTTTTTCGGAGGAGATATGAACACTGAATTATTGCTGAAAACTGCAATGTTCGTGAACTTTTCAAGGGAGGAGCTTGAAACGGCTCTTATGGCAATGGAGCTGAGAGTAAGAAGCTACAGAAAAGGCACGAATATACTCAGTGCAGGAACAATGACGAATGACCTGTGCATAGTTGCCGACGGCAGTGTTTCCGTTGAAAGCAGCGATACGCGCAGTGAACGTAAGGTCCTGAGCATAATTATGAAAGGACAGACTTTTGCAGCGGCATATGCCATGCTGCCCGATGAGCCGTTGCTTGTGGATTACTGCGCAAACGAGGATTGCAGCGTGCTTTTTCTTGACATGAGCAGGCTTGCGGACAGGAATGAAGAATGGGCGGTAAAGCTCAGGAATAATCTTCTTATGGTGTCGCTGAGGAATGAACTCATGCTTTCGGAGCGAAGCTATCATACAGCATCAAAGAGTGCAAGAGGGCGCATTATGGCTTATCTCGGTACAGTTGCACTGCAAACAGGCAAGAGCGAATTCGATATACCATACGACCGCCAGCAAATGGCAGATCATCTTAATCTTGAGCGTACAGCTCTGTCGAAGGAGCTTAGCCGAATGAGAGCTGAGGGAATGATAGACTACTGTAAAAATCACTTTGTGATATTCAGCGGTAAGTAAGGGACAGCGTCCCGTGTATAGGAGGTGAAAAAGTGATAGACCTTACAAAGATCGAAAAATACAAGGAAAATAACCGCATAGAAGCGAAAAAAGCTATAGGCGGACTGCCCATAAGTCTTTGGGAAACATATTCTGCTTTCGCAAATACTCTCGGTGGTATAATTCTCCTCGGTGTAGAGGAGCATAAGGACAAGTCACTTCACCCCGTAGACCTGCCTGACCCCGAGTGGCTTATCAGCGACTTCTGGGAGATAATCAACGACAAGAGAAAGGTCAGCAGAAATATCCTTGCCGAGCGTGATGTGAGGATAGTTGAGACCGAGGGCAAGCATATAATCGTGATAAACGTACCGCGTATAAAAAAGGGCGAGGAGCCTATATATCTGGGCGGAAGTATTTATACAGGCACTTATAAGCGCAGCGGCGACGGCGACTATAAATGCTCCGTAGAAGAAGTTGCAGAAATGCTGAGAAGTAAATGAATAATAAGGGAGAGACCTGATGAAAATGTCTCTCCCTTAGTTTTTTATGACAGGTCAGAAAAACACAGGCTAAAGCGAGTGTAATATATGAATGCATTCAAAGGAGTGAAATGATGACAGATAAAGAGCTGCACTGTAAAATGGAGCAGTCAGCCGAGGAGGGCAGACGTGCGCTGTTTGACGAGTATTGCGGGTATGTTTATGCGATATGCGCAAACAAGCTGAAGGGCTGCGGCACAAGCGAGGACATTGACGAGTGTCTCAGCGATACATTTGCGGCGGTATTCCGATATCTTGAAAGCCATGCAGAGGCAGACGGCGATCTGAGAGGAATAATCGGCACTATAGCAAAACGTACTGCTATAGGCTATTTCAGGCGGCTTTCACCTAAGGCTGAAACTACAATATCCATTGAGTCGGAGAGCATAGGCGAGCTTTCGGCTGATATCAGAGTTGAGGAGACTGCGGAGAGAGCAGCTCTGCGTGAGGCAGTTCTCGACTGTATGAAAAAGCTGGGTGAGCCTGATGCGTCTATCATAGTTTACTTCTATTACTACGGAATGAAAACAAAACAAATAGCCGAGCTTGTAAGACTGAGCGACACCGCGGTACAGAAAAGGCTGAGCAGGTCAAGAAAAAAGCTCAGGGAGCTTCTGAGCGAGGCAGGTATCACGGAGGAGGGATATCAATGAGATCAGAGGATTTATTCAATGATATAGATGACAAAACTGCTGACAGGCTCTCGAAAGAGTATCCCGTCCTCAATGACGAGCAGAAAGAGAGGCTGTACGCTATGAGTAAAAGAAAGTTTGATATAAACAATGAAAATGAGAATAACTGTATTGATGTATCGGGAGTTGAAAAATACCGCAGACCTAAGTGGTATAAGGGCGCAAGTGTTGCGGCTGCGGCTGTGCTCCTTGTTGCCGGAATAGGCGGCAGTATGGCGTTTATAAGCCGCAGCGGTCAGTCGCCGTCAGCAGAGGTGGAGGAGATAGTTCTTGAGCCCACAGAGACTACGACAGAGGAAGTAACAGAAGCTGTTACAGAGGAACTGACCGAAGCAGAGGAAGTTGACACAGACACTATTGCAAAGTCTCTTATTGACGATTACAGGGAGTTTATGTGTGCCCTCCATGCAGGAGACCTTGAAGTTGACAAGTCTGATATTATCTCAAGGACAATGAAAACAGAGGACGGTCAGTTTGAGTATCAGTTAGAGTTCTATCGCGTTATCGACCAGAGATACCCCACATGGGCAGATATTGAAAAGCGCTGTTTAGAAATACTTGATAATGAATTAGGACATAAAGTACTTGAAATGTGTTCTGATATTGATGAAGATACTAAAAAGCATACATTCGTGTGCACCACGGATAATGGATACTATATCGAAAAAGGTATCCACGATATCGGTGTAGAAACATTAAAATGGGAAGGATACGATTTAAATAGTGAGTTTGACGAGAATGGCAATATAATTGCAGCTATAAGACATACACATCAAATCGAGTCGCAAAATTTTACTCTTGAGACCACATTTACTATCGTGAACACCGAAAATGGCTGGCGCATAAGTGATGTTACGGAAAAGCCCGTTGAAATAACAAATGAAGATAACAATGATATAAATGCTCAGTAAAAACACAAAGGGACTGCAAACAAATGCAGTCCCATTTTTTATAATTATATTGTTGCATGAATTGCGGGACGTCGGGGACGCCGTCCCCTACATATAGTCCCGATTTTTTTATTAATTCAGCTTGTGCCGTAAGCGATGTACAATTAACGATTTTGTTAAGAGTAAACGAGTTTACGAGTGCCAACGTGGCTGGGATCAAACTGCCTCAGTTTGCCATACCTGCTGTGATGATAGCCATTTTGTAAACTTCGTCAGCGTTGCAGCCTCTTGAAAGGTCGTTGATAGGAGCGTTAAGGCCCTGAAGGATAGGACCGTAAGCCTCATAGCCGCCAAGTCTCTGAGCTATCTTGTAGCCGATGTTACCAGCTTCGATAAGTGGGAAGATGAATGTGTTAGCCTGTCCTGCAACCTTTGAGTCAGGGCACTTTGTCTTAGCAACCTCTGCTGAAACAGCAGCGTCGAACTGGAATTCACCGTCGATAACGAGGTTAGGATCAATGTTTCTTGCTTCGATTACAGCATCGTGGCTGAGCTGAACTGTGCCGCCCTTGCCTGAGCCGTATGTAGAGAAGCTGAGAACTGCTACCTTAGGATCAATGCCGAAGAAATCAGCAGTCTTTGCAGTCTCAACAGCAACCTCAGCAAGCTGTCTTGCAGCTGAAAGAACTACATTGCCGTCCTTGTCAAGTCTGTCTGTGTATCCGAGATTGATAGCGCAGTCGCCCATAGCTATCTTTTCTTCCTTGCCGTCCTTCTCACGGAAGAGAATGAATGAAGAGCTTACGAGGTTTGAACCCTTCTTTGTCTTGATTATCTGGAGAGCAGGTCTTACTGTATCAGCTGTGGAGTATGTAGCACCGCCGAGAAGAGCGTCTGCCTTGCCAGCCTTAACGAGCATAGTACCGAAGTAGTTGGACTTTGAGAGAGCTGTGCGGCACTCTTCCTCTGTCATCTTGCCCTTTCTGAGCTCTACCATCTGAGCTACGAGAGCGTCCATTTCAGGATAAGTAGCAGGATCAAGTATCTCTGCACTGTCAATATTGAAGCCGCCGTTCTTTGCAGCAGCCTTTACCTCGTCAACGTTGCCGCAGAGGATAACGCCCATGAGGTTTTCCTTGATAAGTCTGTCAGCTGCGGAGAGGATACGTGGATCGCTGCCCTCAGTGAAGACGATAGTTTTCTTGCTGGATTTAAGGTTTGCTATAAGCTTGTCAAACATTCCCATTTTGAGAGACCTCCATTGGATTTAATTTTTACCCTACTATTATAGCACAGTTGTTTTGCAAAGTCAAATATTAATTGTAGGGGACGGCGCCCTCGACATCTCGTAAGTTGCAAATGTATGGGCGGCGTTTCGTCGCCCGAAAAATATAGTAAAAGCGTTATTTTATAATTATCTTCTTGAAAACGTCTTCAATATCCTCTTTTGCACCGTCAAAATGTGGCCATGCGTTGATTCTATCGCCGCTTTTTCTCGGTATCACATGGATATGAAAGTGCTGTACGGACTGTCCTGCGCTCTCTCCGCTGGCATTGAGGAGATTGACTCCCTCGAAGCCGCAGTTCTCAACAAGATGACAGGATACTTTCTTTACGGCGGATATAAGCTGTGAAAGAGTATAATTATCGCAGTCAAGGATATTATGGGCGTGAGTTTTGGGGATAACAAGAATATGACCGTCAACGTCCTTGGCCGTATCCATAAAGGCAATAGTATATTCGTCCTCATAGACAGTCATTGACGGTATGGAATGGTCGGCAATTTTACAAAAAATGCAGTCTTTCATTGTTTTATCCTTTCTGAAAATTGATATAGAGCTGTTTATACTCCGTATTTTATCTTAATGCGCTGGAGCTTCTCACCGAAAGGCGGCGCGAGCAGATAAAGGAACAGTACGTTTGATACCGCATATGACACAGTGTAGGGGATAGCTGTTACAAGTGCCGCAAGATAGAGATTTATATCGAAGCCCTGATTATACCACAGGACAGTCCATATATCCATGATGAATGAATATGCCAGACCTGCTGCTGCTCCGTATATGAGCAGCAGAACGCGGCTTTTCAGGAGCCTGTCTGCAAGGAGTCCTGCGAAGAAACCTATAAGTCCCCATGCAAGCATCTGAAAGGCAGTCCACGGACCCTGTCCGAAGTAGAAATTGGAGAGTATTGCAGACAACGAACCTACCAAGAAGCCTGCTTCACTGCCGAGATACAGAGCTGTAATTATAGTAAGTGCGGCTATTGGCTTTAGAAAGGGGATAAAGCGTCCTGCAAAGCATAAAGCCACCATGACTGCAACAATGACCATTCGGCGCGTTCCCGTGGACTTTTTTTCAAAGCCTGCCGCGAATAGGAGAAGTGCAGAAACCGCTACGGCGAGAGATATGATTATGTGCTTTTTTTCGTCGAAAGCAACTGCTCCCACTATCGTTATCATAGGCACTGCAATAAACGGGACGGCAATCCTTATCATATCGCGCATTTTTTTGCTTTTTATCAGGAGCATGGCACTACTCCCTTCTGCCGTTAATTCGGCATATTTCGGCTGCGTCGTCAACGGTGATGATATTGTCGTAATAACCGCGGGTCATTCTGCTCACAGCAGTTGTGTAAAAGCTGCTGCGAGGGAAGAAATCATGTGGAGTACCTGTGGAAACGATTTTTCCGCCAAAGAACATAGCGCACCTGTCTGCACAGACTGCGGCAAATTCCACATCGTGAGTAACGGTTATAATGGTTACTCCTTTAGCCTTCAGGCTTTGCATAACTTTTATCATGTTGAGCTTTGCAGCGGAGTCAAGCCCCTTTGTAGGCTCGTCGAGAAGCAGTATTTTCGGCTTTGCGGCGAGTACCTTTGCAAGTGCAGCAAGTTGTTGTTCACCGCCTGAAAGGTCGTATGGGTGCTTGTCAAGGAGATGAGAAATGTCGTAAGGCAGCTCAGAAAGCTCCGCACCACATTCTTCAAGTTCCTCGCGGACAGTATTTTTCAGAAATACTGTCTGAACGTCCTGAGGAAGCATTGCAAGACATTCGCGGTAAAGAGAGCGGTTTTTGTATTCTTTAAGCTTCTTGCCAAGCACCTTTATCCTGCCGCTGTAGGCTCTGAGGAGCCCTGCTGCTGCGGAAAGAGCAGTAGTCTTGCCTGAGCCATTTCCACCCAATATGCAGAATATCTCACTGCTGTACACTGTGAAGCTCAGTCCGTCAAGAATGTCCCTGCCGTCACGGGAATAGCGGAAATAAACGTCCTTGAATTCAAGTGCCGCAGAGTCGTTATGCTCATACGATGCCTGCGGAAGTACACGGGTCGTATTATTATAGCTGTTTTCGATGAAAGACCTGCCCTCGCGGACTGTCAGCGGACAGCTGCCGCTGCCGCCGAGCATTGCGTAAATACGCGAAGCCGCAGGCATACCGCAGAGTATCTGAGGGCGGTTTTTAAGCTGTGCAACAGCTTCTGAGGGGGGAGCATCAGCGATGATACTGCCCTTTTCCATGACTATGAGCTTATCGCATATGGGAACAACGTCCTCAAGGCGGTGCTCCGCCATTATTATAGTAAGACCGAAATCTTGATTGAGTCGTTTGAGGGTAGCTATGAAGTCTGCGGCAGCAATAGGGTCAAGCTGTGCGGTAGGTTCGTCGAGTATAAGCAGCTCGGGCTGCATGACAAGGACGGAAGCAAGATTGAGGAGCTGCTTCTGTCCGCCCGAAAGCTCAGCGGTATCTCTGTCAAACCAGTCGCCGATACCGAAATAGCTTGCCATTTCAGCAATGCGTCGGTATATCTCATCGGACTTTACGCCCAGATTTTCCAGTCCGAAGGCAAGCTCATGCCACACCTTGTCCGTGACTATCTGCTGTTCGGGACGCTGCATTACAAAGCCTATTGAAGCAGCGGAAGTCCTGTCATCGAGGGAGGATAGCTCCTTTCCGCAGAAGCTGACATTTCCGCTCACATCTCCCAGCGGCGAAAGCTCACGTTTCAGCATACGCAGCAGAGTGGATTTACCGCTGCCTGTAGCTCCACAGAGTACAGCGAATTCTCCTTTTTCCAGTGAAAGGCAGATGTTTTTCAGTGCAGGAGAGCTGCATTGAGGGTAAGTGAAGGTCAGATCGTTGACCGCAAGTATTTCCATTTTAATCTGACCTCCGTTTCGATAATGAGCGGCAGCAGTATGAGTGCGCCGTAGGATATAATTCCCGATATACCGAGTATATTGGGAGAATTTAGTTTTATTTCAGGGTAAAAGTCTATGCTGAGGGAGTCTGTCCCCACAGCCGCGGCAGTTACGCCTAAAAGCAGCAGTGTAGCAATGAGCAGGATAATATCCCCGCTGCGGAAACCGAAGCGCCGCAGCTGAGTGCGCTTTCCTGTGCCGTAGCCGCGAGCCTCCATGCTGTCTGCCGTGATTATGCCGTTTTCCAAAGCCCATGTTACCATGACCGAAAACACCCTTGTACGCCCCTTTATGTCGTCAATGATGTTGTCGTCCTTGTAGAGTCCCATTGCGGTCTGAGCATCGTTGATTTTGGCTGACTGCCTGCTGAAAAGCGGTACAAATCTGAGTGCCATTGACAGCACAAGCGACAGCTTTGGCGAAAGTGCGCCTGTGAGATACAGCAGCTTTTCGCTCGTCATTATCTGAGTGAATGAGCGGAACCAGTACAGCACACCGATTATCATAGCTGCCGAATTCACGCCGTACAGCAGAGCTTCAAGAGTTACGGGATTATGGTTCATAACAAAGAGTACGGTCTTTCCGTTATGTGATACGAGCGGATTTGCAAGGGCGAGTATCACAAAGAGTATCCAGAAGAAAAGATGCTCCTTACCGTGAGAAAATCCGTTCCTTACCATGAATAAAAGCACTCCGCCCATAAGTGATATCGCCATGAGCAGGGGATAGTTGCAGAACATTGCTATCCCTGTAACGCTGAAAAACCATACTGCAATGACTATGGGGTTGTATTCAGAAAACTTCCTCATTTTCGTATACCTCATCAAGATCGTGACCAAGCTCGCAGGTGTAGAGCCATTCTATTTTATCGCCGTCGCTGAGCACGTATTCTCCGCAGTTCCTTGAGGGCGTGATACCGTTTACGTGGTAGACCCAGCCTGAAAGGTCGCCGAAATCGAATTCGTAGATGTAGTTTATTCCCGCAATGTATATCATACCGTGGGAGCCGCCTGAGCTGCCTGTATTTTCTACCTGTATGCCGTAGGTCTGAGCAGCCTCTGTAAGGATATCGAAAACTGTGTCACCTGCTTCTATATCAAAGGCAGTAGGCGCAAGTATAACACCGTCCTCGGGGATATACTCTGAGTTTGACTTGCCTGCGATAGTATCGCATCTTATCTCTATGGTAACAGTTCCTATGGCATTTTCCTTGTGCTTTTTCTTGCCGCTGTAGTATTCCTCGGGTGAGGAAATATCTGTGACAAGAACGATGATAACTGCCGCGCCTGCAACAATTGCAAGGAATATGAAGTTCTTGTAATTGCGTTTGCCGATGATAAGCATTATAAGTGCGATAACAGCGGCTGAACCAATAATAATCAGTATGACAGCGGGCTTATAGTTTTTGTGCTTGTTTGACTGCTGAACAATAGTAGTTGCAGATATCTTTGCATCAGAAGCTGAGCTTATAACAGTTGAAGTAATAACAGCAGTCTTTGAAGAAATTGTAGTTTTGCTGCTGACAGTCGTAACCGATATTTTTGCTGTGGAAACGGTGGCTTTTGCGTCCGTACCCTTATTTGCAGCCGTAGTCTGAGCATTAGTATGATTTTCTGCATTGTTATTTACGTTATCATCGTTATGCTCAACACTGTTATCATTTTCGTGAGCATCTTGCCTGTGCAGGCTGCAATTATCAAGGATAAGCAGGGGAGAGCGTCCTTCCTCCATACGCTTGAAGGCGATAAGTGAGTACATTGACTGGACGGTCGCAGTTTCGTTGGAGTCTCCTCCCATAGCGTGACAGAAACTTCCGTCACTGAGCTGATAGGCGGTGATACCGTCGATGACGTTATTGCCGTTCTTGATGAACCTGTCATCGTATCGGCAGTCTATGCCTAAAGCCGACAGCGCAGTAAGCACTTGAGCGGCACTTTCGGGATTGGGAGTGCCGAAGCTCTGATAGCCGCCGTTATCCTCCTGACGGCGTGACATAAAGTCAAGAGCTCTGTCAACAGCATCCGCAACATCGCTTCTGCCGCAGTTCGGAGCAAGAGCCTGCACGGTCATGGCTGTAACGTCGATATCGCCGTATCTTCCGAAAAGAGCCCAGCCGCCGTCATCGTACTGCATGGAAAGGATAGTGTCCACAACAGAGTCTTTAGTGAAATTATGGCAGGTATAGCCGTTATTGAGTACATGAAGACCGTATATCCAGCTCATCATGCCCTGCTCGCCAATAGAGCTGTCAAGGATATCGGAGATATAGCAGTCGGAGCTTCCTGCGGCACACAGAGCAAGTGCGTATTTTTCACGGGAGGTAGCTGAAGCAACAGTATTATTGTCGAGGTAGCTGCGCAGAGAGCTTTCATAGGCGGAAAGGTCGGTATATCCGTCCTGACTGAGGGCGATAACGTACCAGTCCGAGGTCCTGCCTGCACCTTCCGCACATTCGCTGCCGAGCCATTCCTGTACGCTGCCGCAGCCTGCCTGTCTGAGCTTATAATCAACGATACCGCCGATGACAGATTGGATATCATCGGCGGTATATTCACTGCACTCAGCCCTTAAAGGGATAATACTGAGTGAAAGCATCAATGTGATGACAGAGCACAGGATACCCGAAAGTATCTTATTCCTCATCTTTGCGTCTGAAAGCAATAGCAACTGCGGCAGCTGCACCGAGTGCGAAGAAAGTTATACCTGCACCCTTGTCTCCGGTCTTTGGAGAGCTTGACTTATTTGCAGTAGTAGCCTTTGCTGTGGACTTTGTGGTAGCTTTTGTAGTTTTTGCTGTAGTAGTTGTTGTTGTTTCTGTAGTTGTAGTAGTAGTTTCTGTAGTGGTAGAAGTAGTAGTAGTTACAGCATTACCGTTGATATTCACAGTAAATACAGGCGGAGCTATCTTTACTGAATCTGTAACAGCACTTACAACGTTCTTTCCTGGTTCTGTAAGAGTAACCTTGAAGCTGCCGTTCTCATCGGTAACGATATCGGTCTCCTTGTCGTTTATGGTTATTTTTGCACCTGCAACAGGCTTTGTTACAGGCTGCCAGTTCTCATCGAAATCCACATACATGAGGTTCATTTCGGTCTCATATCCTGGATCGCTATCAGCGTGATTTCTTATTGTGAAATAGCTGTAGTGGTAATTGAGATCCTTAGGATCAGGGAATACATAAGCATCTATAAATGAGTCATTAGCAACGATATCAGATAAGCCCATAGCCATATTATGGTTTACATAATAGCCGTAGCTGCCGCCGTTTTCAACGCCCCAGAGCTTGTCAAGACCCAGTCCCCACTGACCAACGGAGGACTTATAGCCTGCTGCTGCACCGCCCTCATAGAACTTTTCGTGAGCGAGATAGAGTGCATCATTGATAGTGAGCTTGCCGTCATTATCTGTATCTGTAACAACGATAGGCTCCTCAGCAATAACGATCTTGCTGTTATTATCAGAGATAGTAACATAGACCTTTGTTTCGTCCTCTGCACCTGCTGTCATGCAGATAGCTGAACATGAGATAAGCAGAGCTGCTGCCATAGCGATTGATTTTTTCATATTGACCGACTCCTTTAAAAATAATTAGGGCAACAAAAAAGCTTTTCCGCAGGGCAGAAAAGCGCAACTGAGAAGCTTCGCGTAACAGCGAAGTGGGTAGGCATACGTTTTTCATTGTCCAAAAACGATAAATACCTGCAAATTTCGGCGAGCGATCCGACTGTACGGCAGTGACTGCTGCGACGGGATTTCACCGTGCTTCCCTCAGTTCCGAACTGCAAAATATTAACTTATGCACATATTATAGCACACTGCTTTTGCACTGTCAAGCAAAGAAGATGCTAATAAGTAATAAGATTTTATCAAAGCTGTTAGCCCATAGTTTGTATTGGCACAAACAGTGTGCGCAGGTTGTTAAGTTGTAAAAATGTTTGGTAAAGCGTCCTGAATGTGCCGCGATATTCGAGTATATGTTTGTAGGGATATTATCCGCTTGCAGATACAAGCTTACCGTATTATTTCTTATCCTTATAAGCGTAGCCGAAATTGATAGGTGGAGCAGTTACGGACACGTAAACGAACTCCTCATCGCCGTCGTTGAGCAGACCATGAACGTCCTTATCTGCGAAGCGCACCACATCTCCTGCCTTGAATGGCTTTGTGGTATCATTTTCGAGAAGGAGCTTGCCGCTGCCTTTTGTTGCGTACCATATCTGCTCCGAAGCATCGTGGGTATGTCTTGGCTGACTTGCACCCACTTCAAGGTGTACCTCAGTAATAGTAACACGGGTACTTGCGGAATTTTCGGGATTGAGGAGCTGACGGGAAACTACACCCGGATTTGAAAGCTCTCTTATGTCGTTTGCACTGATGAATTCCATGATTATTCCTCCTTGATATAAAACACACCGCAGCTGCTTTAGCTGCGTTGTTACGATAAGCTTTATTCTGTACAGCCTTCCAGATTCAGAAGCTCCTTGGTATTGAATTCCTCGGGAGTAATGAATGTAGGCACCATTTTATGAAGAGCAGCTATAGCGATAGCCTCGTCGTTTTTAAGGGCAGCGTCGCGGAGCTTTTTAAGGCTCTTTGCGAAACATTCCTCGTCGATATCTATCTGCTTGCCTATGAATATGAGCTTGTTCGAGGTCTTCTGGAGTCCCTCCTCATTCATAAGAAGCTCTTCTTTTATCTTTTCACCTGGTCTGAGACCTGTGAAAACAATAGGTACATCTTTATAAGGCACTTTTCCGTACATTCTTATGAGATTTTCCGCTAAAGTAACTATCTTTACGGGCTGACCCATATCAAGTACGAAGATCTCGCCGCCGTGAGCAATGGCAGCAGCCTCCATAACAAGGCTTACAGCCTCAGGTATAGTCATAAAGTAGCGGATAATATCCTCATGTGTAACTGTTACAGGTTTGCCCTGCTCTATCTGCTTCTTGAAAAGCGGGATAACAGAGCCGTTTGAGCCGAGTACATTGCCGAAACGTGTGGTAACGAATTCTGTCTTGCCTTCATGCTGCTGTGAGAGGTACTGCACGATCATTTCGCAGCATCTCTTTGAAGCGCCCATAGCGTTTGTAGGATTTACAGCCTTATCTGTAGATATCATAACAAATTTTTCTGCGTTATGGAACTGAGCAAGTGTGGCAACATTGAATGTACCTACAACGTTGTTCTTTATAGCCTCCATAGGTGATACTTCCATGAGAGGGACGTGCTTGTGCGCCGCAGCATGGAAAACTATCTGAGGCTTATATCTTTCAAATATCTGGTTGATACGGTAATAATCACGTACAGAAGCGATAAGGGTAACGAGATTGAACTCGCCGCCGTATTCCATTAAAAGCTCCTGCTGTATCTCATATGCGTTATTTTCGTATATATCAACGATGATGACCTGCTTGGGGTGATACTTTGCTATCTGACGGACAAGCTCGGAACCGATGCTTCCGCCGCCGCCTGTTACCATGCATATCTTGTTGTTGATGAAAGCCTTTATGTCCTTGTTGTCGAACTTGATAGGATCACGTCCGAGGAGCTCCTCGACCTTGATATCGCGTACCTGTCCGAGAAGGGTAGCTGAATCATCAAGGATAAGATTTCCGATAAACGGAACTATTTTCAGAGGAAGCTTTGTATCGTTGCATATATCTATGATACCCTTGCGCTCCTCAGCTGTGATTGAGGGTATAGCAAGGATAAGCTGTTCGATATCGTATTCCTTGACCAATCTCGGTATATCCTCTGTTCTTCCCACGATCTTTACGCCGAGAACGTCAGTCCCCATTTTTGCAGGATCGTTGTCGACAATGCAAAGTGGGTTGAAATGTGCTGAGACCTTATCCTCTGTATAAGGTGACTTCTGAGCATTGAATATCTCCCGCAGGAGCATTTTACAGGCAACGCCGCCGCCGATTATCAGAGTACGTTTTGCGCTGTCGCTGAATTTTACTTCCGATTCCACAATAAACCTCCCAAAACTCCGCTTCTTATGCGGAAAATTACTTCAAAATGTCTTTTTCGCTTATATATCTTTTTATTTCCGAAAAGCATTTTTCCTCCTCGCCGCTGTTGTCGAACCTTACGGTTATACCTGCCTGAGCAAGCTTTTCTTCGGAAAAGTCCTCACTGTCGGCAATAAAGCGGCGGCAGAGCTCGGTATACTTTGGGACAGACTGAGTGCGTTCACGCTCGATAGCGCGTATAAGCCTTACATCGTCCCTTACCTCTATATAAAGAGGGATAACGATATCACCGCAAAAATGCTCTTTGATTTTCAGGTATGATTCAAGAGTGCCGATGCCTATACAGCTGCCGTTGTCAAGGGAGATGCTATCAGCTGCGGTGAAGTATGTCCATTCACCGTAGACGGTATCATAAGTACGTTCTTCGATGACCATGCCTTTTTTCATCATATCATCGAAGGTATCTCTGTCAACAAAATGGTATTCTCTTCCGTCCTTTTCGTTGTCTCTGATAGGACGGGTAGTGTACAGGACTATCGGGGTAAGACCCAATTCGGAAACGATGCGTCTGAAAAACGTATCCTTTCCCGATGAGCTTTTACCCATGATATAAAAAATGTGGTTCATTTACAAGCTCCGAAAATAAAATCATGTTTTTTGCAGATTTCTCCACGATATTAAATTATAACACATCATAATCAAGAAATCAAGGGTACAGGTGTTCATTTTTTGCTATTTTTTGACGTAATAATCACAAATGGTCTAATTCAACGAAATCTCATCGGCAATACGATTTTTTATGGGCAAAAGTACTGTTTTAAAAGTCGAATTTGTAAATTTTCCGTTTCATGGCTTTACATCGGGTACAAAAAGTATTAAAGTAGTATTGGAAAACTGAAAACATGAACGGAGGTTTATGAATGAAAAAAAGAAAAGGACTTGCTCAGAGGGCACTCTGGGCAATGGCAGCAGCTGTTATAGCAGGCAGTTCTTTCCTTCAGGCAGGGACAGAGCTCATGCCCATTACAGCAAATGCAGGACAGCAGCTTGGACAGACAGATTTTGAGGACGGTGTAGGTCTTCCGTGGCATATAGTGGAGTCAGCTCCGGGAGAGATGAAATTTGAGATAAGCAAGGGAGTTTATACAGTAGAGATAGTAAATCCGGGCGGAGCTTCAAGAGGAGGCGAGGACCGCTGGGACTGCCAGTTCAGACACAGAGGACTTAAAATAGTATCGGGGCATAAATATAAGGTATCCTACGAGATAACCCCCTCCGAGAGCGGAAAATACTATACCAAGATAGGCAACCTTGACGGCGATGTTGAGATATGGCACAACATGATGGCTGACAACGGTCCCGACTTCAATTCCACATGGGACTGTATCCAGATAGGCAAAAACGAGACAAAAAAGGTGGAAGTTACCTTTACTGCCGATAAGTCACTTGACGTTGCAGAATGGGCGTTCCATTTAGGCGGCGACGGTCAGTACACCAACGGCGACTGTTTCCCTGTGGGAACAAAGATAAAGTTCGATAATATGTCGCTTATAGACCTTACAAGCGACGAGAACGACTATCCTGAAAAGGAAGAATACGAAAGAGCTGGGATACTCACAAATCAGGTGGGATATTTCAAGGACAGAGTCAAGAAAGCAACTCTGCTCAGTGACTCCTCAAAGGCAGTCAGCTTCGAGCTGAAGGACGAGAACGGAAAGACTGTATACGAAGGCAAGAGCACTCCTTTCGGTCTTGATAAGGACTCCGATGACGAGGTGCATATCATAGATTTCTCAGACTTCACCAAGCCAGGTACATATTATCTTGAGGACGAGGACGGCAATAAAAGCCATGAATTCAAGATAGACGGCTCTGAGGATTATTCCTCACTGTTATACGACTCGCTGAACTACTTCTATCAGAACAGAAGCGGTATAGAGATAGAGAGTGATTTCATCTCCTCAGGCGATACCTCGGAGCTTGCCCGTGCAGCAGGTCACCCGAAGGATACGGCTGAGATAGAGCAGACATGGGGCTACAGCGGCAGCAGCGGTTCCATAGATGTTACAGGCGGCTGGTATGACGCAGGCGACCACGGCAAATACGTTGTTAACGGCGGCTTCTCGCTCTGGCTCATGCAGAATCAGTACGAGACTGCTCTTAAATACGGCTTTGAGAAAGCCTATGCTGACGGAACCATGCTCATTCCCGAAAATAATAACGGCACTCCCGACCTTCTTGACGAGGCTCGCTGGGAAATGGAATGGATGCTGAAAATGATCGTGGATAAGGGCGAATACAAGGGCATGGCGTACCACAAGGCTCACGATGAAAAGTGGACAGCACTGGGCATCGCTCCTGCCGATGATGACATGAAGCGTATCGTAAAGCCTCCCACGACAGCAGCAACACTCAATCTTGCTGCTTGTGCGGCACAGGCTGCAAGACTCTGGAAGGATATCGACAAGGACTTTGCAGACGAGTGTCTTGAAGCTGCTGAAAACGCCTTTGAGGCAGCAAAGAAGCACCCTGATATGTACGCCCCTCTTGACGAGTCTGTAGGCGGCGGAGCTTACGGCGATGACGATGTTGAGGACGAATTCTGCTGGGCAGCTCTTGAGCTTTTCATTACAACAGGCAATGAGGACTATTATGACGAAGCAACTGAAAATAAGTTCTTCCTTGATGTTCCAAAGTCGCTTGGCGGCGGTGAGAGCGTAGATACAGTGGGCAGCTTTGACTGGGGCAACACAGGCGCACTTGCAACATTAAGTGCTGCGCTCAATCCCGAGAAATTCGATAAGGGCGATGCAGAGATATTACAGGAAGCTATCATAGCTGCCGCAGACGAATATATCAAGTTAGAGGAAAATCAGGGCTACGGACTGCCCTACGGTTCGAGCACTCTCAGCTATAATGACAGCGATAAGGGCTATATATGGGGCTCAAATTCGTTTGTTGCAGATAATGCCATAGTAATGGCTTACGCTTATCTCCTTACAAATGAGGCTCAGTACCTTGACGGCGCTATAGGCGGTATGGACTATCTCCTCGGCAGAAACGCTATGGACTATTCCTACGTTACCGGTTACGGTACACACGCCATAGAATATCCGCATCATCGTTTCTGGGCAAAGCAGATAGACGAGACATTCCCGAAGGCTCCAAACGGTGTTATGTGCGGTGGACCAAACTCAGGTATGCAGGACCCGTGGGTACAGGGCTCAGGCTGGAAGAAAGGCGAGATACCGCCTCAGAAGTGCTATCTTGACAATATCGAGGCATGGTCTGTAAACGAGTGTACTATCAACTGGAACGCATCTCTTGCATGGCTCACAGCCTTTACTGCTCAGGAAGCAAGTGACGACGGAATAGAAATAAGTCACCACAGCAACGGAAAGAAGCCAAGTGATGACGATGATGAAAAGGAAACAACTACCAAAAAGGAAAAATCAGACACCACCACTACAAAGAAAGCTAAGTCAGACGACAAGGATACAAAGAAAGATAAAGACGAAAAGTCAGGCGGAATAGGCAGAACAGCCCTTATCTGCGGAGCAGCAGTTATAGGACTTATCTCCCTTGAGCTTTTCATCTACAAAATGGCAAAGCTTAAAAAGAAGTAAGCGGCAATTAGCAGGGAACGCCGCTCTCGGCGTTCCGCATGAAAAAAACAGCCTTTCCGTAATTAGCGAAAGGCTGTTTTTTATATCTTAAAGTGCCATAACGTATATCTGGCAGGGATTAGCTTCGTCCCAGTATAGCGGGAACACTTCAAACTCCTTGAAGCCGCAGCCGAGATAGAAAAGATTAGTCCTGTCATATTCCTCGTATTTGCCCATCTGGACGGTCTTTACCTGCATGAATGAATAGCCTGCGGCTTTTGCAGCTTCCTTTGCTTTTTCAACAAGCTTCATGCCGATACCGTGACGGTGATGCTCCTTCAAAACGCCCATTACCGCAAGCTCTGCGGTATCTTTTCCTGTTTCCTTCAAGCAGAGAAAGCCTGCATAATCGCCGTTTTCCTCTGCGGCAAGAAACAGCCAGTCTGCACAGTCGTTTATATACTGTTCTCTTGACTCTTCAACCTCGAACCATTCTGTTAAAGCTTCAAGGATCCTGCGTGATATAGCTCTTTTTTTATCTTTGTCTTGTATCTGTACTATCATTTCTTCTCCTTTGAAATCTAAAATATCATTATATTGGCAATTATAGCATCAATTACCGCAAAAGTCAATCAAATACAGCGTCAGATCGGAGGATATAAGTCAATTTTCATTTTATTATCACAAATGCGGACGATCTTAGGCTTGACTTTTTCTGAAATACGTAGTATAATATTCTATATTTATTATATAGGAGCGTGTTTTTTACATGAGTAAAGGAAACGGCGTTTTCAGTAATCTGAAAAAATCCACAAAGATAACACTCATCTCTTGCGGCTGTTTCATTGCACTTTCGGCAGCAATCCTCTTTTTCTTCGTTATGTTCCCAATAACACCTTCGGAAAAGGTAATAACGGCATTCGGACGCGAAAGCATATATAAGAATGACACTACGGGAACATCGGTGACAACGTCAATAACTACTTCAAATAACGATATGGTGGTCGCAACGACTACAAAGACCAAAACAACTACTGTCCGCAGGACTACAGGCACAGATATCCCGAGGGTCACTCAGGGTTCGGGCTTCTACACAGGACAGAAGATACCATCTGGCGGTACTCCCGGTGAGAATTATTTCACACCTACCTTCCAGACCACAACAACATCTGCTACAGGCGGATATTCAGGCAGCGGAACACCTATCACCAGCACACCTAACGGCGGTGCAGGCGGTGTGACAGGCGGCGAAACCGTATCACCTGTAGAAGGCGGCGGTTCAACCGGCGGCGAAACAGTAACACCTGTAGAGGGCGGCGGTTCAACCGGCGGCGAAACAGTAACACCTGTAGAGGGCGGCGGTTCAACCGGCGGCGAAGCAGCTGCACCTGTAGAGGGCGGCGGTTCAGCAGGCGGCGCAGCAGCCTCAGAATAACGACAATAAAGGCTTCCGAATTTCGGAAGCCTTATTTTTTCGCATAAAACAAAAGGAGGACTCTTTTGGAGTCCTCCTGAATTTTTGATATCTTTATCAGAATACAGCCTTTTTTATCATGTCAAGCTCTTTGAGTGAGATACAGTTAGGTATATCCTCATATTTCATAACTGAAAGGAGCTCGTCTATCTCAGCCCAGCCCACTTCGGAGACCTCGGAGGACTGCAATGTGAGATCCTCGATATTGACAGGCTCGCGGCAGATGTATACAGCCACCAGCTCGTTATCGTGGATATCGCCGTTTGAATATTCAGCCTTTTTCAGTCCTATGAATTCAAGCTGACTGCGGTTTATATCAAGTCCAAGCTCCTCACGGACCTCTTTAAGGGCAGTGTGTCTGAATTCCTCGCCCTGTGTAACATGACCTGCTGCCGAAACGTCATAGCAGTCAGGGTTTATGTCCTTTTCATGGGCACGTTTTTGCAGAAGCACGAATATACCGCCGTCGCGGCGTTTTATCATCCAAATATGTACGGTAGGGTGGAGCTCGCCGTCCCTGTGAACAAGGGTGCGGGGCTTGCTTTCGGAGGTTATCCTTGCTTTGTCGTCAATGAGGTTGAGAAATTCATCTACAATGAACTCCACCTTTATCTCGGGATCCTGTTCGGCAGCCTCTGTAAATACCGATTTGATCTCGTCAACGATATCGTTGTTTATATCCTCGTCCGATACATACACCTTATACGAAGCAGGTGAACCTTTTTGAGCGATAGCTCCTGCCAGTGTGAATTTGTCATTTATGTCGGGATCGTCAAGCTTTTTTGCAGTCTCGGCGTAGAGCTTTTCCTCAGTAGCCAGTTTGCTCAGAAAAATTTCAACATCTTCCATAATCTCTCTCCATAGGTAACATTTGCCTGTGTTTTTCAGCGCTTTACATTATATACCCATGACCGGAAAATGTCAAGTCATTTTTTATGAATAATAAAAATTCGCGTTCCAGCTTTACTGAAACGCGAACATATCTGCGGGCGATCCCGCTAAGAGCGTCCCAAAGAGGAGTCGAACCTCCGGCCTACTGCTTAGGAGGCAGTCGCTCTATCCTACTGAGCTATTGGGACACATTATGTATATTATTTTATCACAAATTTCTTCTCATTGCAAGCTTTAAGGAATAATTTTATTTTTTTACTTATTCTGCTTCGGTGTAATTAGTTCCTGCGTCTTCGGTTTCGGGCTGTATTTCCAAGTTCTCGGCTCTTGGCACTTAGAGTTGAGTTTTCAAAGCAATTTGACCTGCACGATATACCGTCTTTATATTGACGTTTTTAGCAATTTATGTTATAATAATTATATCTATACATTAATAATATTAAAACAATCCTGCAATGCAGGTATCAGTTTTTCGGAGATGATAAAATGATAGAAACCGACACTATCGAGGAAGTTGTGACTGAGGCACAGACCAATGAGATCATGGGTACAATACAGGAGTCGGTCGAAAAGACCTCTGGATTTTTCGGTGATGCGGCTGAATACCTTAGAAAGGCGTTGCCTCTGGTCATTGTAGCACTTTTCATACTTGTTATCGGTATCCTCATATCAAAGCTCATAGCAAAGATAGTAGGAAAGGCAGTATCAAAGTCCAATGTTAACGGAGCCGCAAAGAGCTTCCTTGTATCGCTGATAAAAATAATCCTTTATATCGCAGTTATCATTATGGCGCTGTCTGTAATGAAGGTGCCGATGTCCTCGATAATAACCATTCTCGGTGCAGCAGGACTTGCTATCAGCCTTGCGCTGCAAAGCTGTCTGTCGAACCTGAGCGGCGGATTTATAATTCTCTTTACCAAGCCGTTTACCACAGGAGATATAATAGAGCTTGACGGCTCGGTGGGAACAATACGTGATATAGGCATATTCTATACGAAAATGCTTACTTTCGACGGAAAGACGGTATTCATACCAAACGGCAAGGTAACCGATGCAAAGATAGTGAACTATACCGAAACGCCTGCAAGACGAATAGATATGAGCTTTGCTATAAGCTACAGTGCGGACTTTGAAAAGGCTCGTCAGGTGATACTTGACATAATCGCCAATGAAAAGCTCATACTAAAGACTCCTGCGCCTATAGTCAGAATGAGCTCACACAATAACAGCTCGGTATCTATAGCAGTGCTGGTATGGGTAAACAACGGAGACTATCTTGAAGAGAGTTACAATATGACAGAGGCAGTAAAGGCTGCATTTGATGAAAACGATATAGAGATACCGTTTGACCAGCTTGATATACACATAAAGGATAAGGTTTAATGAGCGAAATAAAGAACAACGAGGCAAAACAAAACGAAGCACCCAAAAAGAAAGAGAAAAAGAAGTCATCGGGAGTATTGTGGATACTGATACTGCTGATAGTATGGTGGTTCAATAATTTCACGCTGAAAACCAACAGTGTCAGCATGAAGTCGTCAATGGTAAGCAGCAGGCTGCGTTTTGCAGTCATAAGCGACCAGCACGCCACAAAACACGGCATAAAGAATAAGACAATATTTGAAGCCATAGACAAGGAAAAGCCCGATGCTGTCTTTTTTCTCGGGGATATGTACACAAGGGAAAGCGACAGCGAGCTTATGAGCAAGCCTGTAGACCTTGCAAGGAAGCTCACAGAGGCGGGATATCCCGTCTACGCAGTTACAGGAGAGCATGACACAGACAGGGAATATATAGATGATCTTGAAGCCGCAGGTGCGAATGTGCTTGAATATGAAAGCGAATACATTGACATAAAGGGAAATCGTGTGCATCTCATGGGCATAGACAATGTTTACTACAGTCCCACGTTTGACCTGAGAAACGAATTCACGCAGGACGCGGATTGCTTCGATATCCTGCTTGCACACATACCCAACTATGAGAAATTCGCCTCATTCGGCGCTGATCTTACTATATGTGCAGACACTCACGGAGATATGGTACAGATCCCTTTTATGGGACCGCTTTATGATTCGGAAACAAAAACATGGCTTCCAAAGCTCTCGGATAAGGAGCTTGAAATATATGACAAAGGCTTTTTTGATTATGACGGGGGGAAAATGTTCATAACATCGGGATTAGGAGTTTATCCGGGTCCTTTCCGCTTCAATAACCGACCCGAAGTAGTCATATTAGATGTTGAACCAAAGAGGTGAAAGGTATGAGCAGGGAAATAATCACAGATATAGCAGTGATCGGAGGAGGAGCTTCGGGACTTGCAGCAGCAATTGAAGCAAAGACAGTAATGCCTAAGGCAAAGGTAGTCATACTGGAAAAGCTTGACAGAGTAGGCAAGAAGCTGCTTGCAACAGGCAACGGACGCTGTAATCTCAGCAACACCGAGCTCAGCGAGGAGCATTATCACGGCAGCGTAAGCAATTTGAGGAGGATAATGCAGTCTGCGCCATCGGCAAAGGAATTTTTCGGCAGTCTGGGCGTACTTTGTACAGCCGATTCTAAGGGCAGGATATATCCTCGCAGCAATAATGCGGCAACTGTCCTCAATGCGCTGAGAATGAGGGCAGAGGAGCTGGGCGTCATAGAAAGATGCGGCTTTGAGGCAAACTTCATAGAGAGTACGGAAAAATGCTTCAGGATATGCACGGCTTCGGGTGAAAAGTACCCGTGCAGACGCATAATAGTTGCAGCAGGAGGCTATGCTGCACCGCAGTTCGGAACGGACGGCAGTGTTATAAGGCTTCTCCGCAGCAAGGGCTGCCATACTACAAAGATATGCCCTGCTGTTGCACCTCTGAGAGTTCGCCCCGAGCTACTCAAAGGACTTAAAGGAGTCCGCGCAAAGGGCAGAGTTACAGCCTATTCGGGCGGACGCTTCCTGAAGGACGAAATAGGCGAGATACAGTTTACAGAGAGCTCACTTTCCGGCATATGTGTTTTCAACATGGCTCATCTTGTATCAAGGTACGACGGAAAGCTGACTCTCAGGCTTGACCTTGCGGCTGATATGGAAAACGAACAGCTCATGGGCTATCTGCGCATCATTCACTATCAGCGCGGAAAACATACCACAGGCGAGCTTCTTACAGGAATTTTTCAGCGTAATCTTGCTGAATACATAACCAAGAGAGCACTTGGCAAGCCGCTTACCGAAAAGATATCATCACTGACAGACAGCGATCTCAGAAAGGTTGCACAGCTCATAAAGAACATGGATTTTGATATTCTCGGCAGCGCACCGTGGAAGGACGCACAGGTAACATCAGGCGGCATAAGCGGCGAGTGCGTTGACGACAGATTGCAGCTCAGAAGCGAAAAGGGCATTTTCCTCTGCGGCGAGATACTTGACGTAGACGGCGACTGCGGCGGCTACAATTTACAGTGGGCGTGGTCATCGGGAATATTTGCAGGCAGAAACTGTGCGGAGTCACTGAGAGGAGCAGCATTATGATACGAGCAGGCGGTATAAGAGTTTCGCTTGATACCGATCTCAGCGACCTTGTGCGCATATGTGAAAAAAAGCTGCATATAAACCGCGACAGGATAATAAGCGTAAAACTTGCGAAGAAGTCCGTGGACGCGCGAAAGAAATCAGATGTACACTTTCTTATATCTCTTGACATAGAAGCCAAGGGTGAGGAAAAGCTGCTCAAAACTCTGAAAAACGCTGTAAAGGCTGAAAATACAGAGTATAAGATACCGAGACTTGAAAGCCTGCCATATCGTCCTGTTATAGTCGGCTTCGGACCTGCGGGAATGTTCGCGGCACTTGTCCTTGCAATGGCAGGAGCAAAGCCCGTTGTCCTTGAAAGAGGCGGCGATGTGGACAGCCGATGCAGGGCAGTGGAGGAATTTCAGAGCGGCGGAAGGCTTGACCCCGAGTGCAATGTGCAGTTCGGCGAGGGCGGAGCAGGTACCTTTTCCGACGGCAAGCTTACAACAGGCATAAAGGACAGACGTATAGGCTGGATACTTGAAAGGCTTGTTGAGTTCGGTGCGCCTGAGGAGATACTTTACCTTGCAAAGCCTCATATCGGTACGGACAAGCTCCGTGGAGCTGTAAAGGCACTTCGTGAAAGAGTCGTTTCTCTTGGCGGAGAAGTTAGATTTAATGCGAAATTCTGCGGATTTGAAGCCGAAAACGGCGTTCTTTCCACAGTCAGATATAGACAGGACGGGCAGGAGAACAGTCTTGAAACAAAAAGTCTTATCCTTGCCACAGGTCACAGTGCAAGGGACGTTTTTGAACTGCTCTGGGACAAAAACATTACTCTTTCACAGAAGAATTTTTCCGTGGGAGTACGTGCCGAGCATCTCAGAAAGGATATCGACAGGGCAATGTACGGCGATTTTGCAGGACACCCTGCGCTGAAAGCCGCCGATTACAAGCTTGCGATACATCTGCCCAACGGACGCACGCTCTATACCTTCTGTATGTGTCCGGGAGGTCATGTTGTAGCGGCTTCATCTGAGGAGGGCAGGCTGGCAGTTAACGGCATGAGCTTTTTTGCCCGTGATGCCGAGAATTCCAACAGTGCTCTCCTTGTAAATATAAATACAGAGGATTATGGCAGCGATCACCCTCTTGCAGGAATGTATTTTCAGCGCGAGCTTGAAGAGAAGGCTTTCATTGCAGGAGGCAGGAATTATCACGCACCTGCGGCAGTGCTGGGGGATTTTATGGAAGGCAGGGTCAGTGAAGAGCTGGGCAGAGTAAAGCCTTCCTACCGTCCCGATATACATTTTGCAGCTCCCGAGGAGTATCTTCCGGACTATGTATGCGAGTCCCTGAGACTTGGCATAAAGGAAATGGGAAAAAAGATAAAGGGCTTTGACGACGCAGATACTCTATTGACAGGCATAGAGAGCAGGAGCAGTTCTCCTGTAAGGATAAACAGAGGAGAGGATCTTCAGTCCGTATCACTGGAAGGGCTTTTTCCATGCGGCGAGGGAGCAGGCTATGCAGGAGGTATAGTTTCGGCAGCTGTTGACGGAATGAAATGTGCCGAGGCAGTTTGCGAAAGATTGGGAATATGTGAGGATTGAGTTATGAAGATAGTATATCTTTCTGAAGGATCAATGTACGTATGCAGCGACGGAAAGGTCAGTCAGCTTCCCTGCGAAAGAGCTGACAAGTATGCCGATACCGTCAATGAGATAAACAAGAACAAGGCATGGAAGCACAGCGGCAGAGGTGCGGAATTCATGGGAGCTGTGGAGCATTACGAGGACGCTTCAAAGCAGACAAACATTTTCGGTATCTCGTCTGCCTATGACGGATTTGTATATTCAGCAGTATTCGGCGAAATGGGAGCTATCTACAGGAAAAATGCCGACGAGCCGAAAGCTCCCGAAGGACATATCTACACAGGCATGAACAGGCGGATTACGGATATATGCTTCAGGGACGGAAAAATAGCCGCAATTATGGACGGTCATCTTGCAGTCTTTGATGAGCGGGGCGACTACGATGAGATAACTGACGGCGCATCTGCCGAGAGATATCCCTTCTGGTCGGCAAACGATAACAGGATACTCTGTTCCACTGTGGGCTTTTCCATTGGCGGAGACGGCGGAGTTTCTCCAAGCTCCATAATGGCTGTAGATACAGATGCAGGAAAAATGGACGAGCTTTTTGCCGAGGAGAATACCGACCTTATCAAGCCAAAGAACGACTCCGAGGGAAATTATTACTTTATTCGTCAGCCGTATAAAGAGCCGAGACCCAAGAAAGAGCCCATATTGAAATCCATACTGCTTTTTCCCGTAAGGCTCATAAAGGCGATAATCGGTTTTCTCAACGCATTTACAACTATATTCGGCGGTGAACCGCTGAGAAAAAATCAGCAGAAGGGCGATGTGAAAACAAAGACAAAGTCCAACAGAGAGCTGTATTTCGAGGGCAGACTTCTTGAAGCCGAGAAGAACGAAAAGGAAAATGCAGCGTCGGGTGATAAAAATCCGAGTATACTGCCGCGAAGCAGAGTCCTTGTGAAGAAAGCTGCCGATGGCAGCGAGACCGTGATAAAAAAGGGTGTTCTGGATTACGCACTGTGCGATGAGGGAATAGTTTACTCCAATGGAAAGGAGATACTCCTCATAAACGGTGACGGCGAGGAAAGCGTCATCGCAAAGGCTGCGTTTGCGGACAATATAAACATACTGAAATAAGAACAGGAGGCTTAGTTATGAAGATCAATGTGATCGGCGGAGAAATGGACAGACGCGAGATAGACGAGTACATAAAGTATGCGGGACAGAAATATGTGGGCAGACAGATAAGTCAGCTTGATATTATCATAGACGGCGAATTTGTAGACCTGAAGGTCCATTTCAAGGACATGGATTTTCAGAGAGCATACCGTTCTGCCGACTATCTGGTGAACAGCATGGAAAAGCTCAATGACGCTAAGCAGAAGGAGTTTTCCGAAAAAGAAAGGCACAAGGTTTAAGGAGCATATCTAATGAATTTAACGAATATCGGTACAGTTAAGGAGATACTTTCACGCCACGGTTTCAGCTTCTCGAAGGGACTGGGACAGAACTTTATCATCAATCCCGACATCTGCCCTAAAATAGCAGAAAACGGTAATGCCTGCGAAGGCTTCGGAGTACTTGAGATAGGAACGGGTATAGGAGTCCTCACAGCGGAGCTTGCAAAACGGGCAGACAAGGTGACGGCTGTCGAGATAGACACAAGGCTTCTTCCCATACTGGAGGAAACACTTGCGGACTTTGACAACGTGAAGATAATCAACGAGGACGTAATGAAGTGCGACCTGCACAAGCTCATAAAGGAGGAATTCGACGGTCTCAGAGTGGCAGTGTGTGCTAATCTTCCGTACTATATCACCTCGCCTATCATAATGATGCTCCTTGAAAACAGACTTCCTATCGAATCCATAACAGTTATGGTACAGAAGGAAGCCGCACAGCGCCTTTGCGCAAAGGTTGGCAGCCGTGACGCAGGAGCTATAACTGTAGGCGTAAACTACTACGGCGAAGTAAAGAAACTCTTTGACGTATCCCGCGGCAGCTTCATGCCTGCGCCAAATGTGGACTCAGCTGTTATACGCATAGACCTTAACGGCGAGCACCGCCTTGACGAGGAGAAGGAAAAATTCTTCTTCAAGGTGGTAAAGGCAGGCTTTGAGCAGCGCAGAAAGACTCTTGCCAACTCTCTTGCCTCCATAATGGGGATACCCAAGGAAAATGTGTATTCCGCGCTGAAAGCTATGGGATTTCCCGAAACTGCACGTATCGAGCAGCTTGATATGGAGCAGCTCATAGACTTTTCCGCAAGGCTTATGAAGGAATGATATGGGAAAGCTTTACGGAGTCAGTGTGGGAGCAGGCGAACCTCAGCTAATGACTGTGAAGGCAGTGAAAATACTGAAAAGCTGCGGCGTTATAGCTGTGCCGCGGACTAAGGGCGAAAACACCCTTGCGCTTTCGATAGCTCAGCAGGCGGCAGACCTTACAGGCAAGCTCATAATATACCTTGATTTCCCTATGACAAGGGATAAAAAGCTGCTCGATGAAAACTACGATAGCATAGCGCAGCTTCTGTGCAATGAGCTTGCGGAAAACGATGTAGCAGTACCTGTGCTCGGGGATATTTCTGTTTATTCCACATTCAGCTATATTGGAGCCCGTGTTGAAAAAATGGGCTTTGAAACTGAGATATGCCCGGGAGTAACAGGTTTCAGTGCGGCAGCTGCGAAACTGAAATTACCACTGTGTCTCGGAAATGAGCCTTTTCACGTTATCCCGTTCGGTTGCGAGGACTTTGAAGCACAGCTTGATATCTGCGGTACGAAAGTGATAATGAAAACAGGCAGCCGATATATGGAGCTTGCGGAGATACTCCGCAGAAAAGGACTTTCAAAGTGTACTGCCATAGTGGAAAACTGTGGACTTCCTAACGAGAGGATATATCACAGTATTGATGAAATAAAGGACGAACTAAGCTATTTTACGGTATTTATAGTGTATGACAAGGAGAAACGCCATGAAGCTTGAGGAGTATATTTACAAGGGCTCACAGAAGATGAGATGCGGATATACCACGGGCTCATGTGCGACAGCAGCTGCAAAGGCAGCTGCGGAAATGCTGCTTACAGGCAGAAAATCGGCATCTGCGGAGATACTCACGCCTAAGGGCATAGTTATCCGCCCCGATATCATAGAGCCTGTTATTACCGAAAAAACAGCGTCCTGTGCCGTTGAAAAGGACAGCGGTGACGACCCTGATATTACCAACGGAATAAAGGTATTTGCAGCTGTTTCCCTTGCAGATAAGGGTGTAAAAATACTCGGCGGCGAGGGCATAGGAGTAGTCACAAAGGCAGGTCTTGACCAGCCTGTAGGCGAAGCTGCTATAAATTCCGTGCCCCGTAAAATGATAACCTCGGCAGTTATGGAAACAGCTGAAAAGTACGGCTACTCGGGAGGATTTGAGGTAGTTATATCAGTCCCCGAGGGTGCGGAGCTTGCCAAAAAGACCTACAATCCACGAATGGGTATCGAGGGCGGAATATCAATAATCGGCACCAGCGGCATCGTCGAGCCCATGAGCAATACCGCACTTATTGAGACTATCCGCACGGAAGCAAAAATGCGCCGTGCAGAGGGGCAGAGAAATATGCTGCTGACTATCGGCAATTACAGTGAAAGCTTCGTGCAGGACGAAATGCCGTTTTCACTGGAAAGAAGCGTAACTTGCAGCAATTTCATCGGTGATGCTATAGATATCGGCATAGAGCTTGGCTTCAGCTCCATACTCATAGTGGGACACATCGGCAAGCTTGTAAAGCTTGGGGCAGGCATCATGAACACTCATTCCTCCTGGGCTGACGGAAGAATGGAAGTGCTGGTCACCTGTGGTCTTCTTGCAGGAGCTGATACGGAGACACTGAAAAAGCTCCCCGACTGTGCTACGGCAGATGCGGCAATGGATATACTTGCAGAGGCAGGATACCTTGACAAGACACTGGAAATACTCAGCAGCCGCATGGACTATTATCTCCGCGGCAGAGTAAAGGACGAAATAAAAATAGCCGCACTGGCTTTTTCATACAAGCGTGAGATAAATGTAAGGACTGCCTTTGCAGATGAGCTTATAAATGCAATTTCGGAGGAAGAAAATGGTTGATTTCGTTGGAGCAGGCTGCGGTGCGCCTGACCTTATAACTCTGCGCGGACAGAAGCTTCTCGGTCAGGCAGATGTGATAATATATGCAGGCTCACTGGTAAATCCCGAGCTGCTGAGCTATGCCCGTGAGGACTGCGAGATATATAACAGTGCCCTCATGCACCTTGATGAGGTGATAGAGGTAATGAAAAAAGCGGAGTCCGAGGGAAAAAACACCGTAAGACTGCATACAGGTGACCCTTCGATATACGGAGCTATACGCGAGCAGATGGACAGGCTCGACGAGCTTGGGATAGCGTATAAGGTAACTCCGGGAGTAAGCTCCTTCTGCGGAGCGGCTGCGGCTTTAAATGCCGAATATACACTCCCCGACGTATCCCAGACCGTGATACTTACACGAATGGCAGGCAGGACTCCCGTGCCCGAAAAGGAGAGAATAGAGAGCCTTGCCGCTCACAGAGCAACTATGGTGATATTCCTCAGCACAGGTATGCTTGCGGAGCTTTCTGCGCGGCTCATTGCAGGCGGCTACAGCAGCGAGACTCCTGCGGCGATAGTGTACAAGGCTACATGGGAAGATGAAAAGGTGATACGCTGTACAGTGGGAGAGCTTGCGGAGTCTGCACGAAAAAACGGTATCACGAAAACTGCGCTTATAACCGTGGGCGATTTCCTCGGAGACTATCATCAGCTCTCAAAGCTCTATGACAAGGACTTTGAAACTGAATTCAGAAAGGCTGACAAGACATGAATATATCAATATTTTCCGTGACAGAAAACGGCAGACAGCTTTCTCAGCGAGTAGCCGAAATGCTGAGAGGTGAGCACTTCGTCAGCAGGTACTGCTTCCATAAGCATACCGACGATGATTCGGCAGTATTCTGGAATATGGGCAGCATGGTAGGCAGACTTTTCCAGCGTTCAGACGCTTTTATTTTTATATGTGCCTGCGGTATAGCAGTAAGGGCTATAGCTCCGTATCTCGGCACAAAAGCCGATGATCCCGCCGTAATAGTAATGGACGATCACGGAAAATTCACTATCCCTGTGCTTTCGGGACATATTGGCGGAGCAAACTGCCTTGCGGAGGTTATTGCCGAAGCAGTGGGCGGAACTGCCGTTATAACTACAGCTACAGATGTGGGCGGAAAGTTTTCTCCCGACAGCTTTGCAGTTGCAAATGATCTTATAATTACCGATCTGAAGGCTGCAAAGGAGATAGCCGCAGCTGTTGTTGACGATGAGAAAATAGGCTTTTCCTCGGACTATCCCCACAGCAGCCTTCCCGATGAGCTTACAGCCTTCGGAATATGCCGCACGGGCGTATATGTCGGACATGATATGAGCGCAAAGCCGTTTGAAGTTACACTCAGGCTTGTCCCGAAAAATATAGTGCTGGGAATCGGCTGTAAAAAGGGTACTTCCGAGGATAGCATAGAGAAAGCGGTATCAGATGCACTTGGACGATATGACCTCGATATCACCATGATATCTGAGGTCTGTACGATAGATATCAAAAAGGACGAGGAAGGGCTTTGCAGCTTCTGCCAAAAATATTCTATCCCAATGAGGACGTTTACCGCCGAGGAGCTTATGAACGTCAAGGGCAATTTTGAAAGCTCCGATTTTGTTCTTGAAACAACGGGAGCAGATAATGTCTGTGAAAGAAGTGCGGTTCTTGGCAGCGGCGGAAAGCTTATGATACATAAAACAGCCTCTGACGGAGTTACTGTAGCGGCTGCGGAAAAGCCGATATATCTTGATTTTGAGAGGAAGATACTATGAAGCTCTATGTAGTTGGAATAGGCTGCGGTAGCCGAAACGGTCTTACTCTTGAAGCCGAGCAGGCGATACTGAGAAGTACGCTTATAGTGGGATATACGGTCTATACCGACCAGATAAAGCAGTTTTATCCCGAAAAGAACTGTCTGTCTACGGGAATGAGACAGGAAAAGGACAGGGTGGAGCTTGCCCTCGAAAAGGCTTCAAACGGCGAAACTGTCTCGCTCGTTTGCAGCGGAGACAGCCAGCTTTACGGCATGGCAGGGCTTGCAATAGAGCTTTCCGAAAACTATCCCGATGTGGAAGTTGAGGTAGTTGCAGGAGTTACGGCTGCGCTTAGCGGAGGGGCGGTGCTCGGATCGCCGATGACCCACGATTTGGCTATAATAAGCCTTTCTGATCTGCTCACGCCAATTGAAAAGATAGTAAAAAGGCTGAGATGCGCGGCTGAGGGGGATTTTGTTATCGCGCTCTACAATCCCTCGTCGAAAAAACGCGCAGACTATCTCAGAAATGCCTGCGATATTATCCTTGAATACCGCTCCACTGATACGGTATGCGGCTACGTGCGGAATATAGGCAGAGAGGGACAGGAAAGCAGAATATTGACGCTCAGTGAGTTGCGTGATACACAGGTGGATATGTTTACGACTGTGTTTGTAGGAAACTCCGAAACCAAGGTGATAAATGGAAAAATGGTCACTCCGAGAGGGTACAGAAATGTGTGAGCTGCTTATTTTCGGCGGTACTACCGAGGGCAGGGAGCTTGCGGAATACTGCTGCGAAAAACGCATAAGATCGGCAGTTTGCGTGGCAACGGATTACGGTGCGGAGTTGCTTCCTGTCAGCGAATATCTGCGCATAATCACAGGCAGACTTGACAGCAGCGGCATGGAAAAGCTTATTTCTGAGCTTAAATGCAAGTGCGTGATCGACGCGACCCACCCCTACGCCACGGAGGTAACAGTGAATATAAAAGCAGCCTGTACGGTAACGCAAATGCCGTATTACAGGCTTTTGCGAAGCTCATCAGAGACTACGGAGTGCAGAAAAGTCAGGAATATGGAGCAGCTTGTTGAAGTCCTCAACAGCACTGAAAAAAATGTTCTGAGTACTCTCGGCAGCAAGGAAATACCAAAGCTGACAGCTGTGAAAAAATACAGGGAAAGGC
This sequence comes from Ruminococcus flavefaciens, assembly GCF_900143025.1. Lineage (GTDB taxonomy): Bacteria > Bacillota > Clostridia > Oscillospirales > Ruminococcaceae > Ruminococcus > Ruminococcus flavefaciens_I. The sequence continues at coordinate 19,567 of NZ_FRCT01000016.1, read as the reverse complement.
TCTGGGTCAGGGTGCTGTCGAATGAGGATATCATAGAACAATGCGAGAAGCTTGGTATTGATAGGTTCCGAGTTATAGCCGAAAAAGGTCCGTTCAGCACTGAGTGGAACATTGAGCATTTAAAACTTAGCGGAGCTGAAATTCTTGTGACAAAGGAGAGCGGCACGACAGGTGGATTTCCTGAAAAAATCGAAGCTGCAAGGCTTTGCGGGGCTGAAGTCATCGTACTTGAACGACCTTTGGAAAAAGGCTATACATTGGACGAAATTATAAAAATTATATCAGAATGAGGTGAGCAGGTGAAGGTATATATAGTCGGTATCGGAATGGGCAGTGAAAAAAACATGACCGCTGAAGCTGTTGAAGCTGTTGAAAAAGCGGACGTTCTCATCGGCGCAAAGCGTATGCTTGAACCGTTCAGACATATGGAAAAGCAGTTTTTCGAGGAGTACAAAAGTGCTGAGATAGTGCGATATATCGAGACTTGCGGCTGCAAGAACGTGGCGGTCCTTATGTCTGGAGACTGCGGATTTTTCAGCGGTGCAAAGAAGCTTTCGGAGCTTCTGACCAATGTTGAAACTGAATTTATCAGCGGCATATCTTCACCTGTTTATTTTTTGTCAAAGCTGAAAAAGGACTGGTCGGACTGCCATTTTGTAAGCCTTCACGGAAAAAGCGGAAATGTTGTCAGGAGCGTCTGCTCTCACGAGAAAACCTTCTTTCTGCTTGGGGGAGATGTTGCCGCAGCAGACATATGCAAAAAGCTCTACAAATACGGAAAAGGCGATATTCTGGTATATATCGGTGAAAATCTCGGCTATGAAAATGAAAAGATCACTATAGGAAAAGCTCACGAGCTTATCGGGTACTGTGCAGACGGATTAAGCGTGATGCTGGCTGAAAATCCCGATTTTGAGAGGTTTATTCCATGCGGCATCGACGATGAAAGTTTCGTAAGGGGCAAGGTTCCGATGACCAAGAAGGAGATACGTGCAAATGTGGTCGCCGGGCTTAAAATAGGCAAAAACGATGTGTGCTGGGATATCGGCTGCGGAACCGGTTCTGTGTCTGTTGAAATGGCTGTGCAGTGTGAAAAAGGGACTGTCTATGCCATTGACAAGAACCCTGAGGCGATAGGACTGACAATCGAGAACAGCCGAAAATTCGGCTGTGATAACATAATTGTGGTTGAGGGCGACGCAGCGGAAAAAGTGGAGGAGCTTCCTGTACCTGACTGCGTATTTGTAGGTGGTTCGGGCGGTGAAATGGAGAGGATTATCGGTGCTGTAATTACCAAAAATAGCAATATCCGACTGACTGTAACCGCAGTATCTCTTGAAACTCTTTCGGAGTGTATCCGTATTTTTGATAAGTATGGACTTGTTCCCGATATAACGCAGTTAGCTGTTACAAGGACTCGAAAAATAGGCGGACACACAATGATGTCAGCTGAAAACCCGATATTTATAATAAAAAGGAAGTAGAAATGAAAAGAATAATGATCGCAGGCACTCACAGCGGCTGCGGAAAAACCACTGTAACCTGTGCAATTCTTGCTGCGTTGAAGGCTCGGGATATTAATGTTTCAGCGTTCAAATGCGGACCTGATTATATTGATCCGATGTTTCACCGTAAAGTCATCGGAGTTCCTTCGCATAATCTCGACAGCTTTTTCTGTGACGATGAAACGTTGAAATATCTGATGTTTGAAAATGGTAGAAACTCCGATATTTCGGTAACTGAAGGAGTTATGGGATTCTATGACGGAGTCGACGGCAGAGGTTCTGCTCATTCTGTTTCCATGATAACGGGGACTCCTGCTATCATCGTTATCGACTGCAAAGGTGCGAGCGAGTCGATCGGCGCGATTATGAAAGGCTTTCTTGAATATAAGCAGCCGAATATGATTAAGGGCTTCATTTTCAACAGACTGCCCGAGAGACTTGTTCCGCGTATGAAGGAGCTGTGCGCTGAGTTCAAAACTGGATATTATGGCTATATGCCGACGAATAGTTTTACTTTTGAAAGCAGGAAACTCGGACTTGTCACAGCTGATGAGGTGCAGGATATAAAGGAAAAGATTTCAGAACTTCGGGTACTTGCAGAGAAAAACATACTGCTTGATGAAGTAATTGGAGCCCCGTGTAATCCGTATCCGCCTTTTATAGAACCAAAACTGCATATTATTGAAAAGAATTGCAGACCAATTATTGCGGTTGCTAAAGACGAAGCGTTTTGTTTTCTATATTCGGACAATATTGCTCTGCTTGAAAAAATCGGCTGCAAGATTGAGTATTTCTCGCCGCTCAGGGATGAAAAGCTTCCCGACAATAGCTGCGGACTTATTCTGAGCGGAGGATATCCCGAGTTATATTCCAGGCAGCTGTCACATAATCACGATATGCTTAAAGCTGTCAGAGATGCGATAAAGTGCGGTATGCCGACTATTGCGGAGTGCGGGGGATTTATGTATCTGCATGAAAAGATGCAGCTGTCTGACAAAGAAAGTTATAATATGGTCGGAGCTATAAGCGGAACTGTATTTCCGACGAAGAAACTTCAGCGTTTTGGATATGTAATTCTTGAAGCACGGAAAAACTGTCTTGTATGTATGAAATCAAACAAAATTGCTGCACATGAATTCCATTACTGGGATAGTACGAATTGCGGATCGGATTTTGCTGCGCGTAAATCCGACGGAAGAAGCTGGGAGTGCGTTCATGCCGATAATACGCTGTATGCAGGCTTTCCGCATCTTTATTTCTACGCCGATATAAGCATTGCGGAGCGGTTTGCTGCCGCCTGTATGGAATTTGGAGAAAAACATGAAAAGGATAAATAATATAGTTCCAACTGATAAAAAGTATATTTATTTGGCGCAGGAGCATTGGAACGGAGTTGCAAAACCTTTGCGCAGTTTTGGTGCACTCGAGGATTTCTGGAACAAAATTGCTGCTGTTCAGCAGACTGAATTTCCTGATATTTCTTCAAGAGCAGCAGTTGTGATGTGCGCAGATAACGGTGTGGTTGCCGAGGGGGTCACACAGACTGACCACTCTGTGACCAAGATCTGTGCAGAGGCTATAGCTTGCGGAAAATCAAATATAAATTCTCTTGCTGAACTCTATGGTGCGCAGGTGCTTGCTGTGGATATCGGTATCGCTGATGATGTGGATAATGATAAGCTTCTGAACAGAAAGATCGCATACGGTTCGGACAATATTGCTACAGGACCTGCCATGCCGCGTGAAAATGTTTTCAGAGCTTTACAGGTCGGAATGGACATTGTCGGAGAGCTCGCTGCAAAGGGCGTAAAGCTCATAGTTACGGGCGAAATGGGCATCGGTAATACAACTCCTACGGCAGCGCTTTCCTCAGTTTTGCTTGGACTTCCTCCCGAAATGGTCACAGGCCGCGGCGCAGGGCTTTCAAGTGAGATGCTTACACATAAAATTGAAGTCGTGAAACGTGCAATTTCCGTAAATTCGCCTTATTCCGACGATCCTGCCGAGCTTATCTCAAAACTCGGGAGCTATGAGATAGCTGGCATGACAGGTCTTTTTCTCGGTAGTGCGGTATATGGTGTAACTGTAGTCATAGACGGCGTAATTTCGGCAGTTTCTGCTGTTCTTGCTTCTATGTTTTCGGAAAACTGCGTTGACTATATGCTTGCATCTCACGTTTCAGCCGAGCCTGCGGGGAGGGGACTCCTTGAAAAGCTTGGGCTCAGAGCAGTTATTGACGGAGGTCTCAGGCTGGGCGAAGGCACGGGTGGAATACTTCTCCTGCCGCTGCTTGACGGCGCGGCTGCGCTTTATTATAATTCCCATAAGTTTGAAAATTCCGGTATAGAAAGGTATGCTGAACTGAAATGATAACTCTTGTCACAGGCGGCTCAAAGTGCGGTAAATCGCGGTATGCTGAAAAGCTTTTCAGTCTTTTCGGCGGTGAAAAATACTACATTGCGACTATGGTGCCATTTGGTGCAGAGGCGTGGGAGATAATTGCTCGTCACAGAAAAATGCGTGAGGGCAAGGGCTACGTTACCGTTGAGTGTCAGCGTGATGTCGGCAGCGTAGAAGTGCCTGAAAACATCGGTATTCTCCTTGAATGTATGGGAAACCTCTGTGCAAATGAGATGTTTGCGGAAAATGATATTTTAAAGCCTGCGGACAAGATAGTTTCGGATATAAAATCTCTTTCGGAAAGAGTCTCGGAGCTTATAATCGTGACTAATGAGGTGAGCTGCGACGGTATTGATTATTCACCTGAAACTATGCTGTATATCAGTCAGCTCAGCGAGATAAACCGCAGGATTTCGGAGTTTGCGGACAATGTCATCGAATGTGTATACGGTATACCCGTACCGCGGAAAGGAGCGGTAATTTGCTAAAGTCTTTAGTTTCGGCATTCCAGATGTACTCCCGTATCCCAATGCCGAGGATAGAATGGAATGAAAAAAACAGGCGTTATTCTCTTTGCTTTTTTCCCCTAATAGGTGCTGTTATCGGCGGACTTGCCGTGCTTTGGCAGCTTTTTAGTGAGGAGTTAGGCTTCGGCGGCTTTATGTATGCGGCTGTTATAATGCTCATAAATATTCTCGTCACAGGCGGCATACATCTTGACGGCTTCTGCGATACCTGCGATGCAAGGGCTTCATGGGGCGATAAAGCCCGAAAACTTGAGATACTAAAGGACTCTCATATAGGTGCGTTTGCAGCTATAAAGCTGGGAGTATACCTTATCGTCTGTACTGCTGCTTTATCGGAGCTTTACTCCATTGAGGGCGCTGTTATCGTAGGCTTGGGGTATGTGCTGTCAAGGGCTCTCAGCGGACTTACCGCCGTGACCTTCAGGGCTGCGAAAAAAGAGGGAACGCTGCAAAGCTTTACACTGCCTGCTCATAAAAAAATTACTGTCTCTGTTCTTGCTGTTACAGCAGCTTTTTCATGCGCAGCTATGATGTTTGTGAGCTTTAGGACAGGTGCGGCAGTTATAATTTCTGTAATTTTAACAGTGATGTATTACCGTTATGTTGCGTATAAGGAATTCGGCGGTATCACGGGAGATCTTGCAGGTTGGTTCTTGCAGATGTGCGAGCTTATCATAGCTCTTACAGCTGCGGTTGTATCAAGGCTTACGGAGGTGGTCTGAGTATGAAGCTTATCACAGGCGGAGCTTATCAGGGAAAGGCTGAGACCGCTTTAAAGCTGTTCGGTATAAGGAAGGAAGATATCATCAGCGGTGAGGACTGTGAGTTTGAAGAAGTCCTTACGGCAAAATGTATCAGGGACTATCACAGGCTGGTTTCAAGACTTATGGATACGGGAGCTGACCCTGTTGAATTTACAAAGCGACTTTGCCGCGAAAACAGCAGCTGTATCTTGATAATGAACGAGATAGGCTGCGGCATAGTTCCTATGGAAAGGAAAGAAAGAGTGTACCGCGAAAACGTGGGACGCTGCGGCTGTATCATTGCTGCCGAAAGCGATGAGGTAGTGCGTGTTATCTGCGGTATTGCGCATTTTCTGAAAGGAGAGGGCAAGTGAGGATAGATCTTATTCGCCACGGCAAGACTGTGGGAAATACTGAGCTGAGATACATCGGCAGTACAGATGAGCCCCTTGCTTTTTCGGGGATCGCCGAGCTTATGAAGATAGATTATCCGCAGTGCGGAAGGCTTTTTTGCAGTCCCATGAAACGCTGCATACAGACTGCGGAGCTCATATTCCCTAACGTGGAAATGAGCATTTGTGATGAGCTGAGAGAGTGCGATTTCGGCGATTTTGAGGGCAAGAACTATATCGAACTCTCTATGGACAGCCGATATCAGCGCTGGATAGACAGCGGAGGAGAGGCTGCTTTCCCAAATGGTGAAGACCCTGCGGATTTCAAAAAAAGGTGTATCAAGGGCTTTCTGAAGTGTATTGAAAAGGCTGCTGACTGCGAAAAAGTGACCTTTGTAGTTCACGGCGGTACTATCATGGCGATGCTGGAAAAATTTGCAGTACCTCATAAGGGCTACTACGACTGGCATATTGGCAACGGTCACGGCTATATCACGGAATTTGACGGAAAAAATATCACGGTAACGGAGAAGATATGAATTACATTATCGGGGCTTTGCCCCTTGTTATTGCGGCTGTGCTGGACTGCTTACTGGGCGACCCTTACAGTCTGCCCCACCCTATAAGGCTCATAGGTAAGCTGATATCAAAGCTGGAAGCCATTGTGCGCAGAAAATGGAGCTCTGACCTGCGAAAGGGAGGAGTTTTTCTTGCACTGACAGTTATACTGATATCGGTATCTGTGCCGCTTCTGATACTAATTATCTTGTACTCGATTTCAACGTGGCTCGGAGCTGCTGCGGAGGGCGTAATGTGCTATTATCTCGTTGCGGCAAAATGCCTGAGAGATGAGAGCATGAAGGTATATCATGCGGCTGAAAAAAATGATGTAGAGGGTGCGCGTAAGGCGGTCTCTATGATAGTTGGGCGTGATACGGCTGTTCTTGACAAAGAGGGCATAATCAAGGCAGCTGTGGAGACTGTTGCTGAGAATACCTCAGACGGAGTTACTGCCCCCATAATGTATATGTCCTTTGGCGGCGCGGTACTGGGAGCGTTTTATAAATCCGTGAATACTATGGACTCCATGATAGGCTACAAAAATGAAAAGTATGCCGATATAGGACGTTTTGCAGCTAAGCTGGACGATGTACTGAACTATTTTCCGTCACGGCTTACGGCTCTTGCTATGGTGGTGACTGCGCCTTTTATAGGGCTGAATTGTAGGGACGCATACCGTATATGGATACGTGACGGACGCAAGCACGCAAGTCCGAATTCTGCGCAGACCGAGTCTGCCTGTGCAGGGGCTCTGGGAGTTCAGCTTGCAGGCGATGCCTATTACTTTGGAGAGCTCCATAAAAAGGAGTTCATCGGCGACCCGAAGCGTCCTGTTGAGAATGAGGATATACGCCGCGCTAACAGGCTCATGTATGCAAGCTCTGCACTTGTTTTTGCAGCCGCACTTGCTGTAAGATGCATCATCGTGGGAGGTATTTTATGCTGAACGGAAAACACGGCGGAAATGACCTGTCACTTGATATAATCTATGATTTTTCCGCGAATATTTCTCCTGTCGGTATGCCAGAAGGTGTACGACAGGCAGCTGTTGATGCTGTTATGGTTTCGGAGGGATATCCAGACCCGTTTTGCTTTGAACTTAGGGAAAAAATTGGGGAGAAGTATGGTGTTCCTGCGGATAATATAGTCTGCGGAAACGGTGCGGACGATCTTATTTACCGTGCTGTATCGGCGCTTAAACCTGAGCGTGCACTCATCGTTTCGCCTGCTTTCAGCGAGTACCGAAAGGCACTTGCTGAAAATGGCTGTGAGGTCGATGAATACGTGCTTTCCGAGGAGAATGGATTTGAGGTCACGGAAGAAATACTATCTCATATCTGCGGACATGATATGGTTTTTCTTTGCACTCCCAACAATCCTACAGGGCGGATAATTGCTCCTGATGTACTCGGAAGAATATCCCGTGAATGTGAAAAAAACGGAGCTTTTCTGGTTTGCGATGAGAGCTTTATGGGCTTCACGGGGAGAGAAAAAGAACTGTCAGCTATCAGATCTCTTAATGCTAAAACCATAATTCTCAGCTCCTTCACAAAGCTTTATGCAATGGCAGGTCTGAGGCTTGGCTGTGCGGTCTGCGGCGATAAGGATATTGCTGAGAAGATATCGGGCACAGGACAGTACTGGAGCGTTTCGACTCCTGCACAGGCGGCAGGTATCGCTGCTCTTGATGAGGAGGAATATGTCTGCAAAGCAGCGGAGCTCGTGAAGAATGAAAGAGAATACCTGCAAAATGAGCTAAGCGCGTCAGGAGTGAAGTCCTATCCGTCAGATGCGAATTTTATCCTTTTCAGAGCTGATGAAGCTCTCGGCGAAGCTTTGCTGAGAGAAGGGATACTTGTGCGCTGCTGCGGCGATTACAGCGGACTTGACAGCAGCTTTTACCGTATCGCTGTAAAAAAACATGATGAGAATGAAGTACTTATTTCCGCAATGAGGAGGTGTCTTAATGGCTAAGGCGATAATGATACAGGGGACTATGTCCAATGCAGGAAAAAGCTTTTTTGCGGCTGCGCTCTGCCGTATTTTTAGTCAGGACGGTTATTCCTGTGCGCCCTTCAAATCACAGAATATGGCTCTTAATTCCTACATAACCGCCGACGGCTTTGAGATCGGAAGAGCACAGGCGATGCAGGCAGAAGCAGCTGGCATCGAGCCGTCCGTGCTCATTAATCCTGTTCTTTTAAAGCCTACTACCGACGTTGGCTCGCAGGTCATCGTAAACGGAAAAGCTGTGGGAAATATGACCGCGGCTGAATACTTCAAGCGTAAAAAAGAACTGATACCGCAGATAATGGAGTCGTACAACAAGCTTTCGGCTATGCATGATATCATAGTCATCGAGGGTGCGGGAAGTCCTGTGGAGCTTAATCTGAAGTCTGATGATATCGTAAACATGGGCATGGCACAGCTTGCAAAGGCTCCCGTGCTGCTGGTGGGGGATATTGACAGAGGCGGTGTTTTTGCGCAGCTTCTCGGCACTTTGAGTTTGCTTGAAAAGCATGAGCTTGACATGGTGAAGGGACTTGTGGTGAATAAGTTCAGGGGCGATATCTCCTTGTTTGACAGCGGAAAACAAATACTTGAAGAGAGGGGCGGAAAGCCTTTACTAGGAGTTGTGCCTTATCTCAGATGCGATATCGAGGACGAGGACAGCCTTTCGCGTAAGCTTGACAGCAGAGGCAGTAAGGGTATCATTGATATCGCTGTTATCAGACTGCCGAGGATATCAAACTTTACGGATTTCGATGTGTTTGCGCAGTATGACGGTGTAAGTGTGAGATATGTTACAAAATACGATGATCTTGAAGAGCCCGATATGATAATAATTCCTGGTACTAAAAGTACCATTGCCGATATGAAATGGCTGCGTGAAAGCGGTATGGAACTTGCGGTGAAAAGATGTGTCGCAAGAGGCGTACCTGTATTCGGCATATGCGGCGGTTTTCAGATGCTGGGAGAGAGCATATCAGATCCGCTCGGAAGTGAGGGCGGCGGAAGTATAAGCGGTATGGGACTGCTGAAATGCAGGACTGTATTCGGCGCTGAAAAGGTGCAGACCCAGACTAAGGGAAACTTCTGCAAGATAGGCGGATTCTTTGAATGTCTCAGCGAAGCGGAGTTCAGCGGCTATGAGATACACATGGGTACTACAGAAAGCGAAAGCCCTGAGCTTTTGGAATGTGGAGGTGCTTATGAGGGCAATGTTTACGGCTGTTATATACACGGTATCTTCGACAGTCAGTACGTGTCCGAAAGACTGGTGAAAAGGCTGTTCGAGCACAAGGACATCACCTACCGCGGCGGTATCGTGAACAGAGAGAACTACAAGCAGGCGCAGTTCGATATGCTTGCAGATGGAGTGCGCAGAAGTATTGATATGGAGCTTCTTTACAGGATAATCGGGGAGGGGATATAATGGAGCTTGAATATGTTCTTCCGCAGGATATCGAACACAGAAGCTTTGAGATAATAGAGGCTGAGCTGGGAGAAAGGAAGCTTCCCGATGATATACGTCCCATAGTTATGAGGGCGATACATACTACTGCGGATTTTGATTACTACGACAATATGTATTTCTCCGAGGGTGCTGTGCAGAAGGCTCTGGCGGTGCTTTCTGAGGGAGCTGTAATAGTTACGGATACCAATATGGTGAAGTCGGGAGTAAACAAGGCTGCTCTCGGAAAGCTTGGCTGTACGGTGGAGTGCTTCATGGCGGACAGTGATGTAGCGGAGGCTGCGGCTGCAAACGGGACTACCCGTGCGGTGGCATCTGTTGACAAGGCAGCGAGGCTCGGAAAGCCTGTTATTTACGCCGTGGGAAATGCTCCGACTGCGCTTATAAGGCTCCGTGAGCACATCGACGCAGGTACATTTGTGCCGAGGCTTGTCATAGGCGTACCTGTGGGCTTTGTGAATGTGGTGCAGTCAAAGGAGCTTATAATCGAAAGCGGTATACCCTGCATAGTTGCAAGAGGAAGAAAGGGCGGCAGCAATGTGGCTGCGGCTATATGCAACGCTCTTTTGTATATGGCAACGGGAAGAGAATAAAAATGTGCTTTCATAAGAGGGGCAAAAATAAGCGGAAATCAATGGAAAACCGTTGATTATTGAAAAAGAAATTTTTGATTTCTCTGTTTTGCATAAAATCGCTTGCTGATTTTGTTCGTATTCAATAAAGTTTTTTTGATGAGCTGTGCATAATCGTAATACAAACACAGAAGTATATATGCAATTATCGGGGAAAAACTTTCTGAAGAAAGGCTTCCTCTGACGGAGGCGCGCCCCTCTGCCCTTCGGGCATCTCCCCACACTGTGGGGAGTAACCCCGAACCCCTTTCCAAAGACTTTTTAGCTGATTTTTTCACAGATAGGGCACACCCCGCATTACTTGCGGGACTTTTTTATTTATGGTGTGCCCTATCTGTGAAAAAATAAAACTGAAAGTTTTAGGGGAGGAGTTTGAGGAGAGACCCTTTTTCAAAAGGGTCCTCCTCAATAGTTTACATAAATATTCTATATCAGTATTACGATTATGCACAGCTTTTTTCTTTTGCGGCAAAAATCGGGGAAGAGTCTGCGTATCTGACAGCGTATTCCGACATATCATGCGCTTGGAATGTGATATAATCATTGGTATATTTTGCGAGGTGATAGTTGATGATGAATATAAAAATACTGAGGGAATGGCAGTATTCTTCCTTTGCATTTTCCTTTGCCGCCTGCGGACTTGCAGGATTTCTGCTGTCGGGAGCAAGGGTGGGAGGAGTGGCTTCCTTTGCAGATATTTCGGTGGCAGGAGCAGTCGGGCTTCCTTGTTCGGCGGCGGTATTCACGGGCAGCATGGTTCGGAGCATCATAGGCGGTAGAGTTGGAAGAAACATCGTTAAGCTTTCGTCTATAGCGCTGATAGTTATTATCAAAATGTTCCTTGAACCAAAAAACGATGAGAGACTGTGCGGTGTTAATACAGGGGTGAGCGTACTTGTATCGGGTGCGGCGGTTTCTGCCGTCATCGGAGAGCTGGCGAGAAAGCTGCTGTTTTATGCCTTTTACGGCGGACTTGCAGGCTTTACGGCTTATTCGGCTGCAAAGTTTATTATGGACCTGAAGCATAAGAGGGTGATCGACCTTTCGGGCAGCGGCGGTTTTTCATGTGCAGTTGTGTACATAGTTGCTGTTTCGTCGCTGTGCGGTGCGGATATACCTGTTGTAAATGCAGGAGTTGTACTTGGGGCAGCAGTTACCGTTACGGGAGCTTATTTTTACGGGCAGACAGGGGGAGTTATCTGCGGTGCGCTTACAGTCTGCGGTGCTTTTCTGTCATCATCGGAGGCAGGTATGGGGATAGTCCTTCTGCCTGCCGCCGGACTTCTTACGGGATATATGCGCAGACAGAAGCCCTTTACGGCAGCAGCCTTTTTTGCAGGGATAAGTTTTGTTTTTACTGTGCTTACAGGTCTGACTCTGAGCAGTGTGGGAGGTATGATAGATATTATATGCGCAGCAGGTATTTTTATACCGACGGCAAGTGTGTTTTCCGATAAATGGATACGTACCGACAGTGAAAATACTTCCCTGACGGACATGATAAATACGCGTATGAGCTTTCTTTCGGAGACTGTGGGAGAGCTGAGAAAGGAGTCGGAAAGAGTATCGCAGATGCTTACAAAATGCTGTGATGCGGAAAACGAAATAGAAGCAAATTCGGCTGAGGTATGCTCTCTTTGCTATCGCAGACCATTTTGCTGGAAGTCCGACAGAGGCAATACTTACCGCGGTTTTGAAAGACTTGCGGAAATGGGTGAATTTGCGCAGGAGAGCTTTCCGCAGGAGCTTGCGGATTGCCTTCACAAGGAGAAGATATCGGAGGTATTCCTGAAAAGTGCAAGGGAAAAGGCGGCTGCAAAGCTTATGGAAATGCGCTTTTCGGAAAGCCGCCAGCTGCTTCACGAGCAGATGCTCATAACCGAGGATATCATAAGATCAACGGGCGAAAGACTGGATATACGCTGCTCGGAAACAGTCGGCAGGAGCATAAGGCTGAAACTGGAAAAATTCGGATTTGTCATCTCGTCGGTAACGGCTTATTACAACAACAGGAACAGACTCATTGCGGAGGTTTATTTTTCAGAGGAAAACGCTCCTGAAAACGGTACGAGGATATGCGACCTTATAGCAGATGAGCTGCATTTGCAGATGTCCTGCACGGAGCTTATACGTTCGGGAAAGGAGCTGCGCATAAGGGTGTATGAAAGACCGCGTTACAGTATGGAGGTGTACGCTTCATCATCTTGTGCTGATAATTCTGCCGCAAACGGTGATACTTATACTGTCTTTACAGACGGTGCAGGCATGGGCTATGTTGTACTTTCCGACGGAATGGGCACAGGGAACAATGCGGCTGTGGAGTCACGTATGGTGGCAGGACTTTTCCGCAGGCTTGTATGCAGCGGAGTCAGCGTAGCTTCGGCAGTGAAGCTCATCAATTCATTCATGGTGACTAAGTCACGGGAGGAGAGCTTTGCGACGCTGGACGGACTGTGCTTCGACCTTGATGATTGCAGCCTGACAGTGATAAAATCAGGTGCGGCGGCAACTCTTATCCGTCACGGCGGCAATGTGCTGAAAATAACTGCTCCCACATTCCCTATAGGGATATATGAGCACTCGGAGCTGTTCACAAGAGAGTGTGAATTTGAGGCGGGGGATATAGTGATAATGTTTTCCGACGGTATCTCTGAAAATGCTTATCCCTTCATAAAAGAGCTGCTTCTGGGCGGTGATGACATGAAACATATCGTGGACGAAATATGCACAAAAGCTGATGTTTTCAATCAGACCATTCATTCCGATGACGTTACTGTGATCGCTTTCAGAGTCAGGGAGTGAGGAATTTTGTTAACAAAATATTAACTCAAATGTCATACAGCATAAGCAAAAGCTGGGCGATAGCTGTGCAATATAACAAGAGGGTGCGAGAAATCCTCAAAATAAATATGTCAAATTGCACTAATTAGATATGGCAATATTAGCATAACCTATAAAATTTATGTGCGTTTTTCAAAAAAGCTTGAATAATTCTGCTGATTCTGATAAAATGTATTATAGCAAAGGAGGCTGAATTATGTCTGTTAATAAAAATAACAATAACGATTTTCCTCTGTACCTTTTTTACCAGGGAAAAAACTACGAAGCATATAAATTTTTTGGCGTTCATTCTAAGAAAAAGGGAAGAAGCAAGGTTTTCACTTTCAGAGTTTGGGCTCCTAATGCTGTAAGTGTATCTGTTGTCGGCGATTTCAACGGCTGGGACAGAACACAAAACCCTATGTCGCTTATTTCTGAGGGTATCTGGGAGGCTGAGATCAAGGGACTTGAACAGTTTGATACTTACAAGTTCAGCATCGAGACTCAGGACGGAAGGATACTTATGAAGGCTGACCCTTATGCGCCTCATTTTGAAACGCGTCCGGGTACAGCTTCAAAGATATACGAGAGCGATTACAAATGGGAAGATGACAAATGGTTTGAAAATAAAAGCAATGTGAGCATTTACAAAAGCCCTATGAATGTTTACGAGGTGCATCTCAGCTCGTGGAAGAACTACGGTGAGGAGAAGTTCCTCGACTATGTGACATTCGCAAAGGAAATAATCCCGTATCTCAAGAAAATGTCATACACTCATGTGGAGTTCATGCCCCTTACCGAGTACCCCTACGACGGTTCGTGGGGATATCAGGTAACAGGCTATTTTGCGCCTACCTCGCGCTATGGCACTCCCGATGATATGAGAAAGATGATAGATATGTTCCATGCCGCAGGGATAGGCGTTATCCTTGACTGGGTGCCTGCGCATTTCCCTAAGGACGAAGCCGGTCTCTACGAATTCGACGGCAGCTGCTGCTACGAATATACCGATGACCGCAAGAAGGAGCATAAAGCATGGGGAACGAGAGTCTTTGACTATGGCAAGGCTGAGGTATGCTCATTCCTTATTTCAAGCGCAAATTACTGGTTTGATGAATTCCATGTTGACGGTCTGAGAGTTGACGCTGTAGCTTCAATGCTCTACCTTGACTATGACAGACGTGAGGGCGAGTGGGCTGCCAATATCTACGGCGGCAACGAGAACCTTGAAGCTGTGGAGTTCCTCAAGCATCTCAATGAAGCAGTTTTTCTCAAGCACCCCGATGCACTTATGATAGCCGAAGAGTCAACGGCATGGCCGCTGGTCACCAAGCCTACCGATATAGGGGGACTCGGCTTTAACTTCAAGTGGAATATGGGCTGGATGAATGATATGCTCAGCTATATGTCACTTGACCCAATCTACCGTGCATTCAATCACGATAAGCTCACATTTTCGTTCTTCTATGCATTCTCCGAGAACTATATACTGCCTATATCACATGATGAGGTCGTTCACGGCAAATGCTCGATGCTGAACAAAATGCCGGGTGAGTATGAGCAGAAATTCGCTTCGTACCGTGCTTTCCTCGCGTATATGATCGCCCACCCCGGCAAGAAGCTTCTGTTTATGGGACAGGAGTTCGGTCAGATGAAGGAATGGGATTACAAGTCGCAGCTCGACTGGAATCTGATGGACTTCGCTCCGCACAAGGGGCTTTTGAAGTTCTCTGAAAAGCTGAATAAATTCTATGTCGATAATCCGCCTCTCTGGCAGAATGATGATTCATGGAACGGCTTTAGCTGGATATCAAATGACGATTACAAGCAGAGCGTTATTGCTTTCAGACGTATCGACGATAACGGTGATGAGATAATAGCTGTATGCAATTTCGTACCTGTTGAACGCCGCGATTACAGGATAGGCGTTCCTCAGAAGGGGAAATACAAGCTCATATTCAATACCGATGCAGTTGAGTTCGGCGGATCGGGTATTACGGAAAGCTCGTTCAAGTCGGAAAATGTTCCTATGCACGGACATGATAACAGTATCTCTATGACCCTCGCTCCTCTTTCGGTGATATATCTTAAATTCTCGCCTGTGAAAAAGAGAGAGCCAAAGGCTGTAACGGCAGAGGCTGAAAAAGCTCCCGCAAGGAAGCGCACTGCTTCTGCATCAAAATCTGCTTCTGTAAAGACAGCAAAGGCGGCTGACAAGACAGAAACGACCAAGACCTCGGCAAAGAAAAAGACCTCTGCCAAGGCAAAATAAATTCCATTATGTTTTAAACGATCCAGGAGGAATAATATGTATACTAAAAAAAGAGTCGTTGCAATGCTCCTTGCAGGCGGTCAGGGCAGCAGACTATATGCACTGACCAAAAATGTTGCAAAGCCCGCAGTGCCATACGGCGGCAAATATCGTCTTATAGATTTCCCTCTCTCAAACTGCACGAATTCGGGTATTGATACAGTGGGCGTTCTCACACAGTATCAGCCTCTTGTACTGAATGAATATATCGGAAGCGGTCAGCCGTGGGACCTTGATAAGATGAACGGAGGAGTACACGTTCTCCCACCTTATGAGACCCAGACAGGTGCTTCGTGGTATGAGGGCACGGCTAATGCTATCTACCAGAATATGCGCTTTATCGAGCGTTATGACCCTGAGTATGTTGTTGTCTTAGGCGGCGACCACATTTACAAAATGGATTATTCAAAAATGGTGGATTTCCACGTTGAAAACAATGCCGACTGTACTATCTCCGTAATTGATGTTCCTAAGGCTGAGGCTTCACGCTTCGGTATTATGATATGCGATGAGAAGAAGCAGGTAACGGATTTCGTTGAAAAGCCGAAGGTACCTAAGTCTACTCTGGCTTCAATGGGAATATATGTATTCACATGGGAGAAGCTCCGCAAATATCTTATAGAAAATGAAAACGATGCTAACGTTAAGCGTGAGAAGGGCGAGCCCTGGTCAAAGGACTTCGGCAAGGATATCATCACCTCCATGCTCCGTGACAAGCAGAGACTTTTTGCTTATGAGTTTGAGGGCTACTGGAAGGACGTTGGAACTCTTGATTCCTTATGGGAAGCTAATATGGATCTTCTCAGTCCAAGCGTTCCCCTTGATCTTTATGATCCGAACTGGAAGATATATTCACGCAACAGCAATATGCCTCCGCAGTATGTTGGCGACAATGCCTGCATAGAAAACTCTATGATCTCAGAAGGAAGCACTATCGACGGCACTGTTGATTTCTCTATCCTTTTCTCGGGAGTTACTATCGAGGCAGGTGCATCTGTAAACTACAGCATCGTTATGCCCGGTACTGTTATCAAATCGGGTGCTGTTGTCGAGTATGCAATAATCGGAAGCGACAGCGTTATCGAAAATCGCGCTCATATAGGAACAAGTCCCGAAAATGTAGAGGACAAGGACAAATGGGGCATTGCCGTTGTCGGAAATAACGTTACTGTTTCGGCTGAAAAGGTCGTTGAGCCAAAGCAGATCATCGGCGAAAATATCTGACGGAGGAATGTTACTATGAGTGTTAATTATAATGTTTTGGGACTTATCTTTGCAAGTATGCATGATTCTTATGTCAGTGAGCTGACAAAGAGGAGAACTATGGGTTCTATACCCTTCGGCGGACGTTACCGCCTTATAGATTTCCCGCTTTCAAACTTCGTTCACTCGGGAGTTTCAGAGGTTGGCGTTATCACAAAGTCAAATTACGGCTCACTTCTCGATCATCTCGGTTCGGGACGTGACTGGGATCTTTCACGTAAAAAGGGCGGACTCCACCTTCTGCCGCCGTACAGCCAGACAGGCGGTATCTACAACGGTAGACTGGACGCTCTGAATAATATCTGGGGATATGTTGAACATTCAAACGCTAAATATGTCATCATGGCAAGCTGTGATGTAGTTACTACCCTCAATTTCAATCCTGTGCTCAAGCAGCATATGGAAACAGAGGCTGATATAACACTGGTGTACAGCAGAGGTCTTTACAACTGTGAAAAGGACAACTGCACGACTGTGCTTGAATTCGATGATGAAAACAGACTGAAGGACGTTCTTGTTGATCCGCAGATAACAGGCGAGTGCAATATCTGGCTGGAAATGTGTATCGTCACAAAGGACTTCTTAAAGAAGATAGTATCAGATGCGGCAAGCCGAAATCAGTACAGCTTTACCCGCGAGATACTCCAGCGCAAGAAGGACGAATTCAAGATAATGGGCTATAAGCATGAAGGCTTCTTCACAAGGATAGACAGTATTCAGGAATACTATGCAGCCAACAGACTTCTCCTTGATCCTGCAAAGAAGGACGCACTTTTCCCGAAGAATATGCCTGTTCTTACAAAGATAGGTGATAACGGACCTGTAAAATACGGTCTGGAGTCAAATATAAAGGATTCACTCATTGCAGACGGCTGCGTCATCGAGGGTACGGTAATCAATTCCATACTTTTCAGAGGCGTTAAAGTCGGAAAGGATACAGTGGTCAAGGACTGCGTTCTTCTTCAGGGGACAAAGGTTGGAGAAAATTGCAGCATCGCATCGGTAATAACCGATAAAAACGTTGAGATAAGCAATGAAAAGGTGCTTACAGGCTCCGAGACATATCCGCTATATATAGGAAAAGGCGGTAAGATCTGACGGCGGTGATAAAATATGAAAATACTATTTGCTGCCAGTGAAGCTGTACCTTTTGCAGCTTCGGGCGGACTTGCAGATGTAGTAGGTTCACTTCCAAAGGCTATAAAATCAAAAAGACATGATTGCAGAGTGGTTATCCCTCTGTATAAATCGGTTCCGCAGGAATTCCGCAAAAAAATGGTTTTCCTTACGAATATGACCGTAGACGTTTCATGGCGTAAGCAGTACTGCGGCATATTCATGGCTATAAAGGACGGCGTGACCTATTATTTCATTGATAATGAGTATTATTTTTCAAGAGATGGACTTTATGGCTTTTATGACGACTGTGAGAGATTTGTTTTCTTTGACAGGGCAGTGCTTGAAATGCTGAAGTACATTGATTTTACTCCTGATATCATCAACTGCAACGACTGGCAGACTGCGCTGATACCTGTGTATTACAATGTTTACTACAAGTATCAGCAGGGATATGATGGTATCAAGACTGTTTATACCATACACAATATAGAGTATCAGGGCAAATACGGAAAAGAAGTTCTCAGTGAACTCATGGGCATACCTATGTATAACGCAGGACTTATCGAGTATGACGGCTCTGTCAATATGATGAAGGGGGCTATCGAGACAAGTGACATGATAACTACGGTCAGTCCGAGCTATGCTTGGGAGATACTTGACCCGTGGTACGCTCATGGTCTCGACAGGATACTCGTTACCAAGCAGTACAAGCTGCGCGGTATAATGAACGGAATTGATACAAAGCTGTATGATCCTGAAAAGGATAAAATGATAGCTGAAAATTATTCAACTAAGAAGCTTGACGGTAAGGCTAAATGTAAGGAAGCTCTCCTTGCAGAGCTGGGACTTGCTCCCGGTGACGAGCCTGTAATAGGTATAGTTACACGATTTGTAAAGCATAAGGGCATTGATCTGATAAGGTGCGTCTTTGAGGAGATAGTGCGAAGCGGAGTAAAGTTCGCGGTACTTGGCAGCGGTGAGAAGATATACGAGGATTTCTTCCTTGAAATGGCTGCAAGATATCCTGATAAGGTGTCCGTAACCGTGGGATTTATCCCTGAGCTTTCACATAAGATATACGCAGGCTCGGATATGTTCCTTATGCCGTCGCAGAGCGAGCCCTGCGGACTTGCACAGATGATCGCCATGAGGTACGGAGCTGTACCTATAGTTCGTGAAACTGGCGGTCTGAGAGATTCAGTCCGTGATAATGGCGGCGAAAACGGAAACGGCTTTACATTCAAGACATACAATGCTAACGATATGCTTGATGCAGTCAGACGTGCCCGTCGTGATTACGAGGATAAGCAGGTCTGGGAGGAACTCGTCGTGCGTGCGATGCAGTGTGACCACAGCTGGTCATCATCAGCTGAGTTGTATATTGATACGTATAAACAGCTGCTTGCAGCGGAATAAATATGCCGGCAACTCAGGAATGAGGTGCGCCGATACAGAAGTTTTAAGCCATAGTATTTCTGATATTCAGTCGGAAGTACTATGGCTTTTCTGATGACAGAGCTATATTATGTATAAAGAAAAAATTTGAGCAGTTAAAATAGGAAAAAGTTGTAAGTTGTGATTTTGTATAAAAATGTTTTTGAAAAATTCATAAAATTTGATTTGACAAATCCTGTAAAGGGTGCTATAATATATTTACTGTCCGACAGAGAGCTGAAAGAAAACAGCGAATCGAGAAAAATTTTTCAAGAAATTTTGAAAAAAGTCTTGACAACTCTGAAAGAAAGTGATATAATATTAAAGCTGTCTCGGAAGAGAGAGTATGGAACAGCATCTTGAAAATTGAACAATGCGAATAAGA
>NZ_FRCT01000012.1 GCF_900143025.1 Ruminococcus flavefaciens | reverse complement strand
GATACCCATATAGCAGTTTTGTAGTATTTATTGAGAGAACCCCTTTTGAAAAAGGGGCTTCTCTCAAACTCTCTCCCTAAAACTTTCAGTTTTATTTTTTCTCAGATAGGGCACACCCTGCATTACTTGCGGGTTTTTTTTATTTTCGGTGTGCCCTATCTGAGAAAAAATCAGCTAAAAAAGTCTTTGGAAAGGGGTTCGGGGGAAAGCCTTTCTTCAGAAAGGTTTCCCCCGATAAATAGTATAAGTTGCTATATGAGTACCACGGTTAAGTCCGCCTTTTTATTTAAATCACGATATTGAAGGTATCATATCTGCCATAAATGCAAATAAACCGAATATACTTACGATGTATATTATAAAGAAAGCGACACATATACCAAAACCTATAGCACCGAGCTTTATGCCCCATTCTGCGTATTCCTTTCCCGGTCGTTTCTGGTCAAGGGATATTTTTCCCAGAACTACTGCACAAATAGCACACAGGAGCGATAACCATAATGCAAGAAAAGCCATAGGTATTGAGCATATTCCGAATATAAGCGAAGCTATGGCAAGGTTGGCGGTGGGCTCGGCGGCTGGTCGGGCAGGTGCAGGCTGCTGAGTATTGTTCGGTGTGCTTTTTCCTGATAATGACTTGCCACAGGAGTTGCAAAAATTAGCGTCATCGGAGTTCTCTTTTCCACAGTATCTGCAAAACATATATATTCCCCCTTTCCGATTGTATCTTAAATAAATTATAACACATATGTATTCAAAATGTCAACATATGTGTTCATAATTAACAGAAAATTCGTATATCATATTATCAGAGGTGATAATATGTATATACCAACACTTGACTCTAAGACCGTAGGCGAGGTAATAGCAGAATTCCGCAAGAAAAAGGGGATATCACAGGAAGTCATAAGCGGGCTTGCCGATATTGGGCGTACACACCTCAGTGCAATAGAGCGTGGCGAAAGGAAACCCACACTCGAAACACTTTACCGCATAGCAAATGCCCTTGATGTAAACATGAGCGATATCGTAATAGCTATCGAAAAGAGAATAAATAAGTAAAGGCGGACATCAAGTCCGCCCATTTTATGTATTATTATACATTAAAAACCTTTTAATTTCCTATCGTCTGATAACCCCTTTATACCTGCCACAAGAAGCAGAACAGAAGCCGCCAGCATTACATAAAAGCCGTAATCATAGCCTATTTTCACATAATCGGCGAGCTCGTCCGAGTATTCGCCCAATTTGGATTTTAACCTGTGTTCGGAAGAAAGAACTGCCTCACCGATAGTCAGTACAATAGAAACTATACCTGTAATAAGAACGCCCATGTTGATCTTCTTAACAGAGAATATGGCGCCAAGCACCGCAACAACCGTAAACAGTATCCAGTCCTTGCTGTCTGACAGCGAAGCACTTACCTTAATGATAAATGTAACAGAAAAGAACGGCAGGAACATAGCTATAAATATGGCAGCGGAAGCAATTATGCCCAGAGAATTCGGCGATGATTTTGTCCGTACTATAGGCTGATTTGAGGGAGCATAGTAGTTGTTGCTGCCGAAGCTGTTATAGCTGCCGTTGTTATTGTAGCTATTATAGCTGTTATTGTTATAGTTGTTATTGTTGTAGTTATTATTGTTGTAATTGTTGTTGTTGTTGAAGGAATTCTGCTGAGGCTGTGCGTTCTGATCGTTGTTGAATTCTGTGCCGCAAAAAGGGCATTTTTTAGTGCCGTCCATGAGATTGCTGTTGCAATTCGGGCATAACATAAGACCACTCCTGTCTGAATTAATAATATAAAGCAATTATACCATGAAATTATTAAAAATGTCAATCTTAAAGTCAAATTTTTACAAAAAATTTGCAGGCAGGAGGTTCGCAGTAACACTTGGCGACTTGACAAAAGCCCGCAATTATGTTACAATGATTAAAATTTTTGTAGGGGGGATCGCTATGAAAAGAGCGGTATTAGCTGTATCTGTTCTGCTGACTTTATCAGCAGCTGTATCATGCGGAAATAAAAAGGCAACTATCGATCCGATAGAGATAACTGCGGAAGAAATGCAGACAGCAGAGGAATACAAGTCCATACCGACCGAAGCTGCTTCAGCAGTTGTTACGGAATCAGCTGATGAGATGTCGGACGCAGGCGAAGGAACAGAATTCAAAAGCGGCACAGCAAGCGGAAACGTGTATACTTCGGAATATGCAGGCATAAAGGTAACATTCCCCGAAGATACGGCACTGAACGACAGAGCCGCAAACGAAAAGGAACTGGGGAAGATATGGTCAAAGCTCGATGAAAATTCAAAGAATGAGCAGGGCAATCATATCACAGACCTTGTAGCTAACTGCAAGGAAACGACCTATGTATTCCAGTATTATAATACAAAGCTCTTATTCCCCGACAAAAACAATGTTACTGCCGAGGATTTTATGGAGCAGCACATAGCCTATGAAGGGAACGAGGAAATAAAGACCACAGCTCCCGAAAAAATCACTCTCGGCGGGAAGGAATACACAAAGGAGACTGTAGTCATAGACCAGATAGATTTGGAGCTTGTATATTACGCTCGCAAGATAGACGATGATTTTATACTTGTAATAAACTCACAGGGTGAATCAGGCTTTGACCAAACTGTACTGGAAAAATCAATTGAAGCGATATAAAAAAGGCTTACTTTATGGCGTATCCATATAGAAGTTTTGCCCCTGAGTGATGCAAGTCACTCAGGGGCATTGTGTTTTTATCTGCTGAAGATAAATCAGGAGCTATCTTTCCGTAACGAATCGGGCAAGTTCAACATTACCGTCTTTTTCAATGGATACAATACGAAATCCGCATTTTTCGGTGTAGAACTTAACATTTTCCTTTTTATCCAAAGGCGTTACCAAAGTTATCTTCTTCCAATCCTCATAAAGAGTCTTTATAAACCGAACTGCTTGTGTACCTAATCCTTTGCCTTGATACTCGGGAACAATACACAGGCAAGTGAGCTCATATACTCCCATTTCCAGCCTTTTACAGGAAATACATCCAACAGGTTTATTATCGCATAGTATGATATATTTCGGCTGCTCTTTTATTGATGCTTTCATCATTTCTGTTGTTTTACCGTACCCCGGGCACGCGCCATATCTTATGTGATCGCTGTAAAATGAAGCGTTGTAGATGTTTACCAGCATTTCTGCATCTTCTGATACGGCTTTTCTGTATTCTATTGTCACAGTTTATCAGCTCCGCAAATTCAGTATTATAATAGAAGAATTATAGCATGAAGCAGCCGTAATGTCAATAAAAGCGCCATAGTACTTCCGACTGCATATCGGAAATGCTATGGCGCAAAGTTTTCATATAAGGTGAGATTTCTTTATACCTGCTCTGTCAAGAGCAAGACCCGTAACTATATACAGTACCGTACTTGCGACCACCTGTACGCAGGAAGCAGGAGTCTGTCCGAAAGCAGCGATAACAGCGGCAGCAGAGAAGCCCTTTGTTATCACAACGCCCTCATAAAGTCTGTAGCCCACGATACAGAGCACAAGGGAAGGGACAATGCCGAGAAGATTGCGCTTTGTGATTATTTTATCCGATTTATTGGTAAAAAACAGAGCTGTAAGAGCTTTTATAACGATAGTAGCAGGTATCCATACAGGGAAGCCCGAAAGTCCGTCAGCAAGGGCACCGCCGATAATACCTGCGGCTACTGCATAGGGCGTAGGAAGGATACTTGCGGCAAGGTAGATAAGTCCGTCACCTGCGTGAGTATAGCCTGCACCTGTCGGAACATGGATATATGCGGTAAATACGAATATAAGAGCTGAGAAAAGGCTTGTCAGCACCATTTTCTTTATTTTATCAGACTGAGCTGTCCGTGTCATAAAAAACGCCTCCTTAAAAGCTACTAATCCTATATGTTTTGAGTTTATCCTATTATAACATCAAGCCGATGTTTTTGCAATAGAAAAGATACACAAACTTTGCAAACGTCCGTATATCGAAAGTGTCACAGATGTTACCATATAGGAAATGCTTATACAGAAGTATATACGGTAACTATCGGGGAAAACCTTTCTGAGGAAAGGGTCTTCCCCGAACCCCTTTCCAAAAGGGTCTCCCTCAATAATTACGTACATATTCTATATAAACAATCCCATAAGGAAAGCACTGCCCGAGGCGGCGAGAGCCACGACGATGAGCGGCATTTCGAGGAAGGCGAGGACTACAGCCACAGCCGTACCTGCTATAGCAGTATAGATATTATGTGTGGTATAGAATATAGCAGGAATAGTCATAGCGCTGAGAACGGCGTAAGGGATATAGTACAGGAAGCTCCTGAAAAAGCGCGATTTTATTTTCTTTCTGAAAAAGGTAAAGGGCACCATGCGGATAAGGTAGGTCACGGCAGCCATTACGAAAACATATACAGCAAGGCTCATTCTGTTTCCTCCTCATCTTTTATGGGGAATATCAGTGCAGCAGCCACAGAAGCGGCAATTGCTGAGATTATAATAGCAAAGCCCTCACTTATAAACGGCAGGCAGTATTTGAATACCACACTCAGAGCCGCTGCCATGATGACCACAAAGAGAACGCTGTGCTGTTTTTTTGCAGGCGGGATTATAATAGCTATGAACATACCGTACAGGACTATTTCCATAGCCGTGCTAACGGAAGCAGGGAGAAGTTCGCCTGCCGCTGCTCCGAGAGCAGTACCTGCTACCCAGCCTGTTGCGGCAATTAATATCATGCCGTACATATAAGCGGGAGTCAGGGGCTTTTTCTGTGATGAGCACACCGCAAATATCTCGTCTGTTATGCCGAATGATGCAAGCAGCCTGTGCGGAGTGGTAAAGCTCTTGTCAAGCTTCTGAGAAAGTGACAGAGCCATAAGGGAATAGCGTATATTAATAGTTAGCTGTAGGAGTATCATTTCTATGATAGTTCCTCCTGCGGCAATAACGTCTATACCTGCCTTCTGACCTGCTGAAGTGAGGTTGGTGGCAGAGATGACAGATGCCTGAAAAACGGAAAGCCCTGCCTTGTTTACACAGAGTATCCCGAGTCCGAATGACACAGAAAGGTATCCCAGAAAAATAGGGATACCGTGTGACATTCCGCGAAGAAAGTTATTTTTCATACTGACTGCACCCACAGTCCTGAGATGATCGACATATTTATCCTCCGAGATGATATAATTATATAATTAAAGGGTTTTTATCCTTTCGGCAGAATCGCTTATCTCTGCCCATGAATAGTCTATCATGTATTCGCCGTGATAGGATTTGAGGGCAGCGGTATCTCCCGAGAACAGGTCATACAGGTCGCAGTTCACAGCTTCCTTGTTGATCTGTATCTGGCGGTTCTGCTTGATAATCACATTGTGGAAGCCTGCGGCTTCTATGTCCTTGATAAGGTCAGAGACATACTGCGAGACCTTTTTTGAAGTAGGGCGGTCGAAGTCCTCGACCTCAAGAACATCTGCGGCGATCTCCTTGCTTGTGACAGGATATCCGCACTGGTCTATAAGGTATGCGAATATCTCCTTAGAGATAGTTCTCGAAAACTTTATAGGTATATTGTCTTTGCCGAACACGCGGAAATTGCCGAAAGTGCGTATTTTAAGTCTGGTATCGTCCTTCTGCTCGGGCGCAGCCGAGTATCTGAAATTATCGAATTCATTGCGGATATCGTCTTCTGTATACGGCTTCATGATATAGCCGCTTGGACGCATCTGTATAGCGGCAAAGGCGTATTCCGAATAGCTTGTAACGAAAACGATATTGCACATAGGCGAATACTTTTTCAGTTCTATAGCCACCTGTATGCCCGACATCTTGCCTATGCGGATATCGAGGAAAGCAGCATCGAAGGATTTTTTGTCCTCATATTCCAGAAACTGAGAGGCTCTTCTGAACGCAACTATCTCAGCGTCGGGCTTTACCTTATGAATAGTTTCTACGAGAAGCTGTAGTGCGTATTTTTCATCATCAATTGCCAGAATTTTCATCGTTTTTCTCCTTTGGAATAAGAATAACGCATTCTGTTCCCTCATCGGGAACGCTGTTTATGATAAGTTCACCGCCGCACTCGTCCCGAAGGCGTTTGCGGACATTGTTGATGCCTATATGGCTTTCATCGAGAGAATCAAGTTCGGCGGTATCAAAGCCTGCACCGTCGTCCTTGATGATTATTCTGTGGTGGGTCTCGGTCTCGTCTGTGGAGATGCGGACAGTGCCGCAGCCGCTGTCGGAGCTGTTTATGCCGTGCTTAACGGCATTTTCCACCATAGGCTGTACAGAGAGCACGGGAAGCATGAACATTTCGTCCCTGATATCGAACTCGATATTGAGGTCGTCGTCAAAGCGGAGCTTTTCCAGCGAAAGGTATATTTTGGTATGTTCAAGCTCCTCCTTGATGCTTACAAGACCGTTTCTGCTCATGGCATCGAGATTTTGCCTGAGGTATTTTGAGAAGTCGATAAGGGCGTTTTTGGTTTTGTTGGTGTCCTTATCGCACAGATATATTATAGAGGTGAGGGAATTGTACATAAAATGGGGCTGTATCTGTGAAAGTGTGAGGACTCGACGGCTTTTTTCCAGTTCCAGCTGGCTTATCCTCAGTTTTTCCTCCATTTCGCGCTGATAGATAGAGATAAGGTAGAAATAGAATACTATAACGTCAAGTGCAACTATTTCGTCCATAAGGTCAACGACGATATAAGCTGCTTCAAGGTAACATTCAAGGATAGTCAGGAAAACGATGAATATTACCGTCGCGCCCTTTGTCTTGTCCTTGGACTTGAAGAAGCGTATGGAGTATCTCAGCAGCAGCAGCATATATATCATGCCTGCGAAATAAGGAGCAAGGAAGAATATCCCGTCCTCATAGTCAAGGTGACTGTTATAGCTGAATATTATCTTTGGACCGAACAGGTTCACGATCTCCGCAGCAATTACGATGCCCTCGGGGATAAACAGCAGATACCGCTTTACATTCGGGGTAATGAGCAATATCTCTATATAAGCTATCATAGGAAAGAGGATATGCTCCACAGCTGTTCGGAAATACATAAAGTACATTGCAGGGTCGCCGCGGTAATCATAGTCTGCGTCATAGACTTTTTTCAGGAAAAGCTCCCTGATAGCTGCATTTGCAACGATAATGGAAAGGAGTATGACGATGACAGCGATATGCTCGGTACCGTGAGGACGTTCCTTGCGGTTTTCGATGAGCAGGACGATGATACCGATAATAAGTGCAACAGAGACAAAATTATAGCTGATAAGATACGAGATCAATTGCATAACAGTTCTCCTTGTGATTATGTATAATACAGCGGCTCATTTTTTTACCATATAATGGTATTATAACACATTCTGCACTGTTTGTAAAGGAAAGGAAAGTCGTTTTTTGTATGTATCATTCATGTAAAATGACCTGACAGCGGCAAGATCTCGGGGCCAAAATCGTTGAAATGACGAAATTGCGAAAAAATCTTAAAAAATTGTAAAAATGGCATTTTTTGTTGAACCGTGTGGAACAACTTATGTTATAATAATGGTGGGATATGATATACATATATTGTGGTAGTAGGGTTCAGACGCTGCGGTTGGTAGTAAACTGGGGGGAAAACAGTTGCGGAAGGTGCAGACCTGCCGAAGCGGGCTGCGGTGTCTCCTCTCTACGTTGGCAAATTAAGTACGATCATTCGATGGTTTTCCGTGGAAGCACGGAAGGGGTTCACTCTACTTTGATTTCGAGGGATTGCTATACCTTCATTGTTCAATATTTTTTTAATGCGCAGTCATAGTGGCTGCGCACTTTTTTTATTATTTAAAGATATGAGATCATAAAAAACGGGTTCTGTACAATCGTATTCTCATTATATCCGATAGTGTCATAACGTGGTAAATCCATTGACACTGAGGTTTTGAAATGATAAAATGAAGTCGAAGAGTAAACGTGAAAAAGATTTTTCAAAACATAAACAGAAAGGAAAGAAAACAAATGAAAGCAATGAAAAAGACTATGGCAGGTCTTTTTGCTGTCTGCATCTGTGCAGCAAGCCTTTCCGAATTAGGCACAACGGAATATGGCAGAGTTGCAGAGGCAGCAGCATCAAAGGACATATCCTCAACAATGGAATGGGACACCCTAAAAATAGGCGGAGCAGGCTTTGTTTCAGGCATTGTTGCAGGAAAGAAGGAAATGTATCTCCGTACAGACGTAGGCGGTGCATACAGATATGATTACGAAAAGAAAAGATGGGTACAGCTTTTCGGCTTTATCAACGAAGACGACAGAGGACTTCTCAGCTGTAAGGGTATCGCTATCGACCCTACAGACGACCTGACAGCGTATTTCCTCTGCGGCTGTGCATACTTCTCGGACGCAAAGACAGTAATATACAAGACTACAGACGGCGGCAAGACTTTTACAGGCGTTGACGTAACAGAGCATATACAGGTACACGGAAACGGCGACGGACGTGAATGTATCGAGCCTATCGCAGTTGATCCCGACAATCCCAAGACTATCTATGCAGGCGGCGATGTTACCTCAGGCAAGTCCGCTCTTATAAAGTCCACAGACGGCGGCAAGACATGGTCTCCCGTAATGGGCTATGACGCTCTCGGACTTTTCAGCGGCGAGCTCAAGTATCCCTCATGGACAGACCATATGGTAAGAGGCACGGAGCCAAGCAAGCTCTACAACGAGCAGAACGGTATCGGCTGTGTATATGTTGAGGGCGGAAAGGTATATGTAGGTACTTCCGTAAAGGGAAAGGCAAACGTCCACGTTGCAAGTGTTAAGGACGATAAGTTCGAGCCTGTAAAGGCGCTTCCCAACGATAACTACCCTCTTTCCATAACAAGCGACCATAACGGAAATCTTTTCTTCACATATATAGCAGGACTTGCATTCGCAGGAGCTTCAGGCGGCGCATACAAGTACAATATCGCTTCGGGCAAGGCTGAAAAGCTTACAGTTTCAGACAATTCTATCGGTATGATAGATGTTGACAAGAAAGATCCAAACAAGATGTTCGCCCGTACCTGCGGTGTATTCTCAGACCAGTGGTTCGGCGATGAATGGATACAGGACGACCCCAGCACTCCCGAAAACGAGGGTACTATCGCATGGGGCGACCACTTCTTCCGCTCAGATGACGGCGGCAAGACATGGGAGGATATAACTCCCGGTGCAGGTGAAACAGACTACTCAACAGGCGTAGGCGTGAAGAATTTCGTTTCACTTCCTATGGATCTGGGCGGATATGACTGGATATACGGCAAGGCTTGCCATTGGGGCAGCAGTATCGTTATTGATCCAAGAGATCCCGAGGGCGACAGACTCCTCCTCACATCAGGAAACGGCGTTTTCGCCTGCGACAACGCATGGGACGAAAAGGGAATACAGTTCTACTTCCAGCCTGACGGTGTTGAAGAGTGCGTAAGCCTTGACTTTGTCAGCACTCCCGATGGTCTCGACCTTTCAGCTATCGGCGACTATGACGGATTTGTTCATACCTCTCCGACTGCAATACCTCCGCAGTACAAGCCGAATATGGGTTCGACCTCCGCTATTGCGGTATGCCCTCAGAATACTGATGTATGGGCAAGAACCGCAAACGGTGACGGAAATAATACAGGAAGCGGATATTATACACTTGACCGCGGCAAGACATGGAAGGCATTCAAGCCTGCCTGCACAGGCGGAAAACTCTCAATCACAGAGCTTTCAAAGGGCAAGTACAGAATAATCAATTCCAGCTCAAAGGGTGCAGTTTCCTATACAGACGACTTTGGTGCAACATGGAAGACCTGCGGCGGCATCAAGGCTTCAAAGACCGTTTATACCCTCGTTGACCCCGAGGACGCAAAGACAGTTTACGCTGTAGGTGCTCAGTACAACGAGTACTGGTCATCTGATATGTCCAAGAAGGAGCCTACTTACGACGAGTCACACTACTCATACTATGTGAGCGATGACTACGGTGCTACCTTCACAGAAACACGTATCTGCCCGTATAACTGGGAACTCACATGGAAGTTCGAGGAGACAGGCGATCCTGCATACCTCGGCGGCGGCAAGATAGCTTTTGCAGGCGCAAATCAGGGCGTTTACATAATCTCCGACAAGGGCAAGACAGTTGAGCACCTTGAAAATGTAGCATATGCAAAGTGCATCGGCTACGGCGCACCCGAGAAGAAGGGCAGTGTGAATACTCTCTTCATGTATGGCAAGCCTGATAAGGAAGACCCCGAGGGCATCTATCGTTCAACAGATGCAGGAAAGACATGGGTGTGCATAAATACAGACCACCTCTACGGCGGTACAGGCAACGGCAACTACCTCGTAGGTGATATGGACGAGTTCGGCAAGGTATATATGTCAACAGTAGGCTGCGGTATCGTTTACGGACAGATAAAGGGCAGTGCTCCTGCTGTAACAACTACCACAACTGCTAAAAAGACCACAACTACTACAA
This sequence comes from Ruminococcus flavefaciens, assembly GCF_900143025.1. Lineage (GTDB taxonomy): Bacteria > Bacillota > Clostridia > Oscillospirales > Ruminococcaceae > Ruminococcus > Ruminococcus flavefaciens_I. Next base: position 85,514 of record NZ_FRCT01000012.1, on the reverse strand, counting down.
CAAAAGCAGTTACCACCACAACCAAGCAGGCGACTACAACAACAGTATCGACCACACCAAAGACAACAAGCAAGGATTACAAGGCAGGCGACGCTAACTGCGATGGCGATGTAGACCTTTCAGATGCAGTGCTTATCATGCAGGCGCTTGCAAATCCCAACAAGTACGGTGCAAATGGTACAGACAAGACTCACATCACAAAGCAGGGCATCGAGAACGCAGATGTTATCGGAAACGACGGCATGACGACAAATGATGCACAGGCAATACAGAAATATCTCCTGAAGCTTGTTGACAAGCTTCCGATAAAATAATAACGTGAAAAGGGCTTCCGCAGGATATGCGGGAGCCCTTTCCTTAGGGCAACAAGGTATTGATTTTGCTGCTCATTTCTGCTATAATATGTGATGTATTTTATTATCTGGAGGATCTTTATGAAAAAGACTATCAAATTCATCACATCACTTTGCATTTCAGCAAGTACTTTTTTATCACCTTGTGTATTTAACTACGGAACAGCCGCCAATGCTTACACAGGAGCTATTAACGAAACATATCTGCTCTCTTCTCCAAGCAAAGCTGCTGACTCGGGAAACTGCGGTGAAGGCGTTACATGGACGCTTGATGACGCGGGAACTCTTACCATAAGCGGTAAAGGAACTGTATCAGCAAGCGCATTTGCTGAAAATGAGGATATAAAGTCGGCAGTTATAAAGGAAGGCATTACAGGCATCGGAAAATCAGCTTTTGACAGCTGCAAAGGTCTTACATCGGTAACAATGCCCGAGTCTCTTACAAGCATAGCAGACGGAGCGTTCAGCGGCTGTAAGAATCTTTCGTCCGTAACTATGTCAAAGCCCACAGAAATAGGCTACGATGCATTCGGCGAGACCAAATGGCTTAATGATGCACGCCAGAAAGATCCGCTGGTAATAGTAAACGGTATACTCATAGACGGTATTACAAGTTCAGGAGAAGTAAAAGTGCCTGATACAGTTACAAGCATAGCCGCAGGTGCATTCAACTGCAACGAGAATATCACATCTGTAGTTATCCCAAAGTCCGTAAAGTTTATCGGCAAAATTGCGTTCGGAGGCTGCATGGAGCTTGGCTCTGTGACTATACCCGATACTGTGACAAGCATAGGTGAAGGAGCATTTTCCTACACAAAATGGATAGAAGGAAAACAGACAGAAGATCCGCTGGTAATAGTAAACGGAATACTCATAGACGGCACAATGAGCTTTGGCGATGTAGTTATCCCCGATACAGTCAAGAGCATAGCTGATTCCGCATTTGTATATTCCATGATAGACTCAGTTAGCATACCTGATACGGTGACAAGTATAGGGAACAATGTATTCTCATGCTGTGAGAGCCTTGCTTCCGTAAAGCTGCCCAAGAGCCTGACAGTCATTTCGGAGAATATGTTTACAGGCTGTGCAAATCTTAAAACATTGACTATACCGAATACCGTAACAAGCATAGGAACTAATGCATTCGATCAGTGTACAAGCCTTGAAGCAATAACTGTACCCGACTCAGTAAAGTCGATAGACGACGCGGCATTTCAGCACTGCGAAAGCCTTAGATCAATAAAGCTGCCTGCATCTGTAGCAAAGATAGGAAGCGGTGCATTTTGGTATACAGGTCTTGAAACCATAACCATACTGAATTCAAAATGCGAAATAGACGGCGAAGCTACAACGATATGCAATAAATTTAATGATGAAGACGAAAGCTTTGGATACACAGGTGTTATCTGCGGAAACAGCGGCTCAACAGCCGAAGCCTATGCAAAGAAGTACGGTTATACTTTTAAGGCTTTATCAGCAGCTCCCGAGACTTCTGTGACTTCTGCCAAAACTGCAACAACTACTTCAACTACATCAAAGACAACATCAACAACTTCAAAGACCTCCACATCTACCACTACAGCCGTAACCTCTACATCTGCTGTTTCTACAGAGCTCAAGGCAGATGCCCGTATAGTCGGTTCATGGTATGCAAGCAGCATATCGGGAAGGGGGATGGAGTATACACCCGAAGATGATCAGGTCGTTTTGATCTTCAACGATGATTTCACATATAACGGCTATATGAAAGAGCGTGACGGTTCCTACACTGAGACCATAGGTTCATGGACTTCAGCAGGCAATAAGGTCATTGCTATAAACGGCAGAAGCAGAACAGCTCTTGTATACGATCCCGATAACGATACCCTTACTTTTTCATCTGAGAAGGAGACAGATATATACAAGCGCGGCGGCAGACTTACAACATCAGCCTCTACAACAACATCTGCTGCTCCCAAAACAACAACTTCCACAACCTCAAAAACTACATCTACGACTGCCAAAACTTCAACTTCCACAACCTCAAAGACTACATCTACAACTGCAAAGACCTCAACATCAACGACCTCGAAAACTACATCTACAACTGCAAAGACCTCAACATCAACGACCTCGAAAACTACATCTACAACTGCAAAGACCTCAACATCTACAACCTCAAAGACTACATCTACAACTGCAAAAACTTCAACTTCCACAACCTCAAAGACTACTGCGCCTGTGACCACAACAACTGCGAACAGCGGTAAATTATCTGTCACTGTATGGGGCGATGTAAGCTGCAACGGTAAAATAGATGTTGTCGATATAGTTCTGCTCAACAAGTATCTGAACAACCCCACATATACGCTTTCAGATCAGGCTAAGGTCAATGCAGACATTAGTGCTCCGCAGGATAAGACAGGAAAAGCTGTTGATCCTAAGGGAGTAAAGCTTACAGGAGCTGATTCTGAGGAAATATTGATGCTTCTCCTTAAAAGCAAGGGATAATTATAAAAAACGGCTTCCGTAATCTTGATACTCATATAAAAGCTTATACTATTTATCGGGGGAAACCTTTCTTCAGAAAGGCTTCCCCCGAACCTCTTTTTCAAAAGGGGTTCTCTCAATAATCAGCGTAAAACTTTCTATATGGGTAACGAGTTTACAGAAGCTGTTTATTATATTATACGACAGGAGACACGGGCGGCGTCGCATTTTCTCACAGCAATGACGGCACCGCATATAAGGTAAGCGGCGATATCTCCGCCGAAGCTTTTTTGCAGGCATTTTACTCTGCACCCCTGTATGAGACCTAAGTCGGCAAGACGGCTGCGGATATGTCCGTTCAGGGAAATACCGACGACCTCGCCGAGCTGACCTTCGTCAAGGGTACACATAGGGATATGATAGTTCATGGCAGACCTCCGCTATATCATATGCGCCGTGGAAAAATAAAGTTCTCAGTGCGGAAATTTATCTCTGTAAACACCTGTCTCCGTAAATATGCCTTTGCTGCTGCCTCGTATTTTTATTGAGCCTATACGCTCTGCGGTCACACCTGTGAAGCTCACAAGGTCGTAAAGGTCCTCGCCGCAGAAGCCGCTGTAGGAGCAGAACAGCATTTTCTGACCGCGGAAGTCGAATTTATCGCGGAAGTAAAGAGCCTGCTGAGGAGCATAGAGAAAGCGCATATCAAGGTCGAAGTACTTGTGGCGGACTATTTTAAGTGCGGCTGCGTCAGGGTCGGTAAGGTCAAATGTACCGTAGTTTCCGTTGATATCAGCCATATGGTAGTCACTGGCGATGTGTCGGCAGGCAAGTTCTGTACCGTGAGATATAAGCTCTGCATCTGTAAAGTCGAACACCTCGGGAGCAGGGAACGGACTTATCATAACTGTATTTGTACCTCTTATGTATGGGTAAGTTCCGAGAAGCTTGTAGGCAAGATTTGAAGCTGCGTCCCACATTGAGGTATTTGGTCTGACATAGATATAGCTGCTGTCGTCGGAATTATTTTCGTGAGTAACATAGGGCAGGGTATAGAAATTATCCATAAGCATATTGAAGGAGATATTCATTTTAAGTCCCGGCTCTATCTGGTTCTGGCAAAGCAGAGATGTGAAGCCTCTTGACGTAACGCTGAGGAAGTATTCTCCACCTGTTTTTTCGATTTTAAGATCGTCGATAAGACCGTGGTGTATGAGAGAGTTGTCGATAGCAAGCATCACCTCTGCGGCATTGTCGAAGTTTGTGCGAGAAGTGCGGACTTTTGCGGAAAGCGAAGTATAGGGTGTGTAGATATCCTTTATGAAATTGAATGAGAGGATATCTTCCTCGGAAAGGAGAGTACCGTCTCTGTTTTTTATACTCAGAACTGCTGTCATATTGCATTGCTCCTTGTGATATTGTCTTTGGTCGTAAGCGTTACCGTTACGTCTGCCCAGTCGCTTTTCTTATTGTCGAGGGTATAAGCGAGCATACGGCAGCTATTGAAGCAAAGCCCCATATACTCCACATTGAATGCGGCGGAGCTTTTAGCGAGGGCATTGAAGCTGTACACAAAGTCTGCGGCATTTTCCGAATATACCCTTCCCGAAAATGTAAGCTTTGTACTGCGGCTGGCGTTATTTGTGAAAACACTTCCGCCGTCTGCTGTTGACTCCTCGTTTATGATCCTTGCAGCAGAAGCTTTGAAGCTGTCGCAGTATATAACGATATTGGATATGCTGACAGGTACAGCCTCATGCTTTGTAAGCTCTGTTGTGCTCATGGAGTGCTCCTTTCGGTCTTTGTGATGCCTCTTGCGGAGAGCACCACAGTAAGTACAAGGCGCTGTATATTGGAGTCGAACTTTATGCTCATTTTTGAAAGAGAGCAGGTAAGTCCCGACATATCCGCAATTACAGGCTCGATATTTTCGTCATAGAAAAGGAAGATATCATCTGCGGAGCTGTTCTTTGAAGCTGTTATCCTTATTTCGATATCCGCTCTGAATGGTATATAAATGTATGAGGGCGAGTAAATAGGTGTGGACGATTCAAAACCGCCTATGCCCACAACGGTGAAAAGCTCCTTCTCCTTTTTTGAGATATCTGCTGCATCAAAGGCGCTGTACACAGCGTCAATACCGCAGGCTCTCAGCTTTGAGATAACGTCGTTTATAATATCACGCAGCATCACAGCACCTCCTCTCCGCTTGAAAAGCCTGCGAAAACAAAGGTATCGGCTGTGAGGAGACTTTTGCACATCTGCAAATAGTCTCTCAGGAGCTGCTTTGCGTACTCGTAGGCGGTATTTTGCGACTCCTTCAATACCTTGCCTGCGTATGTGACCTCTGCTCTTTCTCTTGCAGCAAGTATCTGCTGTAGTCTGTAAAAGGCAAGTGCAGCGCAGAGGAAGCAGAGTCTCAGGTCGCTTATATCAGCGTTTGGTCTGAGCAGATCATCTATTTCTCGCATGGAAAGGTATATTATTTTCATGTATTCGGTGCTGTTGCTTTCACCTGTCATCAGCTCGAATATCTCTGTTACCTTCTGTATATCCATAGTTCCTCCTTATTTCATGGTGAAGCTTTCTGCGGTGTCCTCCGACTTCGCACTGTATTCAAGCTGCACCTCTGTTTTAGCTTTTCCGCACTGCGCCTCAAAGGATTTGCGGAGTGCGATAAGCTGCTGTGTATTCATATTTGCTGCCGAAATAGAAGCGATATCAGCCGCAGCCCTTCCGCCTGCAAAATAGGCAAATCTGCGGATATCGCGGCGGAGCTCGTCATCGCAGAGCTGTATATCCCTTGCCTGTGACTTTACAGCAGTATCGTCGCTGTACTTTTTGGTTACACCTGCATTTACCTGCGCAGGCACAGCAACGAAGCTCCATTCGTAAGCGTCGGTGATATCGTCAAGGACATTGTGGCAAAGCTTTCCGCCGTATATCTTGCCCTTTACATGATTGCAGGTGTTTATGTTTTTATCGTTTCCGCAGACCGAGCATATCCTTCTGGCTGCTGAGCAGGAAATGCTTACCTCCTTTTTGATGCCGCCGTCAATTTCGGCGATGAGGTTCTTGTTTTCGTCAGTTCTCACCATATAAGCCATAGCCTTCAGATAAACGTAGGGCTTGCCGTACTGTGTGAGCCGCGAGTCGTCGGTGATAAGCTCCGTATCGAAGATACGGGCATTCTGGTTGGCGGTAGACGTATCGTGGTCGAAGATGCCTGTTTTGCCTATGAATTTTTCTCTGAGGGTATCGAGTGCCTTTTCTGAGAAGCGTTCACAGTCGCGGTCGATATCGTTATCGCAGAGTATGACCGAGAAAACGTATACTTCGTTCTCGGAGAGCGTCCTGCGTGTGAATTTGTTTATCTTATCGAGAATAGACTTGTCCATAATAGCTCCTTTCATTGGTCAATGCATAATGCGGAATTCGTAATTAGAAATTCCGCATTCCTAATTAAACAACTCCGCATTATGTATAAATGATACAGCGTAGGGGCGGCGGAACGCCGCCCGTTGGTTACGCAGGTCAATAAGATCACTCGTTAGAAGTGATAGTCAGAACCTTAACAGCGTCGGGAGTTATCTTTCTGAAGCCGCAGGTGATAGATACTGTCATCTGGTCGAGCTGACGGTCGATGAGCTTGTCTGTCTCCATGATAAGGTCTGTGCTTGTGATGAATTCAAGTGCGAAATTACGGTCGATACCGATGATAGTATCATTATCGGCAGCCGAGGTCTTCACAAGCTCTGAGCCGAATGGGAGAATGAGCTTGCCGTCGGCGTTTGCGGAGCACTCCTTGAGCTGATCCATAGCAGCTATCTTTGAAGCTACGGCAGGTGAGGTGATGACTGTAGTCATATCGAAGCAGTCGAATTCGCCGTAGAGTGCGGCAAGGTCATCGTAGGTAAGAGATGATGTAGTGATAGGAGTCGTATCTGCTTCGAGTACGGCAACAGCCTTTTTTACAACGGATACTGCAAGTCTTGCGCCTACGCTTCTGAGCATTACGCCGAAAACATCAAGTCTCTGCTGACGGATAGCCTCGTAGGAAGCGCTGATGAGTCTGCCGAACTTTTCAAGCAGGGTAGCAGTAGTGCTTTCGGTAACTGTAGCCTCGGGGAGAAGTGTAGCCTGCTCTGTAGTTGTGTATGTCTCGGAGTCATCGAGTACGCAGCCAAGATACTGACCGCTTGAACATACAGTCTTAGCAGCGCATACGGAGCGGAGAACAGTCTCATCGAAGCCCTTTCTGATGCAGCGTGTAACGAATTCGGGGAAGAGCACGGCTGTTTCCGTAGTTGAGAAGAACTTCTCAACGCAGTCGCAGTCCTGACCGTTTATCCTGATATTGAAGCGCTTGAGCTGTCTCTCGAAAGCGTCCAGCTTTTCGAGGGGAGTGCCTGCGTAAGCCGAGGAGGGGTCAAGCTCCTCAAGAGCAGCTGTGAATGACTTTCCGCTGAGATTGTAAAGGCCCTTTTCAAGTTTGATATCGTTATACATAGATTTACCTCCGTTAATTTTCATTATTTTCAAGGCGGAGTTCAATTTCTCTCGCCTGTGCGTTTTTCAGCCTTGCTTCTGCAAGAGCTGTTTCGTCCTGTAAATTGATGTTGTCCCACTCCACCGAGCAGGATGCCTCCGAACCAATGGAAGCAAGGAATGAATTGCCCACGTCGCATATGACTGGTGTCAGCAGTCTGCGGTAGTATTCAAGCTCTGAGGTGAGTATATCTGCCTGCTGTGAGGACATTCTCTCCGTAGAGCTCCATGAGAGCCCCAGCAGAAACGGCGGTATAGAGAGCTTTGCAATGAGCTGTTCGAGTATCTGTCTCACAGGGACATTTGTATCAAAGAGCTGATTTTCAGCGCCTATGACCTTTATATCTACATCTCCTACAGCTACAAAGTCTTTTACCTGACCGTATTTTGCCGAGTTCATTCCGTCAGCCCACTCACGGGCTATCTGCTGAGCGCGTTCACGGGAAAACATTACATCTCCAGCCTGCCCCGTTGGCTTATAGGTCACGGCATAGCGGACATTTCCTGCACGGTCGAAATTCTGACCGATACATTCGTATATCCTCATAAGGATACCGCTGAGTGACGGGAGTCCTCTGAGCAGGGAGTTGCCTCCTGTAAGTGCAGCATAGAGTATGCGCTCTGGGTGGGCTATTTTATGGGAACTGCCGTCGGGAGCTACGATATTATAGCTTCTGCTGAACGGGTCAGCTCCTGCGGTTATGCGTATGCGTGAAACATCTCCGTTCCACAGTCCTGCAATGCGGCGTTCCTCGCTGTCGGGGACTATCTCGCCTGCGGCACTTCCGTAGGTGAGGAGACTGTCGAGAAAATTATCCGCGAAGCAGCCTATTGAGCGTCCCGTAAGACCTACGGGGACATTGGCAAGGAAACTGTCAAGCTCCTGCTGGCAGCTCTCATCGCTGCAAATCACATGGAAGCCGCCCGTAAGTCTTATCATTTTCATAATAGCCGCATCTATGATAGGTACGGCGCAGCGCAGCCTGTCGTACAGCTCCTTTTCAAAGGGCTGGACAGTTGCAGGAAGAGCAAATTTCTCACAGCATGAACGTTGTGTGCCTATAAGCTCAGGGGTGGATCCCGAAGATTTCTTCTTCTGAAAAAACTTCATAATTCCTCCTTTTACTTTTTTGAACGGTGGTTCAGCGGTTTACGGACAGTGCGATAAGGTCGCCGCTGTCCCGTGAATTTACGATATCCGCCACAAAATAGCGCATATCGTCCATAGCATGGTCGTTTTCCTTTATGGGAGCGTCTGCACCTGCCTTTTCGTTCCAGCTGTACAGTGTGAACTCCCTGAGGATATCCCTGCATGAGCAGTGGAATTTCAGCCTGCCCTGTTTAAGAGCGGTGCTTACCTGTCTTATGCCCGAAATAACGTCGTTATCGGCTTTGACTGCAAGGAAACGTCCATGTCTGCGGATACATTCTATAAAGCTTGCGGCAGATGGGTCAACTATGACCTTTTCGATATTTCGTGAGCCTGCAAGCTCTTCGAGAGCTGTGTAGTGCTCCTCATCGGTTCGGGAGATCCCCTCGCGCTTTGAGTCGTAATAGTATTCCTTCAGCCTGTACCATATGCCGTCACGGAGTCCCCAAAGCCCGAAGGATGAGGGATTTACGGTGCCGTAATCGCAGGATATGACGTATCTTTCGCAGTCCACATCGCCGCTGAAAACGTGGTCATTTTCGCTGAACATCGGGTAGACGATGCCCTGTGAGGCTGTCCATTTTCCAAGTATGAAGCGGTCGTAGAATGTGCCCGAATACAGGCGCTCATAGCGTTTCCTTACCCACTGTGAAAGTGAAGGATTGTCCTCCATTGTGAAGTGAAGATACAGGGCGTTCTTTTCCTTGCGCTTCAATATCCACTCTTTGTAGAACCAGTGGGAAGGGGTGTCGGGATTGCAGTTGAACCACATTTTCGAGTCTTTTACAGAGCATCTTGCAAGAGCCTGTTCAACGAAGGAACGGGGCATCAGAGCTACCTCGTCGAAGAATACTCCCGACAGAGTCATACCCTGTATGAGTGCGGCGGAGCTTTCGTCCTTGCCGCCGAAAAGGTATATTCTGTTGGTATGACCGTTGAAGGTGATATCGAGGTAGTTTTTGCTTACCCTTTCGTCGATAGCAAAGCTGTTTTCTCTGAGCAGAGTAAGCATGGGAGTTATTACGTTTCTGCGGAGAGAGGTTATGGTCTTTCCGCACATGGCAAAGGCTCCGCCGTCAAAGCGCTGACTTGCCCAGATGATGAAGCCCAGCGACATAGAAAGAGTCTTGCCGCTTCGTACTGCTCCGTCGCATATTATTGCGTCGTATCCGCTGAAGCGATGAGAGCTCCACCACTTCATTGCGACTCTTTGTTTGAGTGAGAATTTAGTTATCTTCAAAGCTCTCACACTCCTCGTCGGCGGTCATGGCACTTATAAGGCTTGCCGCCCTGCTGCGGTCGGTATAGGCATTTTCAAGCTCGAAAAGCTTTTCAAGCGCCTTCATTCTGTCGAAGAATTTTACTTCCACGCCGCCTCCTTTTACTCGTTTTATTTCGGAAACATTGAACAGGTCAAGTCTCCCTACAGTTTCCGCAGGAGGGAGCTCGTCAGCGAACACAAGATATACAGCGTCGGTGCAGCTCCCGAAAGCAAGCCTTTTCAGACCTGCGGTAATGCTGCCGCCGTCAGAGAGGATATCTCTTATTTCTGCGATAGTATCCTGACATTCCTTTGTTTTGAGAAGCTCGATACCTGCGGTCAGGGCGTTTTCACGGGGGAAGCCTGCTTTGAGCGCGGCTTCCTCTGCGCTGCCCAGCGTAACATAGTTACAGCAGAATATGTTAAGTTTTGCTTTAGTGTTTTTGTTCAAATGATATGACCTCCTTTCAGTCCTGAACAAAACCACCGTTCATAAGGGGGCAAAAAAAGGGCAAAAAACAATGCAAAACCATTGATTATTGAAAAAATAATTTTTCACTTTGTATACCTGCATAATTTCAACAGGCGATTATAGTGCAAAAACAACAAAGAAAACTCCTGTGTGCGTATCGGGATTAGGTCGTCCCTTCATTTTATTTTCAGCGTGATGTATGTGGCTGTTTTGCTTGAATGGAAAAATCAACTTTTGATCCTCAGACTTTCGGCTGTTGTTCCGTTCTTCTGCTCATTATTAACAATTTGGAAAAGATTTTTATGGATATAGTCAATTGACTGTTAACATATAAGGTGGTATAATATATAATATAAACAAATATGGAGAACGGTATATAACAGCTTGTAAAAATGTTATACGACTTGCTTTAAAACAAGACCCGATTTTTATAAAAGAAGGAGCGTATATTATGGATTTTGAGAGATTGCTTAGTGGATATAAAACCAAAACCTGCGTGATGTCAGTTGAAAAATTTCCCGACGGGAGCTACGGAAATATACGTATCGTTGCAGGAAACAAGGCTCATTGCGATGATATGATGAATGTTATGCACCGCCCGTTCGTACCCGATTCACCATATGAGCAGTATCTTCCGCAAAATAAGAATTTCGAGGACTTCTGCTACAGAAGCGCCTTTCTGGGACAGCCCCTTCATTCTTATGTAAGCCTTCCGCAAATGGGACTGTGGCTGAATATGTTCCTGCTGCCCCTTGAATCCGATAAGGAAAATATCGGATACTGTGTATATATGTATGATGTAACGCCGAATGTTGATCTTGAACAGAGGTCAAGTCTGTCCGCAGATACTTCATCGGCGGTCATAAAGACCTGTATCAAGCTTCGCGGTTCAAACAATATACATAATACCTTCAATGAGGTCATGGAGGATATACGACAGATATGCGGCTCGGTACATTGTTGTATACTGCTTGTTGACAAAGCCGAGCACAGCTGCAATGTATTCTGTGAAGCACTCAGACCCGACTGCAATCTGCCGCCTATGGAGAAACTGATAGATGATAAATTCTTCGAAATAACTCAGACATGGGACGACACACTTGGCGACAGTACCTGTATAATATTGAAGGATCAGCATGATATGGAATGGCTGAAATCGGTCAATCCTTTGTGGGCAGAATCGCTTATACGTGAAGATGTGAAAAGTCTCGTATTTTTCCCGCTCAGGTATAACGGTGAAACTCTCGGATATATGTGGGTCGGCAATTTCAATGTTGACAACACAGTAAAAATAAAGGAGACGCTGGAGCTTACTACATTCTTCCTTGCTTCCGAAATATCTAACTATCAGCTTATGCTAAAGCTTGAGATACTCAGTTCAATCGATATGCTTACGGGAGTTAAGAACCGTAATACCATGAATAATGTGGTCGATGATATAGTGGCGGGAAAGAAGAAAATGAATTACCCTTATTCCGTTATATTTGCAGACCTGAACGGACTAAAACGCGTGAACGATGAGAACGGTCACAGTGCAGGCGACAAGATGCTGAAAAGTGCGGCGGCTATACTTCGCGGTGTTTTCCATGACGGAGAGGTTTACCGTGCAGGCGGAGATGAATTCATGCTCATAGCTGACGGTCTCGGTGAAAAGGAGCTTGAAGCGAGAGTTAAGCAGCTTGCCGAACAGGCTGCAACAACGGAAAATGTGCATTTCGCAGTAGGTACGTGTATTGTCAACGAAGGCGAGGATATACGCAATGCAATGCGCCTTGCCGATGAGAGAATGTACGTCGACAAGAACGAATACTACGAACGCCACCCAGAGAGAAAATACAGATGAAATAAAAACAAATCCCCGCAGCCTGCTGCTGCGGGGATTTGTCATTTTATGTATCTTTAAGGAGATTGATAACATTTATTATTTCAATGCCGAAAGATCGTCGAAGCTGTACTGATTGCCGACGTTCTTCCAGTTCTTTGACTCGAATTCGTTTACTGCACTGTCATATTCTTCTTCGCTGACAGTGTCATCGTTGACTTTGTAGGAAGCGTTTTCTTTTCCTACTGCACCTGAGTTCTCACAGGTTCTCTGAACGAATGAGAGGCTGTGATCTTTATACTTGTGCATAACGGTATAGTTATTGCCCTGATTGATGTCTGCAATTCCGAAAAGCCCCTCTTCAGGACAGATCAGCAAGCTGCCGTAAGCTCCGTAGCGAAGTATCTGCCTGTCGCTGTTAAGAATGGGCATGGCTTTTTCGTTGTCGTAATAGTAGAATATAACACCCGTAACGTGCTGCTGAGCCTCGGATATGAGAAGCTCGGGAGTACCATCATTGTCTATGTCCTGCAAGTCCCATGTGGAATGGTCTGTGAAGCTTTCCGAATTTGCGAAATCAGCGAGGACTTTTTTGTACGCACCTTTCCAGCCGGCGGTTTCAGTTGCTTCGGGGGAGAAGGTATTGTTCACAGGCATAACAGCTCCCTCAGCTTTTTCTGATGCTGCCGAGGCAGGTATATCTGTTATGATGTTGCTCATTGCAGAGGTATTTGCGGTATTAACAGCCTTGCAGCCGATAAGTCCTAATGATACAGTTGTCAGTACGGTCAGGAAAAGTGACTTTTTCATTTTGTTGTCTCCTTTGTTTTTATTTTTATAAGTACTTTTGTAAGGCTGCCGTTTAAGTGCTTTCACTTATATATTCGTTTCAGAAAGCCAAAATGTAACAGAAATATTGGATTTTTTTCTTTTTTGTGAAATTTGCTGCAAAAAGCCCCTCACAGCCTAACCGTGGTACTCATATAGAAGCTTATACTATTTATCGGGGGAAACCTTTCTGAAGAAAGGCTTCCTCTGACGGAGGCGCGCCCCTCTGCCCTTCGGGCATCTCCCCACACTGTGGGGAGTAACCCCGAACCCCTTTCCAAAGACTTTTTTAGCTGATTTTTTCTCAGATAGGGCACACTGAAAATAAAAAAGCCCCGCAAGTAATGCAGGGTGTGCCCTATCTGAGAAAAAATAAAACTGAAAGTTTTCGGGAGAGAGTTTGAGAGAAGCCCCTTTTTCAAAAGGGGTTCTCTCAATAAATACTACAAAACTGCTATATGGGTATCGAGGTTAAGCTGTGAGGAGCTTTTTTCAGTGATGGCGGGCTGGTTTTTGGACTTCATATTATTCTTTGACTTTTCCTGCTTTTAGCCTTGTCAGATAATCCTTTGTCTCAGCCGTAACTACTCCCGAGAGAAGGATTATGGCGATAACATTTGGGATAGCCATGAGTCCGTTGAATATATCAGCAATGTTCCATACGGCTTCGACTGCAAGATACGGTCCTATGAATACGGCGGCAATGTATATCCAGCGGTATATATTGGTTATCCTTTTGTTTGCGCCTGTAAGATAGGAAAGACATCTTTCGGAATAGTAATTCCAGCCAAGAATAGTCGTGAATGCGAATACTGCCAGACAGGACATAAGTATAAAGGAGGACACTCTCTCACTGAACGGCAGACCATAGTCAAAAGCGTCCATAGTTATCATTACGCCTTTAAGCTCGGAGGTATTATGGCTGCCTGACATTATTATAGCAAGTCCCGTCATTGTACAGACTATGATAGTGTCGATAAAAGTACCTGTCATTGTTACGAGGCCCTGACGGACGGGCTCGTTGGTCTTTGCGGCAGCTGCTGCGATAGGAGCAGAGCCGAGACCTGCTTCGTTTGAGAAAATACCTCTTGCCACACCGCTTTTCATAGCGTTCATCATTACAGTGCCTGCCGCACCGCCGGCAGCGGCTTTAAGGCTGAAAGCACCCTTGATTATTGATGCGACAGCGGAGGGGATCTCCGTGATATGACAGAAAATAATAGTCAGGCAGCAGCCTGCATAAGCTACTATCATAACAGGTACTACCACTTCGGAAACTGTAGCGATACGCTTGATGCCGCCGATAACGATAAGTGCGGTAAGCAATGTTATGAGAGCACCTGCAATAACTGTTGCCCATGTATATTCCATGCCAAATACAGAAACAGTATGGCTTTTCTGAGGGTCAAAGAAATTATTTGCAGCTGAGGTTATGCCGTTTATCTGCGTTATAGTACCGATGCCCATGATGCCTGCAAGAAGTCCGAACAGCGCAAACATTTTGCCGAGCCATTTCCAGTTTCTGCCGAGTCCGTTTTCGATATAATAGAAAGGACCACCGAGGATATTTCCGTTTTCGTCCTTGACACGGTACTTTACAGCCAGTAGTCCCTCGGCGAATTTTGTAGCCATGCCAAGAAATGCAGCAAGCTCCATCCAGAATAGCGCACCTGCTCCGCCTGCGGCAATGGCAGTGGCGACTCCGACTATATTACCCGTTCCCACTGTTGCCGACAGAGCAGTACACAGTGCTGCAAAGCTGGAAACCTCGCCGCTTCCTTCTTCCTCGTTTTTCACCATGTACTTCAAGGCTTTTCCAAGCTTGTGTATCTGAAGGAACCTCAGTCTTACCGTAAGCAGGATACCGCACGCCATAATGAGGATTATAAGCGGAAGTCCCCATACATAGCTGTCTATCTGACTTATTATATTATTTATCTTCTCCATCGACAAATCTCCTGTAATGTCCGTAAATAAAGCCTTGTTCTTATATTTCACAGAGCAAGGCTTTTATAGTTCACTCTATACCGACAAAAGTGTAATCCTGAGCTTCAACAGCTGCTTTGATAACGTCAGCAGGTACGTCCTTGCTGAGTGTGATAACAGCGGTATTTGCATTGTGGTCGGGAACAGCACTTTCGATACCGTCGATAGCTTCAAGAGTTTTCTTAACTCTTGCCTCACAGTGCTCGCACATCATACCTTCGATCTTTAATGTCTTTGTCATAGCTTTTTCCTCCGTTTTTATCATTTTGGTTTTTATTTTCTTATCATGACTTGCATCATGTATCTTGACTAAGTTCAGCCTGAGAGCGTTCATGCACACGCAGAAGCTGGACATTGCCATAGCTGCCGCACCGTATGCAGGCTTCATTTCTACACCGTACAGACCTATTGCAAGGGGTATGCACACAGCGTTGTAAATAAATGCCCAGAACAAATTCTCGTGTATATTTCTTATGGTTGCGCGGCCCAGACGTATCGCAGCGGAAACATCAGTCAGCCTGTTCTTCATAACAACTATATCGGCAGCGTCTACAGCTACATCTGCACCTGCGCCTATTGCAATGCCTGTGTCAGCAGTAGTCAGTGCAGGAGCGTCGTTTATACCGTCACCGACCATGATGACCTTGCCCTGCTTTTTCAGCTCTGATATCTTCTTAGACTTTCCGTCGGGAAGAACTCCCGCGATAACGTTGTCAACGCCTGCCTGTCTGCCTATCGCGCCTGCTGTGCGTTCATTGTCGCCCGTGAGCATGAATACGTTTATGCCCATACCCTTGAGCTCTTTTACGGCGGCTGCCGAGTCGCTTTTTATTGTGTCCGCAACAGCTATGATGCCGATAAAGCTGCCGTTCTTTGCAAACAGCAGAGGTGTTTTGCCCTCATCGGAAAGCGCGGTCACTTTTGCGGTATAGTCCGAGGGGATATCATAATTCTGAGAGATATACTTATAGCTGCCGCCTTCAAGCATTTCGCCGTCAAGCACAGCTGAAATGCCGTTTCCTGCAAGTGCCTTGAAATCTGTTGCCTCGGGAATAGTCATACCCGAAGTTCTTTCTGTTATGGCTTTTGCAAGAGGGTGTTCGCTTTTTGCTTCGATAGCAGAAGCGTATGTCAGCAGCTCGTTTTCTGTGATACCGAAAGGAAGTATATCCGTAACATCGGGCTTGCCCTCGGTTATAGTTCCTGTCTTGTCAAGTGCGACTATATTTGCTCTGCCCACAGCTTCAAGAGAAGCGGCTGTTTTATACAGTACGCCGTTTTTAGCTCCCACACCGCTGCCAACCATTATAGCCACGGGAGTAGCAAGTCCGAGGGCGCAGGGACAGCTTATAACAAGTACGGATATAGCTCTTGCAATGGCAAAGCTGAACTCCTTGCCTGCTATCAGCCAGCCTATAAGCGTCAGCAATGCTATCGCCATAACAGCAGGCACAAATATCCCCGATACCTTATCGGCTATTCGTGCGATAGGAGCTTTTGTAGCTGCTGCGTCCGATACGGTCTTGATTATCTGTGAGAGCGTGGTATCCTCTCCGACTCTTGTAGCACGGCAGCGGATATAGCCTGCCCTGTTTATAGTTGCTGCCGAAACAGCAGAGCCCACTTCCTTGTCAACGGGTATGCTTTCACCTGTGAGAGCGGATTCGTCCACGGAAGATGAACCGTATACCACAACTCCGTCAACAGGTATGCTTCCGCCGGGCTTTACTGCGAAAATATCGCCCTCTCTGACTTCTTCGATACCGACTTCATGCTCTTCGCCGTCCCGATACAGGACAGCTGTTTTCGGAGCAAGCTTGATAAGCCCTTTCAGAGCGTCGGTAGTGCGTCCTTTTGACATGGATTCAAGCATTTTTCCTACCGTGATAAGGGTGGGTATCATGGCTGCGGACTCGAAATACAGGTTCATTCCGTATTTCATAACAGTCTCATGCTCGCCGTTGCCCTGTGCAAGTATCATTATGAACAGCTCTGCCAGCGAATAGCCGAATGAAGCACTTGAACCCAATGCAACAAGGGTATCCATATTAGGGTGTCCGCTGAAAAGCGACCTGAAGCCGTTAGTGAAGAATTTCCCGTTTATCATCATAATGATGATAGCAAGAAGCATTTCAAATACGCCGAGAAATACGTGATTATCAAATGCCGCAGGTGCAGGGAATCCCCACATCATATGTCCCATTGAGAAATACATCAGAACTAACAGAACTATTGCAGACTTTATCAGACGTTTCCTCAGCTTGGGTGTTTCGGTATCTTTCAGCATATCTTCGTCGGATACCGATGCTTTTGCTTCTGCGCCCTTTTTTGAAGCGCCGTAGCCTGCATTTTCAACTGCTCGGATTATGTCCTTTTCAGATGCAGTACCCTCAACTCCCATGGAATTCGTGAGAAGGCTGACCGCACAGCTTTTGACTCCCGGAACGGCTGATACTGCTTTTTCAACTCTTGCACTGCAAGCTGCACAGCTCATTCCTGTCACATTATATTGCTCCATTGAAGCTCCTTTCCTGTTATTTCATTATCTTCTGCAATGTAGCTACAAGCTCGTCTATGACTTCGTCTTTTCCTGCACGGATATCGTTTACGACACAGCTTTTCATATGAGAAGCGAGAAGCTCCTTGTTGAAGCTGTTCAGTGCGCTGTTTATAGCCGATACCTGTGTTAATATGTCGGGGCAGTAAGCATCGTTTTCGAGCATCTTTTCGACTCCGCGGACCTGTCCCTCTATCCTTTTAAGTCTGTTCATAAGCGACTTGAATTCTTCTTCGCTTCGCTTTTTCTTACGTTCACAGCAGCAATTATGTTTATCCATATCAGCCCTCCTCAAATACCCCTGTAGGGTATCTCGTCTACTATATTATATACCCCTGTAGGGTATTTGTCAAGAGCTTTTCAAAAATTATTATGTTCTTAATAAGCAGTTTTATTGATACTATAATCAAAGAAGCTATAAATTGAAACTATAACTGCGGCTTTTTTATAGAATAATACAATTGTATTTGGGGCGGAAAAGAAGTATAATATTACTTGTGATAATATCAGAAAAGGTGACAAAGGTGAATAAGATAGGAAAAATGCTCCATGCAGTGCTTACGCTCTTGCTGGCAGCAGGCATGGTGGCTGCATCGGAGATTTTACACGATAAGGAGATAATTTTCCCTGAGATAACGGCTGTTGCGATAGGAGCACTGACAGCTCCGAAACAGTCATGGAATGCATCAAGGCTGAGACTTCTGCTGACAATAACTGCCGCTGCGGTAATTGGCGTAGGTCTGGTATTTGTACCGCTTCCGCCTGTAGTTAAGGTGCCGCTTGCAATAGCGTGTGCAGTAGCTTGTGTTACCGCATCAAAAACAGAGTTCCTGCCTGCTATATCAGCCTGTGTACTGCCTGTGCTTCTGGAAACAAAATGCCCTATCTACATAGGCTCGGTAGTTGTGATGACCTCGCTGATACTTCTTGCACAGCTGTTACTTGAGAAGCTGGGCTTGCGCGAGAAAAATGTATTTACGCCCGTAAAGCCCGATAAACAGCTGATCGCACTGCGCATACGCCAAACAGCGACGGCAAGTATCGTATGCATGATA
The DNA here is from genome assembly GCF_900143025.1 of Ruminococcus flavefaciens. Taxonomy (GTDB): domain Bacteria; phylum Bacillota; class Clostridia; order Oscillospirales; family Ruminococcaceae; genus Ruminococcus; species Ruminococcus flavefaciens_I. The sequence continues at coordinate 67,010 of NZ_FRCT01000012.1, read as the reverse complement.
CCTGTGCTGACAAAGGAGATATTCTTCATAGCTCCTCCGCTTATCGTAGCGTTTTTTGAGATGTCAAAACCGCACAGCAAGCTGCTGGGACGTTCAACGCAGGCGGCTTCACTTATAGTCCTTGCCGCGGTCAGCGGAGTCCTCTCGCGGTTCCTTCTCACAGAAAGGCTGGGACTTCCTCTTGCTGTATCGGCTACTGTATCATGTACAGTGATACTCATTGCCGTGTGCAGAATGAAGCTCTATTTTCCGCCATGCGGAGCGGTAGCGACACTGCCGTTCATCATACCCGAAGGAGCACTGATGAGATTTCCGTTCGAGATAGCAGCAGGCACAATGATATTCATTGCCGCAGCCTTTGTTCTTTCAAAGGAACGCAGCATAGCCTTTAAAGTAAAGAAAAAATTAAGACCGCAGAATTAACTGCGGTCTTTTTGTATCATTTTTATTTATTATATCAGAGTTTGCAGGGTTAGTCAACAAAAAGTCCTCACAGCCGAAACTGTGAGGACTTCTTTTATCCGTATGAACATATAACGTTTAAAACGTTTTAATTGGTATACCTGATTTACTTCTTGTCAGCGATTGCAGCCTGTACTGTGGATAGGGCGCATTAACATTCAAATCAAAAAATGGCTATATATCACCATAAACTCGATATAGAAAAAGTCCTCTACTTGCTGCGGTCATAATTGCTTACAGCGAAAAGCCTTTCGATGCGGATTCAATATTAATAAGCAATTGAAGGATGATTCGATTGACCTTTTGCTTGTTGTATGGTATAATTAGCCTATATACCGCTTACAAGGGGGCGAACCAATGGAACTGCGATTACTGGAATATTTCCTGACGGTAGTCCGTGAGGAGAACATATCAAGAGCTGCCGAGGTACTTCATGTGACACAACCAACACTCAGCCGTCAGATGAAGGAGCTTGAGGACGAGCTTCACACAACGTTATTCATCAGAGGCAAGCGACTCACGCTGACCGATTCGGGCGTTATGCTCCGCAGACGTGCAGAGGAAGTTGTGTCGCTGATGAACAAGATAGACAGTGAGTTCCGTGAACAGGAGGAAATCAGCGGAGTTATCTCCGTAGGTAGCGGCGGACTAAAGGCAGCAAGCGTTCTTCCTGAACTGATAGAGCATTTCCGTGAACGCTATCCGCTTGTGAGTTTTGAGATAATTACAGGAACAGCCGACCTTATTAAGGAAAGGCTTGAACACGGTCTGCTTGACTTCGGGTTCCTGTTGGAGCCGATAGATATAGAGAAGTTCGATTATTTGCGTCTTCCGACTAAGGAAGTATGGGGCGTTCTTCTTCCTGCGAATCATCGACTTTCGTCCGAGAAGGCTATCACACGGCAACAACTCAGAGAACTTCCTCTTGTGGTGACGAGTCGTAATGCTCTGCGCGGAGAGATAGAAGAATGGCTTAAATATCCGGTTTCTGAGCTTGATATTGTAGCAACCTTTAATCTGATCGACAATGTAGCACCGCTTGCGGAACGTGGCATTGCCTGTGTTCTGGCAGTTGAGGGAGCAGTGGATATGTTTGATCCTGCACGTTTTGCATTCCGTCCGCTGAAACCAGAACTTTTCATGACATCGGTACTTGCTTGGAAGAAGCTGAGCCCATATGCAGGTGCGGCAGGCAAATTCCTTGAATACATCAAAAGTATACATTCCGAGCATACCAAAGTATGAAATATAAGCATTTTACATATTGAGAAATATATGTTATACTGAGTACAGGACATAAACCTGTACTCTTTTGTTTTTTGCGGAGGTGATCGAATGAAGGTGACAATACCCGAAATAACCAATAAGGAGCTTGCCGACTTACTGAAAAGCTCAGGTATGACAGATGAAGAGGTTGAGTCATTCCTCAAACGCTGTGAGAACAACTGTTGCTGTGCCGAAAAGGTTCGTATCATGCGTAAAACACGGAAAGCTCTGCTCGATACGATACACAAGGAACAGGCTGTGCTTGATAAGCTCGATAACCTCATATGGAACATAGAACACGGAGGTGCTTTATGAATAAGCTGATTTCTATATCAGTACAAGTGAGAAAAACATCTCGGAACTTGTAACTATCGGAACTCAGCTTGAAGGCAGACGTTTTCCTGCGGGAGCGTCAGAAGATGAAGTAAAAGAGTGGTACGATACACTTAATTTGAATAAATAAAACATAAAACGGAGGTATTCATCATGTTAGGAAATTTCAGTTATCACAATCCCACAAAGCTCTATTTCGGAGAAGAATCTCTCAATTATCTCAAAGATGAGATGAAAAACTACGGACAGAATGTCCTGTTCGTTTACGGCGGCGGTTCTATCAAGAAGAACGGTCTGTATGACGAGATAATCGCTATCCTCAAGGAGTGCGGCAAGAATGTTGCAGAGGTATCGGGCGTTATGCCGAACCCGACTTCCGACAAGCTGAACGAGGGCGTAGCTATTGCCCGTGAGAACAAGACAGACTTTATCCTTGCTGTCGGTGGTGGTTCTGTATGCGACTATTCAAAGGCTGTATCCGTTTCCGTCAACTGCAATGACGATCCGTGGGAGAAATACTTTATACGCTTTGAAGAGCCCGACTGTGACATCATTCCTGTAGGTTGTGTACTGACTATGACAGGTACAGGCTCAGAGATGAATGGTGGTTCTGTAATAACAAACCGCCACACCAAGCAGAAGATAGGTCATGTGTTCGGTGATGATGTAATGCCGAAGTTTTCTATTCTCAATCCTAAATACACCATGACACTTCCGAAATATCAGATGGTCGCAGGCATTTATGATATTTTCAATCACATTTGCGAGCAGTATTTCTCAGGAGAGGACGACAACACCTCCGACTATATCAGCGAGGGACTGATGAGAGGTCTTATACACGCAAGTCGTATCGCTGTGGAGAATCCGCAGAATTATGAAGCACGTTCCAACATTATGTGGACAGCTACATGGGCGCTGAATACGCTTGTCGGCAAAGGCAAGTCCGAGGACTGGATGGTACATATGCTCGGTCAGGCAGTTGGTGCTTATACAGACGCTACGCACGGTATGACTTTGGCTGCGGTATCTTTGCCGTATTACAGATATATCATGCCTTACGGTATGAAGAAATTCGCACGTTTTGCAACAGAAGTATGGGACATAATCCGAGAAGGCAAGACAGATGAACAACTTGCAAATGAGGGCCTTTATGCAATGGAAAGCTGGATGAAGGAAATCGGACTTGTGATGAATCTGAAAGAACTAGGTGCAACAGAAGATATGATCGAAGGCATTGCAGATGCTACATTCATTCTCAACGGCGGATATAAGGTTCTTGACCATGATGAAGTGATTCAGATACTGAAAGCAAGTATGGGTTAATAAACGATAATTCTATAAAACGGAGGTAATCACTATGAGTAAAAAATTAGTAGCATATTTCTCTGCAAGCGGCGTGACCGCTAAACTGGCAAAAAAACTTGCAGAAGCAGCAGCGGCAGACATTTATGAAATACGTCCTGAAACACCATACACAAACGCTGATCTCAACTGGCAAGACAAGAACAGCAGAAGCTCTGTCGAGATGAACGACAAGACATTCCGTCCTGCTATCGCTGATACAGATGCAAATATCGCTGACTACGATACTATCTTCGTTGGTTTCCCGATATGGTGGTATGTTGCGCCTACTATTATCAACACATTCCTTGAAGCCTATGATTTTTCTGGCAAGACGATCATTTTATTTGCAACATCCGGCGGAAGCGGTATGGGCAATTCTGATAAGGAGCTTCATCCCAGTGTTTCTGACAGTACTGTTATCAAGGACGGCAAGCGTTTCAGCGCAAATGCTTCTGTAAGCGAACTGAAAGAATGGGTCAATTCGTTTGGTATCTGATAAAAGGAGCATACAATGAGTATTATCGTGAATCTCAGATACACTGGCAAAAGCGGCTCTGCGAGAGCCTTTGCAGAGGAGATGACTTCAAGCGGAACAGTTGATGTGATCAGAAATGAGAACGGCAATCTGCGGTATGAATATTATCTTTCATTTGATGATCCGGAAACTGTTCTGCTGATAGATGAATGGACAGATCAGGCGGCTATCGACCGTCACCACGCATCGCCCATGATGCAGAAGATAACAGAGCTTCGGGACAAATACGATCTTCACATGACGGTGGAGCGATATGTCAGTGATGAGGGCGGCATACCTGACAAGGACGAGGAATTCATAAGGAAGTAGGTGTCACAATGACTGAAAAGATAGTACAGACAGCAGGAAGAGAGGCTCTCGGTGAGTTCGCTCCCGACTTTGCACATTTCAACGATGATATCCTGTTTGGTGAGAATTGGAACAATACCGATATTGACCTGAAGACGCGGTCTATTATCACAGTGGTAGCCCTCATGTCTCAGGGCGTGACGGATAATTCTATCCGCTATCATATCCAGAACGCTAAGAATCACGGCGTATCGCAGAGAGAAATGGCAGCAGTCATTACTCACACTGCTTTTTATGCTGGCTGGCCGCACGCCTGGGCGGTGTTCAACATCGCAAAGGAAGTCTATGCGGATAACGCTCCTGTCGTTTCCGATAAGAACAAGTTCCAGAACGAGATCATGTTCCCCATAGGCGAGCCTAATCCCTATGGCGATTACTTTGTGGGACAAAGCTATCTTGCGCCTGTTTCCACGGAACAAATACCGATCTACAACGTGACCTTTGAGCCTGCCTGCCGCAATAATTGGCATATCCACCACGCAAAAAGCGGCGGCGGTCAGATGCTGATCTGTGTCGGCGGTCGTGGCTGGTATCAAGAGTATGGCAAGGAAGCGAGAGAATTAAATCCGGGCGATATTGTGAATATCCCTGCCGAGGTCAAGCACTGGCATGGTGCGGCTAAGGACAGTTGGTTTGCACATCTTGCGGTTGAGATTCAGGGCGAGGATTGCAGTACGGAATGGTGCGAGACAGTTTCCGAACAGGATTACAATAAACTGAAATAGTATATGTGAAGGCAGCCGATGGCTGCCTTACTCTTATTAATTTATAGAAAACAAAAACGAAGCATCAATTTAAGCATTCCTTGTGCTTTTGCTCTTTCAACCCATTCCTTAATACAAGTATAGCTAACGCCATATTTCATTGCTAAAGAGCGAAAGCTACCTTTTCCATCTAAATATTCTTGCACTGCAGCTATTCTTTCTTCATCTGAAAGCTTAACTTTTCTTGTCATAAAAATACCCCCCCTTTATTTAGAACACGATTTTTGATATTTTGCGTGTCTACTCTAAGGGGATTATATCAGTTTTTGCTGTGAGGACTCATTGTTATACTCAGATAAACACATTGACGTGAATATCAGAAAACAGCATGCTTTAATTTCTCAAATAGATAAGTAACCTTTTCACGCTAACCGTTACATATGTAACCGTTTAAATGAAACTGCCCGTTGAATTATCAGAATAAATATGCTACAATAAGCACATAAGGAACAGGAGTTACCTAAATCGCAAAGGAGGAACTAATATGAACGCTATCGTTATTTATTTTTCAAGAGCAGATGAAAACTATTTCGGAGGTTCGATGAAGTATGTGGAGGTTGGCAACACTGAGATCGCAGTACAGCACATCACCGAGCTGACAGGCTATGACAGCTTCAAGCTCGAAATGGTGCAGCCTTACTCCGCTGACTATATGACCTGTATCGAAGAAGCAAAGGCTCATCTGAGAGAAAAAGCTCGCCCCGAGCTGAAAGAGATTCCCGATGTTTCCGGCTATGATACGATCATTCTCGCTTATCCCAACTACTGGGGAACGATGCCGATGGCGGTGTTCACGTTTCTCGATAACGCTGATCTGAACGGCAAGACGATCTATCCGCTCTGCACCAACGAGGGCAGCGGACTTGGCAAGAGCGTTTCGGACATAAAGAAATACGCAAATGTCGGCGAGGGACTTTCTCTCACGGGCAGTGGCGTAAAAGGTGCAAAGTCCATTATTGAAAAGTGGCTTAAAAACAACAAACTTATCTGAGGAGGTATAATTATGCAGGCTTACATCACTTTGAATGACGGTACGAAAATCCCGCAGTTCGGACTTGGCGTTTATCAGATTCCGGAGGGAGAAGCTACTTACAATGCAGTGCTTGATGCACTGAAAATGGGCGTCCGCCACATCGACACGGCTCACGCTTATCAGAACGAGAGAAGCGTCGGCAAGGCTGTAAAGGACAGCGGTGTTCCCCGTGAGGAAGTGTGGATAACCACAAAGCTCTGGCCCCACGAATACGGTGAGGGCAAGACTGCTGCAGCTATCGACAAGATGCTTGACAGGCTCGGTACCGACTATATCGACCTTCTCCTGCTGCATCAGCAGTTCGGCGATTATCTCGGTGCCTGGAAGGACATGGAGAAGGCTGTTAAGGCAGACAAGGTAAAGTCTATCGGTATCAGCAACTTTGAAAGCGAACGCCTTGAGGAGATCTGCGAAGCGGCTGATATCAAGCCCTCTGTATTGCAGGTGGAGTGCCACCCTTACTATCAGCAGAACGCATTGAAAAAGCGTATCGAAAAGTACGGTGCCGTCATCGAAAGCTGGTATCCGATCGGTCACGGCGATAAGGGGCTTATCGGTGAGGCTGTATTCACGAAACTGGCTCGGAAATATGGCAAGACCAATATGCAGATAATTTTACGCTGGCATATCCAGGAGGGTACTATCGTATTCCCCAGAACAACAAATCCTCAGCATATGAAAGAGAACTTCGATATTTTTGACTTTGAGCTGACCGCCGATGAAATGGCTGAGATCAGAGCACTTGACTGTGGAAAGCGTTTCTTCAACATGACGCTTGAACAGCAGGAGGCAAACCTCGGAGCATGGCATCCGGCTGACTAAAACGGGAGGACTACTATGATACTGACAGGCAGCGAAGATTTAAGGGTGCGCAGGACAATAGACTCTATCAAAAGCGTGTTTGAGCAGATGATATGTGAAATGGACTACGGCAAGATCAGGGTAACAGAACTTTGCAGCCGTGCGATGATAAACAAAAAGACCTTTTACGTTTACTATCCCACGCTTGATGATCTGCTTGCCGAGATTCAGTCGGAGTATTCTGCTGAATATATCGAGCGTATCAAGAATTTCAGGCTGCCTGATGAGCTTGACAAGGTGAACCGTGAGTTTTTCCTGTTTTCAGAGGAAAAGGGACTTGCCTATGAGAAGATCACCTGCGCAGGCAGCGAGTCCTATCACTATATCCGCAGCGGTATGATAAAAGAGGTCAATCACGCAGGCTGGAGCAGTTCAAAGAAATACGGCGCACTGCCGGAATATCAGCAGACAATGCTTATGAACTTCGTCAATAATTCTGTTCTCGGAATTTACAGGCAGTGGATAGAAGAAGGTAAGCAGCAGTCGGTCGAGGAGATCATAGAACTGACGAACAAGCTCGTGCTTGGCGGCGTCAAGGGATTTTTCAAATGAGGCGAGCGTATGAAGACAAGAATACTGCGTGATATTGAAGTTTCTGCTGTTGGAATGGGCTGTATGGCTTTTTCTCACGGCTACGGTAAAATACCGTCCGAGGAATACAGCATTGAAGCAATACAAAACGCTTACCGCCACGGCTGTACCTTTTTTGATACGGCAGAGGTCTACAGCCCAAATCTTTCGGGAATCGGGCATAATGAGCTGATTGTCGGAAAGGCGCTTGAAGATGTGCGTGATGATGTTGTCATCGCTACAAAGCTGATGCTTCATTCTGTCGGTTTCGGCAGAAAGGTCTATGATGAAGCGCGCCGTCACCTTGAAGGCTCGCTTTACCGCCTGCGGACAGACTATGTTGATATTTACTACCTGCACAGGCTCGGTGGAGTTCCAGTTGAAAAGGTCGCTGAGGCTATGGGACGGCTCATTGATGACGGGCTGATCCGTGGCTGGGGGCTTTCTCAGGTGGACGTTGATGTAATAGACCGTGCGCAGAATGTTACTCCGCTGACAGCGATCCAGAATATATATTCAATGGTGGAGCGCGACAGTGAGGGAAGCATTATCCCTTACTGTATGGAGCATAACATCGGATTTGTGCCGTTTTCTCCTATCGCAAGCGGTTTGCTTTCGGGAAAAATAACGCCGGATACGCAGTTTGAGCGCAATGACGATGTGCGTAACTGGGTGCCGCAGCTCTCACGCCGAAACATTGAGAGCAATATGCCGATCGTGGAAATGCTGAGAGAATTTGCAAATAAGAAAAATGCAACGCCTGCACAAATATCTCTTGCGTGGATGCTGCATAAGTATCCGAATGTCGTTCCGATACCGGGTTCAAAGAACAAGGAGCGTATCATTGAGAATCTGACTGCCTCACAGGTTGAGCTGACGGATGATGAATTCACCGCACTTGAAACCGAACTGAACAAGTGCAAGGTTTACGGTCACAGAGGGCTTGGCGGTTTTTAAATCATTATCACAAGACAAAAAAGTCCTCACAGCCGAAACTGTGAAGACTCTGTTGTTTTATTCAGATAGAAATCTTATCTTTCTTCATAAAGACTATTAAGACGGATTCCGATTCTTAAACCTTTTCAGTATATCTACTATTTTCAGATACAGATATCCGACTATCAGCAGTACTACAAAAAGGGAAATTATCCACCACGCACAGCCCATGAACGGCAGCTCGTCGGTGAAGCCGAATGCTCCGGCAGAACTTCCCCAGTTGAGGAAGAAGTACGGATAATTATAACCTTCCGCAAACTGCCAGTTTTCGACATATCCAATGCCAGCGTAGACAGCATACAGAATTGGCGGAACTATCACCCAGAACGTGTTACTCTTCTTGATATTGCTGCTGACTCCGACTACAAAAAAGTCAATTATCGCAGCGACAGGAACGACAACGTGAGTCAGTATGTTTTGCAGATTCCACGCCGCATTCCCAAGTGTTGGAGCCAATACAAAACAGAAGACTGCTCCCGTAAGGGTGATTGAAACTGTTCCTACGAATTTTATTACCCACCACAGGTCACTGACGGATTTGTTCCTGAACAGTCCTTTCAGACCTGCCGCACATATTATGGCGATGGCAATATTGGACTGTATCGTGAAGTACATGAAAACACGGCTGCCGCCCATAAAAGAATGCCGTCCTGCATAAGCACTCAGAAAAGTACCAAGTATCGCCGAAAAGATCACTACAATTTTCAGAACACATGAGACTGCCTTTTGTTTCGGCGTAAACGTATTCATAGTTTCAATTCCTTCAGAGCTTTAAAAGTGACTCGACCTGTGCTTTCTTTTGGTAAAGAACACAGCCTCCGTCGTGATTGTCAAGCAGGATATCGCTACTCCTGAGAGCTGTAAACAGCGGAGAATGCAAAGCCTCACGAAGTGATGTATCCTTCACATTGATATCAGAATACGGCGAGAACGGACAGGGCTCAGCTCCACCATGAGAATTGATGTGAAAGAAACCTCGACCAGCTGCAACACAGCCTCCCGAACTTTTTTCATCTCCCGGGAATGAGATATAAACCATTTCGGGACGTTTCTCACGCAGATGCTGTATCTTGTTCATCAGGTACTCTCTCTGTATGTCGCCGGGAGCAAGCTTGCGGCTTTCATCGGTTACAGGAACATACTCCACAAATATGACCGCTTTGCAGCCTTTTTCAGAAAGACTGGCTAAAAAAGCATCAGAAGTCACTTCTTTATAGTTATGCGTTGTAACAGTAACAGATGCTCCGAAAACAAGTCCGTGTTTTCTGAACTCGTCCATATTGGAGACAAGTTTATCATAAATTCCGGAGCCGCGCCGTGAATCGGTCTGCTCACGGTTGCCTTCAATGCTCATTACAGGGATAAGGTTGCGGCATTTATCGAAAAGCTCTAAATAGCGTTCGTCCATGAAAGTGCCGTTAGTAAAGATCGGAAAGAGTATATTCTGCTTCTGACCTGCAGCTTCGATGATATCCCGCCGGAGCATAGGTTCACCGCCTGCGAGAAGGATAAAGCTGATGCCCATTTCGTCCGCTTCATCAAATATCCTTAGCCATTCTGTTTCAGTCAGCTGTTTCACAGGCTCGGAATCAACAGTGGCATGATTGCACCGTGAATAACAGCCTGCACAATGAAGATTGCATTTGCTTGTGATACTTGCAATGAGGAACGGGGGGATGTGCTCGCCATTATCTTCGGCTTTCCTGCGGCGTTTGGAAGCGCTGCAACTTGCTGCTGCAAATTTCAGCATAAAGGCACTTTCTCTTGGATTTTTCAGCGTTGCCCTGACAGCTTCGCCAACTATCCGCTCAACACCCTTTGTCAGATATTCCTGAAGGTCAAATTTTTCGTTCATAGCCTCACCCAAGAAATTCTTCAACAACCTTACGCACCTCTGCCATATCAGTTGTAGGCTCAAAGCGTGCGATAACCTTACCTGTTCTGTCAACTAGGAATTTTGTAAAGTTCCACTTGATATACGCTTTATCTCCGAACTTCTTATTATTCATATCAGCAAACTTATTTAGCATTGCATTCTTGATCCCCTTGCCAAAGCCAGCAAATGGCTTTTCCGTAGCAAGATAGGCAAAAAGCGGATTCGCGCTGTCGCCGTTAACATCTATCTTTGCGAACTGAGGGAACTCCGTACCGAATTTAAGCTTGCAGAACTGATGTATCTCATCCTCGCTGCCGGGAGCCTGATTTGCGAACTGATTGCAAGGAAAATCGAGTATCTCGAAGCCTTTGTCTCGTAATTCCTTGTACATAGTTTCAAGCGGCTCATAATGCGGAGTAAAGCCGCATCCCGTAGCTGTATTCACGATAAGCAGCACCTTACCATTATAATCACTGAGACTTACGTCGTTGCCTGCACGGTCTTTCACGATAAAATCGTATACTGTTTTCATACTTCATGCTCCTTTCAGATATCATGTTCTTCCAATAATTCATACAGCAGCGAATAGAGCTGCTTTGCCTTTTCGGGACTGAGTTTTACGCACTTTCCAACCTTCACAGGGATATCCTTTGCCTGTTCCTGCAAGGCTCTGCCCTGTTCGGTCAGATAAATGAGGACTGAACGTTCGTCATCTTTGCTGTGATTTCTTTCGAGATAGCCGAGTGTGCTCATCTTTTTAAGAAGGGGCGAAACCGTGCCGTTGTCAAGCATGAGTTTTTTGCATATGTCTCCGACAGTAACGCCGTCCTTCTCCCACAGAACAAGCATCACTATATACTGCGTGTAGGTCAGATTCATCTCCTTCAGATACGGCGTATATAAGCTCGTTACAGCTCTTGCTGCCGCATACAGTGGAAAACAGAGCTGATTTTCAATCTTCATAGCTTCCTTGTAGTTGTATTCCATTGTTCTGCCTCCTCAATTTATGTTGTTTGCAATTATATTGTATCAAATATAAACTCGTTTGTCAAGTACCCTTGCTTTATTTTTGATATTTAACTTCAGACAAAAAAGTCCTCACAGCCAAAACTGTGAGGACTCATTGTTTTTAATCAGATAAACACATTAACGTGAATATCACGCCAACTTAGTATCCTACGCTTTGTGGACTTCGCGTAAAGGTATTCCTTAGCATCGTCCAGATTCAGCGTAAAATAGCCGATCTGAGTATATTTGGGAATTACTTTCCTTCGTTGATAGCAGCCTGTACTGCGGATAGGGTGGCAATCACAATTTAATCGATAAACGGCTATATTTAGCCGTAAATATGATGCTGTAAAAGTTCTCCATTGTCAACTGTTATAATTGCATAGAACAAAATCAGGAACGTAAAAGAGAGGCAGCCATTACGGCTGCCTTAAATATTGTCATTTGCCTATTATCTTTAATATCTCCGCAGACTTAAGAGTTTTACCGGATGAAACGAGCTTCTCATTGACAACGAGCGCAGGCATTGACATTGCACCGTACTCCATTATCTTCTGCAAGTCTGTGACATACTCGACCTCGATGCCCATTCCCTCAACTGCCTTGACAGTGTTATCGTAGAGCTGATGACAGGCTTTGCAGCCTGAACCGAGAACCTTGATACAGCAGATACCGTCAACCTTTTCACCACAGCAAGTCGAAGCTGTCTCAGTTGCAGTCTGCTCTCCGCCGCAACAGTAGCATGAAGTTTCCTCTTTCTTCTCTTCCTTTTTCTTACCAAATAATGCCATGATATATTCCTCCTAAATGATGTAATTCTGAATGAGATTAAAGAAATATCCGACAAGGATAATTCCGATCGTACAGATAGCGATGAAAATGCAAAGCAGCTTAGGCTTTATTGCCTTTTTCAGCATTATCATTGACGGTAGTGAGAGCGTGATAACGCCCATCAAAAAAGCGATAACTACGCCGAGATTTGCTCCTTTTGCGACAAGCGCTTCTGCAATGGGGATACAGCCGAATATATCGGCGTACATCGGTATTCCACATATCGCAGCAAGGATAACTCCAAAGGGATTTCCGGTGCCAAGAACGTTTACTATCCATTTCTCAGGTATACAGTTGTGTATGACCGCACCGATACCAACACCAATAAGGATATAGGGCAAGACCTTTTTCACTGTTCCCGTGACTTGTTTACATGAGTATTTCAGCCTGTCACGCTTTGTAAGCTCGTTCTGCGGAGTGTCAATGCTCTTTCTGTTACGGATAAACTCCTCCACCTGATCTTCAAGGTGCAGCTTTTCGATAAGCGTACCGCCTGCAACTGCAATTACAAGTCCCACTATCACATATATAACAGCGACCTTCCAGCCGAAAATACTCATCAGCAAAACAAGCGATCCTAAGTCAACCATTGGCGATGATATAAGAAATGAAAACGTCACTCCCAGCGGAAGTCCTGCACTTGTAAAGCCCATGAACAGCGGTATTGAGGAACAGGAGCAGAAAGGCGTGACAGTGCCGAGCAAAGCCGCGATACAATTTGCGCCGATACCGTGAAATCTGCCAAGTATCTCCTTCGTTCTTTCAGGAGGGAAATAACTCTGTATATAGGTTATCACGAAAATCAGAAAACCGAGCAGTATCATGATCTTTATCGTATCATAGATGAAGAACTGCAGACTGCCGCCCAGTTTGCTTTCAGTATCAAGACCGCAGACGGTCAGCAAAGAGCCGATAAGCCTGTTCAGCCATTTCATGCCGAATATCTCATCCTGGATAAAGTTCCACACTATTCTTCATCGCCTCCGAGTATTTCGGTCAGTATCTCTGCTGCTGTCCTGACCATTTCCGGACAGAGCGTTCTGAATAGTCCGTTTGACCTTGCTTTGTTCCTGTCTTCCTCATTCCTGAGGTCGCAGCCAAGAAGGTCACGACAGATATATGAGTCCTTGCGCTTCTCAAACTCATCAAGGAACTTAACTGCCATATCACGGCCTTTTGCACGGCTTGCTGTGTCATTGAGGTCGAACTGTCCGTACTTCATGCCAAGTACCATAAGCGCACCCGTACACGCACCGCAGACCTCGCCCTTGCACATTCCTCCGCCGAAACAAGCACCTATCTGGAATGCCTGTTTTTCGGTAATGCCGAACTCCTCCGCAAACGCAGCAAATACCGCCTGCGAACACATATAGCCATTTTCATAATACTGTACTGCTTTTGAAACATTATCCATTTTCTTATCCTCCGATTGTTATATTTAGATGTATCGATTTGTTCCCGCTGTTTAAAGCCGTATGACCATACGGCTTACTTATTACAGCATTTACATTCGCTTTTGTTTACTGCCGTGATCTCTTTCAGGCAGTCCATAGCGATCTTAGCACCTTCCTGCGAAATAGAGTAGTGCATCCACTTGCCATCTTTTCTGCCGACCACAAGTCCGCTGTCGCAGAGCACCTTCATATGGTGAGAGAGTGTCGGTTGACTCAGGTGAAGCTCCTCAAGAAGATGACAGGCGCATAGTTCGCCGTTTTGCAGGATTCTGAATATCTGAACTCTGTTTTCATCACACAGGGCTTTGAATATTACCGTGATCTGCTTGTTTGATAACTCCACGTTCTCACCTCATATTGAAGATTTTCTATATTATATCATACGCATAGAAAAATGTCAATATGTTTTTTCTGAATTCTATTATAATCCAAGTCCATATCCTGCCAATATGCCGATAACAGCAGAAATGCCTATGATCGCTATCGGGTGCAGTTTCTTGAAAGCAAGCACTGCACCAATAACGAATATTCCAAGTGATAGCCAGAAGCTTGCCCCTGACAATTCAGCAGTCTGCAATCCATCAGGAAAGAAAACCGTCATTCCCACAGACAGGAATGCTGCACCGATAAGCCCTATCACAGCAGGACGCAGACCGTACATCACACCGTCAACAGCACGGCTCTTGCGAAACTTTTCATAAAACTTCGCTACGATCAGGATAATCACAAAGGACGGTAGAACTACTCCGAGTGTTGCACAAACAGCACCAAGCACTCCGCCGGTGCGGATGCCGACGAATGTAGCCATATTGATCGCCAGCGGCCCAGGTGTGCTTTCACTTACAGCAATGAAATCCACGACCTCCGCCTGCGTAAGCCAGCCGTGACGCTCGACTTCGCTCTGTATCAGAGGAAGCATTGCATATCCGCCGCCGAACGTAAACGCACCGATCTTCAGGAAGGTCAGAAATAGTTCAATCCATATCATCGCTCTGCTCCTTTCTGAATATCAGCGACCATATAAGCCCGAATATTGCACAGCCAATGATCACGAACACCGCATCTATTTTCAGAAAAGCTGTCAGCACCAATGCCGATGCCATGATAACATAGGAAACAGCGTGCTTTTTAGTCGCCATGAACATAGTATATACTGCTTTGAGTATCAATGCAAGAACACCTGCACGGATACCCATAAAGGCATACTGCACGGCTCTTGACTCCTGAAAGGCTTTCAGGATAAAAGAAATAAGCGAGATAATAAGGAACGACGGAAGAACAACACCCAGCGTTGCGCAGACAGCACCGAGCGTTCCGGCGGTACGGCTGCCTACAAAGGTAGCAGCATTGATCGCAACCGGCCCCGGTGTTGATTCTGCTATCGCAACAACTTCAAGTATATCATCCTCATTCAGCCAATGCTTATTATCACAGACCTCGCGCTGTATGAGCGGTATCATCGCATAACCGCCACCGAAGGTGAAAGCTCCGATTTTCATGAAGGTCAGGAACAAATCAAGATTCTTATTCACAATATCACTCCTACAGAAAAATTATACCAAATGAAGCAATATCCGTCAATATCCGAAAATGCCAATAATATACTTGACATAAGTCAAGAAATATGCTATAATCGACATAAGTCAGAAAGGAGATGCTATTATGCCAAGACCTCAGAAATCACGCCGTATCTGTTGTTATCCCGATTACTGGAGCTTTGCCCCCGATCAGGATAAGGCAAACGATACGGTCGTTATGTCGCTTGACGAGTTTGAAACGATACGTCTGATAGATTATCAGTCAAAGACGCAGGAACAGTGTGCTCAGGAGATGAACGTGGCGAGAACGACCGTCACGGCAATCTATGATACCGCAAGAAAAAAACTTGCTCAGGCTTTGGTCGAGGGCAGACGCATCGTCATTTCAGGCGGAAATTATACTCTTGATAACACGATCTCGGAGAAGATCGCACGGAAAGGAAGCACTATTATGAGAATCGCAGTAACCTATGAAAACGGACAGATCTTTCAGCATTTCGGCAGAACAGAGCAGTTCAAGCTCTATGACGTTGCTGACGGAAAGATCATCAACGAGCAGGTAGTTGGAACAATGGGTGCAGGGCATGGTGCGCTTGCGGGATTCCTGAAAAACGCTCAGGCTGACGTTCTGATCTGCGGAGGTATCGGCGGCGGTGCACAGATGGCGATGCAGGAGGCTGGCATCACCCTCTACGGAGGAAATATGGGAAGTGCTGATGAAGCGGTGCAGGCTTTCCTTGCACAGACACTTGTTCAGAATGAGAACCCTACCTGCGATCATCACGATCATGAACACGGCGAAGGTCATTCCTGCGGAGATCATGGCTGCGGCAGCCATAGCTGCGGTAATCACTGATGAAATACGATCATACCGAAAAGGCAGTCGCTCTTTTCACACAGGGATATAACTGCGCTCAGTCTGTTTTTGTTGCATTTTCTGATGTGACAGGCATGGACGAGGAACTTGCCAAAAGGCTTTCATCATCATTCGGCGGTGGAATGGGACGGCTGCGTGAGGTATGCGGCACCTGTTCCGCTATGTTCATGGTGGCAGGAATTATCTACGGACAGGGCATCGAATCCGATGACAATTTGAAAGCGGCGCATTATCAGCGTATACAGTATCTTGCAGAGGAATTTCGCAAGAGGCACGAAACGATCATCTGCCGAGATCTTTTGAAAGGACTTGCGGTAACAAGTACACCAACTCCCGAAAAACGTACTGAGCAATACTACAAAGTCAGACCTTGCGTGAAATTTGTAAGAACTGCTGCGGAGATACTTGACCGCTATCTTGAAGAAAATCCTCCAAGAGGTGCTGAACTATGAGGATCGTCACACTTGTAGAAAATTCCTGCGGTAATGAAAACTGTATTGCAGAGCATGGTCTCAGCATCTATATTGAGACTGAAAAACATAAACTCCTGCTTGACACCGGGCAGACTGACGCTGTTGTGAAGAATGCAGAAGCTCTCAGTATAGACCTGTCTGCTGTCGATACTGTGATACTGAGTCACGGTCACTACGACCATTCGGGAGGGATACTGCCTTTTTCAAAGCTGAACCGTACCGCACAGATAATCATGCAGAAGTCGGCTGCCGAGCCCCACTTCAACGGCGATCGCTATATCGGCATTGATACGGATATTCTCAATCTGCCTAATGTCCGGCTGATTGACGGTGATATTAGGCTTGACGATGAGCTGTTTCTGTTCAGTGGTATCACCGGCAGGCGGTGCTATCCGCAGGGAAATAAAAAGCTGTCCTGTATAAAAAACAATGAGAAGATCGAAGACGATTTCTTCCACGAGCAATGTCTTGTTATCACACAAAACGGTAAGCGCTGGCTGCTTTCGGGCTGCGCTCACAATGGCATACTCAATATCCTTGACCGATACAAGGAACTGTTTGACAGCTATCCCGACTATGTTATCACAGGATTCCACATGATGAAGCGTGAGGGCGAGCACACCGACGAAGAAAAAGCAGTCATCATTCAGACATCGCAGGAGCTTTCACAGCTTGATACCGTATTTTACAGCGGTCACTGCACGGGCATTCCTGCATTCGAGATGATGAAAGATATAATGGGAGATAAGCTCATTGCTCTGCACAGTGGAGAAGAAATACTATAACAAAAAAGCTCTCACAGCCGAAACTGTGAGAGCTCTATTTGTTTATTCAGATAAACACATTAACGTGAATATCACGCCAGCTTAGTATCCTACGCTTAGTGGACTTCGCATAAAGGTACTCTTTAGCATCGTCAAGATTCAGCGTAAAATAGCCAACCTGAGTATATTTCCGAATTACTTCTTGTCAGCGATAGCAGCCTGAGCAGCAGCGAGACGAGCGATCGGAACACGGAAAGGTGAGCAAGATACATAGTCGAGGCCGATCTTGTGGCAGAACTCAACAGATGTAGGATCACCGCCGTGCTCACCGCAGATACCGCAGTGGAGCTTAGGATTAACAGGCTTACCGAGCTTGATAGCCATTTCCATGAGCTTACCAACACCTGTCTGGTCGAGCTTAGCAAATGGATCGTTCTCGAAGATCTTCTTGTCGTAGTAAGCGCCGAGGAACTTACCAGCATCGTCACGTGAGAAGCCGTATGTCATCTGTGTAAGGTCGTTAGTACCGAAGCAGAAGAAGTCAGCGTTCTTAGCGATCTCGTCAGCTGTAAGAGCAGCTCTTGGGATCTCGATCATTGTACCAACTTCGTACTCGAGGTTAGCGCCAGCCTCAGCGATAACAGCGTCAGCAGTCTCAACAACAACCTTCTTAACGTACTTGAGCTCCTTAACATCGCCAACGAGTGGGATCATGATCTCAGGCTTAACGTTCCAGTCAGCGTGCTTCTTCTTAACGTTGATAGCAGCCTTGATAACAGCCTTTGTCTGCATAGCAGCGATCTCAGGATATGTTACAGCAAGACGGCATCCTCTGTGACCCATCATTGGGTTGAACTCGTGGAGTGAAGCGATGATATTCTTGATATCCTCAACTGACTTGCCCTGTGACTCAGCGAGAAGCTTGATGTCAGCTTCTTCTGTAGGAACGAATTCGTGGAGAGGTGGATCCAGGAAACGGATAGTAACCGGGCAACCCTCGAGAGCCTCATAGAGAGCCTCAAAGTCGCTCTGCTGCATTGGCTCGATCTTAGCGAGAGCAGCTTCTCTTCCTTCAACTGTATCTGAGCAGATCATCTCACGGAAAGCAGCGATTCTGTCAGCCTCAAAGAACATGTGCTCTGTACGGCAGAGACCGATACCTTCTGCGCCGAGCTCTCTTGCCTTCTTAGCGTCAGCAGGAGTATCAGCATTTGTTCTAACCTTGAGAGTTCTGTACTTGTCAGCCCAAGCCATGATTCTTCCGAACTCACCAGCGATCTGAGCGTCAACAGTAGGAATGATACCATCGTAGATGTTACCTGTTGTACCGTCGATTGAGATGTAGTCTCCCTCAGTGAATGTCTTTCCGCCGAGCTCGAACTTCTTGTTAGCTTCGTCCATCTTGATGTCGCCGCAGCCTGAAACGCAGCACTCACCCATACCACGAGCAACAACAGCAGCGTGTGAAGTCATACCGCCGCGAACTGTGAGGATACCCTGTGCAGCCTTCATACCTGTGATATCTTCAGGTGATGTTTCAAGACGTACAAGAACAACCTTCTCGCCCTTAGCAGCCCACTCTACAGCGTCGTCAGCTGTGAATACGATCTTACCGCAAGCAGCTCCAGGTGAAGCACCGAGACCCTTGCCGATAGGAGTAGCAGCCTTGAGAGCCTTTGTATCGAACTGTGGGTGGAGAAGTGTATCGAGGTTTCTTGGGTCGATCATTGCAACAGCTTCCTGCTCTGTCTTCATGCCCTCATCAACGAGGTCACAAGCGATCTTGAGAGCAGCCTGTGCAGTTCTCTTACCATTTCTTGTCTGGAGCATATAGAGCTTCTTGTTTTCAACAGTGAACTCCATATCCTGCATATCGTGATAGTGATTTTCGAGAGTCTGGCAAACTTCCTTGAACTGAGCGAAAGCCTCAGGGAATGTCTCAGCCATCTGCTGGATAGGCATAGGAGTACGAACGCCTGCAACAACGTCCTCGCCCTGTGCGTTTGTAAGGAACTCGCCCATGAGCTTCTTCTCACCTGTAGCAGGGTCACGAGTAAATGCAACACCTGTACCGCAGTCGTCGCCCATGTTACCGAATGCCATTGACTGTACGTTTACAGCAGTACCCCAAGAGAATGGGATATCGTTATCTCTTCTGTATACGTTAGCTCTTGGGTTATCCCATGAACGGAATACAGCCTTGATAGCACCCATGAGCTGCTCCTTAGGATCGTCAGGGAAGTCAACGCCGATCTTAGCCTTGTATTCAGCCTTGAACTGACCAGCAAGTGTCTTGAGATCGTCAGCAGTAAGCTCAACGTCCTGAGTTACACCCTTTTCAGCCTTCATCTTGTCGATGAGTTCTTCAAAGTACTTCTTACCAACTTCCATAACTACGTCAGAATACATCTGAATGAATCTTCTGTAGCAGTCCCAAGCCCATCTTGGGTTACCTGACTTTGCAGCAATTGTGTTAACAACTGTCTCGTTGAGACCGAGGTTAAGGATTGTATCCATCATACCAGGCATTGAAGCTCTTGCACCTGAACGAACAGATACGAGGAGAGGATTCTCCTTATCGCCGAACTTCTTTCCTGTGATTCCTTCCATTTTAACGATATACTCGTTGATCTCTGCCATGATCTCGTCAGAGATTCCGCCGTCCTCATAGTACTGAGTACAAGCCTCAGTTGTGATTGTGAAGCCCTGAGGAACAGGGAGACCGATGTTTGTCATCTCAGCCAGGTTTGCACCCTTACCGCCGAGAAGCTCTCTCATGTTGGCATTACCTTCAGAGAAAAGGTAACAATACTTATTTGCCATTGGTGTATACCTCCATTTTAAACATTACCGAACGATCCCAAGAAAGACATCATTCGAGTTATACTTATTATAACACATCTCAAAAAAAATTACCATATATGCGATGACAAAAAATAGGCGTTAAAAATGCCGTACTTTGTATAAAAATAAACAAAGAAAAATGTTTTCTGCAAAAAAGGCTTGCATTTAAGGTTAAAGTGTGTAAAAATAGTTTAGAAGCGTCTTTTTTGTCTGCTTGTGTCTGAAACGGCGAAAAGGCAAAAAATATGCAATTTTTGATTAGATCAAGGAGAAGATCGGATATGAAAAAACTGACAGCTATACTTTTTGCCTGCACAATGTTTATCTGTGCAGCCGTTTCATGCGGAGATTCAAAGGATAAGAGCTCAAATGCAAAGGAAAGCAAGACAGAGGCAACTACCGAAGCAGAGACAACGACGGAAGCTTCCGGCGAAAGCAAAGATGATAAAGATGACAAGGGTGATTCCACAGGCGTTACAAGCAAAGAGGTAACAGGAGATACACTCAAAGAGGTCGATGAGGCATTAAGAAAATTCGCTGAGGTAACTCTCACAGGCGAGGTAGACGGACTCCTCAACAGTATGTACCCAAGCAGCGTTGTTGAGGCTCTCAAGAACTCTCAGTATGCGGATACATTTGCTGAGGCTTCCGATCTTATGGGCGACAGCGGTAAACTTGTAGACTGTAAGGCTGAAAATGTAAAGGAACTCGATGAAACTGCTATAAGCGGTTCCGAGAAGTATTTTGAGTCTATTGCACAGATGTTCGGCGTTGAAAACTTCAAGGCAGAGGTAGAAAAAGGCTATTTCTTGGATATGAATATACAGCTCGAAAAGGACGGAGTAAAGGACGGCAGCACAGAGGAGACCTGTCTCGTTTACCTTAAAGGCGACGGCTGGAAGGTAGTTCCTGTTGATCCTGCCGATCTTGTTGGTATAATGTCCGATCCGCAGTCCGATCCTTTCAGCGAGGATACAGCAGAGGCTGAAACTACATCGGCTGAATAATTTCAGGGAGCAGATCTATGAAAAAACTCACATCTGTTCTTCTTGTCTGCACCATGCTCCTTTGCGCAGCTGCTTCCTGCGGCAGCAAGAAGGAGGAAAAGAAGGCTGAAACAACTGCATCTGCCGAAGCAACTACAGATGCGGAAACAAAATCGGCTGATGACGAAGAAAAGTCCGACGAAAAGAAGAAGGACGAAAAGAAAGACGGTAAGTCAGATAACGAAACGACTGCCGATGATAAAAATGACGGAGCTTCATCTGAGGACAAGGACGAGAGATCAGGCGAGCCTGCTTCCGATAAAGAAATGGAAGAGATCAACGACCTTGTAAAGGATTTTGCGTATACCACTGTTGAAAACGATGCAGAGGGTATGCTGAAAACCATGTTCCCCGAGGATATCGTCAAGGCACTTATGGACTCAGGCGATGGCGAGGACGATTTTACAATGCTTGAAGAGGGGCAGGAAGCAAAGATACTTGAATACAGCGCAACCGACTCCGAAAAGCTTGAAGACGAGCTTCTTGACACAGTTAAGACGTACTATGATTACTATGCCGAGGAAGAAGGCGTCAAGGACGCAGATTATAAGATTGAGAAGGGCTATTCCTTCACTGTAGATATCAAATCCGAGATCGACGGCGAACGCGATGATATGCATCAGGAAGCCTGCGCGATATATGTAAAGGGTGAGGGCTGGAAGCTTCTTCCTGTTTCTGCGGATCAGCTGAGAGAAGAATTTGACGGCGAATGAGCTGAAAAGCTCGCTCGTGACTTGAAGTGAGTCTTTACGGGGGATATATCTGCTGTAAATAACCGATATTTCCCCTTCGGATAAATTTACATTAAGATATACGTTAAGGAGGAACAGAAAATGAACAAGGCAATAATCTTAGCAGGAGGACAGGGCAAGCGCATGAAGGCAGAAATGCCGAAGCCACTTTTCAAAGTCCTCGGCGAGCCTATGCTGAACTGGGTAATAACAGCCTGCGAGGCTGCGGATATAAAGGACATCTGCGTTGTAAAGGGCTTTAAGGGCGAGATGATAGACGAATATCTCGGCGGAAAGTACAGGACAGTCCTTCAGGCAGAAAGACTCGGTACAGGTCATGCTGTACAGCAGGCAGTGCCCTTCCTTGAAGAAGATACTGACGGAAATACCCTTGTTCTTTGCGGTGATGCACCATTTATCGACGCAGAGACTATAAAGGAGTCGCTTGTTATACACAAGCAGCAGAACAACGCTGTGACAGTTATCACAGCCGAACTTGAAAATCCATTCGGCTACGGAAGAATAATCCGTTCGGCAGGCGGCATAAGCGGCATTGTTGAGCAGAAGGACGCTACAGACGAGCAGCGTCAGATAAAGGAAGTTAATTCGGGTACATACTGGTTCAGGACAGCCGACCTTATAGACCTTCTCGGCAAGCTGAAAAATGACAATGTGCAGAATGAGTATTACCTTACAGATACTATCTCGATAGCACTTTCAGAGGGCAAGAACGCAGGTGCGTACAAGTCCGAAAATGCTGATATTATCAAGGGTGCAAACGACAGAAAAGACCTCCTTGCACTGAATACATACGCAAGAATGGCAGTTATCGAAAAGCACCTTGCCAACGGCGTTGAGTTCACCTGCACAGACGGCGTAGTTATCGAGCGCGGCGTTGAAATTGGTGTGGGTACAGAGATACTCCCGAATACAATGATACGCAAGAACACAGTTATCGGCAAGAACTGCAAGATAGGTCCTAATACAGTCATCGAGAACTGCAAGATCGGTGATGACGTAAATCTCCACACCGTACAGGCTTACGAGTCCGAGATAGAGGCTGGCGTAAAGATAGGACCATACGTGCATATCCGTCCTGACAGCGTTGTTAAGTCGGGAGCTAAGATAGGCGACTTTGTTGAGATAAAGAATTCAACTATCGGCGAAAAGACCGCAATTGCTCACCTTGCCTATGTGGGTGACAGTGATGTCGGAAAGCGCGTAAATATAGGCTGCGGAACTGTTACCGTAAACTATGACGGTATTGCAAAGAGCCGCTGTGTTATCGGTGATAACTGCTTCGTGGGCTGTAATACGAACCTTATCGCGCCTGTAAAGCTTGGTAAGGCTGTTTATACTGCCGCAGGAACAACAGTTACAAGAGATGTTCCTGATTATGCACTTGCTATCGACAGAGGCGTAATGAAGATAAACGAGGGCTACACTCTCAGAAAGCTGAAGAGCAAGCTCAGCAAATAAATCCGCAAAAGTCACTTCGCAAGAAGTGGCTTTTCTTTTAGCACTTATGAGAGCGCAGATCTAAGAAATAAGAACTAAGTAGGGGGGCGGATATTATTCGCCCGTTACCCTTTAGCTTCTCTATAAAGGGGCAGAAAGCACTGAAATTCAATGGAAAACCATTGATTATTGAAAAAATAATTCTGCAATTCTGCCATGTGTACAAAAACAACATCTGAATTTTCAACTCTAAACTCCAAACTTTTTCGTATAAAGTAAAAAAGCTGCCCCTTTCGGACAGCTTCTTTATAATAGGTATAGAACCGGAACTGGCAAAATAATAACGACCTTTATTGACACCCTCTCAAAAGCCAATCAAGGTCGCTATCGAGTTGGCTTCTGCGCACCCTCTATACGCAGTTGCCTTACGGCGGGCACAAATTCCGAAGTGCCATATATCCGCTTGCTTTGGTATCACGATTGTGCTGACGTTTCAAGGAACGGAAAGACTGCTTTAGGCGATTAAACATATTATAGGCATTAATGTTTAATAACAGTCGTAGGAGTAAGGCGTATAGTGAAACCAGTTAGTGCTTATAGATGCGGCGGAGTTTAAACCGCATAGAGCAATACAGGATATAATTGCCGATTTTTGTTACAGGACACATAATATATCTTTAATTATGCGATCGGAGAGATTAGCCGAAGTATCGGCGTTTTTCTCTTCCAACAATTGTATTATAAAACATAGGGACGGGAAGTTCAATTGATTATATTGCTTAAAATTAGCACTATATTGCTAAAATAAGTATAATAATTTATATTAATAAAATATTAACGAAATAATTTATTAAATCAATATAAAATTCTGAAATTATTTTCCTCAGAAGATAATTTTATGTGAATTAAACTCAAAGTTAATTTTTGAACCCTCGAAAATACGTTGTTTTTTTATCACTGTAAATTCATAGCACGAAAACAACATCTTTTAACGATAAAAAACATCACTGAAAAATTTTGCTATTTTTTCTAAAGGTTAAAAATAATAAAAAAATCTTTGTGAATTTTTTTAGAGCAGTTTTTGAATATTTCATATATATTTTTTTATTTTAACTATATTTCAGCAGCACTGAACTCCGCAAAAAGCTCCGAAGAGAGACTTCGGAGCGATTTTTACAATATTCCGTTAGCGGCGTTGTCGATGCGTTCACGATAGTATTGACTCTGCCACTGGAAATCGAAATCCTTGAAAAGTGCAAGACAGCAGTCTGCATTATGGAGAGCGCCTTCAAGTCCTTCTTTATCTCCTGCCTTGGCAAAGATATAGACTGCGGTTATAAAAATTTCCAGCAGAGTAGTGTCCTTTGAGCCCTGTGGCTTGTAACCGAATTTCAAAAGCTTCAGACCCTGCTGATAATTTTTTGCGGCGCAGTCAGTGAGAGCGAGTGCCATATAGAGCTGTGCCTGCATATTGAGAGAAGCCTTTTCTGAGAATTTTTGCAGAAAACTGATATTATGGGTGCGAAAATTCTCAGCCTCGCGCCAGTTGCCTATCTTGCCGAGAACAGTAAGCACTTCTACACAGAAAAAAAATCTGTCATCACCGCTGATCTTTTTGTCGGTAAGCTTTTCAAGATAAAAAAAGGCTGTCTTATGGTCATGTATCCTGTCATATAGTGCAGCTATCTGAACTATATCGAAGGGAGAGGGCTTTTTCACGTTGTCAAGAAAAGCGTCGGCATATGCCTCACATAGCTCCTTTGAATAGCCGCTTTCTACAAAAAGGCCGTATACCTCGGTATACTTCTTCATTTCTGCATTTGTAGATGCAAGAAGAGGAAAACCTATCTTTTTACGCTCGTTTGGTGAGATCATTCGCCGTCCCTCCTATTCCCTTGTTTACTATATAATAGTATATAATATATTTATAATGAGTAAAAACAGTGAATTATTCTCCTCTGTTTGTATATACAATTTTATCACAAATTAATTACATAGTCAACAATTGTTAGTGAACAAAAGATAAAACTGTTGATATGCACAAAAAAACTAAATGAAATTTTCCTAATCAACATATTGAACTATTGTTTCTTTTAAGATTATTTCAAGAATATGTGGTATAATAGTATTAGAGTGGAATGGTGTACGCATTAGGCACCTGAAATATGAAAATGTGCTGCTGTTGCAGCAGCGTCAAAAGATCAAGGGGGTAATTAATATGAGACTTCTCGTTGTTGAGGACGAGATGCAGCTGGCTGATGCTCTTTCGGAAATACTTAAAAGGAATATGTATAATGTCGATACAGTGTACGACGGAGTGAGCGGGCTTGACAACGCGCTTACAGGGGTATATGATTGTATCATACTCGATATAATGCTTCCTGGCATGAGCGGTATTGAGGTGCTGAGGAGTATGCGCAGAGAGCATATCCATACACCTGTACTTCTCCTTACTGCACGAAGCGAGATCGAGGACAAGATAAACGGTCTCGACTGCGGTGCGGACGACTACCTTACAAAGCCTTTCGTCACGGGCGAGCTCCTGGCAAGAGTAAGAGCTCTTACAAGAAGAAAGGGCGAGATCGTTGACGAGAATAAGCTGGATTACAACGGACTTGAGCTTAATAAGAATACCTGTTCCGTTATGTGGAAGGGCAGCGATGTAAAGCTTTCCCTGAAAGAATATCAGATAATGGAGCTTCTTATCTCAAATCCTCACCAGATACTGCCAAAGGAGCGTATCATCGAAAAGATATGGGGCTATGAGAGCGATGTGGAGTACAATAATATTGAGGTATACATATCGTTCCTGCGAAAAAAGCTTTCGGTAATATCAGCTCCTGTTCAGATAAAAACAGCCAGAGGCATCGGTTATTCACTTGAATAAATAAGGAGGAATGCTGTTATGTTCAAGAAAGCACATGACAAAATGTTCAAAAAAGCGCAGATGAAGCTTTTTACAATGATCGTAAGTATCCTTCTTGCGGTATTTGTAGCGCTTATCGGCTCTATAAATGTTATTACCAAAGCTATAATGCGCGGACAGTCAAAGGAAGTACTCATGAAGATAGCTGCGGGTACTGAATATGACGATAATATTGCTGAATTCAAATTCACTCCTCCTACAGGTTCGGAGCCGAAGGAAGAGAAGAAATCAAGTAAGGAAAAGAAGCCTTTAGAGACAAGACCTGCCGATCCTACGACTACGGAAAAGCCTTCTGCCACAGAGGCACAGACGACTGCCGAAAAGACTAAGGAGAAGGAAAAGGTAACAGATGCTCCTACAGATCCTGCACAGGAGGATACACAGGCTCCTGAGGAAAATCAGGAGATCTATGAGGAGCAGCATGAGGAGCAGCCTCAGGAAACAGCTCCGCCGGAGACTCAGGCACCCGCAACACAGGCTCCTGCAACACAGGCACCCGCAACAGACGCTGCATCAGGTGCAACTCCTACCTGGGACCCAAGTTTGTGGAATCAGGGCGACTGGAACAACTGGAACAATCAGAGCGGTCAGTGGGGCAATCAGAACAATGGTCAGTGGAACGGCCAGGGCGGCGATCAGAACAACGGCCAGTGGAACGGTCAATGGGGCGATCAGAATAACGGACAGTGGAACGGTCAGTGGGGCGATCAGAATAACGGACAGTGGAACGGTCAGTGGGGCGATCAGAGCAACGGCCAGTGGAATGGTCAGTGGGGCGGCTACCCGTGGATGTACCCGTGGCTTTACCCATGGTCATGGGAACAGCAGCCAAAGGCTTATTCAAGCGAATACCCCGTAAAGCGCAACGATCACGGCGAAATGGATTCCCGTTATGACAGCATAGAAGATGAAACAGATGAAAGCAGCTATGAAGCTGAGTCTGACGAAGAGTACATAAAGCAGACTTCATATATTGATGATGTGTCGGCATACATAATGCCTCTCGCAAACAGGACTGATGCTTCTGCAATGTCATCTGACGGAAGCAGTCAGCAGAGTGCTCCGTATCGTCAGAGCAATGCGATGAATTCTCCCAAAAAGCAGACTATCCCCAAGAGTATCAGTTCTATAGAGTTCTTTGTCCTCATGGCTGATACAAACGGAAAATACATTGATAAGATCAATATTGATGATATGAATGATGACAGAGCACAGGATTACATCACAAAGATACTTGAGGAGAATATGGACACAGGTATCGTTAATTCATATCAGTTCTACCAGATGAGCAAGCCTAACGGAACTCTTATGGTATTCACAGACAAGAGCTATGAAATGAAAATGCTGGGACAGCTCAAGAGAACTACTATCCTTATCGGTTCAATAGCTCTTGTTATCCTTTCCGTACTTGCATATTTCCTCAGCAAAAAGAGCATACAGCCTATCAAGACTGCATTCAACAAGCAGAAGCAGTTCGTGTCAGATGCGAGCCATGAGCTTAAAACTCCTCTTACAGTAATATCTGCAAATGCAGATGTACTTGAAGGCGAGATAGGCGACAATAAGTGGCTGAAGTACATCAAGGCACAGACCGACCGAATGAGTATACTGGTCAATGACCTGCTCAACCTTACAAGACTTGAAAACAATACCTCAGAGCTTGAACGTAAATACTTCAACCTCAGCAAGGCGATAGTAAATACCGCACTTCCTTTCGAGTGTCAGGCGTTTGAGAACAATAAGAAGTTTGAGGTAAATGTTGACGAGGACGTAATGCTCAGCGGAAGTGAAAAACACATAAAGCAGATGGCGGCTATCTTTATTGATAACGCGCTGAAGTACTCAAACGAGGGCGGTACGGTAAGAGTAACGCTGAAGAAAATGGGCGACAGAAAAATGTTCTCGGTATACAACACAGGTGAAGGCATCAAGGAGGACGAGACAGACAAGATATTCGAGAGATTTTACAGAAGCGACCAGTCGAGAAACCGTGCAACCGGCGGATATGGTCTTGGACTTGCAATTGCAAAATCTATTATAGACAAGCATAAGTTCAAGGTACATATTATGAACCAGCCCGGCAAGAGCGTCTGCTTCGTAATAACAATGTAAGCAAAAACCCGTAAGCTTTAACCTCGATACTAATATAGAAGCTTATACTATTTATCGGGGGAAACCTTTCTGAAGAAAGGCTTTCCCCCGAACCCCCTTTTTCAAAAGGGGTTCTCTCAATAATTAGTGTAAAATTTCTATATGGGTATCAAGGTTAAGCTTACGGGTTTTTATTAGTTTTTTATGAATGTCAATAACGTTCCTGTAAAGCGGCGCAGCCGCTTCCTAAGGGCTAAAGGCTAAGGGCTTTAATCCTCTTCCTTTTCCTCAGCAGGCGGAAGCTTCTTGACGCGGCATACCTCGATACGGTGATGCTTGACTTCAAGCACTTCGATATGGAGCCCGTCGCTGTCGAGAGAGAGCTGAGTTCCGTCCTTTGGTATCTCGCCAAGTTCGGCGATAACATAGCCGCCGAAGGTCTCGTATTTATCCGCAGGGAGAGTGACTTCAAGCTCGTCGCATACATCGCTGAGAGAGCTCATGCCCGGTACTGTCCATACGTTTTCCTCAGTCTGTTCAAGTCTTGCAGCAGGCTCGTCCTCGGGGTCGTCAGCGAAGTCGCCGACAAGCTCCTCAACAAGGTCGGTGATCGTTATTATACCGCTCATGCCGCCGTATTCATCAACGACTACTGCAAAATGGTCTGCACCGCGCTGCTTCATCTGGTCGAAAAGGCGGTCAGCCTTCATGCTTTCGTGAACGAAGCAGGGCTCGCGGACAGCTTCTTTCATAATATTATCGCGGCTCTTGTCATCGAGTCTGAAATAGTCCTTTGCGTTGAGCACACCGATAACGTTATCCACACTTTCGCCGCAGATAGGGAAAGATGAATGTCGGGTGCGGTGGATAGTTTCTTCCCATACGGATATATCATCGCTGCTCCACAGTACATCAACGTCTGTTCTGTGGGTACAGACCTGCTCGGCAGTGGTATCGTCAAAGGCAAAAACGTTTTTGATTATGCGGTTCTCGTCCTCGTCGATAGTGCCTTTTTCCGCACCTGCATCGGACATCATAAGTATCTCTTCCTCGGTGACGGTGTCGTCATCGCTTTCGGGGTCAATGCCTATAAGTCTGAGAATACCGTTAGATGAAGCGTTGAGCAGCCATACAAAAGGTGCGAATATTTTAGCAACAACGGTAATAGTTTTGCTCATGGCGAGAGCTATCTTTTCGGGATTTTTCATTGCAACACGCTTAGGTACAAGCTCTCCGAAAACAAGTGTAAAGTATGAGAGCAGCAATGTTATGAGAACTACCGAGCATTTTTTGAGAACAGCCGCAGGTATGCCTATGCCTGTTTTGGCAATTGCAGAGGTCAGATACTCGGCGAAGCTGTCGGCAGCAAAGGCTGCACCGATGAAGCCTGCAAGAGTAATAGCGACCTGTATGGTAGCAAGGAAGCGTGTGGGTGAATCTGTGAGTTTTTTGAGCCTTATGGCTTTTTTGTTGCCGCTTGCGGCAAGTTTTTCGAGTTTTACATCGCTTGTGGAAATGACCGCCACCTCAGTGCAAGCGAAAAGCGCATTAAGCGCGATGAGTACAATTTGCAGAATTATCTGCCCTATCATTTCATATCCTCCGTTAGATAAAGTATTTTTTTATTTATGTATAACCTCATAAAGGCACAGCCTAACACAAACGATAGTGCAGACCATGCCTTGAAAATACATATGTAACGGAGTTTATTCCGTAATAATGTGGATTACTGCCGTCAGGGGCACCGTCCATTGCAAGTTTCATCTCCTGTTCTATAAGTTTATAATATTATACAATATTTTTGTACTTTTGTCAAGCAATCGGCATTAGTTGTAGTGATTAATACTTAGAACTAAGAGCTAAGAGCAAAGTAGGGGCGCACATTGTGCGCCCGTTGAATTAATATCATCAGTGCATAAGAAAAGCTCTCCATATAAGAGAGCTTTTAAATTATATTTACCAATTGCGAAGGGTATAATTTCTTGTGTAAAGAAAATTGTTGCAGCCACTGCAATATATATATTCGGTGTAATCTGTATAGCATCCAGTGCAGATTAAAGAATTTGCGAACCACCCATATGTATAGTGAGTTTCTCCTTTATCTATATGATGCGAATAGCGTCTGCAATTGTGTTTGCAGGAGGCTGCGGTTGCTGTAAAAGTGTTTTTGGATTTTGATGATGTTGTGATTGCTGAACCCGTGCCGAGAAGAGTGAATGCTAATGCGGTTGCTGCAATTTTTTTGAGTACGTTTTTCATTTGTGATACATCCTTTACATAATATTTAAGATCAGAATATAACCTTATGTATATAGTGTACACCTTATAGTGTGATTTGTCAAGCTGTTTCATACAGCAAACATTAATAATAAAAGCTTCGTGCTTGAATTTTTTACTCAAACGTGGTATAATCATAGTTTGAAAGGAGCACGGCTCATGTTTGCAAATTATCACACACATACTTCGCGCTGTCATCACGCACTGGGCGAGGACAGGGAGTATGTAGAGCACGCCATAGCACACGGCATGAAGGAGCTTGGTTTTTCCGACCATTGTCCGTGGGTATTTGATGACGGCTATATTTCACGTATACGTATGACTCCCGAGGAGACAGAGGGCTATTTCAG
The DNA here is from genome assembly GCF_900143025.1 of Ruminococcus flavefaciens. Lineage (GTDB taxonomy): Bacteria > Bacillota > Clostridia > Oscillospirales > Ruminococcaceae > Ruminococcus > Ruminococcus flavefaciens_I. The sequence continues at coordinate 35,954 of NZ_FRCT01000012.1, read as the reverse complement.
GTCACTGACCGACCTTAAACGGGAGTATGCATCAGACATAAAGATATACATAGGCTTTGAGGCGGAGTATATTCCTCAGCTCATAGAAAAGCAGGACAGATTTCTTGAGGATTATCCTGTTGATTACATGATAATGGGTCAGCACTTCAACGATCCCGAGACATGGGGAGCATATATGGGAGTCCCCACAGCGGACGAGAGACTTCTCGTGCAGTACGTTGACCGCATAATCGAGGGTATGGAGTCGGGACGCTATCTTTATCTCGCACACCCCGACCTGCTTTGCTTTACAGGCAGCGATAAGCTTTACGAAAAGGAGTTCACGCGGCTCTGTACTTATTTAAAAGGCAAGGACATACCTCTGGAGATAAATCTGTTAGGACTCAGGGACAACAGGCACTACCCCTGCGATAAGTTTTTCCGTATCGCGCAGAAGGTGGGCAACAAGGCTATAATCGGCTGCGACGCACATTTTCCGCAGGCGCTTTCGGACGAAGCACCTATCGAGAAATGCCGCTGTTTCGCTGAAAAATACGGACTCGAACTGGTGGAACGGTTGGATATCAGCCGTTAGCCGTTAGGAAGCGGCTGCGCCGCTTTGTAGGGGCGGATATTATCCGCCTGCAAGTTTCGCAGCAACAGAAAATAACCGAATGTAGGGGACGGCGTCCTCGACGTCCCGTCAATGCATAATGCATAATTATGGTGTCCGCTGTGCGGACTGATTAAAATGCAGGGGCGATGTCCACATCGCCCTGAGTTGTTCCGCAATTTTGTCGGGCTGATGCAGGCATCAAGCCCCTACGTTGATAATTACGGAACAGAAGGAGAGAAATAAATGAGTATTTTTGATGTATTCGACAGGATTTCCGCAAATTCTTCCTCGACAAGAGGTAAAATAGAATATGTTATCGCAGGTCTTGGCAATCCGGGACTTGAATACGAAAACACAAGACACAATGCAGGCTTTATGGTAATGGATATGTTTGCGGAGCAGCTCGGCGAGAAGATAGACCGTCTGAAGTTCAAGGGCAAGACTGCCGAAGTAACTATCGGCGATAAGAGATGCCTGCTGCTGAAGCCCACCACCTATATGAACAATAGCGGCGAGTCAATAGTACAGGCGTTGGAGTTCTATAAGATAGATGTGCAGAATTTAATAGTAGTATGCGATGATATCTCACTGGACTGCGGCAAGCTGAGGATACGCAGAAAGGGCAGTCACGGCGGACACAACGGACTGCGTAGCATATGCGAGCTTACAGGCAGGGACGATTATCCGCGCATAAAAATGGGCGTAGGCAAGAAGCCGCACCCCGATTACGACCTTGCAAAGTGGGTTCTTGGCAAATTCGGCAAGGAGGACGGCGAGCTTATGAAGCAGTCAGCCGAAAACGCCTGCGAGTGCATAAAACTCATGGTACAGGGCAAGACCGATGAAGCCATGAACAAGTACAATTCATAATTTTACATAGCCGCTGCATCACTGCCGCGGCTTGAACTCGTTTACGGAGAATGATGATGAAACTGTTTAAAGACCTATTTACCGAGCTTGCAGGCTATAAGAGCCTGCGTGAAGCCATAGACAAGAAGATATCGCCTGTATCTGTTACAGGTCTTTCACATATACACAGGGCTCAGCTCATATACTCCCTGTGCAGTGAAAAGATAGACCTTGTTGTAACGGGCTCGGAGGCAGAGGCAAAGAAGCTCTGCGACGACATAAATATGATGGCAGGCAGGGAAGATGCTGTGCTTTTTCCGTCAAAGGAACTGGTATTCACGCCTGTTGACAGCACCAACCACGAATATGAGCATATGCGTATATCCGCCCTTATAAAAGCGGCTAAAGGGCGCTGTTCCGTTATCTGCGCAAGCATAGAGGCTGTAATGCAGCCCGTTATACCTGTGGGAGTCCTTATAGCCGCAGGTATCGAGCTGAAACAGGGACAGGAAGTGAACTTGTCAGACCTTGCGCTGACTCTTGCAAAGTGCGGCTATCAGCGGTGCGAAAAGGTAGAGGGAGCGTCACAGTTCTCCATAAGAGGCTCTATTGTGGATATATTTCCTGTGCAGGCGGATAAACCTGTACGTATCGAGCTCTGGGGTGACGAGATAGACTCCATATCCGAGTTTGAGACCGATTCACAGCGACGCACTGACGCACTTGAAGCTGTTGAGGTATACCCGTCGGGAGAGGTGCTTTACGATAACGAGGAGCTTGCCTGCAAGATAGAGGAGCTGTGCAAAAAAGTCCGCGGCAAGCACATGGACGCAGTCCGTGAGCACTTGGGTGCGGACGTACACCGCCTGAGAGCAGGGGAGATACTTGCTCACAGCGTCAAGTACTATCCACTCGTATACGGCGAGGCATCGACAGTATTCGACTATATCGGCGGTTCTGTCATATTCAGCGACTATTCCGACATTATGGACAACGCCGCAGGAGTCCTTACACGCCACAATGAGGATATAAAGATACTCATGGAGGACGGACAGCTCTGCAAGGGGCTTGACGGCTATGTGCTGGAGCTTGCGGAGGTACAGCATATTGCGGAAAAACGTGTATGCCTCTACATGAGCAGCTTCATGCAGGGCGGCGAGCGTATAGACTACCGCAGACTTGTAAGCTTCGAGGCTATGCAGACTGCACCGTGGAGCGGCGAGATGAAGCAGCTTGTGGAGGACTTGGAGGACTACAGGCACCGCGGCTACAGAATGATACTTGCGGCAGGAAGCGAAAAGACCCTGCCCATAATACAGCAGGACTTAGACGAAAACGGTATACCCTGTGATATCGCGTCGGACAACATAGAGCCCAAAAGCGGCAGAGTTGTCCTCATGTCGGGAAGCTTCGGCGGAGGCTTCGAGTACCCCGAAAACAAGACCGTACTCATTACGCAGGGACGCTCAATGGACTCGGTACGCAAGAAGCGTCGCAAAAAGAAGAACAAAGCCGAGGAGATACGCTCCCTTGCCGACATCACCGAGGGCGACCTTGTAGTACATTCAGGACATGGTATCGGACGTTTTATCGGTATCCGCAAGCTGGAAATGGACGGCGTTACAAAGGACTACATAACCATACAGTACGCAGGTACGGATAAGCTCTATATCCCTGTTACTCAGCTGGATATGGTGTCGAAATACATCGGACCTCGTGACGACAGCGGCGTAAAGCTCAACAAGCTCAGCTCGGGCGAGTGGCAGAAGACCCGCAGCAATGTAAAACGCGCAGTCAAGGACATGGCACATGAGCTCATCGCTCTGTATGCAAAGCGCGAAAAGAGCGTAGGCTTCGCATTTTATCCCGATGACGAGATACAGCGTGATTTTGAGGAGCGTTTCCCATACGTTGAGACCGATGACCAGTTACAGTCCATAGCCGAGATAAAGGCAGATATGGAGCGCCCACGTCCTATGGAGCGACTGCTCTGCGGCGACGTAGGCTTCGGCAAGACAGAGGTGGCTCTCAGAGCCGCAATGAAATGCGTACTTGCAGGAAAACAGTGCGCAATACTTGCACCTACAACAGTTCTTGCCTATCAGCATTATCAGACGGCACTTCGCCGTTTCGAGCACTTCCCCGTGCAGATAGAGCTCCTGAGCCGTTACCGCTCGCCAAAGCAGCAGGAGGAGATAATAAAGAAGCTGAAGCAGGGACGAATAGATATTATAATAGGTACTCACAAGATAATCCAGAAATCAGTGGTATTCAAGGACTTGGGTCTTGCTATAATCGACGAGGAGCAGCGTTTCGGAGTTGCTCACAAGGAGCGCTTCAAGGAGAGTTTTACGGGAGTTGATGTGCTCATGCTTTCCGCAACTCCTATCCCTCGTACCCTGAATATGGCAATGAGCGGAATACGCGATATGTCGGTTATCGAAGAACCTCCGCAGGACAGATATCCCGTTCAGACCTACGTTATCGAGTACAATATCGGAACAGTGGTACAGGGCATAGTCAGGGAGCTTCGCCGCGGCGGACAGGTGTACTATATCCACAACCGCGTAGAGACTATAACAGCCTGTGCAGCCCGCTTGCAGGAGTTTCTCCCCGAAGCAAGGATAGCAGTTGCTCACGGACAGATGAGCGAGGAGGAAATGTCGGATATATGGGAGCAGCTTGTTGAGCATGAAATAGATATCCTTGTCTGCACCACTATCATCGAGACAGGTGTTGATGTGCCGAATGTAAACACCCTTATCATAGAGGACTCCGACCGCTTCGGACTTTCACAGCTGTATCAGCTCCGCGGACGAGTAGGACGTTCAAACCGCAGGGGCTATGCGTATTTTACCTATCAGCGTGATAAAGTCCTTACAGAAATAGCTACAAAGCGACTGAACGCAATGCGTGAGTTCACCCAGTTCGGAAGCGGCTTCCGAATTGCTCTCCGTGACCTTGAGATAAGAGGAGCAGGAAGTATTCTCGGCGGCAGACAGCACGGACACATGGAGGCTGTAGGCTATGATATGTATTTGCAGCTCCTTTCGGAAGCCATAGCCGAGGAAAAGGGCGAGCAGCCCGAGAAGATACCCGAGTGTCTTGTGGATATACAGATAGATGCACATATTCCCGAAAAGTACATATCAAGCCTTAATCAGCGAATAGATATGTACCGCAAGATAATGCTCGTGAACGAGGACAGTGACAAGACCGACCTTATCGACGAGCTTATCGACCGTTACGGCGAACCGCCTAAGTCGGTGGTGGGACTCATTGATGTATCGCTTCTCAGAAACAAGGCTGCACATCTTGGTATTACCGAAATATCACAGAAAAATGGCGCTATGTACTTCTATACCGAGTATCTTGTACCCGAGCAGATAGCTGCATTGCAGCAGGCATACAAGGGCAGGATAACCTTCAATGGCGTGGGCAAGTCCTATGTATCTGTGAAGATATCGCCGAAGATACGCCCCTTTGATATGATGAGAGAAACTGTCGAAATATTTTATCAGAACAGAGAAAAGAAATAGAAAAATACCGTCAGCAATATTTGGTCAACCTGATGTTTGAGCGCAATTTTTGTGTATTGTGTTGCAAAATATGTACTGCGATTTGGACGATATGTTACTTTACATACCTGCGTTTTTATGCTAAAATGAAGTTGTAAACAAAGAAAGGCACTGTTATGCAGAGCACAGTGCATAAAAGTAAGAAAGTACAGTTTTGTACAGGGAGAAGCAAATATGAACTACAAAAACTTTATCGCAGGTGCGATGGCTTTTGCCCTTGCAGCCTGTGCTGCGGGATGCAGCGATAAGAAGAAATCCGACGATAAATCGGATCCCTCGGCTACTGTTGAAACTACTACCGAGGAGCTCGTACCTCCTACACCTGTGGAAGCTACAGACCCGAATGCAATAACCTTTGATGACGGCAGATTTGATTTTGCATCTGTCAAGACCGATGATAAGGACTGCGCAAAGGGTGAGCTTTCGGTTGCGGAGCTTATGGGCAACAAGATGCTGAAATTTGCCGATGACAACACCGTACCTCTTGAAGGCAAGGTGCAGAAAATAGGCATAAACGTAACGAAACTTCTGGGCAGTGCCGGTGCAGCAAAGGTGCGCAGGATAGAATTTGATATGTACGCTGAGGCTACCGCAGAGGGATTGAAGCGAGATGACGGCGAGGTCGTAAAAGCTCCCGGCTGGATAGGCGGCGGCGGCGGAACCGTTACCGCACAGGAGAAGTGGTATGATTTTCAGGACTTCTCAGGAGGTGAGTATAATTTTGAAGCATCGGGCGCAATACACGCTCAGTTCAAGTTCCTGCTGGCTGACAGCGGACAGTGCTGGACAGAGGAAATGGAGGACGCAAACTTCCTTATAATGCGCTGGGGCGTAGCCAATGAGTCGGATATGTATATCGACAATATCGTATTCTACGACGAGGACGGCAATTCCATACCGATAGTACCTGCTTCTGCGGCTGAGGACATTAAGGAAAAGGTCGAGGAGAAGATAGGTGATATCAAGGAAGATATCGAAAATAAAAAGGAAAAGCTGAAAGCTGAGTACGAAAAGAAAGTTAAAGAAATGGAAGCTGCAGCAACTGATCCTAAGCTGAGAGAAGAACTCAAGTCTGAGTATGAAAAGCTTATGGAAGAGGTACAGAATTCGGAGGAATACGAAAAAGCCGCAGCTGAAATGGAAAAGTTTGAAGCTAAGCTCAAACAGGCGATCTCCGATACATCTGATGCTGAACAGAAGATATTAGACGAGATCGAAAAAGCCAAGGAACAAGCCGACAAGGTGAATGCTGAGGCACAGGCAGCTATTGAAGAAGCTTCAATGCAGATCGAAAAAGTTAAAGACAGATAATAAAAAAGCTTCCGTTTTATACGGAAGCTTTTTTGTGCTGTAGGGGCGGATATTATCCGCCTGCAAGTTGAGAGTTTAAAGTTAATGTGTCCGCTATGCGGACGGATCAGAATGTAAGGGCTGGCTTTTTAAATTCGGAATTAAATGTGCCATAAGCGAAATACGATCAACGTTTTTGAAAAGAGTGAGCGAGTTTACGAGCGTGACGCTGCCTGCATCAGTCAAAGTAAAAGATATCCTCAAACTTCTTATCAAGTGCAATGCATAGCACAAGTGCAAGCTTAGCCGTGGGACTGAACTGCCCTGTTTCTATGGAGCTTATGGTATTACGGGAAACACCCACCATTTTTGCAAGCTCGTCCTGTGAGAGCCGCTGCTCCTTGCGTATCTCTTTCAGGCGGTTTCGGAGTATAAGTGAATCGTCTATCATGCAGTCACCGCCTTATGGTTTGAAGCCGAAAAGCTCGCGGACTGCCATGTATGTCAACAGGAGAAAAAATAAGCATATGACTGAAGCACATAGAATATCTCCTGTATTTTTGTTTTTTATGGCTCTGTGCAACTGCATTGAAAAAAGCATACATATTGCAGTTGCAAGTGCCCCGTAATTCATCTTTCCTGTGATGAGTAAAGTCATTACAGCATATAGGCAGGTAAAGAGCATAGTTAGTATCACGGCAAATCTTGAATCACTTTTTGCCCTGTCTATTTCTGCAATGTCACGGTTTTTGTTTTCCTGACGGCTTTTTGCGAGAATTTCTTCTTTATTCATATTGATACACCACCTTATTTTTTAAACAGTTCCATTATTGCCACAAATGAGAACATAAGAAATGCTTCTCCCATAAGGACTGCACATAATATATGTTCGCTTTTTCTTGTTTTTATTGATTTGTGCAGATAAACTGCAAACATAACACAGGTCTCCATAGCTGCAATGCCTTTGTTTAAAGGCTTATGTGCTATCATAGTAAGCGTTGAATATATAATATAAAAGGCAAGGCTGAATATGATAGCAAATCTTGAAGCGTCCTTTGTCTGAGAAATTTCGGAAATATCACGGTTTTTATTTTCGTGTCTGCTTTTTTCGAGTATTTCTTCCTTGTTCATAGTAGTACCTCCCATATCATGTGATGTTTTGCCAAGTTTACTTGGTAATTGTATTATAGCACTGCCAAGTGTACTTGTCAAGAACTTGCAAAGCAAACTTGTCAGAATTGTTCGATTGCACAATTCGGCACAAGTGTATTTAAACGACTTGCACAATTTGAGTGAGTAGTAAGTAGTGAGTAGAGAGTAGTAGGGACGCGCATTGCGCGTCCGCAAGTGATTAGTGCATAGTGGTTTGTAGGGGCGAACAGTGTTCGCCCGTAAATAATCAACGAACTATAAATGACCATGTGTAGGGAACGTCGTCCCCTACACATGGTCATTCGCGCATAAAAAGGCACTGTGATTTTCACAGTGCCTTAATTATGCATTACGCATTATGAATTACGCATTATCCAAGTACTACGTTTATCTCGTTAACGTCCTTGAGCTTATCAGCAGGAACATAATTGCCTGCAAGCTTCTCGCCGTTGAGTGTGAGTTCCTTAACGCCGCTCTGAACGTGTGCGGAGTTGTCGATATTGATGTTGAGCTTCTTGCCGCGGAAGTTTTTCTCGATCTTGAAGCCGTCCCACTTAGCAGGGATAGACGGAGCGATAGTAAGACCGTTAAGGTCAGGACGCATACCGCAGATACCCTCAACACAGCCGACCATTACTGTCGAAGCTGTACCTGTGAGCCAGTGAACGTGTGAACGTCCCTCGTAAGGAGAAGCCTTTGACTCGGTGAACTGACCGTGAACGTATGGTTCCATAACACGTATCTCAGCCTTATCGTTCATAGCAGCAGGTGAGCTTTCGAGGAAGTACTCGAATGCACGGTCGCCGTGACCGAGGAGAGACTCGGCAAGTATGAGCCAGCCCTGTGACTGTGAGAAGATACCGCCGTTTTCCTTTGTATCAAGGTTGAATACCTGCATGAGCGCACCCTTGAAGTGGTGATACTTGTAAGGTGGTTCGAGGAGCTTAGCACCGTAAGGTGTATTGAGTATATCGTGAACGCTGTTCATAGCCTTTTCAGCCTGCTCATCGGAAGCGAAGCGTGAGATTACGCTCCAGCTCTGAGGATTGAGCCACATATTAGCCTCGGGATCCTTCTTAGCACCAACGATAACGCCGTTGTCGCGGATACCGCGGATAAATCTGTCCTCGTCCCAGCACTTTTCAAGTGCGTCGCCAAGCTTCTTCTGAACGCCGTCAAGGTATGTGATGTAGTCTGTGTCGTTCTTGTCCTTAGCCATGTCGCGCATAACGTTCATAGCATAGTAGAGCTGGAATGCAACGAATGTGGACTCGCCCTGTGCGCCGAGGCGGAGACAGTCGTTCCAGTCAGCGTGGAGGCCGGCAGGCATATCGTGACTGCCAAGACGCTCCATAGAGAAGCGGATAGCGTTCTTGAGATGCTCGTAAACGGTAGCCTTTCCGCCGCCTTCTTCTGCGTATGTGATGACCTCATCGAGGAAGCCCTTGTTGCCGCTCTCACCGAGATACTTAACGATAGTCGGGAAGAGCCAGAGAGCATCGTCTGCACGGTATGAAGGGTGACCTGTTTCCTTAGCGTAAACGCTGTGCTCATCGTTCTCGTCAGGGCAGGTCTCGTGACCTGCATTGTGGTCGAACTTAACAAGCGGGAGACCGCCGCCGTTGCTTACCTGAGCAGAAAGCATGAAGCGTATCTTCTCGGCAGCCATTTCAGGGTCAAGATGAATGATACCCTGAATATCCTGAACTGTATCGCGGTAGCCGTAGCCGTTTCTGAGACCGCAGTATACGAAGGAAGCGGCTCTTGACCATATGAATGTGATGAAACACTGATAAGCGTTCCATACATTTATCATGTTGTTGAATTCATCGGAAGGGGTCTCAACCTTGAAGTTTGAGAGCTGACCGTGCCAGTAGTCCTTGAGCTGCTTAACTTCTGCATCTACCTTTCCTGCTGCCTTGTATTCGTCAAGTATAGCAGCAGCCTCGGGGTCCTTGCGCTCGCCGAGAACGAAGATGAATTCCTTTGTCTCGCCCGGTGCAAGAGTGATATCGCTCTGGAGAGCACCGCAGGAGTTGGAGTTATAGTTCATAACGCCGCTGCACTTGCCGTTCTCAACAGCGATAGGATTTGAGAAAGTTCTGTAAGGTCCGATGAAGTCGCTGAGACTTCCGCAGCAGCCTGTAACAGGCTGACCTACCATACCGAAGAATCTCTCCTGACCGTTGTAGCCGTTCTCATCGAAGCCTGTATTCTCGTTCATGTGCTGGAGGATACGGTTGCCGCCCTCGAAGCTTGTACGTGTGATGAACAGTGTGTACTGGAGGTTTACCTGATCCTGCTCATAGTTAGGCTCATTTGTGAACTCTATGAAACCGAAAACGGAAAGCTTTCTTTCTTTATCTGAATTGTTTGTTACCTTAGCTCTCCATACCTCGTATGTTTTTCCGTATGGAACATAGTATGTAGTCTCTGATCTGATATCAGCATATTCGGCAGAAATTACGGTATAAGCTGTACCGTGGCGGCACTCGCTCTTATATTTGTCGAGGGGCTTGCCTACAGGCTGCCATGAAGCTGACCAGTAATCAGCGGTATCATTATCTCTTATATAGATATAGCGTCCCGGGAGAGCCATATCGGAATTGAAGCGGAAACGCGAAAGTCTGCCGTTTGCGCCTGATTTAACGAAGCTGTAGCCTGCTGCGTTATTGGATATCATAGCACCGTATTCGGGATCACCGAGATAGTTAGCCCAAGGTGCGGGTGTTGCGGGGTTAGTGATGACATATTCTTTGTTTTCAAGATCGAAATGTCCGTACTGCATATTACATTCTCCTTCTCAGCTGCCATTGGACAGTGCTTTCCGCAGGCAGAAAATATCATTCTAATTATAGCATTGAATGTGGATTTTGACAAGGGGGTAAATATGAATACAACGTGAACATTCGCAAAAATTGACGATATTTTACTACATTTTGTAATATTTCGCCATAATTACTCTAAATGTTATATCACTTTCCTGTCATGCTTATACATTTTGTTTTACACTGTGCACCAGCCCTTAGCTTGTAGGGGAGCCCGCTCTCGGGCTCCCGCAAGTGAGTAATGAGCAGAAAGTAATGTAGGGACGCACAGTGTGCGCCTGCCAGCTATTAGCCTGTAGGAAACGATATCTCACAGTTAGAGGCTCAACAGTAATTATGAAACGATAGAAGTGCAAGTTGTGCGTCTGTAATTGCAAGGTATGCGCAGAGTATTGATTTTTGCAGACGGGTCGATTATAATAAATTCAAGATAAGCTTATCAAATGATATAAGGAGGCGGTCAAGGGGCAATGAAAATAAGATTACTTGTAAGCGACGAACACTACGATGCAATAGCGGCTGAACTGATAAAAAAGGGTATTGATATAGATGACAGCGCGGAGCTTATACTCTCGGAGAACAACGTTACGGTGAAGCATCTTATAGCTCGCAGGAATAATGAGATATACAGGCTTGAAACGAGTGATATCTCCCATATCGAAAGCTTTGCACATTATATAGCAGCGTACTGCGGCGGCGAGGAGTACCGTCTTTCGGAAACTCTGAAACGCCTTGAGGAGATACTCGACCCGAAGGAATTTATCCGTGTGAGCAATTCCGTGATAGTGTCGGTGTCGCATATAAAGAGCATACGCCCTGCACTTTCGCAGAAATTCACGCTGACCATGAAAAACGGTGCAAGAGTTGACGTTACGCGGACGTATTACTACATATTCAAGGATTTTTTAGGAATATAGGGAGGGGTGAACATGAGAACAAATTCAAATTTTCTTTTTGTTATAATGGGATTTTTAATGGCCATTGCTGTCGTAATAGCCATAGCCTTTGCGATATATAAGTCGTTATACACACGAAGGATAAACAAGAGGCTTGCAGAGGGCAGAGGAGCCAAAATAAAGCCCATTATGTCGCCTGTTAAGTTTGTTATAGTGACTCTGGCAAGTGCAATAGGCATTATTCTCGTACTTTGGGTTGTACTTATACTGTTTTTCTCAGCAAAAATGAATATTTCACGTATGGATATGATATCCGAACCCCATATCCGACTAATGAACAGTGATCTTATAAAAAATTCGGTTATTGGTGAATACAGATCAGGAGATGAGATAAAGGGTTATACAAAGCATACTTTCAATGATAAGGATACCTGTATAGAGGTCTATACTTTAGATGAAGAGTATACTAACGTATTTGCTCCCGTACTGGTGACGGCAGAATATACAGGAAGCAAAAGCGTAACTTTTTCAGCTATAGAGATCAACTTTGAAGGTAATAATTTTTCCGTGGACTGGGACGGCATGGACGAAAATGCATTAATAGCCATAGATACAGGCGGATATAAGGGGGATTTTGATATAGAGTACAATCTGTTTTTTGATAAGAACACAGGAGATACAGGCGAGAGATATGTTGATTTTGAAACGGGGGTCACACTAAGCGTCAATGAGTATAGTCAGGTAAAGATAATAGAATAAGAGGAAGTTAAAGGCGGCTGTGTTCAGCCGCCTTTGTGTTTGCAGAGCGTAACCATGCTATAAGGTTGTCCGACCATTTATAATGTTCAGCGTTACATATGTCATTCCGAAAGTGACAAATGTCACTCAACAAGTGACAAATTACACCTATGCAAAGAGAGAAAAATGAGTATAATAAGAGCATAGGGTTGCGCAACACCGAAACGAAAGCCAGAATACAGGCAAATATTCCGTACTTTACTATATTTTATTTATTTTTAAGGAGAGATTATTATGAAAACTACATTTAAGAGAATTATAACAGCAATAGCAGCAGCCGCAATGTGTGCAGTACCAATGGCAGGTTCATTTTCGGCAAGTGCCGCAGACAGGATACTCAACATAGACAAGGCAACCAGATTAGAGCTTAGCAAGGCTGATCTTACAAAGATCAATTCTGCATCTTTATCTTATGAGCTTAAAGAAAAGATAGGAACATTAGATATAGATACAAAGATACCGATAGATCCTATTAATCCAACCATTCCCGATCTTCCGAAAATAAAAGAAGTCAGATTTGTAGAGCCTGATATCCGCGACATCAGAATCACTCCTCCGCAGCTGCTTCGTCCTGATTTAAAGCCTATTACTTTTTCACAGATCGTAGAAGAAGTATTCACACTTTCATATGTAAGCGGAAAGAATACAATAACAGTTGTTATCGGTTATACTACAGACGGCAAGTATATAATGGAATACTGGCAGAACGGCAAGAAGAACATTAAAACCGGCAAATGGTACGGATACCTTATCAATAGAAAAACAGCAAACGATCCTGCAGCTAACGCAACACTTGTAAGCAGAGTTACAAAGACTGAATATTATCTCGGTTATAATTACTATGTATTCAAGGAGATAACAGGCTATACAAAGGGCGGCAACTTTATCACAGAGGTATGGCGCCTTAATAATCAGGGCAAATGGGTGCTTGTAAGCAGAAAGATCACAAAGCCTGTTATTATGCGCAAGGCAGTAGAAGTAGATTTCACGTTTTCCAAGGAAGGCACTTTAAAAGCAGTAAACTGATGCTTGCATATGATATCAAGCGAGTTATAGAGTAAAAATATATTATCAGGAGGGTTTATTATGAAAAATACTATAAAGAAGATATTCGTTGCATTAGCAGCAACAGCAATGTGTGCAGTTCCAATGACAAGTGCTATGACAGCAAGTGCAGATCTGAAATCAGAAGAGCAGCAGGCTTGGGAAGATGAGCAGGACGCTGTTGTTGAGAGAGCAATAGTTAAGCGCTTTTTAAAGAAAGACGGAAGGCTCGGTACGTTAGCATTATCATTCGGAAGAAAAGGCTATGTTGACCCTGATTATATTCCGATCGTAATAGATCCGGATGAGGAGATAGATTGGAATCCGGGATATATTGATCCGATACCTGATCCTGTTTATATAGCATCCGGTTCATTGGCAAGAGAGCTCAATCGCGGCCGCGTTGCAGTTATTGTAAGAAAATGATATAAGGGTACGATTGTAAAAAACACTGATGATATAGGACATAAAATGGGATTTATAATAAAATAAAAAGCTCCTCTCAGTGCCGCCGCAGGTATGGTGAGAGGGGCTTTTTGCTGTCATTTTACCATTTGGCAGTCAGAAAATCATTGACAACTCAGAAGGGCGGTGATATAATTAATAATACGTCAGTACAAGGCGGATACCGCCTTTTTTTATTTGAAAAATGCAGAAAGGAGCAGGCTTGCTATGAGAAATTTTGATCCCGAATTTAAGATAAGAGAGGTCGCTGAGCGAATAAGGCTTACGCGAGAATCTGTAGGTCTGACTCCGAAGGAAATGGCTGGCAAGATCGGCGTTTCTTCCTATGAATACATGGCATATGAGGGCGGAGCAAAAGATTTCAGCTTCAGCTTTATATATAAATTCGCAAATGCCTGCGGCGTTGAGATAACCGACCTTATGGAGGGCGAATCTCCGCATATCAAGAGCTATGATATAACAAGAGCAGGTGAGGGACTTCCTATCGCAAGACGTCAGGGACTCAGCTATTTCCGCCTTGCACCTAAGTTCCGCAACAAGATAGCAGAGCCCTTCCTTGTAACTATCCCTTATATTGATGAGGAGTACAGAGTCCCTCACCCACATACCCATGAGGGTCAGGAAATGGATATCGTTATCAGCGGACAGCTCAAAGTCCGCGTAGGCGATAACGTTGAGATACTTAACGAGGGCGACTCTATCTACTACGACAGCTCCGAGCCTCATGACGAATGGGCAGTAGGCGGCAGGGAGTGTAAGTTCTACGCTATAGTATGCGGCGTAAATCAGCCTCAGCACGCTATCTCAAACCTTGAACCCGTTATACTTCCGGGTGTTACGAATTTCGACCTTGCACATATACAGGATCCTGTTGCTGATAATTTCGTAAAGCTCGAAACAGATACACTTGGCTCACTTACAGGAATAAGCTTCATCAATGAGGAAAAGTTCAACTTCGGCTTCGACGTAGTTGATGCACTTGCAGCCAAATGTCCTGACAAGGAAGCACTTATCTATGTAGGAAATGATATGTCCGAGAGAAGATTTACCTTTGCGGATATAAAGAAGTATTCCAACATGACAGCTAATTACTTCATGTCAAAGGGCATAAAGAAGGGCGACAGAGTAATGCTCGTCCTCAAGAGACATTATCAGTTCTGGTTCTCTATCATAGCGCTCCACAAGATAGGTGCTATCGTTATCCCCGCAACAAATCAGCTCGTGCAGCATGACTTTACATACCGCTTCAAGGCAGCAGGAGTAAAGGCTATCGTATGTACAGGCGACGGAGATGTTGCACATCAGGTAGACCTTGCAGAGGAAGAGCTCGGCATAAGGCTCATCAAGATGATGGCACACGGCGAGCGTGAGGGCTGGGAGGATTTCGACAAGGGAATTGCAGGCTTCAGCGATGTATTCGAGCGTCCTACCGACCCCGAGAAGCTTTCCTGCGGCAGCGACCCGAACCTCATGTTCTTCACATCAGGTACTACAGGCTATCCCAAGATAGCTACACACTGCCATAAATACGCTCTCGGACACTTCATCACAGCCCGTTACTGGCATAACGTAGACCCTAACGGCATACACTTTACAATATCGGACACAGGCTGGGGAAAAGCGCTCTGGGGCAAGCTCTACGGACAGTGGCTCAGCGAGACCTGCGTATTTGTATATGACTTTGACCGCTTCGATGCAAACAAGATACTTCCTATGTTTGCAAAGTACAATATAACTACATTCTGCGCACCTCCTACAATGTACCGTTTCTTCATCAAGGAGGACCTTTCAAAGTACGACCTTACTTCCATAAAGTACGCAACAGTTGCAGGTGAAGCTCTTAACCCCGAGGTCTACAACCAGTTCCTGAAAGCAACGGGAGTAAAGCTCATGGAGGGCTTCGGACAGACCGAGACCACACTTTCTATCGGCAACTTTGTCGGCATGACCTGCCGTCCGGGCTCTATGGGCAAGCCAAGTGTGCTTTACGATGTTGACATCGTTGACCCCGACGGCAAGCCTGTAAAGACAGGTGAAACAGGTGAAATAGTTATCCGCACAGACAAGAACGTACCATGCGGACTCTTCCTCGGCTACTACAACGATGAGGAAAAGACAAAGGAAGCATGGAGCGACGGCATCTACCATACAGGCGATACTGCATGGAAGGACGAGGACGGCTATTTCTGGTACGTTGGACGTGTTGACGATGTTATCAAGTCCTCGGGCTACCGTATCGGACCATTCGAGATAGAAAGCGTTATCATGGAGCTCCCATACGTTCTCGAATGTGGAGTAAGCGCCGCTCCCGACCCTGTAAGAGGTCAGGTGGTAAAGGCTTCTATCGTCCTTGTAAAGGGGACTGAGGGAACAGACGAGTTGAAAAAGGAGATACAGGACTACGTTAAGAAGCATACCGCTCCTTACAAGTACCCTCGTATAGTTGAGTTCAGAGATGAACTGCCAAAGACTATCAGCGGCAAGATAAGACGTGTCGAGCTCAAAGGCTGAGTTTGAGATTTAAGAACTAAGAGCTAAGAACTTAGATTTTAAAAGGCGTTTCTGCGATTGTGGGAACGCCTTTTTTAGTTAAGAGTTAAGGTGTCTGCTGTGCAGACGGATCAAAAATGTAGGGGCTGCCTTTGGCAGCCCGCAAGTATAAATGACAATATGCAGGGAGTCGTTCTCGGCGTTACGAAATAGTTTTTGCCATGCAGAAAAAATCTGCGATTTTTTGAAAAAAATTCCGAAAAACACTTGATTTTTGCGAAAAACCGTGGTATAATACTTTATGATGATAGTAAACCCAAAGACCGGAACCTTCCGGTCTTTAGTATTTATATCGACACTATTATTTTGCAGGGAAAGGAGATACCCGAAATATCGGGAAAAACTGCCTATGAAATTCAAAAAATTCGGCGGTACGGAACAAAAGGTATATGAGCTTATCAAGCCCATAACCGATGAGCTGGGCTATTACCTCTGGGACGTTTGCTACGAAAAGGAAGGCGCAATGTGGTACCTGAGAGTCTTTATAGATCAGGACGAGGGCATAACCATTGCGGACTG
The DNA here is from genome assembly GCF_900143025.1 of Ruminococcus flavefaciens. Taxonomy (GTDB): domain Bacteria; phylum Bacillota; class Clostridia; order Oscillospirales; family Ruminococcaceae; genus Ruminococcus; species Ruminococcus flavefaciens_I. Next base: position 19,390 of record NZ_FRCT01000012.1, on the reverse strand, counting down.
CGAGCGAGCAAATGCTCCGATAAGTGATATCCTTGACGAAAAGGACCCCATTCCTCAGAGCTATATGCTTGAAGTAGGTTCGGCAGGTCTGGAGCGCGAGCTGGTCAAAGAGGAACACTTTGAGGTCTGTCAGGGCGATGATGTAAAGATACGCTTCATAAGAGCTGTGGACGGGGAAAAGGAAATAATCGCCAAGCTTGTGGGCGCAGATAAAGAGGGTGTTACCGTGACCCTCGAAAGCGGTGAGGAGAAGAAATTCCCTCTCGCAGATATTGCTTTTGTAAAGCTTTATCTTGATTTCTGAAATGTGTAAAAACAAAATATAATATATTGGAGGAATTTACAGACATGAACATGAATAAGGACTTTTTCAAGGCACTTGAGGCTCTTGGCGAAGAAAACAGTGTGGAGACAGAGCTGCTTATCGAAAAGGTAAAGTCAGCTATGCTCAAGGCAGCAAGAAGAGCTTATCCGCACAGCGAAGAGAGGATCACAGTTGAGATCGACCCTAAAACGAAGAAGTTCGAAATGTATATCAGACAGGACATCATCGACGATGAGCCTATCGACGAGAATGAAGTAAACATAGACGTTGCAAAGACTATGGACCCTCATGCTATGGTTGGCGGCACTATAATGAAGGAGCTCGATATCTCAAAGCTGGGAAGAATGGCTGCTCTTTCGGCTAAGCAGTCCATCAAGGGCGACCTCAGAGAGATCAACCGTGAGCAGATGCTCAGCAAGTTCGAGCAGAAGGAACACGAATGTATCACTGCAAGAGTTTCTCAGGTAGAACCCGGACGCGGAACAGTTACCGTTGTTTATGACGGAACAGAGCTCTATCTCTTCCGCAACGAGCAGATACCCGGCGAGAACCTTGAAGAGGGCAAGTCCGTAAAGGTATACATCACAGGCATCATCGGTAAGAACAAGAAGCCTGTCGTAAAGATCTCACGTACTCACAAGGACCTCGTAAAGAGACTCTTCGAGCAGGAAGTTCCCGAGATATACGACGGTACTGTTGAAGTAAAGTCTATCTCCCGTGAGGCAGGTTCAAGAACTAAGATCGCTGTATGGTCAAAGGACGAGAACGTTGACGCAGTTGGCGCTTGCATCGGTCCTAAGCGTTCAAGAATAACTGCTGTTGTAAATGAACTCAACGGCGAGAAGATCGACATTATCCCATGGAGCGAAGTTCCCGAGGAATTCATCGCAAGAGCACTTGCTCCTGCTGAGGTGCTCAAGACAGTTATCGTTTCTATGGAAGAAAAGGTATGTACAGTTATCGTTCCGAACAATCAGCTCTCACTTGCTATCGGTAATAAGGGTCAGAACGCTAAGCTTGCTGCAAAGCTCACAGGCTTCAAGATAGACATCAAGCCTCAGTTTGACAACGTAACAGGTGAGGAAGCTCCCGAAATGAGCCCTGACTTTGTTGCTCCTGTATTTGAGTCTGCTCCTGCCGAGGACAGCGAGGAGACAGCTCCTGCTGCCGAGGAAGAGACAAAGACTGAGGAAGCAGCTGCGGAGAATGCTGAGGAAGCTGCGGAAGCACCTGCTGCTGACGAGGAATAATTATGAAGCCTAAAAAGACACCCATGAGAATGTGTCTCGGCTGCGGAGAGATGAAGCCAAAGAAAGAGCTTATACGTGTGGTAAAATCTCCCGAGGGCGAGATAAGTCTTGACTTCAAGGGCAAGGCTGCGGGCAGAGGAGCTTATATCTGCCGAAGCACAGAATGTCTGGAAAAGGCAAGAAAAGCAAGAAGATTTGAAAAATCCTTCTCATGCAAGATAGAAGAAAGCGTTTATGAGGTGATGATGAATGAGCTCAGAGAAGAGCCGCAGGACAGCTAATCTTCTCGGTATCTGTATCAGAGCGGGCAAGACTGTAAAGGGCTTCGACAGTGCGGTCGAGGCAGTGAAAAACGGTATTGCTTTCTGCTTGCTTACCGCTTCTGACGCTTCTGAAAAGACCGTCAAGGAAGTAAGATTTTACTGTGAGAAATACGGCGTAAAAGCTCTTGCAACGGAAATGAGAAAAGCCGATATCGGCAGGCTCTGCGGAAAAGAGACAGCCGTTATAGCAGTAACAGACAAGGGCTTCGCAGACGGTTTTGAGAGGATAATATCTGATTGATCGCAGTGATGCGTTGATATAGATACGTATTTATATTACTGCCGCAACGATGCGGCACAGACAAATTGGAGGTAATCAGGCCTATGGCAAAAAAAATAAAGTTAAGCGACGCTGCAAAGGATATAAATATCCCTGCACAGGAACTGATCGACTTTTTCGCTGAAAAGGGCGACAATAAAAAGAAAACGGGTTCTTCTCTTACAGAGGAGGAAATGAATTCCGTTCTTGAGCATTACATGAATGAGCGTTATTCCGTAAGCTCACTGAGCGATTATTTCAACTCAAAGAATGATCCCAAGCCTGTCAAGGAAGACGCTGCAAAGGAAGAAAAAAAGACTACAGCACCTAAGAAGCCTGCTGAGAAAAAGAACACTGAAGAGCCTAAAAAGGAAGAAAAGAAGGTCGCAGCCGCTGCTGCTCCCGCTCCCGTAAAGAAGGCAGAAAAGCCTGCTGAGCCAAAGCAGGAGGAAAAGCCTCAGGCAGCTCCCGTTAAAAAGGCAGAGCCTGAGAAGAAGGAGGCTGCTCCCGTTGTAAAGGAAGAGCCGAAGAAGGAAGAACCTAAAAAGGAGGAGCCTAAGCAGGAAGTCAAGGCAGAGTCAAAGCCCGAGGTAAAGCCCGAGCCTAAGCAGGAGGAAAAGCCTGAGCCAAAGGCAGGACCCGAGAAGAAGGAGGCTGCTCCTGTTGTGAAGGAAGAGCCTAAGAAGGAAGAGCCAAAGGCTGAAGAAAAGGCACAGGAAGCTCCAAAGCACACTTCTCACGACAAGAAGAAGGACAAGAAGAAGGAGCAGGCAAAGGCTCAGGAAAGAGGCGAGAGAACAAAGTTCAACGCTACATTCAGTTCCGAAACAGCACAGACTTCCACACAGAGAAGAACTGTAGATACAAGAGGAAGCTACGTTGACCTCGATAAGTACAACGAGAGATACGACCAGATGGCTACCTCAAACAAGCATAAGAACGACAACTATTCTTCAAAGAAGCAGAAGATAAATCAGAAGTCAGCTCAGAGAAACCGTCAGCAGTTCTCAAAGAAGGAGAGCGAGGCTGAGAAGCTCAAGAGACTGGAGCTTGAAAGAGCAAGAAAGCAGCAGCTCAAGGTGCTTATCCCTGATAATATCACCGTAGGCGAGCTCGCTACCCGTCTTAAAGCGACTGCTACAGACGTTATCAAGCAGCTCATGAAGCTGGGCGTTATGGCTTCAATAAATCAGGAGATAGACTTCGATACAGCTGCTCTCGTTGCCGACGAGATGGGTGCAAAGGTTGAAAAGGAAGTTATCGTTACTATCGAGGAGCGTCTTATCGACGATACAGATGACGACGATACAAACCTCCAGCCACGCTGCCCTGTTGTAGTTGTTATGGGTCACGTTGACCACGGTAAGACTTCTATCCTCGACCGCATCAGAGATGCACACGTTGCCGCAGGCGAGGCAGGCGGTATCACACAGCATATCGGTGCTTATCAGGTAAATGTAAACGGACAGGACATCACCTTCCTGGATACCCCGGGACATGAGGCTTTCACCTCAATGCGTGCAAGAGGTGCCAATATCACTGATATCGCTATCCTCGTTGTTGCCGCAGACGACGGTATCATGCCGCAGACAGTTGAGTCTATCAACCACGCAAAGGCAGCAGGCGTATCTATCATCGTTGCTATCAACAAGATGGATAAGGAGGGCGCTAACCCTGACCGCATCAAGGAAGAGCTCACAAAGTACGACCTCGTTTGCGAGGACTGGGGCGGCGACGTTATCTGCGTTCCCGTATCCGCAAAGACAGGCGAGGGTATTGACGAACTCCTCGAAAATGTACTTCTCGTTGCAGAGGTAAAGGAACTCAAGGCTAACCCTGACAGACTTGCAAAGGGTACTGTTATCGAGGCTCGTCTTGACAAGGGCAGAGGTCCTATCGCTACACTTCTCGTACAGAACGGTACACTCAGACAGGGCGATGTTCTTATCGCAGGTACTGCTGTAGGCCGTGTAAGAGTTATGACGAACGACAAGGGCAGAACCGTAAAGGAAGCAGGTCCTTCTGTTCCTGTTGAGATCACAGGTCTTGCAGAAGTACCGAGCGCAGGCGATATCTTCAACGCTGTTGAGGACGAAAGACTTGCAAGAGAGCTCGTTGAGCAGAGAAAGCACGAGCAGAAGCAGGAGCAGTTCAATGCTTACCGCAAGGTAACTCTCGACAACCTGTTCAGCCAGATCGCAGAGGGCGAGATCAAGGAGCTCCCGATCGTTGTAAAGGCTGATGTTCAGGGTTCTGTTGAAGCTGTTAAGCAGTCTCTCGAAAAGCTCTCGAACAACGAGGTAAGAGTAAGAGTTATCCACGGTGCAGTTGGTGCTGTTAAGGAGAGCGACGTTATGCTGGCAAGTGCTTCAAATGCTATCATCGTCGGCTTCAACGTAAGACCTGACCCTGTAGCTGCCGAGAACGCAGAGCGTGACGGCGTTGACATCAGACTCTATCGTATCATCTATGATGCTATCGAGGAGATTACAACTGCCATGAAGGGTATGCTCGCACCTAAGACCCGTGAGGTAGAGCTGGGACGAGTAGAAGTAAGACAGGTATACAAGATATCCAACGTTGGTATGGTAGCAGGAAGCTATGTACTCAGCGGCAAGGTAACAAGAGGAAGTCAGGTCCGTGTAGTACGTGACGGAATCATCATCGCAGACGATAAGATCTCAGGTCTCAAGCGTTTCAAGGACGACGCTAAGGAGGTAGCTGAGGGATATGAGTGCGGTATCAGTCTTGAAAAGTTCAGCGACGTTAAGGAAGGCGACATATTCGAGACTTATATCGTTGAGGAATACCGCGAAGACTAAGTATTACAATATTCTCATCAATGATAAAGGGGGAATTTCTCATGGATAACAGCAGAATGAGTACGGCGGATATGCTGCAATACTGCAATGAAGCATTGGCTTGGGACGATTTCGGACCTATCGACATTTTCTTCTTTGAGTCGGTAAAGAAGATACTTCTCGGTCAGTGCAGTGCGATAGAAGCACCCGAGCCGTATACAGATGACTTAATGGGCATCGAGCGTCCTGTTCGTGATGTGGAGCTTGAACCCGAATACGGCAATTATGCCGATATATATTACAGCGAAGAGGGCGATGAGGAGATACCCGATTACAGCCGAAGTGATGAAGATGAGGCTTTTTCTGCGGAAATATTCGGCGACGGCTTCTTTGCAGAGCCCGAACAGGCAGTTGAGGGTGCTGCCGCTGCTGCCGAAGCAGAGCCCGAAGCCGATGAGACTGTAACAGAAGAAAAGGCAGCTGAGAAAAAGGCTGAGAAAAAGCAGACAAAAAAGAGCACGAAGAAGGGCTCGAAAAAGTCTGCTAAGGCTGCCGACTCCGATAAGCATGAAGAGAAAAAAGAGGGCGGTTTCACCGTCAGCTTATGACACGAGGAATGATTACCATGCCTAATTTCAAGAACAGCCGTATGGCTGAAGATATAAAAAGGGAAATGACAGCAATTTTAAGGGAGCTTAAAGACCCGCGCATCGACAAGATGCTCACTGTCGTAAGAGCTGATCTTTCAGGCGATATGTCAAGCTGTAAGATATATGTATCAAGCTTTGAGGGTATCGAAAGATCAAAGCAGTCCGTTGAGGGGCTGAAAAGTGCGGCAGGATTTGTAAAGCGAGAGCTTTTCCACAGACTGAAAATGAGAAAGGCTCCCGAGCTTACCTTCATTGCCGATAATTCTATCGAAAGAAGTGCGGAGATAAGCAAAAAGCTCCATGACCTGCTGTAAGGAGGATTGCTATGTTCATTGGTTTCAGTGAGGCTGAGCTCTTTCTCAGGAACTGCGAGGACGCAGTTATCATCACCCACCGTAATCCTGACGGTGACTGCATAGGTGCAGGCTTTGGCTTGAAGGATATCCTTGCACAGCTCGGTATCCGCAGCAGAGTCGTGTGCCACGACGGTTTCCCTTCGCCACGCTATGATTTTCTCACAAGCGAGGGCGCAGGAGAGGAGTTTGAGCCTAAGACGATTATAGCGGTGGATATCGCCGACGAAAATCTTATGGGCGACTATAAGGATATCTACGGCGGCAAGGTGCAGCTCTGCATCGACCACCATATCTCCAATAAGAACTATGCGGAGAAAACTCTGCTCCGCAGCGACGCTACTGCTGCCTGCGAGATAATTTACGATCTTGCACAGCATATGGGTGTAAAAATAACAAGACACTGCGCTATGTGCCTTTATACGGGCATTGCTACTGACTCGGGCTGCTTCAAGTACGACTGTACTACTCCACGCGCCCACGAGATAGCAGCTGAGATGATGCGCAGCTATGATATCAATTTCGCAAGAATAAACCGTTATATGTTCGATGTGAAGTCTATGGGCAGACTGAAGCTTGAAGCAAAGGTCAATGAGCTCATGGAGTACTGCCTCGGCGGCAAGCTTGCTATCGCAGCTGTCACACAGGACATGATGAAGGCTATGAACGTTTCTATGGAGGAGCTGGAGGGCTTCGCTCCGCTGACTATACAGCTGGAGGAGACAGAGGTCGGTATCCTTATGCGCGAGCGTGAGGACGGAGTGTTCAAGTGTTCATTCCGCTCGGCTAATGATGTGAACGTTTCGGCTATATGCCAGATGATAGGCGGCGGCGGTCACGCAAAGGCAGCAGGCTGCACTATCAACGGTCCTCTTGATGAGGCTAAGAAGTACCTTATAGGTGCTGTTGAAGGGGCACTCAGCAAATGAACGGTATTCTCTGCGTAAATAAACCACAGGACTTTACTTCATTCGACGTTGTCGCTAAATTACGCGGCATACTTCAGATGAAGCGATTGGGACACGGTGGTACTCTTGACCCTATGGCTACGGGAGTGCTGCCTGTTTTCGTGGGAAATGCCACGAAAGCCTGCGATATAATGCCCGATAATACCAAAAGCTACCGTGCGGGCTTCCGTTTCGGTGCGGTATCGGATACGCAGGATATCTGGGGCGAGGTCAGGGAAATGTCGGATATGGCAGTGGAAAGAGCTGCCGTGGAGGCTGTTATTCCCGAATTTACGGGGAAGATAATGCAGCTGCCTCCTATGTATTCGGCTGTGCAGGTGGGCGGAAAACGCCTTTATGACCTTGCAAGACAGGGAATAGAAGTCGAGCGTGAGGCTCGTGAAATAGAGGTATCCGAGCTTGTACTGGAGAAATATGACAGCAGCACCCGTGAGGGCGTACTGTCTATCGCCTGCGGCAAGGGTACTTATATAAGAACAATAATCAGCGATATCGGCGAAAGACTGGGCTGCGGAGGTATAATGACCTCTCTTGTGAGGACTTCCTCGGGGGGCTTCGGTCTTGATGAATGTTTTACTCTTGAAGAGATACAGAAGGCAAGGGACGAGGACAGGCTTGAAGAGCTTATCCTGCCTATTGAAAGAGTTTTTGAGACACTGCCTAAGCTCAGACTTGGGGAGGCTCAGACAAGAATGTACAGAAACGGCGTAAAGCTTGACCTTTCAAAGCTCCGCAATGTACGCGATGATGCGGACTGCTACGGAGTGTACGGCTTTGACGGCGGCTTTATCGGTACTGCCTTTGCCGACCGTGAGGGCGGTATCCTTCGTGTGGGAAAGAATTTAGGGTGACGGCATGACGAATAAAAGAACGGCTGTTGCTTTAGGTCTTTTTGACGGTGTACACTTAGGTCACAGGGCTGTGATAGCTGCGGCTGAGGCTCAGCGTGAAAACGGTCTTTCGGCTGTGGTGTTCACCTTTGAGCCTGAGTGCGCCCTGAGAAAAACAGGCGGCACTTCGGGTTATATCTACACAAGGACAGAAAAGGAGATACTTCTTTACGAGCAGATAGGCGTGGACGATATCGTAAGTCCGCGTTTTGATAGCATTTGCGGTCTCAGCGGTGAAGAATTTGCGGAGGAGATACTCTGCAAGCAGCTTCATGCTGCTCATGTGTGCTGCGGCGACGATTTTAAATTCGGAAAAAATGCTGCCTGCGGAGCGCAGGAGCTTACCTGCTTCGGAAAGCGTTTCGGCTTTGAAGTGGAGGTAGTCGGCGCAGTTGAATACGGCGGCAGCGTCGTATCGTCCAGCCATATAAGAGAGCTTCTGCTCAGCGGTGATATTGCTGCTGCAAATGAACTGCTTGGCTCTGCCTACTTTATAAGTGCGAAGGTCACAGACGGCAATCACATCGGCAGGACTATAGATTTTCCAACAATCAATCAGGATTTTGCGGAGGGACAGCTTGTGCCGAGATACGGTGTGTATTCTACCTTCACTAATGTGGGCGGAAGGGTACTCCCGTCGGTTACGAATGTGGGCGTAAAGCCTACTATAGAGGGCGTTCGCAGACCTCTTGCGGAGACCCATATCATCGGCTACAGCGGCGACCTTTACGGGAAAAATATAGATGTAAGCTTTAACAGCTTTATCCGTCCCGAAATGAAATTCGGCTCACTTGATGAGCTGAAAGCGCAGATAAATGCCGATATACAGACGGCTGTCAATATCTCCTGAAAAATTCGCACTGCTTTCATTTTGCTATCACAAATAAGTATTACTATAGATATTGCTGAAAATGCGGCTCATTCTGCCGCGAAACCTCTGAATTATTATAATAAGGAGTGTAAAACCCAATGATCGAGGTCAAAAACCTTACTAAGAAATACGGCTCGAAAACAGCCGTAAACAATATCAGCTTCAAGGTCGAAAAGGGTGAGATACTCGGATTTCTTGGACCTAACGGTGCAGGAAAGTCCACGACCATGAATATGCTGACAGGATATATATCGTCTACATCGGGAGAGATACTCATTGACGGTACGGATATTCTCGAAGATCCTAAGGCAGCTAAGGCTAAGATAGGCTATCTTCCAGAAATACCGCCGCTTTATGTGGATATGACCGTTGATGCCTATCTCAATTTCATGTACGATCTCAAAAAGTGCAAGCTCCCGAGAAAGGCACATTTAAAGGATATCTGCGCCCGCTGCATGATAACGGACGTAAGACACAGGATCATCAAGAACCTGTCAAAGGGTTATCGTCAGAGAGTAGGTCTTGCTCAGGCTCTTATCAACAGACCGCCTGTGCTCATTCTCGACGAGCCTACAGTTGGTCTTGACCCGAGCCAGATAATCGAGATAAGAACACTTATCAAGAAGCTTGGAAAAACACATACTGTTATCCTTTCATCTCATATCCTCCCCGAGATACAGGCTGTCTGTGACAGGATCATCATTATCAACAAGGGCGAGGTGGCTGCCAACGGTACAGCTGATGAGATCGCAAGAAATATCACAAACGAGCACAAAATGGTGCTTCGTATCGAGGGTACTACCCATACCGCCGATGACAAGCGCGAGATATCAGATGCTATCAAGACTATCAGCGGCGTAAAGTATGTCCGTGCTGACATGGAGCGTGAAAAGGGCATCTATGATTACGACATCGAGACAGACGGCAAGACTGATATCCGCCGTGATCTCAACAAGCTCTGTGCCGAAAAGGGCTGGAATATCCTTATGCTCCAGCTTTCAGACCTTACTCTCGAGGATATATTCCTCAAGATCACTATGAGCGACGGAGTAGGCGGTCAGAGAAGCGAGAAGAGCGGTTCAAAGCCTAAGATAGCTATAAAGAGGACTCCGAACGGCAAGCTCAAAGCTGTTCAGGAAAGCGATGACGAAAAAGCTGAGGACAGCAAGGAAAGCAACGGAGGTGAGGAATAATGTCAGCTATTTACAGGCGCGAAATGGGCGCATTCTTTACATCGGGCATAGCTTATGTATTTCTTGCTGTGTTCTGGCTGGTTTCGGGTATATTCTTCTATACCGGAAATATAATGTTATATACATCGAATGTTTCGGGTATGTTCGGTTCCATGTTCCTTGTGGTGCTTTGTCTTATCCCTGTACTCACAATGAAGCTTCTCAGTGAGGAAAAGAAGAACAAGACAGATCAGGGACTTCTTACAGCCCCTATAAGCCTTTGGGACATAGTTCTCGGAAAATACTTTGCAGCTCTTACGCTGTATATCATTGCCGAGTCTATCATATTCATATACGCATTCATTCTGAATTATTTAGGTGAAGTGGCGTGGACTCCGCTTTTTGGCAACTATTTTGCTATGCTTTTCCTCGGTGCAGCTTTTATAGCTGTGGGATTATTCGTATCCTCACTTACCGAGAATCAGATGGCTTCTGCTGTTGTAAGTCTTGTGCTTCTCTTTGTTATGTACCTTTCGGAGATGCTGGTATCAGGCTTTGCAAACGGAAACTGGTTCGAGAGGAGCATTTATAAGGTAGTTACTTCAATAGCCTTCTATTCAAGATACATTGAATTTACAAGGGGAATATTCAGTCTCACCAGTGTATTATTCTTTGTCAGCGCAGCTTTTCTCTTCAATTTCTTTACCGTAAAGGTGCTTGAGAAGAGACGCTGGAGCTGAGCTATATGAAAGGAAGGTTTTGATTACAGATGAGTATAAAAGATACTGACGAGTCACAGGTAATGGGAACAGAGGAGACCGCAGAGACTTCAAAAAATAATCACAAGAAGCTGAAATACGGCACTATGTTCTATGTTACTATTGTTCTCGTTGTTGCTATAGTCGTTGTGCTCAACATCATGTTAGGTCTGATCGCTAAGCGCAAGCCTATGAAGTTTGATATCACTCCCGATAACAGATACGAGCTTACAGAGCAGTCGATAAACGCAATGAAATCGCTCAAAAAGGACGTTGATATCGTTTTTACCTGCGATAGAGACTATTTCGTGAAAAAGGGAAACGAAATAGAAGAGGGTTATGCCAGTCAAGGAATAGCAATAGAGATACCTTTTGAAATTATCCCTGAGCTGATAGATAAATACTCGCTTTATGCAGCACAGGGAGAAGGCAGCGTCAACGTAAAATATGTTAATATGGACGGAGATCCTGATATCATAAACAGATATAAGGACAATTATGACGGCGATATAGGATATAACAGCATGATCGTTGCTTCCGGTGAAAAAGTTGAAGTTTTCTCAGCAAATGAATTACTGAATATGATATATCCCGATCAGTCAACAATGACCTTTAATTTCGTTGGCGAAAGTACAATTACCAGTGCTATACTGAATGTTACAGATGCACACCCGGTAAAGGTTGCTTTCATAAAGACAATGAACGGTGCTTCTGTTTACAATTCCGAGACCTATTCACAGGTCATCTCTTCATTCGAGAATCTCCTTCTTGCAAAGAACGGATATGAATGTACGGATATAGATATATCTACAGACGAGCTTGATCCGAATTTATACGATATGGCTGTTATCTATGCTCCGTCGGTCGACTTCACCGAGCCGCTTATAAACAAGCTTGATGAATTCCTTAAAAACGGCGGAAATTATGACAGAAATCTGATATATGTTCCCGATCTTTCATCAACATCTCTCAATAATATCGAGGATTTCCTCGCTGACTGGAGTCTGAAGATCGAAAGCAATATCATTATCGACGAGAAAAATGCCGAGACGTATGCATCAAATATCTATGTCAATGTAAATGATCCTGATTCTGTTGGCAAGCTCCCTAACGAGAAGCTTCCTGTCATTGCACCTTTCTCAAGAGAGATAACAGTTCTGAAAAAGAACAATGAGGACGTTGTAAAAGAAGTCCTTAAATCCTGCGACGAGTCATATACAGTCGATATGAAGGATATGCAGACTGTTACAGGCAAGGAAGGCGCAAGAGCTGTTGTAGTACGTTCACAGAAGCAGCGCAATGAGCAGTTCAAGTCAATGTCAAGCAGCGTACTTGTTATAGGAAGCTCTGCTATCACAAACGGCACTTACCTTACACAGAGCTCGGCATACAATAACGGTAACGTTATCCTTAATATCATCAATACCATGACAGGCAAGGAAAACGGCGTTATAATTCCTGACAAGGCACTTCAGCAGTCATATATCTCTGCATCTAAAACGGAAGCAAAGGTAATAAAGGTAATCGTTGTATGGGTGATCCCATTCATCGTTGCTGCTGTTGGTGTTATCGTACTGTTAAGGAGAAGAAATAAATGAAAAAACAGGCAAAGGGTATTATCGCTCTCAGCGCAGTCCTTGTGGCTATGCTGGGAGGCGGCTATGCCTTCTTAAAGCTTAGTCCCGAGGAGGAAAAGGGCGGAGACGGCAATAAATCCACGACAATGGAGCTTCTTGCTACTCAGGCTGTGGGACAGGGTACTGTCCTCGTAAGCGACAACGGCAAAGCAGCAGATATCAATACGGTCGAGGTAAAAAACAGTGAGGGTACTCTGAAGGTAATAATGCAGGAAGCTGCAACAGGGGAAAAAGGCGCTGTTTATACCCTTGAAGGCTATGAGGATATGAATGTTGACAATACTAAGGTCAGCACTCTTGTCAATAACGGAAACAGCATACAGGCACAGTCTCTTATTGCAGAGGGCTGTACAGACCTTGGCAAATATGGTCTTGATAAGCCTGCCGCAGAGGTTGAGTTCACATATAAATCAGGTACTAAGGTAAAGTTTTATGTGGGTGATACCGCTCCTTCTGGCACCGTCAACTACTTCATGGTGGACGGCAAAAATGATGTTTACACTGTAAACAATTCAACTGTTGCAAACTATCAGCTCGGTATAAAAGACTTTATATCAAAGGTCATACTTGAAAAGCCTGCTGATGATGAGACTCCTATCGTCAAGAGCCTGAGAATCCAGAGAGATGATATGGAGCAGGATATGCTCATTGAATATGATAAGTCCAGCGAGGGCAAGAATACGGGAGGTACTTCATCTTCTCACAAGATGGTATCACCTGTGGAAAGCTATCTTGCTATAGAAAAGTCTACGGATATCACAAACGGTATGTTCGGTCTGGTCGCTTCTGATATCCATGTTATCGGCTGTAATGAGAAGGATATCGCAGAGTCAGGCCTTGATAAGCCTTTCTGCACAGTTACTATGGACTGTGACAACGGAAAGTCCTACAAGCTTCTGCTCGGCGAGACCTTTACGAACGAGGAAGGCAAAAACAGCAGTTACGCTATGCTTGATGGCGGAAAACTCATATATACCGTGGATGCCGATACTGCAAAGTGGCTTACTGTTCAGCCTATCGACATTGTTTCGAGACTTCTTATAACAAACTATGTATGGAATATCACCGATCTTTCCGTCAGCGGCGGAGGAGAAAAGGTGGACTTCATAATCTCACCTAAAAATGAGGAGAATGTTCCCGACAGTCCGACCGCAGATGATTTCTTTGTAAGGAAGGACGGAAAGGAATTCGATACAGAGCGTTACAGAAAGTTCTATTCGTTCCTCTGCGGTTCAAATGCAGAAGAATTTGCTGTCGGTGTGCCTGTTCCCGAGGGAGAGCCGACTGCTACCATAAAGTATACTGATAAGTATAACAAAACTACGACAACTTATGATTTTTATGATGATACGGTAATGCGTTCTCTTATCGTTGTAAACGGCGAGAGCAAGTATTACTGCACAAAGTCCTATGTCAAGACCCTCATTGATAATATAAAGCGCATAGGCACAGGAGAGGATTACGTTACAAACTGGTAAAATTCCAAGGAGGTATATAATGAACGCAAAATTCAACACATATAAGGGCTACCCTCTGGTAAAAAACGGAAATGATATCTACTACGGCTATATGTCAGATCCATATGTTATTTTCATTCAGATACTCGATACCAAAGAAGAAAATGGCGAAAAGGTAACTTCAAAGGTTAGAGTCGTTCAGATGGATACAAATGAGCCCAACCCCTTGAAGGCTTTTGTAAAGAATACAGAGCGCGAGTGCGGTCTCTATGAGGCACTCGATATTGCAAGCGTGTGGCTTGAAAAGGCTCTGAAAAACTGATATTATTCAGCCGCAGTATCTCACGGTCAGAGATGCTGCGGCTTTTCTTTAATGCATAATTCATAATGCATAATGCATAATTGTGGTGTCTGCAAGCCGTAGTTAAATTCGGAATTAGGAATGCGGAATTCGGAATTAATGGTGTCGGCTTTGCCGATAAATTTAAATGATATATTATAGGTAAAGCGTCATACTGCTCTCATAATGGGGCTGAAAAAACATGAAATTCAACGGAAAACCATTGATTATTGAAAAAATAATTTTTCACTTTGTATACCTGCATAATTTCAACGGGTTGTTATTGTGAGCAATAAATAAAAAAAGGCTGTCAAAGCAGTCGTGGCATAAGTTTATAGTTGTAAGTGATCAGTGCTTAGTTGAGAGTTGAGGTGTCTGCATAAGAAGATACTTTCTTTCGGGAGCCCGAGGACGGGCTCCCATACAGGCTAAAAACAGGCGCTTGCAGACTTTTTTAAAAAAATCTGAAATTTTTTTCAAAAAATGCTTGACAAATCAAAAATACTGTGGTATAATTATTTTCGTCGTCAGGGATAAGACACCTGAAACGGCGAAATAAAGCAATGCGATGTGGGGGTTTAGCTCAGCTGGGAGAGCATCTGCCTTACAAGCAGAGGGTCACAGGTTCGAGCCCTGTAGTCCCCACCACATGGCCTCGTAGTTCAGTTGGTTAGAACGCCTGCCTGTCACGCAGGAGGTCGACAGTTCGAGTCTGTTCGGGGTCGCCAACACGCTTCTGTAGCTCAGTCGGTAGAGCAGGGGACTGAAAATCCCCGTGTCGTTGGTTCGATTCCGACCGGAAGCACCATATAGAACGCTATTCGCGTTCTATATACAATGCGGATTTAGCTCATCTGGTAGAGCGCCACCTTGCCAAGGTGGAGGTAGCGAGTTCGAGCCTCGTAATCCGCTCCATAGTACTGGGGTAATAACCTTGGTATTACGTAAATCCCGAAGCAATAGTTTCGGGATTTTTTAATTAGGGTAAGAAACAGGATAGAACTATTTGGGGTAAAAATATGAAGGCTGTTAAAGTAATATTCTTTGTTATGGCATTACTCAGTGCTGCCGCCTGTGCCGCACTGATATACGTTGACAAGATAACAGATGATCTGATGCTGTTTTTTGGCTTCAGAGAGGAATTTGTGAGCTGGGTATTGTTCCTGCTTGTCCCTGCCTTTCTCGGGCTTACTTCCCTTGCGATCCTTATTGATAAAATACGGAACGGCTTGAAAAGAAAGTGGATATGGGGGCTGGGAACTGTTGTGCTGGTGGGCTCGGCTGTGCTTATGTTCTGCCTTTCAAAGAATGAGGATATGTACATAAGAGCGCATAAGGTCGAAAGTCCCGACGGCAAACATTCCATATGCTATGTTACAAAGAAGTATGCATCGAAGGAATATTATGAGTATTACCGCAGAGTAGGAACATTTTGCCACGATTACCTCTTTTCAAGCGAGGAGATCGTTGATATCGAATGGGGCGACGGTGATTACTTCTACGCCGACGGAGATAAATTCATGTATTCTCCTTACGATGAAAAATAATGTGTTTTTGAGGTAAACCATGAAGATAGTGAAAATAATCATGGCGTTGGCTGCTTTGCTCTGTGCCTGCGGTGTGGCGTATTTCGAGATCACGCAGAAAAATCTTGGAGATCATGCAGTAAGAGTTTTTTGCAGAATGCCTGAAAACCTTATATGCAATCTGTGCTTTGTGGGTGTGCCGATTTTTCTGGGAGCTCTTATCGTTATCGCTCTTGTGCAGAGAGTGCGCGAGCATAAAAACGGTATAGTCATACTGGGATTTCTTGCTCTTATCTGCGGAGGAGTTTTGGGACTCATTTACGGTATAACAGGAGGCCGCCTCGGCTATTTTATGCACGAGATCGAAAGTCCCGACGGTAAACACTCGGTATACTACGTGCGAAACAAGTACAGCGGCGATGTTGAGTGGCTCCGCAAGGACAAGGGGCATATGTATTACATCATCAAGAATACGGACACAACTGCCCTTGACAATATAGAATGGAAGGACGATGAACTGTCTCTGGACGGCGAGTCGTTCAGTTATAATGTGATCGACAAAAAATGATCTTTTGAATGGTCTTATCTTTTACGCAGCATCTGTTTTATAATATTATGAAAAAGAGGTCAAATAATGAAATTGATAAAAGCATTGAAATGGTTTTTCCTTGCTCTTGGTATAATATGTCTGGGAGCAATGATAGGTCTTGTCTTTTTTATCGGTGATACCAACCAGCTTTTTGCCGTATGGAAATTTACGGAAAAGTTTATGGTGAACGCACTTGCGCTTGCTGCTCCTGCTTTTTTATGTCTGGGTACATTCATGGCTTTTTTACAGATATGGAAAAGACAGTACGGCGGAAAGAAGCTCCCGTCTGTGCTTTCACTGGTATTTCTCGGCGCAGTAGGCTTCTCGTTGCTGGTATTCGGTACGGACTGGCTCGGAGAGTCGCTTGAAACTATGAAAAGCCCTGACGGAAAACATTCCCTTTATTATATAGACGGCGAGGACGGAGAGACCGAAAGCCGCTCTGTGTACCGTAAAAGCGGTGTGTTTGAGTATGAGAGGATATTCTACTCCGACGACAACTTCAGTGATTTTGAATGGTCTGAGGACGGCGTTGAGCATGACGGAAAAAATTTTGAATGTTAATGACGTGAAGCCCTGTGGAAGTGATTATTTCCGCAGGGCTTTTGTTATAGTCTTAATTCCGCACAAAGACGGCTCTTTGTCTTTGTGCGGAATTACTATATACAAAATCTTATATAAATGTTATAATAAATATATCACAATCCGCTGTGCGGTTAGAATTACAGGAGTGAGAAAATGGAAAAAGAAACACGATATGCAGTACTTATAGATGCGGATAATGTTGCGGCAAAATATACTAAGTACATACTCGACGAGGTGTCGAACTATGGTGTTGTGACGTATAAAAGAGTTTACGGCGACTGGACAAGAACAAATCTTGCAGGGTGGAAAAACATGGCTCTTGACAACGCTATCACTCCTGTTCAGCAGTACAGCTATACCACGGGAAAGAACGCTACTGACTCGGCTATGATAATCGACGCTATGGATATACTCTATTCGCATAATGTCGACGGCTTCTGCATAGTATCCAGTGACAGCGATTTTACAAGGCTTGCTATCCGTCTGCGTGAATCTGGTATGCACGTAATAGGCATGGGCGAGCAGAAGACTCCGAAGCCCTTCAGTACCGCCTGCAACGCCTTCAAATATCTGGAGATACTTGCTGACGAGGATATCCAGAGCACTGTTGAGAGCGAAAAGCTCGAAAAGGTTGAGCTCAAGTCTCTTGAGACAGCCATAGTAAGAATAATAACCGAAAATGCAAATCTGAGGGACGAGATAAATATAGGCGAGCTGGGAAGCAGACTTCTCAACCGCTATCCCGATTTCGATGTGAGAAACTACGGCTATTCAAAGTTTTCACAGTTCCTCAAGGAATTTGACGGACTCAGTTTCCGTCAGGAGGGCAGCAGCATACTGGTATCACAGAAGACCAGCATGACTGACCTTGAAAGGATAGAAAATACTCTTGCGGCTATAGTCCGCACAAACGGCAGCAAAGGATACAATCTTGGCGAGCTGAAAAAACAGCTCTGCGCAAAGATACCCGGATTTGATGTAAAGTCCTATGGCTATTCAAAATTCAGCAAATTCGTAGAAAATCTGCCGTCATTCAAAATACGGAACAACACAGTTATGATAACGGAGAACTGATTTGGGAAAGAAACTGCTGACTATAATACTTTGTATTGTGTGCGTTGGCTGTCTCGGACTTTCGTGGCGGTATATCAAGAAATCGGGCATAATGAAGAAATATCCCGATGCTGTGTACCTGACCACAGATGAAAAGAACATGAGACCCATATACAGGCAGCTCACTACAAAGGAGAAAAGTGTATATACCGCGCTTTATCGCGGTATAAGCGAGAAAAAGGAAAAGATCCCGCTGCCCTATGAGGTGGACGGAAAAACCTACTCCAGGATATACTGTATCCTCGAAAAGCAGGAAAGCGAGTTCTATTACCTCGATTCTGTCTATTATACGGCGCAGAAGGTCAGAGAGGCTAAGATAGCATACAGAGATATGACCAGACCTCATCAGAAGGAACAGGATCTTGAAGGAGCGCTTGAGGCGTTTATGTCGGATGTCGATGATCTTACGAACGATGAGTCGAAGGCAAGGTATATAAATGATTTTATCGTAAGAAAATGCAGTTACATTACAGGTGACGACAGCGAATTTGCGTCAACTATTTACGGCTGTCTTGTCAGAGGCGAAGCAAACTGCGAGGGATACGCCAAGGCGTTCAACTACCTTGCAGCAAAGCTGGGACTGGAAAGCGTTGTGATAACTGGCACTACCGATAAAGGCGAAAATCATGCGTGGAATCAGGTAAATATCGACGGCGAATGGTACAATATCGACGTAACATGGGCTGATACGGACAAGGTCGGCGAAATGAGACAGATGTACTTTTTGTGCTCCGATGTGGAGTTCTCAAAGACTCATTACGCAGATGATTCTCTGTTTACGCCGTTTCCGTGCGTGAGCAATAAGTGGAATTACTATGTCAAAAACGGGCTCTATGCTGACTCCTACGAAAAAGCCGAGGAGATAGTAAGGAGAGAATTGTCAAAGGGCAATGGTACGATAGAGATTCGCTTTGCAAATTCAGATGTGTATGTTGACTTCAGAGAGCACTTCATAACCGAGGAGAATGTCTTTAAGGTGCTCGATGAAACAGGCTATGAATACGGCAATGAAGTGACGTTTTCACTTAAAGAAAACGAGCAGGAATTATGCCTTACTATGCTGTTTACAGAGTAGTTGTAAAAATACACACAATTCACCCTAATACAACAGATAAGGTTGGTACAATTAACGTGTTGACATTTCATGCCAAACCTGCTATAATAAATAAGTCGCCGCAAGGGAAAGACGCTGAAAAGTAAGACTGCTGGGGCAGCATAGGAGGCGTATAGAACGAAACGGAGACGAAAAAGAAAGCAAAAAATTTCCGAAAAGGTATTGACAAAGGAAATGATTTGTGATATAATATTAAAGCTGTCTTAAAGAGAGCCAAGAGGAAAAGAAAAAATTTCCAAAAGAAATTTTGAAAAAAGTCTTGACAACTCTGAAAGAAAGTGATATAATATTAAAGCTGTCTCGGAAGAGAGAGCATGGAACAGCATCTTGAAAATTGAACAATGCGAATAAGAAAAAGTAACGACCCTTGAGATTTCTTTGTAAAAGAAGAAAAGTCAAGAAAAGACTA
>NZ_FRCT01000018.1 GCF_900143025.1 Ruminococcus flavefaciens | reverse complement strand
AGTCTCTACGGACTGAAAAAAATTTTTTTGAAAAGTGTTACACTTGAAAAAAGCAATGCGTTACTATAAGTGAAAGACAGATCTGGTCTGAAAAACAAACACAGGAGGAAGCGTATGACCGATAATGAGATATTGAGTCTGATGCGGGAAACACCGCCTCAGGGACAGCGCGCACTTTTTGATAAATATTACAGCTATGTATATTCAATAGTAAACAGGATAATAAGCGGATTTGGCAGCCCTGATGACTCAGATGAGTGTGTTATAGATGTATTTGCTTCTGTTATGATGAAGCTAAATCCTGATAATGAAGGTTCATTGAAGTCGTATGTTGGCGCAGTAGCGAGGAATACCGCTATAAGTATGAGGCGTTCGCTGGCTGCAAGGACGGGCAGGAACGTATCCGCAGACGAAGAAAGCATGGCAGAGATAGCAGATGAGGAGGACATCGAGAGGAATAACGACAAGTCCGAAACATCAGAGCTTTTGCTTGAAAAGGTGTCCGAACTTGGTCCTCCGGACTCAATAATAATTATTCAAAAGTACTATTATGACAAAAACTCCAAGGAAATAGCAGAAATGGTAGGACTTAACCCCACGGCAGTTAGAATGAGGTGCGGACGAGCCATGAAGAAGCTGAAAAATCTCCTTGAAGCGGCTGGCATATCTTTATAAGAGAGGTACGCTATGAATAAGAAGAAAATAATAGATATCCTTCGCAAAGCTGACAAGGCTTCTGTAGAGAGGCTCATGGCGGAGGAAGTTAAGAAGCAGGAGATATTTGAAAAGGCAGTGCGCAGGGCAAATATCGAGAATACAGAATATACAGACAGCGTAAGCGGTGTTGAAAAGTATGAGAGGAGAATAAGTATGACAAGATTAGCAGGTATAGCTGCAGCAGCAGTATTAGTAGCAGGTTCAATAGGCGGCGGATTATATTTAATGAAGGATAACGGTGAGCCGGACGTTCCGCAGCCGATACTTCATGAGGTAACAACATCACAGACAGGCACAACAAACACAGCAACAACAATTAAGGGAACAGGAACAGACAAGACAACAAAGACAAGCGTGACAACAACTGTTACAACAGCTGCAACTGTATCAGGTGATGCAAAGACAACAGAAAAGGCTGTATCAGGCAATAGTGAAAATCAGAACGAGAATAAATTCAGCGTAACAAAGGAAGAACTTATCAATAAGGTTGAAAATTTCAATTATCTTGGCTGCTTTGATAAATTCTCTTCTGAATACAGCTATACCATATATGCAGGAGAGTGGCGTAAGGGCGACGTGCATAAAGGCTGGATATATCTTGACGAGGTAGGACTTACAGCTTCTTCTGAGGATAAGCATTATGATAAAAGCGGCAGATTGCTGGATGCATGGTACTTTGCGGTAAAGGATAAGAATTATATAGAAGCAGGGGATTGTCTGGCAACAATTGACTATGATAACGGTGGACATATATTTTATGATACCCCCATTAAAACTTATGAGATATCTCATGCTCACGATACTATGGACTGGGGTGACAGCAAGGTCAATATTACTGAGACGGCAGGCTGTGTTATTACTGCTGTCAATGTTCATTCACCAAATGAATGGGAGATAACAGGCGAGAGAACTGAAAACGGCAGAAAGATAGTAACTATAAGCGGTCACAACAACAACAATGAATTCGGATATGACTGCAATTATACAGGCGAGGTAGATGCAGCAACAGGTATCACTCTTTCCTATGAGCTGTATCTTCCAGATGGTTCTCCTTCATATATATACAAGCTCGAAAGCTATAAGTTTGATGATGAAGCTGTAGAATTCAAGACACCTGCTGAAATAGTGAAGGATATCAAAGAAGGCGGATTTACTAATAAGTATGGCAACGAAAATGAGATAGATACTCTTAAATGGTGAACAATGCAATAAAAAACTCCTTAAAACGGAGGTAAATCATGAACAGTAAGAAGAAAATAATAGAGGTTCTTCGCAAAGCTGATAAGGCTTCCGTAGAGAGATTAATGGCGGAGGAAGCGAAGAAGAACGAGATATTTGCAAAGGCACAGCGCAGAGCAAATATCGAACAGACAGAATACGCCGACAGTGTAAGCGGCGTTGAGAAATATGAAAGGAAGATCAATATGACGAGAATATCAAGTGTAGCAGCAGCTATAGCTGTAGTAATAGGTTTAATAGGCGGAGGACATTTCTTTTATCGCAATAAGATGAAGACTCCTGATGTAGAACTCCATCAGACTACAACAAATGTGGCAGGTACTTCCACATCATCAAAAACAGTGACGACTGTAACAGGAAAGAATGGCAGCATCGTTACAACTGTAAAAGGCTCAGCTGTAACAACAACTCTCGCTGATGCTGTAAGCACAACAGTCAGCACCACACTCACTGAGGCAGTAAACAACAAGCCCGAAGTGACTACAGAATCTCAGAGCTCCAATACAAAGACTGAGGAGAAGGTGCTGTCATATATAGGACAGTATACTCAGATCGGTGAGACAGAGGAGAAGATCTACAAGGAATATGCAAAGATCATCGACGAGTGCAGCACAATGATAAAGAATAAAGATGCAAGCGGTCTGAAGTACGAAAGTGATCTTGCACGCGAATTGCTCTATGCTTCTTATGAAAGTCCGGCACATATCGGATATGCATTCAATGATGTCAATGAGGACGGAATCATGGAGCTGCTCCTCGGTGTAAATTACGATTATGGTGCTGAGTCGGGCGACTTTGACAGCGTTATCTACAATATTTTCTCAGTTGATGCCAACAATGAAGTGTATGCCGCTGCAATGGGCGGTCTGAGAAGCAGATACTACATCTGCTCAAATCCTACAGCAGACAGAGCACGGAACGGTATGGCTCACGCAGGCTTCATCTCAAATGAAGGTTCGGGCGGCGCAACACACAGCAGCAAAGCCTACTACAGACTTGGCTACAGCGGACTCAACTTTGTAGAGAGCGTGAGTGTTGACGGTCTTGACGAGAACAATGAGCCGATCATATATTATACTAATGCAGAGCAGTCAGGCAGAGATACAAAAATATCTCAGGATGAGGCAAACAAGATAACAGACGGCTACAGCCATATGTTTATTCAGTTCAATTCTTTTGAATGATGTTTCATAAAAAGCTGACAAGCAAAAAGACTTCCCGTGAGGGAAGTCTTTTTGTTTATATCATATCATAATCGAGACTGTACTGATCCGCGTAGTAATGAGCCTTTGCATCGTTTACCGCAAGGTAGTCGCCGCCGTATTTATAACAGGCAACGAGAAGCTTTGCGGCTTCCTTGTCTCCTGCGGCAGCAGCCTTTGCGAACTGATCTGCGGCAGAGGCATAGTTTCTGGGAGTTCCCGTACCGTTTGCATAGCAGTAGCCGAGCGCCTTCTGTGCAGCGGTATGACGCTGAGCGGCGGCTTTCTCAAACATATTTTTAGCGAGGCTGTTATCTCTGAGACAGCCAAGACCGTCACGGAGACACCAGCCGTAGGAGTACTGACCGTCGGGGTCTCCCTGTATAGCGGCTTCCTTGTACCATTTTACAGCCTCTCTTGCGTCCTTGGGAACACCGAAGCCGTTGAAGCAGCATTCTCCGTAGTTGTACTGAGCCTTTGCAAGACCGCTCTCAGCAGCCTTTTTGTAATATCTTGCTGCTGCGGACTGGTCGGCCTGAATACCTTCTCCGCGCATAAAGCAGCCTGCTAAATTGTTGAGAGCGTCCATATCGCCGCCTTTAGCCGCCTTTTTATATTGATCGACTGCTGTTATCCGATCACGGGGGACACCTATGCCGAAGTAATAGCATACCCCTAAATTGAACTGGGCAGCAGGGAAGTTCTGATCCGCAGCCTTCTTGAACCAGGTGATAGCAGTTTCGGGAGAACGCTCCATGCCTGTGCCGTGGAGGTACATATTTCCGAGCTTGAACTGTGCAGACGGTATGCCTGCCATTGCGTTTTTGAGTATATCCTCGGTAGTTCCCTGACTTATCGGGATACTGTATCTTTTCGAGTAGTATTCAGCCTTTTTTGCATCGGGGAGGAGTCCGTTTCCGCCAAGCATATAGCATCTTATAAGAGCTTTCTGTGAGTCGTAGTCGCCCTGCTCGGCAGCCTGCTCGTATCTTTTGGCAGCCTTTGCAACATTTCTCTCCGTGCCCTGACCAAGATAATAGCAGTCAGCAAGCTTTTTCTGAGAGCTGCAATCTCCGCGGTCAGAGGACATGATGTACCACTTTACAGCCTTTGCGTAATCCTGTTTTACTCCTCTGCCGTAGAAGAAATGCTCGCCGAGATTGAAGCAGGCATCATTATCGCCGTTCTGAGCACGTTTGAACAGATCCTCGATGAGAGAAGCCGAGCTGCCATAGGTGGAGCTATCTTCGCTTTCCTGCGTATTTTCGGCAGGTGCAGCACTTTTCCAGTCGAGAGCTGCTGCAATGCTCAGTGCAACGAGCTCAGCCTTTTCGTTATTGAGATATTCGCTTATATCTTTGACGGCACGCTGAATGATATCGTCGGGATTTTTATTGCCTGCAACAACGTCAGCATTTTCGCGTATAAAAATGCTGCCTATATTCTCGCTGAGAGCAACAAAGAAAGCCTTGTTCTCCTTTGAGAGCTTTGGTGCGAAATCAGCAAAGGCGGAGCAGAAGCGTTTATGGTCGCCGAGTATTTCTATGCCGAATCTGTCTACGACCTGCTTTACAGCCTGTGAGCTTTCGTTCAGGGTCTTGCTATCCATAAAAAGTGATCCTCCTGATAGGTGTTATGTATCATTGACTGTCTGTCTGAGCGGTCATGCTGTGCTTATGCGCAATGATACGTGAATTGAGCTGAGTAAGCAGCTTTCTTTCAAGCTCTCGTTCAGTAGCAAGACAGCGTGTGGTATTCAGTGCGGCGAAGCCTTCTGATACGAGCGCCTCTGCACGTTCGTCATTGTGCTGTATATTGAACATATAGTAAGCAAGTACGCGTCTTGCGTTCGAGTCCTTATCGTTTCTTATGATATCGCCCAGCTTTTCGAGCAGAGCCTTTGCTGACTGCTCGTCGGGCTCGACCTCGGAGAAATAGAATATGAGCCAGTAATAGGCGAGAGTCTCCTGAGTGAAGTAATCGTGGTTCATAATGTAGTTCATAGCCTGATGAGAGGGCTCACGCATAGCCTCATAGTTGTCCGAAGCGGCAAGATGAGCCATATATACCTGATAGTAGAGTATCTTTTCTGTATTTGTAGGATTTTCATACGGTAGCATCTCAACGGGCTGCATATTGAGAGAGCTGAGCTCCTCGCCGTTTCTTAGCCTTGAGAGAAGTGTATTAACATAGCCGCCCAGTCTTTTCATAAGGACTAAATGAGTGTAAAGGAATATGCCGAGGGAGGTGAGAGCCTGCAATACCATACCCAGAGCAAAGGATATGACGAGAATATCGAGGGGGGATTTTTTGTCTTTTGCAAAAAATCCGCGGCAGGCAAAGCATATAGCGGCGGCAGCAAGTATTTTTATGACAGTTGTTGTAAGCTGGAGCCATTTTGACTTTTTGTCGTCGTATTTCTCAACAGGGATACGGTCATCAAAGCGCACATCATGCTGTATAAGAGCAGTTTTTTTATGTTTTGAAGCTACCCATTTGCCGTTCTGCAAATTGAAAGCCAGACCGAAGAAGGAGACCGATTTTACTCTCATGCCGAAAAGTGGCGCAAGTATAAAGTCAGCGATAAGAGCGATTATTTCCTTTGCCATTACAGCAAGAAGGAGAAAGCCTGTGAGGAATATACCTGCTTTTTCAAGGAAAGACATGAAAACAGCTCCTTTCATTATTTAAATAAAAAGACAGAGCTCCCGAAAGGAGCTGAGTCACTATATTATCCCGGATCCTGATTTATAACGCAGAGATCAGGCTTGACCTCAGAAAACGTTCATATAGGTCAGAAGCTCTATGTTCAGCATAGTCGTATAGGAAAGGTACCACCTGCCGTCATATTCAATGAAGCCGCAGCCGTTTCCAACAAAATCATGCTCGGAGTTGCCGTCCTTGTAGTACACCATAGCGCAGTCGCTTGCGTTCTTGAACTGAGTGCCGAGTATCTTGTTGAAGTCGTTGAGCTCATTCTCACCCAAAGGCTTCAGAAGATCTTCGCTGAGTGAGGTAGTCCATTTATCAGCAGGAACATCTGACTTTTCTGCCATGATATTGTGTATGTTTTTCATCGAGTCCTTAATGGCGTTGACAACATTTGAGCGTTTGAATACTACCTGAGCATTCTGTCCGTCCAGAAGGTCGGTAGTGCCGAGATAGCTGTGATAGCCCTCTATCTCCTCCTGACAGAACATATCGTAAACAGCGTCTGCATTTGAAGTGAGATAAGCATTGTAGTAAGCCTTTGCCGCCTCGAAGCAGCTTTCATAGCCCTTTTTCGGAGCTTCATCCGGCTTTTTCTCAGTCTCCGCAGGCTTATCCGTGGTCACGGCAGCAGTTGTAGTCTGAGCAGCAGAAGTAACGTCGGAAGAAACTGTAGTTTCCTCCGTTTTTGAAGAAGCCGTGGTAGTTGCGTTATCAGAGGTGGTAGTTTCGGTAGTTTCTGTTTCTGCGGACGAGCTTGTACTTTCCTTTGTATCGGAGCTGTCCGAGCTTTTTTTATTACCGCAGCAGCACATTGAAGCAGAAAGTGCAGCAGCTGCGGCAGCGGCAATAATTCTTGAAATAGGTCTCATAGAGTTCTCCTTAAAGCAATATATAGATATTATAACTCCAAAAGCCGAATGAGTCAATAGTTTTTAATAATAAGAGGCGGCGTTGTGGTGGGGCTGATATATCAAAAAAAGCTTTACAACTCTGAAAAAAGGTGATATAATGTTTACAGGCTGCGTTCAATGGCGAACACAGCGAATCAAAGGAGGAATTTTAAAATGGCTAAAGTTAGAATCGGTATTTCAGGCTATGGCAACCTTGGCAGAGGCGTTGAACTGGCTATCCGTCAGAATGATGATATGGAGCTCGCAGGCATCTTCACACGCCGCGATCCTTCCACTGTAAAGCCTCTTACAGCAGGCGCAAAGGTCTACAATATCGCTGATGCTGAGAAAATGGCAAATGATATAGACGTTATGATAATCTGCGGCGGAAGTGCTACAGATCTTCCTAAGCAGACTCCCGAAATGGCTAAGCTTTTCAATGTTATCGACAGCTTTGATACTCACGCAAGAATTCCCGAGCACTTTGCTAACGTTGATAAGGCTGCAAAGGAGAGCGGTCACCTCGCTTTCATTTCACTTGGCTGGGATCCGGGTCTCTTCTCACTTAACAGACTCTATGCTGAGTCAATTCTCCCTAACGGCAAGAGCTATACTTTCTGGGGCAAGGGCGTAAGCCAGGGTCACTCTGATGCTATCCGCCGCGTAAAGGGCGTTAAGAGAGGTATCCAGTACACTGTTCCGATAGAGGCTGCTATGGAGGCTGTCCGCAGCGGAAGCCAGCCTGAGCTCACAACTCGTCAGAAGCACCTCAGAGAGTGCTGGGTAGTTCCCGAGGAGGGTGCTGATCTTGCTCAGATCGAGAACGACATCAAGACTATGAAGAATTACTTCGATGAGTACGATACAACTGTAAACTTCATCACAGAAGAGGAGTTCGACGCTAAGCACAACAAGATGCCTCACGGCGGTTTCGTTATGAGAAGCGGTCTCACAGGCGACGGCGAAAAGACACACCAGATGATAGAGTATTCTCTCAAGCTGGAGTCAAATCCTGAGTTCACAGCAAGCGTTCTTATCTGCTATGCAAGAGCACTTGCAAGACTCAAGGCTGAGGGTGCAACAGGCTGCAAGACTGCTTTTGATATTGCTCCTGCTTACCTTTCAAAGCTCAGCGGTGAGGAACTCAGAGCTTCTATGCTTTGATAAAATCAATACCTGCTTTAATAAGAGCCGCAATTTGCGGCTCTTTTGATTTTTAATGTGCATATGTTACAAACAACAGCAACTCCTTCTGTATATTTTGTGATATTTGCTTCTATTTTATTGACATATGAGCCTGTACGTGGTACAATTATTTTATAAAAGAAGCATTACAGGGGGGATATTTTTATGGCTAATGTAAATGCGATTTGTACAAGCTGTAACAAAACTGTTGAAGTAGATAACACAAAAGATGCGTGGGTATGTCCCTATTGCAGCACCCCGTTCATCGTTTCAAAGGCGGTCAACAAGTATAAGTCACAGCACAAGGACGTTGCGAAAAAAGTGAAGGCTGTAAAGAAGCACAGCTCCGATTTTGTTGTGACGGACGGTGTTCTTACCGAATACAAGGGAAATTCCGCGGAAGTTACTATCCCTGGAGAAGTACGTAAAATAGGCAAGCACGTTTTTGAGAACAATACTACCCTCAAAAATATCACTATCCATGACAAGGTAGACGAGATAGGTGCATACGCTTTCCGCGGCTGCACTGCGCTGGAGGAGATCAAACTCCCAGACAGCATCACTTCTATTGATATCTGGGCTTTCAGAGGCTGTACAAGCCTTAAATCGGTAGTAGTCCCTGTTCATATGAGGTATATTTCGGACTGTCTTTTTGCCGACTGTTCGAGCCTTGCCTCTGTTGAGCTCCCAGAGCCTATAGGCAGTATCGGTTCGTTTGCTTTTTCGGGCTGTAAAAATCTGGAAGAGATAAAAATACCGCCCCACGTTTCTACCATTGGAAAGTATGCTTTCTCAGGCTGTGAAAAGCTTGAAACTGTAAATATACCCGAGGGCGTATCTCTCGTTGAGGAATGTACCTTTGCGAACTGTACGGCTCTGTCGGCAGTAGGTCTGCCGAGAACTATCAAGTCTATCGGAGCGTTCGCTTTTCAGAACTGCACTTCTCTGCGTGATATCGAGCTTCCCGCAGGTATACTCAGCGTTGACGGCTTCAGCGGCTGTACGGGACTGAGAGCCTTTACAGTGCCCGGCGGCGTTTCGTCGATAGGCGATTTCAGCGGCTGCACCAACCTTGAAAAGATAACTCTGCCTGCTTCTCTCAAGAAAGTAAGCGGCGGCTTCAATAACTGCCCTAAGCTTCTGAGCATCGCGTGGCCTAATCTTTCAAGCAATGCGTCGAATTTCCCTGCATACTATGAGACTGTTGTTGCAAGCCGAAAGACCGCAGGCAAGTGCCTGTACTGCGGCGGCGATTTCAAGCTCATATCCAAGACCTGCAAGCTTTGCGGCAAGAAAAAAGATTATTGACACCTTGATACCTAAAAAGTCCCGAAAGTTCGCGCTTTCGGGACTTTTTTAATTCGGAATTCGGAATGCGGAATTATTTTGGAAATACCATTTTAATGTGTATGGGCGGCGTTCTGCCGCCCGCCAATCTCAAACAACTGCAAATGACAAACTGTAGGGGACGGCGTCCTCGACGTCCCTTTTTTGTAGGGGCGAACATTGTTCGCCCGTCTGTGTTATTATCACATATGGAACAACCGCAATAATTGCCCTGCTGTGCAAAGATTGGTTAGCAATATTTATAATATTTGCGTAAATATTTGATAATATTTGCTTAGGACTACGAATTTATGGTTGATTTTTTTGTTGTTTGTTGACGGTGCCGCGGTTCGGTGATATAATTGACAACGAAAAAAGCCTTATACAGGCAAAAAGGAGAAATTTACATGAAAAAACAGTTTATCGCAGCAGCGATCGTTGCAATGCTGGGACTTACAGCCTGCGGCGAGGCTAAAACAAGCGAAAAGACCTCGAAAAAGACCAACGAGGCTGCAACAACTGCTGAGACTACAGAGGCTGATGAAACCGAAGTAGTCATAATCGAGGAACTGACTACAGACCCCGTAAAAGTGACTTCTTTACCAACAGGACTCAGTGACAAATACGCTGACCTTGATAACAGGAGCTTTATATATGACGGTCATTTATATACACTTGGCGTATCGACCTTACAGGATATGCTCGATAACGGCGTTGAGTTTACTAAAACGGATAATTATGATAAGATTTGGACAAAACAGTTAAAGGGACAGGCAAATTACGGAACATTTGATTGCACAGTTGCGAATAGTAGGTTACAATTTACATTTGGCAATCCAAAGAAAACAGAAATTCCAATGAAAGACTGCGTTATTTGTCAAGTTATTTATCCCGATTTTGAGAGTGCAATAAAAAGAGGGGATAATGATACAAAGTTACAATTTGCTTTTCCTTATACATTGACAAAAGATGAACTGATAGCAAACAGTGGTGAGCCAACAGATAAAGGCAACCATAATGAAGTGATGTATACTGTTGTATCTGAAGCTTATCCTGAATATAATAGCGGATATAAATTTGACTTCAATCCAGACGGACAGATTTCTTTTGTAGAAATAGAGTGGATTCCATAATAAAAACACAGCGCAGCAAGTATGATACCTGCTGCGCTTTTTGTATATACGTAAAATCTGTGATTATCTTTCTTCGAGACGACCCTTTGCTGCGCTGTCCTTTTCGATGTCGATACGTTCAAGGACTATCTCGCGACCTGCGACTCTGAAGCCTATCTCCTGATAGAAGCTTACGCGGACATCAAGTGCAAGGAGATATGCGCGTTTTCCGAGACCGTTGAAGAATTTTGCGAGCCATTTGAGGAATTCTCTTGCATAGCCTCGTCCGCGGGCAGCTCTGTTTGTAGCCACCTGACCGATGAGGACTGTGCTGCCGATATCGAACACGGCAGAAGCTGTTGTGGAATTGCGGTAGGTGAACACTCTGCTGATACCGTGGCGGCATCTGTGAGAGGTATCTGTGTACCACAGTGAGAAATCGGCGATATTCGGAAATCCCTCGCTGAGTATCTTGTATACATCGGGGAGATTTGGGTTGAATTCAACGTGCTCCTCGATAGCCTCAAGCGGCGTATCATCGGGGATAAGCTCGAAGATAGTACGGTTGAGCACCTGATATCTCTCGGGTATCTTGATGCCTTCGAGTATCTTCTGGTCGCCCTCTATACGGAAGGGGACGTTCATGCTTACGAAAAGGTCTATCTCCTCGTTGGGTTCAAGTTTTCCGTCGCCGCAAATTATAAGCGTGGAATTTATAATGAACATGAATCCGATACCGCTCTCATCGGTTATCTTATAGAAGCGGCAGAATTCATAATTCGGACCATAAGCTCTCATATAGGCAAGCATTTTTTTGCCCGAGAGGGTCTTGTTGAGCAGTACGCGGTCAAGCTCGTGCTCATGTTCGATAAGTGTTATCATAATTCGGGTATCCTTCTGGCGAGAATTTTAACAAGCTTGTATGAGCTTTCAAGGTCAGACATTTCAATGACTGACGAAGGGGAGTGCAGATATCTGCACGGTACTGATATAGCGATAGTGCGGACGCCATTGCCGCTTATATGTATCGCGCCCGAGTCGTTGCCGCCTGCTATCATGGTCTTGGTCTGACAGGTAGCGATATCGAAAGCGAGCTGATAGAGCTCCTTGTCATAAATGGTGCTTCTGTCCATAAACGAAACAACAGGACCGTCACCCAGCGCACAGACGCGCTTTGCGCCTGATACACCGTCAATATCAGCAGCAGTGGTAGCTTCGAGGACTATTGCGAAATCGGGAGCGACCGAGAAAGCAGAAACAGTGGAGCCTCTCAGACCTATCTCCTCCTGCACATTGAAAACGAAATAAGTATCGTATTCGGGCTTTTCATGGAGCAGTTTTATCATCAGGGCACAGCCTGCACGGTCGTCGAGAGCCTTTGCTTTTATGCGGTGATCGCCCAGCTCTGTGAATTCCGAGTCGAAGTAAACGTTGTCGCCGAGAGAAACGTATTTTTCAGCTTCCTCCTTGCTTGCGGCACCGATATCAATGTAAAGGCTGTCGGTTTCGGGAGCTTTTTCTCTTTCGTCCTTGCTGAGGTTGTGTACGGCAGTAGAGCCCACGACACCGCTAATGCGGTTCTGTCCGATGCGCACCTGTCTGCCGATGATGACCGACGGGTCAATGCCGCCGACTGTTCCGAATGAGAGTGTGCCGTCAGAACGGATATAGGTCACCATAAGACCTACCTCGTCCATATGGGCGCATATCATAAGCTTTTTCTTTGGCTTTTTCTTGCCCTTCTTGAAGCAGATAAGGTTTCCGAGATTATCTATGCTGTAGTCGCATACGTCCTTTATCTTGCTGATTATGAGGTCGCGTACAGCTCCTTCATCGCCTGAGATACCGTCAGTCAGGCAGAGTTCTTTCAGAATTTCCTTCATGTTCAGCCCTCCTTGATGAATGAAGCTAAAAGCTTGGCGGTCATTTCCACATCTGAAATGTCGATGACCTCAACAGGCGTATGCATATTTCTCAGCGGAATGGAAACGGTACAAGCCTTTGCGCCGTTTCTGCTGACGGAATAACGGTCTGCATTGGTAGAAGTAAGTCCGCTCATAACTTCGAGCTGATAGGGGATACCTGCATCTACGGCAGTTTTGGTGAGCTTGTCGCTTATTTCCCTTGAAAGTGAAGGAGAAAATCCTATCATAGGACCGTTTCCGAGATATCCGCACTTGCTTTCTTCTTCGCCTATAGCGTAAGCGAAGCTCACGTCCACAGCGAGTGCGATATCGGGAGCGATAGAGAATGCGCCGATCTTTGCGCCGCGTTCACCGACTTCTTCCTGAGTCGAGAAAATAACTGTAACGTTGTAGGCAGTCTCCTGACCGTTGAGCAGCTCCAGTGTATAAAGCAGGGCTGCAACGCCGCAGCGGTCATCGAGAGCACCGCCTGTAATGCGGTTACCGATAAGTTGGCGGCAGGTGACATCAAAGGTAATGGTATCTCCTGGGGCGATGACCTGGAACAGTTCATCTCTGGTCAAGCCTGTGTCGATAGCAACGTCCTCCATGCTCAGCACCTTGCTGCTGCCGTTTGAAAGATGGGGCGGAACTGAACATATAACGCCCTTTACGTCATGCTTTCCGTGAATGACAACGGGCTGTGCAGGTAGAAGCCTGCGGTCGATGCCGCCGATATTTCCCACCTTGACGAAGCCTTCATCGGTTATATAGGTAACGATGAAGCCTACCTGGTCGATATGGGCGTCAAGTACAAGTGACGGAAGACCTTCGCGGTGTACACCAAAATGTCCGATAACGTTGCCGTGCTGTATTTCGGCATCGGGACAGTATTCCCGCAGCATACTCAGAGCGAGGGCTGCGGCATTCTCTTCATTTCCCGAAGCACCGACGGACTCCGAGAGAGAAATCACAGTTTGTGTAATATCCATTGCAATAACTCCTTTCATTAAATTTTATTCTCAAAAAGCTCAGATATACACATAAAAGAAATGGCTAACACATAAACGTCATTTCTTTTTACTCTTGAATTTATGCTTCAGCAGGAATACACCTGTGAGAGCAGCAGCCTTTGCGGCAGTTTTAGCAACGTGCTTTATGTCAGTCTTTGTTCTTATATTCTGGGGCACTTCCTCGGTAACTCCGAGATTGCCCTTGCCTGCGGTCTTCATAGAACCGCCTTCGATATGGAACATACCGATATCCTTCTGAAATTCCATATTAGTCCTCCCTGACAGGCTCTGCGATGAGGAACTTTATTTTCTTTCCCTCATCTGTGAACATTTTTTCGTGCTCGGTAACGAAATTCTCATATGGACTTTCTGCATGAAGATCGAAAGTCTTATACTTTATCCTGAAGCCTGCTTCCTCGAAGTATTCAAATGATTCCTCGAAAAGCTCGTCATCATCGGTCTTGAACCACAGCTCGCCTCTGAGGAACTTCTTGTAATTCACAAGCTGACGGGTGTGGGTAAGGCGGCGTTTTTTGTGCTTTGCCTTTGGCCACGGGTTGCAGAAGTTGATATAGATGCGGTCTGCGCGGTCGTTTTCGTCCCATGCAAGCTCCAGACGCTCTATGTTCTGAATAGCTATGCGGACATTGTCGGGAGAAGCGCCCTTTTCCTCGTAAGCAGCCTCCAGCTTTCGCTTTGCGAGGACGAGCATCTCGTTCTTGATATCCATAGCGATGAAATTGACCTCCGGGTGAGCAGGAGCAGCCTGAGATATAAAGCCGCCCTTACCGCAGCCAAGCTCCACATACAGGGGCTTTTCGGGATCGGCAAAAAGCTCTCTCCAGTGACCTATCTGCTTCTGGGGTTCATGTATATAGAATGGGCAGGCTTCCAGCTCGGGCTTTGCCCATGGTTTATGACGAATTCTCATAAATTACCTCCAAATGAATTCATAAAAATATTATATCATATATCATCGCATAAATCAACGTTAAGAGAGAATAATTTCATATTTTATCTATAAATATCAAACATTGCATTATCTGTTGTAAAAAAATAAATCCGAAAGCAGCAGTACATGACCGCTTTCGGATATTTCAGAATTATTTTTTTCGTGGATATTCCTGTATACGGCTGACATAGTCGATATTTACCAGCTGTTTCTTGCCTTTTTTATCCTCCACCTCGATCCAGTTGTCCTCGATCTTTGTGATAGTTCCCTCCGTACCTGAAGAATAGCCGTAAAGGATCACGTTTTTGCCGATGAAGCTTTTGATAAGCTCGTTCATAGTCATACCTCCAAGTTTTCTTTTATTGCGATTCTGCTTTGCTCTTCTGATCTGCCGTATTTTTCTTGCATTGCTGGCAGGTATAATGATGCAGCAAAGCATGATTATAAACCATAAATACCAAAATTCCATAAGATCCCTCCTTTGCAGAAAGACTTTGATATTACGGTCGTTATGTTGTAATGATTATATCATATGTGAGATATTTTGTCAATTGATAATAATAATGCTGAAATCACTGGACAAGTGAGAGAGTATGTGATATAATAGATGTGTTATTTGGATACTACCCTTTAAATCCGATCCCGTGAGGTCGGCAAGGCGCGTTATTTGATACTATAACTATACTCTGAAACTATAGCTATAACTATAAGTATGCTCCCTGCCGCGCGGGGAGCATTTTTTGTTGAAAGGAGAGCCTTTATGGATACAAAGCGCATTATCATGGACGATAAAGCGGTCAACCGCGCCATAGCACGTATCTCCTATGAGATAATCGAGAGAAATAAGGGTACGGAGGATCTTTGTATAGTTGGCATTTTTTCAAGAGGAGTCCCTATAGGAAGGCGCATAGCTGCAAAGCTGTCCGAGCTTGAAAAGAACGATGTTCCCTTCGGGGCTCTTGATATAACTCCCTACCGTGACGACAGCCGTTCGGCAGGGGAGGCTGAAAAGACTGATATTCCTTTTGATATCACTGACAAGAACGTAGTCATAGTAGATGACGTTATCTTTACGGGAAGAAGCTCCCGTGCAGCCATAGACGCACTGATAAAGCGCGGCAGACCGCGCACCATACAGCTTGCAGTCCTTGTTGACCGCGGTCACAGAGAGCTTCCCATACGCCCCGATTACGTGGGCAAGAACCTGCCTACCTCTCACAGCGAGGTTGTAAAGGTCTCCGCAATGGAGATAGACGGCAGCGACGGAGTTGTTATATACTGAACCAATATCCACAATATGAAAGCGAGGTAATCATGTCTCAGATACTGATAAAAAATATCCGTGCGGTGGATACCGAAACGGATATGACCACAGATGTACTCATAAGCGGCGGTAAAATATCAAGGATAGGAAATGATATTACGGCAGAAGCAGATAAGGTGATAGACGGCACAGGGCTTGTGCTCATGCCTTCACTTTTTGATATGCACGTACATTTCCGCGACCCGGGGCTCACTTATAAGGAGGATATCCTTACAGGCTGTGCTGCGGCGCTTGCAGGCGGAGTTACGGGAGTCCTTGCGATGCCCAATACAAAGCCGCCCTGCGATAATCCCGAGACTATCAGATATATCATAGACAAGGCAGAGGGCACGGGAGTTGAAGTATATCCCGTGGGCTGCATAACAGGCGGAATGAGCGGAAACGGTCTCTGCGACTATGAAGCTCTCAAAGCCGCAGGCTGCATATGCATATCAGATGACGGCAGACCTGTTGAGAATGCGGAAATGATGCGAAAGGCTCTGGAGCTTTCAAACGAAAACGGACTTCTCGTTGCTTCTCACTGCGAAGACCTGAGCATAATCAACGGCGGTATAATGAACAAGGGCGAGACCTCCGAAAAGCTTGGCGTTAAGGGTATGGACAGAGCTTCCGAGGACTATATCACAGCCCGCGAGATGATACTTGCTTCGTCAGTAGGTGCACGTATACATATATGTCATGTTTCCACAGAGGGAAGCGCAGCAATGATACGCTTTGCAAAGTCAAGAGGTGTAAGAGTCACCTGCGAGACTGCTCCTCACTACTTCATGCTTACGGATAAGCTCCTTGAAAAGCGCGATGCGGACTACCGCATGAATCCGCCGCTGAGAACTCCCGAGGACGTAAAAGCTATCATAGAAGCCGTAAAGGACGGCACTATCGACTGCATAATCACAGACCATGCTCCTCATGCTGCCGAGGAAAAGGCAGATTTTGAAAAAGCACCCAACGGCGTTGTTGGTCTTGAGACCTCTCTTGCAGCAACTCTCACAGCACTCTACCATACAGGCGAGATAAGCCTTAACAGAGTTGTGGAGCTCATGTGTGCAAATCCGCGAAAGCTTCTCGGACTTGAAGTGCCTGCAATCAAGGAGGGCAGCACTGCCGACCTTGTTATTGCTGACATAAACAGAAAGTGGACAGTAGTTCCCGAAAAACTCCATTCAAAGTCACATAATACTGTATTTAAAGGCATGGAGCTTACAGGAAAGCCTCTCGTTACCATATCAAAGGGCGAGATAAGATATAATGAAATGTAATTACAGGAGGAAAAAATATGTCATTCGACAGACTTATTGAAAAGATAATCGACCTTAAAAATCCTACAGTTGTAGGACTTGATCCAAAGCTGGAATATGTTCCGGAGTTTATACAGCGTCGTTATCTTGACAGCGACGGCTGGACATTAAAGGCTGCTGCAAAGGCTATATTCGACTTCAATCAGGCTATCATCGACGAGATACATGATCTGGTACCTGCTATCAAGCCGCAGGCTGCTTACTATGAGATGTACGGACATTACGGCATCAGGACTCTTGAAAAGACTATCCGTTATGCAAAGCTCAACGGTATGTTCGTAATGACAGACGGCAAGAGAAACGATATCGGTGCAACAATGGAGGCTTATTCAAACGCACACCTCGGTGCAACATCAGTAGGCGAGAACAATCTTGAAGCCTTCGGCGCAGATGCTCTCACGGTAAACGGTTACCTCGGAACAGACGGTATAGAGCCTCTCCTTAAAGTATGCCGCGACCGCGACAAGGGCATATTCGTACTTGTAAAGACTTCAAACCCTTCATCGGGAGAGCTTCAGGATATGAAGCTTGCCGACGGACGCACTATCTATGAGTGCATGGGCGATATGTGCGAGAAGTGGGGCGAGGATACACGCGGAAAGTACGGCTATTCCGCAGTAGGCGCAGTTGTAGGTGCTACATATCCCGAGATGCTCACAGAGCTGAGAAAGAGACTTCCTCACACAATGTTCCTTGTACCCGGATACGGCGCACAGGGCGGCGGAGCAGAAGGTCTGAAGGGCGGCTTTGACGAGAACGGTTTAGGAGCTATCGTAAACTCTTCACGCGCAGTAATGTGTGCATACAAGAAGGAAGGCTGCGACGAGCGCGACTTCGCAAAGGCAGCAAGAAGAGAAGTTATCCGCATGAGAGATGATATCTGCCAGTACATCAACTTGAAGTAAGTAGTGTATGGAACGCCGTTCACGGCGTTCCGTTCTGAAAACAACATAAATAAACATTGAAACGTTCTGCCCACAATGGCGTGGAACAGAGCGCACAACACCAATAATACGACCTCTAAAAATCGTAAGGAGGAATTTACAATGTCATTATTCAACATGGGAGAAAAAGCTTACCTTATGCTTGCCGACGGACAGGTGTTCGAGGGCAGGAGCTTCGGTGCAAAGGGTACGGTCATCGGTGAAGTAGTATTCACCACAGGCGTTACAGGCTATCAGGAGACTCTCACAGACCCAAGCTACTACGGACAGATAGTCACACAGACATTTCCGCTTATAGGAAACTACGGTGTGAATTCGCAGGACAATGAGTCCGCAAAGTCCTATGTATCGGGATATATCGTAAGAGAATGGTGCAATGCACCGTCAAACTTCCGCTGTGAGGGAAATATCAACGATTTCCTGAAGGAGCACAATATAGTCGGTATCAATAACATCGACACCCGCCGACTTACACGTATTATCCGCGAGGTAGGCGTTATGAACGGCGTTATCACTACCGAGGACGTTTACGCAAAGAAGGACGAGTTCCTTGAAAAGGTACGCGCATTCACAGTTAAGGATGCTGTAAAGTCTGTGACCAATTACGAGACTCTCACATACGAGCCTGAGGAGAAGAAGCTCCGCGTGGCACTGTTTGATTTCGGCTACAAGCGCAATATCAGACAGGAGCTTTTAAAGCGCGGCTGTGAGGTAGTGGTAGTACCTGCTTATACTACAGCAGCCGAGATAAAGGAGCTTGCTCCCGACGGTATAATGTTCTCCAACGGCCCCGGAGACCCTGCCGAAAATGTTGAGATAATAGAGAATATCAAGGAGATACAAAAGCTGGGCATACCGATATTCGGCATCTGCCTCGGACATCAGCTCATGGCTCTTGCCAACGGCGGAAAGACCGAGAAGCTGAAATACGGCCACAGAGGTGCAAATCAGCCTGTTATCGACCTTGAAAGCGGTCTCACCTACGTAACCAGCCAGAACCACGGCTATGCGGTAGTAGGCGACAGCATCGACCCGTCAGTAGGTCATGTATCACATATCAATGCAAACGATAAGACCTGTGAGGGCATACACTATACCTCAGTCAACGCAAGAACAGTTCAGTTCCACCCCGAAGCACACGGCGGACCGCTGGATACAGCGTATCTGTTCGATGATTTCGTTGCAACAATGCTTAAATAAATTAGAAATTAGGAATTCGGAATTGCAGTGTCCACTGAGGTGGACGGATTTGAATTATGTGAGCGAAGCGAACACCATTAATTCCTAATTCTGAATTAAAGATCTGAAATGTTGATTTAAAACGGAGGTAAATAGTATGCCACTCAGAAGTGATATAAAAAAGGTACTTGTTATCGGCTCTGGTCCTATAGTTATCGGACAGGCTGCCGAGTTTGACTACGCAGGCACACAGGCCTGCCGCGCACTTAAACAGGAGGGACTGGAGGTAGTTCTCGTAAACTCAAACCCTGCTACCATTATGACCGATAAGGCTATGGCAGATAAGGTTTATATCGAGCCCCTCACACTTGACGTTGTAAAGAGAATAATCGAAATAGAAAAGCCCGACAGCCTGCTGTCAACTCTTGGCGGTCAGACAGGTCTTACACTGTCTATGCAGCTTGCAGAGGAGGGCTTCCTTGACAGCCACAATGTAAAGCTTCTTGGTGCAGACCCCGAGACTATCCACAAGGCTGAGGACAGACAGGCTTTCAAGGACACAATGGAAAAAATAGGCGAGCCTGTTATCCCGTCAAAGGTCGTAGAGACAGTTGAGGACGCAGTTGATTTCGCAAAAGTCATACACTATCCAGTTATCGTTCGCCCTGCATTCACACTCGGCGGTACAGGCGGCGGTATCGCTCAGAATGAGGAGGAGCTCCGCGACATAGCAACAAACGGACTCCGTCTTTCACCTATCACACAGATACTTGTAGAAAAGTGTATCAGCGGCTGGAAGGAAATAGAGTTTGAGGTTATCCGTGACGCAAAGGGCAACGTTATCACAGTCTGCTCAATGGAAAACTTCGACCCTGTTGGCGTTCACACAGGCGACAGTATCGTTATCGCACCTGCCGTAACTCTCAGCGACAGAGAGTACCAGATGCTCCGTACAGCAGCTATAAATATCATCAAGGAGCTTAAAGTCGAGGGCGGCTGCAACTGTCAGTTCGCACTTCACCCAACAAGCTTCAAGTATGCTGTTATCGAGGTAAACCCCAGAGTTTCACGTTCCTCTGCACTTGCTTCAAAGGCTACGGGTTATCCTATTGCAAAGACAGCTGCAAAAATAGCTATCGGCTACACTCTTGACGAAATAATCAATCAGGTAACAGGCAAGACCTACGCTTGCTTCGAGCCTGCACTGGACTATGTTGTAATAAAGTTCCCTAAGTGGGCATTTGATAAATTCGTATATGCAAAGCGTACTCTCGGTACACAGATGAAGGCTACAGGTGAGGTAATGGCTATCGGCACAAGCTTTGAGCAGGCTATGATGAAGGCTGTCCGCTCAATTGAGCTTGGTCTTGACACCATGAACCTGAAAAAGCTTGCAAAGCTCTCCACAGAGGAGATACGCGAGAAGCTCCACGTTATCGACGACGAGCGTTCATTCTGCGTATTTGAGGCTTTGAAGCGCGGAATAACTCCCGAAGAGATACACGAGATAACCATGATAGACAACTGGTTCCTGTATAAGCTCCTTAACCTTGTTGAGCTGGAAAAATGGCTCACTGAGGGTGAGCTTACTGAGGAAAAGTACGATATCGCAAAGCAGTACGGCTACCTTGACAGCACTATCGAGCGTATATCGGGACAGAAGTGCCCTAAGCACAAGAGTGCGGTATACAAAATGGTTGATACCTGCGCAGGCGAGTTCAAGGCTGAGACTCCTTACTTCTACTCCACATTTGATGACGAGAACGAGGCAAAGCAGTTCATTGAGCGTACAGACAAGGGCAAGAAGAAGGTCATCGTTTTCGGTTCTGGTCCTATTCGTATCGGTCAGGGTATCGAGTTCGACTACTGCTCGGTACACTGTGTATGGACACTTAAAGAGCTGGGCTACGAGGCTGTTATCTGCAACAACAACCCCGAGACCGTTTCCACCGACTTCGATACAGGCGACCGTCTGTACTTCGACCCATTGACAAAGGAGGACGTTCAGTCCATTATCGAGACCGAGCAGCCCTACGGCGTTGTTGTACAGTTCGGCGGACAGACAGCTATCAAGCTCACACGCTATCTCTCTGATATGGGTGTGCGTATCCTCGGTACTTCCGCTGATATGATAGATGCGGCAGAGGACAGAGAGCGTTTCGATGAAGTCCTTGAAAAGTGCGGTATACCGCGTCCTGCTGGTCACACAGTTATGAACACAGAGGAAGCTCTTGTGGCTGCAAATGACCTTGGCTATCCTGTGCTTCTCCGTCCTTCCTATGTTCTTGGTGGACAGAATATGATAATCGCTCACTCCGATGCAGATGTAAAGGAGTATATGGGCATCATCATGAGCCATAATATAGAAAACCCTGTCCTCATCGACAAGTACATGATGGGTACTGAGGTAGAAGTTGACGCTATCTGCGACGGCGAGGACTTCCTTATCCCTGGTATCATGGAGCATATCGAGCGTGCAGGCGTTCACTCGGGCGACTCTATATCTATCTACCCTGCACAGCATCTTTCAGACCGTATCAAGCGCATAATCGTTGAGTACACAAGACTCCTTGCAAAGGAGCTCAACGTTATCGGACTTGTAAATATACAGTATGTCGTATACAACCACGAGGTATTCGTTATCGAGGTAAATCCACGTTCTTCAAGAACAGTTCCGTACATCAGCAAGGTAACAGGCATACCTATGGTGGATATCGCAACAAAGATAATGTTCGGTGCAAAGCTGAAGGATATGGGCTATGAGAGCGGACTTTATCCCGCAGGCGACTACGTAGCAGTTAAGGTTCCTGTATTCTCATTCGAGAAGCTTACAGACGTTGATACAATGCTGGGACCTGAGATGAAGTCAACAGGTGAGTGCCTCGGTATCGGCAGAAACCTTGAGGACGCACTCTTAAAGGGACTTATCGCAGCAGGCTTTGACCTCAAGCGCGAGGGCGGAGTTCTTATCTCGGTACGTGACAGCGACAAGAGAGAGATACTTCCTATTGCTGATAAGTTCGAGCGTATGGGCTTTGACCTTTACGCAACATCGGGTACACAGAGCGTTCTCCACAGAAATATGATAGCTGCAAACCTTGTCCGCAAGATATCTGACGGTGAGCCCAACGTTGAGACTCTCCTTGACAGCGGCAAGATACACTATGTTATCTCTACTTCCGCAAAGGGAAGACTCCCTGAGCGTGACAGCGTTAAGATGAGAAGAAAGTCCATTGAGCGTTCTATTTGCAGCTTAACGGCTGTGGATACGGCAAAGTCACTGGTCAAAGTCCTCGAATCGGGCAGAACTATCAACGATGTGGAGCTTGTTGACATCACCAAGATATAAAAAGGATTATTCTTAATTATGCTGAATAGAAAAACAATACTATTTTCCGTAATTGCAATTTCTGCATTTTGCTTTTTTAGTTGTGGAAAAAACACCAAAGGATCGCTATCATCTTCACAAAACACTGAGGCACAAACTACACTTAATATCACAAATAGTTTTTCTGAAACAACTAATAGTGATGAAAAATATGATGCGTATCTAAAATCTGAATTAAATGAACTTGCGAACATTTTATTCCGTGAAGCCGATTATTATTTTTCTGAGTTTGAAACTGACGCAGACATTATTTACAGTAATGTACGAAATGACGATGGTTTTGGTCGGGAAATTGTAAGACAATCGCCAAGAGTTGGAGAAATAGAATATATTTTTATTTTTGATTCAAACAAAAAAGTCGAAACCGCTATTGTTTGGACTTGCCTTGACGATAAAAAATATGTAGGCTGCGGTGGCAAAATGGAAAGTATAGAGGAAATAAATGCGCATAATTGGGATGAAGTATTAGCGTACTATGGTTTAAAAGAAGGAGAATATACTAATCTCTATTCTGAGGAATCAAAGACGGAAAGCTGATTTAGCATGGGCGGCGGGACGCCGCCCCTACACAGGATATTTACGATTTACGGGGCGATGAAGGCATCGCCCCCTACATTTCGTTTCATATTTGTTTAAATGTAAAACACGGGCGCACAATGTGCGCCCCTACACTCTCAACTTCCAAAGGGGGAACTATGGATCACTTCAAGCTATGTTCAAACTACGCTCCCGCAGGCGACCAGCCACAGGCTATCGACAAGCTGGTAAACGGCATACAGTCAGGCAAAAAGGAGCAGATACTCCTCGGCGTTACGGGCTCGGGAAAGACCTTCACTATGGCTAACGTTATCGCCCGTGTGAACAAGCCGACCCTCGTACTTGCTCATAACAAGATACTTGCGGCACAGCTCTGCTCGGAGTTCCGCGAATTCTTCCCCGAAAACGCTGTTGAGTACTTCGTATCCTATTACGACTACTATCAGCCCGAAGCCTACGTGCCAAGTACGGACAGCTACATCGAAAAGGACTCCTCAATAAACGACGAGATAGACAAGCTGCGTCACTCTGCTACAACTGCTCTTGCGGAGAGAAGCGATGTTATAATAGTTGCCAGTGTTTCCTGTATCTACTCCCTCGGAAGCCCTGAGGAATATCGTTCCATGTGCGTTTCCATACGTCAGGGTGCGGAAAAGCCCCGCGACCAGCTTATCAACGAGCTTGTTAAAATACGCTATGAGCGCAATGATATAGCTTTTGAGCGAAACAGGTTCAGAGTTCGCGGCGATGTTGTGGAGATATTCCCTGCAATGTCAACGGATACGGCGGTAAGAGTTGAGTACTTCGGCGATGAGATAGACCGTATCTCCGAAATAAATGTTATAACAGGCGAGATAAAGGCTGTAGTTTCTCATGCGGCTATTTTCCCTGCATCTCACTATGTTGTGGGCGATGACAAGCTTGAAGCCGCTCTCACAGAGCTTGACCGCGAGCTTGCTGAGCGTATCGACTATTTTCAGCAGAATAACAAGCTTATAGAGGCTCAGCGCATTGAGCAGCGTACACACTACGACATGGAAATGCTCCGCGAAGTGGGCTATTGCAGCGGCGTTGAGAACTACTCCCGTGTACTTGCAGGCAGACCCGCAGGAAGTACGCCCCTTACTCTTATGGATCACTTTCCCGAGGACTTCCTCCTCATAGTTGACGAGAGCCATGTAACTCTGTCGCAGGTACGTGCCATGTACGCAGGAGACCGTGCAAGAAAAACTACCCTTGTGGACTACGGCTTCCGTCTGCCAAGTGCTATGGACAACCGTCCGCTGAATTTTGACGAGTTCAATGCGCATATCCATCAGGCTATCTACGTCAGCGCAACTCCGGGACAGATAGAGCGCGAAAAGACCGATACCATAGTCGAGCAGGTAATACGTCCTACGGGACTTGTTGACCCTGAGATTATCGTAAAGCCTACACACGGACAGGTGGACGACCTGCTTTCCGAGATAAATGAACGAGCAGCACGGCATGAGCGCGTGCTTGTAACTACTCTCACAAAGAAAATGGCGGAGGATCTTACATCATACTATGAAAAGCTTGGTGTAAAAGTTCGCTATCTGCACCATGATATCGACACTATCGAGCGTATGGAAATAATAAAAGACCTGCGTGAGGGAGTGTTCGATGTTCTCATAGGAATAAATCTTCTCCGTGAGGGACTTGATATCCCTGAGGTAAGCCTTATCGCTATACTCGATGCCGATAAGGAGGGATTCCTGAGAAGTGAGACCTCGCTCATACAGACCATAGGCCGTGCAGCACGAAATGCCAGGGGTCAGGTAATAATGTACGCGGACTGCGTTACGGGCTCTATGGAGAGAGCCATAACCGAGACCGAACGCCGCCGCTCATTGCAGATGAAGTTCAACGAGGAGCACGGCATAGTGCCTAAGACTATCATCAAGGAAGTCCGCGATGTACTGGAGATAACCTCCAAGAACAAGGTGGAGGAAAAGACCCAAAAGAAGAAGATGTCAGCTTCAGAAAAACAGCACCTCATAGACAAGCTCACCGTGGAAATGAAGAATGCAGCAAAGCTGCTTGAATTTGAACACGCTGCTTATCTCCGCGATAAGATACAGGAGCTGAGAGAAAAATAATTAAATATGTCCGATTTTGCCGTACTCATGCGATTATATAAAGTAGAGAGTGCGGCATAATGTTTTTATGCGTGAATGATTTCGTTAATTCTTTATAATTTGCCTGTATTTCGCAACCAATACAACCAAAACTATTGACATTTT
The DNA here is from genome assembly GCF_900143025.1 of Ruminococcus flavefaciens. Taxonomy (GTDB): domain Bacteria; phylum Bacillota; class Clostridia; order Oscillospirales; family Ruminococcaceae; genus Ruminococcus; species Ruminococcus flavefaciens_I. The sequence goes on along the minus strand of NZ_FRCT01000018.1, from coordinate 41,679 downwards.
AGTGCTGAAATGCTACAATATAGGTAATTATAAGTATACTGGAAAAGTATACTGTGAGAGGGGAAATTAAATAATGAAAAAATTCACACGCTCTGTTGCAGCGGTAGTTTCTGCTGCAGCATTGGCTATGACAGGAGCAGCACCCTGTCTTAGCCAGACAACCATGACAGCTTCTGCTGTTGACACAAACAACGATGACTGGCTCCATGCAGAGGGCAGCCGACTTTACGACATGAACGGCAATGAGGTATGGCTCACCGGTGCAAACTGGTTCGGCTTCAACTGCGGCGAAAATGTTCCGCACTATCTCTGGTCTGCTGATGCCGATGACTGTCTCACCGAGATAGCCGACCGCGGCATCAACATCATTCGTTTTCCTATTTCTACAGAGCTTATCGTATCATGGATGAACGGTACTCCTAACGAGGTAGGAAGCTTCTCCTGCAATACCGATCCCGCATACTGCATCAATGCGGATTTCTGCGGACCTGACGGTAAAACTCCTGTAGACAGTATGCAGGTATTCGACATTATGATGAGAAAGTGCAAGGAGCATGGTATCAAGGCTTTCATTGATATCCACAGCCCTGACGCAAACAACTCGGGACATAACTACAATCTCTGGTACGGCAAGGCAGGAGTTACCACAAAGGTTTGGATAGACTCACTGGTATGGCTTGCCGACAAGTACAAGAACGATGATACACTTATCGGCTATGACCTTAAAAATGAGCCTCACGGCAAGGGTCAGGAAGGCGATGAAGCTGCTAAATGGGACGGCTCTACAGATGAAAATAACTGGGCTTATGCAGCTACAAAGTGCGCAGAGGCTATCCTCGATGTAAATCCTCATGCTCTTATCATGATCGAAGGCGTTGAGCAGTCGCTCAGCGGAGCACAAGCAGGCGACTATTGGGGAATGCCTGACAGAAAGACAAATTCTCCATATATCGGCGCATGGTGGGGCGGTAACTTCCGCGGCGCAAGAGAGTATCCTATCAAGCCTAAGCAGGGTACTTCGCAGATAGTTTACTCACCTCACGATTACGGTCCGTCAGTTTATGCTCAGACATGGTTCGATAAGAACTTCACAGAGCAGACGCTCCTTGACGACTATTGGTACGATACATGGGCATACATAAACGCAGAGGATATAGCTCCCGAGCTTATCGGTGAGTGGGGCGGTCACATGGAGGGTGACAACCTCAAGTGGATGACACTTCTCCGCGACTATATGATAAAGCATCATATCAATCACACCTTCTGGTGTCTCAATACAAACTCAGGCGATACAGGTGGACTCTGGGACAGCCTCGGCTTCACACAGGGCAGCGGCACTACTATCGCATGGAACGAACCTAAGTACAAGCTCTTTGAGGAGGCCCTCTGGCAGACTCAGAAGAGCGGAAAATATATCGGTCTTGACCATCAGGTAGCACTCGGCAAGAACGGTATCTCACTGAATGATTTCTACGCAAACTATGCTGCTTCAGAGGGAAGCAACCTTGACGGCGGAAAGACTTCAAACGGCAAGACAGTAAATGCTGACCCTGCAAAGACAACAACTACAACTACTTCAGCACCTAAGACTACTACAACGACTTCAAAGACAACTTCTACATCTTCATCGACTTCAACAACTACTACATCGGCTGAGATCGCCAGTAATCGCTTGTACGGAGACGCTAATTGCGACGGTCAGGTCGATCTGTCAGACGCTGTGCTGATAATGCAGTCTCTCGCTAATCCGAATAAATACGGAACAAGCGGCACAGACGAGCATCATCTCACAAGTGAGGGCTCGGCAAATGCTGACGTTGAGGGCAACGGAAACGGTATAACTACTAACGATGCACAGGCTATACAGATGTATCTCCTTGGCAAGTATACTTCACTTCCGGTAAAATAAGCTTTTATGCCGCGCTGCTGTTGGGGCGGCGCGGTAAAAATATAATCAGAGAGGGAAAAACTATGAAGATCTTAAAATCAATGGCAGCTGTTGCTGCCGCAGCAACGCTGACTGTAACAGGTGCTGTTTATTATGCACCTACAGCTGCACCTGACACTATCGGCAGAGTCGCTGCAGCCGATGACTGTAATGATGACTGGCTCCACGCAAAGGGCAGCAGACTCTATGACATGAACGGAAACGAAGTCTGGATCACAGGTGCAAACTGGTTCGGCTTCAACTGCTCAGAGAACTGTGCTCACGGTCTCTATGCAAGAGATGTTGATGATATGCTCCAGAGCATTGCAGACCACGGTATCAATACCCTTCGTCTGCCGATATCATCAGAGCTTCTCGTATCATGGATGAATGGCAAGCCAAACCCTGTAAGCTCGGTACAGGCAAGCTATAATCCTCCCGAGGACGTAGTGGGCGAGGACGGTACTATCACTCCCGCAGGTAAGTACGGCGATATCAACAGGGATTTCGTTGAGTCTGACGGTAAGACACTGAAGAACTCAATGGAGATATTCGATATCATCATGCAGAAGTGCAAGAAGTACGGTATCAAGGTATTCATTGATATCCACAGCCCTGACGCAAACAACTCCGGTCATAACTATGAGCTCTGGTACGGCAAGGCAGGCGTAACTACAAAGGTATGGATAGATTCACTTACATGGCTGGCTGAAAAGTATTCAAATGATGATACTCTTATCGGCTATGACCTGAAAAACGAGCCTCACGGAAAGCGTGGATATAAGGGTGATGAGTGCCCTTCTGATATCGCTAAGTGGGACGGCTCTAAGGACGAAAACAACTGGGCTTATGCAGCAAAGACCTGTGCTGATTCTATTCTCAAGGTAAATCCTCATGCTCTTATTTTCATCGAGGGCATCGAGCAGTATCCTATGACTGAAAAGGGCTATACCTTTGATACTCCTGATGTATGGGAGCCTAAGACAGAAGAGGATAAAAAATGGCATGGTGCATGGTGGGGCGGAAACCTCCGCGGCGTAAGAGAGTTCCCTGTAGTTCCCGAGAGCGGTACTTCACAGATAGTTTACTCACCTCATGACTACGGTCCGTCAGTATATGCACAGACATGGTTCGATAAGGACTTTACTACAAAGACTCTCCTTGATGACTATTGGTATGACACATGGGCATACATAAACAAGGAAGATATCGCACCTCTCCTCATCGGTGAGTGGGGCGGTCATATGGACAAGGGTGCCAACCAGAAGTGGATGGAGCTTCTCCGTGATTATATGATAGACAATCATATCAACCACACATTCTGGTGTATCAATCCTAACTCAGGTGATACAGGCGGACTTCTTGATCCTACTTTCATGAACTGGGATAACAATAAGTACAGCCTGTTCGAGAAGTCTCTCTGGCAGACAGATGCAGGAAAGTATATCGGTCTCGATCACCAGACAGCTCTCGGAGCTAACGGTCTTTCACTCAATCAGTTCTATTCATCAGGTGCAAAGAGCAACCTTGACGGAGGTAAGGCAGGCAACGGTACTCCTGTAGTCGTTGAGCCAAAGGTTACAACAACTACTACAAAGCCTGTTACAACAACCACTACAACAACCACCACGACCTCAACTACAACCACAACAACTACTACAGTTACAACTACTGCTCCTGTAGAAACAGTAAAGTGTGAAAACTGTGGCAAGGAGATCCCGAAAGAAGATGCTATCTACGGACCGCTTGGTTTCCCTGTATGCCAGGAATGTTATGATAATGGCGTTTATATCGGCACAAGACCTCAAATGACAACAACGACTACTACAACAACAACTACTACAACTGCTCCTGTTCAGATAACAACTTCTGATGTTTCAAGTAAGGGAGCAACTGTATGGGGCGATGCTAATAACGACGGCGAAGTGGATATGTCTGACGTTGTTCTCGTAATGCAGAGCCTTGCTAACCCGAATAAGTATGGTGTTACAGGTACTGACAAGAACCACATCACACAGGAAGGTCTTAACAATGCTTCTGTTGTAAACAACAACGGCAGTGTTACAAATAACGATGCAGTTAGAATCCAGCTCTTCCTTCTCGGAAAGTTTGATCCTAAGACAGGTAAGTAAATAAAATATATCGGCACGGCTCAGGCTGTGCCGATTTTTTATGCCCTTCTATAAGGGGGCATAAAAAGCGGTTTTTTCAACGGAAAACCATTGATTATCAGAAAAATAAATTTGCGGTTCTATGTTATGAACAAAAACAGTCGCCTGCATTTGTGAGATTTTAATAGTTGCGGAACTCGGAAAAGATTTTTACCGAACGAAAAACGGCAGCCATATTTCTATGACTGCCGTTTTTCTGAAATATAGAGAATATTATGAAAAAAGCATAATAGGAACCAGCTTATATCAGCTCTTCTCGCTTACAAGGATAGATATGCGGTTCTGCATCATTTTTGCCGCTTCTTCTGCGGTCTTTCCGCCCTTGAAGTATTCATCGGCTTCTTCATAGCATACTGCATATGCATCATCGTCTAAGGTGTTGAACAGGGTGTCACAGCTGAGGATATAGCGTTTAAGGTCTGCAAGTTCTTCCTTTGTAAGGCATTTTATTATTCTGCCCTGAGATTCAAAGCTTGTGACCTCTGTCAGATTGCCTTCATCATCGAAGGATTTAGTAGCTGTCATTTTATCTATCTGCTTATTGAAATTATCAAGTATAACGGAATATCCGCATGAAAGGTCTGCACCCTTGCCTGCATCAACATCGTAGTCCGAAGCTTCGTTGAGCAGCATTTTGATGAACTCCCATGCGCCTTCCTTTGCGGAGGAATTTGCGCTTATGGAGAACTCATAGCTTGGGCGTATCTTTCCGCCCTTGCCGTTTGAAGTAGGGTAGCCTACAAGCTGTATGGCGTCGTCGCCAAAATCGTTCTTTTCGTATATGAGGTCGCGGTCGCCGCAGAGCTCTATACGTGAGATAAGCTCCTGCTCGTCCATGAGACTACGGGCAAGATCCATGCAGTAAGCCTCGAACGCTTTTTCGTTTGATTTGTCTCCGAATTCTACCTCATCTACAAATCTGTTGCAGAATTTGAGAAGCTCTATGAACTCCGGAGTATCAAAATGACATTCGGAGTTTTCAATGTCTACAAGCTTGCTGTCTGAGTTTAAGAGCATACTGAATATTTCTTGCTTGTTCATTCTGTCGTAGCGGTGAGAAGCAGTATCCTTGCTGTCAAAAAGGTCTGTCATTTCCTGAAAAGTCCAGTTTTCGTGGCCGATAAACTTTTCCTTTACAGCAATGGTGCTGACCGTAAAGCTTGGGGTCAGAGAATAAAGCTTGCCGTCATTGCTTTCCAGTGCCTTGAGAATATTAGGCATTAAGGTATCGCGTTTTATCTCGTTATCCTTGTCCATAAGGGTGTACAGGTCAAGGAGTGCGCCCTTTTTGCCAAGAAGCTTTGTTTCGTTTTCGTCAAGCATAAGGATATCAGGGGCTTTGCCCGATGCTATGTCAAGCTTTAGCTTATTGTATTCCTCTTTGCTGTGCTCGGCTATTGCCTCGGGGGATTTGTCTGCGTAGTCCTCGGCAGTAAGCTCTGAGGCATAGTCTATGCATTGTATCCTGTACTTGTCCTGTTCGCGGTTAAACTTGCTTATATAGTAATTCATCGGATTATCACCGAAGTAAGCTATAGTTACGATCTGTACGTTGTCAAGCTCGCCCGGCTGACGGTGTACAAGCTTGTATATGTCAAGAGAAGCTCTTTCCATGTCGTTATTAGGGCTGAAGCAGTAGAACTCATCGTTATCCGCAGGTATGATATTCATAGCAGTTGTATCTGCGTCTATCCATTTGAGTATTGTCTCAGATGTGCCGTCAGCCTTTATGCCGATGACGTCATCTTCGTTGTATCCAATGAAAAGGTAATCACCGTAGCCTGTATCATACTGATGTGAGCCAAAGTGGCTGAAATTGTCTTTTTCAATGAAAGAAGGCTCTTTTATTTCCAATGCGTCGGCATCTATCTCCATTATCTCCGTTTTAGTGGAGGAATAGTCCTGTTCGGTAACTGCTGTGCTGAGATATACCTTGCCGTCAGTTCCTGTAATAAGAGAGGGAAAGCTGTATTCTGTATATTCCTGCGGCATAGCGATGGTATCATAGCTGCCGTCGCTCTTGAAAACGTATAGCTCATAGGGGGAGAAGCAAGTGATAACCGTATCGCCGTCGGGCATTTCGGGAGATGAAAGATGATCGAAATTACGGTCTCCTGTGTTTTCTTCATCACTCAGCGTGCTGAGGTCAATGAACTTTTTTATGCTTCCGTCCTTGTTATAGAAACAGATAGCGTGGGTAGCTGTCTGATTTTCGTAAAATGCCTGATAATCGAAGTTCGGGTCGTATCCCTCGGGCTCTTCCATATCGCCGTTGTCAAGGAACGTGTAATATATTGCTGCATCGCCTTCTGAATTAAAAACGATGTTGCTGTATTTGTCATCGGCTTTCGCAGCTTCGTCGGGGAGTTCAAATACTATTTTCTGTATATCTGAAAAATCAGGGCTTATTTTATATATATGAGGCTTTTCCTCGAAATCGTCCTTGAAATCTGCAAAAGCGTAATACTCGCCGCTTTTTGCTCTTTTTACATTGTTTATGAAGTTTGTGCCGTCAATGCTCTTGTATTTTACGAGCTTGTAGGAATTCTCCGAAAGCTCACTCAGCGTCTGTGCTGATGCTTCGCTGTTGGCTGATGTTGTTTTTGCAGAGTCGGTGGTATTATTTTTTGTTTCCGAACATGAACACAGTGCAAAGCAAAATGCAGATATAAATGCCATTGAGCGTATAAAATTATTATTCATGTTAAGGCTCCTTTCAGATTTTCATATAAAGGTGATTTGTTACAGCATAAAAAGCACAGTGCCTATGATCCTTGCACAAATAATGTAGCTGTAATTTGTGAGTGTTCACAAATCGTGTGCGCAGATCGGCTTTTTATGCCATTCAAATCACTTTTATATGTACTGATTGTCCCCACTTATATAAACGCTTTTCTGAGCGCTTTTGTGACACAAAATCAGAAATTTTTTCGGATATTTTTTGTACGGGGACAAAAAGAGAACCGCCGACACTATTGCGCCGACGGTTTTTTCTCTTTCCGAAAGGTGTGTTCATAGACGGGGTGTGTGCGTTTCCGTCTTTGTCTGAGCATCGGGAGGTATGATCGACGCTCAGTGGGGTGAACAATGAAGTTTTTTATGAGTGCTTTTATTTCCTTGGTCTGATATTATTATATATTATCGGGGCAGAATATGCAATAACAGAGATATCACGGATCGTATACAGTTTGGATATCAATTGCTTACGGAATGTATTTCAGCGGTTACATAATTCTGACAAAAGTGACAATAGTATTTATATCAGCTGTAAGAAATTTCTTTGTACTTTTTTCTGCTTTCTGCATAATATAATGTAAGCGGCAGTATGAGCGCGTCGTCAGGAGGTGGAGCAGCCCTGTTCCCGTGAATAGCTTCCCGACATACGGCGGAGCTTCAGAGGGCTGCTTTCATATAAAATAAAGCTGCCGACATATATCGGCAGCTTTCCTGTATTATCTGTAGAATGAGTCTATATCTAAGTATTCCTCAAGGCAGAGGCCGCTGTTGTAAATGGCTGTGGCTGTATCTATTCCGACAAATCTTATGTGCCACGGCTCGTAGCGGTAGCCTGTAATGCTTTCCTTGCCCTTTGGATAACGGATAATAAATCCGTATTTGTGAGCGTTCTTTGCGAGCCATTCACATTCGGGAGTGCCTATGAAGTCATTGCTTATGGAATTAACATCAATAGCAAGTCCTGTCTGGTGTTCGGAGTGTCCCGGTCTTGCGGAGTAGGTGTCAGCCACCTCGACTCCGTCGGAGGCTACATAGTTATTATAAATAGTGTTCTGTGTAGCATATGAACGGAAGCCTGATGAGCACATTATCTTCAGACCGAGAAGCGAAGCATCGGCTGCAAGCTTGTTGAAGCTTTCAAGTGCAAGGGGATTGAGACCTGTTGCACTGAAGTTTTCGGGGAGACTGTAGGTCTTGTTTACGACTAATATTCCGTCAATATATGTTGCTCCGTTTATGGTCTGAACAAGGTGAGTTGGTGAAGTAACAGGTGCGGAGGTGGTTGTTGAGGTCGATGTTGTTGAAGTTGAAGTAGTAGATGTTGACGTTAATGTTGTAGTAGTTGTGGTAGTGGTCGTGGTGGTAGTAGTGGTCTAGGTAGTAGTTGTGGAGGTAACGATAACAGGTCTGGTATGTACGGAAACCGCAATGTCAGCCTTTATGTTCGGGTTTGCCTTGCTGATAACGGATATCACACATTTTCCTGCTGCGACTCCGTAAACATTGCCCCAGTTGTCAACACTGGCAATTGCAGGATTTGAGCTTGTCCATACTACGTCCTGCTTTAATGCTGTGGTGGGAAGTATAGTTACGTAGGAGATATCGGTAGTTCCTATAAGGAGATCCATTTCGTACTTGCTGAGCTTCAGCTCACGTACCTGTTTCGGGTCTGTTACGGTAACATTTATTGATGCTTTAACATCGGGATTGGACTTGCTGGAAACCGTTACGGTGCAGGTGCCTTCCGAAATACCGCTTACCCAGCCTGACGCGTCGACCTTAGCAACAGACTCGTCGGAGCTCTTCCATATCTCCTTCTTGTTGGTTGCATTTGCAGGGAGCATCGTTACATAGGATATATCACCGCCGCCTATTGGGATAGACATACTGTACTTGCTGAGCTTTATGGAGTTTACTCTGTTTGGATCCTTTACTGTTACCTTTATCTCAGCCTTAACAAGCGGATTGTTCAGACTCTGTACGGTAACTATGCAGTTTCCTTCGGAGAGCGGGAATATCCAGCCTTCGTTATCGACTACTGCTACGCTTTCGTCTGAGCAGCTCCATACATCACGGTAATCCGTTACAGTCTGCGGGAGCATGGTAACGTATGATATGCCGCCGCCGTCGCCTACGGTGAGAGTCATCTCAGTCTTGCTGAGCTTTATCTCCTGTACCTTGTAGGGGTTCACATATGAAGTAGTCACTGCGGTAGTAGTTTGTACTGCGGAAGTAGTTGTGGCAGCAGTTGTGGTTGTCGTTGCTGCTGTAGTTGCCTTGGTAGTGGTAGTAGTTGTTGAAGCAGTAGTGGTTGTAGTTGTAGTAGTTGGAGCGTTGGTAGTTTTTGATGATGAAGTGCTTGTTGTGGTCACAGCTTTGGTTGTTGAAGTGGAAGTTATTTTTGATGTTGTGGTAGTTTTGGGAGCTGCTGTAGTAGTTTTGGTTGTAGTGGTCGTGGTCGCTTTTGTGGTTGCGGAAGCTGTAGTCGTTACAGGTAAAGGCTTATCCGCGTTTAGGTATGCCTCAAGAGAAAGTGTGCCGTTTGTAGAGAGGTAGGAGTAGTATGAAAGGATACACGAAGCGTCGATCGAGTCGATATGGTGATCTTTGTTTACATCGGCAGCATTAGCCTGTTCAAATGAAAGACCTGATGCTAAATTATTGGATATCCTTACATATGTCTTGAGTATCAGCGATGCATCATTTGCGTCAATAAACTTGTCGTTATTAACGTCACCAAGAGCGTTGATGTCAGTTGCCTGTATGTTTGCAGTTGGTGTAATGGCTGCTGCGGCAGCTGTATCCTTTACGGCTGCCTTTAGGGGCGTTGCTTCTGTCAGATCTGAGGTCATTTCATATGCAGGGACGTTTTTTTCAGCTGCTGAGGCAGCAGGTACGGTAAGTTGTCCTGCACATAGTGAAAATGACAGCACAGAAACTAAAATCCTTTTGGCTCTCATTTTTTTCTCCTTTTTATTTGATTTTCATATCCAATCGTGCTGTTTATATGAAATATGCCGCTTATTGCTCATAAAACGGTAAACATAATTATATCATAGTTGAACCTGAAATGGAAGATAAACCGTAAAAAAATAATGTTTTTTTACGATTTTTCGTAGTTTTTCATAAAAAAGAGCTGCCGGATAACGGCAGCTCTTGAAAAATGTTTATTTTATTTGTAAGACTCGGGTAACTCTGTTATGAGGTTAAGGAGTCTCTTCTGTATCGACGCTGCGTCGTTTGAAGTGAGTCCTGTACCGTTCTGGTATACGTCGCCGTTTGCAATTCCCTGTTCTGTGATATGGTGTGTATCTGTACCGTCCACGCCGTATTTGTTAGGATTTGCAAGGCTCTGCATTATGATAACAGCGTCACTGAGATCCATATCGCCGTCGCAGTTTGCATCGCCCCAGAGTGTTACCTTTGGAGTCTTTGGAGCAGTTGTGGTGGTTGTAGTAGTTGTAGTTGTTGTCGTAGTTGTAGTGGTAGTAGTAACAACGTCGTAGTATACCTCGATATTGTCAACTGTGATAGAGTCTGACTCGCCGTAGTAATAGCCGAATACTATCTTGCCGTCAGGATTTACGATGTTCTTTTCGGGCTTGTCGCCTGTGACTTTTGAAGGAAGCACCCACATTATCTCTGCGGTCTTTCCTGCATTGAGCACAACGGAGTTTACAGGCTCCTGGAACCAGTAATCATCAGAAGCATTTGTTGTGCCTGTTCCTGTGCCGTAAACCAGCTTCTTTACGTCCTTCTTTGCAGAAACATCAAATCTGATAGCGTATACCTTCATATCGGACTCTATTCCCAGGTCGGAATAATCTACTTCAAGGTTCTTCTTTGAGTCGGAGGAAGCTGTGCAGTCCAGCACCTTGCCTATAGCAGTCTTTATTGACTTAGTATAGGGGATAGTCTTTGTTATCGTATATGTAAGTGCTGCACTTGTGATAGTTACCTCGTCGTCCTCGGTTATCTCGGTATACTTTGAAGCGTCCTTTGTGCCGTACCAGAACTGGAATCCGATAGAATCGGTGGCAGCTGTGGTCTGGTACTTCTGTACCTCGGCAGGTACGTCCCATACACATTCTATCCATTTTCCTGCGCTTTCAAGGGTAGTACCCTCGCCTATCTCCTTGATTCCGAATTTAACACCGGCATCTTCAAGCTCCTCGCGGGATTCCTCACCCATTTCGTTATACCAGTAGCCTGCATCGTCCTTGCCTTCCACGATGCCTCTTTTTGCGTATTCTGTATCGGCAGGGGAGCCCTTTTCAACGTTGGTGCCGCAGCCGTACATGAATTTGTCAACATCAAAATCTGTTTCTACTATAACGTCAAGAGATTCTATAGTAATTCCCTCAGTCTCGTTTATGCCAAAATCACTGTATTTGAACTTATGGCTGTTTATAGGCAGTTCGTCTGTTATTTTTTCACCCTTTGAATTGTAGTAGTCCTCATCGTAGCCTACTGTGAGCTTGTAGTCAAGGTCGTCGAGCTGCTTTGTGACTGTTGAAGAAACAGTTGCAGTACCGTCCTTGTTATCCTTGAAGCTCCATGAGCCGCTCTTCTTGTTCTTTGAGGTGGTAGATGAGCTGCCTGAAGATGAAGAGGAACTGCCGCCGCCGCTGAAATCGACTCCTGTAAGGGTTACGGAGTTGTCTACCATGTCGCTCTTTGAATTATCCCAATGTGCAGAATAATAGCATCTGAATTCAAATGAACCGCCCGGCTTTATGCCAGCTTTTTTCAGGTCGATAGTGATAGTGCTTGAAGACTTGTCAAGCTTGCAGGCAGTACCCTCTACCTTAGAGCCTGCTCCGCCTTCCATCCACTTGCCGCTCTTATCCAGTTCGAGCCAGTAAGGATCCTCGGCAGTTGAACAGCCGAAGCCGTATGAAAAACTCTGTCCTGAGTAGCTTGTGCTGAGCTTGAATGTAACAGAATCAGCGCCGTCCTCGGGGAAGGTTCCCTTGTAAACGGAGTCTACCTTCATTGTCTGCGACAGACCTACGTTTTTAGCTGTTGTAACAGCTATTGACGGAGTTGCGGCAGTTGCGGGCAGCGCATAGAAGGGAACAGCTGTTGCTGTCAGTGCGAGGCTCATAACTGAGGCGATTATTCGGTTGGAGAGATGGTTTTTCATTGTAAATCAATCCTTTCAGGTAAAATTAAATAAAATTATAAAGTATACAAAATGTATTCGTATACGGACATTATATCACCATTATTATCTTGAAATGTTAACATTCTGTTAACGAGTGGTGAAATTCGGCATAATGTTTTAATATGTTATATACTTTTTGTGAATATTCACTATGAATAATTATCGTTATGAACAAAAAGCTCCGCTGTACTTGTGTACAGCAGAGCTTATGCTATCAATATGTAGTTGTGACCGTTGGCGAAGATGTGTTTTTAGTCGTTGAACCGTCTTTCGATGTTTTCAGGATAGTCACCTTCAGATCCTTTTCGGCAGCCCATACGTTGTTATGCGTCTTGCATGAAACATTGACGTTATACTTGAACTGCTCCTTAGAGGTGTCAGCTCCGAGAAGGTCAACTGCTGCGCTCAGATCCTTGGCTGTGATATCATTGATTATATCCTCGGGACCTACGATCTTTACTGTCAGCTGATCTGTAAGATTGGTATACTCATTATTGTCATTTGGCTTGTTTATAATGGATATATCGTCACCGTTGAGGGTGAGTTCCTTTGAGGCAAGTCCGTCGCTGACGAGAGATATATTGACCTTATCTATGCCCGATACATTCTTCAGGTTGTTAGGTGCAAGAAGCTTATCAAGGTCGTAATCAAATGAGTATCCTATATCGAGAGAACTGAGATTTATAGGTATCTGAAGCGGATCAGGGATATTTGAGTCGGCATTCTTTGCCGCAATTGTGACTGTATCAGGAGTGAATACGAAATGGAGACAATCCTGATCAAAGTTCTGCGGCGGTTTTATGAGATTTACACCTAATTTTACGGTCTTTTGCGTAAATACAGGTATGGTCATGCTGACAGATGACGGCTCGATCTTGATGTTTTCGTCCTGAACGATCTCTGCTCCGTTTTCGGTGAGAAGTCTGAATTTATCAGAGTTTATTATCGTTTCACGGTCAAGGGTATCCTGCTTGTCGTATACCGCATAACATTCTGCGATCTTGGCAAGTGTTCTTGAAGGAGCTTTGATCTTTACTTCAACAGGGTCGCATATGACCTCGGTCTCGTCGTAAGCCATTCCCTCTGCGGTAGTGATCTTAGGGAGAGAGGGCTTTACAACAAAGGTATTGGTCTCGAATTTATCAAGGTCAACAGAAATTGTTGAAGGGACTACGTGCACATGAGACATGGTAACGCCCTTTGTGTTTTTTACTTTAACTGTAAGCTCCTTTGTACCGCCGTTAACTATACCGCTGTAATCAATGGAAGCTACGATGGTATCGCGTCTTATCTTGGCATAATCGGTACGGGTACAGTCAAAGCTTACCCTTACAGTAGCCTGTTTGGGCGTTATCGGCTGTAAGCCGTTTGCACCTGCGTCGGTACCGTTTGTATCAAGCTCTACGGGGATATTTGCGAATGACACCGATACCGAAGGGTATATCTTCATAGAAATTATGAACCAGCCTGCGATCGCACATATAAGAGCAATGATAAAAAGAACGAGATTGCTTTTGGCTTCGTTTTTGCTTCTTTTTTTATTGCTGTTGAACAGAGTCATTCTTCCTTCCCCCTTTCAGAGCTGGAAGAAAGAGATTTCTTTCTGCCGATAGAAATTTCCGTTTTATCATTGAAGAGCGTATCTTCAAGGAGATTTTTGAGCTTGTCACGGGTGTAATCTCTTGTGAGATTACCGTTTAAGGCTACGGATATCTGACCTGTTTCCTCGGAAACCACTATTACCACCGCGTCTGAGTTTTCACTCATTCCTATTGCGGCTCTGTGGCGTGAACCCAGCTTTTTGTTTATTAATGTTTCCTTCTGGGGTTTGGGCAGGAAACAAGCGGCGGCAAGTATGATGCCGTCGCGCATAATAACAGCTCCGTCATGGAGAGGTGTTTTCGGGTAGAATATGTTTCCGAACACTTCCTTGCTCGGAGTTGCGTTAAGTATGGTGCCTGTTTCGATCTGTTCGCCAAGACGCACCTGTCTTTCGACTACGATAAGTGCGCCTGTACAGGTGGCTGATAATTCGACACAGGAATCGCATATAGCTTCTATGGCAGGTGCCCAACGCTGTTTTATCTCGTCGTTGTTCTGACCAAGACCGAAAAAGCGTATACCAAATCTGGTTCGTCCTGCTTTTTCAAGGGCTCTTCGCAGTTCGGGCTGGAAGAGGATTATCATTGCAAGGACACCCATGCTGAGCGTTTGCTTGAGCAAATAGCTTACGACATTGAGACCTATGGCGTCGCTTACGAAATAGCTTGCAACAAGGAAGATTATACCTTTTACAAGCTGTCCTGCGCGGGTCTCGCGGATAAGCCTGAGAAGAAGATAGATTACATATGTCAGGATAAGAACGTCGATAACGTCTCTGAACTTGAACGTACTTACTACGCTGAGAAAAGCACTGAGGATCTCCTTCGCTGATATAAACATTTATACACCCCCTCGGGGAATTATTACACATATTTACTTTGCGTGATCTGTTTTATGTATGAGGACGGCTGTCCTCATAGCTGACTGCGCAATACTATATTATTATTGTACCACAAATTCAGATAATTTCAATAGTTTTTTAAGAATTTTGTAAATTTTTCATTCTCTTAACAAAATATACAAGTTTTTTTACTTCAGTTTCTGTATTAAATACTGATGGAGCAAAACGGATAGTGCCGTTTTTGGTGCCGAGACAGGCGTGAGCAAGAGCTGCGCAGTGATAGCCTGCACGAAGACAAAAGCCCTTGTCGGCAAGGAGAGATGCAGCTTCCTCTGATGAAAAGTTTTCAATGTTAAAGGAAACGATAGGAGCGTATTCCGCCTTGCTGTCACGATATATCGTTACGCTCCCGATGCTGTCGAGCTCTGAAATGAAAAGCCTGCAAAGGCTTTCTTCATGGCTTCGTATATTGTCTATACCGTAGGAGCTTATATATCGTATGCCTGCTCCTACAGTCACGGCACCGATTATATTTGGAGTCCCGCTTTCAAGGCTGTCGGGGAGGATATCGGGCTGTAGCAGCCGCAGTGAGCTGCTGCCTGTGCCGCCCTGTATTATCGGAGAGACAGGAAAGCTGCCGTCAGTTATAAGGAGACCTGTGCCTGTGATGCCGTAGAGTCCCTTGTGACCTGAGGTGCATAGTATATTTATGCCGCTGTCAAGCTTTATATCGTATATTCCGCAGGTCTGTGCGCCGTCTGCGATGAAGCATATGTTGTTTTCACGGCATAGGGCTGCGATCTCACGATATGGCAGCAGCTGTCCTGTGACGTTGCTTGCAAGTGTGCAGACTATTGCTTTTGTGTCGCTGCGGATAAGTCGGCGGAAGCTGTCAACGGTTTGCTCCGAATCTGCGAAAACCTCTGCGATAGACAGAGTTATGCGTTTTTCGGCAGCAAGTGTGAATGAAGGTCGGGCGGCGGAATTATGCTCCATGCTGCTTATGATAAGGTGTCCGCCATCTTTCATAATGCCTTGTATAGCCATATTCAGCGCATGAGTGCAGTTAAGCGTAAAAATGGTGTTTTCGGGCTGTGCGCCGAAAAAATCGGCGGCAGTCTCCCGTGCGGAGTATAGTGCCTCTGAGGTGCGCATGGCAAGCTCATGGCCGCCTCTGCCTGCATTGCCGCCGTAGTCCCTTATGGCTTCCATTGCTGCACGGCGTACCGATAAGGGCTTAGGATAGGTGGTGGCTGCGTTGTCAAAGTTGGTCATTGACTTCACCTCCGCCGCTTATGACATAGGGGATCCCGTGGCTTTCAAGAAGCCTGACTGCGATTTCGCTGCCGCCTGTAAGGTGAACAGAGTAGCCGCAGCCGCGTTCTGCGCTTTTTTCGCGTCTTTTTATCCTGCATGGATAGCCCCGCGACCGCAGGAGCCGCTGAGCCTTTACTGCGTAGGTATATGAGGGCATATCAAGTATACTGTTGGTCAAAAGTATCACCCCTGACTGCTGCGTATTGCGCAGGTCAGCAGGAAATGCGGTACGCTTTATTATATGTTTATTCTTTGTGAAATGTCATTGGATTTTGGTATGAAGGTGCTTGAAAACAGAAGGATACTGTGATATAATGTGAAAAGATGTATTAAACGATGCGGAAAAGCTATTCTGAACATGATACGGAGGAAATAATGAGCAGGATCTTTATTGTTGAGGACGACAAGTCTATACGTGAGGAACTGGCAGAACTGCTGCGCAATTCGGGCTATGAAGCCGAATATCTCACGGATTTTTCAAATTCAAGGGCTGATATACTTGCGGCAAGACCGTACCTTATTCTTATGGATATAAATATACCCAATCTTAACGGTGAACAGCTTCTGAAGGAGATACGCAGGGAGTCTGATATCCATGTTATAATGGTGACGAGCCGTACCTCCGAGACCGATGAGGTGCTGGCTATGAGCTACGGAGCTGATGACTATATAACGAAGCCGTATAACCCTACCATACTTCTTCTCAGGATATCTGCCGTGCTGAAGCGTTTTGCAGGCGTTTCGCAGGTGCAGTCCTACAACGGCTTGCAGGTAAACGACGCTAAGGGAAGTCTTGCCGACGGCAGCCGTGAAATTACACTGACCAAGAACGAGATGATAATATTCCGCTTCATGCTGGACAGAAAGGGCTCTATTGTAACGAGAGATGAGCTTATGACCGCATTGTGGGACAATGATGAATTCGTCAATGACAATGCCCTGACAGTTAATATCAGCCGTCTGCGTTCAAAGCTTGCAGATCTTGGCTGTGAGGACGCTATCGAGACACGTAAGAAACAGGGGTATATATTGCGATGAAATTCACGGAATATGTAAAAGACAGGGTGTGGTTCTACATGATCGCAGCCATTTCCCTGGGGCTTATACTGCTTTTCCTTGAAGTCTTCAGGGTAAACGGTCAGCTGGTTGGAGCTGTCAGCAGTATTTTTCTGTTGTTCGTTGTTTTTGAGGAGATCTTTTGTTTTAACAGAAAAAAGCATTTCTACTGCGAACTTGTTGAAAAGCTGGAACTGTTGGATAAGAAATATCTTATACATGAAATGCTGGCGGAACCGGGCTTTATCGAGGGAAAGCTTACCTATGAGGCTTTATGCGAGGCAAATAAGTCAATGTGCGAGAATGTAAATGTGTATAAGCGTCAGTCTGATGAATTCCGCGATTTTATCGAAATGTGGGTGCATGAGGTGAAGCTGCCTTTGGCGAGCTTACAGCTTATGGCGCATAATCACGGCGATGAACTGGGTGAGAAATTTCTTGAACAGCTCCGCAGGATAGATGGGTATACCGATCAGGTGCTGTATTATGCACGTTCGGAGAACTCCGAAAAGGATTATATGATCAAGGAAACGTCATTAAAGCGTACTGTTGCGAATGTTGCTCTGAAAAACCGCGAATCCATACAGCTTTGCGGAGCTTCTGTAGAGACTTCGGGGCTCGATGTCAGCGTTATGACTGACGGCAAATGGCTGGAATTCATACTGGGGCAGTTTATTGCCAACAGTCTCAAATATATATCCCCTGACCGTGAGCCTGTTATAAGCATAAGTGCGGAGGAGGACGAAGAGAAGGTGCTGCTTCATTTCCGCGATAATGGTATAGGCATATCCGAGGGCGATCTGCCGAGGATTTTCGATAAGTCTTTCACAGGCGAGAATGGACGCTCGTATGCAAAGTCTACAGGTATGGGACTGTATATCGTCAAGAGCCTGTGCGACCGCCTTGAACACAGCGTTTCTGCTGTATCGGAGCAGGGGAGCTTTACGGAGCTGACTATAGGCTTTGCAAAGAATAATTATTATAAAATGGCATAAAACAAGGGCGAACCGAGGTTCGCCCTTGTTTTTATAACTGGTCTGCTATGTCGTATACCAGCTTTTCAGTCTTTGTCCAGCCCAGACACGGGTCTGTTATGGACTTGCCGTAGATATTCTCGCCTATCTTCTGTGCGCCGTCCTCGATATAGCTCTCTATCATAAGTCCCTTGACGAGCTTCTTTATTTCGTCACAGTGGCGCATACTGTGGAGTATCTCCTTGGATATCCTTATCTGCTCCTCATAATGCTTGCCGGAGTTAGCATGGTTGGTATCTACGATTAGAGAAGGATTTTTCAGTCCCTTTTCGTCGTAGGTCTTTGCAAGGTTGTAGAGATCCTCGAAGTGGTAATTCGGGAATGACTTGCCCTTGTCATTGACATAGCCGCGGAGTATTGCGTGTGCATAAGGATTTCCGTCACTTCTTACCTCGCAGCCTCTGTAAATGAAAGCGTGGTGATGCTGTGCGGCTGTTATGGAGTTCATCATTACGGAGATATCGCCGCTTGTAGGATTTTTCATGCCAACGGGGATATCAATACCGCTGGATACAAGACGGTGCTGCTGATTTTCAACAGAACGTGCTCCGATAGCAATGTATGAAAGCAGATCGTCGAGATAGCTGTAATTCTCGGGATAAAGCATCTCATCGGCAGATGAAAAACCTGTTTCGGAAAGGGCTCTCATATGGAGATGCCTTACAGCTATGATACCGCTTTTAAGATCAGGCATTTCAGCAGGATTTGGCTGGTGGAGCATTCCCTTGTAGCCGTCGCCTGTGGTTCTGGGCTTGCCTGTATATATTCTTGGTATCATAAGTATCTTGTCGCTGACCTTTTCCTGAAGCTCGCGCAGACGGGTTATATAATCCATAACGCTGTCCTCGTTGTCAGCCGAGCATGGTCCGATAACGAGCAGGAACTTGTCAGACTCGCCGCGGAATACCTTCTTTATCTCTTCGTCACGTTTTGCCTTGATGTCGATAAGCTCCTGTGAGAGCGGGTGAGCAGCCTTTAACTCAGATGGGTGAGGCAGCTCGCGGATAATATTAAGTGCCATATTCTTCTTCCTTTACTTTCAGATGTTGCTGAGCCAGTCTGTTCCGAAACGGAGAGACAGCTGGTCGCAGAGCACAAGTGCAGTGATGCTGTCTGCCACTACTCTTGCACGGTGAACTATTGCAGGGTCGTGCCTGCCCTTTATCTGCAATGTGGTATTTTCCAGTGTGTTGAGGTCGATAGTTTCCTGCTCCTTGTATATTGAAGGGGTAGGCTTTATTGCTGTCCTGAAAAGCACGGGCAGTCCTGTGGTGATTCCACCGATGATGCCGCCGTTGTTGTTGGTATCGCTGTATACCTTTCCGTCAGCTGAACGGAAACAGTCGTTGCACTGGCTTCCAAGCATATCTGCTACGGCAAAGCCTGCGCCGAATTCCACGCCCTTGACAGCTGGTATGCCGAAAATTGCATGAGCAAGTACGCTTTCGAGAGTGTCGAACCAGGGCTCGCCCACACCTGCGGGAAGTCCTGTAACGATAGTTTCAAGTCTGCCGCCTACGCTGTCGCCGTCGTTCTTTGCAGCAGTAATGGCTGCCTGCATTTCCTCGGCTTTTTTTGCGTCAAGTACAGCAAATTCCATAGTATTGAGCTGCTTTATGTCGTCCTCGATGTTATTGAACGAGCGGTCATAGACTCCGCCGCATGATAATATGTGAGTCGCTATATTTATGTTCTTTGAACGGAGAGCGCTTATTGCAACTGCGCCTGCCGCAACTATCCCTGCTGTTATCCTGCCCGAGAAATGTCCACCGCCGCGGAAATCCTGATAGCCGTGATACTTCATCTGTGCAGAGAAGTCTGCGTGACCTGGGCGTGCCTTGTAAGCAAGCTCGCCGTAATCCTTGCTTCTTGTGTCCTGATTTTCTATGATAAACGTCATAGGAGTTCCTGTAGTCCTGCCATTAAAGACTCCGCTGACTATCCTTACCTTGTCTGCCTCTCGTCTTGCTGTAGAAAGAGCACCGATAGACTGGCGCAGCTTCATCTGCTGTGCTATGAATTCCTCATCTACGGGGATACCCGATGCCATTCCGTCAAGCACTGCGCCGATAGCTTCGCCGTGGCTTTCGCCAAAGACAGTTACGGAAACGCTTGAACCAAAGGTGTTTTTCATTATTTCATCTCCCTGATACCGTTTAATGCTCCGATTTTTCTTATTCGGAACACTATTAAATTATATCACCGAGCTTTGAATATGTCAACACGGCAATTTAACGGTTTGCAGGCGCAAAGTGCTAAAGTAAATAGTGATTTTGTATAGGCGGGATACTGCCTTTTTGTTTGTTTTGACATCATTGACTTTGACGATATATCGTGTTATAATCAAAAAAAGAGATCGGTGACGGGAGATGATAGTATGGACATTATGAGATTTTATAAGGGCGAGGAATTTTCTGCATATGAGTATCTTGGTGCTCATATGACCGAAAAGGGAACGGTTTTTCGTACATATGCGCCAAATGCGTCAAAAGTATCGGTAATAGGCGATTTCAGCAATTGGAAGGATATCCCCATGAAGCCTGCTGAGGACGGCAGATTTTTTGAAATTTGTCTGCCCGAGGCTGAGGAGGGTATGCGCTATAAATACCGTATTTACGATAAAAAAGGCAATTTCATCGACCATTGCGATCCATACGGCTACGGTATGGAGGTCCGTCCTGGAACTTGCTCTGTTATAAGGAGCATTGCCGACTACTCTTTCAAAGATGATGAATGGCTGAAAAAACGCTCTGACTTCCGTGATAAGCCGATGAATATATATGAAGTCCACCTCGGTTCGTGGAAAAGGCGCTCTGACGATGAAGAAACGGGCTGGTATTCCTATAACGAGATAGCTGACGAGCTTATAGCTTACGTCAAGGAATACGGCTATAATTTCATAGAGTTCATGCCGCTGAGTGAGCACCCCTGTGATGAGTCCTGGGGATATCAGAGCACAGGATTTTTTGCGCCGACTTCCAGATACGGTACTCCTGAGGAGCTTATGGAGCTTGTGGATAAGTGCCACAAAAACGGCATAGGCGTGATAGTTGATTTCGTGCCCGTTCATTTTGCTGTTGACCATTATGCTCTGACTGAGTATGACGGTACCAAGCTTTATGAGTACCCCGATGACAGTGCAGGATATAACGAGTGGGGAAGCCGTAATTTCAATCACTCCAAAGGCGAGGTGCGGTCTTTTATACAGTCGGCAGCCGATTACTGGCTCAGTGTGTATCATTTTGACGGTCTGCGCATGGACGCTATCCGAAATATGATATACTGGAACGGTGATGAACGCCGCGGAGAAAATAAAAATGCAATAGAGTTCATTAAGTCTATGAACTGCGGCTTGAAAGCTCGCCACCCTTCTGCTGTGATATCCGCAGAGGACTCATCGTCTTATCCTAAGGTTACGGCTCCTGTTTTTGCGGGTGGTCTTGGATTTGACTATAAATGGGACCTGGGCTGGATGCATGATACCCTTGAGTATTTTCAGAGTGCGCCTATGTACCGTTCACGGGATTATCATAAGCTTACTTTTTCAATGCTTTATTTCTATAACGAGAAGTTCATTCTGCCTCTTTCCCACGATGAGGTCGTCCACGGAAAAGCTACAGTTGCACAGAAGATGAACGGTCAGTATCCGGAGAAATTCCCGCAGGCAAGAGCTTTGTATATGTACATGATCGCTCACCCCGGGAAAAAACTCAACTTTATGGGAAGCGAGTTTGCTCAGCTTCGTGAATGGGACGAGAAGCGTCAGCAGGACTGGGATATGCTGAAATATCCGCTCCACGATTCCTTCCGCGAATATATCAAGGCTCTTAATAAGATTTATCTTGAATATAAGGCGTTTCATTATGACTATGACCCTACTAATTTTGAATGGTCGGACTGTAATTCCATTGAAAGATGCGTTTACGCTATACGTCGGAAGTCGTCAGAAGGCGATATATTGGCGGTGTTTAATTTCTCGGACTGGTTCCAGTCAAAATATTCTGTTCCTATAAGTGATGGATATGAAGCCGAACTGCTTATTGATTCCGATGACCAGCTATACAGCGGAACTACGCCCCATGGCAAAACGAAGTTTTTATGTGATGACGGTATAATGAGTATGGATATTCCGCCTTTCAGCGGCAGAATGTTCCTCTTGACCAAATAATACAAAGAGCAGGGGAGGTCCTCTGCTCTTTTTGTTATAATATTATTTTTTTACAATACCCTTGATTTTGTATCGGTAGTATGATATAATGTTATAGTGATTTTTATGCAGTGGTATCGAAGTGGTCATAACGGACATGACTCGAAATCATGATGCCCCTTGAGGGACGTGGGTTCGAATCCCACCCACTGCGCCAAGTTGAAAGCTACATTTTTGTTGCATAATGCATAAAATGTAGCTTTGTTTTTGTCAACAATAAATATGGCGTATGCAAATCAATGCATACGCCTTTTTACATATAATTAATTATAGGAGCTGATGACAATGAAGGTCAATAATATGACGAATTATCGTAAGAGCAATGAAATCAAAATAGGGATACGTCGAAAAATGCGTGAGGGCAAAGTATGGTTAAACTGTTCTCGATTTTTAGGCTATACCAAAGATGAGAATGGACATCTTGTAATCGTTGAGGATGAAGCAAGAATAGTAAAAAAGATATTTGAGCTATATCTTAATGGTTTGGGGGTTCGCAAGATTAAAAAGTATCTTGAAGAAAACAAAATCAAGACTGTTACGGGGAAATATGAGTGGAGCACTTCGACTATTGACAGAATACTTGACAATGAAAAATATGTAGGAGATGTTATTATGCAGAAGAGTTTCACTGAAAACTCGTTGACAGGAAAACGAAAAAAGAATAATGGTGAACTTGATATGTATTTCATTGAAAATAATCATGAGCCAATTATCAGCAGAGATATCTTTGAAAGAGTAGAATTGAAAAAGAGAAAAATACTGCTTAATAATAAGGGATAAAGACAAGAAAATCCTTTATTATTGAATACAAGTAATGATCACACATATACTAATCTCAAATAATACAAGGAGACAAAATATGAATCATTTGAAAAATGAAACAAGTCCTTATCTGCTTCAGCACGCAGACAATCCGGTTGACTGGTATCCGTGGTGCGGCGAGGCATTTGAACGGGCAAAGTCGGAGGATAAGCCGGTTTTCCTGAGTATCGGTTACAGCACCTGCCATTGGTGTCATGTTATGGCATATGAGAACTTTGAGAATTCCGAAACAGTTGAACTGTTGAATAAAAACTTCATTTCTGTAAAAGTTGACCGCGAAGAGCGTCCCGACATTGACAGCGTGTATATGACGGTATGTCAAGCTTTTACCGGCAGTGGAGGCTGGCCGATGAGTGTTTTTATGACGTGGGACAAAAAGCCTTTCTTTGCAGGAACTTACTTTCCTCCGACACCACGCTTTGGTATGCCGAGCTTCCGTGATGTACTCAATGCGGTCACAATGCAGTGGGGCACAGAACGTGAAAAGCTCATTCAGTCTGCGGAAAATATCACCGATATGCTGAAAAATACAGAATCGGTCAAAACAAATAAAGTCAATGGTGACATAGTTGAAACTGCCGCTGAGATGCTCCGCAAGAGCTATGATAGTATTTACGGTGGATTCGGCTCTGCACCGAAGTTCCCTATTCCGCACGAGCTGATGTTCCTGATGTATTACGCAAAGATTAATAGCGATGAAACTGCACAGAAAATGGCAGAAAAAACTCTTATACAAATGAGGAAAGGCGGCATATTTGACCACATCGGCGGTGGCTTCTCGCGTTACTCTACCGACAGGTATTTCCTTGCTCCGCATTTTGAGAAGATGCTATACGACAACGCACTTCTTATCATCGCATATTCCGCTATGTACAGCCTTACGAGCTCGAAAGTATATCTTGAAACAACTATCAAGACAGCAGACTACATTCTCTGCGAGATGACTTCTCCCGAAGGCGGCTTCTATTCCGCGCAGGACGCAGACAGCGAGGGCGTTGAGGGAAAGTATTACACTTTCTCGGTCGATGAGATAACGTCTGTTCTTGGCGATAAGGGCAAGCATTTTTCCGAGACCTTTGATATCACAGAGCATGGAAATTTTGAGGGCGTAAATATACCGAATCTGCTGAAAAGCGGTGACCTTGATACCGATTTTGTAGCTGAATTCCAAAAGCTCTATGAGTATCGCAAAAAGCGCACAAAGCTTCATCTTGACGACAAAATATTGCTTTCGTGGAACTCGATGATGATAGCAGCGATGTCTATGCTTTACAGAGTGTCACACTATGAAAAATACCTCTGTGCGGCTGAAAATGCACAGCGTTTCATTGAGGAGAATATGTCGGACGGAGAGCATATTTATACAATCTTTCGTGACGGAAAACGCTCAGATACCGCATTTCTGGAGGACTACGCTTATTATATCGCCGCACTGATTGAGATGTACAATTCTACGCTTGACAATAAATATCTTATGAGAGCAGAGGAACTCTGTGCGGAGGCAGTAAAGCGCTTTTCTGATAAAAACGGCGGCTTCAATATGTGCGAAACTACTGAGCTTTTTAAAAATCCGAAGGAACTGTATGACGGTGCTGTCCCAAGTGGAAACTCAATTATGGCATACGATCTTATACGGCTGCATCAGCTCACAGAAAAGGAAGAATATCGAGAATGTGCGGAAAAACAGCTTGATTTCATGTCGGCGCAGTCACAGGACTATCCCTCAGGACATTGTATGTTTCTGCTTGCAAAGCTGATTTATGAAGCTCCGCCGCCGCGAGTTATTATTTCAGCCAAAGGCTCACCAGATATATCGAATCTGCCATTTCTTGCAAATGTTACTGTTGTACAGGCTGACAATAAGTACCCCCTGCTGAACGAGCGCACCACCTTCTATGTATGCAGGGGGAATACTTGTCTGCCGCCGTCTAATATGCTTTCAGAGGAGCTTTAACAAAAATGAAGAATTGCCTTGTGATTGTTGACCTGCAGAATGGCTTTATCAATGAAAACACAGCTCATCTTCCGCATAAAATAGCTGAATTTATCAGCAGTCATGATTGCTTTGACAGTATTGTTGCAACAAGGTACTGCAATACTTCTGAGACAGCCTGTTTCAGATTTGGTGGCTGGAAAGAGTGTATGTCAGGGACTTTGGCTTCTGAACTTGTTTCAGATATAACCCCGTATGTTATGCGTTCTTTTGATAAGACCACATATTCGGGGCTGACTTCTGAATTCAGAAATTTCATTAAAAATGAGTGCTTCGATAAGATGTATTTCTGCGGAGTTAATACAGACTGCTGTGTACTTGCAACTGTTTTTTCATGCTATGACAGTGTGCAGGACTGTGCGGTAATTTCAGACCTTTGCGCTTCAACGCTCGGTGAAGAAAAGCACAGGAACGCCATAGATTTGTTAAAGGACAATATCACTGCTGAACGAGTGGTAGGATCCTGCAATATACCATAACAAAGGAGCAGCGATGTGCTGCTCCTTGTTTTAGTATGCCTCGATTATATTGCGAACGTACTGCTGCATTTCTTTCCGCGACTGTACCGCGTGAGTACCGCTTACTACTTCCCATTTCTGCTGTTCTGGCAGAGATGAGAATTTTTCCATTGCCTCGGGATTCATAGCAAGTGCCATTCCGAGTCCGACAGGCATTTCAAAGTTGTTCATAGTCTACCTCCGTCAGATGTCCTGCAAATCAGCGGCAGGAATGTCGTTTTCGATGTTGTCGCGAGCAAGGTCGTTGTCGATTGCGGGATATGCCGATGAGATCGGAACTTCCTCGGAATACGACTTGTTGTGCCATACCTTTTGCTCTGCTCCCGATGTTCCTGCGATAATGGGATTCACATGAGATTTGCCGTGTTTGGCTTTTCCCTGTATCTCAGGCACTGCGGACTGCTCATTTTTAGGCTTTGTATGAGTATAGTCGGGACGTTTCATACCCTGTTTTGCCATTTAAATCACCTCGGATATATTGTGCGTAAACGCCGCTGTCTTATTCTTTCAAGCCGCAGATAATAATTGACATCTCACTGCACATAATAACCTAAAAAAGGAGGCAAATATGGAACTTCTGAAAACCGCGTGGATCTCATTTCTCAGCATTATTGTACTGTTTCTTCTGACAAAGCTTATGGGCAACAAACAGCTTTCACAGCTGAGTATGTTTGACTACATCATCGGTATATCTATCGGCTCTATTGCAGCGGAGTGCTCCTTTGAGGACGAGCACCCCGAGCGTATGATAGTTGCAATGATAATATATGCGCTGAGTGCATATGCAGTTTCGATAATAACAGGCAAATCAACGTATTTCCGCAAGGTACTTATCGGCAGACCTCTTATCCTTTTCCACAATGGAAAGCTTTACCGTGACAATTTTAAAAAGGCGCGTATCGACATCAGTGACTTCCTCACGCACTGCCGCAATCAGGGATATTTCGACCTTACAAATCTCAGGACGGCTGTATTCGAGTATAACGGTTCGCTGAGTCTGCTCCCTGTAGATTCCGACAGACCGCTCAAGCCTTCGGATTTGGAGATTGAACCCGAACAGGAGGAAATAATGGTGAATGTTATCCTCGACGGACACATCAACGATGTCAATCTTAAAAAGTCAGGATTCGAGCGAGTGTGGCTCGATAAACAGCTTCACGAGCAGGGATTTAACAATGCGAAGGAGATATTTCTCGGCATGGCAGACACAGTGAAAAAGACGCTTCAGCTGTATCCTATGGAAGTGAAGAAGCAAAGCGCTGATCCGTTTGAATGAACACAATTCTGTTAATCGGCATATTATATTTCGGGAGGAATTATGCTATGAACAGAATGAATTGCAGCGGAGTTTCACTTATACAAAGGCAGCCGCAGGCAGCGGCTGTACTGACAGGAAGCAATGAATATCCCGATATATATGGAGTTGTAAGATTTTATTCTACTAAAAACGGTACGCTCGTATACGCCGATGTTGAAGGACTTCCTTATGCAGGCAACAGATGCAGTCAGGAGGTATTTGGCTTTCACATACATGAGGGCGAGTCGTGTACAGGTAATGCTGATGATCCTTTTGCAGACGCCAAAACTCATCTGAATAATGATAATTGCGGACACCCTTTCCATACTGGTGATATGCCGCCCCTTTTTGGCAACAAAGGCAAGTCTGTGTCAGTTTTCCTTACAAACAGATTTTCAATAGAAGAGGTGATTGGGAAAGCGGTGATAATCCACGGAAGTCCCGATGATTTCACCACTCAGCCAAGTGGTAACGCAGGTGAGAAAATTGCCTGCGGTATAATCAGACCTGTTATGAGATGAAAGAATATCCGCTCAACATAAAGGCTGAGATAGAATACGCTCGCAGGTGGGCATTTTCGGCAAATCCTGAATACTACAACTTTGAAAATATCGGTGGAGACTGCACTAATTTCGTGTCCCAATGTCTGTACGCAGGCGGAGCGGTCATGAACTATACCCGTGATACAGGCTGGTATTACAATTCACTTAACGACAGGTCGGCTGCGTGGACAAGTGTGGAGTATTTCTATAAATTCATTGTAAATAACAAAGGTGTCGGACCATTTGGCATACTTGTATCACTCGGTCAGGTCCGTGCAGGTGATGTTATACAGCTTGGAGCAAATGGCAGATTCCATCACAGTCTGATTGTTATCAATGTTCGCAGCGGAGTCCCGTATATCGCAGCTCACACCTTCAATGCGTATGATCGTCCGCTGAATACTTACATTTATGATGACATCAGATGCATCAGGATAGCAGGCTCAAGAAAATATGGATGACTTATTTTAAGTGATCAAAAATTGCTATTTTTAGAAAAGAAATCGTTGGGGTCTATATTGTAACGCATACACAAGTTTTATGTATGAGCCTCTGAACATAGTAGTTCAGGGGCTCATATGTTATCTGAGGTGACAGTAATGAAATACGAATTGAATTTCTTTTTTGAATGGGGAGCAAATTTTGCCAGTATATGGTGTAAAAATCAGAAATCATTTGATAAATTTGGTGCTGGACCTATACCTTTTGATAATCTCGGGCTTTCTGATTCTTTAAAATTGCTTTTATTAGAGTTAGGTGAGGAGTATCAGACCGCTTTGGATTGGGACACTCCTCAAAACCCTTCTCCTTGGAATAATGAGCATAAAGAGTCTTTTAAAGTCCGTTCTAAAATCGCCTATCAAAAATTGGTAGAAGAATTAGGAGAAGATTATATCGTTAATTACTGCGTAGAGGTTTATGATTGATCTTATTCTCATATTGCCAACGCCTTGGCTATCGCCTCCGCACTCAGCTTCTTGCTTTCGCTGTCCACATGGCTGTACACGTTGCTCGTTGTACCTATGTCGCTGTGACCGAGCCACTCCTGTATCAGCTTCATCTGCACTCCGTTTGCAAGGAGCAGACTGGCACAACTGTGCCGCAGGTCATGGAAGCGTATCTTCCGCAGACCGTTCTTACGAAGCACTATGGGGAAATGGTCCGACACATAGTTGGGACCGACTTCGGGCGGTCGGCCTGATCAACAGGATTTTTGATAAAGTTAAGGGTACGGCTCTGTCCGTACCCTTTCCATTTGATTGTTATGTTATTTCAGGTTCTCGCTCCTGCCGAACATCACATCTATTATCAGTTCGGTGCAGTCACTGAACCAATATCCTTAGTGCTCCATTTTGGTTCGAGCATAACGATACATTCTCTGATCTGCTCGTCAAGGCGGTATGTCACAGGCTCATCAAGACTCGCCTGATTTTCCAGCTTTGAAAGCCGCAGGATATTATCGGTAAGGTCATTCAGCTTTTCAATGCTGAAAAAAGCCTTTCTGATATATTCTTCTCGCTCGTCGTCGGACAGACTGCTGTCCTGCAAAAGTGTAAGATATCCGCTGAGAGTTGAAAGCGGTGTCCTGAATTCGTGGGATACGTTTGCTATAAAATCATTGCGTATCATCTCTACTGAACCAAGCTCCTGAGCCATGTAATTAAAATTATCAACTGCCTCGGCAAGCTCCTCAATATCTCCTCTATACTCAAGACGTGCGGAATAATCGCCCTCTGCTATACTTTTTGAAGCCTTGCTTATGTCACTTACAGGCTTGAAGATATTCCAGACTATAGAATACGCTGCCGCCGAAGCCATTAAGAAGCAAAGCCCGAATAAAAGAAATATGCCCAGTCCAGGCAGCTGTGTAACACTGCCGCCGAGCCTGACAACAGCATAGCCCACAAGAGCGAGAATAAGCGTAAAGACAAGAATTGTCATTAGGAAGGACAGCATCAGCTTTCTGACCATTTTGGAGTAATGACGCATTTTCGACTTATCAATTTTATGCCTCATATTTCACCGCCCTGTACCCAAGACCTCTGATCGTTACTATCCTGAAATCGGTGTTTTTCTTGAAACGCTCACGCAGACGGCTTATGTGAACATCAAGAGTGTGCGAATCCTCAACGTCCTCAAATCCCCATATATCATCGAGTATCTGCTGACGGGTAAATATCTGCCCCGGATATTCAACAATATAAAGATCAGCAGTACAACAGACGAGTAAAGCAAAAAAGCTGATTTGTATCGCTCTTTTCTTAGAAAATTATTCATTAGCTCATCTGCCGATCAGAGAATATATTCAAGAAACAAACTTATGATCTATCATTTTGCCTGACTCATGTACACAATTTCAGCATTCATAAATTTCAGTTTTCAGGCTTTTTTCATTTTAGCACTTAAACCTCAACAAAACCTCAACTCTTATCTATAAAATTACATATTCAGAAGATTGAAAAATTGTAGAGATATACTAACAATGAGAGTAGTATTTAGAAGGTTCAAGTCCGCAATCGAAGCATGATCGACCGAGCAGACCTTGTGATATGCTGTATTCAGCACAAAAGCGGTGGAGCATACCGCACGATACAGTATGCTGAGAAACAGGGCAAAAAGATAGTGAACCTTGCAGATGAAAGTGGAATAACCCTCTGAAAAGAAAAATAGGGCGATACCTTTGAGCTATTAGGTATCGCCCTTATTCGTTATTATAATGATTGTTCTTGTCGGTAGGTACTGCTACTGGTATGGTGTTACTATTTAGAACGGGGATAGTAATGCACATAATGGAAAATGGATAGCAAACTGATTATAGAATAGTAAGAAAACACCGCTCAGGAGCAATCCTGAGCGGTAATGTTATATATGCTATCTAAGTGATTCCTGTTTTTTCTATTTTCAATAATCTGTCATTGACATTTTAGCTAAAATACGATATACTAATATTAGCGAAAAGCAATTGGAGGTGTTGTTATGATCACTGTAACCGCTACTGATATGCAAAACAACTTTGGCCACTACCTGCAAGCTGTCCAACAAGGCGATGAAATTATTATTCTTAAGAACGGAAAGGAAGTCGCAAGACTTGTTTCCCGTGAATCGAGTGTTTCTTTCCTTACAGATTCGCTTACAGGCGTTCTTAAAAATGACTATGATGATAAAGCTATTCGTGCAGAAAGGATAGAATCACATGAAAATCTTGGTTGATACCAATGTCATTCTTGATGTCCTTTGCAATCGCTCTGAATTTGTTGAAGCATCGTCGAAAGTTTGGAAGTATTGTGAAGTTGGTCAAATCGAAGGATATATATCAGCATTATCTGTACCGAAAATTGTATATATTCTCCGCAAAGAGCTTACTCCTGAAAAGACAGCACAGCTCATTCAACAGATAACTATGATTTTCAAAGTCGTTGACCTTAAATCTGCTGATTTGAAAGCCGCTGCCGATATGTTTTCTTCAGATTATGAAGATGCATCGCAAATGTGTCAGGCAAGCCGGATCAATGCAGATTTTATCGTTACAAGAAATATCCGTGATTTTAAGGAGAGTAAAATCCCTGCACTCAAGCCATCTGAATTACTTGAAAGAGTATGATTCATTTATTGGCTTCATAGCTTTATTATTCTTTCAAGCAGTTTCCTATGCTTATCGACCTTCTTTACGATGTTATATCCGTCACCGCAGTAGAAGTCGATGAGCCATTCGCGGCAGGTTATGAGTCCTGTCTGTACTATTACCGAGCGGAGACTGCCTTTCACTATCCATCGGTCCACGGCATTGGGAGTATATCCTGTTATGGCTGACACCTCTGTGATAGTCAGTACATCAGGCACATCGAACCACACATCGTTCAGCTGTTCTCGGAAGCACTCCGGCGGTCGCTGCGGCTGAACCCTTTCTGCTGCATTCTCAGTCCGTATTATATATTCGATAACGTCATCGAGCTTCACAGCGTATCGGCGAGTCTTATTGCAATTATCAGTACAGGAAATAGCTCCGCTTTGAAGAAGCCATGCACACTTCCGCTTGCTGATATGGAGTATCTTACGCAGCTGTTCTCCTGATATTACTTCTGGGAACTCATCGTACAGGTAGCTGTAATCACTCATCCTTGCCGCCTCGCTTTATCGAACGTGCAGGCTCGTCATCGCAGTGCTCGAGCAGGTAGTCGATGAGGTCATCCTTGCTCAGTATGTATCCGCCCTGATACACGAAGGAGCGAAGCTCGCCGCTGTGTATGAGCTCATATACTCTGTTCTTTCCAATCGGAGACCACTTTGCGGCTTTTATTGGTGATAATATCTCGGGACATCTTCTGAGCATACGCTCTAATTCTTTACGTTTTTCTTCCTTGTTCATGGTCACTTGTTCCTTTCATTTTTTTACTTTAGTCGGCTGAATTTTCTCGCAGTTTTCTCGCACTTTTCTCGCAAATTTCCGAATTCTCGCAGAAAAATGCTCAAAATCAGGGAAAAACGGCGCTTTTTTAAGACGATAAGTGACCAAATGGGAAGTTTTATAATTTGCTCGAAATCATGATGCCCCTTGAGGGACGTGGGTTCGAATCCCACCCACTGCGCCAGCACAGAGCCTGTGCGCCCAACCACGTTGGCGCTCGCAGGCTCGCTTACTTTTTATAAGCGGTTTACTATGCTTTCGCTTACGGCAATATCATCAATTTTGTACAACAAACATAAAAAGATGGATAAATTCAGATCCCAAGAAAAAAACTCCCGATTTTTCGGGAGTTTTTTGTTTCAAAAATAAAAATATTTTAATGTGCAACCGTAGAGCCAAAACCGATTAATCAGTTCTCGGTGATTGATGTATATTCATCTATTACAATAAATCAGAAATTGTTACGTTAAGTAATCTCTTGCATTAAAGCTTTCCTCAGTACGTTGTTCCGTATCTATTATTCCTGGAACAAATTCGGTAACATATGTTTCGCCGGAAACAGGATCTATGTAATAGCGCATTTGTGCACCGGTATAGGATCTGTACAAAACAACTATTTCATTAGATTCATTTGTTGCTACGTCCCAGTAGCTATTGTATTCGGAAGAATCCGTCGTTAAAGCAAGGTTATTGATGGAATAATAGTTTTTAATTGCATCTAATGCCTGATTTTCTGTAAGAGCATCTGATCCATTTTCACTTTGCTCAACTGATGCAGCCTCAGTTTTATCGGGCAGAGCTGTTTCGGTTTGATCAGGCAGAGTGGTGGTATCCTGAGTGGGTTGAGTAGTCTCTGTCAGCTTGCTTGTCTGCACAGACTCGGTTGTGGTGCTTGATTCGGTTTGCTGTGCGGCTGTATTCTCTTTTTTAGAGCTGCAACCAATTAAACCAACGCACATAAAGCATAAAGCAAGTAACATCATTTTCTTTTGCATAATCGTTGTTCCTCCTTTTTAGAAGAAAGCCTATGTTTCTCCTAAATCAAAATTATAGCACGGCAGGAAGAAAAAGTCAATCAGAAGAGATCAATTTGTGGGCTCGGTCAATACTTCAGATATGAAAAGTCGGCAGAAGTGCTTTTAAAAAATATAAAACGACAGTTCGGGTTTGATGTTTGTGAAATAACCTTGTCAGGAGAAAAACGTACACCTGCTTTAATGATGATTTAGCACAGAAATATAAGCCGCAAGCCGTTCGGTATTGGACGGCTTTTCTTATGGAAATATCTTGGGGTCTATGATAGCATATACTATAATATTAATATGAGTTTGCTGCCGATCTGTTTTTTCTATCATGGATAACAAAAGTATTGAAATAGTCTTACAGTTTCCAGCTCACTGCCTTTTTTCTGTCCTCAACAAATGTGCGGTAAATGCCGTTTTGCTGCATAAGCTCGGAGTGTCTGCCCTGCTGGACTACTCTTCCGTCGTCAATTACAACTATCTGATCTGCGTGTTCAACAGTTTTCAGGCGGTGCGCTATCATTATGATAGTTTTTTCTTTGGTAAGCTCCTCGATAGCTGTTGTAAGCTCCGCTTCATTTTCGGGATCAACATTGGCGGTCGCTTCATCGAGAATAATAACAGGGGAGTCCTTCATTATGGCTCTTGCAATAGAAATACGCTGCTTCTCACCGCCCGAAAGACTTGCACCGCCTTCGCCGATAACAGTATCATATCCCTCGGGCAGACTCATTATAAAGTCATGGCAGCGAGCCTTTTTCGCGGCTTCAATGACCTTTTCCATAGGTGCGTCAGGCTCTCCGAAACGGATATTATTGGCAATGGTATCCTCGAACAGATATACTCTCTGGAACACAAAGCTGAAATTCCTCATCAGGCTGTCAAAGCTGTAGTCCTTGACATTCCTTCCGCCGAGGAGCACCTCGCCGCTTTTTACGTCCCAGAAACGAGCCATAAGATTTGTGAGAGTAGTCTTTCCGCCGCCTGAAGGTCCGACAATTGCCGTAGTTGTTCTTTCTGGGATAGTCAGGTCAACTCCGTTGATTATGTTCCTGTTTTCGTATGCGAAAGTAATATTTTTCAGCTGGATATCGTGACTTGCAGGTGTGATGTCATCGCCGTTTATGTCCATTTCGGGTATGGAGAGTATTTCGTTTGCCTGATCGACGCAAATAGCAACGCTGCGTATCAGTGCGGAGAAGCCTGCCATAACGTCAAGGCTTTCATAGATCATGAACGAGCTTATCATCATCATGATACAGTATAGCAGCGACATACTGCCGTTTATGTAGAAATACACTGAAATAGCGCACATCAGAACGCCTGTGAGCTTTGTAACTATCTCCTGCAAAGTGATGTATGGTATAACATCGAATTCAAGATGAGTATCGCCGTTCTGCTTAGCCTTTATGGCACTTTCAAGCTTTTTTGCACGGCTGCTTACCAGGTTGTAATTCTTTACCTCCGCAATGCCCTGAATAAACTCGATAACGGCAGCTACAAGGTCTCTGTTTGCTTTTTGCTGTATGGGAGCTCCCTTGCGCGTCTTTTTCTGCATTGCTGCATTTATCAGAGCGTAAACAGCGATGCCTGCTGTGAGGAGAAGTCCTATACGCCAGTCGAAAGCATATACAAAAACTGTTATGACGAAAGTGGTAAGTATTCCCTGTGTTGTGAGCATAACGACTCTTGTTGCCACGTCCGCAAGATTTTCCATTGTATTCGTTGTCACACTGGTGATATGTCCGAGGCTGTTGTCATTGAAATAGCCCATTGGCAGGTAGCGCAGATGCTCTGCAATTTCAATTCGCTTGTGGGAGCAGGAATGATAGCCTGATTCAGTCTGAAGCATAGTTGTTTTCTGATTTATGATAAGCTGTCCCACTACCGATACGGCAAGTATCGCAACGGCGAGCCATATATTCTTATTTGACATATTATCATCGAGTATCCCCATTACGACAGCGCCAATAGCCGTAATACGCAGAGCTGCAAACACTGCCTTTAAAACTCCGAGACCTATGGCAAGGTACAGCTTTTTTCTGTCCTCCTCGTTGCAGAAATCAAAGAATCTTTTGAGTGTAGTAAACATTATGCTCCCTCCTTTACTGTCATATGTGCATTCCACATCTGTGTGTACAGCGGCGATCTTTCAAGCAGCTCCTGCTGCGTTCCCACAGCTTCCACCTTGCCGTCGTTTATCAGTATTATCTGGTCGGCAGAGGAAATTGTCGAAAGTCTGTGTGCGATAACGAGCAGAGTTTTTCCCTTTACCAGCTTTGCAACCGAGGACTGCACAAGAGCTTCGTTTTCGGGGTCTGTATATGCGGTAGCCTCATCAAGTATGATGACGGGAGCATTTTTCAGCATGGCTCTTGCGATGGAGATACGCTGTCTTTCACCGCCCGAAAGATGACCGCCTGCACCGCCGACTATCGTCTGATAGCCGTGTTCGAGCTGCATGATAAAGTCGTGGCAGCCGCAGGCTTTTGCGGCGTTCATTACGTCTTCATCGCTTGCGTTGGGATCACCCATGCGGATATTGTCCATTATAGTTTCGTCAAAGAGGTAGTTATCCTGCGAAACATAGGCGATATTCTTATTGTACTGTTCAAGCGGTATCTTGCGGATATCAACTCCGCCGAAGGTTATACTGCCGCTGTCAACGTCCCAGAATGAAGCAATGAGCTTTGCTATAGTGGATTTGCCCGAGCCCGAAGGACCTACAAGTGCATTGACAGTTCCTTGTTTGATGTTCAAATTGATGCCGTGGAGTATCTCATCGTCCTTATAGCCGAAATGAACGTTATTGAGGACAATATCCGTACTGTCTGGCTTTTCTGTCATGGTATCGGGGCGGATAAGCTCCTCGCGCTCAAGAATTTCAGTTGCTTCGCCGATAATAGTTCCCATTTTCGATATGCCGTCCCAGTAGGAAGCAACAGTCATAACAGGGGAGACCAGACCGAGGGAGAGAATTATCAGCATAAGCAGGTCTGAGCCTGAAACGCTGCCTTTCATATAGAACAATGCTCCGAATGGCAGCAGTCCAAGCAGGAAATACGGCATAAGCAGCAGTGAAAGATTCTGCCAGAGATTACATCTTCTCATCCACTCTATGAAGCAGTCCGCACCTTCTTTTGCTGCGATTACGAACTTTTCATAGGATGTCTTGGCTTTTCCGAACGCCTTTATTACTTCTATACCATTGATGTACTCGACAGCGGTATCATTCAGCTTCTTTGTTTTGGTGATACAGTTATTATAGCTCTCCTGACTGCCTACCATCATCAGCATGAAAAAAGCTGCTCCTACAGGAACGCATACCAGTGATATGAGAGTGAGCTTCCAGTTTATGGTCATCATATATATGATAAGTGAGACAGGTACAAAGGCAGAGGAAAGTACTTCGGGTATGATGTGTGCAAGTGTGGTCTCGATGGAGTCTACGCGCTCACAGATGATGTTCTTGTATGTTCCGCTGGACTGCGAAAGCACCGAACCGAGGGGCAGCTTTGAAAGCTTTTCGGTAAGCTGTCGGCGTATGTTTGCAAGTACCTCAAAGGTAGCCGCATGAGAAAGAGTTGTGGATACTGCATGGCATATACGGCAGATCAGCCAGAATACAGCCATTTTCACAATGCTTGCGGTCAGCAGGCTCATATCCTTTTCTAAATCTCCGCTGTGCATTTTCAGCAGCTTATCCACGATATCCGCCATATATACATATGGCATGATACCGCAGATCACCTTTATTACTGCAAGCAGGACGCTTAGAATATAATTTGCTTTCTTTTGTCCCGCAAATTCAGTAACCCAGCTCAGCGTCGAGCGGTTTCGTTGTTGTTTTTCCATAAATTTTCCTCCTATTATATTAGTATAAGCTAACAAGATATCAAAAAATATTCGGCATCAGATGCCGAGTATTTTTTTCCAGCCTGCCGAAAAGAATGCGTCAAGTGTTTCAGCATAATGCATTGCTTCATCACGGCTGAAATCGTGTATCACCGCCTCGAACAGTGCCGAAACATTCGCAGTCACCAGCATATGGAACTCCTGCTTTGAAAGCTCGTTTACGGTCATATTGTACTGCTTCATGCGCTCAAAGTAGTCAAGAGTAGAGCGTTCTTCAAGCTGTGCCATATCGTGGACAAAGCTCTCAAATCTTGTTCCCTGCGAACGGCAGACCAGCAGCCTGAATACATCAAAATGGTCGTAAATAAAGCTCATCAGCCATTTTGTTTCGCTTTCACTTTCGCTCCAAAGCTGCTGTACATCGCCGCACTTCATTACCTCATAGCCCTGTTCGCAGAACCCCTGATATTTTGCCATAAGCTCGCTTATTGTTGGTTCTACGAGTGCCGCAAACATTTCCTCCTTATTTGGGAAATGCCTGTAAAGCGCACCGACAGTCAGTCCGACTTCTGAAGCTATCCTGCGCATAGATGCGTTTTCAAAGCCGTATTCCATAAATTCACTGACTGCTGTTGCAATGATTTTTTCATGTGCTTCGGTTTTATCCCGCGGCATTTGTACACCTCCTTTGGTGAACAGTGTTCACTTACAATTAGCATTATATAACATCATATGTTATTTGTCAATACCTTTTGAGAAAAAATGTGTTTTGTAATTGGATAGATACTGAAAAAACTGAGATGAGCACTTTTATGATAGGCAAAAGAATCGTCATGTATACTGTAAGTGGAGATTTTATAGTTGATGCGAAGGAGATATGACAGGCGTATAATTATTGCAGATGTGATATTGAAAAAGCGGCTAAGATGCTCACACAAAGAGAGGCAGAGATTGATTCTCTGCCTTTCTTTGTATGTTTGGATGTATCAAATTGAAGTTATCTTTTTTATGATTGGTATTATCATGCCGCCCATTGCATTGCCTGCTGCAACTGTCAGTATGTACGGCATATCCGTTGGAAAGGTCTCTGCCGAAAACATATAGAATGAATCTGCGATCGAATGATTGAAGCCGCATATTATGAATATCATAACAGGCAGACAGACTCCGAAAACAAGAGCCGTATCCGAATTCTTTTTTAGACATTCCTTAGCGTTGTCCACGGCGAGATACATCAACATTCCGCAGAAAGCTCCGAGAATAAGCTGGCTGGCGATAGTATCGCTTGTTTTTGCAGTCATAGACAGCTCAGCCTTTTCACGAAGTATCTGCGAGAATTTTGTCTGTTTCAGAGTAATTGCTGCCAGTGCAGTGCCTGAGACATTTCCGATAAGCGTAACAAGAGTTTCTATGATGTAAACAGGCGAGTTTTCGGGAATATAACCTACTTTTCCCGTATACAGGGCAAATCCTCTCTGAACAATGGTAAAAAGTCCGAAGCTGAAAAGAAAACTGCCTATTATTTTGTTTTCGCACATAAGATACACTGTTCCGCCGACGCTTATCATAATGCCCGACAGTACAGCGTTTAATATCAGAACGATATATTTTTTTCCGTTTTTATTCATAATCGACCACATTCACCCATGAAAGGAGAATGTCTTTTTCCTTGTCCTTTTTCTTGACAGACTGCGAAGCTGCAACTATGGGCATCCATGACTGGACGTATTTCTTTGCAGTCGCGCTCTTTTTACAGAAAAGGTCGAGGTACTTGTCTGCTCCTGCGATATTTCCCTCAAGGCAGAAGGTAAGGTATGTCCTTGCCGCATCTGCTGAGGCATTGCCCTGTGTAGCGTGAGCCCAGTCGAGAATATAGGGGGTGTTATCGGGAGTTATGATAAAATTTGAAGGAGTATAATCACCGTGGCAGAGCTTGTTATGCTTTTTCATGCCGTCAAGGCGGGTATGAAGATCGTATTTGATTGTCTCGTCAAGTTCGGTAAGGTCTATCTTGCGGTTCATTTTATCCTTCAATCGGCTTAAAAGCGGACAATTCTTCGACTGGATATCAAGCTGTATATCCACGAACAGTTCCATATATTCATCATATTTCTTTGGATTTGCGGCAATAAGATCGGAGAGCATTTCGCCCTCGATAAACTGCGAAACGATAGCCCATTTTCCGTCAATTCTTGTTACCTCGTACAGTTCGGGGATATTAAGTCCTGTTTCCTCAACTCTTGCATGGTTGAGGGCTTCATTGAGAACGTCAGCCTTTGAGTAAACTTCGTCGAACAGCTTTATGCACTTGTTTCCGTCACGGAATATCTTCTTGTTTATTCTTTCTGAGATACAATTATCAAGTTTCATAGCATAGACTCCTTTCAAGCCTTTGGATACTCTTTTTCAGTGAATGTTCTGCCGTAATAAGCGTTGAGGTAGATCTGTTTTATCTCGCTGAGAAGGGGATAACGCGGATTTGCACCTGTGCACTGATCGTCAAAGGCGTTTTCGGTCATTTCATCGAGAGTAGCCATGAAATCCTTCTCGGTAACGCCGTAATCCGCGATAGTGTCCTTTATGCCTATCTTATGGCGAAGCTCTCTGATAGCAGCTATGAGCTTTTCAAGCTTGTCCTTTGGAGTCTTTCCGCCAAGTCCGAGATAGTCCGCAACATCTGCATAGCGCTCAAGAGTATGAGGGTGATCGTACTGCGGGAAAGTACCCATTTTTGCAGGAGTTTCCGCAGCGTTGAAGCGCAGGACATCTTCAATTACAAGGGCGTTGGCAATGCCGTGAGGGATATGATGATAAGCTCCCAGCTTATGTGCAAGTGAGTGGCTCACGCCGAGAAATGCGTTTGCAAAAGCCATACCTGCCATTGTTGCGGCGTTAGCCATTTTTTCTCTTGCTTCGGGATCGTTGGGACCGTTGTCGTAAGCACGGGGGAGATACTCGAATATTATTTTCAGAGCTTTCAGAGCAAGACCGTCTGTGAAGTCAGTTGCCATTACAGAGGCATATGCTTCGAGAGCGTGGGTAACTGCGTCGATGCCCGAAGCAGAGGTAAGTCCCTTTGGTGCGCTCATATGAAGATCGGTGTCTATAATAGCCATATTTGGGAGGAGCTCATAGTCGGCAAGAGGATATTTTACTCCTGTACTCTCGTCAGTGATAACTGCAAAAGGAGTTACCTCGGAGCCTGTACCCGCAGATGTGGGGATAGCTACGAAATAAGCCTTTTCGCCCATTTTCGGGAAGGTGTATACTCTCTTGCGGATATCCATGAAGCGCATTGCCATATCAGCAAAATCAGCCTCGGGGTGCTCATAGAGTACCCACATTATCTTTGCCGCGTCCATAGCCGAACCGCCGCCCACTGCGATGATAACATCAGGCTTGAATACGGATATCTGTGCCGCACCTTCTTTAGCGCAGGCGAGAGTAGGATCAGGTGCAACGTCAAAGAAAGAAGAGTGCTGTATGCCAAGCTCGTCAAGCTTGTCTGTAATAGGCTTGGTGAAGCCGTTTTCGTACAGGAACTTATCTGTAACTATGAATGCACGTTTCTTGTCCATGATTGTTTTCAGTTCATCAAGAGCCGTAGGCAGGCAGCCGCGCTTCATATATATCTTTTCGGGAGCTCTGAACCAAAGCATATTCTCTCTCCTTTCAGCTACAGTTTTTATATTCAGCAAATGCTTTACCCCAACATTTTCGCTTACGGAGTTTCCGCCCCATGAGCCGCAGCCGAGGGTAAGGGACGGAGTGAGTCTGAAGTTGTATATGTCGCCTATACCCCCTTGTGATGATGGAGTGTTCACAAGTATACGGCAGGTCTTCATTCGGCTGCGAAATTCTTCAAGCTTATCCTGCTGAGTGATAACGTCAAGATAAATAGATGAGGTGTGACCGTAACCGCCGTCGGCAATGAGCTTTTCGGCTTTATTGAATGCGTCGTGGATATCCTCCGCCTTATACATTGCAAGGACAGGGGAGAGCTTCTCGTGAGCGAACTCCTCAGAAAGCTCTGTGCTGCTGGTCTCACCGATGAGTATTTTTGTGCCCTCGGGAACTGTGACTCCTGCAAGCTCTGCGATCCTGCAAGCACTCTGACCGACTATTTTAGCATTCAGAGCTCCATTGATAAGGATAGTCTTGCCCACCTTTTCCTTTTCGGATTTTGTCAGGAAATAGCAGCCTCTTGCAGCAAATTCAGCTTTGACTTTATTGTAGACGTTCCTATGAACTATCGTTGACTGCTCGGACGCGCATATCATTCCGTTATCGAATGTCTTGGAGTGGATAATAGAGTTGACTGAAAGGGTTATATCCGCGGATTCGTCAATTATTGCAGGAGTATTTCCTGCACCTACGCCCACAGCAGGCTTACCGCTTGAATAAGCAGCCTTTACCATTCCGGGACCGCCTGTTGCAAGGATTATGTCAGCCTCAGACATTACGAGATTTGTCATTTCAAGACTGGGAACGTCTATCCATGAGATTATACCCTCGGGAGCTCCTGCTGCTACAGCCGCTTCAAGAACAATCTTAGCAGCCTCGATTGTGGACTTCTTTGCTCTCGGGTGCGGGCTGATTATAATTCCGTTTCGAGTTTTTAAAGCGATAAGTGATTTGAAGATGGCTGTCGAAGTGGGATTTGTAGTCGGGATAACAGCTGCAATAACGCCGATAGGTTCGGCGATCTTAGTGAGGCCCGAAGCTTTATCCTCTTCAATGATACCGCAGGTTTTTACGTTTCTGTAAGCGTTGTAGATATATTCGGAAGCATAATGATTTTTTATTACCTTGTCCTCAACAATGCCCATGCCTGTTTCTTCTACAGCCAGCTTTGCAAGCGGTATCCTGTTTTTGTTTGCCGCAGTTGCAGCTGCAAGAAAGATCTTATCCACCTGTTCCTGTGTGAATGATGCAAACTGCTTCTGAGCCTGTCTTACTTTTTCTATAGCTTTCTCAAGCTTTTCCGTGCTGTCAACTATCTCATAATTCTTTTTATTCATATTTTCCTCCGTCTTGATTTTTTATGTCACAGATGTGTGTGGAAAGTTCTCGAAATAACGTCGTCCTGCTGTTCCTTTGTGAGCTTGACGAAGTTTACTGCGTAGCCCGAAACTCTTACGGTGAGCTGTGGGTACTTCTCAGGGTG
>NZ_FRCT01000011.1 GCF_900143025.1 Ruminococcus flavefaciens | reverse complement strand
TTAAATGTGCCGTAAGCGAAGTACAAATAACGGTTTTGAAAAGAGTGAGTGCGTGTAACAAGCGACAACGTGGCGAGGGTGCAGCGTCACGCTGCTCGCTGTTCTGAGAATAAATATAAAAAGCGTATCGAATGATACGCTTAGCTCAGCTTTTTTCAATGCAATAGCAGACTTCGCCTTCGGGTTCGAGACCTTCCCGTCGGAAACGTTCAACATTGTCTGTGATATGCATTGAAGACTTCTCCAGAACTCGTCCCGACTTTGTGTTTTCGGCGCGGTGATAGGCTTCAAGCTTCAGGAAATCCGTGTGTC
This sequence comes from Ruminococcus flavefaciens, assembly GCF_900143025.1. Classification (GTDB taxonomy): domain Bacteria; phylum Bacillota; class Clostridia; order Oscillospirales; family Ruminococcaceae; genus Ruminococcus; species Ruminococcus flavefaciens_I. The sequence continues at coordinate 103,704 of NZ_FRCT01000011.1, read as the reverse complement.
TGAATACATTTTCTATTACTGCGGAAAGAGCCTCTCCTGCATAGCCATTGCCCTGAAATGCCGTGCCAATGCAGTATTCTATCTCGGCTGTGCGCAGTTCTTCGTATACGCGGCAGAAGGCTATCTGCCCGATGTTTTCGCCGCTTGCCTTTTCTATTATCGCCCAGCGGTAGAAGCTTTCGGAGCTGTATCCGCTGATATACTGTTCGAGAAGTCCTCTTGCCTCGTCAATTGTCTTGTAAACGGGTTCTCCGTACTCTATCTGCACAGATGAGACAGATGCCCAGTTCCTGTGCATGGTCTCGAGGTCCTGCGGCTCAAATCTGCGCAGCAGAAGTCGGGGAGTATCTATAGTGAAAGTGCCTGAATGATGCATGATAGTTTCTCCTTTTGGGTTATTTTATGCTTTCAAAAGCTCCGAAAGCGCGGTTTCAAAGGCTTTGTCCTGTTCGGCTGTACGCTTGGGAAGACCTTTTGTGCGGCCGCCGCTTCTGCGTATTTTAGCGGAAACTGCGCGGAATGAGAGGAGTCCTGATATATTTTCCTCAGTGTACTGCTTTCCGTCCTGATTGAGGACTACAGCCCTTTTGCTGAGACACATGGCGGCAAGCCCGTAATCCTGAGTAATAGCGATATCGCCTGCGGTTATGAGGTTCACAAGTCGGAAGTCCGCACTGTCCGCGCCCTTGTCAACGATTATGGTCTCTGCTCTGTCGCGGTATATGGAGTGAGCTGTATCGCATATAATAGTACATGGGACAGAGTGCTTTTTTGCAAGCCTGACGGCGATATCCGTTACGGGACAGCCGTCTGCATCTATGAATATCTTCATTTCTGCTCCTTTTTTATGCGGACGAAGTATGACTCGGCATCTTCATGGCGGACCCAGCCACCGTTTTTCTGCATGACTTTAAGCGATGCAGGATTGCTTTTCCTGACGCGGAGATATATCTCGTCCTCGGTAATAGTTTTTCGCGCTTCCTCGATAAGCAGTCTGAGACCCTCGGTGGCGTAGCCCTTTCCGCGGTATTTCGGAGCTATATAGTAGCCTATATGTCCTGAGCCGTCTATAAGTGAGGGACACAGATGATGTCTGAGCTGGAATTCGCCTACAATGTCATCATCGTGCCATAAAAAGTATGTGGTCGCAGGCACATAGCCCTCGGGCAGCCTTTCGCCGTATGAATTAGCTATAAGCGTATCAAGTGCGTCATCAAAGTCCTCGCGGCTTATATCGGGATAGTCGTTGATGAAGCCGTTTTCATCGGCGGGGATATCCCGCACAAAGATATATTCTTTTTCTATATCGGCAGTATTTGCAGGTCTGAGACTGAACATTCCTTTTCTCCTTTTTTATTTAATTATACTACATTCGGGCGAAAAATTCAATGTTTGCAGTTTGTATCATTTTTTACTGTAAACATATTTGAAATATTGACAAAACCTTTATGAAGTGGTATAATAAATTTGTATGTATATCACTGAATGATCATGGTATCAGGTGTTCATGTGATCGTAATTTATAAAATGTTTTTATGTGCGGATCAAACGCGCTTTATTTCACTTAGGGGTGAGGAAATGGCCGGAATTACTACCAAGCTTCTTTATCAGGGCTGTGATACATTTTTGCAGACAGGACTGAAAAAGAAGGATCAGATCAACGAAGATCTACTCAAGCTCATCAATGAGAATACTGATAAGGGACTTCTCAGTGTAAGATGGGAGAAAACTGCAACAAGAAATGTACTTAAATATGACGTTACCAACATGACTGCGCTTTCGGAATATGTCAGGCAGACAATGACACAGGATAAGTATTTCGGGATAATCAGCCAGTTCCAGAAAATACTGGAGTACTGCGCTTCTCTCGGGCTCCCTATGGACAATTTTCTGATAAATGATCCGAAAAATGTTTTCTACAGCGTGGAAAAGCAGAAGCTCTATGTGGCTTATCTTCCGCTTTTGAACCACACCTATAAGTGTACGAATACAGCAAAATTCCTTATGAAGGTGAACAAGAATGCCAACTTTACCGTTTCAAACGGTGCTGTTATGCAGAAATACAACTACTTTCTTGAGGAATATGTCAACAACTCAAAGAATAAGAGCGGATTTATCTCGCCTACGCAGCTTTACAAGATGCTCCATGAGGTGCTGATGCTGCCTGATATGAATGAGGCTGAACAGCCTCAGCCTGCTGCTGCGGAAAAGCCTGCTGTTGTTGATGATGACTTAGACCACACTATCCTTGTAAGCCGCAGGCGCGTATCCGAGTGCCCTGCTTTTCTGAGGGACGAGAACAACAGGGAAATACCTATCGACCATTTTCCGTTTACTATAGGCAGACGTGCAGGAAATGACCTTGCTCTTACGGATAAGGGTACTGTGTCAAAGGTACACGCTGTCATAAGCTATGAAAACGGTACATTTTACGTTGAGGACAAGGAGTCTGCAAACGGAACATTCCTCAACAGCTATGCCGAGAACGGTGAGCGCATAATCAAGGAAAAGCTTACCAGCGGCGATGTTATATATATATGCGATCTTCCTTTCGTATTCAATGTGAACGATACGGATTCTGCTACGGTCATTATCGGCGATAAGGGAGCAGATGCGAAAAAGGCTCCTCAGCAGAAGGCTAATATGAAAAAGCTCGCCTATATCATCAACTCCTCAAGCAAGGAAAGGATACCTGTTTTTGTATATCCCTTTACTTGTGCGGAGCTTTCGGGCATGATAGTAGGGCGTGACAATACCAAGAACAGACACAGCATTTTTATCGAAAATATCTCCTGCCAGTCCCTTAGCGTTGAAGGGGACGATGTGGCTGTAGGCGACAGGATAAGCGTATTTTCAGGCTGCAATTTCCTGTACCACGGCATAGGTTATACATTCTTTGAAGAAAGCTGACGGTGAAGGAGTATGGAATACTTTTTCTCTTACGTGACTACCGAGGGTGCTGTAAGAAAGGTGAATCAGGATTCACTTTTTATTTCCGAAGCCGAATATGATGGCGATAAAATATTCTTCGGAGCAGTCTGCGACGGCGTAGGCGGTCTTTCCGCAGGCGAAAAGGCAAGCGGCTATGTCTGCAAGCGCATAAACGAATGGTTTGCAGATGACTTTGCGGAGCTTATGAGAAATTCCGCTTCTATCCTAAAAATAAGGGAGTCTCTTGATGACCGTCTCCATGAACTGAATGAGCGTATAAACGACTACGCTGACCGCCATTCCTCAGATATGGCAACTACCTTTACGGCGGTGCTCATAAATCCTAAGTTCGGGAATATACTCACCGCCCATGTTGGTGACACCCGTCTTTATAAGATAACCAACGATGAGATAGAGGTCCTTACCTCAGACCATTCTGTTGTGGCGCAGGAGGTAAGGGACGGCATTATAACTCAGGAAATGGCTGAAAAGGACCCGAGACAGAATCAGCTCACAAACTGTATCGGCGCAGGTCTCGATGATACCTCTTACGATTACAGCATATTCCCGTACAGCAGCGGTGATGTGTATATGCTCTGCTCTGACGGGTTCAGGAAGAAGATATCATCTGAGGAGATACAAAAGGCACTTTGTCCCTCTGCTAACAAAGATGAAAAGACTATGAAGTCTAATCTCGAAAAGCTGAAGGATTTAGTGATACAGCGCGGAGAAAAAGACAATATCACCGCCCTTATGGTAAAACTCTTCTGAAAGCGAGGAGATCTATTTGCTAAACAAAGGCTTTGTCCTTGAAAACAGATATAAGATCGTCAATGTTGCAGGCAAAGGCGGTACTTCCGTAGTTTACCGTGCTGTCGATCTGAAAGCAAATAATGCTCAGCGTGCCGTTAAAGAGGTAATGAAGACCAACGGCACAGATGCTTACAATGCAAGGCAGGAGTCTCTGCTTATCAAGGAATTTTATGAAAAGGACGCGAAGAACTCCTTTTTCCCGAATATAATCGAGATCATCGACAATGATCCCGACGCACTGTATATAGTTCAGGACTATATCAACGGAGTCTCTATGGACTCTCTCCTTGCATATGGTCCCTTCCGCCATAAGACCATGCTCAGATATTCAAAGGATATCTGCCGTGTAATGTCATTTATACATAAGTGCGGACTTATACACAGCGACATGAAGCCCGATAATATCATGGTGGTGAGAAACGAGGAGGACTTTGAGAACTCACGCAGACCTGATAAGTTCGGACGGTTGAAGTTTATTGATTTCGGTTCTGTTATCGAAAGACGAAGCGGTGCTTTCGCCTATACGCCCGCATATGCGTCGCCTGAGCAGTTCTATGAGCAGGAACTGGACGAGCAGACCGATATATTCAATATAGGTGCTACCATGTACCATATGCTCACAGGCAAGAAGCCTAAAAACGTTTCGTCAAACGGCGAGTTCGTAAGCTCTGCGGAAAGATTTGTGTTCGACAAGGGCACTAATGCAGGTCTTGTGAGGATAATACGCAAGTGCGTTAATGAGGATAAGACCAAGAGATACCGCTCCTGCGATGAGCTTTATGAGGAGCTGGAGCGAACGGATAACCACACCTATCTCCGTGCTGCAAGCATAATTGCGGGATTTGCAGTGCTTTGCCTCGGTGTATCTCTGTTTGCTAATATAATGGCGAACAAGAGCAGGAACGAGGACTTCAACAAGCTTGTGGAAAGGGCTGAGAATACAGGCGAGTATTCCGCAAGATCAGAGGCGTTCGAGGAAGTTATAAAAGCCGACGGCTCTTATGCGGACGCTTATCTGAAGCTTATCGAGATATACAAGAATGACATGGTATTTGACGCTAAAGAGGCGGAACAGATACTTGCTCTTATAAACGAAAATATCAATCAGCTCAAGGAAGCTCCCGAGTTTGAGGAGATAGCCTACGAGCTTGGTATTCTTTACTGGTATTACTATTTCTATGGGAACGAGGGCAATAACGCCGACCAGAACGGAAGTATCTCGGGAAAGATAGCTTCCGTGAAGTGGTTCAGGGAGGCTCAGACCTCCGAATTCAAGCGCAGTGAGCCCGATAAATACGAGATAGCTCAGGTGTACTGTACCATCGGAGATTTCTATTCCCAGACACAGAAAAAGGAAAATGAGCTGCTCAAGAAGAATTACTCCGAGGATCTGTGGAAGAGCATGAACGAGCTGAACAAGCTTGTCGAGGAGGCTAATGCAGGCTCTGAGATAATCATTCTTGAGACCTACAAGACTCTCCTTAATCTGGAAAATTCAAATATGAGCGATTTTGCAAAGTCAGGGATAACCTATGAGGAACAAAGAGCCTTCCTTGACGATATAAAAACAAAGACCGATAAACTTGGTGCCGCTGATGACTCGGCTGCGGTGGCTAAGGAATATATCCTTAACTATTACGACAGAGTCATTGAGAGCATAGAAGGTTCGGAATGAGCGGAGGTAGGATATGACTTCTTTTGAATGGCAGATCATCTCGCAGATATTCCTTGGGATAGGCATAGTCCTGCTGATAACAGCCTTTATGATAGTGGCAAGATTTAAGGTCATCTCAAATACGATATCCGAGATAAGATCGAGGAAAAGCCCTGCTGTACCTGTGGAAAATGTACATTCTGCGGCTATAAATATGCGTACTGTCAGCAATAATACTGCTGTTCCCGATATAACCGAAGATGAGATAGCAAGCGGCAATATAACCGTTGTTGTGGGAAAGAAGAAACAGCAGGATATCAGCGACACCTTAGTTGTGGCAAACAATAAGGATAAGAAAAACGATTTCAGAATGATAAGGAATATAATCGTCATTAACGCCGATCCCGATGTTATTGACGGTAACAGGAGAAATAAATGAAGCTTGTAAACTCTGTCATCAGTCTTGCTGCGGCTGTGACTTTAGTGCCTGCCTGTGTATGCTTATATGCGGAGGCAGACTATGAAGCTCCCTCGAATATAGAGGTGAGCGTGGGGAGCTTTGAGATAGACAGGTCTCAGCTCAGCGGAGATACACTTGTGGAAGTTCCCGTATACATAAACAATAACTGCGGTTTCGTTTCCCTCAATATACTCTTTTCACTTGACGGCAGACTCAGATTTGCCGGAGATTACGAGGCTGAGGCGAGGGCAAGAAATCTTTCGGGGGTAAATATATACAACTGCGCTGATAATACAATATCTGCCTGCTTTGAAGCGTCGGGAAGAAAAAAGGTCACCGATAACGGAGAGTTAGGCGTACTCAGAGTCAATATACCCGAAAATACTCCTGCGGGAGAATATGGCATATCAATGCCTGACAGTGCAGGGGATTTCGAGGTTATGATATTCACTCACAATAGTGATGAGGCTTTGTTCGGCAGGGAATGTTTTTCTGCTCTTAACGGCGGCAGGATAACAGTTACGGACAACAGCCATACAAGGACAGCCGATGATACTGACATAAACAATAACGAAGATAACAATAATTCTCAGCAGTCTGCGGAAGATACAGCCGATAACGGAGACAACAGCTCCGCTGCCGCTGTTACGACCACAGAAACTACAACAACCTCTTCAACAAGCACTACAGTCAAGACGACCACCACATCAGCAGCAACTTCGGCTGCTGCAATATCCGAAACCTCAGCAAAAGCTTCTGCCGCTGCTGTTACAGAAGCTCAGGTCTCGGAGAAGGTGACGGAAAGATCGGAAAAAGGAAAAAAAAGAAATATGCTTGCTCCCATACTTGCAGCTTCATTGCTGTTAGTAAGTGCGGCAGTGGCTTTTGTTGTTAAAAAGGGAGGGAAGTCAAAGTGAATAACGGTATCTTTGATTTTAAAAAGAAAATAGCTTTTACGGCAGCTCTTGTTATCGTTGCTCATTCCTTTGGTACATTGCCTGCATCGGCAGCGTCTGCCACTTTGGGTGCGCTGAATACCGATACTGTAGGTGTGCCCGATGATGGCACTGAAGTGACTGACGGCGGCGGTGATGCAGAAAATACGGAGAGCGGCACTGCTGACGAAACCACAACTGCAACTACAACAACTACTACAACTTCGGCAACTACGACAACAACTACTTCGGTTGAAACTACTGTTACTACATCAACTACTACACAGCAGAGCAAAGTTACTTATAATGTTGTTGTAAACGGCGGTATTTCGGAGGAGAATTTTATTCTCCTCGTATCAACAGCATTCAAAGGGAAAAAACCGTCATATGATTACAACGGTAAGAACGGAGGTACTATTACCGTAAACAGTGATGATGTACCCTCAGATGCTAAGCTGAGTCTTGGCAGTACAGAGTACAGAAGGAAGTCTGCATCGGGCACATCTCTGGTCTATGATGCGTACTACAAGGCAGAACTGCCGTCAGATGCAGTAACTGTCATTGCTTCGGGCATACCTGCGGACGGCTTCTGCAAAAACGGTTCGGATATCACTGTAAAGTCTGTTGATGAGTATACCCTTGTCGAGAGCGACGAGGAAAAAACTATAAAGGTGGAAAGTCCTCTTAATTTCACTTACGAAAGCATTGGAAATGATGAATACAGGCTCAATTTTGTGGGCGGAAGTTATATCATTTCGCCGAGGCTTTTCAAGCTCAAAATGTCGGATAATTATAAGTTGTACAGAGGCGATAATGAGATACCCGACAGAATCCTGCGCTGGAAGGATATAGGTCAGCTTAGGATAAAAGCAGAGGAGAGACAGGCTCTTTCCGTAAGTGACGGTTCAAAATCCCATGACTTCAAGGTAGTGGAAGATTTTGTGAAGCTGAGCGAGTTCCTTAATGTTTCGCAGTTCAGATACAGCAATAACGCTGAATTCGTGGTTACAGGCGTAAACTGGAAGGTAAGCGTAAAAAGCATATTTGAAGGCGAGGAGGATAAGAACACTACCCGTTACTTCCATGTTGAAAAGGACAGCGACAACAAATACTTCTTCCGTGTGCCTTATCTTGAACTGGGCAACTTCTACCTTAACGGTTACAAATACGGCAAGTTAAAAGATGCAGACCTGAGCAAAATGTTCTCTGACATGAGCGACGATAAGGATCCTGTGGGCTATTGCAGGATACCGTATATACCGAATATGGACGATATTGAGCTGCACTATGTGAAGTTCAAAAGATTCGGAAGCTATACCTTTGCGCCTTCACAGGATATAACACTCAGAAGCGGCAATTGCTTCTCGCTTGACAGCTCCGATCCGCATAAGTCGCTTATGACTTTCCCTGCGGATTTTGACAGCAGCTTACTCAGCTATGAGTGCTTCGGAGGCTCGGATGCGTCGGGACTAAAGACCTTAAAGGCTGTTATCCAGCCGGGTGACAGGGAATTCAATATCAATACAACTGTAATGAAAAATCCTGTCTTTATCCTTGTCAAGAACGTTATCAAGGACTCTGACGATCTGACCAGCGGTCTTGAAGACAGTATATGCTTCTATAACGATAAGAATTCACCGACTGTTTCCGATACCGAGGAACGTGATGAGAATAAATGGTATGGCAAGGAAGGTGCGGAATATATTCTTGATATCCATGACAGAGAGAATTGTCCGATACCCGAGAATGATACCATTTACTATGAGGAAAAGGAAATACGCGATGTATATGAGAAGCTTATAAATGCTCCTACTGTTGACAAGCAGGAGATAGCTTCCGTTATTGTCGGGGATTACAGATTTGACAGACCTGAGCGCGGCTGGGGCGATACCTCTGCCATAAAGTGCTATATCGAGAACAGTGCGGTAAGAAATACCGAAAAGGCTCTTATTGAGCTGCTCAGAGAAACAGAGCTTTCGGAGATAAGTGCCAAGTACGCAGATCAGGGCGACAGCTATAATTATTATAAAAAGATCATAAACAAAGGCGTTTGCAGCGAGCTTGAAACCTACTATGCATCAAAGCTCAAAGAGCTTGAAAAAGATGAGGATAAAGCAGGGGAGGCTGCGGAAATAAGCATTGCAGCCGCAAAGCTTGAAAGCTGTGTCACGGCTTATGAAAAGGCTAAGAAAGACGCTAAGAATACACATAAAACTGTACCGTCACTCACCTTTGATACGGAAACTCAGAATTTCAAGGTGACACTCAAGCCTGCTGACGGATATAAGGACACCATTATAAGAGATACAGTCAACGTATATGCTGTTGATAACAGCGGCAATTCGGGCATGGGCACTGAAAAAATGTACACCATAAATGTACGCATGGACTGTGCTCCTCCTGTATTCAGCGGCGAACCTTTTATGATAAGAGGCGCAGAAAAAATCGAAGGAGCAGACGGCTCGATAAATTATGTCGTTAAAAACGGCACGTTTATCAGCGCTTCGATGAGCGATATCTCAGACGGCACAGAGGGCTCAGGCGTAGGCAGTGCAGAGTGGTACATCGGCGATAATGACGATTTCAAAAAGCAGATGTGGCGCGATAATAACAGCGAAGGCTTCTGGACTATCATAAACGACGATGATATAAAAGGCAAAAATATCAAGAGCTATTTCAGTGTAAGGGCTACAGATAATGTGGGCAACAGCTCTGTTTTCAGGTCGGACAAAACTGACAAGAAGGTAAATGTCATATTCGACAGCGCAAGACCATTAAGCAGTATCGTTGATGCCTCCGATGCTTCAAAGGTGCATCGTCAGGAGGTAAGAGAAGGCGATGAGATCGTTGTTAAAAAGTGGTACAGCAGCTATGAGGACATAAGGCTCAGTATATTTGCAGCTGATGTCAATCCCGATAAATGCTCGGGTATACGTCAGCTTAATATCGAAATAAACGGTCATGAGTGCCCTGCATTCATTGCGGGTGACAATATAGACCCTGAGCTCCTGAAGGCAGGAAAGTATTACATTGCCTTTGAAAAGGGTACGGAGGAGGACTGCTTTGACGCATATCTCAGATGTACCGCAGACAGCGAATACAATGTAAGGATATACAGTAATCTGCACAGACTTGGCAGAGAGGAGGACGGAAGCTACAATAACCGTTCCGAAAGCGGAAGTATCCAGGTTAAATTCTCTGCAAAGGACAATGCATGGCTGGACAGCCCCGTAACCGAGGAAAGAGTATACGTTGACCTTGATGCTCCTGTTATTGCCGGAGCTGATATGAACGGCGGAAATATACTCCGCGGGGACGCTGATTTCAGATTTGAAGCCTTCTCCGACGGTCAGACTTCCATAAGGGTAAGAGTCGGGGATTCGGTGCCGAGCTCAGGCATTTCAGAAGTAAAGGCTGATCTCTTTGACAAGGACGGAAATATTATTGTAAGCAATGTCAAGGCTCAGGGAGCAGGTGATGAGTGGGAGCTTAAAATACCTGTAAACTTCAAGGGCTTTGCAAGGATAACCGCTGTTGATAATGTAGGAAAGAGCTCTGATTTTGCCGATACTCTCGGTATCATTACCGAAAACAGCGGAAAACATTCAACGGAGAAGCACGTATTCATTGATCTGCCGCAAACGGGCTTTACTGACAGGAACGGCTTGCCGCTTTACAATTCACAGGTCAACGCTAAGCTTACAGTCCGTGATACATTCTCGGGCATTGCAGATGTATTTACAAGTGTTTCGGGTGAAAATGAAACAAGACTCGGAATAAACAGGGACGGCATCAAGGAGGATACCGATGCTGACAGCTGGAATATAAATGAGGATAAGTCCGAAAACAACCTTGTTACTGAGGTAACGAGAGATCTTGTGATCTTGCAGAATTCCAACGGAAACAGGATAGCCGTGAGAATGAACGATAATGCAGGAAATCCCGATCAGGACTATGTTTATGAGGATTTCAGCATAGATACTGTCAAGCCTGTGATAAAGGTCGAATTTACTGACGGAAACGGCTCGGCAGACAGCGAATACAAGAATATATTCAAGTCGGGCAGAAAGGCTGTTATAACTGTAACCGAGCGCAATTTTGATCCTTCACTTGCAGAAGTGATGATAAACGGTGAGAGAACTATGCCTACATGGTCTCATACAGGAGGTACAGAGGGCACAGATACTGCGCAGTACAGTGCAGAGGTCAATATCGACAAGGACGGTACATACAAGATTACTGTCAATTGCAAAGATATGGGCGACCTCAGAGCCGATACATATAATTCCGAGGAATTTATTATCGACCGTACAGCACCGACTCTGAGCGTAGGATTTGACAAGGACATTTCAAATCAGCATTACTATAACGCTCCCGTAACGGCTACGTTCAGGATATCAGAGACTAACTTTGATCCTAAGAGGATAACCATATCGGGTACTTTAGACAATAAGTCAGGTGATTTCCCGAAGGCTTCCGACTGGGTAAAGAGCGGAAATGATTACGTTTCAACAGTTAAATTTGATAAGAACGGCGATTACGAGATAACTGTCTCGGGACGCGACAAGGCAGGAAATCAGCTCGATACATACAGCGAGACCTTCTGTATCGATACTAAAAAGCCGACTATCGGCTTCAGTGATATAAGCAGATCAAACAACGGCAAGGAGATACGTCCGAGTATCCGTTTTGACGATGCAAATATCAAGAAGGAGACCATAAAGGTAGAGCTTGAGGGCGCAAACAGAGGAAAGGTAGTTGACGTCCGCGGCAGTCTTACCGAAAAGAACGGCGGATATGAGTACGTTTTCGATAATATCCCGAATAAGCCCGAGTATGACGATATCTATACCATAAAGGCAACTGCCGAGGATAATGCGTCAAACAAGATAGAAAAGAAATTCAGATTTTCTGTCAACAGATTTGGTTCCACATTTACTCTCAGCAATGATACGGCAGCTCTCAACGGCGGATATCTACCGCGTCCAAAGGACGTTATCATTACCGAGTATAACGCTGATAAGCACGCAAAGGCACACAGCGTTTTCATTACAAAGGATTCGGAAATGATCGAACTCAAGGAGGGACTGGATTATCTGGTAGAGACCCGCGGCGGTATAGATGAATGGTCAAGGTATACCTATACTATCTTCTCGCGCAATTTCGACAATGATGCAAGGTATACAGTTTCTATCCATTCATGTGATGAAGCAGGCAATATAAATATAAGCGATTCTGACAAGAAGAATGCAGAGGTATCATTCTGCGTCGATAAGACGAAGCCTCTGTGCATACCGCTTAATATTGCCGATAACAGAACATACAGAGGCGAGAGCTATACTGCAAGGCTTTCGGTTTCAGATAATATCGTACTGAAGAATATACGTGTTTATGTTGACGGTCTCCCTGTAACTACAAGGCTCAATGATGATGAGTGTACCTTCAATATCTCAAATTCCAGCAGTGCCCGTGAGGTATGTGTAGTCCTTACGGATATGGCAGGAAATGAGGAGGAGTATTATTACAAGAACATACTCGTTACCACTAATATTTTCAGGCTCCTTTTCCGTAAGACATGGTTCAAGATAACGGCAGGTGTGGCTGCACTTCTTGCTTGTGCTGCGGCTGTTGTCATCAGAAAGAGGAAGAAGAGACTTCTGTAATAAGGTATAAATAACGAAGAAACGGTCATAACCTATGGTTATGACCGTTTTTATGCTTATTTTTCTATGAGCAGTCTTCTCATCTTTATCATATCAAATACATCTATGATACCGTCGGCAACAAAGTCGCCTGCAAGTGGGACTTCAAGACTGCCGCTGCCGAGGAGCCATTTCTGCATAGTTACAAGGTCAGCTACATCAAAGGAGCTGTCGCCGTTCACATCGCCCTTCACGTACATCTCTCCGAATGGGTAAGCAGGTTCAGCGATAATATCTATCGCATCGGTCGCAGCTTTTATCCTTCCCACATTAGTAAGGCTGTCGTATTTGCAATGTACACCGTAAAACGGGATACAGTAGGAATAATCGGACTCGCGGTAGTAAAGGCATATGTCATCTCTGTATTCATCGGGGAAATTAGGATCCCAGAGTACTATGCGGCGGTCGTAGTTGTTACCGTCAAATTCCCAATTGCCCGACTCTATGCCGCAGCCTGCACAGGTATGACCTCCGTCGCCTGTATCGAATGAAAACAGGAAAGGTTTGCCCTGTTCCTGAGCCTGCCAGCCGAGCTCTATCATCTGATCGAAGTGATCAAGCTCGTGTACGCCCGGGTGATCCTCTATTTTTCTTGCAGCCTCTGTGTATTGCAGGAAATGATGATAATTTATGACAGATATTACATCGGGGGCGGGACTGATATCACGGAGCGATTTTGCTCCTTCCTTTATATCATTTGCGGAAATCAGTCCGTATTTTGTCATAAGAACTGTCAGTACCAAGCCGTAGCATGAGCCTTCCCAGCCTTCATCAAATGTCCTGTACTTTGCAGGAAGGAGCTCTGTCAGCTTTATCTGCGCACTATCTGTGAAGTAGTATTCATCGCCGAAAAACTCCTTATCGTTTGATATCTTCCACGTATCGGCAGAAAGATCAAGGGCATAGCTGCCTTTTGCGGGAGGAATTTCAGGTTGAGAAACACATGGGACAGAAAGCTTTTTCGCCAAAGGATTTGTTGAATAGATACGTCGGGGCTTGCTGTTCACAAAAGGGTTATCCTCAATGCTTTTTACTGAATTTGGTATGGTAAGTGACTGCATACGTACACGGTTAATAAAGGCTTTTGAGCCGATAGTTTTTACCGTATCGGGTATGGTTACGTTTACATCATCTCCCACATAGCTTACCAGCTTGCCGTTGCCGAGAATGAGCCAGCCGCCGTTTTTTTCCTTGAGAGAGTACATAAAAGGTGTGCTTGAAAAGGCGTTGAGAGCTACATCGGTCAGAGACTCGGGCAGATTTATTTCGTTAAGCATTGTGCCTGAAAATGCAAGACTGCCTATGCTTTTCACGGTATCGGACAGAGTAGCCTTTGCAAGTCTTTGTGAGTAATAAAAAGCACATTCGCCTATCTCGGTGACACCGTATGGGATATCTATTTCGGTTAGCTTTGTGTGAGCAAATGTCATGTAGCCGATAGATCGGAGACTTTTGGGGAGAATTACCTCCTCCAGCTCTGAATCCACAAATGCGTAGTCGTCTATTAAGGTAACGGAATCGGGGATAGTTAAACGCTGTATGCAGGTACCGCGGAATGAGGAAGAACCGATAGTTTCCAGTCCGTCAGGCAGGTTTATTTCCATAAGACCTGTATTTTCAAAGGCGTAGTCACCGATTATTTTTACCGTATCGGGAAGAGTTACGCGGTTGAGTTGTTTTTTACTGAAGGCAATACCGCTTATCTCGGTAACTCCGTAGGGGATCTCGACTTCATTGCTGTAACCGTAGTAAGCCTCCAGAACTCCGTCCAATATAAAAAATTCGTCTTTATCGTAATCAACAGCAAAGGTCAGCAGAGGACACAGACAGGTGCATATCATAAGCAAGGCTGTAAACAGTGACAAAAAACGTTTTTTCATTTATATCCCTCCGATTCAGCATGAAGCTTTTTTCAAATCAATTATAACATAAAATCCTGAAAACAGCAACATATAAAGCAAAAACGCAGCAAGGTCTATCCGTGCTGCGCTTTTTAATATATACCGATAGTGGACGCACATATTGTGTTACTATGATAGCTTAAAGAGTGCCGTCCTTTATAAGATAAACATTAGACGTATTTTCATCCTCTTTTATCTCAAAGCCGATAACATCGCGGTAAAAGCGTATCATTTCGCCCATATTCTCGACAAATAATCCGAATCCGTCAAGTCTCATAATATTCCTCCTGTTTTTCAGGTGAGGGATAAATTATATCATCAATTACGGAGCGACCGTCGATAGTCCTGTAAACATAGACGATGATACCCGCACCGACTATTATGCCTGTAAGCTTTGATAATACTGCGATACCGCTGAATGAAGTCAGCCATACACTGCCGTTGAGAAGATAGTGGAGCAGTATAGCTCTCAGCAGCCAGCGTTTCTTGAAATTATTATCATTCAGCTTCTTGAATATCATTACAGACAGGCATATATGAAATCCGAAATTTGTTAGTATATTCAGCCAGTCAAGGATACTGCAAAAGATATCGTTATCGGCAAATGCATTTAGCTGTTTTATAACCGCCTCGGCAGCCTGCGGCGTTTTACCGGCTGTAAAGGGTTCAACGCCCTCACTGTTCAGCTTTTGTCCGTAGCCTATGATATTAAAGGTATCAAAGCCTCTTATCCAACATTCAAGTCCTGCATGACCTATTCCGTAGCATACAGCAGCACCCGAAGTCCTTACGTTGAGCAGTGGATACTTTATTGCAAGCCAGCGTCCAAACTCTTCCGTAATGCACACTATCTCTGTGGATATGGCTGCTTTCTGTGCAAATGAAGCGGCAGGCAGCATGATATAAGCCATACCGTCAGCAAGTCTTGTTGAAAGGAAATAGGTGATGATGCCTGCTGTTATTGGCAGAAGCTTTGCGGAATTATATCTGCGCATTATAAAGAATGCAGCAACAGGAAGTGCAAGATAAATAAGTGCGGTTATGCAGTATCCGATAAGGGTACTTCCCGAAAAAACGATATCATTCATAGCTTTATTTTATAGCGGCAAAAGCCTGTTTGAGCGTACTTGCAGGGATAATGTTTATATTATATTCCTTAGGGGCAACAGCCGACATGGACTGCTTAGGCACTACACAGGTGGTAAAGCCCATGCGCTCAGCCTCGCGTATACGCTGTACTATATGTGATACCGAGCGTATCTCTCCGCCAAGACCTATCTCACCGAAGGCTATCAGCTGCTCGTCTATCTGCTTGTCCATAACTCCCGAGTAAAGCGCCATAGCCACAGGCAGGTCGCCTGCGGGCTCGTCAAGTCTGAAGCCGCCGACTATATTCAGGTATACATCGAGTCCGCCCATGAATATGCCGAGACGCTTTTCGAGTACGGCTATGATGATATTGAGCCTGTTGAAATCAAAGCCCGTTACCATTCGGCGCGGTGCGGAATAGCTTGTCTTTGAGGCAAGAGCCTGCACCTCTGCAAGTATAGGTCTGCTTCCCTCCATTACGCAGGCTACACAGGTGCCCGATACATTATGGGGGCGGCCTTCAAGGAGCATCTGCGACGGATTTGACACCTCGCGCAGTCCTTTGTCAAGCATCTCGAATACGCCTATTTCGTTGGTAGAGCCGAAACGGTTCTTCACAGCGCGGAGAATACGATAGCTCTGATGCCTTTCGCCCTCGAAATACAGCACCGCATCAACGATATGCTCCATTACCTTAGGACCTGCGATAGCGCCGTCCTTATTTACGTGACCTACTATGATAATGGGTATCTCCTGATTTTTGGCGGTGTGCATGAACAGGTTCGTACATTCTCTTACCTGAGTAAGACTTCCGGGGCTGGAGCTTATATGACTTATGCTCATTGTCTGTATGGAGTCAATTATAGCGATATCAGGGGCGCTTGAAGCAATAGTCTGTGCAACAGCCTCTGCATCGGTGGCAGTGAGGATATAGAGATTTTCCGTATCCACTCCGAGTCTCTGTGCGCGGAGCTTTATCTGCCTTGCCGACTCCTCTCCCGAAACATAGAGTACGGAGTGTTCCTCGCCGAGAAACTGGCATATTTGCAGGAGTATGGTACTTTTACCGATACCGGGTTCTCCTCCGAGAAGAACAAGAGAGCCTTTTACAAGCCCTCCTCCGAGGACTCTGTTAAGCTCTCCGATACCTGTATCATAGCGCACATCGCTGTCAGCACCGATATCCTCAAGTTCGAGGATACTGTCGGAAAGGTCGGGGACAGCTCCGCCCGATGATGCTGAACGCATACCTGCGGGAGCTGTATCGGCAATATCCTCCTCGAAGCTGTTCCATGCTCCGCAGGAGGGACATTTTCCGTTCCATTTTGTGCTTTCGTAGCCGCACTGATTACAGGTGTATATATATTTGGATTTAGCCATTTTTTACCTCATCAAGCAAAGGCAAGATCTATGTTTTCAGCTGTGAGCGGATATAATCTTCCGCAGAGCATAGTGCTGTCAGATGGCTTGAAATTGGATATATCAGAGCCTGCAAGCGACCAGCACTGGACCTTGCCGTCAAAATCCGTAGCGTAGAATATTTTGGCATTTACATCAAAGTGTATGCCGCCGTCTGTATCACAGGTGGTATCAAGTTCCTTTATTCCGTCCTCTTCGAGATAGAATACACATACCTTTGAGTCATTGAGGATACCTGTGGAGACAACTACCTCGGGGACACCGTTGAGATCAAGATCCATTATCTCAAATGCAGCGTCCTTGATATTGGGATCTGCAAGAATAGAAGAGAGCTTTTCCTTATATAAAGCCTTCTGATCGTCCTTCATAACGCTGCTCCAGCACTGGGAATAGTTGAGAGCATAGTCTATAGCGTTATCGCCCATGGTGTATTTTCTTCCCACCTCAGCGGTTACGAAATCACGGTAAAGGTGGAGATACTCCTCATACTTTGCAAGAGTCACCTCGTTGTCGTTTATTTCATAGCGTATCGTAGCACCTGATGCTGCGCTGCCCGAGTTGTTGAAGAAGTCGAACTCCTTATTGAAGCTTCCTTCCTTGAATGTAAGGTATTCTCCTAATGAGAAGGTTTCGCCGTCATATGAGAAGCCTATAGCTGTCTGCGAGGGAATATACTGTAAGGTGCCGTATGAGCCTGTAGTAGCTATAAGATCGGCATTACTGCCGATGAGCATATATACATCACACTTTGATGAAGCCTCCGATGACGGAGAGATTATAAGCTCAGGGATATCATCACCTGTAAGGTCGTATATATCGAACATGGAGTCATCTGAATATCTTTCAGAGCCTTTGAAACTGTCAATAGTTGCCTTGAAGGGCTGCTGCCAGTCGAAGCTGATATCAGATGGAGCGGAATTTACATCAAGCAGGCTCGGCGGCGGTTCAATTGCTTTCTTTGTTTCGTTGCAGCCCGTAAACGCGGAAAGAGCAGCTGCCATGATGATAAGGGTAGTGTTTTTCTTTATATTCAATGTTATTGCCTCCCGGATTTATATACAATTATTGTACCACTTTTGACGAACTCTGTCAATAAATATTATTACAGGTCGAAAGTGCATTTTTTTATGAAAAACAACGGATTTACGTCATTATTCAAGGCTGCATCTCAGCTCCCAGTAATACTTCCGGCTGCATACGGGGAAGTCATCGAGTACGCCGTGCTCGGGGTCGTAGAAGGTGCCCTCGCAGTACAGTGACCAGTGCCAGCAGCGGGGAGTTTCAAGGCTGAGCAGGCAAAGAGGCGGGAGTTGTGATTTGTCCTCTGCCTGTATGCGGTTATCGGATATGTAAACACCGTGTTCGCGGAAGGTGCGCTTCATCTCTTTAAGGTCGGTCTCACGGTCGTTATCAAGGTATCGGCATATGTATTCGGGAGTCTTTTTCAGCACCATAGCCAGTACTGCCTGACCGCATTGCAGGTCGGTAGGCTCGTGAATATAAGATATTTCCATTGTATCACCTCTATGATATTTTACCATATATGGAAAATGGTGTAAAGACTGTATTTTTGGCAAAATATCCACCTTTTCTTTATTATCGGGGTTGAAATAATAAATGGATAGATGTATAATATATAAAATAGACAAATTACAGAACGGGATTGTAATAAAATTATGCACTTCTTACTAAGGAAGTGGTAATATAATTATGTTATAGAAAGAGGGTATTAAAATTGAGGAAAAACTTGATCCACAAATCTATCAGTACAGCTGCGGCATTATGTGTACTGATACAGCCGTCGGTACAGATGATACCGCGGAGCAGCGCAGCAAATGCAGCAATGAACTATTCCAATGCAGTTGTAGCCAGTCAGGGCTCGGCTGCTGGCGATGCCGTTATAAAGGGCGGCAGCGCGGCGGTAGTTTATGACAGCACATTGAAGTCAGATGTGCTCGACCTTCACGGCGACTCCTTCGGCAGCGGCTGGTTACAGCTGCCTGCAATGTTCGCCAAGGGCTGCGAGAACGGTTTCAGCTTTTCATTGAAGTATAAGCTGGACAGCGATGCAGGAAACTACACAAGACTTTATCAGTTCTCGCCCGTACCCTTCGGAGCAGGTGCGGCACCGAGCTATTCTTCACCCGATATCTCCATTGACCTGAAGGATAAGAAGGCTTTCAGAACAAGTATATTCGTGGGCAAGGGAACGACTACCGAGAACGACGACAAGCACAGGGCTATATTTGATGTAGAGTCTGCTCCCGACAGCGGAAAATGGCATGAGCTTACGGCTGTGTACTCAAAGACAAAGGCGGAATTTTATATTGACGGAAAGCTGCAAAGCATAAGCGAGGCTGATACACTTACTGATACTATGAACAGCCTTTTCAGTGAAGGTGTTCTGCCGTCTTATATCTACAATTCGATCGGTCATTCAGTCTATTCGGACAACGATATTAAAGCTTGTGTGGACGATGTTGCGCTTTATGGCTATGCGCTTACTGCTCAGCAGGCAGCTATACTTCCCGATGATCCGATGTATCTTTATACCTTTGAGGAGAATACCATAAAAGAGGGAGAGGCTGTTCCCGAGGAGGAGATATCAGTCTCCGAAAACGGCACTCCGCTCACAAGCGTTCCCGAACTGGAAAGCTGTTCTCCCGACAAGACTCTCATAACCAAATTCTGGGTAGATTCCCGCGGAAGCTATTACTATTCCGTGCATAAGAACAGTCACGGCAGTATAGGTACTGTCATAGAGCCTTCAAAGCTTGGTTTCGTTACAACTACAGAGGACTTGTCAAGCGGCTTTTCGCAGACTGCTCCTGCTGCGTCTGTAGTGGAGTATGACGATACATATACTATGCCATTCGGCAAGCACAGTACTTACCGCAATCATTACAACGAGACTTCGTTCCCACTCAAAAAGGGCAGTTCCACACTTACGGTATATGTGCGTATGTACGATGACGGCATGGCTTTCAGATACGCTCTCGATCACGGTGCGACCATAAAGGAGGAGGCAAGTCAGGTAGTATTCCCGAAGCAGGGCACTCTCTGGGGCAATATCCCTAATGCTACCTATGAATGGGATTTTACGGAATTCAATGTTGACAAAATGACAAGTGCGTGGGCTGATTATTCGGTACCGCTCACGGGTAATTTCAATAATAAATACTGGGTTCTGCTTTCGGAGGCAAATGTTTTCAATGAGAGCGACCCTTACTGTGCAGGCTATTTAAAGACAACAGGCGGTTCTCGGGCGCTTACATGGCGTTTCGGAATGAAGGCTTCCTCGGTGACTATGAAAAATGCCTTCCATACTCCGTGGAGAGCTGCTATAATTGCCGATAATCTCAACGATATGGCTTCAAGTGACCTTATCCTCAACCTCAATCCGCCTTCAGTGCTTGATGATACGAGCTGGATAAAGCCGGGCAAGGTGGCATGGTCATGGTGGAGCAGCGGCGGTGACTCACCTATAGAGTACCACACACAGAAGGACTATATCGACTTTGCGGCTGAAAACGGCTGGGACTATGTGTGTCTCGATTTCGGCTGGGCACTCTGGGACGACAGTGCGGCAAAGGTAAAGGAGCTCTGCGAATACGGTGCAAAGAAGGGCATAGGCATTTATCTGTGGTACGGTGTAAACAACAAGGGACATTCAGGATATAAGGACAGCGCAGGACACCCTGCATATCCTTACTATTCGCTTCTTGACGAAGCAACTATTGTCCGTGAGTTCGAGCGCATAAAGGGTCTGGGAGTAAGCGGCGTAAAGGTGGATTATTACGAAAGCGATACTCAGGAGACCATGAAGCAGATGTACCTCTGTGCAAGCATAGCCGCAAAGAATAAGCTTATGGTGCTTTTCCACGGCTGTACTCTGCCGAGAGGCGAAAGCAGAACGTATCCGAATATAGTTTCATACGAAGCTGTAAACGGTACGGAGTTCTATAAGTGGGGAACAAGTCCTTCACTTGCAAATCGTATAACCTATACATTCACAAGAAACGTTGTAGGCTCTGCTGACTTTACTCCTACAGGTGTGCCGATATACGGCATAAAGGCTACAGCAGGCTTTGCACTTGCAGATACGGTGAATATAGAGTCGGGCGTTCAGCATTTTGCTCAGTCTGTATATACCTATCAGGGCAACAAGGCTCTGCCTTTCCTCAATGATGTGCCTGTAAAATGGGACGATATGAAGGTTCTGGACGGCAGACCTATGCAGTTCAATGTTACCGCAAGAAGAAGCGGCAGCAACTGGTATATAGGTGCGTCTACGCTTTCTGCAAGGAGCATATCCATAAAGCTCAGCGACCTTATTGATGACGAGGGCGAATATACTGCGTATATCTTCGGCGACAACAAGGACGGCAGCGAGATAGAGGTCAGGATAATAAGGGACGTTACAAAGGACAGCGTTATCGAGGAGAAGCTCCTTGCTAACGGCGGTTTTGTCATGAAGATAACAAAGAGCGGCATGAAGCTCACAACTCCTTACAGCAATTTCAAGTTCTATGAGGCTGAAAATGCTAAGCTTTCGGGACAGGCTTCGATTACTGCCGATAAGAACGGCAAGTACAGCTCTGGCAATGCGTATGTTGGCTATGTAGGCGGAAATGCTTCAAACTACGTTACATTCGAGAATGTTAAGGTGGATAAGGCAGGGGACTATAAGCTCCGTATCTACTATGTATCGGGCGAAAGAAGAAGCCTGAAAATAGATGTAAACGGCTCTTATGCCACAACTCTTGACGGACTTTATGCTAACAGGAACGACTGGTCGGGTATTGCGGCTGCTGATACTACAGTTAAGCTCAAGGAGGGCGTGAATACCATCAAGCTGTATAACGATAAGGGCTACGGACCTTCAATTGACAGAATAGCTGTTGCTATACCGAATGAAGATGTGGAGGGCGATGTGAACCTTGACGGCGAATTCAGCGTTGCCGATCTTGTTCTCATGCAGAGATATCTCCTCGGTTCTGCGACCTTCAACAAGCAGCAGTTCGCTGCGGCTGACCTCTGTAAGGACGAGATGATAGATGCTTTCGACCTTATCATGTTCCGCAAAAAGATCATTTCCAAGTAATGATAAAGCTCCGAGGTTTATGCCTCGGAGCTTTTTTATCAGTCCTTTATTTCATATCCGTTGTAATCCGCGAATAACTTATATATGTCGGGATATTTATTTTTGGTGCGAAGCGGTTTCATATCAAGATCGGTGAAGCAGTGGGAGGAGCTTCCCTCTACGCAGACCTCTCCTGTTTTTCTGCTTATCAGCTTATATTCGATATGGAGAGTTGTACCGTTAAACTTTACGATTTTGGGGTATACTGCAAATGGTTCGTCGAAAGTAAGGGGACGCTTGTATTTACATTCTACCGATAGCACGGGCATGAGGACTCCTTTGGCTTCTATCTGCTCAAAGGGCATTCCTGCTTCCGTCATAAAGTGGACTCTTGTCTCCTCGAATATCCTAATATAGTTTGAATGGTGCATTATCTTCATTTTGTCAGTCTCATAGTAATATACGTTTCTCTCATAGGGTCTGATATTGTTCATGTCTATCATTCCTTTCATATATTAATAAGCACGGAATGTGCATATATCCGTTTTAGCATTTGACTTTGCGGTATTGTTATTTGTGAAAAATTATGGTATAATTCTAATATCATCATCAGGAGGTGGAAAATGAAAATAAAAAAGCATCTCAGCAGTATTCTCGGTACAAATGCTGCCTTTGTCATACTTCTCCTGCTTCAGATAGCGTTTCTCATGCTTGCTGTAACGAGTCTCGGCGGACGCTTTTACTTTGTATATTTTGCTCTTATAATACTGGACATAATCCTTGCAGTATACATCACAAACAAGAATGAGCCCATTTCCTACCGTGTGGCATGGATAGTCATAATAAGCGTTTTTCCCATTATGGGAGGTATATCCTATCTTTTCCTGAAGCTTTCACAGCAGTTCCCGAAATCCCTTGATATGCGCAACCAGAAGCAGACAAGAGAACTGCTTGTGCAGGACAAAGACGTAATGAATGAGCTTTCGGCAATGTGTCCCGATGCACTTAATCTTGCAAGATATGTTGCCGATTACGGTATGTATCCCGTCTACAGAAATCTCCATGCAGAGTATTTTCCCTTCGGTGAGATACAGTTTGAAAAGCTTGTGGAGGAGATAAAGTCGGCAAAGCACTTTATTTTCCTTGAATTCTTTATTATCACCGAGGGCTATATGTTTGACACCATATCAGAACTCCTCATAAGGAAAGCTGCTGAGGGAGTAGATGTAAGGCTTATGTATGACGGTATAGGCACAGGTATGCTGAACTCTGTCAAGCCATTCCGCCGTCTTGCAGATAATGGCATAAAGTGCAAGGTGTTCAATCCATTCCGTCCCATGATCTCTTCTGTTCAGAATAACCGCGATCACAGGAAGATAGTCATTATCGACGGTATTACAGCCTTTAACGGCGGTACTAATATCGGCGATGAGTATATCAACCGCAAGGAGCGTTTCGGTCACTGGAAGGATACGGCTGTTATGATACGTGGACAGGCTGTGTGGAATTATACGGTAATGTTCCTTCAGCTCTGGGAAAAGGCTGAAAGCAGCGAGATGCTGAAATTCAAGCCCAGAATGCCGCAGTATCTTTCGATGCCGGTAGGTGACGGCTTTGTACAGCCCTTTTCGGATTCTCCCCTTGACGAGGAGCCTGTGGGAAAAAGGGTGTATCTTGAACTTATAAATAATGCCCGTGAGTATGTCTGCATTACGACTCCTTATCTTATACTTGACGAGGAGATGACGAACGCTCTGGGCTTTGCAGCGAAAAAGGGTGTAGATGTCAGGATAATAACTCCGCATATTCCCGATAAGTGGTACGTGCATATGATCGCATGGAACAATTACACGCAGCTTACTGCTATGGGAGTAAGGATATATGAGTATACCCCCGGATTTATTCACGCAAAGACCTGCGTTGCAGATGGTAAGACCGCACTTGTAGGAACTATCAATTTCGATTACAGAAGCTTTTATCTGCATTTTGAGTGCGGGAGCGTACTTTATGAGTGCTCGGTAATAAGGAAAATGGTGCAGGATTTCAACAAAACAGCTGAGATCTCACAGCTTATTACAATGGAGGACTGCAACAGCCGTTCCGTCTTCAAAAAGATCGCGGGAGCTTTCCTTAATATGTTTGCACCATTGTTATGATATTTACGCCCCGATATGTGATGATCGGGGCGTTTTTATCGTATTAATCATGCCTTAAATAACGAGATGTGCGTTTACGTTTTTTCTCCTCGTACATTATCTCGTCTGCTCGTGTTATGAGGTTGAAAAGTGTGGTATCGGCATCAACTTCTGTAACTATGGTGCCTATACTTGCATCAAGCTCATATGGCTTGTTGATAAGGCGGTTCATCTTTTTAAGCTGAACGTGGAAAACGCTTTCAAGAGCCTCTATGTCCTCATCGTAAGCATTTTCGCCGAAGATAATGAATTCATCACCGCCGAAACGTGCGCATATCCTGCCGCCGCGGCAGCATTCGCTTATAACGTTGGCAAACTGCTGGAGTGCAAAGTCACCCTCCTTATGACCAAAGTTATCGTTTATCAGCTTCAGTCCGTCCATATCTATGAATGCGATAAGGAGCTTCTGGTTAGTATCAAGGCACTTTTTCACCATTTTATCCGCTTCTCTGATAAAGCCGTTTCTGTTGTAGATATTGCAGAGCGGGTCGATGACGTAAAGGCGGTCCAGCTCCTTTATCATGTCGTTCATGTGTATCAGCTTTCTGATATTTTCTATGGAGTTGCTGATATTCAGCATGAGGGAATGACAGATAAGGCTCTTTGTTGGAAAATCACTGTTTACAAAGATATAGTATCCAAGACAATATTCGCGGAAATGAAGCGGCATAAAGAAGCTGATATTTCCGCCGTTGTTCAGGGGGACAGGGTGCATATCCGAGCTTGGGAACTCCTTGACGGGGATATTTGTACCGTTGTCAAATATCAGGGGAGCACTCATTTTTGTGGTATACCCCTTGGTCTGGAAATTGTTTTGAGTACTATTTGCCGAATTGCCTGATGAGACCTCGTCCCAGTTTGAACAGAGGCAAATGCAAAATCTGTCGCATTTTATATCGCGTATAAAGCAGGCGACAGTACGGAGATTGTCGTCAAGTTCGTCCTTTTCGGCAAGCTCTGTGGTCATGCGGTTGAGGAGAGAGATATCCCTTCTGCATTTATTGAGCAGCTTATAGGAAGACGCTTTGAATTCGTCTGCATTGTTCCTGGATTCACTTTTACAGCCGCAGCTTTCATTAAATACAGGAACTGCCTCAAAAACAGTATCCTCGTCGTATTCCTTGCCGTTTGCTTTCTTTATGAGTATCTCGCAGGCTTTGTAGCCTGCCTCTTCGAGAGGACGGGATACTGTCGTAAGTGAGGGTACGTGATGCTGGGCGTTGTATGTGTTGTCAAAGCCTGTTACTATGACGTCGTCGGGAACATTATAGCCGAAATTGTTGAGCTCCTCTATAGCGGCAAGTGCCATTGCGTCATTGGCACATATTATAGCCTGAGGACGAGGCATACCCGAGCTTATGAACTGATCCACGCCCTTTTTGCCGTCAGCCGCTCTGAATTCGCCTAAGTACACGCGGTCGTTGTCTACAGGCACGGAATGAGCGTCCATAGAGTCATAGAAAGCGTTCAGTCTTGCAGAAGCTTCGGGGTTGGCAAGAGGTCCTGAAATGAAGTTTACAAGAGTGACCTTATGCTCCTCAAGTATATGATCTACAAGTGAGCGCATCGCCTTATAATTGTCTATGCTTATGTTATAGAACTCGGGATAGTCGTCGCAGTCGAGGACGGCTACGGGAAGTCCTGAGCTTTTTACCTTTGAAATAATTTTTTCCTTTACGATAGCATCGCTGATGGTATTTGTGAGAAGTATCATTCCGTCAAACTTTTCGTAGTTTATCAGGTTGAAGATGTTGTATTCGCCAACGTCGAATTTTCGGCTGGAGAGGACGCCGCTGAATGAACAGAAACAGGAAATATTAGCACGGTATCTTTTGGCGCATTTCTTTATTCCGTCTAAAACAGCGTTCTGGTACTCTTCGTCGATTCCCGCGACGATGACAGCGATTTCTATTGGTCTATCCATTATTGCACCCCTTTGTAAGTAAGATAGATTCTGAAACGATATGATCAACAATTTATTATAACATATTATTAACTAAAAAGCAATAGATACAGCAGACAAATTTGTCTATTTTTCCTTGTTTATTCTGCAAAAAAACAACCGGCATTATGCCGGCTGTTTTCTAAGAGAGGTCAAGCTATCTCTTCGACTCTGACGTTTGAAATATATACCGTAGCAGTTGAACCTCTGTGTCCGAGATTGAATTCAAGTCTTCCGTTAGGATCGTCCTTTTCCTTCATCTCAAATTCATAGGTGAATGTCTGCTTTTCGGGGGTAACTTTAAGTTTAGTATCCTGTAAATATCTTATCCAGCCTGCTGAAGGAGCTGAAACGCATACCACGATATCTCTTTCCTCGTCTGCGTATGCATCGAATGTTGCTTTGTACTTCTTGCCCTTTATCATCGGAAGATCGGGCTGTACCAGCTGTACTGAGTAGTCCTCTGTGCCTTCATTTTCGGACTTTATGATTATCATATTATCCTTTATCTCTGCCGAGCCTTCGCCGCCGTTAAAGAGCAGGAACTTCCAGTTTACATCATCAGTGAGATCCTCTGCCTCTGAGAAATCTCCGTTGTAGATGAAGTTTCCGTCCTCAAGTGCTTCACGATAGGTCTTTTCAGGCTTCTTAACATTTGTATCGTATTCGGGCTTCTGATAAACTCTTACGTAGTCTATCTCAAACTCAGCCTTGTCAAAACTTGTTGTTTCGTCAGGATTACCGGGCCATGTTCCGCCTACTGCCAGGTTCATCTGAACGAAGAATGGCTGATCAAATGGTGCAGGATAGGGCTTTTCGTCCTCGCCCTTTTCTGCTGTGAACCAGTCATTGACTGTATTGTAAAGATTGCCGTCGATGTACCAGCGCATCTCGCCAGGCTCCCACTCAACGGAGAATTCATGGAAGCTGTCAGCATAGGTCTGACCTGTAAGGTTCCATGTGCCCTGCTGTTCGCCGTGAGGCTCGCCGTAATGGAGAGTACCGTATGCAGTCTTTACGTTGTTTCCGAGGACCTCCATAATGTCGATCTCGCCGCACTTAGGCCACTGTCCGTAGTAGCTCTCGTCCTTTGGCATCATCCATATCGCAGGCCATAAGCCCTGTCCCTCGGGTACCTTTGCGCTTACGACTACCTTACCGTAAGTGAAATCGGTCTTGTTCTGACCTGTCACCTTGCCTGAGGTGTAGTAGTCCTTGCCGTTCTTTTCGGACTTTATTGCCTTGATTACAAGTTTTCCGTCACGGACAAAAACGTTGTCGGTCGATGTGGTGTACTCTTGTAACTCCTCATTTGTCCAGCCCGGTTCGTGGGGCTCGTAGTTCCACTTGCTTTCGTCAAGTGCGTCAGCGTTGAATTCATCGTTCCAGAGCAGGTCGTAGCCTTCTATCTCGGGAACGTCTGCGTCTGAGGAAGCGTCTGTTGTTTTTTCTGTAGTTGCTTCCGCAGTTGTTGCAGAGCTATTGTTGTCATTGCTGTCGCTTGTGTTTTGATCTCCGCAGCCTGCTGCTGAAACCATCAGTGCAAGAGCTGCTATAAAAGATAAAGCTTTGTAGTCTTTCATGTTTATTCCTCCTTAAAGATGAGGTTTATTCTCTGTGGTATTATTATAACTTTTTACCCTGAAAATTTATAGCAAAATGGACTGATTTATAGTAAACTGATGATATGATATAAATTGTATCAGCCGTATCCGCAAGTACTGATAAACCATGGCGAGTCATCTGTGCTGCGTTGTAGGACCCAGCCCCAGCCTTTATACATATTGCCATAATTCCATGAAGCATCCGACCAATACAGTATCGGAAGATCCTTAGCGTAAAAATCCGAAACAATGACCATTGTCTGAAAACCCGTACTGCTTTCTTTATAGCTCTCTCTGCCATCTCCCTGATATCTGAGCTCTCTGAGCTCGCAGTTTTTAAATTCAGGGAAATAATCCTTTATACATTCCACAGCGTCATCGTAGTCATGCTGAGTGTATATTTCTGATGAAATAGGCTGTATCACTGCTTTATCCACTGTACCTGCGGGGAGCGGTTTTCTGTTGACGCTTAACACTAATGCAAAGAAAATAACGATGAAAAGCAATATAAAGCTTGCTGATATAATAATAGCTTTGCGTTTGGTCATATAATTGCTACTTTCAGTATTTTTTCCATGATAATAATATAGCATACGGATATGACTTTATCATGAATTTTCTATAACAATTCTGATATTATTATTTTATGTAATGAAATAAGCCAAGCCCGAAAGCTTTTCCGAGGTCGCTTTCGGGCTTGGCTGTTTTAGGAGAGGTGATTGCTTATGGTTCGAGGGACTTTATAAGTCCGAGGAGATACTTCTGTATCTGCATAGCGTCATTGTTTGTAATGCCGCTTGAGCCGTTTTCGTAAACGTCTGCATTGCGCTGTCCCTGTGCTGTGATATGGTGCTCGTCGGTACCGTCGAGACCGTATCTGTTAGGATTGGACAGAGACTGCATTATAAGAACTATATCATTCATTGCTATTTCGCCGTCGCAGTCTGCGTCGCCGTAGAGTATATCTTCATCAGGGATATCCTCGGGAGCTTCGGCGATATTGTCGAAGTCCAGCCAGAGCTGAACGTATTCACTGTCGGCAGCATATGCAGGTGAAGCTGTGTTCTGCGAAGAAAGCTCAGAGGCTGTGAGAGCTTTGCTGTATACTCTCATCTCGTAGAAATTTGCCTGCGAATTTCTGCCTGTTTCGGGGCAGGCACCAAGTGTCAGCGGATAGCCCGAATGTGCCACTCCTGCGGTCGTGCCCACAGCCTTTTCAGCAAGCATCTTGCCGTCGCAGTATATTCTCAGCACATTGTTCTCAGCATCGTAAATGCCTGCGATCTGATGCTTCTTGCCTATCCAGTCGGAAGGAAGTGATGAACTTACGCTGTGCCATTCTCCGCCTGCATAGATGAAGAAATAGAGTACGGAAGGCTCTGCTCTGAGACCGAAGGAATAGTCGCCCTTGCTTGCAAACATATTGTACTGCTGCGAGCCTGTAGGAACTGCATTTACTTCTACTGTAAAGGAATTTTTGCCCTCAAGTGCGCTTTCAAGCTTGCTGCACGGAGGTATTGAAACTGCGCCTGCTACGTAGTTTCCGTCATTGGAATTCATAAGCTTTGCGCCTGAACTTATAGAAACTTGCAGTGCATTGCCGCTCTTATCCTGTATAACTGTTCCGTTGGAACGGAGCTTTGCTGCTGTATCGGATATTGTGCTGTCAGAGCTTGAAGAAGCTATCGGGATAATGGTGTATGACCAGTTGTATTGTCTGCCTGACGGTAAACGATACTTTTCAAGTGTAGCCTGTCCGCAGGTAGCGCTTCCTGTACCCATTGAGCCGTAGTCAACGCTGAGCATCGTCTCGCTTCTCGGGCGGAGCTTGTATGGGTGGTCTGCGTTCTGGAGATCCTCGGGAGTGAAGTGGAGAGCGCTTGCTTCAACTGTTCCGTCGGCAGCGATAAGGAGACTTGACTCTTTAAGGCTGTTCTTTACGGATATCCACTTTACATCGGTAAGGTTGCCGCAGTCGTCGGCTTTAAGGTAAGGATAGAACATTGCCGAAACAGTGCTGTTCCATATGCCCATTCTGCCGTTGGTCTTTCTGTCGTTGAAGGTCTCAACAGGACCGTTGCCGTACCAGCTTACCTCCTCTGCGCCCTCGGGGAGCTTCATTATGGAGCCTACACGTATGAAATTGCCCAGACCTGCGCCTGCTGCGTTGACATTGAAGCCAACTGTTGCGCTGCCGTTGCAGTGGATAGTATAGGTGATGTCCACCTTTGCATTGCCTGCGTTTGTAAGAGTGAGATGAGATACAACTATCTTCTCACCGTTGTCGCCGTCAAGTATGTCTATCTTGTCACAGCGTGCGCCCTTCATTGCGTTCTTCCAGCCTGCATCAAATGAGCCCTTTGCGCCCCAGCCTGTATCGTTTTCAACATTGCCGCGCCAGAAGTTAGGTGCAGGACCGTCTGATATGAGTATCTCGCCGTTGTAGGCGTATGAATTCATAAGACCTGTTGACTTGTCGATAGCAAAGTTGAAGCCCTTGCCTGTAGGTACGTAGCAGTCGGGAGTATCAACAACTGTTACAGGCTCGCTGCCCGTATCGTATTTAGCTACCTTGCCAGCTGATGTTATAGGGAACTGAGCATAGGATATCTCAGTGCCTTCGGGGAGAAGATCCGAGCCCTTGCGCACCTTTACGGATATATCAAGGTACAGCTCGTCGCCTGCAAGGATATTCTTAGGTACAGTAAATGGGACTTTAATGGTGCTCTTTGAAAGCGGCTTTGCAGTAGCGTCGTCAATAGTGCCGCTGCTTATGCTGATACCGTTTTTGAGGAGCGACCATGTAACGTCAAAGTCGCTGAGGTCTACGAAATTATTCTCGTTGTATACGCTTATCTCATTTTTTGCCAGCTGAGATGCATCTGCGCTGAACCAGAAATTCTGATACTGGAACTTGACCTCTGCAAGCTCGGGCTGAGGGTTTCTGTCAGGGCTTATAAGACCGTTTTCGCAGAAGCTGTTATCGTTGGGCCAGTCGCCCCAGTCTCCGCCGTAGCCGTAGTATTTGCCCTTTATCTCCTCTTTGTACAGGTTCTTCTGAGCGTAGGACTCCGAGTAGTAATCCCAGCTGTTATTCGGGAGAGCAACAGCTCTTGACTGGTCTACCCAGTCCCATATGAAGCCGCCCAGCATATTGTCTGCGCTTCTGATAACGTCCCAGTATTCCTTCAGTGCGCCTACGGAGTTGCCCATAGCGTGGTCGTATTCGCACATTACATAAGGCATCTTGCCCTTGCCTGCGTTGTTGCCGATAACGTCTGAGCCCGGGTACATATTGCTTCCCATATCAACGCCCATGCCGAAGCCCTGACCTTCACTGTGGACAGGTCTTGTTGGGTCGTTTTTCTTGAAGTACCATATCATATCGCGGAACATTCCGCCTGCGTCTCCTGCATTGCCTGTATAGCCCATTTCGTTTCCGATAGACCATGCAACGATAGCAGGATTGTTTTTCAGACGCTTGTAGGCAGTTTCTGTTCTGTCCATAGCAAGCTCATAGAAAAGAGCCTTTGTGTTGTTGTGAGTGCCGTCCTGAAGAGCGTGGCACTCCATATTTGTCTCGCCCATAACGTACATACCGTACTTGTTACAAAGCCAGTACAGGTATGAATCGTTGCTGTAGTGAGATGTTCTTATAGCATTTATGTTGTTTTTCTTCATAAGGGAAACGTCCTCGCGGATAGTTTCCTGAGGTACAGCCTTTCCGTAGAACGGGTCTGTATCGTGGCGGTTTACGCCCTTTAGGAGCAGACGCTTGCCGTTTATGGTTATAGGCTGCCACTGCTTTGTAGTTACCTGATATGAGCCGTTTACCTCAGCCCTTGTGAAGTTTATCTCACGGAAACCCAGCTGTGAGGAGAGTATCTCCTGTACATTGCCGCTGCCGTCTGTGAGCTTCAGTACGAGAGCGTAGATATTTGGAGTTTCGGCAGACCAGAGCTTCGGTGACTTTACCGAGGTCCTGATAGTGCAGGTGCCGCTGCCGTTGCCTTTAAGCTCGTCTATTTTTGCGGATGCGCCGCTGAGTATATTGTTTCCGTCCTCATCATATGCCTCGGCAGTAACGCTCCAGCCGTTCTTTGAGTTGCCTGTAAGGTTTGAGATATCCATTGATATCTCAAGGTCGGCATTGGTAAAGCTGTCGTCAAGGTCTGTGCGGACGGTATAGTCTCTTATCTGAGTTTCGGGTGCGCTTACGAGGAAAACATCGCGGAAGATACCGCCGTCATAGATCATGTCCTGATCCTCGAACCACGTACCGTCACAGAATTTATGCACCTCTACTGCAAGAGTATTCTCGCCGTCTTTTAAAAGGTCTGTGATGTCAAAGCGGTGAGGGCTGAAGGTGTCCTCGCTGTAGCCTACGGCAGTACCGTTGACATACACATAGTATGCGGACTCTACGCCGTCAAACTCAATGTATATCCTTCTGCCTGACTGACGCATTGAGCTGTCAACGGTGAATTTCTTGCGGTAAAGTCCCACAGGATTATAGTTTGTGGGTGCCTGCGGTGCAGGTACATTGCTGTCGTACTTTGCCTGCCACGGTTCGCCTATATTGGTATAGATAGAGAAGTCAAAGCCCTGTCTTGTCCAGCTCTTTGGCAGCTGTACCGTTTTCCAGCCGTGTTCTGATGAGGGCTGATATTCGGGCTTGAAGCAGCCTGCATTGATGTGCGAGCTTGCCTGCTGTGAGTTTTGTACTACAACAAGATCCCAGTCCTCGTTTGCTCCTGTGAGCATCTGTAAATACTCAGAGTCCTCGCGGGCATTGTAGTCCCATACAGCATTTACAGCTGCTTCTGTGGAATGATAAGGCACAGGATTGCATGATGCAGCTTCGCGGTTTACTGCGAAAACGTCCTCTGCGCCGTTTTTTCCTGTCCACTCGTTTCCTGAGAAGGTGACGGCAGAAGCTCGCTGCGGCACTGTAAAGCCGAACGATGTGGCGGCTGTCATGACAGCTACGATAGCTGACATAATACGTCGTTTCATAAGTTGATCCTCCTTGTTTTAATAATTCCCCTGAAATGCATTTTTCTTTTATGTTAGTCATAGCATCAATGATTTATTGTGTTAAATAAATAACTTCTTGATGTTGATAACTACTTATTATGTATAATATATCACAATAATGAGCGGATTGCAACTGTATTTTTGAGAAAATAGTGTAAAAAATAACGATTTTTTATTTTTAGTATTGGATATTACCAAAAAAACCACTCTGATATCATCAGAGTGGTCAGTATTTTCAGTCGCTTTCGATTATATTTCTTATAGCCTGCATACGTCCGTCCCATTCCGCGCTCTGGTCAGCGCATTTTTTCATCTCGTCCGCAAGCAGATCGAGCTTGAAGGGTGGGAGGTTTTTCTTATAGCGGAGCTTGTGTTCGAGACTTGCCCAGAAGTCCATAGCTATAGTTCTCAGCTGTACCTCTGCTCTTACAAGACGCTTTTCGTTTTCGAGGAAGATAGGCACCGCTACTATAAGATGCAGACTCCTGTAGCCGTTGGGCTTCGGTTCTTTTATGTAGTCCTTTTTTTCGATAAGAGTGATATCGTCCTGCTGCAAAAAGCAGTCTGCAAGACGGTATATATCCTGCACGAACGAGCATACGACACGGATACCTGCAATGTCGCTGACATTGTTTTCGATAGCCTCGATATTCCGCGGTATATGCTTGGACAGCAGTTTACGGTATATGCTTCCGTAGCTCTTTATCCTTGACTGTATGAACTCTATGGGATTGCTTTCGCCGTTCAGTGAGAACTGCTCGTTAAGTACGCGGAACTTGGTCTCTATCTCCATTATGGCGCACTTATAATATGTGAAGAATTGCTGCATGGGTATCATATTATTCTCAACCGAGCGCAGAAATTCCGCCTCTGACATTTCTGCTTCCGTAAGCTCACGCAGGTCACGTATAACTTCATTTTTCAGGTCCATGTTTTTACCTCAAATCTGTTTTGATGTTACTATTATATCATTATTGCAGGTCAAGGTCAATCGGAGATGATACTTTTTCATTTATTTGACACAGAACTGTCAGCTGTGATATACTTATTTTGAGTTGAGAGCTAAGTAGGGGCGAACAGTGTTCGCCCGCGAGCCCTTAGCCCTTAGCCAAATGTAGGGGCGACCATTGGTGGTCCGCCCATATCATTAATTGCCAAACGGACGCGCAATTAAGCAGTGTCTCAAATCTTTGATTTGACTGGCAATGCTATATATAAGACTATCTATCTGAAAGTTGAGATTTTTTTTCTGAAAGGAGCATATGTCATGGCATTTGATTACAAAAAGGAATACAAGGAATACTATATGCCAAAGAATAAGCCTGCTATAGTGGATATACCGTCAATGAACTTTATCGCAGTCCGCGGCGAGGGTGACCCGAATACAGAGGGCGGCGAGTACAAGCAGGCTATAGAGCTTCTCTACGGCATTGCCTATACCATAAAAATGAGCAAGAAGACCGACTATCATATAGAAGGGTACTTTGACTATGTTGTGCCGCCCCTTGAAGGCTTATGGCAGCAGGAGGGCACAGCTGGTATCGACTACAGCCGCAAGAGCGATTTCAAATGGACTGCCATGATAAGAGTGCCTGATTTTGTCACAAAAAGCGACTTTGACTGGGCTGTGGAGCAGGCAATGAAAAAGAAAAAGCAGGACTTTTCAAAAGTGGAGTTTATGACTCTTGAGGAGGGGCTCTGTGTTCAGTGTATGCATATGGGCTCTTATGACGATGAGCCTGCAACCGTTGCGCTTATGGACAGCTATGCAGACGAAATGGGTTATGATATCGACATATCCGACAGCCGTCTGCACCATGAGATATACCTTTCAGACCCGAGGAAAACAGCTCCCGAGAAGCTGAAAACCGTGGTTCGTCACCCTGTGAAGAAGAGGTGATGAGTATGAAACAGTATATCGTTGATGCTTTCACGGACAGACTTTTCAGCGGAAATCCTGCGGCGGTATGCGTTGCTGACAGCTTTCCGAATGATGATATTATGCAGAGCATTGCCGCTGAGAACAACCTTTCCGAGACAGCTTTCGTTGTGAAAAACGGAGAAATCTACAGACTGCGCTGGTTTACGCCGAAAGGTGAAATAGACTTCTGCGGTCACGCTACATTGGCGGCAGCCTTTGTGCTTTTCAGCTTTTACGAAAAGGACAGCCGATACATGACTTTTGATACTGCAAAAGGCAGATTTCAGGTCAGCCGCAGGGGAGTACTCATTGAAATGGACTTTCCCGCCTACGGTCTTGAACACGTTGAGATAACAGACCGAATGATAGATGCTCTCGGAGCTATCCCCATTGCAGCATATCGTGACCGCGATATTATGTTTGTGCTTCGTGATGAGGACGAGGTGCGCGGATTACAGCCTGATTTGGAACTCCTTTCGCAGCTGGACTGCGCCTGTGTGGCAGTGACCGCAAAGGGAAGCGGATATGACTGCGTATCGAGAGTTTTTGCGCCGAGATACGGTATAGCTGAGGATCCTGTAACTGGTTCGACTCATTGCATGATAGCACCTTATTGGTGCAGGAGACTTGGAAAGGACTCAATAACTGCATTTCAGGCTTCAAAGCGTACAGGTGTGATTAACTGTACGATCAGTGGCGATATGGTAAAAGTATCAGGAAAAGCTGTATTGTTTTCAGTTTCTGATATAATGGTATGATGTGATAATGCATAAAATAATAGATTATTTTTGTGCACATCTACAAAGATGAGAAAAAGCTCTTGACCCTGACGCCGCGTCATGGTCTATACTGAGGTCACACGAGAGGAGGTCGGTATTATGATGACTGTAAAACAGGTAAGTGATATTTCGGGAGTGAGTATACGCACTCTCAGGTATTACGACAGGATAGGACTTCTCAGTCCTGCGGAGCATACGGAAGCAGGTTACAGGTTGTATGACGATGCGGCTCTTGAACGGCTTCAGCAGATACTCCTTTTCCGTGAGCTTGAATTTCCGCTGAAGGATATCATAGCTATCATGGAAAGTCCGACATATGACCGTAAACAGGCACTTGCTCAGCAGATAGAGCTGCTGGAGCTGAAAAGGCAGCATCTTGATGACCTTATAGCCTTCGCTCGCGGAATAAAAATGATTGGAGTGAGAGCAGTGGATTTTTCTGCATTTGACACATCAAAGATCGACGAATACACAAAACGGGCAAAGGAAAAGTGGGGAAACACTAAGGCTTATGAGGAGTTCTCACATAAGAAGCGCACATCTGAGGAGAACGAAAGGCTCATGGAGGACTTTGCTCAGCTGTTTGCAGAGTTCGGAGAGCTTAAAGGCGGCAGTCCCGAAAGCAGTGAGGCACAGGCAATGGTGAAGAAGCTTCAGGGCTTTATAACCGAGCATTTCTATACCTGTACCGATGAGATCCTCAGCGGACTGGGCAAAATGTATGCCGCAGACAGTGAGTTCAGGGAGCATATCAACAGCGCAGGCGGCAAGGGTACGGCAGAATTTGCGGCAAAGGCGATAGCTGTATACTGCGGCGAATAATCGACAGATGTTATAGAAGCGGAGCTTTTACAGCTCCGCTTTTTCTTATGTACAGGAAGCTGTTAAGAAAAAGATAAGAAAAAGATAAGAATTATTTAGCTGTTATTTAATTGACAAATAATGGTCGGGGACTGTATAATAAATATCGTAGCATATGTTTTTTATATGCGATATTAATTATTGGAGGACAAAAATGAAGAAACATCTGAAGGTCTTGTCGTTTCTTCTTGCGGGTATGCTTGCTGTAAGCTGTGCAGGCTGTTCGTCATCGAAAAAAAGCGAAAGCGATGACAGCAGGCAGGCTTCGGAGGAAAGCAATGAGAAGAACGCTGACGGCAATGACAAGAAAAAAGGAAAGCCGAAGGCAGAGGACGATTTTTACAGCTATGTAAACTATGACACGCTTATGGAGTCCGAGATACCTTACGGCGAAAACTATATGTCAGGCTTTGAGGACGAGGATAACAGGGAAGTTATCCCGGATATGATAAAGGAGATAGGCGGCAGCAGCGAAAAGTTTGCAAAAGGCACAAATGAACAGCTTATCCATGACCTTTATCATCAGGTAATGGACTATAAGGACGATGGCTCGGTATGTAAGGAGATAATGGATAACTGCGGAAAAATTTTGGCAGCCAATGACATACAGGAGCTTTTCAGGCTTTGGGGTGAGCTAACAAGGAATTACAATGCAAATTCGCTTTTTACCTTTGAGGTCATGCCGGATTTTATAGACGGATCAAAAAATTCGCTTTATATTACACCTGCTTCGAGCTTTCTGGGCACAAGTCTTAAAGAAATAAACGATATTTCCGATAACTGCAAGGAAGCTAACAACATAGCAAGAGATATGCACAGAGTCATGGGCGATGATTATGAAACAGCCGATGAAAAGGGTAAGCAGATGGTGTATATCGGACTTGAGATAGCTCATAATACCGACTTTGAGACAAAGCAGACCATTGAAAATATATTGAAGATACCTATGTCAAGCTATGAGGAATTAGACAGCGTGATGTCAAATCTTGACGGCTCTGTTGTGGAGATGTTCTACGGTGATGTAAAGGGCATCACTGACGGAATATACATATGTGATATCGGGCAGGTCAAGGCTATTAATTCGCTCATAACAGATGAAAACCTTGAAAAGTGGAAGTCATATATCTTTGCGTCATATCTTTATGACAACAGATACTTTATATCTGACAGCAATAAAATACTGAAGGAATATGCTCCCGAAAGCAAGGATGCCAAGGAAGATCAGGCGGCAGATACCGTTTCGGCACTTCTGAAATGGCAGATAAGCGAGATATATGCCGACAGATTTTATACTCCCGAGCTCGATAAGGGGATACATGAGCTTTTCGACGATATCATAAACAGCTATGACAGCCTTATAAACAATGCAGACTGGCTCTCAGCCGAAACAAGAAAGGCACTTGTGAAAAAGCTGCATAATATAATCCTTATCACAGTTCCCGAACCGCATAAGATCGACCCTAAGGACGCTGACCTCATCGGCGGCAGTTATTATGAGACTTCAAAAAATCTTTTACGTAAATACAGAGCCGATGATATAAAGGAACTGTCCGAAAAGGTGGACAAGACAAAGACCTCTATGCTTGCAACAGAGGTCAATGCACAGTATCAGATAAGCAACTCGATAAATATAACAGTTGCTATAATGCAGAAGCCTATGTTTGACCCTGAGGGCGACCGTGCAGAAAATCTGGGCGCACTGGGTGCGGTCATCGGACATGAGATAGGTCATGCCTTTGACTCAAACTGTATCAATTACGATCCCAACGGAAAATACAATCCCGACTGGCTCGGCGAAAAGGACAAGAAGATACTTGAAGAGCGTGCAAACAGGCTTACCGAGTATTACAACGGATTTACTATCATGGAGGTGTTCCATGTTGACGGAGAGCTTACAAACGGCGAGAATTATGCCGACCTCAGCGGTGTTGAATGTGTTACGAATATCATAGACGATAAGGACGAGCTTAAAAGGCTCTTTGAGAGCTATGCAAGGAGCTGGGCTACACTTATGGTTGATTCCGACGGAATAAAGGCTCTTGATGACGACGAACACAGTCCTGCTAAAACTCGTGTGAACGCTGTACTTGCATCGAACAGTAAGTTCAATGAGGTATACGGTCTGAAGGAGGGCGACGGAATGTATGTTGCTCCCGAAGAAAGGGTAAGCAGGTGGTAAGCAATGAGACTGATATTAAAACATACATTAAAAAACATCTGGGCGCATAAGCTCAGAACTATCCTGCTTATGATCTGTATTGCGGTGTGCAGCTTTACGGCTATGCTCTGCTTTGATATGAGCGGCTCTCTTGATAAGATGGTAAAGGGTATGTTTGCCAATATGGCAGGAAATACCGACCTTCTGATAACTACAAAGTCACCTATAGATGAGGATTTCGCAGACGGAGCTCCTGAATGTGACGTTATGTACCTCAGCGGCGGAAGCTGTTATTTCGACAGGCATCTTGATATGGATATCTCCTATGTTCACCGTAAAAACGTAGAGATATTTGCTGTTGATGAAGCTCAGGCAAAGAAGATGAAGCTCATAAAGGACAGCGTTGAGCTCGGCGGCAAAAAGGCAGCTATCTCCGAGGAATTTTCAAAGGAATACGGATACAAGGAGGGGGACAAGATAATCCTCCACGGCGAAAGAGACATACCTGTTGAGTTTACTGTAAGCAGTATCGAAAAGAAGCAGGGACTCTTTGATACGAGCAGCCGTATAGCTGTAAGCCTTGACGATATGAAGGAACTCGTTATTGCAGATGAGCCTGAGATAAAGATGGCATTCGTCGATGTGAAAGAGGATTCGCAGATAAAGGACGCAGAGGATTTCTTCAAGAAAAAATATCCCACAGCAGATGTAGTGAACTATTTCGACAATGAAGAGCTCAATGAGCAGATAGGCTCTATAACGAGAGCATTTCTTGTGCTTTTTGCTATCTGTATGCTTCTTGTAATATTCGTAACGGTATCGGTATCAGAGCGTATCATCGTTGATAAGATGTCGGTAGTAGGTACTTTCCGAAGTCTCGGTATCTCATCGCGCATGACTACTCTTGCGCTCCTTTTCGAGAATATCCTTTACGGACTTTTTGGAAGCGTCATAGGCGTTATGATCTACAGAGCAGTAAAGCAGCCATTCTTTGATTCTGCCTTTTCCTTCAGTTCAAACGGAGATGATATAATCCACCCCGATGTGCCGGAGGCTAAGCTCATAGTTATTATCGGCGTTATCATCGGCGCAGTTGCTATAGAGTGTCTCTGTCCCATAAAGGAAGTAATAAAGGCAGTAAAGACACCTATCCGTGATATTATCTTCGATACAAAGGATACAGAGTACCGTCCGAGCAGGATAGCTACATATATAGGCTTTATCCTTCTTGTGGCAGCTGTCGTTACATATTTCTTCAAGGATAATTTCTGGTGCGGTATGATATGCTTTGTATTCTTTATCGCAGCAGTAGGCTTCCTGTTCAATTAC
The DNA here is from genome assembly GCF_900143025.1 of Ruminococcus flavefaciens. Taxonomy (GTDB): domain Bacteria; phylum Bacillota; class Clostridia; order Oscillospirales; family Ruminococcaceae; genus Ruminococcus; species Ruminococcus flavefaciens_I. The sequence goes on along the minus strand of NZ_FRCT01000011.1, from coordinate 63,891 downwards.
ATTCACCGCTTTGCGGCAAAGCTGCTGGAAAAGCTCTTTGCAAAGCTGAATTTCCCTATAGCAAGACTTGCAGCTGTTGAAGCAGGTGCGAAGAAGTGTACTGTGGGAAGCTCTGTTCTCTGTGTAACAGCGGCATCACTTGCAATGGTGCTTTATATATTCACCAATTCCCTTTCAGCTCTATACAACCACGATGTTTTTAAGGGCGATGTTGTAGCTATGACAGGCAGCTCAAAGGCTGAATATCTTTCATATGTAAAGGATCTCGACGGTGTTGAGACTTCTGAAATGATATACATAGAATGGGATACTGCAAAGCTTGACGGCAAGGAAACTCAAATAGCGGTATTCGGCTGGAAGGACGGCGGCTTTGAGCTGTTTGATGCTTTTACGGGCGTACCTGAAAATGTTGGTGAAGGTGAGGTAGTTCTCGACAGAGGACTTATGAAGAAGTACGGATATAAGAAGGGTGATACCGTAAGCATCACATTCCTTTCGGATGGCTATCTCCCTGTTGAGAAGAAGCTGAAGGTAACAGGAAGGATAGAAAATGATTACTATGCAGGTTCTGGAACAAGCGTGATAATCACCGAAAAGCTCTTCAAGGATATATACGGCGATTATCCCTACAATCTTCTTGTAAAGGGAGATGATCCGAAGGCTCTGAAGGACACAATAAAGGATCATTCCGCTGACTATGTAAATGATATATATACCCATGATGAATTTGTAGAATATATGGCTACTCAGCGTGCGTCATTGAATACTATCCTTATTCTCCTTATTGTTATCGGTGTCGGACTTACCTTCATAGGCGTAGTGAGCAATCAGCTCATCGGACTCGAAGGAAGAAAGCGTGAGTGTGCGGTAATGACCTCCGTAGCAATGCCGCGTAAGAAGCTGTCGAAGATGTTCCTTATGGAAAGCTTCATATCTTCGTTTATCGCGCTTGTTGCGGCAGTTCCGATAGGTATATTCATGTCCCATATCTTTATCGGTATTCTGGAACAGCTTGAGCTGTTCGTTGCACTTGAGGTATCGGTGAGTGACTGTGTGAAGTATGCTGTGCTGTTATGTGCGGTCTTTACACTTGTTTCGCTCTTCCCCATAAGGGCATTAAAGAAAATGGACGTAGTTTCACAGCTCAAATACGAATAAAGGAGAATGTATAATGGCTAATCTTATAGAAGTAAATAATGTATATAAGACCTTCGGAAAGGGAGAGTCGATGACGAAGGTGCTCTCTGGGGCTTCACTTAACGTTGAAAAGGGCGAGTTCGTATCACTTATGGGAGCTTCGGGAAGCGGAAAATCCACTCTTCTGTATCTCATCGGCGGACTTGACAGAAATTTTGAGGGTACTATCTCGGTGTGCGGAAATGACATCGCAAAGCTGAAGGAAAAGAATTTGTCAAAGCTGAGACTTGAAAAGATAGGCTTTATCTTCCAGTTTTACAATCTTGTGCAGAATCTCAACGTTGAGGACAATATCCTGCTTCCGTCCAGCGTTAAAGGAAATAGCAAGGCAGATATGAAGGCTCAGCTTGATGAGATACTTAGCATAACAGGTCTCACAGAGAAGCGCAAGGCAAAGCCCTCACAGCTTTCGGGCGGTCAGCAGCAGCGTGTGGCAATAGCAAGAGCAGTTATCGGAAATCCCGAGATAATACTTGCCGACGAGCCGACAGGTAATCTTGACTCGGTAGCAGGTGCAGAGATAATGAATCTTTTCTCAAAGATAAACAAGGAAAAGGGCATAACAATATTACAGGTAACTCATTCGGATAAGTGCGCAGCTTACGGCGACAGAGTTATCGAGCTCGTAAACGGAATGACCAATGTCCAGAATATCGGTCAGCCTGTTGTATGAAATAATAAAAAGGGACTTGAAAAAGTCCCTTTTTTATATCTGTATATCGTTCAGGCAGACTCATTGTCGAAATTCTTGAAATATAGTCCGCCGTAGAGGCTGAACATAAGTTTTTTCAGGAAACCTACATCAGCCTTTGCACCTGTAAGTATGTAGTTCTTGGCGATACTGTTCATACCGCTGGAAATAAAGTCAACGATGAAAATTCTTTTCTCATCGGAAACATCACTGATGAAGTATTTACACTCCATAAGGGATCTGTACTGCACATCGTAAAGAAAATGTATCATGTCATTGCGTACAAGCAGGGATATTATGTGGCGCTTATCCACTATATATCGGCTGTAGCCCTCGCAGAAGCTGCGGAACATGGCGGAATGGCAGGAGGTAGCGCTTTCCTCTGGAAGATAGCAGCAGTTGTTGCTGAGCTCATAGATTATGACATTTTCCTTTGTACCGAACAGAGAATAGAAGGTCTGGCGTGATACCTGAGCTTCGCGGCACAGGTCACTGACGCTTATGTCATTGAAGGACTTTTCTTCAAGAAGTTTTAAAAGTGCTTCGGAAATAAGCTTTTGTGAGAGTAAAGCTGATTTGTTGCTGCCCTGATACATTGACAAAATACCTCGCTTTGTAAAAGTTGATATAAGTGCCTTGACAAATGTCAAAGACTGTGATAATATTATAACAAGGGTGCGGACATTTGTCAAGCCCCTTTAAGTGAATTTAACGGAGGTTACAAAAATATGGCACAGGTTACTAAGGATACAAAGATCGGTGAGCTTCTTCAGCTGGATAAAGACGTATCGCCAATCCTTTTCAGCATTGGTATGCACTGTCTCGGATGTCCTGCATCACAGGGCGAGACAATCGAGGAAGCTGCAATGGTACACGGCGTAAATGCTGATGAGTTGGTAAACGCTATCAATCAGAAGCTTGCAGAATAAGATATAGCAATAATACTACAAATAAAAAGGACACTTAACCGTGGTACTTGTATAGAAAGTTTTGCACTAATTATTGAGAGAACCCCTTTTGAAAAAGGGGCTTCTCTCAAACTCTCTCCCGAAAACTTTCAGTTTTATTTTTTCTCAGATAGGGCACACCCTGCATTACTTGCAGGGCTTTTTTATTTTCGGTGTGCCCTATCTGAGAAAAAATCAGCTAAAAAAGTCTTTGGAAAGGGGCTCGGGGGAAAGCCTTTCTTCAGAAAGGTTTCCCCCGATAAATAGTATAAGCTTCTATATAAGTATCACGTTTAAAGTGTCCTTTTATTTTTTTACTATGTTATGGTCGTAAACAAAGATGGTGTATTTTGTATCGTTGATTGTAGTGGTAAGGGTATTCATTGGGATATCCTTTTTATAATCGTCAGATTTGATGAAATTGCTGCGCTCATCGCCCTCAAGTATGAGGAAGTACTTACGCTGGAGAGGATTATCCTTATACCATTTTGTGGAGGACTGATACCTTCTCATCGACACGCCTTTGTCGTCGATATAAACGTCGCTGACTTTTATTTTTCCGTCTGTGATAAGTGTTATTGAGTTGGCATTCCAGAAGGTGGAATAGCCCCTTGTCAGACCATGCTCATCAAGGAAGTCCGCAAGCTGGTACCATGTATTCTGTTTGTAGCCGTCCTTCGGCATTTTCATCACATTTGAGAATGCAAGGAAGCCTGCTGCAAAAACAGGTACGATCAGCAGTGAAACTATTCTTGAGCAGTCTGCATTTTCCGTGACAGCCCAGCATACAAACAGTATGCTGAGGATAAGAGAAGTTCCCACCATAGGAGTGAGTCTCCAGTCTGCAACTGCCAGAACTCCGCAGATATAGCCCATAAGGACTACAGCCGTCACTGCCCAGTGCAGCCATACCCATATGCGCATCATTCTGCCCTTTCGGTCATTTCCGTACTTTTTATAGCATATCGTAGCGATTATCGGCATAGCAGCTAAAATAAGTGCGGATACGATATATACAATGTTTGGGATACCCTGTTTGTTGGTGAACATGACATCGGGAATGTTCTCGACACCGAGAAGCCTGAACCACGCAATTGGGAGCTTCTGTAAGTGGGATATCCATGAATTCATTTCCGAAAACTCAGAGTTTGCGTTCTGATAGTTTGCTGTAAGACCGTAGAGCAGATGATTATTGAGCATATTTCCTACAACTGTCATTATAAGAAAAACAAGAGCACGGAAGGTAACGAGAGCGGTTTTACCGCTTAAAATGCTGTACTTCTTATTGATGAACTGCTCGATAAATATTGCACCTGCAAACGGGAGTGCAAACAGAGTCAATCCTGAAATGCCGTTCATTCCGGAAAGGAGCATGAATAAGCATAAGCCCATGAAAAGTATCAGCTTGTGCAGGAAAGTGCCTTTGTGATTTTTGCCCTCTTTTTTCAGTTTGCTTTCCTTGCTTCCCAGAGACAGTATCCTTGCATACAGAAATGTACCGATAACAAGGAAGAGAAGTCCGAGAGAGTAATATATGGTATGTCCCCAGAATATCTCTCTGAGCTTAGGGGTAACAAGAGTTATAGATATGAAAAGTGCAGTACCTGCAAAGCCTGCGGGAGTGTTTCCTGTTATCTCTCTTATCATCAATATCATAAACAGCGTTATTAATATGAAGAAACAAAGCATTCCGGCTATATGAGCAGTCATTCCGAAGCCGAATATTTTTATCAGCGGTATCATAATGGTACTTGTGCTGAACGGCAGGAAGCAGGCGTAGGCGAAAGAAGGGTCATAGAGCTTTCCGCTTTCCAAAGATGCATTTGCCCACATTATGGTATCTGTGCAGTCTGCATGGAATTCGTATTTTCCTGCGTAAATAATGTAGTATACCGCAGCACCGACTGTACATATGAATATGAAAAATGCCGCAGCGAATATAAAGATATCTGCAATGATATTGTATTTTGAACGCTTATGTGCAGGAGCTTCTGCGATCGCATCGGCTGCCACAGCTGCATCTGGAGTTTCGGTGACCTCGGGGACTGTTTCTGTAAATGCTTCATCAGCAGGCGGAACAGCTTCTTCCGTAAGGTCTACGACATCTTCTGCTGTATCCGACGGTACTTCCGTCAGGTCTATGTTCTCATCGGTGGGGATTTCCGATACTTCTTTGTCTGTTGTATCGGAAACAGGTGTCTCGATTTCTTTATCCATTATATTACCTCACAATGGGAACGGGCAGCATAAGCTGCCCGAAGGATTATTTATTATCTTTTTTGGTGTAGAGCAGTATCTTTCTTGCGAAGAAATTCCAGAGGAAGGAAACTGCTGTTGAAACTACCTTAGCTATGATCTGGAAAAGACTTGTCTTATCGCCGATCCATACCTCAAAAAGCTTTGTAATGCCGATAGTGATAAGAAGTCCTACCACACCGATAGCCGCAAAGCTCAGGAACTCCACAAGCTTGTTCTCGACCTTGGAATTCTTGAATATCCATAAGGTGCTTATGAGATAGTTTACTGCAAGACCTGCAATGAATGAAAGGGAATTGGCTACCCAGCCGTATTCCTTCTGTTCGCCGAAAGCAAATCTGAACAGTATATATGACAATGCGAAGTCTACAACGAAAGCCAGTCCGCCGACAAAAAGGTAGCGGAAAAACTGTATCAGAGTATTGTCCGTATCGCCGACAAACAGCTTTTTGAACTGTTTATCGCGGAATATCTGCTTGATCTCGTCCATTACTTCTGCTTCTCCTCGTGGTATTCCTTTTCTGTATTAACGTTCCAGATCGAGGACTTGTCTGTGCTGCCGTTCTTGATAGCCTTAACAGCCTCGAATGAGGTTACCATAGAGTGGTCGATATTGTTGTATCTGTGCTGACCGTTACGTCCTACGCAGAACAGGTTCGGGATAGTATCGAGGTAAGAAATGAGCTTGTCCATTTCCTCATATGTGTCAAAGTAAGCAGGGTAAGCCTTCTTTACCTTTTCCATATGTGTATCTATTACCTCGTCTGCACTGTCGATGAGACCGAGCTTTACCATTTCCTTTACACAGAAGTCAGAGAACTGTGCTTCTGTCATGTTCCAGAACTTGTCGCCTTCTGTTACGAAGTATTCAAGACCAACCCATACAGTATGACCAAGATCCTTTACCATGTAAGGAGACCAGTTGTTATAGATCTGGAAACGCCCCATCTTAACACGTCTGTCCTGAACGTATACCCAGCAGTCAGGCACGATATTGCCGACTGTACGCATATTTGTCTTGTTCTTGAGCTTGAGCTTGGGAACGAGAACACCGAGAGTCATATAATCACGGTATGGGAGACCTGCTGCGATACGAGCAGCGTCCTCGGGAACGTCGTTCATACCTGCAACGAGATCCTTTACAGGCATTGATGAGATAACAATGTCGCCGCTGAGTTCGATCTCCTGACCGTCCTTGACGTAGGTAACACCTGTAAGGTTGTTGTTTGCGTCCTTGTGGAGCTTCTTAACGCCAGCCTCCATGATGATAGTACCGCCAAGCTTCTTTACCTCGTCGGCAGTTACTTCCCAGAGCTGTCCGGGGCCAAGCTTAGGATACTTGAATTCCTCGATAAGTGAAGTATTTACCTTACGGTTCTTTACTTTGAAGAGCTTGCCGAAGAAGTCCTTGATGATGCCTACGATAGACAGACCCTTTGTACGCTGTGCGCCCCATGAAGCGTCTATCTCGCTTGGGTGTCTGCCCCAGAGGTTCTCGGTGTAGTACTCAAAGAACATTGAGTAGAGCTCCTTACCGAAGCAGTTGATGTAGAAGTTTTCAAGGTTGGTTTCGGGACGCTTGTGTATAGCCGCTTTAAGGTAGCTGAAGCCTACCTTGATAGTTGTGAAGAAGCCGAAATTCTTGATAGTTTCGGGCTTGAGAGAAACAGGGTAATCATAGAACTTATCATTGAAAAGGATACGTGAAACTCTGTGTCTCTTGAGCATTACGCGGTTTTCCTTCTGAGGGTCTGGACCGCCTGCCTCAACGTTTACGTGTCTCTTGAGGTACTTATCGTCAGATGAAGGAGCACCCTGTACAGGGAGCATATTGCTCCACCATGCGTTTACCTCCGGTATTTTTGAGAAGAAGCGGTGACCGCCCATGTCCATGCGGTTGCCCTTGTAATTTACAGTTTTGGAGATACCTCCGATAGCATTTGTTTCTTCGAGGACAGTTACTTCGTACTCTCCAGAGCCGTCTTTAAGCAGCTCATATGCGGCTGTAAGACCCGCAGGGCCTGCACCGATGATTATAACTTTTTTCATGCCTGTATTTCCTTTCCGCGGAGACTGATACTCCGAAATATACTACATAATATAGACGTAAAAGTTTGCAGAAACTCTCACTGAAAATGGCTCTTTCATTACAAACGAGCAGAAAAAGCCCATACTATAAATTACATTATACCACATCTGAAAATAATAATCAAGTAAAAAAGGCATTTTTTCTGCTGTGAAGCTGTTACCAGTGCATATCTGACAAAAACGAACAGAGAAAATTGTGCGTGTATACGAAGTTGAAATAATTTTTTCTGATAATCAATGGTTTTACGTTGAATTTCAAGTGCTTTCAGCCCTATAGTGAAAGGCGTTATGAAAGTCGTTAGCCATTAGCCTTTAGCTGTTCGCCCGCAAAGGGCAAATGCACTTCAAATGACACAATGTAGAGGGCGGCGTTTCGGGGGCTTGAAACGCCTGCATATAACAATAAATCCGTTATTCCTGTTGCAAATAAAACGTTTTTTGTAGGGGACGGCGTCTTCGACGTCTCATTTGATGAAATTATGTGCAACGCTGAACTCTCAACTGGCGGACGGCGAAACGCCGCCCCTACAGCAGCGTGACGCTGCACCCGTCCACGTTGTCGCTTGTTAAACGCGCTCACTTTTTACAAAATCGTTAATTGTACTTCGCTTACGGCACATTTAATTCCGCATTACGAATTAAAATGCGGCTATCGGGCGGACATTGTTCGCCTCTACATTCTTAGTTCTACTCTTTACTCACTTGCGGGCTGTCGAGGATGCCAGCCCCTACAATAAGCACTAACAACTAAAAATAGAAAAGGCGCACCGCAGTGCGCCCATAGTATTACTTTTCTGTGCAGAACTCGACCTTTTCGCCGTTGAGTATCATATTTGTAGTTCTTACAGCACACATTTTGCCGCACATTGAGCAGGTGTGTCTGTCAGCAGGAGGAGTGCTCTCGAAGTAAGCTCTTGCCTTTTCGCCGTCAACAGCTATATCGAACATCTTATCCCAGTCGACCTCGTGGCGGGCTTCAGCCATAGCGTTATCACGGTCTGTAGCGTGAGGGATACCCTTTGCGATATCAGCAGCATGAGCAGCGATAAGGCTTGCGATGATACCTTCCTTAACATCGTTTGTATCGGGAAGTCTCAGGTGCTCGGCAGGAGTTACATAGCAGAGGAAGTCTGCACCGCTTGCAGCAGCGATAGCACCGCCGATAGCAGAAGTGATGTGGTCATAACCGGGGAAGATATCGGTAACGAGAGGTCCGAGAACGTAGAAAGGCGCGTTATGGCAGATACGCTTCTGGAGCTTCATATTTGCAGCTATCTCGTTCATTGCCATATGACCCGGTCCCTCTACCATAACCTGAACGTCCTTAGCCCATGCTCTTTCGGTAAGTGCGCCAAGCTCGATAAGCTCAGCTATCTGACCGCCGTCTGTTGAGTCGTCGATACAGCCTGGACGGAGAGCGTCACCGAGAGAGATAGTACAGTCGTACTCGCGGAGAATGTCAAGGACTTCGTCATAATACTCGTAGAATGGGTTTTCGTTGCCAGTCATCATCATCCATGCAAAAAGGAGTGAGCCGCCGCGTGAAACGATGTTCATTTTTCTCTTGTCTCTGCGGAAAGCTTCTACTGCACGGCGGTTGATGCCTGCGTGTATAGTCATGAAGTCAACGCCCTCCTCTGCGTGAGCACGTACAACTCTGAGAAAGTCCTCGGCTTTTATCTCAAGGAGGTCCTTTTCAAGGTAGCCGATAGCATCGTACATAGGAACAGTACCTATCATAGCAGGCGACTTCTCAACGAGAGCCTTGCGGAAGGTGTTGGTCTTGCCGTAGTTTGAAAGGTCCATGATAGCCTCTGCTCCGAATTTGAGAGCCATATCCACCTTTTCCATTTCGATGTCGTAGTTCTTTGCGTCGCCCGAAATACCGAGATTTACGTTTATCTTGGTACGCATTCTTGTACCGATACCCTCGGGAGATATTGATTTGTGATTGATATTGCAGGGGATACAAACCTCGCCCTTTGCAACGAGTGCGCGGAGCTCCTCTGCGTCTATATATTCCTTTTTAGCGACTATTTCCATTTCGGGAGTTATGATACCCTTTTTAGCCGCTTCCATCTGTGTATAGTAATTCTTCACTTTAGTTTCCTCCGATTTTTTATATCATTTGATTTGCATTAGCAGTTATTAAGTAGGGGACGGCGTCCCTAAACAGATAATTATGAACTGCTTATTCTGCTGATTTTGCAAATTCGCCTGTAAGAGCAAATGCGTGGTTCATAGGACCGCTGCCCTTGCCGAGGTCGAGCATAGCTGCAAGTGCGCCCGAGATGTAGTCCTTAGCTCGTTCAACTGACTTCTCCAATGTGAAGCCCTTTGCAAGATTTGAAGCGATAGCACTTGAAAGTGTACAGCCTGTACCGTGGGTATTGGGATTGTCTATGCGCTTTCCCCTGAACCACGAAGTGCTGCCGTTATTCCAGAGCAGGTCGTTTGCGTCATTGAGACTGTGACCGCCCTTGCACAGTACAGCACAGCCGTATTTCTCGCCGATTACCCTTGCAGCCTTTACCATGTCGTCCTGTGAGGATATCTTCATATCCGCCAGTATCTCCGCTTCGGGGATATTGGGAGTAACGACTGCTGCAATGGGGAGGAGTTCTTTTTTAAGAGTCTCAACAGCCTCGTCTGCGATGAGTTTTGAACCGCTCGTTGCTACCATAACAGGGTCAACAACAATATTTTCAGCCTTGTATCCGCGGAGCTTTTCGGCAATAGTGCGGATAAGCTTGTCGGAGGATACCATGCCTGTTTTTACTGCATCAGGACGAATGTCCGTAAATACAGCGTCGAGCTGCATGGCTAAGAATTCAGGCGATACCTCCATAATACCTGTTACGCCGGTCGTGTTCTGCGCCGTCAGCGCGGTTATCGCGCTCATAGCAAAAACACCATTCATGGTCATGGTCTTCATGTCCGCCTGAATGCCGGCGCCTCCGCAGGAATCGCTTCCTGCGATAGTTAATGCTGTTTTCATTTACATTTCTCCTTTGAATTTATTTGGACTCCGGGTCCCAGCATTAATTTTGTATAGCGAGACAAAGTGGTGCCCCCGATGTCACGCTGCAAAAAAGGTGTGCCCACAGAGAGACACACCTACATTCCATAAGTATTTCCCTACGTTGGCATTATCCAAATCAGGTAAGGTCGGAGTTAACAACTCCCTCTCAGCCTGTTTACAAGCTCCCTTTTTCTTATACATTATATCACATTATCCGAAAATGTCAAGAAGGCAAAATATTAACAAAATATACTTGATTGGTGTTGGAATCTTTGGTAAAATTATTGTAAGATGTGAATTCCATATCACTTTATCAATTATCGAAAAACGGAGGTATCAACTATGGACAAGAAAGCAATGTACAAAATAAGCTACGGACTTTTCGTCGTTACCGCAAACAGTAACGGCAGAGATAACGGCTGTATCACAAATACTCTGGCTCAGGTAACGTCAACTCCCAACAAGGTGAGCCTTACTGTTGCCAAGACTAATCTTACTCACGATATGATAATGGCTACGGGAAAATTCACCGCTTCTGTCATAAGTACGGACGCTGATTTTTCGCTTTTCAAGCGTTTCGGCTTTCAGTCGGGAAGAGATGTTGATAAATTCGCGGACTTTTCCGACTGCAAACGTGCAGAAAACGGCACCCTGATAGTTACAAAGGGGACAAATGCGTATATATCCTGCTCTGTATGGCACAGCATTGACCTTGGCACACATACCATGTTTATTGGCAATGTTACGGACATGGAGGTGCTCAGTGATGCTCCTTCCGCTACATACGAATACTATCAGAGCAATATAAAGCCCAAGCCCGAGGCTGTGGGAACTACCTCTGACGGTCAGACAATATGGAGATGTGTTATCTGCGGATATGAGTACGTAGGAGAGGAAGTCCCCGATGATTTCGTCTGTCCTGTATGCAAGCACGGCAAGGCTGATTTTGAAAAGGTAACAGGCGGCGGACAAGAAGCTGTACCCGTAGGAAAGACCGAAAGCGGCGAGACTATATGGAGATGCATGGTCTGCGGCTATGAATACGTGGGAGAAGAAGTTCCTGCGGATTATGTCTGTCCTATCTGCGGTGTAGGTGCGGATCAGTTCGAGAAGATGAGCTGACAGGCGTTTTTCTGTAACGATAAACTATAAAGGGGAAATGAGGATATGATCGTTTATTTTTCAGCTACAGGCAACAGTAAATATGCCGCAGAGCGTATAGCGGCTGCTCTTGGTGACAGAGCTGTATCCATTGAAGAAAAATGCTATGATATCACTTTGAAGGAGGACGAGTGCTTCGGCATAGTCACTCCAACTCACTGGTGGGCACTGCCTATACCTGTCAGGGCTTTCCTGAGAAATCTCAGGCTTCACAGGAGGGGGAGCCATTATGTCTTTGTGGCTTCTACCTATGGCACCACTCCCGGTTGCAGTGCCGAGGAGACCCGTCATCTGCTGAGAGAAAGGGGCATAAGGCTAAGTGCTGCTTACAATATTAAAATGCCCGATAACTGGACTGTTACATTTGATCTTACCGATCCTGTCAAGGTAGCAAGACAGAACGAAAAGGCTGAGATCAATATCGACAGGACTATCGCAATGATACTTCATAAGAAAAAAGGCAATTTCACAAAGCTCAGGACTCCCTATGCTATATATCCTTTCACTGACAGAGTCTTTGCAAAGGTGAGAAGTACGAAAAATCTTACCGTTGACGATAATTGTAACGGCTGCGGTCTTTGTGCTAAGAAATGTCCCGTGAATGCTATAGAAATGCGCGACGGCAAGCCTGTATGGGTAAGGGACAGATGTGCGCTGTGCTTCCGCTGTCTGCACCACTGTCCGCAGTTCGCTATTCAGTTCTGGAAGGGTGCTACAAGAAAGCACGGTCAGTATACAAATCCCAATGTAAAGGTATGAATATATGCGAAATAAAATAACGGTTCTTATGAGTATTTCGGCTGCACTTGTAATGATAATGACAGGCTGCGGCGGAAAGAAAAAAGTTGAAAAGGAGATAGTTCCTGCTGTAATTAAAAGCTGTACGATGAATGTGAGTTCTCATTACAGCGGCTGGGGCGAGGACGGCGGCTTTCTCGGCGAGGGAGATTTTTCCGAAGATATTACCGTGACTTCAGGGGATATACTTTACGAGACCTATGACGGACACTGGGTAAAAAAACAGAACGACAGATATTCCTATGAAGCCATTGCTGAAATAAAGTCCGTAGACGGCAGTGAGATAGTCTGGAGCTATAACGGCAGCGAGTACCATACAAGATATGACAGATGTTCCGAGGTAAACTCTATGTATACGGTTTGTGACGGCATAAATTTTGATTATAAGGTGACTTTCTCGGATTATTCCGAACAATAATTTCAGAAAAGGTTTTTATATGACAGGAAATACACAAAAATACAAAATATTCAATCGTGACATGATGAAATGTCTTGCTGTATTCATCATGTTCTGGGGACACCTTATAGGTTGGGCAGTGCAGTACAAATACGGCGATGTCAAGGCATTTTACACCTTGCCTATGTGGCAGTATATCGTAATATACACATCACTGTTCTGTCCGCCTGTTATGTTCTTCTTTATCGCTGATGGCTACAAATACACTCGTGACAGGAAAAAGTATGCAAAGAGACTTTTTATCTTTGCCTGTATAACTCAGCCCTTTGACTGGCTGTGCTGTCAGAAGTTCAGCGGCTGGTGGCATACAAATGTTATATTTACGCTGTTTTTCGGACTCCTTGCAATAATGGCGTGGGAGAGCAAATACAAGCTGTGGCAGAGGATACTCCTTGTCATAATCTGTGACGGTGCAACTGCACTTATTATGTCGGACTGGTTGGTATTCGGGGTGCTGTTCATACTTTTCCTGCATATCTTCCGCGATAAGCCGAAGGCACGGTGTATAGCGTTTATGCTTCTTACCTGTCTGCACTTCCTGCCTAATCTGTTCAGCCTCGGCAAGGTACCCACGGACAGGCTTATCATTCAGATAGCAGTAATGATGCTCATGTTCGTGCTGGCTTATCTTTGCATGACAGTATTTTACAACGGCAGAAAGGGCAAGCACCCGATGCTGGCGAAATGGTTCTTTTACGGCTTCTATCCGCTGCATTACCTTATTATCTGGATAGTTGCTGTTGTTATAAGCCGTTAGCCTGTAAGGGCGGATATTATCGCCCGCAAGTGAGTAGTAGGGGCTGGCGTCTTCGACAGCCCGCAAGACTTTTGGGCTGACGGCAAAGGGCTAACGGCAAAATTAATATTTGCGCAAAAAGGCACTCGATTTGAGTGCCTTTTTTATAGTTATTGAGTTATAAGAAGCTTTCTCAGTGCCACAAGGTCAAATACGTCTATCACAGCGTCGCTGTTGATATCTGAATTATCGGCGCTTATTTCCTTTTCAGCTCCGAGGAGATATTTTTGCAGGCGTACAAGGTCGGCAACATTTACCGAGCCGTCGCTGTTCACATCGCCTACAGATGAAGCTCCTGCGGTGCCGTATACAGCTATTTCCGCAACGTTGCAAAGGTACACAGAGTCATTGTTCAGGGGACTTGCTGGTGCGCCTGTGGGGACTTCATATCGGATATATCTTGCTGTGATATTTTCAAGCTCGTCCGTGTAATTCATCTTGAAGGAGGGCTTCTTTTCAACAGTATAGACCTTTTTCCAGTTTGTTCCGTCAGTGGATACGCTGAAATATCCGCCTATCATACGTGCTTCGTAGCCGCTTCTCGGACAGTATCCGATATTGCCGATATTGCATATCTTTCCAAGGTCAAGCTGTACATAGCCGCCTTCCAGACCGTCAAAATAGGTATTGAGGTCGCCGTCATAAGCTTTTTCAAATGTAACGGTGGCTGTATCCTTCCAAGAGCCGCTTCCTGTACCCGAAACGGGTTCGAGCTTGTCATACTTAGGACGAGTAGAGCTCTGTCCGTGAGGGACTCCGAAAAGTGCTATCTCAGCAATATTCGCGCAGTATGCGCTGTCCTTGTTGTACTCGTTCTTAGGTGCGCCCGAGGGTACTTCATAACGGATATAACGGGCTGTTGTATCACCCGAAAGTGCGGTGACGTAGTGCATACCCGATGAGGGCTTGTCCTTGACGGTGTAGATCTCCGACCAGTTCGTACCGTCCTGAGATGCAAGAAACCTGCCGTCTGTCATGCGGTACTCATAGCCGCTTCTCGGAGCATATCCGAGAGCTGTAATGTCGTAAAGTCCGCCCAGATCAGCCTGTACCCAGCCGTCGCTGACACCGTCAAAGTAAGTAGCTGTACTGCCGTCAAATGCCTTTGCATAGGTAGTTGAGGAGTCGCTGTTCCATGAGTCCGAGCCGCTGAGCATAGACGAATTGATCTCTATCTGGTCTGTAAGAGCCTTGCCGCCTGTTACTCCTTCGATTATGTAAGTAGTAACGGACTGCTTTGCAAGAGTAGCTTCAAGTGCGCTGCCTTTGAGGTCGATAGTATTCAGCGACTTCCACGACTCGGAATTGCTCGTGCGTATGGGCTGAGCCTTTGTGCCAACTGTGTCGAAGCCCGAAAGGTCGAATACTATCTGCTTGTCAGATGAACCGTCATTTGTGGCTACGATAACAAGCTTGTCGTTCTTTTGGTCGAAGGCTGCAACGCAGTTATTGCTGGATTTCAGCATGGTCATACCTGGACGGATATAGCGTGAGAACTGTCCCATAGAGTAGTATTTCTTGGTGAGGATAATTTTGTTGTTGTCATGGTCTGCAACAGCAAGTCCCCAGTAGCCGCCCTGGGTATTTACCATACCCTTGTCCTTGTTGCCGTTCATTCCCACCTGTGAGATGTGGTTGTCAATGACCTGCCAGAGTATCCATGCAGATGAGTTGAGCTCGTTCAGGTCAAGGGTTATGCGGTCTGCGAGCCATAGACCAGCGCCCATTTCGCCTGCATTTGTGCCTGCTGTAGAACCGCCGTCAACCTCGCTCATCCAGAGGTTACGGTCTGCCTTTATGGCAGTTTCTTTCAGCTCTGCACGTTTGCTTCCGCCGTAGGTATGAGTGTCGATACGTCCTATGAGAGCTCTTGTGGCTGCGGACATATTGTTCCATGAGGATATCTGTGTATCTATGACGGACTCGTCGTTTGCGCTTATGATTATATCGTTCAGTCCGCGCTTTTTCAGGGACTTTGAAAGCTCCTGATAGATAGTGTCCATAGACTTGCCCTGGTCGAAGTGACAGCCCTCCTGCTTGTTGCTGTATGCGCCCCAGTAGTTGGTATAGGGCTCGTTCATAGGCGTTATGCTCTGTACGTGTATGCCCCAGTCCTTTTCGTAGTGGGCTGTGACCTCTGCAAGGTACTCTGCAAAATCCGTGTACTTGTCATCGCGGAGGTTATTGTTGTTTGAGTCCTTTGCGCCAGAGCTGCAACCGCTGTTTGTCATATAATAGGGGGGAGAGTTTGAGAACATTTCCACTATCATATCATCGCCTGCGGCTTTGATACATCTTTCGAGGACGTTTCTCTGGTTGTGGTCAGCGCTCCAGTCGTAGGTGACATTGCCGTTGTTATACTTTGTATAGCCCGGCATATTTGAGTCTGTACGGGTGATATGGGTGTGTGAAGGATCATCGCCTCCGCCTATGTTGAAGCGGGCAATGTTCAGACCCAGACCCTCGGGACTGAAAAAGGTATCTGCTGCCTGCTGTGCAAGGGTATCAGAGTAGCCCACTCTGTTTGCCCACCAGCAGAGCGAAGTGCCCCAGCCCTCGAACTTTCCGCCGTTTATGTCGTATACATCGTAGGGAGAAACATTTACTATGGTGGCTGCGGCTGCTTCCTGAGCAGGCATGACAGTCATCATCGTCGATAAAATAGCTGCTGCGGCAGCCGTTGAGAATATCCGCTTGAATAGCTTCATATGGATTTACCCCTTTCTGTATTGGTTATCTATCATTATACACAATTATTTTAGAAATGTAAACACAAATTTTTAGGAATATGGTGAATATATGATGTAAATTGTTTTTACGATTACGCAGGCTGCTGCTTGCTTTACAGGAAAGATAAGTTGTGATATAATCAATGTGTATTCAAAAACGCCTTTAGGCGGTTATTGCCCTGAACAAGGTTCAGGGAGCGCAAATTCTTTTATAATTTGATAAGTGAAGCTATAAGGCTGAATAAATACTGTTAACGAAGAAAGGAAAAATATGGGTTCTTACGTTGAGTTTAAAAATGTGAAAAAAACTTACAGGACAGGCGAGGTAGAGATAAACGCTCTCAGTGACGTGAATTTTGAGATAAACAAAGGGGAGTTCTGCGTAATAGTGGGCGCATCGGGTGCAGGAAAGACAACTATCCTGAATATCCTCGGGGGTATGGATACTCTTACCTCGGGAAGCGTTTTCCTTGACGGTACGGAGATATCCTCACTGAGCAAAAAGAAGCTCACTGCCTACAGACGCTACGAAGTGGGATTTGTTTTCCAGTTCTACAACCTTGTGCAGAACCTTACCGCACTTGAAAATGTGGAGCTTGCTGCTCAGATATGCCGCGATCCTCTTGATGCAGGAAAAGTTCTCGAACAGGTGGGACTTGCTGAGCGAAAGGCAAATTTCCCTGCACAGCTTTCGGGCGGTGAGCAGCAGCGAGTGGCTATTGCGCGAGCTCTTGCGAAAAATCCAAAGCTCCTGCTCTGTGACGAGCCTACAGGTGCGCTTGACTACGAGACAGGCAAGGCTGTACTGAAGCTTTTGCAGGATACCTGCCGAAAGAACGGCATGACTGTGGTTGTCATAACTCACAATCAGGCGCTTACTCCCATGGCTGACCGTATAATCAAGGTCAAGAACGGCACGGTATCAAGTGTGCGTATGAACGAGAATATTGTTGATATCGAAGATATAGAGTGGTGACGGTATGGGCTCGGCAGTAAGAAAAACTACTCTCCGCGAGATACGCGGAACATTCGGAAGATTTTTTGCCATAATGGCTATTATTGCACTGGGAGTCGGTTTCTTTACGGGTGTAAGGATAACTACTCCCGCAATGGTCAATACTGTAAACAGTTTCCTTGCAGAAAAGCAGCTCTACGATTACAGACTGCTTTCCACACTGGGCTGGCAGGAGGACGACATTGCGGACTTTAAGAGCCGTCCTGATGTGAGAGCGGCTGAGGGTGCGTACAGCCTTGATATCATGGCCGGGGGCTATGTATTCAGAGCCCATTCACTTACTGATAATATAAACGGTCTCAGGCTTGCGGAGGGACGGCTCCCTCAGGCTCCCGATGAATGTATAATGGAAAAGGGCAAGCTGCCGCTGGGTACGGATATATACCTTTCCGATGAGAACTCCGACAGCGTAAAAAACGCACTGAAAAGCAATAAGTTCACAGTTGTGGGTACGGCGGAGTCCTCAATGTACATCAATTTCGAGAGAGGCACTACATCTGTGGGAAACGGCGAGATAAACGCATTTATCTATCTGCCTGCGGAAGCCTTTGACATTGATGTGTATACTGAGGCTTATATCCGCTTCGATCAGGACTTTGCCATATATTCCGACGAGTATGAGAGCTTCATGGACGGCAGGGACAAGCAGTGGGAGAATATCGCACAGTCCCGTGCAGACCTTAGATATGGCGATATTTACGCAGAAGCCGAAAGTAAGCTGAATGACGGTAAGGCAGAGCTTGAAAAAAATCGGAAAGAGGGTCAGGAAAAACTGGATTCAGCAAAGCTTGAACTCGATAACGCAAAGACACAATTAGACGAACAGCTTGCTCAGCTTGAACAGATAAAGGATATAATGCCTGAGCAGTATGCTTCGGGCATGGAGCAGTACAATGCAGGGCTTGCCGAGTATGAGAGCGGACTTGCTGATTACGAAGCTTCACTTGCAGATTTTGAAAAGCAGATATCCGATGCCGAAAAGGATATACAAAAGGGCGAAAATGATCTTGCAAAGCTGAAAAAGCCCGAGGTATTCGTGCTGGACAGAAATACCAATATCGGTTATGCCTGTTTTGAGAACGATTCCGAGATAGTTGCGCAGGTGGCAAGGATATTCCCTGTATTCTTCATACTGGTCGCAGCTCTGGTATGTATGACTACCATGAGCCGCATGGTGGAGGAACAGCGTACTCAGATAGGCGTATTCAAGGCTCTCGGCTATTCCGAGGGCACTATAATGGGAAAATTCATGTTCTATTCGGGCTTGGCGGCTATAATAGGCTGTGTGCTGGGCTACGGAGCAGGAACATATCTGTTCCCGAAGATAATCTGGAAAACCTATGAGCTAATGTACATTAAACTCCAGATGAGCTATCTTTTCGACAAAAAGCTTGCTCTTATTGCACTTGCTGTTTCGCTTGTATGCTCTGTGGGCACCACATGGTTCAGCTGCCGGATGGAGCTTTCTGAAACTGCGGCAGGACTTATGCGCCCTAAAGCTCCGAAAGCAGGAAAGCGCGTATTCCTCGAATATGTAGGCTTTATCTGGAAGCGTATGAAATTCCTGCATAAGGTGTCTATACGAAATATTTTCAGATACAAGAAGCGTTTCTTTATGATGATACTGGGCATAGGCGGCTGTACGGCACTGCTGGTCACGGGCTTCGGCTTGAAGGACTCCATTGCAGGCTTTGCGGAGATGCAGTATGAGGATATACAGATAGCAGGGGGCTCGGCTTCACTCAGAAATGTAGGCGATGAGGTGCCTGCGGAGCTTGAAAGGGTGCTTGCGGAAAATACTGAGGACTATACTTTGCTCTACACGGGCTCATGGGATCTGCTCTACGGGAAAAAGGTGAAAAGCATTACCGTTAATGCAGCCGACAGCTTTGAGTGTATGGAGAAGTATTTCAAATTCAGAAGCATGGACGGTAGTCAGCTTGCGCCGCCTGCTGAGGGCGAGGCTGTTGTCAGCCACAGTATTTCGGAGCGTTACGGCATAAAAGCAGGGGATATCATGAAGCTCCGCGACGAAAATATGCGTGTGTTGGAAGTAAAGGTCAGCGGAGTCTTTGAGAACCACGTTTACAATTTGGTGTTTATGAGCAGAAGTACTATGGAACAGCAGCTTGGCGAGAAGCTCCCCGTAAACTATTCCTTCATCAACTTCAAGGACGGGGCGGATACGTCAATGGCTTCTGCGGAGCTTTCAAAATGCAATAATATAACCTCTGTCATGGTGTTTGAGACTCTGAAGGAGAGACTGAGCAAGATGATGAGCAGTCTTGATTATATCGTTCTTATCGTTATAGTATGTGCGGCTGGTCTGGCGTTCATAGTGCTGTATAACCTGACGAACATCAATATTACCGAGCGCGTACGTGAGATCGCTACCATAAAGGTACTTGGCTTTTTCAGGCGCGAGACCTCGGCTTATGTGCTCCGCGAAAATCTTGCGCTTACGGCTATAGGCACGGCTATAGGACTTGTGCTTGGTGTGTTCGTTCACGGTTTCGTTATGGCGCAGATAAGAGTGGATATGGTGGATTTCAGTGTGCGGATACTGCCGAAAAGTTTTGTTTACAGCGTAATTCTCACATTTATTTTCACCTTTGCGGTGGATATGTTCATGGAGATAAAATTAGAAAAAATTAATATGGCGGAATCACTTAAATCTATAGAGTGAAACAAATTAAATCATGTTTGAAAAGTGCTTAAACTAATAGTTGAAATTTACTCCCCTCGCAAAGAGGGGATAGTTTTTTTGTACAAACCTACGAAGATAACTATTTGAAACGACAGTATATTGACATTTTGTCGCTTTTGTGCTATAATGATTATGAACTAAAGAGAGTTCAGGGGATTATGGATCGCTGTTAGATTCAATTAAGGAGAAAATTTAATGAATTACAAGATCAAAAGAGGCGTACTTAAAAGGTACAAGGACGAAAAAGGCGTTACTGAGATCTTTATTCCCGATAATGTAGGGATAATCGATGAAGGAGCGTTCTCTGACTGCACAAATCTTGTGAGAATTCTCGTTCCCGATACTGTTCAGGTTATTTCCGATACAGCTTTCAGCGGTTGCGAAAATTTAAGAAGTATTGAAATACCTGAGAGTACCATGCATCTCGGTTGGTATGCTTTCAGGGGCTGTCGAAGTCTCAGTGACCTGACAATCCATTCATCTTTGGAAGAGATAGGCAAGTTCGCTTTTGCAGGCTGTGAAAACCTTTACTGTGTAAATGTAGTACACGGTGATAAGGTTTACAGGATCGGTTTGAAGGGTGAGCTTGACAACGAAAGATGGCAGAAGATACGTCATAAAGTCATCAGCCTCGACAAAACAATAGCTTCGTAATTGTTTTTGTACAATGCTTTCTACATCACCCCCGTCCGTAATAATGGGCGGGGCGTTTTTTTTATTAGTGAGTAGAACTAAGAGCTAAGAATGTAGGGGCGAACAGTGTTCGCCCGATAGCCGCATTTTAATTCGGAATTCGGAATTATTGTGAAAACGCCCCTACAGGCTAATGGCTAACAGCTAACGGCTTATGTAATGCCTTTCACTATAGGGCTGAAATAACTTGAAATTCAACGGAAAACCATTGATTATCAGAAAAAAATATTTGCAGTTCTATGTTTTAAATAAAAATAGCCGCCTGTATTTGTGAGAATTTCACAGTACAGGCGGCTTTTTAGGTATTTATTATGGTTTGAACTCAAATTTCGGCATGAGCTGGAGCTTGTGGAGATTAGCTCTGTGCATTCTGTCGATCTTCTCCTTTATTGCAGGCTCTGAGCTCAGGTCGTCGAGTCCGCGGATATATCTGTCCAGCATAGCGTATGTGAAGCCGAGATTCTCCTCGTCGGTCTTGCCGCAGAGTCCGTCGATAGGCACTTTATGTACCAGTTCATTTGGGAGTCCGAGATATTCGCCTACCTGTAAGACCTCTGTTACCGTAAGGTCTGAAAGTGGAGAGAAGTCTCCTGCGGCATCACCGAATTTTGTGGAATAGCCTACCCAGTCCTCAGACATATTGCAGGTGTTTACAACTCTGCCGTTGTGACAGGCTGCAACTGCGTAGAGAGTTGTCATTCTTATACGTGCAGGAGTGTTTACAACAGCCTGATTTGAAGGCTCCATGTGCTTTTTCAGCTCGCCCATGAATGAGCTTACGGTGTCGCCGATATTGATAGTATAGCTCTTTATGCCAAGTGTATCCACTAAAAGGCGGCTGTATGCGATATCAGCCTGTTCGCCCTGTGGCATGAGAACTCCGATGACCCTGTCCTTGCCGAGAGCCTTTACGCAAACTGCTGCGGCGACGGAGCTGTCCTTACCGCCTGATATACCGATAACGGCATTGGTCTGGGGAGTGGCTGTCTTTTCAAAAAGGTCGCGTACCCACTGTACAACATCATTGGTAACTTTTTCTGCATTAAAGCTGTAGCTCATTTTTATACCTCCGTTTTATCAGTCTGAGACTGTGGTTTACGGGCGGCAGATCCCGCCCTTTTATGCATTAGTCAGCCATTGCCTTCTTTATAGCGTCGAGCAGCTCGTCATATGTCTCGAAAGCAGGAAGCTCGGGGTGATCCTTCTTGATCTGCTCTGTGCTTCTGAACAGGAATCCTGCCTTGCTTGCCTCTATCATGCCGAGGTCATTGTAGCTGTCGCCGCTTGCTATGGTATCATAGCCGATGGACTGAAGTGCTTTTACTGTTGTGAGCTTTGATTTTTCGCAGCGCATCTTGAAGCCTGTTATCTCGCCGTTATCTGCTACTTCAAGGCTGTTGCAGAATATAGTAGGCCAGCCCAGCTTCTTCATCAAAGGTGCGGCAAACTGTGTGAAAGTATCGCTGATGATGATTACCTGACCAAGCTCGCGGAGAGAGTCAAGGAACTCCTTTGCGCCCGGCATTGGGTCTATCTTAGCGATAGTGTCCTGAATTTCCTTGAGACCGAGACCGTGCTCCTTGAGAACACCGATACGCCATTTCATAAGCTTATCGTAATCGGGCTCGTCACGGGTGGTTTTTTTGAGTTCGGGGATACCGCTTGCTTCTGCAAATGCTATCCAAATCTCGGGGACGAGTACGCCTTCAAGGTCAAGACAAGTTATATACATATAAATTCCTCCGTTTATTTAAGATATTACTCTACTATTATACTACGTTTTGATGCTTTTGTAAAGAAAAAACTTTCCCCTTCGGAGTTATAAGCTCCGAAGGGGGAATATCATATATTCATGCTTTTTTATTTTTAAGGAAATCACGCAGAGTACCGCTTCCGCCTGTAGAAACATGGGTGTAGTATGAGAGAATATTTGATGCATCAACTGCGTCAACACTGCCGTTTCCGTCAACGTCCATTTTCTTTATATCTGCCGCGCTGAGCGCATAGTCGTTGGAGGTCTGCACCTTTGCATAGGCAGAAAGAATAATTGAAGCGTCTAAGGAGTCTAATTTGCAGTCGCCGTTAGTATCGCCGAGAAAGCTTATGTAGGGCTTTGCGTCAAAGCCGATCTTCTCGGAATAATTTTCTACATTATAGCCCGTAAATCCGGGGAGTACATCATCGGCGAATACTATAAGCTGTGCATTAAGCTTCGTGTTAGTATTTATGAGACTGTAAGTACCGCCGCTGAATGTATCAATTGGTGATGCCCACATAAACATACTGTCTTTATTAAGCTTGTCAACCACTTTGTTTATCTCTTTTACGTCTGAAAGTCCGTATATGATAAGGTAATTTGTTGCTTTGTCATTCCCGCTGTTCAATACAGCATCTACCTTTACATTATCGCCCAAAACAGGCTTGCCTGAGGTATCTGTTGTGAAGAGCTCTATGAAGCTGTTTTTATCAGTAAATTCTGTCTGCGGAGCAAGGGTCAGGTCGCTGAAAACTGTTATCTGCTTGATGTTTTCGGACTTCTGAGCGATTTTATATTGCTCGTCGCTAAGCTTGCATACTATCGTAGCAGTATAATTTGAGCAGAATACTTCTGTACCCTCAATTCCAAGCTCCTTTACTATCTTTGCAGAAGCTTCCTTATATGCTTCTTTGAGGAGTCCAAGCCTTATTTCCTGAGAATAATCAGCAACCTTCTTTTCGACCTCTGTACTGCCTAAGCCCTGTTCGTACAGCGAATAGGTGTAATCGTGTACCTTTTCGGCAACGGTTTCGTCGATATCTTTTGTGTCGATGTCATTGTAGAATATCCAGTATGACTTATTTTGCGTGTTTTCAGTCGGGGCTGTGGTGGTTGTCTGCGGAGCAGAGGAAGTTGTTACAGTGGTAACAGTTTCAGTATCATTTTTCTTTGCCATTGGAACAACGAGCTTTCCGTCATTGAAAGCAAACTGATACTTATCGCCTGTCTTACAGCCAAACAGAGCAACACCTAAGGTTGAGCCGTAAGAACTGTAACCGTAATAATACTCTTTTCCGTCTGCGTCATTGAGATGAATGCTCCAGTGTCCCGAACCGTCGTACATTGCGCTTGTTACTGTCAGTTCCTTTGAGTCCATAAGATCAGAGCAGTTTCCGACCTTGTTCAGAACTGCTGTGTCATCGAGCTTATAGTAAGATGCCATTGCATAGACAGGATTATCGGGTGCAGAATAAACCAGTGTCTTTTTTTCGTTACCGTCAGATACGAGTACATCTCCGTATGAAAGATCGGCAGGTGCGTTTTCCCATACTATCTTGTCGGCAGAATAACCGGCGTTTGAATTGGGATATACATATTTGAGCTGTGTGTAATTGTTTTCGTAAGTGCCTACGACTACATAGAATTTTTCTGCATCAAGCTTGTTGTCCGATGCCGATGATACTGCGGTTTTGTCCTCCGCAGCAGTGTATATATTTGTAAAAGGCAGTGATGTCAGACAAAGTGCCAGCGCAGAGATAAAGGATAAATATTTCCGTTTATTCATAATAAGACCTCCTTTTATAAGGACGGAGCAGCTTGCAGAGCTGCCTGATTTATGCTTTTCACTTCTTAGACGTTTAAAAATACAAATGCTCTCACTCTTCAGAAAAATATTTATCTTTTTACAGGGGGGTGCAATCATTTAACAAAACAAGCCGTTCTGCATGGTACAGAGCGGCTTGTTTTTGCTGTATTTACTTAGTATGCAAGGACTGTGTTTATAATTCCCTGATAGAGATATCCTGTCTGGCTTGCAAAATCAAATCCGAAAGCCGCAGGGTTCTGGAGCTGCATAACTATTATGTATGAGCCGTTTGGCTTGTATTCCTCATAGTTGGAATAGGTTATCTTTTCGCCTGTGCGGTCGTAGATGTTTTTCAGGCAGCCTGTGATGTAAAGGTAATCGCCTGCACCTGTTTCGGCTGTGCCCGTTTTGGCGTAGAATTCGTAGTTTTCGGGGATATAGAGCCCGAGATTTCCTGCAACTCCGCGCATACCTTCGAGGAGATTGCTGCGGCAGTTCTCGGGGATACTTCCCAATACCTCGTAAGGTGTACTGCCCTTGACTGTCTGGGTGTACGGGTCGTTGGTGTCAACTACCTGCTGCAATACGAAGGGCTTTACCATATCGCCAAATATAGCCTCTCTGCCGAGAGCTGCAAGGTAGATAGGACAGGTGCGCACATAAGCCTGTCCGAAAGCGCTTCTGCGCAGGTCGTCGAGACAGTATATCTCGATGTTGTTCTCAATAGGTCCGAAATCGCACTGTATCGGGGCGCAGAAATGGAATATATCATTAAGGTCTGCAAGCACCTGTTCTGTGCCAAGCTGGTCGAAAGCCTTTGCAAAGAAGATATTGCTGGAATTAACGAATGCAGAAGTAAGTGTCCTTTCGGGAACAGGATAATAGCCTGTATCGTGATCCCAGTTTACTATGGTAGCTCCGCTATCCACCCATGTACCGTCGTCGTAAAGAGAGGTTATACCGTTTTTGTCGGCAATGACCTCAGACATTATCTTGAAGCATGAACCGGGGGAAGCATTCTGGAAAGCCTTGTTTGCAATAGTTCCGCCCATGAGGTTCTCGCCGTATGACGGATCTGCGTCAAAGAGCTCGGGGTCATAATTGGGGTAGGAGACCTCGGCAAGAATAGAGCCGTCAGTCCTCATTACCACAATAGAGCCTGCCATGCCCATATTTGCCATATATGCTGAAAGTGCATTCTGCACGTTTGCGTCTATAGTAAGGCGCAGGGACTGTCCTACATTCGCTTTTCCGTCAACGGGAGAAGGATTGTTTGTCCTGAGCAGGTCGCCGAAAACATCGTCAAAGCCTGCTGACGCTGCACTTATAATATTACTGAATGAATAGCTGTAGCCCTCGCCGTAAAAACGCTGATCCATGTTTTCGTTGGCGTAGGTGCCATATGTCACGAGGTTATAGTTAGTATCGTAAATATTGCCTCTGTAGACCAGTGTTGTTGTAGTTGTGGTCGTTGTAGTTTCCTCTGTTGTCATAGCGGCTTGCGCCCCGTTGTTTTCTTGCTGATCAGAGCTTGAATCTGAGTCGCGGTGGACTGTTACTTGGCCTACTTCCGCTGAACAGGACGGAAACGACAATACCGCAGCTGCTGAAATAAGCAGCGGAATAAGCCATTTACCCCTGAAAATCATTATGATTACCGTCCTTGTACATATTGTATATTTTTTGTGCTTTTTCCACTTTTTACAAGCGGAAAATCTCTCTTTTTTTATTATACATTCTTTTTATGTTTTCGTCAATACGTTTTAACAAAGAATATAAAAAAATTCCCTTCTGCAAGTGCAAAAGGGAAGATTTTACAAAAAAGCGACTTTAATTGCCTGCAATTATGTTGAGAATACCACTGTAAAGTCCTGCTGACTGAGATGCAAATTCAAAGCCGTGAGCCTGTGGATTTTGTATCTCCATTACCAGTACATACGAACCTGTTTCACCGTAGTTATCATAGTTGTCGTAATTCTCCGAGCCTGTACCGTTGTTGTTCTTTGCACAGCCCGTAATATAGAGGTAATCGCCTCTCCACCCCTCGGCAGTACCTGTCTTTGCGTAGAAGCTGTAGTTGCCCTGAGTGTACACTCCTACATCGGAAGCAACATTGTACATACCGTTGAGGAGATTGTTGCGGAGCTCTACAGGTATGGAGGCTATAACATCGTATGCCTTTGAGCCGTCGCCTGTCTTTGTTCTGCCGTCAGCAGGGTCAACGATGCTTTTCAGTACGAATGGAGTGACCATATCTCCGAATACAGCCTCTCTGCCAAGTGCTGCAAGGAAGATAGGGCAGGTGAGCACCTTTGACTGACCGAACGCACTTCTGCGCAGGTCGTCGATATCTTCTATCTCGATATTGTTGCTGAGGTCCCCGAAGTCGCAGTGTATATCGTAAGCATCGTCCTTGCCGAAGTGGAAAATGGTCTGCAAGTCACTGAGGACTGCCTCCTCACCAATAGTATCGAAAGCCTTTGCAAAGAAGATATTACTGGAATTTATGAATGCAGAGCTGAGAGAACGCTGCATAGGATAGCTTGATTTATTGGTCTTGTGATCCCAGTTTACGATAGGGTGATCGTTGCCGAAATCCCATGTGCCGTCGTCCTGTAAGGAGTATACTCCGTGCTTGTCGGATATGACCTCGGACATTATCTTGAAGCATGAACCTGGTTCGTAGTTGCTGAAAGCCTTGTTGCCGTTTTCGCCCCATGCAAGCTCCTCATCGTACTTCTGGTCGGCAATGCTGTTGGGGTCGTAGGACGGATAGTTTACCTGAGCCATTATTGAACCGTCTGTGCGGAGAACAACTGCTGCACCTACCATGTTATTGCTTTCCATGTAGCTGTAAATCTGATTCTGGATATCTCCGTCAAGGGTGAGCTGTATGGACTTGCCCATGTTGCCGTCAGCAGGAGTTGTGAGTATATCCTCAAATGCTGTGTCGTAGCCGTCGGACATTGTTGTAAGGATATTTGCAAAGGACAGAGCATATGCATCAGCGTAAACACGGCGTTTGCCGTCCTCAGCAGTTGAAGCAAGGAGATTGCCCTTGCAGTCGTAGATATTTCCCTTTATTGCAGTACCTGTCGGTGTGGCATCAGTGGCTTTTTCGGCAGGAGATGTTGTGGCTACTTCTGTGGAAGCCTCGGTGGCTGTTGTGGTATCAGCTGTTGCTGTATCGCTTATATTTGCCTGTCCTACGTTAGACGACGAGCAGGAGGCAAATGATGCGGACATTGCTATTGAAGCAGCAAGTGCTGCGATCTTTCTTTTAGTCATTTATTTATCCTCGTTTTATTGTAGATTAGTACGGACTCAGCGTTCCTTACGTTACACTTAATTATTATATCGTATAGAACGGTGTTAGTCAACCGCTTTGAAAAAATCTTTGGAAAATACTTGACTATTTCCCGATAATATGAGATAATAGTAAAAGTGTGTGATTATTAATGAAAGTGAGTATAAATATGAAAAAGTATATCTTTACATTTTTGCTGTCAATGGTGCCTATCTTAGAACTCAGAGGCGGTATCCCGATGGGTGTTGGTATGGGCGTAAAGTGGTATCATGCGGTCATCATCTGTATGATAGGAAATATGATACCTGTACCGTTTATTTACCTCTTTGCAAGAAAGATACTTGAATGGGGCGCAGACAAGCCTGTTATCGGCAAGTTCTTCACATGGTGTCTTGAAAAGGGTCACAGCGGCGGCGAAAAGCTGAAGGAAAAGGCAGGAAAGGGAATTTTCTGGGCGCTTCTCCTCTTTGTCGGAATACCTCTCCCCGGCACAGGTGCATGGACAGGCACTCTTGCAGCAAGCTTCCTTGAGGTTGACTTCAAAAAGACCATTACAGCTGTTACTCTGGGAGTTATACTTGCAGCTATTATCATTACAGCTGCTACCCTTCTCGGTTTCGGAGCATTCACAGCAGTCAAGGGTTAAAAATATGCTGCGGTATTCTGATGAAGTTCAGGGTACTGCGGCTTTTTTGTTACAACTTACAGGACATTAAGATATGATAATGAAAGGGCAGATACGATATGACACATGACGAAATAATGCATCTGATAGACCGTTCTTTGTTTGCAACCATAGGATATGCAGATGAACAGGGCAGACAGAATGTCCGCAGAGTTTTCTGCGTCTGGCATAAAGGAATGGGCAGACATCTTATATCTACAAATACAAGTTCGAGCCATGTAAAAAGTCTCATGCAGCATCCGGAAAGCTGTCTTTATTTTGCCGATGATACTTCATTTGAGGGAATATGTCTGTACGGAAAAACTGTAATCCACTTTGAAAGAGAATATAAAGAGCTGCTCTGGAATGAAGGCGATGAAAAATACTATCCTGGCGGCATAGATGACGAGGATTACTGCATCATGGAATTTATAGCAGACAGCGGAAGATTTTACAGATATGACGGTAAAGGCGATCTTCTGAAAAATGATATTGAGCGTTATGACTGTGGAAAAGAGTTTGAGAACGGGTATTCAAAGTCAGCAAAATAAAAACGTATTATCCTGAGAGCAGAAATGGCTCTCGGGATTTTTTGTAACCTATGGGGACTGAATTTCATATTATAAAATGTGCGGAGGACCTTCGCACGGTTCTCCGCAGCGGAAAGGAGGACTTAGTTATGAATCTCGATCTTTTTGACGACATGGAAGGCATCATACTTCGTGAGCGTGAATCTTCCATGAGCTCTGTAAATATGAGACCTGATATGAACGGAAACAGCGATATCTCGCGCTTTCCGAAAAATACTCCCCTTGCTATGGCGTATGTTCCGCTTCAGCAGTGGGGCGAGACCTATGACGACGACAAGGCACTCAGCAGGGGAACTCTTTTTCCCGATCTTGACCTGCCTTTTTCGGGAGGTGGCGACAGAAAATGAATGAACGCAGAATACTTCTCGGCAAGATAAAAAAGTACGATTTCACACTTAAAGAGCTTGATCTCTATCTCGATACTCACCCGAACTGTAAACGGGCTCTTGCTATGTTCAATAAGTATAAGGAACTGCGGGAAAACGCTGTTAATGAGTACAACAGACGCTTTGGTCCTATAACTCCCGAACAGAACAACGATATGCAGCATTGGGCTTGGATAGATGATCCGTGGCCCTGGGAAAGGAGATAAGATATGTGGCAGTATGAGAAAAAACTGTCATATCCGTGTTGTACATAAAGAGGCAGCTATATGGAAATAGTGCCAAAACAGCCCCGAGGCAGTTCACGGGGCTGGCTTGATATGTAATGGAGCGTTACGGCAGTATCTCCATTCTTTTCATGTGACTTATATCCTGACCTGTGAATGATATCTGCATCAGTGCATAGGCAATGTCAGCTGCGAGCTTTTCTTCTTCCTCTCCGCTGTGTTTAGGGATATGACATATGACCCGAGTGCCGCTGTATTTTGTGCGTAGTACAGCGATAACCTCGGTTTCAGTTTCTGTTTCGCTTATTATTTCGTATTCGGAACGCTCCCACAGAGACAGGAGTTCTTTTTTATTTTTTGCCATGATATTTTGCTCCTTTCGGTCAATTATATGCGGTAAGGCTCGTACCGCTTGACTGTTTATGATTATTAATGTAAAATATCCTTAGATGATGTTTTAATGAAGTGAGCCGCTGTTGGCAGGCTGTTTTATTATAAAAAGGTCCTTATTCTTATACCGCCGGTTACAGGCGGTACTTCATTTTATTGCATATGTGATTTTTTTGAAAAAAAGTGAAATATAATGTTTTGAATGTTGTCTTAATATGCAGAGGACCTCAGGAAAGGAGGCTGACCTTTTGAATGATGCATCAATTATCAAATTACTGTTTGAAAGAAACGAAAAAGCTGTTGAAGAACTGAAACGCAGTTATGAAAATCTGTGCTTCTATATTGCAGGAAATATTCTTTCTCTGAAAGAAGATCAGGAAGAATGCGTGAATTCTGCCTACATGGATGTATGGAGCTCTATCCCGCCCAATAAGCCTGATAATCTGAAAACATATCTTTGCAAGCTTGTGAAAAACTGCGCTTTGAACCGCAAGAAATATAATACAGCTGCAAAAAGAAATCAGAATTTTTCTGTATCTCTTGATGAGCTTTCGGAATGTATACCCGATGGCAAAAGCATTGAACAATCAATATCAGATGAACAGCTCGGCAGGGCAATAAGTGATTTTCTCAGGGCTCAGCCTGAAAAATACAGAAAAGTATTCGTGAGGCGTTACTGGTATTCCGAAACTGTGGAGGATATAGCAGCGTTTTATGATATGAATTCAAAAACTGTGGCTACATATCTTTTCAGAGTCAGGAAAAAATTAAAGGCATTTTTGCAGAAAGAAGGTTTTATTGATGAGTGATCTGAAATTATACAAAGGCATTAATAATATCGACGATGATCTCATCGAAGAGGCAGACTGCCAAAAAAAGCCGATAATACACCACTGCTATGGCATAGCAGCCTCTGCCGCAGCTATTTTTATAGTTGTAGGAGCTTTGGGAATATTCCACACAGCCGGTTCCGTAAGAAAGCCTGTTTTTTCAGAAAACGATGCTATTATTGAGCAAAGCACTGTAGAGGTCACAACTGCGCCGTATGCAATATCCGGGAAGACAACACAGCCCCCTTCTGCGAATACGATCCGGACATCTTCTGTGAAGACAACGCATATGGCTTCTCAATGCACAGCTGCTTCAACTCAGCTCCCTGTTTCTTATTCAAAAACAAGTGTGTTACAAACAAACAGCCAACCCCATACGCAGGTCGTGTCTGCTGTTGCAGAACAGACCGTAACTATCAGCACAGAAACAACAAAGGTTGAAAAAAATGATAGTTCAATTGCTGAGAACTATGACTATGAATTTGAAGGGAGTAAAATTATGAGAAAGTATGCCGCAGCAATAGCTGCACTTCTGGTTGCAAGTAATCCGACCACAGTTGCAAATGCTCAGACCTATGAACCTACAGCCCGTTCGACTTATGATGAAGAAGAGCTGGTGTATTTAAAAGAGCTCGTTGATAAATATGATCTTGACTTGGATATCAACTGCGACGGCAATATTGATATCTTTGATGCATATGCATTTTATCGTGCAGAGAATTCAGGGAATTTCAAAAAATATATCCCTGATTATATAAAGGAAAAATACAATGCTTTCAAAGGAAAGGATCTGTGTGTCGAAAAAGAATCATATGATCCCGAAACAAACGAAAAAACGACGGACAACTATTATTACTCATTTGTATGGTATGATTTTGTACGATACTTGTTTGCTTATTATCCTGTAAGTACGGATTATTACAATCCTAATTACTTTATTGAAAATTGTCCCGATGATTATCATGATACTATTCCGCTTGATATACAAAAGCAAGATATTGATGTATGGGATATCGTATCATTTAAAAAGAATAAGTATTATGTACAGAATGATGACGGAAGCTTCAGAACTGTATGCGCAGACGATTATAAACTATCAAATGGCGAAAATAAGCCTGTCACGTACGATTATTTTCCTGATGAATTGAAATATAAACATGAATATGTAGAGAAATTCGATGAAAATGGCAATGATATTAGTTATTGTCGTTATTATGTATATGATTCTTCCAATGTATATGTGTCACCTATATATGAGTTCATAGATGAAATGCGATATTGGATCCACGGTATAGGACGTGATTACAAAATGGTCAAGGATATTATGGAGGGCGGATATGTTGATGCAGATATCAACTCTGACGGTGTCTTTGATTTTGATGACGTTGTTAAGATCGCTTATGCGTCATATATGATTTTTGACATTGATGATTTTGATTCTTTGTACGTATCTCAGTCTGAATATCCTTTCAATTACCCCACCTTTGATAATTATGATCCTATAACTAAAGAAGAGTATTATAAGGTCCTTGATCTCTGCAAAGTAGCAGCGCATTATTTCTATAATACCCGTTTTGAGTTTATCGGTCAGTATATAACAAAGTATTACCTTACATACAATGAGGTAGACGATAAGTATTTTGATCCTTTATATTATGAAGATCTGGGATATTACGTTCCAAATCCCAATAGTTATACGGATTACGTTTTCGCTAATCTGAGCTATTATGAACAGTTCTCAATAAAATACGGTCCGAATTCATCTCTGAACAGCCCTGAACTATATGAGACACCTGCGCGATACAATTTCACAGCGTCTGAAATAGATGCAGCATTCCCAAAATACTATAAGAATGTCAAAACAGGTGTCCTTCCGAAGCCTGACATTGATCTTGACGGAAAAATAACTGTAGCTGATTATAACATACTATTCAACCTTGATACGGAATACTTTACTCCATATGATATCAGTTATATCGGCACAATGATAAAGAGATATCCCGAACTCAAAGTTAATATCGGTGTTTCACAGGAAGTACGTGATAATTTCGATACAAATTTTGACTTCAACAATAACGGCATAAGCGCAGATGAGCTCGAAGTACAGTGTATGATGATGTATATTCTTCACGACCTTGAAACTCAGTATGATAACGAGGATAAGATGAATAAGGCTCTTGACCTTTTCTATGCTGAACATCCTGAATTACAGTATTATGTGATCTTTAACGATAATATGGAGCATTTCAACCGCAGACACAACAGAGGTTATTCAGGTTACGTTTTTAAGGATGAAGATATACTGAATATTTCAGGTTCTATCGAAACAGTAAAGTACTATAGCAGCTATAGTCAGATATCCTCATTTGATCTCAAAGGAAACGGCGATGCAAACGGTGACGGAACAGTCGATCTTTCCGATGCCGTACTGATAATGCAGTCGCTGGCAAATCCTTCAAGATACGGTGTGAACGGCAGTGATGATAATCATATCACCGAGGAAGGCTGTTATCGTGCAGACGTTGATGGTGACGGTGTTACTAATATGGACGCTCTCACAATACAGAAATATCTGCTCG
The DNA here is from genome assembly GCF_900143025.1 of Ruminococcus flavefaciens. Lineage (GTDB taxonomy): Bacteria > Bacillota > Clostridia > Oscillospirales > Ruminococcaceae > Ruminococcus > Ruminococcus flavefaciens_I. Next base: position 30,801 of record NZ_FRCT01000011.1, on the reverse strand, counting down.
GGTTATGCAGCATTGAATGATAAGCTCCGAATTAAAAAACAATAACGGCACGGAAATAACCGTGGTACTTATATAGCAGTTTATACTATTTATCGGGGGAAACCTTTCTGAAGAAAGGCTTTCCCCCGAACCCCTTTCCAAAGACTTTTTTAGCTGATTTTTTCTCAGATAGGGCACACCGAAAATAAAAAAGCCCCGCAAGTAATGCAGGGTGTGCCCTATCTGAGAAAAAATAAAACTGAAAGTTTTAGGGAGAGAGTTTGAGAGAAGCCCCTTTTTCAAAAGGGGTTCTCTCAATAAATACTACAAAACTGCTATATGGGTATCGAGGTTATCCGTGTCGTTTCTTTTTGCAGATATGCTGTGCTATACTTTGATAATCGGCAATATACTGAAATGAAAGGAGTGGGAATATGAAGGGATACTGTGTATACCTGAGAAAGTCAAGGGCTGACGTTGAAGCTGAGGCACGGGGCGAGGGAGAAACTCTCTCTCGTCATAGCAATATGCTCATGGAGCTTGCAAAAAAGCAGGATCTCAACGTTGTAAAGATATACAAGGAGATAGTAAGCGGAGACAGTATAGCTGCCCGTCCGCAGATGCAGTCTCTGCTGGCAGATGTTTCCGAGTGCAGATATGCAGGAGTTCTTGTTGCAGAGATAGAGCGCCTTGCCCGCGGTGATACGATAGATCAGGGGATAGTCGCACAGGCTTTCCGCGAGTCCTCGACAAAGATAGTAACTCCCGCAAAGACATACGACCCTGACAATGAATTTGACGAGGAATATTTCGAGTTCTCACTGTTTATGAGCCGCCGTGAGTACAAGACTATAAAGCGGCGTATGCAGGGTGGCAGACTTGCTTCGGTGAAAGAGGGGAACTACATAAGCTCGGCAGCTCCATACGGTTACCGTAAGGTCAACCCTGAGCCGAAAGTGCATACTCTTGAAATAGTTCCCGAGGAAGCTGAGATGATAAGGCTTATGTACAGCCTGTATCTGGAAGGGCACGGAGCGAAGTACATAGCAAACGAGCTTGACCGTATCGGTATCAGTCCGCAGAAAAGCACGTCATGGGAGCCTTCAAGCATAAAGAAGATACTCTCAAATCCTTTATACTGCGGAATGTTGAGCTGGAAAACGAAGTCCGACGGCGACGCGCTCTACAAGGGAAGGCATGAGCCTATAATCACAGAGGAGGTCTTCCTCGCCGTTCAACAGAAAAAACGCACAGATCCGGCTGCTCAGCTCCGCCCGAATGACAAGCTTATGAATTATTACCACAATATTCTGTACTGTCAGAACTGCGGACATCAGATGAAACGTCGTTTCATTGCAGGCAGCGGTCACGAGCATATGCTGTGCGCTTGCAGGGAATGCAGAGGAAAGGTGGTAAGCTCCACTGTTGAAGCGGTAGACGAGGCTGTAATAGCTGCTTTACGCTATCGTATCACGGGGCTTGAAAAGCTCAGATACAGCGGAGCTGACGAGAAAAGAAGCAAGCCCGACAAGAAAGTTCCGCTTATGGCAGAGCTTGAAAAGGCAAAACGTCAGCTTTCAAAACTGTACGACCTGCTGGAAAAGGAAATATACGATACTGACACATTTCTTGAACGCTCAAAGAAAGTGAATGACAAGATAAGGTCGCTTGAAGCTGCTGTCAGGGAAACGGAAATCGAGAAGAAGCCGTCGCAGCTCCCGCCTGACGAGGCTGTAAGACGACTGCAAAATGTCATAGACAGCTTTTCTGATTCAGCTCCTGAAGAAAAAAACAGACTGCTCCATACAGCATTAAGGAGGATATATTACTATAAGACTGAGAGAGCGAGCAGAAGCAACCCGTCCTCAGACCTTTTGCTGAGTGCGGAATTTTTATAATCTCTGTGTACAACAATGATGCCGTAATAAACTTCAATACCCTGTAAATATAAAAACTCCTAACGCTAAGCTTGCTAAGATAATTATTTCACAGCTCGGCGGACCTGACGGAGAATTGTCTGCTTCTCTCAGATATCTCAATCAGAGATATGCAATGCCTTACGGTGAGGTCAAGGGTCTTCTGACTGATATAGGCACCGAAGAACTTGCGCACTTTGAGATGATCTCGGCTATTCTTTATCAGCTTACAAAGGATCTTTCCATTGAGGAGATAAAGGCGAGCGGTTTTGACACTTATTTCGTAGATCATACAACAGGCATATATCCTGTTGCAGCATCGGGAGCGCCTTTTACAGCAGCATATTTCCAGTCCAAGGGAGATATCATCACCGACATTCAGGAGGATATGGCAGCCGAGCAGAAAGCCCGCACCACATACGATAATATACTTCGTCTTGCAGATGACCCCGATGTCCGTGATCCTATCCGTTTTTTGCGTGAGCGTGAGATAGTGCATTACCAGCGGTTTGGTGAACCGTATCGTTCAAAGTGCCGCATAAAAATTCCCCTGATCGTCTGGCGGGAATAGTTCCTAATACCGATCAGGGGGATATTATTCTTTAAAAACGCTCAATAATCCTTATGAGCTTTGCATACAGAGCATACCTTTTCGATAATGCCCTTGAATTCTCCGCCGCAGTATCTGCATCTGCCGTTTTCCATATTTATCGGCTCCTGAGATTTGCAGTATGCGGGAAATGCCCAGTAATGCTTCTGTATCTTGCTGTATGAAACATTCAGGAGTTTAGGACAATTAAAGAAGGTTGCCGGATTTTTACCGTATTTATAAGGGTTGCTGCCCTTGTAAAGCTCTGTATCGCCTGCAAAGGTGACCTGCTCAAGACTTGAGCAGTCTGCAAAAGCAAAAGGATAAATTGCCTTGACACTTTGGGGAATTGATATTTTTTTCATCTTTGAGCAGCCTCTGAATGCCTGATTTCCGATATATTCAAGAGTATCGGGGAGATTTATGCCGCTGAGTGCAGTGCAGTTCTTGAATGCGTTCATTCCTATTCTTTTGATGCCTGTTGCGGTATCGCCGTCCGAATGCATACATTCAAAGTTTACGCTTTCAAGGCTGGTACACTCTGCAAAAGCGAAGTCCTCAATTGTTTTCACTTTTTTCGGTATACTTATGAACTTCAGACTTGTACAGCCCTCGAATATCCTCCACGGGAGAAGCTCGATATTCTTTGGGATATTGATTGATTCAAGACTTGTACAGCCTGTAAAGGCACTTGCTTCCATATTGAGTATGCTGTCTGGGAATTTTATGTCTTTAAGGCTTATACAGCCGTTGAATGCATCTATATCTATAGTTTCGACGCCCTCAGAAATATGGATGGTGTGAAGATTTTTACAGCCCGAAAAAGCTCCGCCGCTTATTACCTCAACGCCCTTTGGGATAAAGACTGTTTCTATATTGTTCATGCCCTGAAAAGCTGCTTCACCGATAACAGATATACCGTCGGGAATTCTTACTTCCTTTTTGGTATAGCCGTTGTAGCGGACGAGAACACTTCTTTCCACCACGAAGTCACTGTCATAAGTGTATGGAGCCTTTGTCATATCAATATCATTGGCGGCATTATCGTTGAAGCTTCTTATAGCCTTTTCTACGATAAAAGCCTTGCCGCAGAACGGGCAGACAGAAGCGTCCTGTGTTTCGTCAACAGCCAGAAATCCGCCGCATTTATAGCATTTGCCCTGTACATACATTATGATCCGCCTTCTTTCACTCATTTATTATCTGCATCGTTACATACTTTTAACTTTATATCATTATATCGCATTTTTATTCATAAGTCAACACAAATTTTGTTAATTAATGACAAATCATATTGTGCTGCAAAGTTTGGCTGGAAATATACAAAAATACTGCCCATACACAAGTATGTATGAGCAGCAAGGGAGACTTACATTTCTGCAAGAGCTTCTATATCCTTAGCCGAAGGATTTACCTTTCCCTCGGTTATCTGCGAATCCGGTGCGCTGACTTTCAGGTTTTCAACAGTTTTGCCGAAGCCGCTGCCGCCTGATGTGGCAAAAAGAATGATCCGCTTTCCCGAAAAATCATAGCTTTCAAGGAAGGTGTTGATTATAGTCGGAGCAATGTACCACCACACAGGGAAGCCAATATATATCGTATCGTGATCCCTGATATCAGCATCGGTATCTGCAAGGGCAGGACGGGAACTGTGGTCGCTCATTTCAATGCTGCTGCGTGACTGCTTATCCATCCAGTTAAGGTCGGCTTTGGTGTATGGAACGGCAGGACGTATCTCGTATATGTCCGCACCTGCGGCAGCAGCAAGCTTTTTTGCAGTTTCAGCAGTCTTGCCGCTTGCCGAAAAATATGCTACCAGTTTTGTGCTCATGTTATATTCCTCCTTAAAGTAATTTTTTGTGTATCTGCTGTGTTTGCGCTCTTTTTCCAAAAAACCGTGCCTTTATATTGTATAAAGGCACAGTTCAAATAATGTCATATTGGTTCTGTTGTATTAAATCAGCCTGCTTCCTCAACGAGGACGTCTTCAGCGATATTTGTTTCGTCTGCGATAACAGTAGTATCCTCAGTCTCAGCAGCAGTTGTTTCTGTCATAGCTATTTGTGCTTCTGTGAAAGTTGTTACGATATCAGTTACAACAGGTGCAGTAACAGTCTCTTCGATGACAGCCTCTTCGATAACAGGTGCAGTATTGAGACTGCGCTTGCTGACAGTATTCTTCTTATTCTTTGCGTTCTCGATCTCTTTGATCTTAGCGTTTACACATCTTGCGTAAGCCTTTGCGCCTTCCTCGTTGGGGTGTACGGAATAAGCGCTTCCCACACCGCTCTGGTCAAGGTCCTCAGACTGCTTGAGGAGGATAATATTGTTTATCCATGCATTGTCTGAATAAGCCTGATGTCCGCCGTCCTTGTCGAATTCAGCTTCAACGTCAACAAAGTGGATATTCATTCCCTGATTTCTGCACTCGTTAACGATGCTCTTGATAGCCTTATTGAACTTTGTTACATTCTGGTTGACGATAGTAGCTTCCTTCTCGCTGATGAGCACACCCTTGCCTTCCTTATCAAGAAGCTTCGGATAGCCTGCAACGATAATGTTTGCCTGAGAGCCTGCCTTGGACTGTATATCGGTGTATACTCCCTTGATATTAGCTCTTGTTGTGTCGAATGATGCCCAGAGATCGTCCATCATTTTCTCTATTTTCAGCTTGTCGCTGCCGAAATGGAGATATGTGCTTCCTGTTGCGCAGGTAGTGATTATATCCTCGAATTTAACGTCGTTTCCGCCGACAGTAAGAGTAACATAATCAACATCTCCGCTGACCTTGTTGAAAACATCGAGCTGTTTAGGCATATAATATGTTGTTTTCAATGTCTTGAACAAGGAGAGCCTTTTATATGTCTTTTTGACCTGACGCTCCTTCTTGAAATGTCTTGTTTCGGCACCTGATACAGCCCCGAAATACCATTTGCACTTATTAGAGTTTGTCTGCTTGATATTGTAGTCTTTCATTTTGCCGCTTATGTTGGGGATTTCTAACATTCCCGGCCAGCTCTTTGTGGAACGGTGTGCAAGCCAGTCCTCGTCGTAGATCTTCTGTTCCCACGACTTGTTCTGTCCGTAGAACTCAGGGATACCTTCACCCGATGAATAAGAGTCGCCGAGAGATACGACGATCATGGTATCGTCATTTGCAGCGGCAGATGCACCTATGGGCAAAACCGAACACATCATAACTGATACCATTGCTGTTGATACAAACCTTTTCAATAGATCTTTTTTCATTGATTGATTACCTCCTCATACGTTAGATCATTAAGTTTTTGGCTTGTTATTTTATCCACGATCTTTAATTTGACCGCGGAGTCTTTCGGTATTGTTTCGTAGAATTTGTTGCCCATTTCCGTGTAGCTTGTAAGTGTATCTGTTTCCGAGACAAGGACCTGTACATCGAGATCGGATTCCAGATTGTAGGAAGCAGGATTTGCGGTTATTGTCCTGCCTACAATGAATACAGACCATACCGCACCGTCCTCGGCTACGAAATATGTCATATACATTGGGTGCTTTGCGTCCGATTCGGGCAAAGCCTCGGTTTCATCGGTATAATTGCCGTCAATATCGTAATCGTAAGTCAGCGGATATTTGGAAAATCCTCTTTCTGACATAAACTTTAAGGCTTCCTTTTCGCTGAAAACTCCGTCATTTTCCTCAACAGTCTCAACTGAAACTATCTCTTCCGAATTTTCTTCGTAGTATTCATCGGCAGCTGCCTGCATATCGGGTTTATCCATAGTATATCTCACCACTGCGGTCAGCTCATATTTCTGCCCTGCAACAGTAATGCTTTCGCTGACCAGTATGTTGTAGTTTTCTGTTTCAATGGCTTTTGCTTTAATATCGGTATTTAAAGAGCTTGCTGCTGTAATGCAGACCAGTATCATAATGCCCTTGTTTTTGCCTTTAAATTTGAATAATACAACAGCTGCGCCTGCAAGGAGAAGTATACCTGTTATAATGAGTGCTGTTTTTACTCCCGAATCCTTTTTGCTGTCCTTGCTTTCAACGGTCTCAGCATTGTTTACAGCGGCATTTTCCGTAAGCACAAGCTCCTGCACTTCATTTTTTTCGGTAACAACAGTCGTGGCTTCTTTGGGCTCAGTCGTTGGGCTTTCCTTCTTATCGGGAACAAAAACAAGCTCAGAGCTCAGGGAATTTCCCGACATTACGTATGTAGTTCTTGTTATAGCCTTGCTTTCCTCAGAAAGATGGTAACTGTCCGGTACACCGCCTTCAAGGGTAACATCTGTTATATCGTTACCGCTGTTGTTTTCGAGGGTGATTTTGGCAGTTATTTTTTCATCTTCTTCATAAGCTGATTTGTCAGCAGATATGACCAGCTTTATGCCGTCCTTTGTTTTTTCTGCCGCATACGCTTTAACTCCCGAAACTCCGAAACAAACAGCAAGTGCAGCAAAAAATGACGAGATATTCTTCAGCTTCAATTTCTTTCTTCCTTTGCAGTTTTATATCAAAACGACTAAAATAATTGTACTTTTTATAAAAAAATCATAATAATACTATATCATATTTGTATACCGTTGTCAAGATTTATTATAAATTTAAAGAAATGTTTTCAATTTCAGAGAGCTGTCGAAAAAATTTTTTGAGCAAAAAAAGCCCTGTAAATAGTCAAACGTTTATTGAAAGGGCAGGTTTATGAACATATTTATTTTTTGCTTCTTGAAATGTTAACAAAAAAATGTTAAAATAGAATAAAACTTGTGCTTTATACAATAAAAAAGGGGGGAGTATATATGGAGTATCTGAAAGGTATTGAAAGTTTTCACGGATTGGCAAGTGTTCATTCCTTTAATATTTTACCCGACGGCAGTTTCGGAGAGCTTCGCATCATGCAGGTGAACCATGCGAACGAAAGCCTGCTTGTGAGCAATCTTGATGCACCTAAGTTTTATCCGGGGATACCGTGGCGTGCATATTATAACGAAATAAACCACGAGAAGATGTGCTACAAATGCGGCAGTGAGAATATTCCTCTTTATTCTTATGTAAATGCCTACGGCCATTGGATAAAAGGGTTCTATTTTCCCATATCAGGACCTTACGGGACTGATGAAAAGCCGGACAAGGACGGTAAAAGAACAGTTTATGTATTGTACATAATGAACCGCTCGGAACAGTTGGATTCTAATGCGATGACTACACGTTCTTCAGGTGTTTTGGAAGCGGTATTGAATATAACGATCAAGCTGCATGAAACGCAGAATTTCATAAAATCACTGGCTGACAGTATCGGAGAGCTGATAAAGCTTTGCGGTTCGAGATTTTGTGCGATGTATATGGTCGATAAAAGAGAGGAAAAGTGTACGTTCATAAACCAAAACGGTGTAAGTACACATATACTTGACGGTATAGCAAAAGGCATGAAGCGTACTCCGTATGAGGTAGCACTCGAATGGGAAAAGGATCTTGCGGGCAGTGACTGTATGATGATAGCCGACCTGAATATACTGAAAGAACGTGATGAACTCTGGTATGAGTCGCTTGCGGCACATAACATAAGCAGCATCATTATGTATGCGATACGTTTTAATTCCAGGCTTGTCGGTTTTATATGGGCGGCTGATTTTGATACTTCCAAGATATTTCACATAAAGGAGATACTTTCTCTGACATCGTTCATGCTTGCAGCAGTTATAGCCAATTACCAGCTTATATCAAAGCTGGAGGAAAAGAGCACTATGGACGGACTTACACAGGTTTATAACAGGAGTGCCATGAATGAGCGCGTGGATAAGATAGTATCCCGCGGAGATAAGCTTCCCGAAACCATAGGCATCGTTTTTGCCGATCTTAACGGTTTGAAAGCGGTAAATGACAACGAGGGACATACCTCGGGGGACAAGCTCCTTAAAAGAGCTGCTGCACTGCTGAAAATAGCTTACGCAGACTATGAAGTATTCCGCGCGGGCGGTGACGAGTTCGTGATACTTTGTCCTGATATAACGGAGGAAAGGCTTGCAAAGCAGACTGCAAAGCTTCGCAAGCTTGCCGAAACATCAGATGTAAGCTTCGCGTTGGGAACAGTCTTCTGCGAGGGCGGATACGATATCATCAAAGCTATGCAGGAGGCAGATGAAAAGATGTATGCGGACAAGAGGGAATACTACTGCAATAATCCCGGGAAGGATACCAGAAGACAATAACAGTATCAAGAAAAAGGCTTGCCGTACGGCAAGCCTTTTTTGCTGAAATGAAGGTAAATTGTATTGTATGTCAGTAAGTATTTATCATGGTTCATCAGCAGAATGAACTGACAGATATAAGCGACTGTACAGCGTCGAAGATCTTGTGTGCGATATAGGAATTATTCATGGTATAGAGGTGTATCCCGTCAACGCCCTCGGCAATAAGCTCGGTTATCTGGTCTATAGCGTAGGCTATGCCTGCGTCGCGGAGAGCTGTTTCGTTGTGCTCGTATTTTTCAAGTACACGGACAAATTTTTGGGGCAGCTCAACACCGCAGAGCTTTACCATGCGCTCGATCTGACGCTTGTTTGTAACAGGCATGATGCCTGCTTCAATAGGAGCATTTATACCTGCGATGCAAGCCTTTTCACGGAAATCAAAGAATCGGTGATTGTCAAGGAAAAGCTGCGATATAAGGTGATCTGCACCGCAGTCTACCTTGTATCTGAGCCATTTCAGGTCATCAACTGCGCTTGTGCTCTCGGGGTGGATCTCGGGATAGCAGGCAGCGATTATATTGAAGTCATAGTTATCCTTAATGAAGTTTATAAGGTCGCTTGCGTGGTGAAAATCCCCATTAGGAGCAGAGTCATCTGTCCTGTCGCCGCGGAGAGCGAGGATATTTTCGATACCGTTTTCCTGCATACTGTCGAGTATCTCCGCAGCCTGCTCCTTTTTAAGGTTTATGCATGGCATATGAGCAACACTTTCAACACCGTATCTGCTCTGGATATCAGATGCTATCTGTATGGTCTTGCAGCCGTTTTTTCCGCCGCCTGCGCCGTAGGTGACGCTTATGAAATCAGGCTGTATATCAGAGAGCTGTTCCAGAGTCTGATATATAACGCTTTCGTCTGCATCGGGCTTTGGAGGGAATACCTCCAGTGAAAAAACGGTTTTCTGTTCAAATAATTCAGCAGTTTTCATTTCTTGCCTCTTTCGCTGCGTTCACGAGATTGATAAGGCTCGGAACTGTTTCGGCGTTTCCTCTTGTTTTGAGTCCGCAGTCTGGGTTCACCCAGAGCTTTTCGGCAGGGATACGCTCCTTCATTTTGCTGATAGCAGCCTTTATCTCTTCCTTTGACGGAACTCGTGGAGAATGGATATCATATACTCCGGGACCTACCTCGGTGCGGAAGTTATTTTCCTTCAGTACATCGAGGATAGTAAGGTCTGAACGTGAAGCCTCAAATGTGATGACATCGGCGTCCATATCGTCGATATCCTTGATAATATCGGCAAATTCGCTGTAGCACATATGTGTGTGTATCTGAGTATCGGGCTTTACACCGCTGTGAACATAGCGGAATGCAGGTATAGCCCAGTCGAGATAGTCCTCGCGCCAGTCAGAGCGGCGGAGCGGGAGCTTCTCGCGGAGAGCAGCTTCATCTACCTGTATGATGCTTATGCCGTTTGATTCAAGATCGAGGACTTCTTCACGTATAGCAAGTGCGATCTGTAAAGCGCTTTCCTTGAGGGAAATATCCTCGCGCGGGAAAGACCAGTTAAGTATAGTAACAGGACCCGTAAGCATACCCTTCATAGGCTTTTTTGTAAGGCTCTGAGCGTAAACGGACCACTTGACAGTCATTGGCTTGGCTCTTGAAATATCGCCCCATACTACAGGCGGCTTAACGCAGCGTGTACCGTAGGACTGTACCCATGCCTTTTCGGTAAAGATATAGCCGTCAAGACACTCGCCGAAATACTCTACCATGTCATTTCTCTCGAATTCGCCGTGAACGAGAACATCGAGACCGATCTCCTCCTGAAGCGAAACACACTCGGCTATCTTTTTCTCAATAAAGAACTCGTACTCGCTGTCGGATATTTCGCCCTTGCGGTGAGCATTACGTGTGGACTTTACCTCAGCAGTCTGTGGGAATGAGCCTATAGTCGTAGTAGGGAACAGAGGAAGCTCAAAACGCTTCTTCTGTATTTTTTCACGCTCAGCAAAAGCAGGAAGTCTGATGAAATCCTTTTCGCATAATTCCGAGACCTTTTTTCTTACGACATCGTTCCTGCCTGATCTCGGTTCGCTGTGAAGAGCGGAATTATTACGATATTCAGCTGTTTCTGTCGGATTATCCGAGCCGAGTATCTTCTTTATATCCGCAAGCTCCGAGAGCTTTTCCTCTGCGTATGCAAAGTGTTTTTTATAGCTGTCGGCGAGCTTTGTCTCGTTTGCGAGAGTGCATGGAACATGGAGAAGAGAGCATGAGGTATTGAGTACGATATCAGATGCCTGTTTTTCAAGCTCCGAAATGATAAGAAGTGTGTTTGCATAGTTGTTGCGCCAGATATTCTTTCCGTTGACAACGCCTGCAAAGAGAGTCTTACCCTTAGGGAAACCGTTGTTTTTAACAAGCTCCAGTGACTTCTTACCCTCGATAAAGTCAAGACCGATACCGTCAAAGTCAAGATTGCAAAGTGAATTGTAGCAGTCGCGGACATCTCCGAAATAGGTCTGTGCAATGACCTTTACTGTGCCCTTGTTAGGGAGTATCTTATTGTAAAGCTCAGTGAAAAGTCTGATATCGTTTTCTGTCATATCCTTGACCAGTGAAGGCTCATCGAACTGCACCCACTCTGCACCAAGTCTGCCGAACTTTGCAAGGAGCTCCGAGTAGGCATCGGCAGTCTGCTGAACGAAATCAGCCGCAGTTTTAGTGCCCTTGTATCTTGCAAGCTTTAAGAATGTATAAGCGCCTATGATAACAGGCTTTGTCTTGACGCCGTTGTCAAGTGCCTCTGTGAATAAGTCGAAAGGCTTTGTGCCCACGAGTTTTATTTCAGCGGCATCATCTATCTCAGGCACCATGTAATGATAATTGGTATTGTACCATTTCTTCATTGCAAATGCCTTGACATCGCCCTTTTCGCCCTGATAGCCTCTTGCGGCTGCAAAGTATGTATCAAGTGTTGAAAGTCCGAGGGAGGTATATCTCTCGGGGATCGTATTCAGCAGGAATGCTGTGTCGAGAACTCCGTCATAGAACGAAAAATCATTTGAAGGTATAATATCAACGCCGCATTTTTTCTGTAAATTCAGGTTGTATAAACGTATAGCCTTTGCTGCTGCTTCAAGTTCTGAAACTGTGATCTCACCGCGGAAGTACTTTTCGCTTGCGAATTTGAGCTCACGAAGACCGCCTATTCTTGGGTATCCTATTATTGTGGTATTCATTTCTTATTCCTCCGATATGTTTTACTGTGACTTTATTATAGCATATCTGGTGGAAATGTGTTAATATCAAAAAGAAATGCAGCACCATAGCTAAAAGCTATATCAGGCAGAATAATTTTCGATGTACTCTCTGAGGTGTTCGAGATATCGGCTCGTGAGCTTGTTCATAGGGCGGTCGGTGGTGATTATGTAGCCGATTTCCATTATCTCATCACTTTCAAGTGGGATAGAAACGATATTGCTGCCGTTGAGATCCGAGCTGAGGACACCCGACGAAATGGTGTAGCCGTCCAGACCGATGAGCAGGTTGAAAAGAGTAGCTCTGTCGGAAACAACGATATTTTTCGGACTTTCAGCTGTTATGTGGAGCTCCTCTGCAAAGTAGAATGAGTTTTTCACTCCCTGATCGTAGGTCAGTCTCGGAAAGTTTTTAAGGTCGTCCAGTGTGACAGACTTTCTGCCCACAAGGGGATTGCTCCTGCTGACAAAAACGTGAGGCTTTGCGGTGAACAGCTTCTCGAACTTTAACTCCTCATTTTGCAGTATATGGCGTATTACCTCGCGGTTGAAATTGCTGAGGAACAGCACACCTATATCGCTTCTGTGAGTTCTTACGTCTTCGATTATCTCAGCGGTTTTAAGTTCGCGCAGAGTAAATTCGTATTTGTCACGTCCGTATTCGCGGACAAGTTCAACAAAGGCGTTTACTACGAAAGCATAGTGCTGAGAGGATACTGCGAACGCGCGGTTAGGCGGCGGAGCTGCCTTGTATTCGCTTTCGAGGAGCTCAGCCTGTTCGACTATCTGCCGTGCATAGGACAGGAATTTCGTTCCTTCCTCGGAGAGATAAACTCCTCTGTTGCTGCGATTGAAAATGGTGATACCCATTTCCTTTTCAAGCTCCGCGACTGATTTTGAAAGGCTTGGCTGTGCAATAAAAAGACGTTCGGCAGCCATTGTTATAGAGCCTGTTTCTGCTATCATAATAATGTATTTCAATTGCTGAAGTGTCATATGGTACCTCCTTTATGCAATAAGATTATATCACATAATTACTTTAAAGACAAGGACTACAGCCGAATACCGTTCATAAACATTTTCGGATAATAAGGAGCAAGGAACTATGGGTATTAATGATGACATAAAATGCAGTTCTGAACGTTTATATAGTACAAAAAAGATTATTCTGAGTTTTGACTGCCAAAAAGGTAAAATAATGATTGTGTTATGCTAAAAAATATCAATAAGTATTTTTTACACCTTTTTTTACAATTTTTCTATTGCATTTTTTGCTGATATAGTATATAATAAAATTAATTAAAGACAAAATTATATTTTTACATAAAAAAACGGAAATGGAGGGGGCGTTATGGATTCAGAGCGCGAACTACGCTTTTACAAGCTATATGAGCAGCTTGCATCTCTTACTCAGATAGTTGAAGAAAAGCCTGATATTCCGCGTATAGAACAAATTCTGAATGAAATAGCTGCAATGTTCCGTCTGTCAAAGGGTGTTACTCATTTTTATCGTGACCCAGGTGCTGAAGAGCGCAATGAGGGTGAAACCATGATAAGCTATGATACAGGCGAGGTGGGAAAGCCTGTTCATACTGTACGCTGTGTCAACAGACTTATGTTAATAACAACTATGACAGTGTATATGACAGAAAATGCTCAGCCGCTTACCGAGGAAGAAATGGCTAAGCTTGATCTTGCAATGCGTACTGCTGTTATTTATATATGCCGCAATCGTTTGCAGGTCATTGCTGAAAAGCTTGCATTTTTTGATGATGTGGGCTATAGAAATATCAGAAGCTTTTTCAGGTACATTACATGGAAGGGACAGCCTGGCGATTTTAACGGCAAAGTTGCCATTAACTATAATCTGAGACATTTTGCTGTCGTAAATGAAAAATACGGCAGAGCAGGCGGAGATACAGTGCTCTTAAATCATTATAAGCATATAGAGAATATTATAGGAGAAGGCGGTATCGTTGCGCGTCTTGGCGGTGATGCGTTTGTTTGTATCTGCGACCAGACCGACCTGCCCGATATTCTTGAATACCTGAATGAGGCGATAGTTGTTGTCGATAATGAGGGCAGAACAGTCCGTGTTTCATGCTGTGCAGGTGTATTCTGTATCCCGGACGGATATGCTGTAAGAGTTCCAAACGATATCATGGGCAAGATAATGCACGCATATCAGGTGGCAAGGAATACAGCACAGGGAAATATCATATTTTTCTCGGATATGCTCATGTCAGACAAGGAAAGATCAAGGCGTATCCAGAGCATATTCCCCGAGGCACTGCTGGATAATGAGTTCAAGGTATTTTATCAGCCTAAGATAAATATAAATACGGGAGAGATATGCGGCGCAGAGGCTCTTTGCCGCTGGTTCCATGACGGAAATATAGTTCCGCCTATGGAATTTATCCCTGTTCTTGAAGAAACAAACGAGATATGCAAGCTTGATTATTATATGCTGGACAAGGTGTGCGGCAATATACGTCAGTGGCTCGATGAGGGCAGGAAGGCTGTACGTGTTTCGGTAAACCTTTCACGCCGTCATATGACAAATCCCGAGCTTCTCAAGGAGCTGATAGAGATAATCGACCGTCATAATGTACCTCACGAGTATATAGAGATAGAGCTTACAGAAACTACTACAGACGTAGAATTCAAGGACCTGAAGCGAGTTGTTGAAGGACTTCAGCAGCAGGATATATGTACATCTGTAGATGATTTTGGTATGGGTTATTCTTCTCTTAACCTTATAAGAGTAGTTCCGTGGAACGTTATCAAGGTCGATAAGATATTCCTTCCGTTGGACGGCGAATCACCTGACAGTACAAGAAGTGTTATGTTCAAGTATGTAGTTGCAATGGCAAACGAGCTTGGACTTGAATGTATCGTTGAGGGCGTAGAGACCGCTTCACAGCTTGAGCTTCTTAGGCAGAACGGCTGTTATCTTGCGCAGGGCTATCTTTTTGATAAGCCTCTCCCTCAGAGTGAATTTGAGAAGAGACTTGATATGGGCAAATACAAAGTATGATCTGAGGATTTAACAGTATTGAAAAGCTTCATTCCGAAAAACAGAGGAAGTGAAGCCTGTATATACGAAAGAAAAAGGTCATGCAGTATTTACAGACTGAATGAAATATTATATGATGCTTTCTGAAACTTATGCCTTTGCATGAGCTTTTGGAAAGCATTTTTATATTTAATAGTATATTATTATGTTTTTTGAGCAAAAAAAGTTGACCAAATGAAATATGTGTGTTATAATAATGAGGTTGGCTTATACGAAATACTTTTTCGTGGAATCAATAAACTATGATAAGGAGAATACAATGGAAGAACTAAAGGTACAAAATCTTGTCAAGACCTTTACGATATCTGAAAAACAGCGTAAAGCTCTTGGAACAAACGAAAAAAAGAAAATAGCAGTAAACGGTATAAGCTTTACTGCAAGATCAGGTGAAGTGTTCGGACTGTTAGGACCGAACGGCGCAGGCAAGACAACAACCATGCGTATGCTTGCAACTCTTATCAAGCCTGACAGCGGAGACGCACTTTATAACGATGTCAGTGCAGTAAAGACTCCTGAAAAGGTACGTTCGGAGCTTGCATTTCTTACTACGGACTTAAAGCCTGATATGAAATCAACACCTAATCTGATGTATGATTTCTTTGCAGAGCTTTACCATGTTCCGAAAGATAAGGCTGAAAAGCGTAAGAAGGAGCTATTTGAAGAGTTCGGTATAAACAAGTATGCCGATACTATGATATCAAAGCTCTCACAGGGACAGAGACAGAAAGTATCACTGGTAATATCGGTTATACATGATCCTAAGTTCATAATTTTCGATGAGCCTACAAACGGACTTGATATCATAGCAGCCAGAGTGGTACGCGAATTCATACTGAATATGAAAAAAGCAGGCAAGTGTTTGATAATATCTACTCATTTGTTTGATCTTGTAGAGAAAGTCTGTGACAGAGCAGCCATGATAATGGACGGCAAGATAGTAGCAGATGACACTCTCGAAAACCTCATGCAGGGACGCTCACTGGAAGATGCGTTCTACGAAATATATACAAGCATTAACGGCGGAAAAGATGAGGTGTGATCATGAGAGATATAATTACAGTTGCAAAAAAAGAACTAAAATCGTTTTTCAGCGATAAAGCAATACTGCTTCAGATGTTCCTGCTTCCATTTATTATTGTTTTCGGTTACGGAATGTTAATGTCAGCAACATGGTCAAATATGGCAGATGATAAGGCACCGAAGAAAAACGAGACTGTCATAGCATACAGTGTAAATGCTCCTGATGAATTCAAGTCTGTACTTGATGAGCTTGGAATAAAGCCTGCACCTGATAACGACATCGAGAAGTACAAGGATAAGGTCAAGAGAAAAGATGCAGACATGATCATGGTATTCCCTGATGATTTTAAAATGGAAGAACCGGGTTCAGCATCACTGTCGAATATAGATATATTCTATAATTCAGACAGAAAATCATCTATGGAGCTGTACTCTAAAACTACCGTAATGTTTACTACGATGCAGCCGAGAATATTTACATTCAATGAATCGGCTGATACAGAGTATGACCTTATAGACAAGGCATCAATGCTGAGAAACCTTCTTGGCGGAATAATCCCGCTCATGGTATTCATGGCAGTATACATGGTATGTATGAACCTTGCAGCAAACTCCATCGCAGGCGACAAGGAAAAGGGCTTCCTCAATACACTGCTGGTAACTCCTATAAAGAGAGAAAGCCTTGCAGCAGGAAAGTCTATATCAATACTTGTGGTAGCAATAATCGCAAGCTGCTCAGCATTCATAGGAATGGCGATCTCACTGCCTAATTTTGCGAAAGCATTAAAGATAACAGAAAACACAAGCTACAGCATAGCAGATTATGGTTTGCTTTTAGGAGCAGTAATAACAGGTGCATTCGTATGTGCAGTAATACTCCTTATCTTCTCTACAATAGCCAAGGATGTAAAGCAGGCAACACAGCTTTCACCGATATTTCTGTTTGTAGTAATGATACCGTCATTACTGTGTTCAACAGAAGGTTTTGCAGCAAAAGTAGAGGATCTTGGCACAACAAACTATGTTATCCCTGTATGGAATTCAGTAAAGCTTCTCCAGGACGGAATAAAGCTTGATTATTCATGGACAAATGCAGGAATAACATTCGGAGTTAATGTTGTTGTAGCATTGGTAGGCATCGTATTTATAGGAAAGCTTTTCAGAAGAGAAAAGATAGTAAACGGCTGATAACCGAAAAAATAAAAGCAGGCTATATGCCTGCTTTTTTTATAATTTTTTTGAAATTGCACTCAGTGCAAAATGCAGAATATTTGTTCGGTTTTGCTTTTACTGCCTTGCGTTGCAGAATGGACATTTGTTGTATTTAGCTGCAAATGTGCTTCCGCAGTACTGACAGGTAACTAAATTGCTGTTCGAGCTGCTTGCTGTGTTGTCATATGAAGCAGAATTGTCGTATGAAGCAGTTGGGGTACTGTCTATTGAAGGCATAGAAGCGCTTTCGTTCTTGTTGTTTTCGTTTATGAGCCGCTTGTACTGGTTGATAAATTTATTGAATTCAGCATCGCGTGCTTTCTTATCAGCCCTGTAGTCGGCAGCCGTATAATTCTTGCCTGAGTTGATTATTCGCTTTCTGCGTTCTGCCTGAGGATCGTATGGCTTGGGAGTATTGATGTTACTTTGAGTGTATGGCGTATTGTTGAAGCTTCTGTTATATGTATTTCCTGTATCGTAGCTGTTCCCAGTGCCGTATGTATTACCGCTGTCAGTATCAAGGGGAGCAAGAGTTGCATTCCTGTACTTTATGGAAGGATATAACATTCCGAATGCATGGAATAACAAAAATACGATCATAAACAAAGGTGTGATCATAAGACTGAACTCAGGCTTCATGGAAATGGTATCCGTAAATTCTGAAAATGCTTTTTTCAGGGAATCGTCAACGCTTTTTCCGCTTTCGAGATAGCTGTATAGTGAGTTGGTGAACCTGTTGGTTTCGGAATATTTCAGTACACTGTCGGTATTATCTCCCTGCATACCCTCCCAGTACCAGTTTATATAATTATCTGAGACCTCGCGCTGCTGAGAATAAACTATCAGCCAGTGACATTCGTCGCTGAATTCCTGCAAATACCTGTCGTATGCGTAATTTTCAAGTGAAGAGTATGAGCTTTGCCAGTCCTCGTTATTGATAGTAATAACTGCGGGAGATACACCTGTCTTTTTTTCAAATGCTTTCAGTTCCTTAATAACTCCATTTTCGTCACTGATAACATTTGCTTCGTCCTTGACAAATATGCTGTGAGTGTAGTTTTGCGGAACGTGCGGTATGACCTTCTTGAACTGCGTAAAGATCATAGCTATGAACGGTATGTATACGATCAGTATCAGCAGCTTTGTCCACTGAAATCCCGGCTTGAAATCGGGACCTGCATAGAAATATCGCGGCTGCCCATTGTGGTGATATACATACCTGCGTGAATTGTGGAACGGTCTGCTGCTTGTCCTCGTTCTGGTACTGCTGCGAGAACCTCCGTGACCGCCGTGTGAGCCTCCGCCGTGGGAGCCTCCTCCTGATGAATGTGGCATAATTTATAAACCCCCTATATCATAGTATAATGCATATATTTTATATCATGGCAGGTCAAAAGTCAAGACTTTTTTATTTCGTATTTATTTCTGGATTTTTAACGCATATCCGACTGAAAATATTTCCATGCTGTTATTTATATGTATTTGAATGATGAAAAATTGCTTGGATTTAAGTGCGAGATCACAGCCTGATTTTGATATCGAGACAAGATATATGAACGAAAATATATTAAATTTTGCTATTTGATACTGTATATTTTTTATTATATATGTATTTTATTAACAGAAAAAGGCGGTTCCAATTGCTGTTTTCACGTATACTGTTCGTATATCTGATATGCGTATATACAAAAGATTATCTATTTATATGAAATATATATAGCAAATGTGCATAATTAAATTGAAATATAGAATAAATTGTTTATGATTAACAAATTTTGCGAACAGTTCTTGTAAATTCGGGAAAAATGTGGTATCATTATATATATCACAGTATATGAAATTTTTATAAAAATTCGATAACTTTACAAATGGTATATAATAATAGACTGTTTACTTATGATTTAACAATGTCGGATTTATGAAAATCTTAAATTTAAGCTGATATGTGGACAGAAAGGAATCTCTGAAATGAACAATAGCTATTCAATTAAGGATATCATCAATCTTCTTTTAAGTAAGCTCTGGCTTCTGATACTTGTGACTATCATCGGAGGCACTGCGGCGTTTTGTTACTCTAAATTCGTTATGCCGCTGAAATACTCGTCGCATATATCCATGTATGTGCAGAGCTACACGGGAATTTCCGAAAACGCAAATCAGCAGAATAATATCAGCAACTCAAAGCAGTTGGTAAATACATATATGGAAGTTCTTAAAGACGATGCGGTAATGAACTCCGTAGGTGAGCTCCTGAAAAAGCAGTTCGATGAGGATACGCTTATAAAGAACTTCGGTATGTCTGAGGGTAGGATATCTCCTTCGGCTATCCGCGACTGCTATAGCATAAGTTCTGTAACCGATACATCGGCTGTAAAGATAGTTGCTACGACAAAGAATGCAGAGGTGGCTGCTGCTCTGTGCAATGACCTTACTGAGGTGGCTCCCGATTATGTGGAGGAAGCAGTTGGCGTAGGTTCGATAAATACGATAGACGTTGCAAAGGTGTACAATAATCCTGTTGCACCTAACATGAAGAAAAATGCTGTTTTAGGCGCTATGGCGGCACTTATGCTCACTTGTATGATAATCTTTCTCGTTGACTTCTTTGACAATACAGTCAGAGATACAGATGCTGTCGGCAAGGAATTCAAGAAGCCTATTATCGGTGAGATAGCTTCCTTTGGTATCGAAAAGAAAAAGAAGGATCAGGACGAGGACGCTCACGTAAAGCTTACTGATAAGAATGTTCCTTTTACAGTTGTTGAAAGCTACAAGTCCATACGTACAAATGTATCCTTTGCGCTTTCAACTGTGGATAAGAAGATATTTGCTGTTTCTTCTTCAAATCCGAGAGAAGGAAAGTCCACAACATCTGCCAATATCGCTATCGCTCTTGCACAGGGCGGAAATAAGATACTCCTTATAGACGCGGATATGCGTAAGGCTGTACAGCACAAGATATTCGGACTGAAAAATAAAAAGGGTCTTTCTTCTGCTATCAGTAAGATGAGCAAGCTTGAGGAATGTATCCAGAAGGACGTTATGGAAAATCTTGACGTAATGACAGCAGGTCCCGTACCGCCTAACCCGTCAGAGCTCCTTGCTTCAGATAATATGGGAGCTATCCTTGAACAGCTCAGTTCGGAGTATTCTATGATACTCATTGATACTCCTCCTGTAAACGTTGTTACGGACGCTATGGAGCTTGCAAAATACATTTCGGGTATTATCGTGGTTCTCAGATACGGAGTTACTACCAATGAAGATGTTGACGCGGCAATTAAGAAGGTAGAGTTCGCTCAGATGAATATGCTCGGCTTTATTATGAATGATGTCAAGATAAAGAAGGCAGGATATTATTCAAAATATAAGAATAAGTACTATTACAAGAAGGGCTACGGCTACGGCGGCTATGGCTATTACGGTTCAAAGCCAGAGACAAGCGACGATGATACAGATGTGGAAGAAAAGGAAGAAACCGTTAAAAAAGAGGCTGCTCCCAAGAAGACTAACAATAATTCCAACAATAAATCCAAGAAAAGCAACGGTAAAAAGAAAGGTAAGAAATAATGACTGAGTATCATTGTCACATACTTCCCGGTATCGACGACGGAGCTAAAGATGTTGAGACCTCTCTTGCCATGATAGAAATGATGAAGGCACAGGGAGTTGACCGCATAATCGCAACCTCTCATTTTTATGCTCACCGTGAAAAATCGGTGGCTGAATTCATGAAAAAGAGACAGGCTGCCTTTGAAAAAATAAAGGACAAGTCTGCTGTCAGAGAGATATATCTCGGGGCAGAGGTGGCAATCGAGAACGGTATTTCCGAGCTTCCAAATATTGAAAAACTGGCTGTCGAGGGCACAAGAATGATACTTCTTGAACTGCCGTACAGTGCATATGCTAAGTGGATGTCAGAGGAAATATATAATATAGGCGTTGAATTCGATTTAAAGGTGATGCTGGCGCACGTTCATCGTTACCTTGAGTATTACAGCAAGGAAGAGATGGAAGGTATTCTTTCGACCAAGGCTGTGATGCAGATAAATAATGAAGCGTTTGCAAGCTGGAAGGAAAAAAAGCTTGTAAAGCGTATCATAGCCGACGGAAAGAGATTTGCGTTCGGAAGTGATGCACATAATATCAATGACCGCAAGCCTAACTGGGACTTGCTGAAAAAGAAAGCTAAGCCTGATGTGATAGGGCTTTCCGATGAGATACTGGATAGATATAAAATTTGATAGGTACTGTATTATTGCCTGACAGAAGCTTTACGGTTCCTGTCAGGTCTTTTATTGCTCAATGCTCTGCAAAATAAAATAACCGATACCAAAAGGTATCGGTTATTTTCATATACAGTCGAAGGCTGGATTTACTGATCTTTGCACAAGATTTATTTTTCCTTTGCAGCGGCAGTTGTTACTGTGGCAGCTGCTGCGGAGACAGTTGATTTTGCAGTAGTTTTTTCTGCTGTGGTCGTACTTGTTGTTTCTGTTGTGGTTGATTCTGCTGTGGTTGTATTTGAAGCAGCTGAGGTAGTTTCTGATACAGCAGCAGAAGTTGATGCAGCAGTGGTATTTGTTGTTGTTACTGTAGTCACAGCCGTGGTGGTTATTTCAGGTTCTATGGTATCTTTTCCGCCGAGAAGATATTTCTGTAGGGAAACAAGATCTGCGATATCAACCTTTCCGTCGTTATTTACATCGGAATTTGTGGGAGGGATATAGTCGCGGCAGCTTGTCATAAGGATAGCTTTTCTAAGCAGCGGGAGATCGAAAATATCGACAGCTCCGTCGCGGTTGATGTCACCGTAATGAAGGGTAAAAGGCACATCATCGCTAAGGCTTGACGGGTTAACATATTCCTGACCTCCGTAGGCGTTGTCAACATAGAAATCACCTGTATAATCGGGGGTATCTATGAAAATTTTTATCTGACTTGCGTCCTTTGGGATAGTATATGAATAATTTGAAAGTTCGGTCCATTTTTGACTTTCTGACTTGGCTTCGGCAATGATGTCATATTGAAATCTGCCGTTTGAGTCCAGATACTGGAGTACAAGTTCAAAATCGACAGATTCTTCACTGTCCTGCATTACAAAAGCACCTAAGCTGTAAGTGTTGTCAGGGAAGAAGTTGATGTTGTTCAGATTTTTGCTTGGACCCTCCCACGGCTTTAAACGCTGAGTCACAAGCATGGAGCTTGGACCTTCGTAGCTTATGTCGCTTTTTTCGATAGACTCAGTTCCGCGCGGCTCCCATTCGTCAAGGAATGAATTGAAACTATACATGAAGAAGCAGCCTTTTTCCCTGTAAAGACTATGACCTTCTTCACTGTATTTATTGTCGTAGACATTGAGGCGCTTGCTGTCATGTCCTTCGCCAAATCTCAATCTTTTCAGTTCTGCACTTCCGTTTGATCTGTATCCCTCAATATTAAATACCACTTCGTAAATCGAACCTGTTACATCAAGTCCGAGAGCATTCCATGAGTCGAAATGCTTTGCAACATCTATGTAGTCCTTTACGTGATTGTCGGTATTTTCCTTGGAACCGCTTGTGGTGCGGATGCTCCAGTACTGGCAGAATGTGGAGGGACCTGAAATGCTGGGCTGATTATAGCGGTTTGTTTTGAATACCTCGTATTCGTGTCCGTTTACAATGGTAGTACCCAGCATCTGACTGTCTGATAATGGGCGCGGTCTGCGGCTGCCCCAGCCGTCAACTATATACCATTCCACAAGGGGATTTCTTGTCCAGCCGTATGCGCCGTAAAATGCGTCGCCGAGAGGTGTGAAGTCGAGATCATAGCTGAAGGACAGATTTGAGATCTCTTTGTAATTCTTTCTGTTGTTGTCATAATTCCTGCCGACATTTGCTATGAAGTTTTCTATGCCGTTCCATGAACAGGTAAAGGCGCCTGCGGCGGGTACGTAATCTATGGTGCCCTGACTGTTCATGTTCCACATTTCGTAGTCATAGCCGTCGATATATCCCTTGACCATCTGATCGATAGCAGAAGCTGTAAAAGGTATCGACGAGGCAATTATTGCTGTGGAAACTGCAATGCCTAAAACGGTTTTTGCTGTTTTGAATTTCAATTGTATCACTCCTCATAAAAAATCAATTTATATCGGTAACTTATTCAGGAACCGAACACATAACTGCTTATACACACATTATACATACATTAAGGAGCTATTTCAAGTCATTAATTGCCATTGAAAGTCATCGTGAACAGAAGTACTTTTGTTGCTGATAATGACGTAAATAATGAATAGAATTTGAATTACTGTAGTATCCGATACTTATTAACAACAAATCCGTTGACATTGATAACGATAAGTGATATAATGATTGCATTGTAAATCAAAGGAGTTTTGTTGCTGAGTGCAACGCGTTTAACAGGAGGTAATTATGAAGCATTTATCATTGGAGCTGCTGGCTCAGACTGTAGCTGACAAGAGAAAGTCCCTCAAACTCTCACAGGCAGCCACAGCAGAAAAGACAGGCATCAACCGTTCGTTGCTTTCAAGACTTGAAGCAGCTGATTACAATCCCTCGGTCGATCAGCTTCTGGCTTTATCGGAGGTCCTCGGCTTTGAATATACCGATCTTTTTGTTGACGATGCAGCTGAGGTAAAGACTGTAAAGCGCAAGAAGATAGCAGTTGCAGGAACAGGCTATGTCGGACTTTCTCTTGCAGTCCTTCTCTCACAGCATAATGACGTTACTGCTGTTGATATCGTTCCCGAGAAGGTGGAAAAGCTGAACAACTGGATATCTCCTATACAGGACGATTACATTGAGAAGTATCTTGCCGAGCATGAGCAGAGAAAGCTGTCTCTCAAAGCAACAACAGATGGTGAGTCGGCTTACAAGAATGCTGATTTTATCATCGTAGCAGCACCTACAAATTACGACCCTAAAACCAATTTCTTTGACTGTTCTGCTGTTGAGTCCGTACTTGAACTCATCAAGAAGGTCACAGCAAATAACAAGAAAAAGCCTACAGTTGTTATAAAGTCAACTATACCTGTTGGCTATACGGTTCAGGTGCGCGAAAAAGTAGGCATGGATAATATCATTTTCAGCCCTGAATTTCTCCGCGAGTCAAAGGCTCTTTACGATAATCTCTATCCGAGCCGTATCATAGTAGGTTCAGATGAAAATAACAAGAAGGCTGCCGAGACTTTTGCGTCATTGCTTCAGCAGGGGGCTATAAAGACTAATATACCTGTGCTTTTCATGGCTACTACAGAGGCAGAGGCTACAAAGCTTTTCGTAAATACATATCTTGCGCTCCGTGTATCTTACTTCAATGAGCTCGATACCTATGCAGAGGTAAAGGAGCTTAACACAGCCAATATAATCAAGGGCGTGTGCCTTGATCCCCGTGTGGGCGATTATTACAACAATCCTTCATTCGGATACGGCGGTTACTGTCTGCCTAAGGATACAAAACAGCTTCTTGCAAACTATCAGAACGTTCCGCAGAATATGATGACCGCTATCGTTGAGAGCAACAGGACGCGTAAGGATTTCATTGCAGACCGTATCCTTGAAATTGCAGGTACTTACGGTAACAGCGAGTCATATTCAAGTGCAAGAGAAAAGAAGCAGAAGGAGATAGTAGTAGGTGTTTACCGCCTTACCATGAAATCAAATTCCGATAACTTCCGTCAGTCATCTATACAGGGCGTTATGAAGCGTATTAAGGCAAAGGGTGCAACTGTTGTTATCTATGAGCCGACACTTGAAAACGGAAGCACTTTCTTCGGTTCGACAGTAGTGAACGATCTGAAGAAGTTCAAGAAGAAGTGCGGCTGTATCGTTGCAAACCGTTATGATTCCATACTTGATGATGTTGCAGAAAAGGTCTATACAAGAGATCTGTTCAGAAGGGACTAAGTTATGAGCAAGACAAGAATTGACCTGAATGGAAAAACCGTACTCGTTACAGGTTCACCCGGTTTTATAGGCGCAAATCTGGTGCTGAGACTGCTTGAAGAAATGACCTCGGGCACTGTTGTTTCGCTGGATAATATGAATGATTACTATGATCCGCAGCTAAAAGAATACCGTCTGGGACTCATCGAAAAGGCTGCGGAAGCATCAGCGGTAAGGCATATATTTGTTAAGGGCACTATAGCTGATAAAGCGCTGGTAGATAAGCTGTTTGAGGAATATAAATTCGACGTTGTTGTAAATCTTGCAGCACAGGCTGGTGTACGATATTCGATCGACCACCCCGATGTATATATCGAGTCGAATATTATCGGTTTCTACAATATACTTGAAGCCTGCCGGCACAATCCTGTGGAGCATCTTGTCTATGCTTCAAGCTCCTCAGTGTATGGCGGAAACAAGAAGGTGCCGTTCAGTACCGAGGATAAAGTGGATAATCCTGTAAGCCTCTACGCAGCTACAAAGAAGTCGAATGAGCTTTTGGCACATTCGTATTCAAAGCTTTACAATATCCCGTCGACAGGACTGCGCTTCTTTACGGTATACGGTCCTGCGGGCAGACCTGATATGTTTTATTTCTCTGCGACAAATACTCTTTCAAAGAACGGCACAATAAAGATTTTCAACTTCGGCAACTGCAAGCGTGATTTCACCTATGTTGACGATATCGTTGAGGGAGTATACAGAGTAATGCAGGGAGCTCCCGAAAAGGTAAACGGCGAGGACGGACTTCCCGTGCCTCCGTATGCTGTGTATAATATCGGCGGCGGCACTCCTGAAAATCTGCTGGACTATATTTCAACATTGCAGGAAGAATTAGTCAGAGCTGGCGTACTGCCTTCCGACTATGATTTTGAAGGACACAGAGAGCTTGTTGGTATGCAGCCCGGTGATGTGCCTGTGACATATGCGGACAGTAAAGCGCTTGAAGCAGATTATGGTTTTACTCCAAAAATAAGTATCCGTGAAGGACTCAGAAAATTTGCGGAATGGTATGCAGAATACTACAAAAAATAAAAATCTGAAGGGCATCGCTGTTTTAGTGGTGCCTTTTTTGTATTCAGACAAGCCTTGCTTAAATAGAATATAACAGAGGTGATCTATATGTTAGTATTAAACAGAGCAGGCTGTCATTCGCAGATAAAAAAAGTTGAATCACGAAAGGGGACTATAGTTGTCGAGAACCTTTTAACTGATAAAACAGATGTCAGAAGGCTGAAGAATGCGGAAACCGAGCTGTACAAGATCTTTGCGAAATACAGGACAAAAAACGGGATATGATAGCGATCTACGCAAGACAGTCTGTTGATCGTGCAGACAGCATATCCATCGAGCAGCAGATAGAGCTGTGCAGATATGAGACACGAGGTGAACCATTCAGGACTTATATCGACCGCGGTTACAGCGGAAAGAATACAAATCGTCCTGAGTTCATGCAGATGATGAACGATATCAGGGAGGGCTTGATAAAAACGGTAATTGTCTACAAGCTTGACCGCATAAGCCGTTCAATACTTGATTTCTCAAACATGATAGAGCTGTTCGGCAAACGAAATGTGAAGTTCATTTCAGCTACCGAGAAGTTCGATACCTCATCGCCTATGGGCAATGCAATGCTGAATATCTGTATAGTGTTCGCTCAGCTCGAACGTGAGACCATACAGAAAAGGGTCGCAGATGCCTATTATTCACGGAGCCGCAGGAGCTTTTACATGGGCGGCAATATCCCGTATGGCTTCAGAAAAGTACCGACAGTCATAGAGGGCGTACATACCTCCATGTATGAGCCTGTCACCGAAGAAGCAAGGGTTGTGGAGAGGATATTTGAGATGTATTCACAGCCCTGTACTTCATACGGAGATATAATTGATGAAATAAACCGGCTCGGGATACAGAAGCGCGGAAAGCCCTGGGTAAGACAGCGGATAAGGGAAATACTGTGCAATCCGATATATGTGAAGGCTGACCTTGACGTATATGATTTTTTCAAGGAGCACGGTGCAGAAGCAGTTGATCCGCCGTCGGACTACATCGGAGAAAACGGCTGCTATTGCTATAAAAAGCGCTCCGAGAAAAAGAAGAGCCTTTCGGATTTGGAGGGGGAGCAGATAGTGCTTGCACCTCACAAGGGTATAGTGTGTTCGTCAGTATGGCTGAAATGCCGTGAAAAATGTATGGGCAGAAAGCAGATGATACCGTCGCAGAAAGCGAAGAACTCATGGCTTTGCGGTAAGATAAAGTGCGGAGAGTGCGGCTGCGCACTTATTGCTAAGGAGTATGATGAGGGGCGTCGCAGATATCTCAGATGCTCAAACAGACTTGATTCCAAGAACTGTAAAGGAGCAGGGACGCTATATACCGATGATGTGGAACGGTTAGTAGGCAATGAGATACGTGAGAAGCTGACAATGTTCGGAAAGCTTTCGTACCATGAGCAGGATATTCGTAATAATGAGCGTATCCGTCTTGAAAGTGAGCTTGCAGAAACAGACAAGGAGATCGAAAGTCTGATAGATAAAGTAGCTGATTCCGATGCGGCGCTTTACCGCTACATAAATGAGCGTATAGCAGCTCTTGATACGAGAAAAAACGAGATAGCTCAGCGTATCGGAAAGCTGATGTGCAGTAAGGATTTCTCAATTGATGAGACAGACTGTCATCTTGACCTGTGGGAGGAGCTTAGCTTTGACGATAAGCGTCAGGTAGCAGATATACTCATCGGCGGGATATATGCAACGAGCGAGAAAATTATCATTCAATGGAGGATATGAGTCGTCTTGAACGATTCGGTGAAGCACTCCGCATAGCACAGGATAATCTTGATTCAAGAAACTTCTACGCCTGCAATCCTTCCTTTGATAAAAACTGCGGCAGAAGAAAATAACCAAAAATATGGCTTCCGATATTTTTCGGAAGCCTTTTTTGTGATATAAGCATTTCCCTGAGCAGCTCACTTTTATCTGCGGAAAAATCCCTTTTTCTCATAGGACTCGGATTTGATATCCAGAACCTTATAGCCTGATTTTTCAATAGCCTCCTTCAGTGATGCACTGTCGGGAGCTTCCTCCGAGATTATCTCGGTCACGCCCTTGCTGTGAGAGGAGGAAACTTTTTTTGCCTTGATCACGGCACGGACTGCATCTGATACGTGAGCCTCGCACATACCGCACATCATACCGTCTACCTTTATCGTTGTTTTTATCATATCTATCAACTCCTTTGTTAGTGTATACTTACAATAATATTCTAAAACATTTTTCTCACGTTGTCAAGCGGCATTAAATATTATTGCCAAAAAAGGTGTGTAAACAGTATTTTAGGTGCTTGATATTATTAAAGAGCAAAAAACAATTATGGTATTATGTACCCTGAAAAGTCTGTTTTACGATGTTCTTTGGTGAAAGTTACGGATTTGGATTGACTTTTTATGAAAAATATGGTAATATATGTATTGTCATATTATTTTTTTACTGCATAAGGAGAAAATATCATGGAAAAAATAATCAGGAAAGCGGCTGCTTTCCTTTTATCAATAGCTGTAATTTTTACCGTTTCTGTGTGCGTGCCTGCCCTCAAGGCAAAGGCTGCGGTATATGCTGTATGGCCTACAGAAGCAAAGTATAAGAATATAACGACTTATTTTGACCCTGCAAGAAATACCTATGACAGTACCGAGCATCATAATGCAATAGATATCGAAGCCGCAGGCGGAAGCAATATCTATGCGGCTTACGGCGGAAAGGTAATTTCTGCCGACTGGAAAGACGCTTATGGTTATATGGTAATACTTTACCATGCCGATCTTGGCGTATATACCTTTTACGCTCATGCTTCACAGCTTGTTGCTACAGCAGGAGCTGAGGTAAAGCAGGGCGATGTTATCGCTAAGGTGGGAAGCACGGGACAGTCCTCGGGAAATCACCTCCATTTCGGAGTATGTGACAAGCTTCTCGGAAATTTCCCTGCACGTACATATTATGATCCGATGAGCTATTTTGTATTCTCTGACAATACAGGCGGCGGGCAGACAAACAGTACTCCCGCAGCTTCCGATTGCGGCTGCTCAGAGGAATATGCAGGACTGTACACCACAAAAAATGTAGTTACCAACCTTAATATCCGCGGCGGACACGGTACTAATTTTGCTGTTACAGGTCAGATACCTGCCAATGCTGAGTTCAAGGTTACAAAGGGCAACGGACAGTGGGCGCACGTTGAGTATAAGGGCGTCAGCGGATATGCTTCAATGGATTATATGCAGCGCAAGGAAGAGCCTAAATCAGGCATGAAGATCGAAAAACAGACAGTCCCCGAGGGAACTATCGAGATAGGAAAGCCGTTCTCGATAAAGGGCGTTATCACTTCAAATCTTAAAATAACGAAGGTTTATGGTGGAGTTTATTTCCGTAACGGAGAAGCAACGAGTCAGTGCGCAGAGGCTGCTCCAAATGCATTGACATACGACCTTTCGTCTTATTTTGATAAGAACATCGAGTTCAACGCACTTTATGACGGCGAGTATACCTACAAGATAGTTGCAGAGGATACAAGCGGACAAGCGTATACACTTGTAACTTCTGATTTCGTTATAAGCAGCGATGTTTACAGCGGAGTTATGGGAGACCTTGACAACAGCGGAAATCTCAACGTTTCCGATATCGTTATACTACAGAATTATATCCTCAATAAGGGTGATGAGTTCAACAAGAGACAGTATCTTGCTTCTGATATCAACAAGGACGGAACAGTTGATGTATTCGATCTGGTCGAACTGAAAAAAGCAGTAATTGCTGTAACTGAATAACAAATAAGGGAGTACCGCTTATGTGGTACTTCTGTTTTTAAGGAGAAGCTATGAAAGCAGAAGCTATAGTAAAGGAACTGAAAAAACAGTATAAAAAAGGGAGTACACTGCTCGTAGGCATTGACGGTCTTGGCGGTGCAGGCAAAAGCACGATAGCAGAGGAAGTGAGCAGACTTCTTGAAGCTGAGGATATACATACCGAGATATTCCATATCGACGATTTTATTCACCCAAAAGCGGTTCGCTATAATGACGATTACCCTCAATGGGAGCAATATTATTATCTGCAATGGCGGTACGAGCATTTTCTGAGCTCTGTTGTGAAGCCTTTGCGTGAGGAGAGAGAAGCTCCGCCTATGGAGCTTTATGACAAGGATAATGACAGCTATATCACGGATATAAGGAGCATACCCAAAGGAAGTATAGTCATCACAGAGGGCATTTTCTTACAGCGTGAGGAGTTGAAAGACACATTCGACTATATGATATACGTAGATGTAGCCGAGAAAGAAAGGCTCAGCCGTGTGCTTCTCAGGGACGGCTATATCGGAGATGAAGCGGATATACGCGAAAAGTACGAAAAACGCTATTTCCCTGCGGAGCATTTCTACGCAGAAAAGTACAGACCTGCTGAAAATGCAGACCTTGTTATATGAAAAAAGCAGCACTCAGTAACCTCGATACCCATATAGCAGTTTTGTAGTATTTATTGAGAGAACCCCTTTTGAAAAAGGGGCTTCTCTCAAACTCTCTCCCGAAAACTTTCAGTTTTATTTTTTCTCAGATAGGGCACACC
>NZ_FRCT01000002.1 GCF_900143025.1 Ruminococcus flavefaciens | reverse complement strand
GAAGTTAAGCCCACAAGCAAAGACAGCGGAACTATCGAATTCAAGGGTATTGAGAGCGGAAAAGCATGGGTAACTATTACATATGAAGATGAAGAAGCTATAAAGTCTCAAACACTTGACTTCATTATCTCTGATGAAGAGTACCATGATGAAAACAATACAAGCTCTGATGTAATAAAGGGCGATGCAAACTGTGACGGTACAGTTGATATGGGCGATGTGGTTCTTATCATGCAGGCTCTTGCTAATCCAAACAAGTATGGCGTTAATGGCAGCAATGAGCTTCATATCACACTTCAGGGTGCTGAAAACGGCGATGTCGACACTTCCGTTAAGGGACTTACAGTTGGTGATGCACTGAAGATACAGAGATATCTCCTCGGCGATGAAAAATCATTATAATAAGACGCTGCAAGTAAAAATGTATAAAGCGATCCCGTCAAACTGACGGGATCGCTTTTTTATGTAACAAAAATTTTTTTAGATTGCCGCACATTTCCATTTTTGAAACGTTAATATATATATACGGATTTTTCCGAGAGGAGGATTTTTCAATGAATTTATTAAAACGGCTTTTTGCACTCGCGGCATCGGTTTCAATTGTTATCACAGCAGTTCCTTCCGCTGTGGCTTCTGCTGACATAATAGTACCAATAGATACTGCTTCAGTCAATGTCGGCGTTGCGAATAAAAGATACTGCCCTGACTGGGTGCCGAACAACTATCTTGAGGCACTTGAGTTCAGCAATACTCATGGTGAGTCGTATGCAAAAGGGGAGTATATATGCATAGTACAGCAGCGCCCTCTTCACAACGATGACGCGTATTACGACATAGTGTGTTCGGGAAAATGTGTTGAGAATAAAGAACTGAGATATGAGTTTTCAAAGAATATGGAGTTCAGTCCGGAGGACGCTCCTGATAAAGACAATACAGAGGCGTATGAGAACTATATGAACCGTCTCAGGGCTGCCGGTATATCCGAAGATACAGAGGAGCTTGACAATTATTTCAGAGTAGAGGTCTACACTACTTTGTTTCAGGATCTTGATGTTACACTGAAATCAGGGTACTATGTCGACGGTGAACCCTGTATAACTTCATCACGCACTTTTACCTTTGGCTATACATCATCAACGCTTATAAAAGAACAGTTTGACGAGTTCAGATTTTTACCTGATTGTTATGAAGAGTATAACGATTTTATAAAGGAGCATGGCAATATCTGTACATATAACGGACTGATTATCTTTTGCGGAGATGTTCTGGCATCAAAAGCTGATGATTTTACGACAGAGCAGCATGGCGACGGAATGGCAGAGGAGCTTATGAGCTATACAATTCCGTACAGATCGCCGAAAATGAACGAAGAAACGGACATTTTAAGGACAGTAAAGGCTTACAAACCTGTTTCTGTAGGTGAGATCGGAATAGATTTCTTGTATACAAGTCCTGATGAACCCGAGGAAGAAAAGAAATCTTCCGCATTTTTTACAATTGAAATAGATGAACGAAATTATAATAAGCTTTATGTGGTAGAAAATAAGACTGATCTTCCTGAGTGGGTACCGACCGATCTTGCATCAGCACTTGATTTTGACAATAAATACGGTGTAAGTCATATCGAGGACGGCTACATATGCTGTGTACGCAGAATGGAGAATAACGGAAAAGGATATACTACACGTCGTTATATGAAAGAAATAAAGAATGATAACGAATATGATGCATATGAAAGTTATGAATGTCAGGTGTACTCAAAGGTGTTTGGCTTTCCTGATATTATCGCCAGCGGAAACGAGGGCTATGATGAATATGTTGCATCACTTAAAAAGCTTGGCTTGAAGGAAAGAGATATTGATTATGCAAAAAAAGATGTATGTTATAGCGTAGATGTTTTTAAGCCAAAGCCGTCATCAAGTGTAAGCATTTATTGGAATAAATCGCGTGGAAATTACATGTTAGATCAATCTGAGTCGTGTGTGCTGAATTTTTCAGTTGACAAGGACGGAGTTATAAAAGAGACTGATCTTTTTGGCTGGATACCAGATTGCCTGTCTGAGCTCCGTGAGTATATTAAAAATAATGGCAATGTTTCGATCAACGGCGAATATGTGGTATTTTGTTCAATAGGTCGTTCATTCAGAATTGATCCTCAGCAGGACGGAATATCAGAGATAAGCAAGCTCTTTGATTATAATCTTGAATCTGGCGGTATTATTGATGTGGCAGGTGGACAATACGGTGAAGTTGTAATATATAAACCTAAAAGATCAGGCAATGTGACAGTTGATTTCAATTATAGCGGCGGAACAGATACATACGAACCTAAGGGTGATACGACATATTCATTCAGCATTGACGATGATCTTAATGTAAGTTTGATAAACAACGATGATGTACCTGCTCTTGTACTCGGAGACTGTAACTATGACGGAGTATTGGGCGTATCTGATGTCGTTTCGCTTCAAAAATGGCTTCTTGGCAGCGGTAAGTTGAAAAAGCCGGAAAATGCTGATATGGATCAAAACGGTGTAATAGACGTATTTGATCTTTTAAGCATGAAAAAGCAGCTTGTAAATGTCACGGATAATTGCTGCGGAATAATCTCAGATCCTAAGCCTATGCTGGCTGTTGTATATGAAAACCATGCGTGGGGAGCACAGCAGGATATCACAGTGTATGACGAGAATGGTACAGGCTATAATATGTATCTCGGAAACAATGAAAGAGATGAAAATACATATAATGAGCTCGTTGATTTACATAATGAAGACGGAAAGTGGTACAAAGCGCTTACTGATATCATGAAAAATGAAAAGGCAGTTAAGTCTCGTATGTCTGATGATATAGTCGGCATAACCAGAGAAATGACAGCTGAGCTTAGAGAGCATAAGAGCGATAAGATAGGTACAACAATAGGGAAGATGTGGGATGCTGGTCAGAAAACTATCTACCTTATCGGAAACGACACGGACGGTAAGCCGATACTGCTCGAAATCTTTTCATACGGTGATTGTCTTGAATGGATAGATTGCAAGGAAATACAGGAATACCTTAAAAAGATATGCTATTCATTACCTGTTTTGGATATTCGTTTGATCCACGAGCTTGAAGGAAAAAAATAATACGAAATGACTGTCAGCAATGGCAGTCATTTTTTTGATAGGTATTTAGAAAAATTTCTAAATACCTATTGACAAAGATGATTTTGCGTGCTATAATCTATTTAGAGAAACATCTAAATTGATGAATTTCTAAATAGATTGATTATTGGAGGAACTGTTATGAACGTTGATATCAAGGAGTATTTACCGCTTTTGATCCCGCTCATTATCGTGCAGCTGTTACTGTTGGGGTACACGATATACCATATCCTGAAGCATGACAAGTATAAACGCGGCAATCGTGCGATTTGGCTTGTGGTAGCTATAATTGGAATGGAATTCATAGGTCCAATAATATACTTCATATTTGGCAAGGAAGATGACTAAAGATGAATGTGCTTGAAGTTAAAGAACTAAAAAAGAGCTTCGGAAGTAAAAAAGTACTTGACGGCGTGAGCTTTGATGTTCCTGAAAACTGTGTTTTCGGCTTTATAGGCAGAAATGGTGCAGGAAAAACTACTACAATGCGTGCTGTGCTGGGACTCTTGAAAGCTGACGGCGGAGAGATCAATGTATGCGGAGAAAAGGTAAGCTATGGCTGTACGCCTAAAGGCGGCTGTATAGGATTTCTTCCTGATGTTCCTGAGTTTTATGGGTATATGAATGCCGTTGAATATCTTACTCTTTGCGGTGAAATATCAGGAATGGACAGAAAAAAGCTTAAGGCGCGTATATCTGAATTGCTTGAGCTTGTTGGACTTGACAAAGAAAAGCATCGCATAAAAGGCTATTCACGCGGTATGAAGCAGCGACTTGGCATTGTGCAGGCGCTTATAAATCGTCCGAAACTTCTTATCTGCGATGAACCGACATCTGCACTTGATCCTGTGGGAAGAAAGGATATACTCGATATAATAAGTGCCGCAAAAGAATATACATCTGTTGTATTTTCAACGCATATCCTTTCGGACGTCGAAAGGGTATGCAGCAAGGTCGCATTCCTTGAAGGCGGTAAAACTGCGTTTTTTGGCAGCCTTGAGGATATACGTGCATTGAGGAGTGATACTGCTCTTGAACTTACGCTTGTCTGTCCGAATGACATAGAAAAAGTTGCTGCGGCGTTTCCTGAAGGAAAAGAAACAGACGGAAGATTTATTTTGCCGAAGGCTTCTGAAAAGGACTGCGCTGAGCTAATGGCATTTCTTTCAGCTAAGATGATTCCGATAAAACGGCTTGAAAGGCATGAGGCTGATCTTGAGGACCTTTTTCTGGAGGTGATCGGTAAATGACAGGTTTTACAGCTTTATTAAAAAAAGAGATTCGTGAAATTGTAAGAACAAAACGTCTTTTTATATTGCTCGGTATATTTGTTCTATTTGGTATAATGAATCCTGCGATCGCAAAGTTAACACCAAACTTTATTGAATTTATGTCGGAAGATTTTGCAGAACAGGGGATATATATCGGAACGATTAAGGTTACCGCACTTGATTCCTGGTCACAGTTTGTGAAGAATATGCCTATGGGATTGATCGTTCTGCTTATCATGTTCAGCGGGATTTATACTTCCGAATATTCAAAAGGTACACTTATACCTTTCCTTACAAAAGGATTATCACGCGATTCAGTGGTTCTCTCAAAGTTTTTAGTTATGCTTATGACATGGAGCATAGGTATATGGCTGTGCTTTGGTATAACTTTTTTCTACAGTGATTTCTACTGGGATAATCATGTTGTAAAAGAACTGGTTTTCGCAGCTTTCTGCTGGTGGCTCTTTGGTGTATTCATGATAAGCTGTATTGTGTTTTTTTCGTCCTTTGCCGGATCGGGAATACAGGTAATGCTTGGAACAGGGGCGGTATATTTTATAATGCCAATTATAGGTATGTACAGCAAGGCTAAAAAATATCTTCCTGTCAGCCTTACCGACAGTATATCACTATATAAAGGCGAGCTTAAACCTGATGATTATTTTGGGGCAATGATAATAACCGCTTTACTATCTCTTTTATTTGTTTTAACTGCACTTCCTCTTACACATAGGCGGCAGTTATGATATTTTATGGACATTTTTTCATAAAACAGAGATTAAAAATTGTATTCAACCGAAGCAATATATGTATTTTACAGAAAGGAGTAAAAAATGGGATTTCCTGAAACCTTTAAGGCTCTTTCGGACCCCGTCCGGCGAGAGATACTTTCAATGCTGAAAAAAGGTCGGCTTTCAGCAGGTGATATAGCATCACGTTTTGACATGACAGGAGCTACCGTATCATATCACCTGAAGCAGCTGAAAAATGCAGATCTTATATACGAAACAAAAGAAAAGAATTTTATATATTATTCCCTTAATACTTCGGTATTTGAGGAGATACTTCTGTGGGTTTCTCAGTTTACCCATGATAAAACCGATAAGGAGGCTAATGATGATGAAAAATCTGAAGAAAAGTGATATTATTGCTCTGATTATGTGCCTTTGCGCAATGATACCGGGGGCTGTTTTGTATGATAGGCTCCCGGATAGGATTGTGACCAACTGGAATTTGTCATCGAATGTGACAGGTACAACTACAAAGACCTTTGCATTATTTGGAATACCGCTTATTTTTACAGCAATAACTTTACTGTGCTGTATTTACATGAGATGGCTTGAAAAAAAGCGTAATGTGGGCAAGCTTATACCGATAGTTGTAATTATATTCCCGATTACACTGTATCTTGCTCAGAGCGTTATAATTCTTTATGCACTCGGGAAGATGAAAGATATACGTCTGGTCGTATGTGTAGTTATATCTGTTATTTTGATCGTTTTTGGCAATTATATGCCTAAAATAAGAAAGAACTGTTTAGTCGGAATACGTACTCCGCATATAATGGCAAATGATGAGATATGGGACAGAACACATCGTTTCGCTGGAATTGTACTGATAGTATGCGGTATTATCGGATTTATAACATCTCTGATCGGATTTTTTACAGTATCCTTCGTTATATTGGTGGTGTCTGTATTCATACCATTGATCTATGGCGAGGTTATATATTATTCAGGCAAAAGCAAACAATAAAGCGAAAGCCCACTCATTCGTTGAGTGGGCTTTTAAAATTATGTTATACATTATGCTCTATATGTTATATTTGTCTTAAAGAACAAAATAATTTCAACCTTTTCTGTGATTTTATGGGTTGTTATATAAATCGCATTGATATAAAATAAAAATGGATATTAAAATTTAAGGAGGAATTCCATATGTTACAAAAACTACCCTCTCGTGTGACATCATTTGGAATTGCTGCGGCTATGATGTTTTCTTTTGCTGATCTTTCAGCATTTAAAACTTCGGCTGCAACAGCAGAGGACATGAAAATTCGCGATTTCAGCCTCTCCGATATCACAATGACGGACGAGTATAGCGTAAATGCTTTTGCTCAGGAGATCAAGTACCTGTTATCCTTTGATAACGACAGACTTCTTGCGGGTTTTCGTGAAAACGCAGGTCTGAACACCAAAGGAGCCAAAAGGTACGGCGGCTGGGAAAACACCAATATCGCAGGTCACGCTATTGGTCACTACCTTACAGCATTGGCTCAGGCATATCAGCACCCTGATATTACAGATGCTCAACGAAGTACTATCAAGTCAAAGATGACAACTCTTATTGACGGTATGAGGGAGTGTCAGAAGAATTCAAAGGGCAAAGCTGGCTTTGTATGGGCAGCTGCTCACCCGAATGGTACAAGCGTTGAAGTGCAGTTCGATAACATAGAGGCAGGAAAGTCCAACATTATTAATGAAGCGTGGGTACCGTGGTACACTATGCATAAGCTTATTGCCGGAATTGTTGATGTATACAATGCTACGGGATATGCAACAGCAAAGGATCTTGGTTCAGACTTAGGTGACTGGGTGTACAACCGCTGCAAAACATGGGATCAGAGAAAGCATAATACTGTACTTTCTATTGAATACGGCGGAATGAACGACTGCCTTTATGACCTTTATCTTATAACAGGCAAGGACAATCATGCAGCAGCAGCACATTACTTTGACGAGACAAATCTTCACGAAGCAGTTTTGAAGGGCGGAGCAAATGTACTCAACAACAAGCACGCCAATACAACAATTCCTAAATTCCTTGGAGCATTAAAGCGCTATATCGCTCTTGACGGTAAGACTGTCAACGGCGAAAAGATTGATGCTTCACGCTATCTGCAATACGCTGATGCATTCTGGGATATGGTAAATTCACATCATACCTACATCACAGGCGGCAACAGCGAGTGGGAGCATTTCGGAATGGACGATGTTCTTGACAAGGAGCGTACAAACTGCAACTGCGAGACCTGTAACTCATACAATATGTTAAAGCTCAGCCGTGAGCTTTTCAAGATAACAGGGGATAGTAAGTATATGGATTTCTATGAGAATACATATTACAATTCTATTCTCTCGTCTCAGAATCCTGAGACAGGTATGACTACCTATTTTCAGCCAATGGCAACGGGATATTTCAAGGTTTACAGTTCACCGTTCGACCATTTCTGGTGCTGTACAGGCAGTGGTATGGAAAGCTTTACAAAGCTTGGCGATACTATCTATATGCATGGCAACGATACTCTTTATGTAAATATGTATCAGAGCTCCATTCTTAACTGGGCTGACAAGAATATGAAGATCACACAGGAAAGCTCAATTCCTGACGGAAATACTTCAAAGTTCACCATTGACGGCAGCGGTGCAGTTGACTTTAGATTCCGTATCCCTGATTGGAAAGCAGGAAACGTGAATATTAAGGTCGACGGCGATAAGTATTCATATAAGACTGTAAACGGCTATGCGCAGGTAACAGGCGAATTCAAATCAGGTGATGTTATTGAAGTAACTATCCCTGAGGCTGTCAAGGCTTACTCTCTGCCCGATAAAAACACAGTTTACGGCTTTAAATACGGCCCTGTAGTTCTCAGCGCAGAGCTCGGCAAGCAGAATATGGCTACAGGTTCAACAGGTATGTGGGTAACTATCCCGAAGGAAGCTATTGCCCCTTCCGAGAATATCAGGATATCAGACAACAGCACTACAGTTAATACTTTTATGTCAGAGATAAACGATCATCTTGTCAAAGATGCAAATTCTATGAAATTCACCTTAAAGGGCACAGATCATGACCTGACATTTACTCCTCATTATAAGCAGTATCAGCAGAGATACGGCATTTACTGGAATTTCCAGAGCAGCAGTACGGCTGTCGACAGACCTGTACGTTCAAAGAAAACAGTAACAGATACCGTACAGCCCGGTTACGGACAGTATGAGAATGATAATCTCCATGATATGCAGGAGTTCAACACACAGGGAGTTACCGACGACAGTACCTATCGTTATGCAAAGAGCGGCGGTTCATTCAGCTATCGCATGGCTATCGACAAGGAAGCGGAGTATAATCTTCTTACTGTAAAATTCCGTAAGGCTGACAACGGAAAGTCTATACGTATTGTTGTAGGTGATACTATCCTTTATAGCGGAACTCTTGATTATAAGGGCAGCAGTGATGTTTATGATGTGAACCTGATCGTTCCACAGAAAGTCATTGATAATAATGTCAAAGCTGTAACAGCTGACGGTGCAGATTATGATGTATTGACGGTAACATTCTCATCAAATGATGATAAAGAGTCCGCAAAGGTCTGCGATTTTATCTATATGACAGCTGTTAAGCCGCTTTACGAATATGACAGCAGCATTGCTTACTTTGTTGACTGCGGCGACCATAATACATATACTCTCTCAGGCAATGACAAACTTGGTTTCTATAACAGCGTTACAGAGCAGCTTTACGGCCCTGACGAGGTAACAGGTGCAGAATGGGGACTGATCGACGATCCAACCGATCAGTACTCGGGCAGTAAAAACAGTGCAGGCATATATACTGCAAATACATGGTGTGATGAAAGAAATACAGGTGACGGCAGAGCGAAGAATGCATCGTTCCGCTATACAAAGAACCAGTACGAAAATAATATCGATCGACATCTTGACTACGGTTTTACTTTGCCCAACGGTAAGTACTCTGTAGAAATGTGTTTTAGTGATCCGTGGAGCTGTTCAACTTCACCTACTGTATATGCTTATTACGGTACAGATGAACAGTCCGTAGTTGCTGAAAAATGTGCAACAAACGGTTCAACAGTAACAAAAGGCGAGGTCGTAGTCAGGAACGGCAGGCTTGATCTGAATTTCCGTTCAGCTGATAAGGCTATAAATCTCAACTATATCATTATACGTGAAATTGAGAAAGATCCGCTTCCGACTGTAACATCTACAATAACAACAACTACTACTGTTACTACAACGACAACAACAGTAGTAAATGTACCGCAGCCCACAAAGCTCGGTGATGCAAACTGTGACAGCGAGGTTGATATGTCTGATATCGTCCTTATTATGCAGGTGCTTGCAAATCCAAATAAGTATGGTGAAGGCGGTACAGATAAAAATGCAATTTCCAAGCAGGGAATGATAAACGCAGATGTTGATACAAGCAGCAAGGGGCTTACAACAGGTGATGCACTAAGAATACAGAAGTTCCTTTTAGGACTTGTTGAGTCTTTGAGCTGATATAAAGCGAATTATCCTTTTTTATGTCAATATATCTTCATCAGAACCACCCTGAAATACGGGTGGTTCTGACTTTTGCAATATAAAAACAGCACTTCCCGTATATTTAGGAAAGTGCTGTTTATTATTGCGAGGTCTGATTAATTTTTGAGAGCTTCGCGGATTATTTCAAATCTCTTGATAAGGAAGTCAACGACTGAAGTCTGTCCGCCGCCGAACATTCCGCCACCGAAGTCCATGTCGCCCCAGTCCATATCGCCCCAATCCATGTTGCTCCAGTCCATGTTAGCCCAGTCTAAGCTTGCGTCGCCGCCAAATCCGGGCCAGCCTCCGTTGCCATCTCCGTTTCCGAAACCAGCCCATGCACCATTGCCTCCGTTGGCATCACCGTTTCCGAAACCAGCCCAGCCACCGTTGCCGCCGTTGGTGTCACCGTTTCCGAAGCCAGTCCAGCCATCGTTTTCACCATTAGCGTCACCGTTGCCAAAGCCTGCCCAGTTGCCCCAGCCGCCTGCGGCATCTTCTTCACTGTACTGCAGACCTTCTGCACTCTTTGAAGTGTTTGCATCAAAGTCCTCAACAGTGAATGAACCGCGTGGATCAGCCTGAACGTGTGAGCGTATTTTCTTTGCGTATTCAGCAACATAAGCCTCAGGGTCACTGTAGTAGTCCATAATATCGTTAACGATATCTACGTACATATCATAGTACTCCGGTACCTGAAGAAGCTTTGCAAGAGGTCTGTCAGCAACTGTTGACTGATAGAGACTTGTCTTTATATCAGATGTAACCGAGCTTGCACCGCCTGTAAAGTTACCTAGACAAAGATTATAGTCCCAGCCTACAAAATAAGCCTTTCCGCCTGAGTACATCAGATAGTAGTTGTGAGCAAGTGAACCGTTATAGCTGTCATAGTTGCAGAATATGGAGTTTACGGCAAAGCCCTTGAGGAAGCTTGGAACATCTATAACGTCCTCAATGAACTTATAGTCTGTAGGTGTGAGTTTGTTTATAGCAGTCTTGATGTCCTGTATATGCTTGAATTCGTCGTCCTTTCCGAATTTAACATCAAATCTGTCAAGAGGCATATTCTCGGTGAATGAGCAGTAGCTGTCACCGCTGAAGCCGCCCCATCCGCCGTTTTCGCCACCTGCCTTCTCAGTTGCTTTATAGAGGACTGAGTCGTCATCTACAGCATAACGCTCAGCGACTGTAGTGCCTGGCTGTTCTGCAAGGAGATAGAAGCTGTACAGCTCTCCGTTGAGATACATATCGGTATGTGCAGCATGAGGAGCAACGCCGCCAACCTCATACATAGCATTGTAGCAGAGGATATCTCTCATACACGAAGCATCTGAGAGCATATTGTTCATGCAGAATTCGGTTAAACCGTGATAATTAAGCTCTTTATCGTACTTATCCATTTTGATACGGAAGCTGTATTTACCGTTCTTTGCCATCATAAGCGAGCTGTTTCCTTTTGTTCTGATAGCTACGTTTTTGAATGTCTCGCCGTCGATAACAACATCACAGGGAGTCCATTCTTCCTTACTCGCATTCTTGATGAGGTTATCCCATTCAGCCTCAGCCATTTTAATATCTATCTTGTGAATTGTTTGCTGACTGAAGAGCTCGCTGTAGAGCTGCTCCTCGTTTTCCATATCGTTGTTTACTTCCTTGTATGAAGCAGGTTTGCCGCTCTTGAAAGTGCTGCCTGTGCTGTGCTTCTGCTTTATACCGCCTGCAAAGAGTTTGTATTCGTCACTGCCAAGCTTTGAGGAGGAAACAATTGCATATTTGTACTTTTTAAGAGTGTTTTTATCAAAAAGAACCTTCTTTGAAGCATCTGTAACCGTTATCGGGTTGTTCTTTGACCATTCCTTCACGAAATCGAACAAAAGAGTGTTCTGGTCGGTTGAGGTAATATTTTCACACTGACAATCAGTAGATGTTACAAGCAGCTCACCGCCCTTGATATTTACACTGCCTGCACTTGTAAGACCTTTATCACCGAATGCAGCAATATCACCGCCGCTGATATTAATAGCTGTTTCTGCCTGTACAGCGTCGTTTCCGCTCTTAACGCTGATCTCGCCGCCTTCGAGATCAA
The DNA here is from genome assembly GCF_900143025.1 of Ruminococcus flavefaciens. Lineage (GTDB taxonomy): Bacteria > Bacillota > Clostridia > Oscillospirales > Ruminococcaceae > Ruminococcus > Ruminococcus flavefaciens_I. The sequence continues at coordinate 347,658 of NZ_FRCT01000002.1, read as the reverse complement.
CATTGCCCTTTGTTGATTTGATACCATCACCCTGAGCGGAGATAACGAGCTTTCCGCCCTTTACGAGTACAGAGTTTTTACCCTTTACTGCATCGTTTGCATCGGTTTCATTGAGAGTTTCTATATTTGTGATACCACCTGTAAACTTGATATCATTGTTGCATGATATTGCGGGCTGTACATTTGCTGTAATAGTGAGTACGCCTGTTCCTGCTTCGTCACCTTTTATGGTAATATCGTCCTTAGCCTCTATTACTGCATTTTTCTCGTTATCACCTGTGTATGCAGAAGTACCGTCGGAAATAACGTTTTCAGTACCGTCAGCGATCGTGATAGAGGTCTTATCTGCATTTTTAACGAATATTGCAGGAGCACTCTTACCTGTGATATTTACGCCTTTGAATATAAGTTTTACAGTTTCCTTGTCAGCCTTTGTGTCAGGGACTTCAACGTATATCTGACCGTCTGTAAGTGTACCGTCGATAGTATAGCTTCCCGAATGTGAGATAGTTACCTTTGAACCGTCAGCCACAGCGTATTTGCCTTCAACAGTTACAGCATTATCCTTGAGGTGTATCTTTGTTTTTACTTCATCGTCATGATTGGTGTCAGGAACCTGAGTGTCAGAAAAGCTCTCCGGGAGACTCTTTATTTTTCCCAGAAGATAACGCTGGATAGAAACCGCATCATTTAAAGTAAGACCATTGCCGCGCTCCGAAACATCGGCAAGATCCTTTCCTTCTTCAGTGATATGCAGTTCGGAAGTTCCTGTAATGCCGTACTTTGAGGGATTAGCAAGTGACTGCATTATAAGAACACAGTCTGACATATCAACAGTTCCGTCGAGATTTGCATCGCCGTAAACCTTATCAGCAGCTGCTCCTGTGAGAGACAGGACTGAAGCCGAGCTGACGATACAGGCAGATAACATACCTGCAAGCAGTGTTTTTTTCTTCATTTTACGTCCTCCTAAAAAAGTAAAATTATATTTAACATATGATTGCATAATAGTGAATTAATCTTAAAATAATCTTAAAAGAATACGGCTGAGGTGTTTTTTGTAGCATTGTGCTTAGAAATGGGCGATAATATTGTTATATATGCACAAAGCTGAAATATCATTATAAAATATTTCGATTATATTTGGTTTGAATATGATAAATGAAATATTTTTCTGGACTGTCAAAACTTGACAAAGAGTACAAAAATATGGTATAATCACAAAAAAATCTTATATTTTATCAACATATCTTCCATCATATTTAACCATGAAATTTGTTTTTATTTAAGCGGAAGATTTATATTTTTAAATAGCCGGGGGGATATTGATGGTTATTTATACTGATTTAAGTTTTGGAATCGCTCTCTCTGCATTAATGATTTGCCTTGCAAATCTTGTTTATACAATTATGGACGGACATACGAAAAAAACCCAGAATCGTATTTTTATCCTGCTGCTTTCACTTCTTTCCGTTAATGCGATCTGCGAGCTTGTAAATATACGTGCATCAGAGGACGTAATGATTTCTGAACGTATATTTTTTATTTCGCGTTTATCCAAATATATTTATTTCCTAAGTCATAGTTTGATAGCACCTGCGCTGTTTTATTATCTGTCTTTCGTTGTAGGCAGAAATGTAAAAATAGAATTTAAGCGGCAGGCATCACAGTCATCTTTAGGTTATATCAGAAGTATCGCACTGTGGGCGGTTGTTATTATATCAGAGCTTGTTATCGCATTTAACCCGCTTACAAACTGGTGCTGGTACTATACAAGCGGAAGACAATTCCACAGGGCATGGGGCGAGTATATTTTTATATACTTATTGTCTGGTTTTTGGAGCTTTGCAGCCTTCATACTGGTAATGATGTCGTGGAATATCCTTACAAAAAGCCGTAAGCGTTCTATTGCTGTATGTTTTTTCTTAGCAATGAGCGGAGTAATTATACAGCTCTTTTATATGAATTTTCGCGTGGAGGTACTCTTGGAGTCTGTCGGATTTTCTGGTGCACTTCTTTTTATAGAAAACGAAGATGACCGTAAGGACGTTGAGCTGAATGCGTATAATTCCGCAGCTTTTTTAGTTGATATGAAAGCAACACTGAAAAATCATATACCTGTACAGATAATGATAGTACGCGGTATAAGATTTGATAAGACGGCGAATACTGTTGTCTATGGTAAAATGAACAGAGATGTTATCATACGATCTGTTTCTGATTATCTTGGAACTGTTGTAAAGCAGCATTATATTTATTACTTGGGTCACGGCAGATTTGCTGTTGCGTTGTATGGCTTTACAGACGAAAAATCACAGCAGCTTGCAAAGAAAGTACTTTCACGTTTTGGCGCTGCTTGGAAAATCAACGGAACAGATATATTCCTTTCTGTAAGGATACTTCTTGTGCGAATGCCCGAACGAGCTAAAAACGCCGAGGAGGTAATATATATCGCAGAATGTCCGATACCCGAACGTGTACAGGAAAGGATAATAGACGGAAAATCCCTTGACTGGGTCATTCGCCGTGCGGCTGTTGAAAAGGCTGTTACAAACGGTTTGGAGCATGGGAGCTTTGAGGTGTATTATCAGCCTACATACAACATTGATAAAACACTTCACGGAGCAGAAGCACTTCTTCGTATGAATGATGAAAAAATGGGATTGATATATCCCGATGAATTTATCCCTATAGCGGAACAGCTCGGTATTATAGACCGTATCGACGAATTTGTTCTGAAAGAAGTATGCAGGTTCATTTATACGGGTATTCCTGAAAAAAACGGTATGACCTGCATAAACGTAAATCTTTCTGTGCAGGAGTGTATGAAGGAAGGCTTTGCGGAGCATATCAGCAGTGTGGTTGAGGCTGAATCTGTTCTCAAAAACATGATCAATTTTGAAATAACAGAGTCAGTTGCGGCTAAGGATTACACGCATCTTGCCGAGGTGATAGATCGTCTAAAAAAAGAAGGGTTCAGATTTTCCATTGATGATTACGGAACGGGCTATTCAAATATGACATCACTTTTTTCACTTGGAGTTGATATAATCAAGATAGATAAGAGTATTCTTTGGAATTCGGAGAAAAGCGTGCATGGAATGACATTGCTTGTAACACTTATTGAAATGATTCATAAAATGGACAAAAGAGCACTTATGGAAGGAGTTGAGACCGAATCACAGATAAATATTCTGAAAAAGCTGGGCTGCGATTATATGCAGGGATATTATTTTTCAAAACCTATTGCAAGAGATGATTTTATAAAGCTTATTGAAACAAAGTCTTTCAATAATTAAACGTTTTATATTTTTTGATATTGTCTGATTGTATAAAGTCCCTTCGAGTGTATTTCTTGAAGGGATTTTTTACAATATTTAGTGAAAAATTAGCAAAAATGTTCATTTCAGGGCAATAAATGACTTGAAGCATGAACAAAACTGGTGTATAATTAGTATGAGATCAGAGGAAGAGAATGTTCGCAAAAACATAAACGTTTTTGAATTCTTCCCTGAAAAAATATATATTAGAAAGTGAGGAATATCCAACATGAAAAAAAGCTTTTTTAAAAAGATCATTTCAGCGTGTACGACAGCTGTAATGATCGCTGCAAGCACTCCTATGGTTCCTTCTATGGTCGCTAATGCAGATGACCAGCAGGATACGGGAAACATTGACGGCTATGACTATGAGATGTGGAATCAGGCTTACAAGGGAAATGTATCAATGACCCCCGGTAAAAACGGTTCATTTAGCTGTTCCTGGACAGGTATCGAAAACTTCCTTGCTCGTATGGGCAAAAACTACGACAAATTGAAGAAGAATTATAAGAGCATAGGCAGCGATATAACTCTTACTTATGATGTTGAGTACACTCCAAAGGGAAATTCGTATATGTGCGTATACGGCTGGACAAGAAGTCCTCTTGTTGAGTATTATATCGTAGAGGGCTGGGGCGACTGGAGACCACCAGGAAATGAAGGCCAGAACAAAGGTACGGTAACTCTTGACGGTAATACCTACGATATTTTCCTTTCGACTCGTTATAATGCACCATCGCTTGACGGTACAAAAACATTTAATCAGTACTGGAGCGTTCGTAAGACAAGCGGTTCCCAGAACAATAAAACAAACAATATGTCAGGCACTATCCATGTAGGCAAGCATTTTGATGCATGGCAGAAAGCCGGACTCGATATGACAGGTACTCTTTATGAAGTGTCACTTAATATAGAGGGCTATAGATCCAGCGGTTCTGCAAATGTTAAGAGTGTAAGGGTATATCCTGACGGTATTGACGGCGATACAGGTGAAGGAAATACAACACAAACACCAACGCCAACAGTTGAGCCTGACAAGAACGGCGATTACTTTACAAGCACATTTGAGAGCGGAAAGGACGACTGGTCGGGCAGAGGAGATGCGTCAGTTGCAACTGATTCCGACAACTACTATGACGGCAGCAAGTCGCTTTTCGTAACAGACAGAGCAAACGAGTGGAATGGTTGCGCTATATCTCTTGATTCGAGTGCATTTGTACCGGGTCAGACATACAGCTTCAGTGCTGCTGTTCTTCAGAAGTCAGGCAGTCCAGTAACAATGCAGATGTCCCTTCAGCAGGGTGACGGCAATGGAGCATCATATACAAGCATTGCAACAGCCGACACTAAGAGCGGTGAATGGACAAAGCTTGAAAACGCAGAATTTACTATCCCGGATAATTCAGGTGATATGCTGCTTTATATCGAAACGCCTCAGGATTCAGGTGCTCTTTGTGATTTCTATATTGACTCGGTTCAGGTATCAAAGTCAGGCAAGGGTTCATCTGTTGTTACAGGCGGCGGCAAAGTAGGCGGTACTGCTTCAGGTACTGGCGAGAATAATAATCAGCAGCAGGGAACAAGCAATATTTCAAAGGAACAGACCATAAAGATACTGCCTGCCGGCGACTCCATTACCAACGGTGACGGTGAGCAGGGCGGATACAGAAAGTATCTTTACGATGCACTGAAAAAGAAGGGCTATAAGATCGATATGGTTGGTCCTAACGGAAAAGATAATGCTACTGCTAACGGAATTACATATGATGATAATCATGCAGGATTCAGCGGCTATCAGATCAAGGAGATACCCGGCTGGGGACAGCAGCAGGGCGGCAGAGGAAGCTTATATAATGAGCTCAAGAACAACGATGTAGTTAAGAAAACTCAGCCTGATATCATACTCCTTATGATCGGCACAAACGATCTTACTGCTAATCGTTCAATGGATGCCTGCGCATCTGACCTGCGTTCTATGCTGGATTATATGCTTGCAGATATGCCGTCAGACGGTATGATCTTCCTGGCTTCTGTTCCCGAGCATACAGCTTATGGCGGAAATACTCAGAAGATTGCAAATTATAACAGCACTGTAAAGAAGGTTGCTGATGAGTACGCAAGCAAGGGAAAGAACGTTAAGTTTGTTGACGTTCACGGCTGCCTTGACGGTATGAACGATATCGGTAACGATCAGCTCCACCCTAACGGAACAGGATATAAGAAGATAGGTAATTTCTTTGCAGGAGTTATCGATGATTATGTAACCGCATCAGCTCCTGTTGTTACAACAACAACTACAACGACGACAACAACAACAACTACTACCACCACTACAACTACAAAAGAAACAACAACCTCCACAACTACTACATCAACACCTGAACTTAATGTAACTTTGGCAGGAGATGCAAACTGTGACGGTTTAGTTGATATGTCTGATATAGTTCTTATCATGCAGTCACTTGCTAATCCAAACAAGTATTCTGTAGGCGGTACAGATACAAATGCTCTTACAGCACAGGGCTCAGCAAACGGCGACGTTGATAAGGAATCCAAGGGACTTACATCAAATGATGCACTTTTGATCCAGAAATATCTTCTCGGTATTGTTAAGAGTCTCTAAGATATAATTTACCATAAAAAAACAGGGTCGGAATTGATTTTCCGATCCTGTTTTTCTTTTATATAAAAAATTGCTGAAAGACTATTTTATTCTTTTTAGTCTGCCTTTTTTTACAATATATACTTCATCTGATATATCCATAAGTGCTTTATCGTTGAAAGAATCCGTGTAAAAACGTTTAATGGGAGTATTTCTGTAAACAGCCTTAAAACGTCTTACTTTATTGCTGCCGAAATTAAGGTATTTCACCTTCATCTTATCGTCATCAATTCTGCTACAAATAATATTTTCAGTATTAAGAAGCTCGCGAATACCATTTATAAGGAAATCGGGTCCTGCTGTGATTATAACATCGTCCTTTTTTATCTTTTTAAGCATATTTTTATCAAGCTTGCAGTTGTTTTTCTGCCAGAAGCCCTCAACTGCACTAAAAAGCTCCTCCTTGTCACGGAGAGCATTTTTTAAAAAGTCGTTGATAGCGATGACCATTTTTTTCTTTTCTACCATGCATAGCTTATATTTTATAAGGTTGATAAAAATTGACGGCAGATATTTTATTATTCTTTTATTGGTCTTTATCATGTATAATGCAAGGTCAACTGCACTTTCTCCATGATAAAGAGTGTTATCGAAATCAAAAACATTCATGGATAATTCCTCGTTTCATTATTTTTCGTATTAATTATATCACATATCTTACGAAAAAGCAAAACATCAAGATTAATGAGAAACATATACAAAAGCAATGATACAGCTATTGAAAAAGAGTAAAAATTATGGTAGAATAAATGTAATAATATGCCGAGAGTTCGGCGAATATATTTAGGGAGATATGAAAATGTCAGAATACAAATACAAAGCGTTTATAAGCTATCGTCATCTTGAGCCTGATATGCAGGCAGCAGAAAAGCTTCAAAAGCTTCTTGAAAACTACAAGCCACCGAAGAACATGGCTGCAAAAAGCGAAAAATGGCGTATATTCAGAGATGTTTCGGAATTACAGTCCAGCAGTGATCTGAGTGAGGATATAAAGAATGCAGTTGAAAGTTCGGAATATCTTATCGTTATCTGTTCACCTGAGTATAACCAGTCAAAGTGGTGCTTGCAGGAGATAACGAGATTCCGAGAGCTTCATGGCAACACGAATGAGAATATCATTACGCTTCTTGTAAAAGGTCCGCCGAAGGAGGCTTTCCCCGAACAGCTTACATATACAGAGGCCAAGACTGTAAATGACAAGGGTGAAGAAACAACAGTAAAGGTCGAAGTTGAACCGCTTGCAGCAAATATCACAGCCGATACTCTGAAGGAGTCGATGAAAAAGCTTAATACCGAGTATCTGAGAATTGCTGCTCCTTTACTGGGGTGTGATTTCAACGATCTTTTTCAGCGTGAAAAACGTCGTGAAGCAGCTCGCAGAAGACGTATTTTCGGCGGTGTATCAGGAGTGCTTTCGGTTATAACGCTTATAAGCGTTATATCGGCTCTTACCATCAATAACAAGAACAAGCAGATACAGAAGCAGAACGATCAGATAAAAAGTCAGAATGAGCAGATCGAAAAGAAGAATAATGACCTTCTTATTGAGAATTCCGAGCATCTTGCGGCTGAGTCCGAAAAGCTGTATAAGGACAGCAGTTTAATACCTGCTATTCAGAAGGCACTTGAAGCTATGCCGTCGGACGGTGAAGATAAACCTATTGTACCTGAGGCTGAATATGCATTATCCCGTGAAATGGGTATGTTCAAAAGTCAGCAGACAGTACCTCAGCTTTCTCTAAGGCACGATACAGCTATCGAGAAAATATCATTTATGGGCTCAGGAAAGTCTGTTGTTTCTCAGGATGCTACAGGTATTTACTTCTGGGACGCAGAAAGCGGAAAGCTTTTAAAGAAGATAACAGCTTCTGACGGTGATTTTTCATCAAAGGAATACGGCAGTTCAAATAAGCTTACTGCAATTTTTGAGATAGACGACGATAAGACAGGTACTTATTTCAGCAGTACTGCCGCTCCCGGGGTCCTGAACTATGAAGTAAGCTCTGTTTTCGGAAATGTATATACATATTACACACATGATGTTTCAGATGACGAAGCAGGAACCGGCGGTGATCTATATGTATATAATTCTGACAGTAAGCTCTGGAAGCTTAATGGAGGTACCGGTGAGGTGATCTGGTGCGCAGAACCTTCAGAGAAAGCATATAGCTATTATTCGGTAACAAATACCGATAAATATATTGTAAGGTTTTATAAGAGCAAAAATGTTATTCCTTCAACAGGTGTCGCTATGCCGGGAAATGATATACTTATGGAGCTTATCGACTGTAAAACTGGAAAGGTTACCGAAACAGTCGATGTCAGCGGTATTTATAGCGGAATGCTTGGATTTTTCCTGGACATGGAGCTTCAGGATATAGTTGATAATACAGTTTATTTCTATAACAACGATAAGGAACAAATGATTGCTTATACTATCAAGGATCATAAGCTTGAGGAAAAGAGCAGTCTGACTCTTCCTGAATACTCAAAGGGCAGCATAAGAACAGCAGAGCTTAATATCTTAGGCAACGATCCTGTAATAATAACAAATGACATATTTGCGCTGCAATATAATGCCAATATCAAGCGCATGGACGCTGATATGAAGGAAGCTGTGTGGAGTACGGATATCCCTGTAAATTATGTAACAGGAAGCAAGGTGTTCAGATTTAATAAAGATGAGACAAATGCAGATATCGACGTTCTTGGCGTAGTTACGAACAGGACTTTATCCATGCTTGATTACAGTAACGGAAAGCTTATAAAGACTCTGACTCTTGACAGCAATATAGTTGACGTTACATTCAGCAGACGCGGACTTATAATGTTTACACTAAGTACCGGTGAAGAATATGTTATTAGCATAAGCAACTATCTGGGAGATGTCAGCCGAAACGGAGCATACAAGATACAAAGCTTCAATACAGGAATATCGTTCTGTAGTTACAGCAGGGGAAAATATGTTACCTCAGAAGATTATTCAAATACCGCATACATACAGTATATTCAGAAAAACCAATTCTTTAACGCTATAGATGCAGGTGAAAATATACATAACTACAATGTTTCAAGCGTAAGTGAGGACGGAAAATACGCTGTAATTACTGCAACAGAATATCCTGATACAGATAATTATTCCGACGATGATCTTGTAAAGCATTTCTATATTTACTGTTCAGATGATGGAAAATGCTCTGATATAGCAGAGCTTAAAGGTTATACTGTATCGGCTGCTGAATTTGTTGACGGAAACAAGATAATAGCTGCTGTATATCAAACGCGGGCTGATTATTCAACTGAAAAGAAGCTTGCTATCATAGATGTTCCGAGCGGAAAAGTCACGGAGGTCAATGGCAGCTTTGATTTCCAGTTAAATTCAATGAAAATGATAACGTCAGGAAACAGCGTTTATTATACAACTAATACTGACAGAGAACTGCTGAGAGTTTGCACTGACGGAACTATTTCAATGTGGTCAGGTGAAAAAGAGATAAACGTTTTGCAGGAAAGGGAGATATGCAACGGAGTTTCAGCAGTTTCCGGCGACAGAGCTGTTGTTTTCTACTGCGACACTACAGATGAAAGCCGCGGTATTGAGGTATACGATTTTGCTAACGGAAAAAGAACCAAATTGGATTATGACCTGACTAATGATGACGGACTCAGTGTGAATAAACTGTTCTGGCAGGACGATACAACTGTAGGTGCGTTCCTGAGCAACAGAAGCGTTGCACTCTTTAATGCGGAAACAGGCGAGCTTAAAGCTAAAGTATCACTTGATGGCACAAGTCAGGAGCCTATATCGGTAGTACCTATTGACAAAGAAAGATTTGCGGTATTATGCCGTGATCTGTGTCTTTATGAGATGAATTACGAAGGCTTTACAGGAAGAAGCTTAAAGCTTGAGTTCGGAATCGATGAAAGGAACAACATATCCGAAAATGACAGCAATAAAGCTGCATCTCTTGTTTCAAAGCCTTCAACCGATGCATCGTGTATGTATGTTATTTGGTCGGATAACAAGGCTTGGCTCGTAAATACCGATAAATTCAAGGTAAGATATAGCATTGACGACTTCGCGGGTGCTGCATCAAAGGAAGATAAGGTATTTATAATGGATGTCGGCAACGACAAGGCAGGATATATTCCTGTATACAAGCCGCAGCAGCTTATTGATACAGCAAGGGAGTATGTCGAGAAACTCTTCGGAAAGGGAATGACTGATGAAAAATAAAACAAAGGTAAAAACATCGCGCTTTATTTTTATACTTGCAATAGTTTCATTCCTCATAGCTACTGTTCAGGGTATTCTTTATTACAAGAAGTATGATACATTTTTTAAGTTTCTTCTTGTTATACAGAACAGTATAAATGCTTTCGGTTTTAAAGCTTCAGTGTCAATAAAGGATGTTATAGCCTTTATGAACAATGAGCCGACTCTTATTAATACGGTTGTGGGTTATGCTTATTGCATTGCCGTATTCACAGCGCCATACTGTACGATATCCTTTGTATACAAGTTCCTTGAACGAATACTGAGGTTGATAATTGGTTTTAGGAGAAGAAAGAACTGTCAGCATATACTTATATTCGGATACAACGACGACGTAAAGGCTATGCTCCGCAATAACAAATCTGACCCGAAGGAGTTATGCATCCATGTCATCACTACCGAAAAAATCGGGCAGGAAGAAGTTTATGACCTGAACAAATCAGGCTATGTGATACATAATATAGACGTTCTTAAAGCAGGAGCGGAAGAACTTCCCGCACTATTTGCAAAAACACATCTTGAAGATGCAAAAAATATAATACTTTTTGAAGAATCTTCTATACGTAATTTTTCACTTTTACAGACATTCAGATTGTGTGAAAAGGATAATACCGAAAAGATCAGATTACGCGAAGATGCTAAGGTTTCGTGCAGATGCGAGGAAGAAGGAATAGGCAGACTGATAGCCGAGTATTATAACAGTGCAGCAGGAAAAGACGCATATTATGATCTTGAGCTTGTTAATTTTCCCGAGATGCAGATACACAAAATGTATAGCGATATACCGCTGCATAAGGTGTATGAGGACTCTGATACACCTCTTGATGAATGTACAGTACACCTTCTTGTGGCAGGTCTTGGACAAATGGGACAGCAAGCTGTGCTTCAGGCGATGAATTTGGGTATTCTCAGCGATAAGAACAAGATCATAATAGATGTTTTCGACACTGACATAAAAAAACAAAAAGCTGAATTCATAAATCAATTCAGCTCAGAAACATTTGATATAAGTGAAGACAGTGTAAAATTGAAAGCGGAAGCAGCTGACGGTGTACTTGAGATCAATTTTTATGCATTGAATGTAAAGTATCTTGATTTTTACAGCCTGCTTCGTGAGAAAACAGCTTCAAATCCGTATACATACGCTGTTATTACACTTGAAAACATTGATTTTGCGGTTAACTGTGCAATGCAGCTTGATGAGATATTCTGTGAAATCGGACACGAGATACCGATTATGATGCGAATGGATTCTGACAGAAGACTTGCAGGATTTATCGCTTCTGAAAACTCTGCACTTGCAAATGTACAGATAATTGATGACAGAAGCTGTATCATAACTCTTGATATGATAATCAATAGGGAAATAGACAGGATCGCCAAGGAATATAATCATCTGTACAATAACATCTCAATAATAACCTCAGATGAGGAAGGAAATTCAGATAATTCAGACGCAGATCCTGAAACGGAATGGAACAGATTAAGACTTTTCAGGCGTTCTTCAAGCAAGGCAGCTGCATACCATGATGAAGTAAAGGAGTTTATAATTCCAAGACTTGCAAAGGAGAAGAAAACTGATCTTAATAAAAAGCTTGAAGAGATACTTGGTACAGATGGAAGTATAATGAAATTCACCGGTTCAGCATGGAGAATGAATGGTTCAGAGAAAGCTGTGCTGGATAATCTCAAAAAAGACAGCTTTGCATACGCCCTTGCTTCACTCGAACACAGACGCTGGTGCAGCTATATGGCATCTATAGGCTGGTGTGCAGGCGAGAGAAGTGATAGATTCAGGAAAAATCCGTGCCTTGTAACTCAGCAGAGACTTATGGAGACCAAGCCTGAGATGTGTAAATATGACCTTATGTCTCTTATGGAAAGATACATAAGGAAAAATGATAGCTGATAAAAAAAGCTCCCTTAACCTCGATACCCATATAGCAGTTTTGTAGTATTTATTGAGAGAACCCCTTTTGAAAAAGGGGCTTCTCTCAAACTCTCTCCCTAAAACTTTCAGTTATATTTTTTCTCAGATAGGGCACACCCTGCATTACTTGCGGGGCTTTTTTATTTTCGGTGTGCCCTATCTGAGAAAAAATCAGCTAAAAAAGTCTTTGGAAAGGGGTTCGGGGGAAAGCCTTTCTTCAGAAAGGTTTCCCCCGATAAATAGTATAAGCTTCTATATGAGTACCACGGTTAAAGGGAGCTTTTTAATTATTCAAGAACGGGGAGGAGAGCGAGTGCTCCTAAATCCTTTGCTTTCTTTTCAGCCTCAGCAAATGTAAGCATTTCAGTAGTAACATATGAAAGACCATTTTCATTGTTGTAAACCTCAACGTCACTTACTGGTGAACCGCTTGGAACACGGAAATACCAGCGAGACTTGTAATTTTTGATATCTTCAACGAATGAATTATCAGAAGCGGACTCCCACGACTGAGAGAATACTGTTACCTTGTGCTTTACAGCTTCAATAACATCACCCATTACAGCGCTTGCTGTAGGCAGCTTTCCGGCACCTCTGCCATAGAACATTGTCTGATCGATACCGTCACCGTAAACGAGAACAGCGTTGAATACATCATTTACACCTGACATGATGTTATCGTATGAAACAAGAGTAGGCATTACACAAGGGAGTATCTTACCGTCATCAAGTTTTGTAACAGAAGCTACAAGTTTGATAGCGTATCCGAGGACATCAGATGCTTCTACATCACAGAGCTGTATATCTGTGATGCCCTTTGTATATACACTCTTTGGATAAACGTGCTTACCAAAAACAAGAGAAGAGATAATACATATCTTACGGCAAGCGTCGTGTCCTTCGATATCAGCGGTAGGATCCTTTTCAGCGTATCCCAGTTCCTGAGCCAGCTTGAGAGCGTCGGCAAAAGGCATATTTTCGTTATACATCTTTGTAAGAATAAAATTAGTTGTACCGTTGAGAATACCGGCAACTTTAGAGATATCATTAGCAGCGAGGCAGCGGTGAAGCGGTCTGATTATCGGGATAGCACCGCCTACACTTGCTTCAAAGAAGAAGTTGCAGTTGTGATCTTTTGCAGCTTTGAGAAGGATATCACCTTTCTCGGCAACAAGTTCCTTGTTTGATGTAGAAACGCTCTTGCCCTTTTCGAGGCAGGCTTTAACAAAAGTGAATGCAGGTTCAACGCCTCCCATGCACTCTGCAACAGAAACGACCTCGTCATCATTTAATATATCATTAAAATCCTTTGTGAATTTATCAGCATAAGGTGAGTCAGGGAAATCTCTGAGATCGAGGATATATTTTATATCCATATCAGTTCCGGCGCGCTTCTCAATATTTTTTTTATTTTTATAGAAAAGCTCAACAACACCTGAACCTACTACACCATGACCTAAAACTGCGAATTTGACTGACATAAAAGAAAAACCTCCGTAATTACTCAGCGGAAAGGATCTTTACCTCCAAAACTCCGTCGAGTTCAGTAATTGAATTAAGCGAGGCGAGCTCCGAATCGGAATCGCCTGTAAGCCTGAGTGAAATATTGACAGCTGCAGCACCATCAACAGGTATGCTTTGGTTAACAGTAAGAATATTAGCATTCAGGTTATGAAGAAAAACAAGTGCGCTTGAAAGAACTCCGGGACTGTCACTGAGCAGCAGATAGATATTTACGATCTTTCTGTTAAAAAGCTCCTCATATGAAAAAACGCTGTCCTTGTACTTATAATAAGCGCTTCTTGAAATGCCGATACGTTTACAGGCTGAAGCGAAGCTTTTTTCGCCCTTCTGAGCCATAAGCTTTTTTACTTCAAGCACCTTGGTAAAAACCTCAGGGAGTATTTTTGCATCGGCAACAATAAGCTGTGATTTGGTATCCATAAGAAATCACCTTTTTAGTGTAATCTAAAAAAATAGTCCGTCAGTGGTGAACAATTGTACATTACATAATTACTATACCATTTTTTTGCCGATTTGTCAAGACTAAATAATTGATGTTAAATACAAAAAAATTATGTATCTTGCCATAAAAAATCCGCAGCACAGGCTGCGGACAATTTATTATTCATTTTTACCGAGAAGTTTTTGTCTGTATATATATGCCGACTGTTCCTGCTTGTTTTCGCCGAAATGATAATAAATCCTATCTTTAAGAGCGTCAGGCAGATACTGCTGCTTAACATAATGATTGGGGAAATCATGGGGATAAAGGTAATGCTGTCCAACGACCTTTGCTCCCTTGCCGTCGAAGTGTACATTCTGCAAATGCCTTGGAAAATCGAGAGCATCACAGCTTTTTATATCCTCCAAAGCTGCATCAATAGCCATGCAGGCGCTGTTTGACTTCGGAGCAGTTGCCATAAGAATGATAGCTTCTGCAATAGGGAGCTTTGCTTCGGGTAGTCCGAGCTGCAACGCAGAGTCGACACAAGCTTTAACTATAGGAACGGCCATAGGGTAGGCGAGTCCAACGTCTTCAGAGGCTATGCAAAGCATACGTCTGCAAAGAGATATGATATCTCCTGCTGCGATAAGTCTGGCAGCATAGTGGAGAGCAGCATTTTCATCAGAGCCGCGTACAGACTTATGAAAAGCCGAAAGTATATCGTAATGCTGGTCGCCGTCACGGTCATAGCGCATATTACTGCGCTGAGCAAGTATTTCAAGCGAGTCATCGGTTATGGTTACTTTTCCGTCAGACGGTTCACCGCAAACAACAGCAAGCTCAGCGGTATTCATTGCTTTTCGGACGTCTCCGCCGCAGCTGTAAGCGATTTTAGTAATTACATCATCTGAAGCAGATATTTCATATCCGTTTTCCTCTGACATAATATTAAAAGCTCGTTTTATTGCAGGAACGAGCTGCTCCGCGGAAACAGGCTTGAATTCAAAAACTGTACTTCTGCTTATAACAGCATTATAAACTGCAAAATAAGGATTTTCGGTAGTTGAAGCAATAAGCGTGATATCACCGTTTTCAATGTATTCGAGGATGCTTTGCTGCTGTTTTTTGTTGAGATACTGTATCTCGTCAAGGTAAAGGAGAATACCATTTTCGCTACCGAATGTACCGATATCCGCAACAACGTCCTTGATATCAGACAGGGAAGCATTAGTGCCGTTGAGCTTATACAGGGACATTCCACAGTTTTCAGCGATAATACGAGCAACGGTAGTTTTTCCCACGCCTGACGGACCGTAGAATATCATATTGGGAACAGTACCACTTTCTATTATACGGCGTAGGGGCTTACCTTCGGCGAGGATGTGCTCCTGTCCGACCACATCGGCAAGAGTTTTTGGGCGTATTTTATCGGCTAAAGGTGCAGACATAGAAGTTCTCCTTTCATTTTACTTTGACGGTGCAGTTATCTCGATGTGATTTCCTTCGGTATCAACAAATTCCGCTACCCAGTTGTTTCCGATACGGGTTACAGGAAAGCATATCTCTTTGCCGTTAAGCTTTTCTTGCAGTTTTTCAAGACTTTCAACGCTTATGCTGGGCAGGCAATTGTTTCCGAAAGTGTGCGGTTCGTTCTTCTTTTCGTAGGCAAATAAGCCCAAGCGAAAGCCGTTTACATCGAAAACGCTGTAAATATCATCTTTTTGGGTAACTTTCTGCTCTAAAAGCTCCTCATAGAACTTTATAGCTCTTTCCATGTCATTAACGCACAGATAGAGCGAAATTATTTGAAATCCCATAGCTATTTCTTTTATTTGGTAATATAAATAAGAATTTAGCTATTCTTTTTTCTCTTGAATATGCAAACTATGCTTTTTGATGAACCATAGCTTTGGTTTGTAGAAGTACAACTAACTAATTCCCAGCCTTCACAACCAAGAAGATTGAGCTGTTTTTCAAGCTGATTTGACTCAACGTTTCCACCCCAAAAACCTTTTGTATCATACACGACAACTTTATACTCGAAATTTTCCATACTTAATCCTCCTACAAATTCCAATTTATATTATCAAATCATAAAAAATCGGGACGGACAGTCTGTCCGTCCCTAATTAGCTATTTATTACTTGTAAAGTGGGAACTTCTCGCAGATAGCATTTACGCCTGCACGGATCTCGTCAGCCTTAGCCTCGAAATCTGTAGCGCAGAGGTAGATGTACTCAGCGATCTTCTCCATTTCCTCAACGCCGAGACCTCTTGTTGTAACAGCAGGAGTACCGATACGGATACCGCTTGTTACGAAAGGCTTCTCAGGATCGTTGTGGATAGCATTCTTGTTTACTGTGATATAAACCTCATCAAGTCTGTGCTCAAGCTCCTTGCCTGTGATGTTGAAAGGACGGAGATCAACCAGCATGAGGTGGTTATCAGTACCGCCTGATACAAGGTTGAAGCCTCTCTTGAGGAGTCCTTCAGCAAGAGCTTTAGCGTTCTTGACGATTCTCTGCTGATAGTCCTTGAACTCAGGCTTGAGAGCTTCGCCGAAGCATACAGCCTTAGCAGCGATAGTATGCATAAGAGGACCACCCTGTGTACCCGGGAAGATAGCGGAATTGATCTTCTTAGCGAGAGCCTCGTCATTTGTGAGGATAAGACCGCCTCTTGGTCCGCGGAGAGTCTTGTGGGTTGTAGTTGTTGTGATATGAGCATATGGAACAGGTGACTCGTGGCAGCCTGCTGCAACAAGACCTGCGATATGAGCCATATCTACCATAAGGAGTGCTCCTACTGAATCAGCGATCTCACGGAGTCTCTTGAAGTCGATTGCTCTTGGATAAGCACTTGCACCGGCAACGATGAGCTTTGGCTTGTGCTCGTTTGCGAGAGCCTGAACTGTATCATAGTTTATCATCTCTGTTTCATCATCAAGACCATATGAAACAAAGTTGAAGTACTTACCTGAAAGGTTTACAGGTGAACCATGTGTAAGGTGACCGCCGTCTGCAAGGCTCATACCGAGAACAGTATCACCTGGCTGGAGAACAGCGAAATATACGGCTGTGTTAGCCTGAGCACCTGAGTGTGGCTGAACGTTGGCAAACTTAGCACCAAAAAGCTGACAGGCTCTTTCGATAGCGATAGCCTCTACCTCGTCAACGCACTGACAGCCGCCGTAGTAACGCTTTCCGGGATAACCCTCAGCGTACTTATTTGTAAGAACGCTTCCCATAGCAGCCATTACAGCAGGGGAAACGATATTTTCGCTTGCGATGAGCTCAAGATTTCTCTGCTGACGAGCAAGCTCTTTACCCATAGCTTCGCCTACAGCAGGATCGTAGCCCTTTACGAAGCCGATTGAATCCATAAGATCGTTGTACATTATTAGCACTCCTTTAAATGATTAGTGAATTTGCGCAAATGCATTACCTAATTATTATACAATATTTCTTATTAAATTTCAATAGGTATCTGCAAAAAATATGGAATAAAATAAATATGCCCCGAAAAACGGGGCACATATTACTTATTTTGTATTAAGAAAGCTGTAATCCATAAGATCTTCCCAATCAAAGAAATTCGGATTGATAGAAGCCTCCGCATAGTATTTCAGGATAAGCGAAGCGTCATGCGAGTCCAATTGACCGTCCATATTTACATCTGAAAGCTTTAACATCTTATCTGAAACGAAAGGATTTTGTGAGGCAGCCATACCGGCATATATATTCAGAACCTTTGAAGCATCGGCGGAGTTTATGCTTCCGTCCTCATTAACATCGCCAAGATCTCGGTAGCATACGATATCGAAGGAGCATAACGCCTTTTGATCTCCGATAGGGTATACAGATATAGTCGCTTTATCGCCCTTGGCAAACGCTTCTGAAAGAGCTGATGGCTTTGCTGTACAGCTTTCCGAAACGTTTATGGTGCTTTCTTCCGTTATGTAATTACCGTTTTTATCCTTTTTCGGTGTCTGAACGAAAAGCTTTATCACAACATCAAGTCCTTTTAAAGAAACATTTCCCTTTGTTGAGAAATATCTTGATTTGGTAGGAGTTGATTTAAGTGTGATAACAGCTGTTTTTGACAATGCGCGGATAGTATAGTCAGAGTCCGCAAAATCAGGCTTGATATCCCATGATGAGAAAGCCTGCTCTGTATTAACATCTATGTGTTTGTGCAATGATTTTATATCAACAGCGTCATAGTTGATAGGGTCGCCTTCTTCTACAGGCAGTGTAGTAATAAGCTTTCCGTCAAAATCAAGGAACTTTATATAGTAAGTTCTCAATGTAGTTGGCTCTGTAGTCGGCTCAGCAGTAGTAGTGGTGGTACTTGTTGTCGCAGATGTCGGAACTGTGGAAGTTGCCGTATCACCGACCTTTACCGTGTAGGCTGAGCCTTGCTGCTCAACATTAGCGGCGGATATTGCAGCTGCCGACGCACCTGATATCAGCAGTACCGATACAGCAGCGGCTATAGTATTTTTTAACATTATAGTTTCACCTAACCATTTCCTATGCAGAATAACCTGCATAATTTTGAAAGCCTTTCGCACACTCGCGCATATTGTTCCAATTTAAGTCTGCGAAGCATGAAATTAGCATATATAAATCTTTCTGTTTCTTCCTCAAAGCCATATATTGCAAAAAGTATAACTTCGTCATCAGCAAGGCCGGCTGATTGTTCTTCAGCCATTGAACGATATTCTTCAAAGCGTTCTTCGATGTCATCAAGTCGGTAAAAGCCGTGATATACGAAATCAATATAAAGGTCTATATCCATAAGAAACAGCCTCCGTTATATCATTCTTTATTTTCCTCGGAAGATTTGTTTTCTGATGACTGTCTCAGCTTATTCCTGCGAACTCTGAATGATATAACACCTGTGATAATTGCAGTAACAACGAAAACAGACACCATTATAAAAATAGTCATACCTTTTGAAATTTTTGCTTTTTCAGAACCATCTGCCGCATAAGCCGTAAAACATTCCGAAAAAATGATGCATAAAGAAAATGTGGCTGATATGAGAGCAGTAATTATTTTAGCAGTCTTATTCTGCATTTTATCAGCTCCTTCCAAAATTTATTATAACATAAAGCTTTCAAAAAAGCAACACAAGAGGCTGAATTTATGGATAAGAGTGCCTTTTTACAGCTGGAATCCGACTTTGCCATGGGGGGTGAAAAAGATGCATCTGCGATGTTTTGCAGCATATTGTTCTTCTCAAAAGAAATTTTTTGAAAAATGCTTGACAAATGCTTTTTATGATGATATAATATATATCGTTGATTGCAGCAAACGAAACCGTCTGGGTGTGGCGCAGTTGGTAGCGCGCTACCTTGGGGTGGTAGAGGCCGTGGGTTCAAGTCCCGTCACTCAGACCAGATGCGATCAGCATTACCCCAAAATTCCGATACTTAACAAAGTATCGGAATTTTTTTATATCTGATTGACTATTTTATATACATATGATATAATATAATATAACTAAACGGCATTATTGTCGTGTAAAATAGGAGGAGTTTATGATAAATCGTGATCAGGCAGCACGTATACTAAAGGATTATGGACAGGAACATATTCTGAAGTACTTTGACGAATTAAGTGAAAATGAAAAACAAGAGCTGTTATCTCAGATCGAGATAATAGATTTTTCTGTTCTCGATAATCTTGATGCCGAAAAGAACAGCAATACGGTCCGCGGCAAGTTTGAGCCTCTCGGCGCTGTGACTATTGAAGATATCGCTTCAAACAGTGATGAATATATCAGTGCAGGTGTGGAAGCGATAAAAAACGGAAAAGCCGCAGCAGTTCTTCTTGCAGGCGGTCAGGGAACAAGACTCGGATTTGATAAGCCAAAGGGAATGTTCAATATAGGCGTTGAAAAGGAATTATACATTTTCCAGTGTCTTATCAATAATCTTATGGACGTAGTAAAGCTTGCAGGTGCATGGGTCCCTCTCTATATCATGACCAGCGAGAAAAATCATAAGGATACTACGGATTTCTTCAAGGAAAAGAACTATTTTGGCTATGCTCCCAAATATGTTCACTTCTTCATACAGGATATGGCTCCTTCCGTTGATTTTAACGGAAAGATACTTATGGAGAGCAAATCAAAGATATCCATTTCGCCCAACGGCAACGGCGGCTGGTTCTCATCTCTTGTGCGTGCAGGACTTCTCGACGAAATAAAGGCAAATGGTGTTGAATGGATAAACGTTTTTGCAGTTGATAATGTTCTTCAGCGTATTGCAGATCCCGGATTTATAGGAGCTGTTATAAAATCCGGATTACAGTCCGGCGGAAAAGTTGTAAGCAAAGCATCTCCTGACGAAAAGGTCGGAGTTCTTTGTCTTGAGGACGGTATGCCTTCAATAGTTGAGTATTATGAAATGACAGAGGAAATGCGTACTCTGCTCAATGAAAAAGGCGAGCTTGCGTATAAATACGGTGTTATCCTCAATTACCTTTTCAATGTGAAGAAACTTGAGGAGATATGTGACAGAAAGATGCCTGTCCATGTTGTTGACAAGAAGATACCGTATATGAACGAAAACGGAGAGCTTGTAAAACCGACTGAACCTAACGGACACAAGTTTGAAACGCTTGTTCTTGATATGGTGCATATGCAGGACAGCTGTCTTGCATATGAGGTAGTGCGCGAGAAAGAGTTTGCTCCCGTAAAGAATGCAACAGGAGTTGATTCTGTTGAGTCGGCAAGAGAGCTTTTAGAAGCTAACGGCATAAAAATATAACTGTTCAGCGGCACTTTTGATTATTCGGGAGTGTCGCTTACTATGTATAAATAAAAAACAGGTGGTTTATAGCATATGAAAGATCTGCTGAAATATCTTAAAAATTACAAAAAGGAGCTTGTTCTCGGACCTTTTTTCAAGCTTCTTGAAGCAATATTCGAGCTGATAGTTCCGGTTGTAATGGCTAAGATAATAGATAATGGTATCGGAAGAAATGACAGTGCTTATATATTTAAAATGAGCGGACTAATAGTTGTTCTGGGCGTGTGTGGACTGGCTTTTGCTCTTACTTGTCAGTATCTTGCTGCAAAATGTGCATACGGCTTCGGCACTGAGCTCCGCGCTGCGCTTTACAAACATATCAATTCCTTGTCTTACAGCAGTATCGACAGGATAGGAACAGCTTCACTTGTGAACAGACTTACCAACGATACGAATACTGTTCAGAATGGCGTGAATATGTTCATAAGGCTTGCGGTACGCGCTCCTTTTCTTGTTATAGGAGCCGCTGTTATGGCTGTGACTATTGATCTGAAGCTTTCGCTTGTCTTTTTTGTTGTCGCTCCGCTTATTTCGCTTGTTATCTTCTTTATTATGCGAAAAACTGTTACGATGTACAAAAAAACGCAGAAGTGCCTTGATCGCGCATCTATGCTCACAAGAGAAAACCTTGAAGGTGCAAGAGTTATAAGAGCTTTTTCACGTCAGCAGGAAGAAATAGATGAGTTTAAGGAAGCTGTGAATGATATATCCGATTGTTCTGTAGCTGTAGGCAAGATATCGGCTATACTTAATCCTGTTGCATTTATGGTCATGAACCTGGGTATAGTTGCTGTTATATGGTTCGGCGGCGGAAGAATAGACTGCGGAAAGCTTACACAGGGAGAACTTACTGCGTTCACAAACTATATGACACAGATACTTCTCGCACTTGTAGTTCTTGCAAATCTTATAGTAATATTCACAAAAGCCTTTGCTTCCGCAAATCGTATCAGTGAGATATTCGCTTTACCTCCTGAGGAAAAGGGCGAAATAACTGCAATTAATGAGAATTCCAATAATATAATAGAGTTCAGAAATGTGTCATTTGCTTACGAGACAGCAGGCGATTATTCAATCAAAAATATTAGTTTTTCAGTAAAACGCGGTCAGATGCTTGGAATTATAGGCGGTACAGGCTGCGGAAAGTCTACCCTTGCAAATCTGATACCGTGTTTCTACAGGGCTACTGAGGGAAAGATAGATATAGCAGGCAGTGATGTAAATGATATCGAGCCTGATGAATTAAGAAAGCATATCGGAACTGTTCCGCAGAGGGCGGTACTCTTTACAGGAACTATCCGGGATAATATGAAATGGCGAAAAGCTGACGCTACAGATGATGAGATAATTGCTGCACTAAAAACCGCTCAGGCGTGGGAGTTTGTTCAGCGTACATCAGACGGTCTGGATACGGTCATATCCCAGGGCGGAAAAAATCTTTCCGGCGGTCAGAAGCAGCGTATCTCAATTGCCCGCGCTTTGGTTGGACGTCCTGATATAGTTATTCTTGACGATTCAACAAGCGCACTTGACTATAAAACGGATCTTGCTTTCAGAAAAGCACTCAGCAATGATTTGCCTAATACAACAGTGGTTATGATATCGCAGAGAACTACGTCTCTCAGAGATGCTGACAAGATAATAGTTATGGACGACGGTGAGGCTGTTGGAATAGGTAAACACGAAGAGCTTGTTAACAACTGTGAGGTATACCGTGAGATATACTGCTCTCAGATGAATCAGAAGGAGGGTGAGAAAAATGCTTAAAACTTTGAAAAGAGTATTTCGCTACGCCCGTCCTTATATAAGGTATTTTGCTTTTACTGTCATTTTTGCTGCGCTGGGGGTATCACTTTCTCTTGCAGTCCCCGTATTTATAGGTGAAGCAGTCGATTGCTGCGTAGGAAAGGGAAATGTTGATTTCGACAGGCTTTTGAAGATCATAACTGCTCTTGCGGCTATGGTAATAGCAAGCACGCTGTTTCAGTGGCTTATGAGTCTTTGCACGAATAAACTTGCTTTTTATACGGTTCGTGACCTGAGAGCGGATATTTTCAATAAGCTTGAAAGAGTTCCGCTTAAATATATAGACGGTCATACAAAGGGCGAGCTTACAAGCCGAGTGATAAATGATATAGAAATAGTTTCTGACGGACTTCTTCAGGGCTTCACTCAATTTTTCAGCGGTGTTATTACTATAATAGGTACGCTTATCTTTATGATGACTATAAATGTAAAGATAGCAATAGTTGTTGTTGTACTTACACCTCTTTCGTTTATTGCTGCTTCAAAAATAACAAAGGCTTCCCATAATTCGTATATGAAGCAGTCAAAGCTGCGCGGCGATATGGTCAGTCTTGCAGAGGAAATGGCAGGAAATCAGAAAATAGTCAAGGCGTTCGTATACGATGAACGTGCAGAGAAAAGGTTTGAGGAGATAAACGAGGTTTACGGAAAAATCGGCGCAAAGGCAACCTTTTTCAGTTCTATGACAAATCCGACTACCCGTTTTGTCAACGGTCTCATCTATGCTGCCGTAGGACTTCTTGGTGCTCTCGGCGTTATCGGATATTGGAGCTTTCTTGGCAGAATGACAGTCGGAAAGCTTTCAAGCTTCCTTGCGTATGCTAATCAGTATACCAAACCTTTCAATGAGATATCGGGAGTTTTTGCAGAGCTTCAGAATGCGGTAGCTTCGGCACAGAGAATATTTGATGTGCTTGATGAGGAGGAGATAAGCGACGACGGTGATAAGGAGGTATTATCCTCATGTGACGGCACTATACGTTTTTCAGATGTCTTTTTCTCGTATTCCCCAGAAATGAAGCTTATCGAGAATTTCAGCCTTGACGTAAGATCTGGTCAGCGTATAGCTATCGTAGGACCGACAGGCTGCGGAAAATCGACCATTATAAATCTTCTTCTTCGTTTCTATGATATAAATAAGGGAAAGATAGAAATATCGGACAAAAATATTTTTGATATAACACGAGACAGTCTGCGAAGCTGCTTTGGTATGGTATTGCAGGAAACATGGGTGTTTACAGGCACGGTTGCGGAAAATATAGCATACGGAAAGCCTGATGCATCAAGAGATGAGATAATAGCAGCTGCAAAGTCTGTATATGCTCACGGCTTCATAAAGAGACTGCCTGACGGATATGACACAGTCATAAGTGAGGACAGCGGACTTTCACAAGGTCAAAAGCAGCTTATATGCATTGCAAGGATAATGCTCATGGATCCGCCTATGCTTATACTTGACGAGGCTACAAGCTCCATAGATCTGCGTACAGAACAGCGCATACAAAAGGCAGTTCAGAAGCTTATGGAGGGCAGGACAAGCTTTGTTATCGCTCACAGACTTTCTACTATAAAGAATTCCGATGTGATTCTTGTTATGGACAGAGGTAATGTGATAGAGCAGGGAAGTCATTCCGAACTTATGAGCAAGGGCGGCTTCTACTCCGAGCTTTACAACAGCCAGTTCGCATCGTAAACTCTTTTCTATAATAGGGCTGAAAAAGTAGGAAATTCAATGGAAAACCATTGATTATCAAAAAATATTTTTTGATTTTTGTCTTGTTGCACAGTTATCATTACACCTGTTTGTCAATTTTAACAATAAATATAAAATCAGCAGCTTGCAAAAATTGATTTTATATTTATTAAAAATACTTTGTTTAATTCTTGACAAACTGCTTTAAATGTTGTACAATTAGAGTGTATTCTTATGTATTGAAAGGAATGATCTTCAATGGGTTTAACTTTAACTGAAAAGATCCTCAGAGCACACTTGGTCGACGGCGAGTACGTCAAAGGTCAGGAGATCGGTATCCGTATCGATCAGACTCTCACACAGGACGCAACAGGTACTATGGCGTATCTTGAATTTGAAGCTATAGGCGTTCCTCGTGTAAAGACCGAGCGTTCAGTGGCTTATATAGATCACAACACACTTCAGAACGGTTTTGAAAATGCCGATGACCACAGATTTATCGGCAGTGTTGCAAAGAAGCACGGTATTTATTTCTCACGTCCCGGTAACGGTATATGTCATCAGGTACACCTTGAGCGTTTCGGTATTCCCGGAAAAACTCTTATCGGTTCTGACAGCCATACTCCTACAGGCGGCGGTATCGGTATGATCGCTATCGGCGCAGGCGGACTTGATGTTGCTGTTGCTATGGGCGGCGGCGCATATTACATTACCTGTCCTAAGGTAGTAAAGGTAGAGCTTACAGGCAAGCTCCAGCCATGGGTTGCTGCAAAGGACGTTATTCTCGAAGTTCTCAGAAGGCTGTCTGTTAAGGGCGGTGTTGGCAAGGTTATTGAGTATTGTGGTGAAGGCGTAAAGACTCTTTCTGTTCCTGAGAGAGCTACTATCACAAACATGGGCGCAGAGCTTGGTGCAACTACTTCGATTTTCCCTTCAGACGAGATCACAAAGCAGTTCCTCAAGGCTCAGAAGCGTGAAGAGGTATGGACTCCTCTTGCTGCTGATCCTGACGCTGTATACGATGAAGAGTTAAAGATAAACCTCAGCGAACTCGTTCCGCTTGCTGCCTGTCCTCATTCTCCTGATAATGTTAAGAGTGTTGAGGAAATTGGCAGACTTAAGATAGATCAGGTTTGTATCGGTTCATGTACAAACTCTTCTCTCCTTGATATGCTCAAGGTAGCTCATATCCTCAAGGGCAAGACTGTTAACCCTGATGTATCACTTGCTATTGCACCTGGTTCAAAACAGGTTCTCAATATGCTTGCACAGAATGGTGCGCTTTCAATACTTATTGATGCAGGTGCAAGAATTCTTGAAAGTGCTTGCGGTCCATGTATCGGTATGGGACAGTCTCCTAACTCAAAGGGTATCTCACTCCGTACATTCAACAGAAACTTTGAAGGACGTTCAGGAACAAAGGATGGACAGATCTACCTCGTTTCTCCTGAAATGGCTGCTGTTTCAGCTCTTACAGGCTATCTCACAGATCCGAGAGAGCTCGGCGAAATGCCTGATTTCAAGCTTCCTGAGGAATTCGTTATCAACGACAACATGATCGTTCCTCCTGCATCTGCTGAGGAAATGGACAGCGTTGAGATACTCCGCGGACCAAACATCAAGCCATATCCGGAGACATCACCTCTCCTTGAAACTATAGATGCTCCCGTTTCACTGAAGGTTGGCGACAATATCACTACAGACCACATTATGCCGGCAGGCGCTAAGATCCTTCCTCTGCGTTCAAATATTCCGAAGATCTCACAGCACTGCTTCGCTGTATGCGATGAAAGCTTCCCTGAGAGAGCTAAATCTCTTGGAAAGAGCATAATCGTTGGCGGTTCTAACTATGGTCAGGGCTCATCAAGAGAGCACGCTGCACTTGCACCGCTTTATCTCGGCGTAAAGGCTGTTCTTGTAAAGTCATTTGCAAGAATTCATCGTGCTAACCTTATCAATGCAGGTATCCTTCCTCTTACATTTGTGAATGAGGCTGATTATGACAGCATCTCACAGGGTGACGAGCTTGTACTTGCTGACGTTAGAAAGGCTGTAGAAGCAGGCAAGTCTGAGCTTACAGTACTCAATAAGACTAACGGTAAAGAGATACCTGTACTCTGCGAGCTTTCAGGACGTACCAAGGATATCATGCTTGCAGGCGGACTTCTTGATTTTACAAGAGAGTCAATGAAGTAAGCGGCTGAATAAACATCGATATATCATATGAAACTATCAGAGATCTTTAAAGACATAAAAGATGATGTTGATATAACAAATCAACGTTATACGGATAGCCGAAGAGAGCGCGGCTTCTTTTCGGTAACTCCTCGTCAGCGGGCAAACGATTATATGAACGGCTGGCTGGTTATCCTTATGCCGCAGTTCTTAGGCTTTATTTTCGGACTTGCTGTAACAAAGCTGCTTGGATTCCACGGTTCGGCTTATGTAGTGATCGGAGGAATATGTGCGCTTGCAGCAGGTACGTATAAAAGCGTTTCCTTTGACAAAATATCGTTTGTGCCTGCGATCGTAAGAAATATTATTCTAATGCTTCTTTTCTGTGGAGCAATGGCGATAATCATCGCCTCTAACTGATTATAATTATGGAGGTATATACCAATGGCTAAAATAACCATGAAAACGCCGCTGGTCGAAATGGACGGCGACGAGATGACAAGAGTTCTCTGGCAGTGGATCAAGGAAACTCTTCTTGAACCATATGTAGAGCTTAATACAGAATATTATGACCTTGGACTCAAACACAGAGAAGAGACAAAGGATCAGGTAACTATCGACTCGGCAGAGGCTACAAAGAAGTATGGCGTAGCTGTAAAGTGTGCAACTATCACTCCTAACGCAGCAAGAATGCCTGAGTATAACCTCACTCAGATGTGGAAATCACCAAACGGTACTATCCGTGCTGCTCTTGACGGAACTGTTTTCCGTACTCCTATTATAGTTAAGGGTATCGAACCTTATATTCCAACATGGACAAAGCCTATCACTATCGCTCGTCATGCTTATGGTGATGTATATAAGAATACAGAAATGCGAGTAAGTAAGGGCTGCAAGGCTGAACTTGTTGTTACAGATGAGAATGGCAACGAGACACGCGAGCTTATCCACGACTTTAAAAAGTGTGACGGTATCATTCAGGGACTTCACAACCTTGATTACTCTATTGCAGGCTTTGCAAGAGCTTGCCTTAATTACGGCCTTGACCTCAAGCAGGACGTGTGGTTCGCTTCAAAGGATACAATTTCAAAGAAGTATGACCACCACTTCAAGGACATATTCCAGGAGATATTCGATAAGGAATACAAGGAAAAGTATGAAGCAGCAGGAATTGAGTATTTCTATACTCTTATAGATGATGCTGTTGCAAGAGTTATCCGTTCGAACGGCGGCTATATCTGGGCTTGTAAGAACTATGACGGCGATGTTATGTCAGACATGGTATCTACAGCATATGGCAGCCTAGCAATGATGACTTCTGTACTTGTTTCTCCTGACGGTATCTATGAGTATGAAGCTGCACACGGAACTGTTCAGCGTCATTATTACAAGTACCTTAAAGGCGAGGAGACTTCCACAAACTCTGTTGCTACTATTTTTGCTTGGAGCGGTGCGCTCTGCAAGAGAGGCGAGCTCGATAACACTCCTGAGCTCTGCGCTTTTGCAGACAAGCTTGAAAAAGCTACTATACAGACGATCGAAGATGGAGTTATGACAGGTGATCTTTACCTTATTTCTAAGCTTGACAACAAGAAAAAAGTCGATTCAAAGACATTCCTTGATGAAATAAAGATAAGACTCGATAAATTAATGTAAGAAGAGAGAAGGCATATCACGATGTCAAAAAACTCAATATCAAACTCTGTTATTAGAAGGCTTCCGAGATACTACAGATTTCTTGGAGAGCTTGAAAACAACGGATATGTCCGCATATCTTCAAGGGAACTGTCTGAGAAAATGGGACTTACAGCTTCTCAGATAAGACAGGATTTCAATTGCTTCGGCGAATTCGGTCAGCAGGGATACGGCTATAATGTAAGCGATCTGCGTATTGAGATCGGCAAGATACTTGGACTCGACAAGCAAACTCCTATGATCCTTCTTGGAGCGGGAAATCTTGGTAAAGCAATCGCTACACATATTGATTTTCACAACAAAGGATTTGATCTTATCGGTGCATTTGATATCAATCCTGAGCTCATCGGAAAGGGTCTTGGTGAACTCAAAATCAGAGGCATTGATGAGATAGGAACTTTTTGTGCTGAGAATAAGCCTGTTGCGGCTATACTCTGTGTTCCTATGTCTGCGGCTTAAAAGCTTGCCGACACTCTTATAGAGTGCGGTATAAAAGCTTTCTGGAACTTTACTCACTATGATCTTAAGGTTACTCATAAGGGAGTGGCTGTTGAGAACGTTCATCTCGGAGACAGTCTTACTACCTTATCCTATTGTCTCAATAATCTTGACGAGAAATCAAAAATATGATAAATTGCAGCGGATACGATCTATCCGCTGCTTTTTTGATCAATGAATGTGAAAAAATTATCAAAGATTTATCAGCTATATATTAAATATGGAATTGTTGTATTCTGTAATGGAATTGGTTTTAGTATGCATTGCATAAAATAAATAATAACTTTTTAAGCAATTATATAATAGGGAAGTGAAAACAGGCGGTATAAACCTACCGTTTATATTGGCTTAAAACACTTGCTTATTGTTGAAATTAAGACAAATGCAACAAAAATAACACACTTTGTTCTTAAATATGTATGAGCTATGAAGTGGCGATATAAAATACAATATATCATATTTTATTGCAGTGAAAATTTTGTTGTAATCATTTGTTAATTAGATATCAATATCAGAATAGCAATATTCTTAAACTGAATTTGAATTTATTGAAATATACTGGTATACTTATATTGTGTGATAATGTAATAAGGGGATAGATGTCGGTTTTGGACAAATCCTCTGACAATGTTTAGGAGTGGATATTAAATGGATTATCGTATTGAACATGATTCCATGGGAGAAGTGAAGGTTCCTGCTGATAAGTACTGGGGAGCTCAGACTGAGCGAAGTCATGAGAACTTTCTTATCGGCGTCGGCATCGAGACTATGCCGAAAGAAATAATACACGCCTTTGGAATCCTAAAAAAAGCCGCCGCAATGGCAAATCATTCAGTCAGACCCGAGAGAATGACCGATGAAAAGCTTTCTGCTATATCACAGGCTTGTGATGAAGTTATCAGCGGTTCTCTCAACGATCATTTTCCATTAGTTGTATGGCAGACAGGCAGCGGTACTCAGTCTAATATGAACGCAAACGAGGTCATCGCAAACCGCGGCAATGAAATTGCAGGTGCCAAGCTGCTCCACCCGAACGATGATATAAATATGAGTCAGTCATCAAACGATACATTCCCCACAGCTATGCATATTGCGGCTGTCCTTGCTATCGAGGATAAGGTTATCCCTGCAATAGATACACTTATTACTACATTCAAACGCCTTGAAGCTGAAAATGAGGGTATCGTAAAAAGCGGAAGAACTCATCTTCAGGACGCAACTCCTATAAAGTTTTCGCAGGAGATCAGCGGTTGGAGAGCTTCGCTGGAAAAAGATCGCAAAATGATACTTTCCGCCTGTGAAGAGCTTAAAGAACTGGCTGTGGGCGGAACTGCCGTAGGAACAGGTCTTAATGCTCCGAAGGGCTTTGCAGATAAAGCTGCTGAGGCGATCAGCAGCCTTACAGGAAAGAAGTTTGTATCTTCTTTCAATAAATTCCATTCACTTACTTCAAAGGACGAGATCGTATTTGCTCACGGTGCTCTTAAAGCACTGGCGGCTGATATGATGAAGATAGCAAATGATGTAAGATGGCTTGCATCAGGTCCTCGTGTTGGTCTTGGGGAAATCACTATTCCTGAGAATGAACCGGGTTCTTCTATTATGCCGGGTAAGGTTAATCCTACACAGTGCGAACAGGTCACTATGGTAGCTGTTCAGGTCATCGGAAATGATGTTGCAGTTGGCATGGCAGCTTCTCAGGGCAATTTTGAACTTAATGTGTTCATGCCTGTTTGTGCGTATAATTTTCTCCAGTCAGCACGTCTTCTTGCTGAGTCTATCACATCATTTAACAAGAACTGTGCAGTGGGAATTAAAGCAAATAAGGATAAAATGCATCATAATCTTTATAATTCACTTATGCTGGTCACAGCTCTTAATCCTTACATCGGATACGAAAATGCTGCAAAAACTGCCAAGAAGGCTTTTAAGGACAATATTTCCCTTAAAGAAGCCTGTGTTGAGCTTGGTTTCCTTACAGCAGAAAAGTTCGATGAGGTATTTCACCCCGAGGAAATGGTCTGATATAAAACGAAAGGAAGCGTACATATGGAAACTTTTACATATTACCCGGGCTGTACGCTGAGAACAAAGGCAAAGGATCTTGATATGTATGCAAGGTCTTCTGCCGAAGCTCTCGGTATTGCTCTTGAAGAGCCTGCGGACTGGCAGTGCTGCGGCGGAGCTTATACTACAGCCAAAGATGAGATAGCTACAAAGCTTTCTGCGGTAAGAACACTTAATTCTGCAAAGGAAAAGAACAGACCGTTAATCACAGTCTGTTCAGCCTGTCATAATGTAATAAAACAGACTAATTATGATATTGTAAATGATGAGGATATGGCGTCAAAGGTAAATAATTACCTGAAGCTCGACGAGCCTTATTGCGGCGAGACAACTGTTTATCATTACCTTGAAATGCTTCGTGATGTTGTGGGATTTGACTGCCTTGCACAGAAGGTCGTTAATCCGTTCAAGGGCAAAAAAATAGCAGCATATTACGGATGTCTTCTTCTTCGCCCTTCAAAGGCTCTTGCTATGGATGATCCTGAAAATCCTACTATTATGGAGGATTTCATAAAGGCTATAGGCGGAACTCCTGTTATATACGCTCAGAGAAACGAATGCTGCGGCGGATATATAACATTGGAGGATAAAGCCCAGGCTTCAAAGAGAAGCAGCACAGTTATGAGATCTGCACAGGATCAGGGAGCTGATATGATAATCACAGCCTGTCCTCTCTGTTTATATAATTTGAAAAAGAATTCGGGCTCTGAGCTCCCTGTTTACTATTTTACCGAGCTTCTTGCTCAGGCTCTCGGACTGAAGGAGGGTAATGATGAATAAGAACCTGAAAGAACAGGTACTGCGTTCAAGCGGTGTAAACGTTCTGAAATGTATGCGATGCGGAAAATGCTCCGGTACCTGCCCTTCCTATGATGAAATGGAATACCATCCTCACCAGTTTGTTTACATGGTTGAAAGAGGTGACATTGAGACTCTTATGAATTCAAAGTCCATTTACAAATGTCTTACCTGCTTTGCTTGTGTAGACAGATGCCCGAGAAATGTTGAGCCTGCTAAAGTTGTTGAGGCTGTTCGTCTTGCAGCTGTACGCCAGCAGGGCAATAATCATATGAATCCTAATCAGATACCCGATATGCTTGACGACGATATGCCACAGCAGGCTATTGTTACAGCATTCAGGAAATACATAAAGTAAGGAGGAGATAGCACTATGCAGAGAATAGGCGTATTTGTCTGTCATTGCGGAACTAACATCGCAGCAACAGTCGATGTAAAATCTGTTGCTGAAGCACTTGGACATGAGCCAGGAGTCGTTATCTCCCAGGATTATCAGTATATGTGTTCCGAATCAGGACAAAATCTTGTCAAGAACGCTATAAAGGAACATAATCTTACAGGTGTGGTAGTATGTTCATGTTCACCGAGAATGCATGAAAATACTTTTAGAAAAGCTGCTGCCTCAGCAGGTCTTAACCCTTATCTCGTTGAGATAGCAAATATACGTGAGCAATGTTCATGGATACACAAGGACATTGCATCAGCTACAGAAAAGGCTATAATCCTCGGCAAGGCTGCTGTAGCAAAGGTACATCTGAATGCGCCGCTTACAGCAGGAGAAAGCCCTGTTGCTAAAAGAGCCCTTGTTATCGGAGGCGGTATTGCCGGTATACAGACTGCTCTTGATATCGCAGAAGCAGGCTTTGAGGTCGATATAGTCGAGAAAAATCCAACTATCGGCGGTAAAATGGCGCAGATAGACAAGACCTTCCCAACCCTCGACTGTGCTGCTTGTATCCTTACACCTAAAATGGTCGAAGCTTCACAGAATGAGAAGATCACTATTCATTCATTCAGTGAAGTCACAGATGTAAAGGGATTTGTCGGTAACTTTACTGTAACTATAAAGAAAAAAGCACGTTTTGTTGACGAGACCAAGTGTACAGGCTGTGGTTTGTGTACTGAGAAATGTCCTATGAAGAAGGTACCTAACGAGTTCAATATGGGACTTGACAACAGAACAGCTATATATATACCATTTGCACAGGCTGTACCGAAGGTAGCTACTATCGACCCTAATCACTGTATGATGCTGCAAAAGGGAAAGTGCGGTATCTGCTCGTCAGTCTGCTCTGTAGGCGCTATCGACTACAAGCAGGAGGACAGGTTCATTGAACAGAAATACGGTGCTATTGTAGTTGCAACAGGTTTTAATCCTATAAATCTTGATAAGTATGACGAATTTGCATACAATCAGTGTCCTGATGTGGTCACATCTCTTGAGCTTGAGAGACTTATGAACGCCGCAGGTCCTAACGGCGGTACTCTTCTTCGTCCTTCCGATAAAACACACCCTCATAAGATCGTATTTGTACAGTGTGTTGGTTCGAGATGTGACGACAGCAAGGGCAAGCCTTACTGCTCAAAGATATGCTGTATGTACACTGCTAAGCACGCAATGCTTATCCGCGAGAAATATCCTGATACTGAGGTCTATGTATTCTATATAGATGTACGTACCCCAGGTAAGAACTTTGATGAATTCTATCGCCGTGCTGTTGAGCAGTATAATGTTCACTACATAAAGGGCATGGTAGGCAAGGTTACTCCACGCTCTGACGGAAAAATAGATGTACAGGCTTCGGATCTTCTTGCAAATGAACAGCTTCATATTGACGCTGATATGGTTGTGCTTGCAGCAGCTATAGAGCCTGACAAGACAGCTCGTCCGCTGGCTACAATGCTTACAACTCAGATGGATACAAATGATTTCTTTACCGAAGCACATCCTAAGCTTCGTCCTGTAGAGAGTGCTACAGCAGGTATTTTCCTGTCAGGTGCTTGTCAGGGACCAAAGGATATCCCGGAGACTGTTGCTCAGGCAAGTGCAGCAGCAGCTAAGGCTATCGGACTTCTCGTAAAGAACAGCATTACCTGCAATCCTTGCGTTGCTCATTCAGATGAGCTTATGTGCAACGGCTGTTCTTCATGTGAAAAGGTATGTCCTTACGGAGCTATCACGTATGAGGACAAAGAATTCAGAATGCCCGACAGAACAACTGCAATACGCAGAGTCGCAAGCGTTAATCCTGCTGTATGCCAGGGCTGCGGCGCTTGTACAGTTGCCTGTCCTTCGGGTGCTATGGATCTTAACGGATTTTCTAACAGCCAGATCATGGCGGAGGTAGATGCAATATGCAAGTAAATGAAAATAAAGAGTTTCAGCCGCTGATCGTTGCATTCTGCTGTAACTGGTGTTCTTATGCAGGAGCCGATCTTTCGGGAACAAACAGACTTAACTATCCATCGAATGTAAAGATCATAAGGGTGCCCTGCTCATGCAGAGTAAATCCTATGTTTATACTCAGAGCATTCCAGAAAGGTGCGGACGGAGTTATTCTCTGCGGCTGTCACCCCGGAGACTGCCATTATACATCAGGTAACTATTTTACAAGAAGAAGAATGACACTTCTCTTTAGTATGCTCGACTTTCTTGGAATCGAGCGTGACAGAACAAGGGTTGAATGGGTATCGGCTGCTGAAGGCGCTAAATTCGCCGCAACTATGAATGAATTTACAGAAGCCGTCAAAAAACTCGGACCGAACCGCAGATTGGAGGATTTACGATGCAGGAAGCAATGATAAACAGAGCTAAGCAGCTGCTGGCTGACGGCACAGTAAACCGCGTTATAGGCTGGAAAAGAGGAGAATTCGCCTATGATATAACTCCTGCTGTATTCCAGTCAGCTGAAGAACTTGATGCAGATTTCGTTTTCGATGATTTCACTTCTGCAAATGTATCGAAGTATCTTGTTAAAGAGAGTAAAAAAGAGGGAAAAATACTTGCTTTCCTGAAACCATGCGATACATACAGTTTCAATCAGCTTACTAAGGAGCACAGAGTCGTTCGTGAAAATGTTTATATCATCGGTATTCCCGGCGGTCCTAAGCTTGATGCCGAAAAGATAAAAGCTAAGGGTATCACAGGTATACTCGGTGTTAAAAACGAAAACTATACATTGAAAATTGATACGATCTACGGCGAGGAAACTATGCCTTTCTATGAAGCGGTTCTTGATAAATGTGCTTCATGCAAGAGCAAGAAACACGTTGTATTTGATGAGCTTATTGGCGAGGACGGAGATGTTCTTGAGTCAAACCGCTTTGAAATGGTAGAAAAGCTTGAGAATATGACAGCTCAGGAAAGATATGATTTCTGGAGAGATCAGTTTTCAAAATGTATCCGCTGCAATGCGTGCAGAAATGTCTGTCCTGCCTGCACCTGTGAAAAGTGCGTATTTGACAATCCGAATTCAGGCGTAGAGAATAAAGCGCCTGCTGACAGCTTCGAGGAGAATATGTTCCATATTATCCGCGCTTTCCATGTTGCAGGAAGATGTACTGACTGCGGTGAGTGTTCAAGAGTATGTCCTCAGAATATACCGCTTCATCTGCTGAACAGAAAATTCATCAAGGATATCAATTCTCTTTATGGTGAATATCAGGCAGGTGAGGATACTACCTCACGCGCTCCTCTTAATGATTACAAACAAGACGATTGTGAAGCAAGTATCGTACATGAAAGGGGAGTTGAATAATGCTTAAAATATCTATTGATAAGCTTGACGCTCTTTTCGAGGCGATATCGGCTGAACAGACTCTTTATATTCCTGCTGACCGCGAGGACGGCGCTGCGGAATATAAGAAATATAAGAGCGGTATGAAGCTCAGCAATGCGCTTAACACAGTAAGAAGTGCAAAGGATTTCTTCTTCCCTCAGACTGAAAATCTTGTGGATTTCAAAATGGAAGGCAAGAATATAGAAGTCATCGACATCAGAAAAGAGTCGGAGGACTTTGTTATATTCGGCGTCCGTGCCTGTGATGCGAGAAGTTTTACAATTCTTGACAAGGTTTTTCTTTGTGAGCCTGTAGACAGCTATTACAAGACACGCCGTGAACATGGTACAGTAGTTACTATGGCTTGCACAAGACCCGCTGAGACCTGCTTCTGCGGTACATTCGGAATTGATGCGGCTGCTCCCGAGGGCGATGCCGCTTGCTACAGCGATGGAGAAAGTATTTTCTTTGAAGCTCATAACGAGAAGGGGCAAAAATTTATCGATTCTATTTCATCACTTCTTGAAGATGGCGACACTTCAAAGCTCGATGAAACGCGCGAAAAGACAAGGGCTATACTCAAAAAGCTTCCGCTTGCCAATCTTTCAACAGATGCTTTCGGCGGTGATAAGCTTATGGAGCACTTTAATTCCGATAAGTGGGGAGAGCTGTCCGAGAGCTGTCTTGGCTGCGGCACCTGCACCTTTGTTTGTCCGACCTGTCAGTGCTATGATATCAAGGACTTCAATACAGGACACGGCATAAAGCGTTTCCGCTGCTGGGATTCATGTATGTATTCTGATTTTACGAAAATGGCTCATGGTAATCCGAGACTTACTCAGCTTGAACGCTTCCGTCAGAGATTTATGCACAAGCTTGTATATTTCCCTTCAAACAATAACGGCGAATTCGGCTGTGTAGGCTGCGGAAGATGTCTTTCAAAATGTCCCATATCAATGAATATTGTCAAGGTAATGAAAGCATTGGAGGTAAAGTGATGAATAAAGATACATTGATACCTTACATAGGAGTAGTTACCGATATAAGACAGGATACTCCTGACGTTAAGACTTTCAGAGTCGTATCGCCTGAAGGCGACAAGGTTTTTGAGCATATGCCCGGACAGTGTGCTATGTTGTCTATCCCGGGAGTAGGAGAGGGTATGTTTTCTATAACATCTTCACCTACAAACAAGGAGTTTATGGAGTTCAGCATAAAGAAATGCGGCTGTCTTACAACATGGCTTCATGCAATGGACGTAGGTCAGCAGATAACTATACGCGGACCATACGGTAATCATTTTCCTGTTGAGACCGAGCTCAAGGGCAAAGATCTCCTGTTTATAGCAGGCGGTATCGGACTTGCTCCTCTTCGTTCCGTGATCAATTATGTACGTGATAAACGTGCTGATTACGGTTCGGTACAGATAGTTTACGGTTCTCGTTCAAAGGACGACCTTGTTGATTATAAGGAAATAATTGATGAGTGGCTGACTGATGAAGGAATAGAAGTCAACCTCACTATTGATAACCCGCAGGAGGGCTGGGACGGTCATGTCGGATTTGTTCCTAATTATGTAAAGGAGCTTAATCCTTCTATCAATAAAACAGTTCTCATCTGCGGACCTCCGATAATGATAAAATTTACACTTGCAGGACTCAAAGAGCTTGGATTTACCGATACTCAGGTCTATACAACTATGGAGCTGAAGATGAAGTGCGCAGTAGGAAAATGCGGACGCTGCAATATCGGTGATAAGTACGTATGCAAGGACGGACCCGTTTTCCGTTTTGATCAGCTTGGCGAACTGCCTGATGAATATTAAGGAGGAGATTTTCGCATGGAAAATATGTTGAATGTTTACCTGTTCGGTAAAAAGTATGAAGTTCCGGCAGGTCTTACGATAATGACAGCTATGGAATATGCAGGCTATGACCTTGTAAGAGGCTGCGGCTGCCGAAATGGTTTCTGCGGAGCCTGTGCAACTATATACAGAATAAAGGGCGAGATAGAGCTTCACGGCTGTCTTGCCTGTCAGACAGAGGTTCAGGAGGGAATGTATGTTG
Source organism: Ruminococcus flavefaciens (assembly GCF_900143025.1). Lineage (GTDB taxonomy): Bacteria > Bacillota > Clostridia > Oscillospirales > Ruminococcaceae > Ruminococcus > Ruminococcus flavefaciens_I. The sequence goes on along the minus strand of NZ_FRCT01000002.1, from coordinate 310,125 downwards.
CAACACTTCCATTCTTCCCGCTTGAAAAGAGAGTTTACAACATTGAGGAGATAAAGCCCACACAGCAGATAATGATGCAGCTTTATCCCGAAATATACAGCTGTATCGGCTGCAATGCCTGTACAAAGGCTTGTACTCAGGAACTCAATGTTATGCAGTATATCGCATATGCTCAGAGAGGCGAGTATGATAAGTGTGCAGAGGAGAGCTTTGACTGCGTAATGTGCGGTGTATGTTCATCACGATGTCCGGCAGGTATTTCACACCCTCAGGTAGCTATGCTTGCAAGACGTCTTAACGGCAAGTACATCGAGCCGGAGTGCGGACATCTCTCCGACAGAGTAAAGGAAGTTAACGAGGGCATCTTTGACAAAGAGATCGAAGAGCTTATGACTAAGGCGGTTGACAGCATAGAAGAGATCAAGGATATGTATAATCACCGTGAGATCGAGAAGTAAGGGGGAGAGACAATGTATAAAGTAGAAAAGCTTAATGAACTTGCAAAGGTAGTTGCAGCTAAGAGAGCTGAAAATGCTGCTCTCGAACCCAGAAGAATGACTGCCGAGGAGAAGGACGAGCTCCTTGCTAATTTCCACCCTGACTATAAGCAGGATGAATTCACAGTTCTTTCCGCAGGCGTAAACAAAGGCGATAAGGTTCCTACTCAGCTTGCCGCCCTTCTACAGGGCAAGAGCCGTATAAATGCAGCAGACGTTGATCTTACTGCTCCTGATTATGATACAGATGTACTTATAATCGGCGGAGGCGGCGCAGGTGCTTCTGCTGCTATTGAAGCTGATGATGCAGGTGTAAAGGCAATGATCGTTACAAAGCTGCGTATCGGCGACGCAAATACAATGATGGCAGAGGGCGGTATTCAGGCTGCTGATAAGCCAAATGATTCGCCTGCAATACATTTCCTCGATGCTTTTGGCGGCGGTCACTTTGCTGCAAAGCCCGAGCTTGTAAAGAAGCTTGTAACAAAAGCTCCCGAAGCTATACAGTGGCTCAACAAGCTTGGCGTAGAGTTCGACAAGGAAGCCGACGGCACAATGGTAACAACTCACGGCGGCGGTACTTCTCGTAAAAGAATGCACGCTGCAAAGGATTATTCCGGTGCTGAGATAATGCGTACGCTTCGTGATGAAGTTATCAACAGAGGAATACCTGTAATTGATTTTACAGCCGCTGTTGAGATAATCCTTGATGATAAGGGCAGAGCAGCAGGCGCTGTTCTTATGAATATGGAGACAAAGGAACTTCTTGTTGCAAGAGCAAAGACGGTTATTATCGCAACAGGCGGTGCAGGCAGACTTCATTATCAGGGCTTCCCGACATCTAACCACTACGGTGCAACAGCTGACGGACTTATCCTTGGATATCGTGTAGGTGCAAAGCTCCTTTACGCTGATACGCTTCAGTATCACCCAACAGGTACAGGCTATCCCGAGCAGATATTCGGCGCTCTTGTTACAGAAAAGGTTCGTTCACTTGGTGCAAAGCTGGTCAATATCGACGGTGATGTATTCATGCATCCGCTTGAGACCCGTGATGTTACAGCTGCTTCTATCATTCGTGAGTGCACCGAGCGCGGAAAGGGTATCGAAACCACACTTGGCAAGTCCATATGGCTTGATACACCTATGATAGAGTACATTCACGGAGAGGGAACTATTGAAAAGAGAATCCCTGCCATGATGAGAATGTTCGGCAAGTACGGTATTGACATACGCAAGGAGCCTATCCTTGTATATCCTACACTCCACTATCAGAACGGCGGACTCGATATTTCCGATGACTGTGCTACAGGAGTTGAGAACCTCTATGCAGCAGGTGAGGTTGCAGGCGGAATCCACGGCAGAAACAGACTTATGGGCAACTCGCTTCTTGATGTTATCGTATTTGGCAGAAATGCAGGTATCTATGCAGCTGCTAAGGCTAAGGAAACAGCGGCTCCTGCTAAGTTAACTCTTGATCATATCGAGAAGTTCAACAATGAACTTGCACAGTCAGGTGCTGCAAGCGGTGTAGCTTCACCGATGCTCCTTCCACACTATGCAAGAAAAAATAAATAAAAATGGGGCGCTGTAAAAAGCGTCCCAAAATATGTTATTATAAAAGAAAGTTAAGTGATATAAAATGGATTGTTTTAACGGAATTCTGTCAATTCACGACGTTTCCTTTCTTATGATATCAGTTATCGCCATAGCAGCTCTTGGCTATATACTTGGCAGAATAACGATCAAAGGCATTTCTCTCGGAACAGCAGGCGTATTCATTATCGCTCTTTTATACGGTTGTATTTTCTATAAAGATCTTTCAGCCGAGATAAATACCGACTTCGTTGGTAATGCTCTGAAAATAGTTGACAACCTGGGACTTATTCTCTTTGTTACGGCAGTTGGATTCATTGCAGGTCCCAGTTTTTTCGGAAACTTCAAGAAAAACTTCAAATCTTATGTTATTCTTGCAATAATCATCATTCTCAGCGGCGGACTTGCCTGTGCAGGCTGCATCATGATAGGCAGAAACTTCACTGATCTTAACAACGAAGAGTTTACCGCTATGCTGACAGGTATTCTTTCGGGTGCTCTTACAAGTACTCCGGGCTTCTCAGCTGCTAAAGACGCAGTTGGAAGCGACCACTTACAGAGTATCGTTTCCGTAGGTTATGCTATCGCTTATATCTTCGGAGTTATCGGCGTTGTTCTTTTTGTTCAGATCATTCCGAAGCTCACAAAGGCTGATATGGCTAAGGAAAGAGAGCTTCTTGCTCCTACAGAAAAAAAAGATACAAAGGAAAAGATGATGTTCAAGCTCATCGAAATGGACAGCTTCGGTATCATGCCTTTTTCATTGGCTGCATTTTTCGGAATTATAATCGGTTCATTCAAGTTCGGCAACTTCTCGCTGTCAACAACAGGAGGCTGTTTGCTTGTATCTTTGATATTCGGACACTTTGGACGTATCGGTAAATTCTCGATAATGCCAAAGGATTCAACTCTCAAGGTATTCCGCGAGCTGGGACTTATGTTCTTCCTTATCGGCGCAGGAGTATCAGGAGGAGCTAAGTTTGTACAGTACTTTGATGCAGTATACTTCGTATATGGAATGGTAATGACTATTCTTCCTATGATAATAGGATATCTGTTTGCTAAGTATGTTCTGAAGCTCAGACTTCTCAACAACCTTGGCTCGATCACAGGAGGCATGACATCTACCCCTGCGCTTGGTACCCTTATCAGTACAGCAGGCACAGAGAATGTTGCTTCTGCATATGCATCAACCTATCCTGTAGCTCTTATATCAGTAGTTCTGGTATCACAGTTCCTGATAATACTTTTCAAGTAACATAAAAAGTGCTTCCGTAATGGAAGCACTTAATTTTTTTATTTAACTCCGTACTGTTCTCTGTACTCCAGCATTTTATCGAGATATTCCTTGCCTGGAACGATATCGTTCTTTATCGCTTCGATAATATCTTCCATTGTAACGATAGGATATACGATAACACCGAAATCACGCTTAACTTCCTGGACCGCAGAAAGCTCGCCTGTGCCTTTTTCCATACGGTCAACAGTAATGACCATACCTGTAACGTTAACATCAGCGGCTGTCATAAGCTTTGGCATTGACTCACGGAGAGCCTTTCCTGAAGTCATAACGTCGTCGATTATAACAACGTTTTCACCGTCCTCAAGTGTTTTTCCGACAAACATACCGCCCTCGCCGTGATTCTTTGCTTCTTTTCTGTCAAAGCAGTAGGAAACATCTATATCGAACTTGTTGCTGAGTGCAACTACTGCGGATACAGCAAGCGGGATTCCCTTATAAGCAGGTCCGAAGAGAGTATCTACGGGAATATTGTTTGCTTTTATGCATTCGGCATAGTATTCGCCAAGCTTTGCAAGCTGAGCACCTGTTTTGTAATTGCCGCAGTTGATGAAATAAGGAGCTTTTCTGCCGCTTTTCAGTGTAAATTCACCGAAAGTAAGCACTCCGCAATCTACCATAAACTTTATAAAGCTTTCCTTGTAAGTCATATTTAATCCTCCGTAATGTATTTATTTAAAGCCTGCAAAGCAGGTTTAAGACATTAAATAACTTCATATATGTGACCGCAGAAAGGGCAGCGCGGATAATCAACATCTATCTCTGCGCCGCATTCGGGACATATCTTCTGTGGAAGGATATCAATTTTGTCATTGATACTCTCATTAAACCTTCCCACAAAGCCTGTAGGGTGAGTTACGGGAAATACACCGAGCATAAGACCACATTCAGAGCAGTAATAGCCAAGTGTAGAGTCAACAGGAGTTTCACATATTTTATCTTCACCGTCATAAAAGGCAGCAACAGGATAAATGAGAGATGAGCCTTTTCCCGGAATACCACGTTTTTCCATAGCAAATCTTCCTCTGTACATAGGCTTGCCGCAGTGCATCATATATCGTCCCTCCTTAAAAAACAGTATAGTATAATTATAGACTATTTCCGAAAATAATTCAAGACAATAATAGCAGAAAAATAAAAATGTTGTAAAATTACTGAAATGTATTGCAAATGTATAAAAAAAGAGATATAATATATTTGTATGTCGTTTCGGCACATTTCGGTATGCCGAATACCGTAATTCGGCAGCTTTTAAGAGTTGGGAGAAAAAATGGCTAAAAAGAAGAGTATTACAAGGATTTCTGATAAAAAACGCGGCAGACCAAAGGTGAGATTCAGTATATGGGGACTTATACTCATATTTGCACTGTCCTTTTCTGCCTGGTTTATTATATATATGGCAGCAGCAAACTTTAACGAGAATTTTTTCAGCGAAGAGTTTGGCGATGATAAAGGCAATGAGAATAAAGGAGCTTCTCCTGCCAATAGTGACTTAAACAAAGATGACGGTTCTGAAAACAGCGAGGACACTTCTGCTGATGACAAAAACAGGATAACAAACCCTATAGCTCAGTCAGAAGCAAAAAGCGCAGATTATCTTTCATCATGCTGTCTCGTTACAGATTCAACGCTTATTGATATGGCAAAATATACAGGTCTAAAAGACGTTATAGGAAGCAGTGAGCTCAGTGCAGCAGGGTGCAATACAGTTGCTGTAGAGTCATCATACGGTACTAAGACCGTTTATGAGGTATTACAGGCTAAGAAGCCTGAGATAGTGTATATCATGCTTGGTAGCGATATCGGCACTTCAAAGACTGAAGATATGATATCAAGCTATACCGAATTTATAAAAAATCTGCGAGGATACCTTCCTGATGCTGCTATTTATATAATGCAGCTTCCGCCTGTGCGAGATGATGCAAATGCAACTATAGGCAATGGATCAATAAACGAGTTCAATACAAAGCTTCTTACTATTGCTAATATGCATAACGTATACTGCATTGATACAAACACTGCACTTAAAGGTGTAGACGGTGCTCTTTCAAACGAGTACAGAGATACTTCAACAGGTGCACTTACAGAATCTGCTTACAAAACTATAGCAGATTACATACTTTGTCATACTGTATAATTTATGTCCCAAACACTATATATAGTGTTTGGGACATTTACTATCTGTAGAGCGCTTGAAACAACGAAATATCGAAAAAAAGCTCTTTTTTAAATGATTTATGCACAGATTTTACAATAATCAGCTTTTGTAAAGCAGATTAGTTGTGCACATACGACATTGACATATGACTCAGAATGTTTTATACTTATAAAGAACTCTTGAAAGGCAGACACTATATATTGTGTTTGGAGGTATGACAAAAAAATGATAATCCATATTATTAAAAGAGACGGAAGAAAGGTTCCTTTTAATATAGAGAAGATAGCAAATGCTATTTTCAAGGCTGCGCAGACTCGCGGCGGCACGGATTTCAATGTTGCAATGGACGTTGCTGTTGAGGTGTGCAGAATATATGAGGAACAAAATCCAGGAAAGACTCCAACTGTTGAAGAGATACAGGATCTCGTCGAGAAAGTGCTTATTGAAAAAGGTCACGCCAAAACAGCAAAGGCATATATTCTCTACCGTTACGAGCGTACACGCTCACGTGAGATGAAAACCAATCTAATGTGCGTGCTCAACGAGCTTACCTTCAGTCCCGCAAAAGACAGTGATATAAAGCGTGAAAACGCCAATATAGATGGTGATACCGCTATGGGAACCATGCTCAAATACGGTTCGGTATCAGCAAAGGAATATTATGAAATGTACGTCCTTGAACCTGCTCATGCAAAGGCTCACCGCGAGGGCGATATACATATACACGATCTGGATTTCTATACGCTTACAACTACTTGTACGCAGATAGATCTGAAAAAGCTTTTTACAAACGGCTTTTCCACAGGTCACGGCTTTCTCAGAGAGCCTAACGATATAGCAAGCTATTCAGCTCTTGCATGTATCGCTATCCAGTCTAACCAGAATGATCAGCACGGCGGTCAGAGCGTACCGACATTTGATTACGCAATGGCTGAGGGTGTAAAGAAAACATATGCAGCAAGATATACACAGAATGTTGCAAGAGCTCTTTCACTTATCGGCGGTGTTGATAACGAGTTTGAGGTAATAGACAATATAAAGAAAGAAATATCCGAAAACTTTGGTCTGAAACCCGTTCTTGCACAGGATAACGGCTATCAGGAAAAGGAAATGGAACTTCTGCTGAAGTACACAGATAAGGAAACTGCTGAGAAAATTCAGGCTTTCGCCACAAGAAATGCTGAAAAGGAAACAGACAGGGCTACTTATCAGGCTATGGAAGCTCTTATCCACAACCTTAATACCATGAACAGCCGTGCAGGTGCACAGACACCTTTCAGTTCTATAAATTACGGTACAGATACAACTCCGGAAGGAAGAATGGTCATCAAGAACGTTCTCCTCGCTCAGGAAGCAGGTCTCGGCAACGGCGAGACTCCTATCTTCCCGATACATATTTTCAAGATTAAGGACGGTATCAACTACAATCCTACCGATCCAAACTATGATCTTTTCAAGCTTGCTTGCAGAGTTTCTGCAAAGCGTCTTTTCCCGAATTTCTCATTTATAGATGCTCCGTATAATCTCCAGTATTACAAGGAGGGCAATCCTGATACTGAGATAGCATATATGGGCTGTCGTACAAGAGTTATCGGAAATAATTACGATCCTTCAAGAGAGATCGTAACAGGCAGAGGAAACCTCAGCTTTACATCTATAAATCTTCCTCGTCTTGCTATAAAGGCAGATCATAATGTCGGTCTGTTCTTTGATATGCTTGAAGAAAAGGTAGAGCTTGTTATCGACCAGCTCATGCACCGCTTCAAGATACAGTCTCAGAAGAGAGTAAGAAATTATCCCTTCCTTATGGGACAGGGAATATGGATCGATTCCGACAAGCTTGCTCCGGATGACACAGTAGGCGAGGTACTTAAACACGGAACATTATCTGTAGGCTTTATAGGACTTGCTGAAACATTAAAGGCTCTTATCGGAGTTCATCACGGCGAAAGTGAAGAAGCAAGAGAGCTCGGCATAGAGATCGTTACAGCCATGAGACGACGTCTTGATGAGGAGTCAAAGAGAACAGGTCTTAACTTCTCACTTCTTGCAACTCCTGCTGAAGGATTGTCAGGACGTTTTGTACGCATGGACGCTAAGAAATACGGTATAATAGAAGGAGTTACAGATCGTGATTATTACACGAACTCCTTCCACGTACCTGTTTACTATCCGATAAGCGCTTTTGAAAAGATAAAGATAGAAGCTCCTTACCATGAGCTTACAAATGCAGGTCACATAAGCTATATCGAACTTGACGGTGACCCACTTGAAAATCTCAGCGCATTTGAGAAGATAGTTCGCTGCATGAAGGAGTCGGGAATAGGCTACGGTGCTATAAACCACCCTGTTGACCGTGACCCATGCTGTGGATATACAGGTATTATCGGTGAGACCTGTCCATGCTGCGGCAGAAAGGAACACTCCAACAATGTCGCTTTTGACAGGATACGCCGTATCACAGGTTATCTTGTAGGAACCCTTGATCGTTTCAACGACGGCAAGCGTGCCGAGGAGCATGACCGAGTAAAGCATAATGTATAAGGTGATATAAATGAATATCAGGATTGCCGGAACTGTCAACGATTCTATTGTTGACGGTCCGGGAATAAGATTTTCGATTTTTGTACAGGGCTGTCCTCACAACTGCGAGGGCTGTCATAATCCTCAGACACATGATTTTAATGGCGGAACTGTAACAACAACGGAAGAACTGCTTGAAAAGATAAAGTCAAATCCGCTTCTGGACGGTGTTACATTCAGCGGCGGTGAACCTTTTTTCCAGGCAGAAGCTCTTGCAGCGCTTGGTACCGAAATAAAGAAGCTTGGGCTGAATATTATAACGTATACGGGCTATACGTTCGAGCAGCTTTATGAAAATCGCGGCAAAAATCACTGGAATGAGCTTCTTTCAGTTACAGACTACCTTATTGACGGTCCCTTTATCCTCGCTCAGAAGGATTGGGAAATAAAGTTCCGAGGAAGTTCAAATCAAAGATATATTGATTGCGGTAAAAGTCTTGCAGCAGGTCGTGCTGTAGAGACAGAACCATAATTTCTTTGATAATTCATAAATAAGAATAAATACCTCTGATGTACAGTCAGAGGTATTATTTTTTTATAATTGACAAATTAATATCCTTTGATGTATAATAAAATCCTGAAATGTCGAAAAAAGGAGAATTTAAATGAATAATAACGAAACTACGATCAAAGAAAAGAAACCTCGCAGAATAGGCAGAAAAATACTTAAATTTTTCGGAATACTGTTCCTTATCATACTTGTTGCAGTTGTGATATTGACCATAAGGCATTATTTCAAATGCAAAAGTGACAGGAAGATATTTGAAAATGCCTATGGCGAGTATTTTACTACATCATCAGGGGACAGAATTAACTATACCTTCTATGACAGCAAATCCGATGATGTGGCAATTGTTCTCCCAGGATACGGCTGTAGTACAGCACATTATGAATTCGATGCTTTCGCAGACAGACTTAAAGATGATTACAAAATTATAATCGTTGACCCGTTAGGCGTAGGACTAAGTGACGGAACAAAAAGAAAGCGAACTGTAGAGAATTACTGCGAAGAACTTCACGAGCTTATGCAGTATCTTGATTACGACAAGTATACTATAATTGGTCACTCAATAGCAGGACTGTACAGCTTATATTATGCTAATCAGTACACTGATGAAGTTGAAGCTTTTATCGGAATAGATGCTTCACTGCCGCATCAGTCAGATGATGCAATATGGATAGCCAAACCGAAAAATACAAGAATACTATATAAAATAGTAAGAGTAGCTTTTGTTAAAACAGGTATTGAGCGTCTGATTACGGAACTTTCATTTGATGAATATATGAAGCAGATACCAACACTTACAAAAGATGACAGAGAAAAGGCACTTGCACTTTACTGTACAGCGTCTCTTACGGATACACAAATGGACGAGATGAATGAACTTCCGGATAATATGGATAAATGCTATGATATGAAATTTCCGCCGCAGATCCCGGTTCTTTATGTTCTTGCAAAATCTAATGTTGATAGTATGTCTTCATGGGAGCAGATACACAGAGATGTTGTCACAAATCCTAACAGCAAGGTAACGGTTATAAAGGGTGAGCATTATCTCCATTTCACAAATCTTGATGGATTGATCGAAGAAATACAGAAATGGAAAACTAACGATATAAAACAGCAGGAAGCTGCATAACATACAAAAAGCCTGAAAGCGAATTGCTTTCAGGCTTTTTTGATTATAAAATGTTATAAAAATCCGCCTTGCCGTCATATAGTGCATAAAACCCGCACGAAGCAGGTGGGTAAACGCCCTTATGCTTCTCGCTCCCTTCTTCCGCAGGGCGGGAGGTCTGCAGTCCACATACGGAGTCGAATTCCCTAGGATTATGTGTTGGATTATAAAAACTATAATTACCCGAACAAGGCAGAAATTTTTCTTTACTGTATATATTATATCACAAAGAATTCAAAAAATCAATAGGATTTTTATGTAAAATCATTAAAATATGAAATTTTTTATTCTTCAAAAGCATCCTGTAATCTTTCAAGGAAAAATTTAGAAATGGATTCGAATTCGTCATCATCATCAATAGAAGCGAGAATTTCTTCGCCGTCCTCTTCAATTGATTTAAGAATAACGAGATCACAGTCGGAATTAAGAAAATCATCATCTTCAATAGCAGGAAGCATAGCATAATACTGCTCTCCGTTTATCTCAGCAACGTCAAAAAGCTCAAACTGTTTTTTATTTCCCTCCTCGTCGATCAGTTCAAAGAGATCCGGGGTGTATTCGTTCATTTCTGACATAATAATTCTCCATTCCGGCGTACGCCTTTTGATAAATATATTATACACTATTTCTGCTGAAAAATCAAGAGGAAATAGTAATATAATTACAAAGGTAAAAATGCACAATCAAACGTTCGTTGCTTTGTTGTATATGCTGAAATGCACTATTTTTTATTTAAAGTTAATAGAATTCTATTGACATTTTACATAAGATGTGGTATTATATAATCAAGGAAAAGGAGAGACCGAAAGGAAACTCCAAGCTGAATTTACTTGGACTGAGGCGTGAGCCTCAATGTAAATGATTATACGCGGAAGGGAGAGTGAGTCCGATGGAAGAAACGTTAAGACAGCAGCGTGAAGCCGGCGGGCTTGCTGAGTGAAAAGAACGAAGTAAGAGGGAATTTAGGCTGAAAGGCTTGTTCCATTGATAAAAGTTCAAAAATGCTTTAAGTTCGATTCACAAGGCTGACGTATTGCTGTTTTAAACGGCTTCATGTCTAAACTCAGTTTGAATACAGATTATCTGAAATTTCGACAATGAGTCTTTAGATATATTGCGAAAAATCTTTTAGTAAAGGACGAGTCCAATGAGAAAATAGGTTATTACTTAATGAAATTGCAGAATATTCGGATCGGATGTAGCGATACCGAAAAAAATACAATTTATAGGTGATTCCAATGGAGAATTTTTACATTGCTTGATTACTTTTATTAAAGGAATGATGTGCATATGAAAAATAGGTACACATTTAAAATCTGATCCGAAAGGGTGAGTCCAAAGGGTAATTTAGCCAAGTGATGAAAGTCGCTTAAAAGTAAAATAGAATAATTACGGCCCCGACATTATGTCGGGGCTTTTGTTTTAAATATAATTTTATGGTAAAATCTGATTTTTCCGTATGTTATCATATATTTATCACAAAACTGCTTATAATAGTATATAATGAATAAGTATGGGAAGGAAGAACAATATGCCAGAGAATTATAATGATAACAATAATTTGGATAAAAATGATTTGTTAAGTAACGATAATTATTCTCGTAAAGATAGTTCTGATGATATAATTGGCAGTAAGAGCAGCGAAGTCAGATTTAATTCGGATTCAAATTCAGGCTCATATTCATATACTTCCGAAAACTCCAAAAAGAAGTGCAATAAAAATATCCACTTACTTATGAAAGGTGCCGCAGCTGTTCTCGCTGTTATAATATTGGGCGCGGGAACTGTTCAGATTTATAAATTTCTCAGTGATACAAGGGAAGAGCTTGTAGAACTGTCAGGTGATCCGTCTGCTAAATCTGTTTCAAAAGAGATAGAGCAGACTGATAAAAAGATAGAGGAGCTTCCAAGCCTTATCGAGCTTGCATCTCGTACCGACGCAAAGCCTCTTCCTGATATTGTAGATTCTATAATGCCTTCTGTAGTAGGCGTTGCTTCCACCTTTGAATTTGAACAGCAGCAGTCCTTTAGTATGTGGGGCTGGAACACTCAGCCTGTTATGCGTCAGGCAATAGCTACAGGTACAGGTTTTATAATTTCAGAGGACGGATACATTGTAACTAATTCTCATGTTGTATACGATACACAGTACAATGCCGGAAAGGCTATAGAGGTTTCTGTGCTTTTTAGTGATGAAACAGAACACGAAGCTAACATCGTTGCTTTTGATCCTGATACAGATATTGCTGTTCTGAAGGTTAATGAAAAAGGACTTAAACCTGCTGTCCTGGGTGATAGCGATGAGCTGCGGGTCGGAGAACTTGTTATTGCTGTAGGAAACCCTCTTGGCTTTGATCTTTTTGGAACCGTTACCAGCGGTATTGTTTCTGCATTAAACAGAAAAATTGATATAAACGAAAAAAAGATGAATCTGATACAGACAGATGCTGCTATAAACAGCGGTAATTCCGGCGGACCGCTTCTTAACAGCTGCGGACAGGTCATAGGTATTAATTCTGCAAAGATGTCATCAAGCTACAGCAGCAGTTCAGCAAGCGTCGAAGGTCTTTGCTTTGCTATCCCGATGAAGGAAGCAAAGGTCATTATTGATGACCTCATCAATTACAGATATGTTACAGGTAGACCTCAGATAGGTATAAATACAACGGACATTGATGAAATACAGGCACGTTTTTATAATATTCCGATGGGTGTTCTTGTAAGAGCTATCCAGGAGGGAAGTGCAGCTGATCTTGCAGGACTTAAAGTCGGCGATGTTATAATTGATATTGAAGGCGAAACCGTGACAACAGCCAAGGAATTCAATGAAGTAAAGAATAAGTACAAGGCTGGAGATGTGATAACTCTTACAGTTTCTCGTGACGGAAGAGATGTAAAGATAAAAGTAACCCTCCAGGAACAGAAAGCTATCATTGATAATCCTAAGGAAGGGACATAATGATTAAATAAATATGACAAAGCCTCTTGAGCAATACAAGAGGCTTTTTAATACAAAAAAAGCTTCCGCTTTCTTATAGCGGAAGCTTTCGTTTTATAATTTTGAATTGGCTTTTGCAGTGAATTTTTCACCATAAACAACAAATCTTTTATGGATTCCTTCGCCAATATCTCCGGCTTCATCATACGCCTTTACAGAAAACACAAGTTCTCGTCCGTTTACCTCCAGAAGCTCAGCTTCAGCACAAACCTTCATGTCTTTTGGGGTAGCGGAAATGTGTTTTACATTTATTTCAGTTCCGACAGTTGTTTCATCACCTTCAAGAAAATCTGAAATACAAGCACAGGCTGCCTTTTCCATAAGCATTACCATTACAGGTGTGGCGAGTATTTCAAGACTGCCGCTGCCAACATTAACAGCAAGCTCATTCTTAGAAACTGTAAGTTCAGATATGCCTGTTATACCTTTGGTTAATTCTTTCATATTGACTCCTTAATCATGTGTTGATAATTCTTCAGGCGGAATAGGAGAAGGTGAAAACTCCTCTAATACAACTCTGTCGATAGTAAGAATGTCAAGCTCATCATTCCTTGGAATGTCGTTGTTATACTCAGTAGAGTAAACAGGCGCTGTTTCCATAAAACCATTCATTTTTTCGATAAATGCATCATGCGGAGCATCAATAATGTTCAGTATAACGTAAGGAATATAGAAGAATGATATTTCTTTCTTTGGAACGTATGAGTAATCAGCATCATAATTGCTCCAGAAGAAATACTTCTGCTGATAAAGCGGTGAACAATTTTCACCTGTCAGACCGAGCTGATTATAAACACTTGTTTCTCCTCTCAATGAAGGGAAGTGATCGCCGACAAAGAATACAAGTGTAGGCTCGTCTATCTTTTTTAATTCAGAGAGGAAATTGTTAAGGCCCTCGTTAGTATGCTGGATCCATGTAAGATAATTTCCGAATTCATCATCAGGATCATCTCCCTGATTGTACGGCTGATGATTTTGCATTGTTGTTGTATGGAGATAAATAGGTCTGTCAGACTCCTTTATTTCATAAAGTATCTGATTGAAAACAGATGAATCATCAACATAAGTACCGAAATGATCAACAGGAACAGTAAAATCGGTTGTGCCCTCCTGGTCATCATGGTAGATCATTTTCTCAAATCCGAAGTAGCCATATATCTTAGCTCTGCTGTAGAATCCGCTCTGGAATGGGTGAACATATATCGTATTGTATCCCCAGCTCTTATAGTACTGTGCAAGAGCAGGCTGCTCTCTCTCTGCGAGTTCACGCTGCGGCATATTAGGTGTATTGATTCCTCTTACAGGGAGACCGAATAGAAGCTCAAATTCAGAACGAACAGTCCAGCTTGCGTATGTAGGAGTTATCGCTGTACCGCTTTTTCCCTCAGCAGATGCTCTGTCGAAGTATTTATAATATTTATCATCGACCTTGAGCTGGTCGAAAACGCGGAAATCAGCGTATGATTCACTCATTATAACGATAACGTTCGGCTTCTTGCCTCCGTTAAAGTCCTCATTTGTGTCAACAGGGATATTCATTATCTGCTGAATATATTCTTCACTGTAGCTTTCAGGTACTACAAGACGGTTTGCGTAGCTTTCAGAAGCTGTCTGAACAAGAAACGCAAGGAAGTGATTTTTGTCAAATTTTTCATTGAGCTTAAATGCGTTTGTAGCATCTGTCGTATCGAGCTTGAAAACATTATATACAGGCTTGTAAAATGAGGGGAGAACTATGAGTGCTGCCATCGGAAGAACACAAGCACAGGACATAGTCACTCTGCGAAGCGGCGTAGCGTTGATTTTGGGATTGAAGTAAAACGCTAAATATATAAACGCAATAGCTATTACAAAATGCAGGATAAGCTGCGGAGTTATTTTTATGTACGCAAACGAAGTAAGGCTCTTTACGCTTTTGACAAGCTTCATATCCGAAAGAATAAGGTGATTGCCGTTTGTTCCGTATTTAAATAGCTCCGTAGTACTCAGTGCCATAAAAATAATACTGTGTACAAGTATTGTAAGCCAACCTTTTTTGAAGATACCAAGCAGGAAAATAAAAACAATGGTTGTGATTATAAGATCGAACACAAAAACTGTTGGTCTTTCTGTTATAAGCTTTCCAAAAGAAGAAATATATTTTGAATGGTTTATTTCAGCCATACAGCAAATGAATATCGGAAAAATTATCATTATAAAATGATTGAATTTGCTGTATTTCAAAGAATTTGCTTCTCTTTTTTCATTGAACCGTTTAAGCCTTGGAAAACGGGTTTTCTTTTCTTCAGCCGGTTCAATGGCAGCTTCTATAGGATCTTTAACTTTATTAATAATTGTCTCTTCCGTTTTAACAGCAGAATCGGAAGGACTTTTTATTGAATTCTTTGGCATTAGTCATCATCCTTCTATAATAATCTTATTTTATATCTAATTTTACACTACTAATATAGCATAATATAAGTAAAAATTCAAGTTTTAAGATAAATTGTCATCATTTATTCACGAAATTCAGCGGTTTAGTAATAGTGTACTGTGAATGATAACGAAAATTGTGCATTTTGTCGATTTATGATTTAAGCCATTGCTTTAAAGCTGCATCATCAATAATATTTTTTATCAGCTCAGAAAGTTCATCAGACGACGAAAAATAGTCAGCATTACGTTCTAAGACCTGCTGCTTATGTATTCCGTGTTCTTTCCACGAAATTCCGTCTTTGGTATAATTCAGAAGCAGTGGCTGTATTCGGTCGAGTACGGCTGCAAAACGTGAATCTGCTGTCTCTGAATTTTCAAATTCGCGCCATAACTCATAGAATTCCTTGCGCTGATCATCAGGAAGAAGTCCGAAAATGCGTTGAGCCGCTTTCTCTTCGCGTTCAGCTTTTGATCTGTTTCCTTCTTTATCATAACAATATGTATCTCCTGCATCAATTTCAACGATATCATGGAGAAGCACCATTTTCATTACATGGGTAACATCAATTTTTTCGTTAGAATACTCCGCAAGAAGGAACGCAAGAATAGCAAGATGCCAGCTGTGTTCTGCATCATTTTCTTTCCTGTCTTCATGTAACACATATGTCTGACGATAAAGATTTTTCATTTTGTCAATTTCAAGTATAAAATCTATCTGCTTTTTCAGTCTGTCATTCATTTTATTTCCTCCTAAATAACCATTCCGCCGTTTACAGCCAATACCTGACCTGTAATGTATTCCGCCTGATCTGACGCAAGAAAAGCAACAGCATCTGCAATATGCCGCGGTTCTCCAAATATGCCAAGAGGGATATCCTCACGTATCAGTTCAAGATCTTCCTTTGAAAATCTGCTGTTCATTTCTGTCATAATAAATCCTGGAGCTATACAATTCACTCTGATCCCGGAAGGTGCAACTTCTTTTGCCAGAGCTTTTGTAAATCCTATAATTCCTGCTTTTGATGCAGAATAGTCAACTTCGCAGGAAGCTCCACACTGTCCCCACATAGATGATATATTAATAATATTTCCGCTTTTCTTATTAATCATTGGAGGAAGTATCGCTCTTGCACAGTTTAAAGTGCCTTTCAGGTTTATATCCAATATTCTGTCAGAATTTTCTTGTTTTATTGAAGTGAAAAGCTCTATTTCCGATACTCCTGCATTATTGACAAGAAGGTCGATATCGCTTATGGATTCAATTGCAATTTTTACAGCACTATTATCCGAAACATCAAAACAAATTGTTTGTCCACCTATTTCTGAAGCAAGGTTCTCAGCTTTTTCTTTTGAGCTGTTGTAATTTATATAAACGAAATACCCTTCCGAAGCAAGTCTTCGGCAGATAGCAGCGCCGATACCGCCAGAGCCGCCTGTTACAAGAGCTGTTTTCATATTGACCTCCTGATTGAAAAATTCTTTATTTATTATAGCACAGAAATAAAAAAAGAGCAACCGACGCATTAAATAACTTGATTTTGCCTCCAATAAACATCAAACTTACGCCTAACATAACATTCATTATTAAGTTGAAATAAATATTATTATAAAAATATTGACTTTCTTCGGCCTGCGTGACAAAATAAATAAGTATAATTTTTATTTAAGAAGATCATATTATGAAAGAGTTAAACGCGTACAAAAGAAATGTTTTTTATTATGAAACAGACAAAATGGGGGGGAGTACATCATTCAAACTATATACGATTTTTTGATGAAGCGAGAGTGGATTATCTCAAACAGGCTGATATCCCATTTGATATGTTGGAACAACTTGGCATCCTTCTTCATACATTATCACTCAATTGCGAATACAAACGTCCTCTTGTTTTTGACGAGCCGTTCTCTGTTTATGGCACATTAGTAAAATTCAACGGAACAACGCTCGAACTTGATTATCGTGTTGTAAGCGAAAAATCAGGAGAGGTAAATGCTATCGGTCATTCTCTCCATTGCCTTACGGATAAAAACATGAAACCGATTCGCCTGAAAAACAAATATCCTGATATCTATAATAGATTTTTGGAGTATCTCAAACACTGATAATTCAGTCCATCATTGATCCCGTTTTTATCAAATTCAAGTTTTATCCTAAAAAATAAGGAATACACTTGACATTTTTTCCACAAAGTAGTAAAATATAAGAGTATGGAATTATGCCGCAGTTTTCCTGCGGGTTAAACAATATATGCCAAGTGCAGAATGGAGAATATGTATGATCAAGAAAATTGGTGTTTTAACAAGCGGCGGCGACGCACCGGGTATGAATGCCGCAGTAAGAGCAGTTGTAAGAGCTGCCCTCAGCAAAGGCATGGAAGTTTACGGTATCCGCAGAGGCTATGTTGGTCTTTTAAACGGTGACATTATCAAGATGGACGAAAGAAGCGTTTCAGATATCATTCACACAGGCGGTACAGTTCTTTATACAGCAAGATGCCCTGAGTTCAGAACACAGGAAGGCGTTGCTAAGGGTAAAGCAAAGTGTGACGAGCTCGGTATCGAAGGTCTTGTAGTTATTGGCGGCGACGGTTCATTCAGAGGTGCAGCTGATCTTTCTGCAATGGGAGTTCTTTGTATTGGTCTTCCCGGAACTATCGACAATGATATCGCTTGCACAGATTATACGATCGGTTTCGATACAGCTATGAATACAGCTATGGAGCTTGTTGACAAGCTTCGTGATACTTCTCAGTCACATGACAGAATTTCTGTTGTTGAAGTAATGGGAAGAGGCGCTGGTCATATCGCTGTAAATACAGGTATTGCCTGCGGAGCTACAGATATCATTACAAAGGAAGTACCTTATGATATCAACGCAATAGCAAACACAATGCTTGCTAAGAAGGCAAAGGGTAAGCAGAACTTTGTAGTAATCGTTGCTGAGAGCGTTGGTCACTCACAGGAGATCGCTAATATGCTTCAGGAGAAAACAGGAATTGATGCAAGAGCAACAATTCTTGGTCATGTACAGAGAGGCGGTTCACCTACAGTAAGAGACAGAGTTGAAGCTACAAGAATGGGATATTATGCTGTTGAGCTTCTCGAGCAGGGTATCGGCAATCGTGTTGTTGGTATCAAGGACAGCAAGATCGTTGATTATGATATTCAGGAAGCACTTTCAATGCATAAGGATTATGATGAAAAGCTTCATCATATCGCTGAAGAAATCGCTTTTTAAAAAAATTATGCACCTGTTTTTACAGGTGCATTTTTTGTCAGAAATCAGTGATTATATTTTTTGAAGAATTATCTGTAGAATACTTCCAGTGGTCAATATGATCTGATCGGATATAGTAATTTATCTCCGAGGGCTCTGCTTTGTCGCTGCATACATCTACAATTATAAGCTTTATTTTCATTTTATCAGGGAGAATAGCTTTTATGTAGACACTTACACTTTGCCCGATACATACAGACTCCTTCGGCTCTGCGAGACCTGCAAGATTAGGAGAAAGTTCAACGAAAACGCCATATTCTTCTATAGAACGTACAATACCGGGGACCGTTTCTCCCGGCTTAAAATGATCTGCATTTTCTTTCCATGTACCAAGCAGTTCTTTATGAGTAAGAAATATTTTATTATTATCATTCGCCTTTACAACTGCTTTTATCATTTGGCCTACTTTAAAACGGTCAGAAGGGTGTGAGATACGGGAAACAGACATTGTATCTATCGGCAGCAGTGAAGGTATTCCGCAGCCGATATCAACAAAGCTGCCAAATTTTTCAAAATGAGTTATTCGCGCATTTATAATATCTCCCGATCTTAATTTTGATACATATTCTTTTAAACATTCCTCCTGAGCATCTTTTCGTGAGAGATGAGCTGTAAGAAATCCGTTTTCATCAAGCTTGATAGCTTTAACTTTAAAACATACATATTTGTTGACCCGTGATATCAGAGCGATATCGCGGGTCGTACCTTCTGTTATGCCTAAAGCACCTTCTTCTCGGCTGATAATACCCTTTGCATATGGCAGATCAATTATAAGGTCGTGAGAATTTGTACATAAAACTGCTTTGGCTTCAAGGATAACCCCTTTTTCCATAGCCTCTCTCAATCCTTCGGATGAGGATATATATTTCTGATTTGAAACTGTTTCGTATATGCAGCCTTCAGGTTTGTAGATCATGTTTGTACCTCCGCAATTTCCTTTTGTTACTGTTCCTTTGAACAGTCCTGACATTAGATATTATGCGAGGACAAATACAATTATGCTATTGGGCAAATCTGATATTAAGCGCTCCCATAGAGTTAAGAACCGATATAACATTATCTACTGCTGCACTTCCGCAGATTATACAGGCAGAGGTCTTTCTGCTTCTGGCGGGTTCGGGAATTATATCCCGTGAGGCAGGGGATTCCATTACTGCTGTAAGAAAATTTGTGTTGGTATTATAGTAAGTCGGAATAATAGAAAATGAAGTTCCTCTGCTAAGTTTTAAGGCTTTGTCTGAGATCCTGTTATATATCATTTTAGCTGAATAAACATAGTCAACGCTTTCTTTTACCCGCTTCATTGCGAGCTCTGCAAGTTCAGGAGACTCAAATTCGGCTGTTACTCTTGAAATCATAATTATAAATCCTTTCCATTTTTGTATGTGTTCAATATGTTTAAAGTGAAGTTTTTATTATTTTTCACCAAAATGAAAAAAATATACTTCTAAAATATTGATTTGAGAACGTATTTAGGGTATAATGAAAAATGTACGATTTTTCAAATTTTTCGGAAGGAGGATACTGCTTTGGATATCAGACCCGGAGATACACTTACAATGAAAAAAAATCACCCATGTGGTGGCAACGAAATGTATGTGATACGCTCAGGAATGGACTTCAGACTTCGCTGTACAAAATGTGAGAGAGAGTTCATGGTCGCAAGGAATAAGATAGAAAAGAGTATCCGCAGCGTTAAACACGCCGATGAAGGTTAGCTTTCTGCAATAATTTTTGTAATATTTTTAGCATTAAGGAGAATACTGAATGTTTGAAAAGCTTGCTTTAATGGAGCAGAAATACGAAGAAATAAGCAATAAATTATCTGATCCCGAAATAATCAGTGATAATAAGCTGTATGCGCAGCTTATGAAGGAATACAAAAACCTTACACCTATTATAGAAAAATATCGTGAATACAAGAAGGCACAGGCTTCCTTTAATGAAGCTAAGGAGCTTCTTGAAGGCGGCGGACTTGATAAAGAATTCAAGGAAATGGCACAGGCTGAGTTTGATCAATCTCGTGAAGATATAGAAACAATAACTCAGGAACTAAAGATACTTTTACTTCCGAAAGATCCGAATGATGAAAAGAACGTTATCATTGAAATAAGAGGCGGTGCAGGCGGCGAAGAGGCTTCACTCTTTGCAAATTCACTGTACCGTATGTATACGATGTACGCTGAAGCTATGGGTTGGAAGCAGGAGATACTCAGTGCAAATCCGACCGAGCTTGGAGGATTTAAGGAGATAAGCTTCTCTATTGAAGGCGAAGGAGCATATTCGCGCCTTAAATACGAGAGTGGTGTTCATCGTGTACAGAGAGTTCCCGAGACAGAGTCTCAGGGAAGGATACACACATCTACAGTTACCGTGGCTGTTCTTGTAGAAGCTGATGAAGTAGAGCTTGATATCAATCCCACGGATCTGAAAATAGACTATTTCCGCGCAAGCGGTGCAGGCGGACAACATATAAATAAAACAGAGTCTGCTGTAAGAATAACATATCTCCCTACAAATGTTATAGTGGAGTGTCAGGACGAAAGAAGCCAGCATAAGAACAAAGATAAAGCAATGAAAATTCTGCGCTCAAGAATTTACGAAGCTATGCAGGAGGAGCACGACGCAAAAATCGCATCGGAGAGAAAAATGCAGGTCGGTACAGGCGACCGCTCCGAGAGGATCAGAACTTACAATTATCCGCAGGGACGTCTTACAGATCATCGTATAGGACTTACTATATACAGACTTGAAGATATTCTCAACGGAAATCTTGATGAAGTATTTGATGCGCTTGCTACTGCCGATCAGGCTGCCAAGCTCGCAAATCAGGAAGCGTAGTTTTTATGGATACAGTTTTACTTGGTGATAATGAGTCAGACCTTATAAAAGCGGCTGAATTAATTAAAAATGGTGATATTGTAGGTATACCTACCGAAACTGTTTATGGTCTCGGTGCTGACGCTTCAAATGAGAAAGCTGTCAGAAAAGTTTTTGAAGCAAAGGGCAGACCTGCTGATAATCCGTTAATAGTTCACCTTGCCGATTTTTCACAGGCTGTGGAGTATACAAGCTCTATACCTGAGCTTGCTTATAAGCTTGCTGAAAAATTCTGTCCGGGTCCGCTTACTATGGTGCTTCCTAAAAACGACAAGATACCTATGATAACATCAGGCGGACTTGATACCGTAGGCATAAGAGTTCCTTCACATAAGGTAATGCATAGGATAATAGAAATATCAGGACGTCCTATAGCTGCTCCGTCGGCAAATACTTCAGGATATCCAAGCCCTACATCAGCAGCTCATGTTATGCGTGATATGAACGGTAAGATAGCAGCTGTTGTTGACGGCGGAAGCTCTGAATTCGGGGTAGAATCTACAGTTATAGCTATAGAAAGCGAAAATGCGGTAAGAATTCTTCGTCCCGGCTGTATTACAAAGGAAATGCTTGAACAGGTTTGCAGCGAGGTCATAATAGACCACGCCATACTGCATGAGCTTGAAGCAGGACAGAAAGCTGCTTCTCCGGGTATGAAATATAAGCATTATTCTCCTAAGGCTGACATAATAATGATTGAAGGTGAACTTGAAAAGTTCATCTCTTACGTTGGTGAACATAATGATGAAGGAGTATATTCGCTTATTTTCAATGATGACAGCGAAGTATTTCCATACAGAAATATGACATACGGAAAAGACAGTTCCGAACAGGCTCATTTGCTTTTTCAGAGACTTCGTGAGCTTGATGATGCAGGTGCAAAGAAAGTATATGTCCGTGCTCCAAAAACTGACGGAGTAGGACTTGCTGTATATAACCGCCTTATCAGGGCGGCAGGATTTGAGGTGATAAGGATATGAATTCTCTGAACGGAGTTATGGTCGTAGGACTTACAGGGCAGACGGGTGCTGGAAAAAGCACAGTCTCAAAGGTATTTGCTTCTAACGGTTTTTCCATAATAGATGCAGATCAGGTAGCTCGTAAGGTCGTAGAGAAGGGCACAAAATGCCTTGATGAGATCGCTGATTTTTTCGGAAGCAGTGTTATAAGCAGTGATGGTACTCTTAACAGAAAATCTCTTGCAGCTATTGTTTTTTCCGATAAAGCAAAGCTTGAAACACTTAATACGATCACATATCCTTATATAACAGGCGAAATACTTAGACAGATACGTGTTCATTCTATGAAAGGCGAGAAGCTCATACTTCTTGATGCACCGACACTTTTTGAAAGCCGTGCAGATGATTTCTGTGAGATAGT
This sequence comes from Ruminococcus flavefaciens, assembly GCF_900143025.1. Classification (GTDB taxonomy): domain Bacteria; phylum Bacillota; class Clostridia; order Oscillospirales; family Ruminococcaceae; genus Ruminococcus; species Ruminococcus flavefaciens_I. The sequence goes on along the minus strand of NZ_FRCT01000002.1, from coordinate 287,362 downwards.
CATAGCAGTGCTTGCCGATGCAGATATAAGGGAAAAGAGGATCATTTCCCGTGACGGTCTTACTCAGGATCAGGCACGCAGAAGAATGAACTCACAGCTTGATGAAGATTTTTTCAGAAGCCACTCGGATTATATTATTCATAATAACGGCAATATCGACACCGTAAACGGCATTGCCTGTGAGGTATCGGCAAAAATAAGAGAGCTGTACAATAATAAGCAGACTCCCGTACAAGTGCAGTAACTCAGCCGTAAAGGCTGTGCTATATATTTCTGCGAAAGGAGAATACATAAAAATGGCAGAAAAAAAAGATGCAGCAAAGAAACTGAAAGAAAAGCTTCTTGTGCAGCGCAAAAACGCTTGTCACCTTATTTCAGACAAAGAGCTTAAAGCCTGCGATAAATTCTGTGAAGGCTATAAGGACTTTATGGATAAGGCAAAGATCGAGCGTGAGGTAGTTATCTATTCAATTGACCTTCTCAAGAAAAAGGGATTTGTTGAATTTAAGGAAGGCATGAAGCTTAAAGCAGGGGATAAGATATATCGCTGCAACCGCGGAAAAGCTGTACTTGCAGCAATTATTGGTACTGCTCCGATTGCTGAAGGTGTAAGGCTCTGTGCAGCTCATATCGATTCGCCAAGACTTGACTTAAAGCAGAATCCGCTTTATGAGGATACAGAAATGGCTTTATTCAAGACTCATTACTACGGCGGCATAAAGAAGTACCAGTGGACAACAATACCGCTCGCACTTCATGGTGTTGTTATAAAGGCTGACGGAACTTCGATTCCTGTAAATATAGGTGAGGACGATAAGGATCCTGTTTTCTGTGTAACTGACCTTCTTCCGCATCTTGCTTCAGCTCAGATGCAGAAGCCAATGGCTAAAGGAATTGCAGGCGAACAGCTCAATATAGTAATCGGTTCTCGTCCGTTCAAGGACGATGAAGAGAGCGGTTCTGTAAAGCTTAATATTATGAATATCCTCTTTGAAAAATATGGAATCACAGAGGCAGATTTTATATCATCAGAACTTGAAGCAGTTCCTGCTTTCAAAGCAAAGGACATCGGCTTTGACAGAAGTATGGTAGGTTCTTACGGACATGATGATAAGGTTTGCGCATATACAGCATTGATCGCAACAGCTGACTGCAAAAAGCCAAAACATACAGTTGTAACCGTTCTCACAGATAAGGAAGAAACAGGCAGCGACGGTAATACAGGTCTCAAATCAGCATATCTTAAATACTTTATTGCAGATATAGCCGAAAATATGGGCTCAGACGCAAGGACTGTCCTTTCTGCATCTGAATGCCTTTCAGCTGATGTTAATGCAGCTTTTGATCCAACTTTCCCTGAAGTAAATGAAAGAAACAACTGTGCATATATCAATCACGGTGTTGTTATCACAAAATATACAGGTGCAAGAGGAAAAGCAGGTACATCTGATGCTTCTGCTGAATTTACAGGCAAGATAAGACGTCTTATGGACAAGGAAAATGTTATCTGGCAGACAGGCGAACTCGGCAAGGTTGATGAAGGCGGCGGCGGAACAGTTGCTGCATATATTGCTAATCTTAATGTAGATACAATTGATCTTGGAGTTCCCGTACTTTCGATGCACGCTCCGTATGAGATCGTATCTAAAATAGATACATATATGGCTTATAAAGCTTTTGCAGTATTTATGGCTGACTAATATAACAAAAACTCCGCAGTTTTAATGCGGAGTTTTATTTTGCTTGGTATTCTGAAAAGTGCAAAAAGTTTGTTCGATTTTGTGTTGCTTTTTCATAGATAGTATGCTATAATAAAATTTGAAGTTGTTATAAAAGGGGCGTGAAATATGTCAGACACTAAAGAAATACTAAATATAGTATTAAATGATGAGAAACTGCTGAATAGCCGTGCATTTCGTGAAAGAATATACTCTGATGAACCAATTATCCGCCCCGCTTCACAGCTTATCAAGCCACAGGTACCTCCGCAGATAAAGGAAATGAAGGGAATCGCCTTTACTCCCGAAGCTTACTGGAAGACTTCAGCATGGCTCTTTTATACCCAGGGAAAGTTCATGGAAAATTATGAAGATGATTTTCAGTACAATAAAGATTTTGTAAAATATTATCCATGTTACCGCGATTTGACAACCGAACAGCTGAGAGGATATTTTTCATGGAGAACAGAAGTAAGAAAGGGGCGTATACAGAAAGCTCCTCTTCCGTATGTCTTTATATATTTATATGAGCTTATAAACTGCATCGGTGCAAATTCTCCTGCCGAATGTTTTGATATGTTAAAACACTTCTGCTCGGAATATCGTAAAATAGATGATACTATCGAAAAATACACCGATTCATGGCTCACAGATTTTATTATATACTATGACCTTAACAGGTCCCTTGCAGATGATATAGATGATATAAAACACGATAAAGCCATAATTACACTTATCCATTGGGAAAAATATTCCAAAAGCGAGATCTTTGACGCAATAGAAGCTCTTTCAGCATATAGGTTAAAAAAATCACTTTATTATATATCTGAATCAGAGAATTTTCGTGAAGTTCTTGTCAGGTGTTTCATAATTTTATCGGAGTTTTTCAGAAATAAGAGAAAAAAATCTCTTTGCGAAAAGCTTTTTGGCTGTACAGTAGAATGTGGACACCATATGTTTTCATCAGCAATTTTTTATGATAAAAATTCCTTGAGGAATTGTGAATACACACTTAATGAAGTACATTCCTATTCCTGCCGCAATGGAAAGTGGTTCTGTAAAAAATATTACGGAAATCGCGGCAGAAACACGCATCTTGGATATATTGTAAAAGCTGTCGACAGTCTTTTGCGAGAATATACCGACTTTAAGTATAAAATGGGATTTGACGGTATTTCTAAGAATACCGAAAAAATACTAAAAAACGAGATTGAGCATTATTTTGAAGAAAAAAGACATAACGAGTCCATGAAGATCGAGATAGATATCTCAAAGCTCAACAGTATAAGGACGTCAGCGGATAAAATAAGAGAAAAGCTTATAATTGAAGAAGAACCCGACATTGAGGTCAAAAAACCAACTATTGATATAACAATGACCGAAAAAAACAGTGATATGCTTTTGGGAAAAGATGAATATATGTTTATCTGCTCACTGCTTTATGGCGTCGATCATAAAAAAGCCGCTGCTGACAGCGGAAAAATGGTATCTATTCTTGCTGATACAATAAACGAGAAGCTTTTTGATAATTTCGGAGATACGGTAATTGAGTTTTCAGGCGATGAACCTATAGTGATTGATGATTATACGGAAGAACTGAAAAAAATGTTTCCCATGTCATAAAGGAGATTGATTATGAAAATACCAAAGCGAATCGCATCGGCTGTGATAAATTCACTTAAAGGCGGCGTTGTACCGCGCACAGGACTGCCGTATATAACTGTAGGCCGTGAAAAAGAAATAGAAGCGCTTCTTCATGATGTAGATATTATAGCTGACGGCGGTGCAGCGTTTCGTTTTATCGTAGGTAAATACGGAAGCGGAAAAAGTTTTCTTTTACAGACTATAAGAAGCCATGTTATGGACAGGAATTTTGTTGTTGTGGACGCTGATCTATCACCCGAGCGAAGATTGCAGGGAACAAAAGGGCAGGGACTTGCTACATACAAGGAACTCATCAGGAATATGTCCACAAAAACGCGTCCTGACGGTGGTGCACTTACGCTTATACTTGACCGCTGGATAAGCAGTGTACAGTCTCAGGTCGTTTCGAAAGACGAGATTTCATCAGAGTCACCTGATTTTGATAAAGCTGTCGAAAAAAAGATTTATGAGGTAGTAAATGCGCTCAGTGAAATGGTACACGGCTTTGATTTTTCAAAGCTCCTTACCATATATTATCATGCTTCGAAAGAATGCAATGACGAACAAAAAGCCAAGGTCGTAAAATGGTTCAGAGGAGAATACGTAAACAAAACCGAAGCAAAGTCCGAGCTTGGTATAAATATAATTATAACTGATGACGATTGGTATGAGTATATTAAGTTATTTGCAATGTTCCTCAAAATGGCAGGTTACAATGGTCTGCTTATACTCGTTGATGAGCTTGTTAATATCTATAAGATACCGAATTCCATAACACGCCAGTATAATTACGAAAAGATACTCACGATGTACAACGATACATTGCAGGGAAAGGCTAAATATATGGGCATAATTATGGGCGGTACTCCACAATGTATTGAGGATACACGCCGCGGAGTTTACAGCTATGAGGCATTGCGTTCAAGGCTTGCAGAGGGACGTTTCGGACGAGAAGGAGTAAAGGATATGCTTGCTCCTGTTATACATCTTACAACTCTGACATATGAGGAAATGCTTGTTCTTACAGAGAAACTTGCAGATATCCATGCGCAGCTGTTTGATTATCAGCAGAAGATCACCCAGGATGATATGATAAGCTTTATAAAGCTGGAATTCGGAAGGATAGGTTCGGATAGCCACATAACTCCGAGAGAGGTTATTCGTGATTTCATAGAGCTCCTTGATATCGCATACCAGAATACGGACATAAACATAAGCGAATTCATTTCATCCGAGCTGTTAAGCTTTGCAAAGCCAGCTATTGGAGAAAAAAACGTGGCAGAAGATGAATTTGCGGAATTTGAGATATAAAAATTATTATGAGTATATTTGAACGATACGCTCCATTTATACAGGACTATATCTATCGTAACAACTGGGAGTCGCTAAGAGCTATACAGACTGCGGCAGCTGATGCAATATTTAATACAGATGAAAATGTTCTTTTATCCGCATCAACAGCCTCAGGAAAGACCGAAGCAGCATTTTTCCCGATACTGACATTATTTACGGAGGATATGCCGCGAACAGTTGGAGCGATATATATAGGACCTCTGAAAGCACTGATAAACGATCAATTTATGCGACTGAATGAGCTTTGTGACGAAGCTGATATCCCTGTTTGGCATTGGCACGGAGATGTTGCACAGTCTCATAAAAACAAGATGCTGAAAAAGCCGTCAGGAATATTGCAGATAACACCGGAATCCCTTGAAGCAATGCTTATGCGCAAACACGCCATGATACCCAAGCTTTTCGGAGATCTTCGTTTTATAGTTATTGATGAGATACATTCTCTTATGCGGGGAGATCGCGGCGGTCAGACGATATGTCTTATTGAACGTCTTTGCCGAATGGCAGGAGCAAATCCAAGAAGGATAGGACTTTCAGCAACAATAGGTGACCCGGAGGCAGCAGGAAGATTTCTTGCATATGGCTCCGGAAGAGGCACCGTAATACCTAAAATCGAAGCAAAAGGCGTAAAATGGCGGCTGTCTATGGAGCATTTCTATATCAGTCAGCAAAATATACCTGAAGGGAAAGAGACTCCTGATGCATTGCCGGTGCTTGATGAAAAAACAGATACTGCTCCTGAAAACGCTGATTCTGGAATGGGCTATATTTTTGAGCATACTCGCGGCAAAAAATGCCTTATATTCGTTAATTCAAGAGAAGAATGTGAAGCGGTTACAACAACTCTGCGTTCATACTGTGAAGCAAAGCATGAGCCTGATCGTTTCCTTATACATCATGGAAACCTTTCTGCCGCTTATCGTGAGACCGCAGAACAAGCCATGAAAGACGAAGATACGTTTATGACTACCTGTACTACTGCAACACTTGAACTTGGTATAGATATAGGCAGGCTTGAACGAGCATTCCAGATAGATGCACCATTTACGGTATCATCTTTCCTGCAGCGTATGGGACGAACAGGCAGACGAGAGCTGCCGCCTGAGATGTGGTTTGTGATACGTGAAGAACTTCCTGAGCCACGTTCCATGCTGCCTGAAACAATCCCGTGGAAGCTTTTGCAGGGAATAGCACTCATACAGGTATATCTTGAAGAAAAATGGGTCGAGCCGCCAAAGCTTGACAGGCTGCCATATAGTCTGCTTTATCATCAGACCATGAGTACCCTTGCGTCATGCGGCGAGCTTACCCCTGCCGCACTTGCTTCAAAAGTACTTTCGCTGAGCTACTTCAACAGGATAAGCAAAGACGACTATAAAATACTCCTCCGACACCTGCTTGAAAACGATCATATACAGCGTACAGAAGAGGGGGGGCTCATCATAGGAATAACAGGTGAAAGAGTAGTCAACAGCTTCAAATTCTATGCTGTATTCCAGGAAAACGAAGAATATACAGTGCGTTGGGGCTCGCAGGAGCTTGGTACAATCGTTTCCCCGCCTCCTGTAGGTGAAAAGGTTGCTATTGCAGGTCATGTGTGGATAGTCGAGGAGGTCGACCATAAACGCCGACTCGTTTATTGCGAGCAGATAAAAGGAAAAGTACCTGCTTATTTTGGTGATTGTCCCGGCGATATCAACACAAAGATACTTGAAAGAATGAAACAGGTGCTGATAGAGGACAAAAGATATCCGTATTTAATGAAAAATGCAGTTCTTAGGCTTGATCAAGCACGACTGACCGCTCGAAATTCGGGCGTTACGGAGCGTCCTCTTATATGTCTTGGCGGAAATATGTGGTGCCTGTTACCGTGGTTAGGCACTTATGCGTTTCTTGCAATGGAACGTTTTCTGAAACTCAAATGCGCTGACAGACTGGGCTTGCGCGGAATGGATTCGGCAAGACCGTACTATATCCAGTTCACCATGAAGGTATCTTCGGAGGAGTTCTTCTCAATTGTTACAGAAGAGGCTCAAAAGGAATTTGATCCTCTTGAATTGGTATATAACGGAGAAGTACCTGTTTTTGAGAAATATGATGAGTTTTTGCCTGAAATATTAGTAAAGAAAGGCTTCGCTCACGGGATTCTCGGTATAAAAGAGATGAAAAGCCGCATTAAAGATTGGGAATATTTAATTAATTAATCGCAATTTTTGTCTTGATTTCTCAGCAAAAAAGTGATATAATAAATAATAATGAATATAGAATAGGATAGGTAGGATGTTTTATGAAAATTCAGCAGCTCGAATATGTAATTGCAGTAGCGAGAGAGGGCAGCATTACTAAAGCAGCAAAAAAACTATACCAGGCTCAGCCTAATATAAGCATTGCTCTGAAAGAGCTTGAAGCTTCTTTGGGAATTCAGATCTTTAATCGCTCACCCAATGGTATGATACTCACTCCTGAGGGAGAAGAGTTCCTTGCAAGAGCACAGACAATCGTAGACGAAATGCAGAGCCTTGAACGTGACTACGCTCAGACTCCTGAAAATGAACTTAAACTCAAGGTCGCAGCAGCTCGTTCTACTTATGCTACATCTGCTATGGGACATCTCATAAGTGAGTACTCCGAAAAAACAAACAAGCTTGAAGTACACGTTATGGAAACAAGCACAGCAAAGGTCATGGAAGATATATGCGCCGGAAAATATGATATCGGTTTTATTCGTATCCCGAGTGCATATGCAGATATGATCGAAAGCCGTCTCAAGGCAAGAAATCTTGTGGGAAGAACTATTATGGAATTTCCGCTCCAGATAGTAATGAACATGAATCACCCTCTTGCAGAATACGATGATGTTCCGTATGAGGAGCTTAGTAAATATCCTGAAATCATTCACGGTGATGACGAACCTGAAATGACAAGAAGAGCTTCGATAAATCAGGATTATGACGATAAGCGCTCCACAAAGAGAATTTTCATCTACGACAGAGGAACACAGATCAGTATGCTCAAGACTGTAAAAAATGCTTATATGTGGGTATCACCCATGTCTCAGAGCAGTCTCAGATACAATGATCTTGTTGTTAGAAAGTGCTCATACGCCAAAAACCTTAACCGTGACATGATCATTTACCGTAAGGCAAGTGAAAACAGTACACTTATTGCCGATTGTGTAAGGACAGTTTACGAATATGCAGACAAAATAGAAGGTCTTGAAATATAATTATACCCCGATCAAACGGATCACCGTTTTGATCGGGGATTTTTTGTAAAAAAAAGAATGAGAGCCATTAGGGGGGAGGTTCTCATTCTTAATAAGGGGATATGAGATTGTCATTTATGAAAGAATGACTTTCCATAAATTATTATAGCATAGAGGGGCATATATTGCAAATATAAAAAATCTATTCCTTTATATGTTATATATATTATACGTTATTTAAGTAAGCAATTTACTTTCTATTAATATTTGAGCCATTTTTTAGAAATAAGTATATATTATAAAGAAAACAAATAAAAATCCTTTTAATGAATAATAAAAAAGCTGCCGAATGATCGGCAGCTTTTATGTTATTGCAGTCTTTTATGATCCTCATCATCAGGAGCGGTATATCCTGTAACATCTATAACGTCAGGAGAATTTGAAGAATTTCTCTGATTTATGACATACGCTACATAATAATTGAACGCAGCAAACATAAGCATTACAATACCGATTATGACGCGAATTATATTCCCGCCCTTAAACGGGTTGAATATCAGGAATATAGAACATACCAGCAGTAATATACCGAATATCAACTGTAAAAGCTTCAATCCCTTTGTGAAATCCTTGCTTAAAGCTTTGACAATCTGAGTTATTGCAACAATAGCTATTACTATACCTGCAATGAGAGATATTTGTGCTGCGATAAACTTTGGAAGGTACATTACAAAAAGTCCTATAAGCACTCCTATTACACCTGCCGGAATAAGTCCAGCACCATCACCGCTGCCGAGTCCGCCTAAAACTGTAAAGGCGCTTCCTACTATGATCGCTCCTCCTATTATATAGAACACCCATGAAAGAACACCCGGGAAAAATGTAAACAGAATACCGCAGATCGTCAGCAGTATACCTTTTAAAATATAGTTTGAATTGTCGATTTTCACGAGATCACTCCTATCTTAGAACATTTATGAACTTGATCTTTAATTTCTGAATGAAGTCTGATTTACTGTATATTTTAGCAGAAATATCATCAACTGTTTTCTTGCAAATCTTCAGTTCTTCTTCATCAGGAACTCCTTGTCCATAGCAAGCTTTCAGAGCAATATCTGTGAGCTTTTCAAAGCTGCCTGCTTCAAAATAATCACCTGCAAGCTTTTTCTCAACTTCTTCAGCAAAGGCTTTATAATTACCGTTTACACTTTTCAGCTGCATAGAAGCGAGAAGCTTTTCTGAATATGAATATATATTCTTTACTCTCGAAGGTGTTTTACCGGAAGTAAACTTCTTTTCGCGGTTTTTAAGAATAAAATATCTTCTTGCTAAGATTATAAGTGCTGCAATCACAAGAATGATTATGAGCTGCAAGATATATTTTAACGTCTTAGAAATAGCCTTGCCCTTGCCTTTTCCTATGCCTGTAACGACCTTTACAGAAGTTACAGTCTGAGTTGTCTGTGAATTTGTAATTGTAGTACGTTTACCGATTGTAGCAGAGGCAGAACTTATTGTAGTACGTGTTTCAGTCTGTGCCTGAGTATGGGTTGTTACAGTTGTTGCGGTAGTAGCTTCTGTAGGTTGTGTAGGATCTGTATTAATTTCCTTTGCGGAATAGCCTGCTGTGAATTCAAAAGGAATCCAGCCTATACCGTCAAGGTAAATCTCTGCCCATGCATGGCTTCGGTTATCCTTTACTTCTACTGTGACTGAATTGTCCGAATGTTTTTGACCTGCCGCAACATCGTCCTCAACAATTATGTATCCTGTAGCATAACGTGCGGGTATACCTGCCATTCTCGCAAGAATAACGCCTGATGTAGCAAAGTGTTGACAATATCCCTTATGATTTTCTAACAGGAAGTAGTTAACGAAATCACGGTTAGAAGGGGTCTTTCTCGGATATAAGGAATATGTACATTCAGCCTGCATTTTTTTCTTGATCGCTGTAAGAATATCAATTCTGCCTTTGACCGTTGAAATATCGCCCTTAAGAATATCAGAATATGCTTCTTTTACTTCTTGAATAGCTTTTGTATTAGGAACATCAAGGTAATTCTTGTAAACAAAGTCCTTATAACTGTTCTGGAGCAGCTGAGCCATGATAGTATCGCCGTTATCCAGCACGTACTGCCTGTTATACGGAATATCATAATCTATTGAAAAGAAATCGTCATAGGTTATGAGGTTATTTTCCGTACAGTATTTCAATACCTTTTCACGGCACTGTTTATCACGAATTTCAGAGGTTGAAAAGACCTCTCGCAAATCGTGATTGCTTTGATTTATTGCCTCAACTTCTTTTGAGATCGTATCAATATCCACAGGGAAGAATTTATACGATGCTTCTCCTTTTTTACCTCCGACAGGGGAAATAGTAAGGTCCTTATTGTATGAAAGTCCTCCGAAATTCTCTGTTCCATACGGAGCGTATACATGGCTTGATTTTTTTGTACTGGTTTTGATCCAGATGGTGTTATCATTACCGTCATAAATCAGCTTAGCCAATACAGCAGGGAAGTCCTGCGGATAAATATCATATTCTTTAAAGTCGTCAAATATTTTATTCTTGTATGCTTTTTTAGGAAGCTTGAACCATTCATTCTTTTTATATACTGAGCCGGCATAATCTTTTAAATAAATTGCACCGCTTACAGGACGTTCTATAGTAACTGTAAGGTCAGTAACATTTTTGTATCTAACGTGGTCGTTGTTTCCAAGCTTGTGATTTTCATATTCAAAATCAATTCCGAAGGCACTTGTAAGGTTTGAAAGACTTTCAGCAAGATTTTCAAAAGTAAAATCATTCATTGCTTCCGTAATGTCACGGCGTTTTTCGTTAAGTTTTTCACTTCTTTTATAATGTGTGACTCTCAGAAAGCCGTATGAAATTCCTGTAATGAGCATAACGCTTGCAATAATAAGTATTCCGCACTTTTCAGTAACTTTCAGCTTCATATGCCTTTTAGGGAAGAAAAGGTTATTCTTCCTTACAAAGCCGCTCTGACCGCCTGAATATTCACCAACATCTATAGTAGACATTGCAAGAAGTGAAAGCCAATATGCAATACAGAGCATACCCCATAAAATAGGAACTTCAATTCCGTTATACATTCCGAGCTCAAGTAGCGGGAATGTTATCATAAGAGGAAGCACAGGATTTGGTCTGCAAATTGTAAAGAAATATAATACTATAGCGAGCAGCCATACATAAAATACAAACAAGGTGGTGACAGATTTTATTTCGGATGATTTTATTACCGCCTTGTAATAGTTGATCTCTGTATGGTATGATGCTTTATATATAATATTGTATACAAATTTGAAGCCCATGGATATGAGTGCGGATTTTTTGTATGCATATGCCACAAAGGCTGCTACAGAAGCTGCATAGATCCATAACGCTCTTTTGCCTATAAGCGAAAGTATAAGATAAAAAATCGAAAAGCCTATTGCCGCAGCAGCTACTGTTTTTCCGTTAAAACGGAAAGAAAACATACCAAAAAATGACATCAAAATTGATGTAAATCCAATAACAGCAATGAGAGATGAAAAAGGCTTTCTGTAATTGGCATTTTTGCGTTTTACCGACATTACTATGCTGTCGCTTATAGAAATGCCATTCATGTTTTGCGAATTCTTTCTTTTCATTATATATCTATATCCTTTATAGAAGCAGATATTTTGCCGACAATAACAGGGATAATATTAAGAGAAGAATAGCCGGAACTTAAAGAGGCTATCTCCTCAGGCGAGTCAACAACAATAACCGCATTTTTGAAGTCTGCATCTACATTCTCATCAATATCATCAAGTATTGATTGATCAGCAAATGAGCTGATATACGTAAATGAAGCGAATGAAAGAGAATTTTTTTCCAAGAAATACTGTTCAGGTGAATTACTGAACATATTATCATTTATAGATGTTATTATATTTCGGATAACAGCTGAAAGCTCTGCACTGTCATGGATATCATGCTCTGCGAAACAATTCTGTGCAGAATTATAAAAGGTTACCGAATGACCTCTTTCATTGTCAAGAAGAAATTGAGAAATAGAGAGAAATGTTTCAATAAGAGTATCAAATACAGGAAGTGTAAGATCGTTATCTTTATAACACTTCAGATCAAGAAATAAAGAACAAGGCACATCTATAGGAAGACTGTATTCCTTTACTATAAATTCGTCCTTTTTTGAACTTAACTTCCAGTGTATACGGTTAAGCTTATCACCGGGATTGTATTCTCTTAGATCAAACACCTCTGAGGGATCATCGCCTGAACTATGCTCGGAAAATATATCACTTTCCTCATTTACACGATCACTGTAATGAACTATTCCTCCAACTTCATGTCCTTCAGGCATTACAACTACTTCAGTACTTATATTCTTTCCTGTTTTAAATTTAAAGATCCTGAGCGGATCATATATATTTAAATAGGAAGTCTTGATCTTTATTATTCCGCAGAATTTAGATTTTAACTGAAAGGTGATCCTTTGCGAGTTGCGAGGCTGTATCGGAAGGTAAAGATCAAAAGCAGAAGTTTGATTACTGAATACATTATAATATATAATATGCGCCTCAGCTTTTCCGATAGGGAAGATACTTCTGTTGTTTACAACAAGCTGAACGGCAAAATCCTTGTTTTTTGAAGTGTTCTTGTCCTTGACGGCAAATTCTACCGAGATCATTCTTTTGGTGATCCATGTAGTCACAAACATAAGAATTGGCAAAGTTACCATAACAATAAGAAGCACAAGTGCAAAATCCCATATATATAATATATAGAAGGCAGCACATACAAGTATCAGGACAATGAACAGTATTTTTGTAAGTAACATGATACCGCCTTACTTTTCACTGATACCCGGAACAGGTACTGTTCTGAGTATCTCTGTGATTATATCGGAAGCAGATGTATCAGAAAGCTTTGCCTTAGAATTGAGCATTATTCGATGTTCAAAGACATCGTTGCATATGTAAGAAATATCTTCGGGAATAACGTAATCACGTCCCATAGCAACGGCAATACCCTTTGAAATCTGCATTAGAGCAAGAGTTCCTCGCGGACTTACGCCAAGCTTTAGCATAGGATGATTACGTGTTGCAGCTGAAATAGATACGATATACTCATATATTCTGTCGTCAATATATATATTTGATATGTATTCCTGAAGCTCCTTTATAAATGAAACATCAGCAACAGGTTTTACATTTTCAAGTGGGTTATCACTGTGTTTTGCTTTAAGGATAGAAACTTCACCATCAAAATCAGGATATCCCATACTGAGTTTTATCATAAAACGATCAAGCTGTGAATCAGGAAGATTATGTGTACCTGCCGAACCAATAGGATTCTGAGTAGCTATTACTGTATAAGGCTCAGGAAGCTTATAGGTATTACCATCAACAGTGATGCTTTTTTCCTCCATAAGCTCAAGCAAAGCAGACTGTGTTTTGCTTGATGTACGATTTATTTCATCAGCGAGGAAAAGATTACAAAAGGCTACGCCGGGACGAAATTCAAATTTACCGTTTGATTTGTTATATACAGAAAAACCTGTAACATCGGACGGAAGTACGTCAGGGGTAAACTGCATACGATTATGCTCAAGAGAAAGCGCCTTTGAAAAAGCGAGTGCAAGAGTAGTTTTACCAACTCCGGGAATATCCTCGATAAGGATATGTCCTTTACACAGCATTGCAAGGAGCGCTTTGATTATTATAGCATCCTTGCCTATGACAGCTTTCTTGACTTCAGTGATTACAGAATTGATCTGGTTTGTATAATATGTATTGTTCATATTGTCTCTCCTATGAAATTTGTTTATACCTATTTATTATATCATTAAGAAATGATTTTTGCAATAGCTATTTGTATATTTTTGCAAAATGGAATGTCACCATTCAGTTACCAATTTAGTTGTAAAAATATGTCGAAAAAACATTAATTTCACGTAAAATTGGGCATTAATTATACCATTTGTCATTTTATATACCGCCCTTACTGTTACTATTTTGTAATAAACTGCTGTTAAATATCAGCTGTTATTAACATTACGTTCATATAATATCCATAATATATCAAACTAATATGTGCATGATTACTCTGAGGAGTATTTTTTTGTGGAAAAATTAAGCCAGAAAATGGAAATAATCCTGAAAGTATTGCTATTTCGGGGGAGATGTGTTATCATATCAACAGCCCGAAAAATTTGAAAATGCTTTTTTCAGGAAAGGATGAGTTGATGGGTAATCTTAAAGCCGCAGCTTTAGCTTGCGGAGTAGTTGTTTCAGTATTGGGCGGAGGTGTAGGAGTTGCATATATAACTTCTTCTACCGTCAGAAGTGCTGATATGTTAAAGAATGAGGACGTTCTTCTTTCAGTTAAGAAAAGCGAACTGAATTCAACATCTGCAACAATTGCAGAGGCTACAAAGGCAACTACATACAACAGAACAACCACCAAGAAATCTTATACAGCCGAAAATACAACGGCTGCAAGCAAAAACTATGCTGCTGCACAGGAAGGCACAACTTCCCAGCGAGCTACAGAGGCAGCTACAACAGCTGCTCAGATTTCAAGATCGGTGCCAGCACCGGCACACGCGCCGGCTGCAATCACACAGCCTGTTACACAGGCAGCTACAACAGCTGCAATCGTTGCAAAAACGGTTGAGTGTGCTGTAAAATCTACGTCATTGGTCACAAGACCTGTGACAACTACTACGACAGCTTCAACAACTACTACGACAACAACGGTCATTGAAGAGACTGCTGCCGAAGCTGAAATTGTTGAAACACCAACAGAAGCTCCCGAGCCAACAACCACATATGTTGAGCCCGAGACAGAAGCAGTAGCAACGGACGTTTCCGTTGAACAAAGTGGACTTTCGGTCACTGATGAGGAATATATTCTCCTTTGTAATGCAGTTGCGCACGAGGCGGGATGCAATTGGATAAGCGTGAACGATAAGGCACTTGTAGTAGAGGTTATTATGAATAGAGTTAATTCGCCTCGCTTCCCGAACACTATATATGACGTTCTTACTCAGCCATATCAGTTCTCGGGTGCATATGGATATGTAAATCTGGGCACATATTCATCATTTGTCACACAGAGTGTTAAAGACGCTGTTTCACTTTATTTAAACGAGCCGGAATCCTTTACTCAGGGTTACTTAAGCTTCTACGGTGACGGCGTAAGAAATCATTTTAGCTAAGATATTAAACAGTCGACATACGGTCGGCTGTTTTTTATTATATCCATATCATGTTTATGTTGCGATTTTTTCTTGTGTATGGTATAATTATTATATTATGTAAAAGGAGTATTCTATGGAAATAAATGTAAGAAAAATTGCAGATCTTGCAGCTCTTAAAATCGAAGAAGACAAATTTTCAAGCTTTGAAGCTCAGTTTATGGATATTATAAAAATGATGTCAGAACTTCCCGAATGTGACGAATACGAGATCATTCCTCAGCCAATGGAGCTGAGAGATGATATTATAGAAGATAGCAGCATCAGTCGTAATGAACTTATGAGTAATGCCTGTGAAGTTGTCAATGACTGCTTTACTGCACCGCAAACGGTAGAGTACTGATGAGATTGTGTGATAATACTGCGCTTGAGCTTGCTAATATGCTCCGTAAAAAGCAATGCAGCGCAAAGGAAATATATTCTGATACTTTACAGAGAGCACAAGATGAGCAGAATACAATAAACGCCTACATTACATTTAATGATGAAGCTGAAAAAGCCGCTGAAGCTGTTGACGCTATGATAGCCGACGGTAGAGAATTACCGCTTATTGCGGGTATTCCAATAGCAGTAAAGGATAATATATCTACTAAAGGTTTAAGAACGACCTGTGCTTCAAAAATGCTGCGCAGCTATGTACCTCCATACGATGCTTTTGCTGTTGAAAAACTCAGAAATGCAGGAGCAGTTATCATAGGTAAAAGCAACATGGACGAATTTGCTATGGGCTCTGCTTCTGACACAGGCTTTTTTGGTGCTGTGAGAAATCCTGTAGATACAAATTATTCAGCAGGTGGCTCATCAGGTGGTTCGGCTGCATCAGTTTCAAGCGGTGGAGCTGTACTGGCACTTGGTTCCGATACAGGTGGTTCTGTACGTCAGCCTGCGTCACTGTGTGGAGTTGTTGGATTTTGTCCGTCATACGGCGCTGTATCAAGATATGGACTTATTCCTTTTGCCTCTTCATTTGACAGGATAGGCTCAATTGGCCGAACTGTAGAAGACACATATTTACTCCACAATATAATAAACGGAGCAGACCCTAAAGATGTAACAAGTTTAAATATATTTTATCCTTTTAACTTAATTGGAGAGTTACAAGGCATAAGGATAGGCATTGTAAAGGAACTGTGGAACAGTTTCATAGATGACGATGTCAGATCATCTGTTATGTCAGCTATAAGATTAATGGAGAAAAATGGCGCTGTAATAAAGGAAATCTCAATACCTGACATTTTATCAGCAGTTAAAGCTTATTATGTTATATCATCGGCAGAGGCTTCTTCAAATCTTGCTCGTTATGACGGCATTAGATATGGGCATCGTTCTGACAAATGCGAAAATCTCAATGAATTATACAAGAACAGCAGAAGCGAAGGCTTTGGTGACGAAGTCAAACGGCGTATAATGCTTGGCACATTTGTGTTAAGTGAGGGATTCTGTGATGATTATTACAAACGTGCAGTTGCTCTGCGTAAAAGCTTATGCGCCGGATTTGAAGAAGCTTTTCAGCAGTGTGACATTATTGCTTCACCTGTGTATCCTAAAGCAGGATTGAAACTTGGTGAAAACAAAAATCCCACAGAAATTTATTCGGCAGATATTTTTACAGTTCCTTCAAGTATGGCTGGACTTCCGTCAATAAGTATCCCTTTCGGCAAAAACAGAGAAGGACTGCCCATAGGCTTGCAGCTTATCGGCGGCAGATCATGTGATCACAAGGTTTTTGATATTGCATATGGTTATGAACTTGTTGGAGGTGGCTGTAATGACTGAACTCGAAAGCGTTATAGGTCTTGAGATACACGCTGAATTAAAAACAGATACCAAGATCTTCTGCGGCTGCAAAAATTCATTCGGTGCAGAACCTAATTCTCAGATATGCCCTGTATGTATGGGGCTTCCGGGAACGCTTCCGCGACTCAACAGTAAGGTATGTGATTTCGCTGTAAAAATGGGACACGCATTGAACTGCGAGATCAATCGCGTCAGCAGAATGGACAGAAAGAATTACTTCTATCCTGATCTTCCAAAGGCATATCAAATTTCACAAGCTGATATACCGATATGCGGCAAAGGCTTTCTTGAAATTATTGTTGACGGTAATGTAAGAAGAATAGGAATAACACGAATACATATAGAAGAAGATGCAGGAAAGCTTATACATGATGACGAATACAATGGTACTTTATGTGATCTTAACCGCTGTGGTGTTCCTCTTATTGAAATAGTTACAGAACCTGATATAAGAAGTTCCGAGGAAGCACACATATTTCTTGAAAACATAAGGAGTATCCTTAGATACATCGGTATTTCAGATTGTAAAATGCAGGAGGGAAGCATAAGATGCGATGTTAACGTTTCGATGCGTGAAAAAGGGGCTCCGTTAGGGACAAGATGCGAATTAAAAAACGTTAACAGCTTTAGTGCGGCAGTCAGAGGAATAGAATATGAAATAAAAAGACAAACGTCTCTTATTGAAAATAATGAGCAGATAGAACGCGAAACCAGACGATGGGACGATAAAAAGGGAATAAGTACTTTGATGCGTAATAAAGAAAACGCACAGGATTACAGATTTTTTCCTGAGCCTGATCTTGGAGCAATTGTTTTAAGCGATGAAAGAATCAATTCACTTAAAGCCGAAATTCCTGAACTGCCAAACAAGAAGGTAATACGTTACATAACCGAATATGGTCTGAACTATTCGGAGGCGTTTTTAATAGCAGATGCTCCTGATAAAGCCGAACTGTTTGAGCAGTGCATTGCTAAAGGAGAATGTTCTCCAAGATCAGCAGCCAATCGTATCATAGGCGAAATAACGAAATATATGAACGATACCGGAAAAAGCATTGCAGAAACCAAGCTTACAGCAAGTGAGCTCTCAAAGCTTTGCTGTGCTGCCGAAAAAGGTATAATATCAAGTTCAAGCGCTAAAACAGTACTTACGCACCTTATAATCAACGGCGGAGATGTTGCAGAGATCATAGAAAAACTCGGCCTCGAACAGAATTCGGATGATGATTACCTTTGCAGGCTTGCTGATGATGTTATTTCTGCCAATAAGAAATCCGCAGATGATTTCAAAAATGGTAAGACAAACGCACTTGGTCATCTTGTAGGACAAGCTATGAAGCTGTCAAAGGGAAAAGCTGATCCGCAGAAAATAAAGGATATAATATCAAATAAACTTAAAATGGAGGAATAAAAATGAAATTTATATGCTATCCTAAATGTACAACTTGTCAGAAGGCAAGAAAATGGCTCGATGAAAAAGGAATTGCTTATGAGTTCAGAGATATCAAGGAAGACAATCCCAGCTATGAGGAATTGAAGAACTGGTACAAGTTAAGCGGATTGCCGCTAAAAAAGTTCTTTAACACAAGCGGCTTACTGTATAAGTCAATGGAGTTAAAAAACAAGATACCGAATATGAGTGAAGAAGAACAGTTAAAGCTTCTTGCAACTGACGGAATGCTTGTAAAAAGGCCTCTTCTTATATGTGATGATGCTGTACTTGTCGGATTTAAAGAAAAAGAGTATGAAGAACTCTTTAAATAAGCGATAACTTCTGAAAAGCAGTCTTTTTGACTGCTTTTTTTCAATATATAGGGAAATTGCTGCTGCGGACTTGCAAAAAAATTATAAATGTGATATAATATTTGGGTATGCATAAAAACATAACCGAAAGGCAGAGGATTATGGCTAAGAAACAAGATTACGGTAACGACAGTATATCAATGCTAAAGGGCGCGGACAGAGTCCGTAAGCGTCCTGCTGTTATATTCGGCTCTGACGGATTGGACGGCTGTGAGCACTCTATCTTTGAAGTCATTTCAAACTCTATTGACGAAGCTCGTGAGGGCTATGGTAATAAGATAATAATAACTCATTACAGAAATAACGATATAGAGGTCGAGGACTTCGGCAGAGGCTGTCCTGTTGACTATAATAACAACGAAAAGCGCTATAACTGGGAACTTGTATACTGTGAGCTTTATGCAGGCGGTAAGTATGATACTGCTGCTGAGTCTTATGAGTATTCACTTGGACTTAACGGCCTCGGACTTTGTTCTACGCAATATTCATCTGAATTTATGGACGTTGAGGTAATTCGTGACGGTTTCAAGTATGATCTGCATTTTGAAAAGGGAAATAATGTAGGCGGATTAAAGAAAGAACCATGCAAGAAAAAGCAGACAGGTACAAAAACCCGCTGGCGTCCTGACCTGGAGGTTTTTACAGATATAAGTGTTTCTGACGAATTCTTCTGCGATATTCTAAAAAGACAGGCTATTGTAAATCCGAATATTCTTTTTGTTTTTCGCTCTGAAAATGAAGCAGGCGGCTTCAATGAACAGGAATTCTTATATGAGCAGGGTATAACTGAGTACGTTAAGGAGATAGCAGGTGAGGGGGCACTGTCCTCGATACAGCACTGGACTGCCGAGAAAAAGGGTAGAGACCGTGATGATAAGCCCGAGTATAAGGTAAAGCTTGATGTAGCAGTTACGTTTTCAAACAAAGCAAAGCTTACGGAATACTACCATAATTCCAGTTTTCTTGAACACGGCGGCTCACCTGAAGAAGCTGTCAAGCGTGCTTTTGTAGCACAGATAGACAGCTATATCAAGTCTGTTAACGGCTATCAGAAGAATGAGGGCAAAATAACATATCCGGATGTTGAGGAGAGCCTTATCCTCGTTTCATCGTCATTTTCTACCCAGACTTCATATGCCAATCAGACCAAAAAGGCAATAACAAATAAATTTATCCGCGAGGCTATGACAGAATTCTTACGTCATCAGCTGGAGGTATACTTCATTGAAAATCCCGATGAAGCTCAGAAGATAGCCGAGCAGATACTTATAAACAAGCGCAGCCGCGAAAATGCTGAAAAAGTACGTCTTAACGTGAGAAAAAAGCTCACAGGTACTATAGACCTCGCCAATATGGTGGAAAAATTCGTTGACTGCCGTACAAAAGACGTTTCTCGCCGTGAAATATACATCGTGGAGGGCGACTCGGCTCTCGGTTCGGTAAAGCTTGCAAGAAATGCGGAATTTCAGGCAATAATCCCTGTAAGAGGTAAGATCCTCAATTGTCTTAAAGCTGAGTATTCAAAGATTTTCAAAAGCGAAATAATCACTGATCTCATAAAGGTCCTTGGCTGCGGCGTAGAAGTAACAGCCAAAGCTAATAAGGAGCTTTCAAACTTTGATATCAACAATTTTCGCTGGAGCAAAATAGTTATATGTACAGATGCCGACGTTGACGGCTTCCAGATAAGAACACTTATCCTTACAATGCTGTACAGACTCACACCTACACTCATCGAGCAAGGTTACGTATATATCGCTGAATCTCCGTTATTTGAGATAAACACAAAGGAAAAGACTTATTTTGCTTATACCGAACAGGAAAAACAGCATATACTCGAAATGATAGGCGATAAAAAGTACACTATTCAGCGCTCGAAAGGTCTTGGTGAAAACGAGCCTGATATGATGAGTCTTACAACAATGAATCCTGACACCCGCAGACTTATTAAGGTTACAGCAGATGATATAACCGAGTCAGCAGAAGTATTTGAAATGCTCCTTGGTGATGATCTTCAGGGACGTAAAGACTACATCTCCGAATATGGTGCTGATTATCTTGAACTTGCTGATATAAGCTGATGCCTGGTGGATATTTATGAAAAAGATAAAAATGACTAAGTGCCGTTTCTGCGGCGGAACTGAATTTATAACTGGTTATCAGAATTTTTACGGCGCTGTTTACAGCGCAGAGAGTATGTTAAGATCGTCTTCTTTATATCATACTATTTGCAGAGAATGTGGCAGTGTTGTAAGAACATATGTCAAGGATCCCGAAAAGCTTTTAAAGAAAAAAGACAGAAAATCATCGCAAGGAGAAGAGTAAATGCCAAGAAAAAAGGAAACTCCCAAAAAACAGCCTGTATTCAAGCACGAGGCTTATATAGAAGGTTCAGGCAGTGTAGTTGATGAAAAGATAACGGATACTCTTAAAAAGAATTATATGCCGTATGCTATGAGCGTTATCATATCACGAGCTCTTCCTGAGATAGACGGTTTCAAGCCTTCTCACAGAAAGCTGCTTTACATGATGTACAAGAGGGGATTGCTCAATCCTGATAAGGAACGTTCAAAGTCTGCTAATGTTGTCGGTGAGACCATGAAGCTCAATCCTCATGGTGATCAGGCAATATATGAGACTCTTGTCCGTATGACCCGCGGAAATGAAGCTCTGCTTCATCCGTATATCGACAGCAAGGGTAACTTCGGTAAGCAGTATTCCAGCAAAATGCACTTTGCCGCTCCTCGTTATACGGAAGTAAAGCTTGAAAAAATATGTAACGAGCTGTTTCGTGATATTGACAAGGAAACTATAGATTTCGTTCCAAACTACGATAATACTATGCAGGAGCCGACTTTGCTCCCTGCAACATTTCCTACAGTGCTTGTAAATTCCAATACAGGTATCGCTGTATCTATGGCAAGTAATGTATGTCCGTTCAACCTTGAAGAAGTATGCGAGACTACAATAGCTCTGATGAAAGATCCTGACCATGATATACTCAGTACACTTAAAGGTCCTGATTTCCCGGGCGGCGGACTCATGCTTTATGATGAAGCCGAGTTGAACAAGGTCTACGAAACAGGCAGAGGAAGCATCAAGGTACGTGCAAAATACAGCTATGATAAAAGCGCAAACTGTATTGAAGTAACAGAGATTCCATATACAACTACTATCGAAGCGATAATAGAGAAGATAATTGATCTTGTAAAGCAGGGAAAGATAAGAGAGGTCTCTTATATACGTGACGAAACAGATATTGACGGTCTGAAAATAGCTATAGATCTGAAACGCGGCACTGATCCCGAAAAGCTTATGCAGAAGCTTTACCGCCTTACGCCGTTACAGGACAGCTATCCGTGTAACTTCAATATTCTTATCGCAGGTACTCCTAAGGTAATGGGAGTACGTGAGATACTTATTGAGTGGACTGCATTCCGTGAAGAATGTATCCAGCGCAGAACATACCACGATCTGCAGAAGAAAAAGGAAAAGCTCCATCTTCTTGAAGCACTCTCAAAGATACTTCTTGATATAGACAAGGCTATCAAGATAATCCGCGAGACCGAGAATGAAGCAGATGTAGTGCCAAATCTTATGATAGGCTTTGGCATTGATGAGATTCAGGCGGAATACGTAGCTGAAATAAAGCTTAGAAATATAAATAAGCAGTATATTTTAAGACGTATAGAAGAAGTCGACCAACTCAAAAAGGATATCGAAGAAATGGAAGATATCCTTCGTGATAAGAAGAAGATACGTAAGATAATCGTAAATGAGCTTCGTGATGTTATCAAAAATTATGCTCAGCCGAGAAAAACTATGTTTTATTATCTTTCAGATGTTGAGGATACAGAGGACATAGATGATACACCTGATTATCCTGTCAATATTTTTGTTTCTGACAGCGGCTACTTCAAGAAAATCACTCCGCAGTCACTCCGAATGAGCGGAGAACAGAAACTTAAAGAGGGAGACTTTATCAGTCAGAGTTTTGAGGCTACAAACAAAACTGATCTTGTTTTCTTCTCTGATAAGGCTCAGGCATATAAATCAAGAGCAAGTGCATTTGATGATACAAAGGCAAGTGTAATGGGTGATTATATACCTGCAAAACTCAGCTTTGATGACGGTGAAATGCTGAAAACCCTTGTTCCTACAACGGATTACAGCGGTTATATTATTTTCTTCTTTGAAAACGGTAAGGCTGCAAAGGTTCCAATGAAGTCGTATGAAACAAAGACAAACCGCAAAAAGCTTGCAAAGGCTTATTCTGAGAAGTCGCCACTTGTTGCTGCTATATTTACTGCTGAGGACAGTGATATCCTTCTCAGAACTACAAGCGGTCACGCTTTAGTATTCAATACAGGTATGATTCTTCCTAAGTCTACGAGAGACTCTCAGGGCGTACAGGTCATAAATCTGCGAAAGAAAGCTCTTTTATCATCTGCTGCTATTATATCACCTGAGGATCTCCCGGAACTTGAAAAATATCGTTCAAAGAGCGTCCCTGCCGCAGGTAAGCCTGCTAAGGAGCTCGGCGACAGCAATCAGCTGACATTTTAATGTATCATAAAAGCCATAGTTTTACCGAAACGGAAAATCTATGGCTTTAATACTTTATATATCGAGGTGTAATATGAATAAGGAATGGTCTGAGCTTAATAAAACAATGCAAAAACAACTTAAAAAAGAAGATACTTATAAAAGCGGCATCATTACGCTATTTGAATTGAGAAATAAGCTTATGAAGGTCTTAGAAGAGTTCAAAACTGAATTATCCGCTGAAGATTTCAGCGCTATACCTTTTCTGAATAGCGAGGGATATCATTCCAAAACAATAGCATACTCGATCTGGCATATCTTCCGTATAGAGGATATCGTTGCTCACTCAATAATAAACGGTGATGAACAGGTATTTTTTGAAAAGAATTATAAAGAACGTATCAAATCGCCTATAATTACAACAGGAAATGAGCTTGTAAAGCAGCAGATCGCGGATTTTTCAAAGCAATTGAACATAGATGAGCTTTATTCGTATATTCAAGAAGTAAAGGATAGTACAGAAAATATCATTAATAATTTATCTTTTGATATGCTGAAAAACAAGGTTAATCATAAAACAAAGGAATATTTAAGCAGTTTAAACATTGTAAGCGAAGACGAGAACGCAATTTGGCTTATAGATTATTGGTGCGGAAAGGATATTCGCGGACTTATACAAATGCCATTCTCAAGGCATTGGATAATGCACACAGAAGCTTGCCTGCGTATAAGATCAAAGTTAAAATAATAAAAACAAGCCCGAAAGAAATTTCTTTCGGGCGTTTTTATTATTCCTGAGATATTATCTCTTTATAGAATTCAGAAACATCTCTGCGCTTATCCTTTGTGTACTGGATAGCTGTTCTTGGATGCTGATTGAAAAGACCTGTGAGAAGGTACTGAAGATCATATCCCCATACTGCGCCATCTGCGCGTAATTTATCCATGTGTTTTTCAATGAACTGGAATACAGGATAAACGTTATACTTTGGATTTTTAAGGAATCCGAGAAGAAGTTCCATTGCACAGTTGCCTGCACCTCTGCCCATTGCTGAATATGTAGCATCAAGCCAGTCTACACCATCACCGACTGCTTCAATAGTATTAGCAAAGGCCAGCTGCTGATTATTATGAGCGTGTATACCAACCTTTTTGCCGTATTTCTCTGCAAATTCACCGTAAAGATTAGCTATGCGTGCGATCTGCTCTGGATATAATGAACCGAAACTGTCAACGATATAAAATACATCAACAGGGGACTGACCAAGAATATCAAGAGCTACCTTCATATCACTTTCCTGAGCGTTTGAAATAGCCATAATATTACAGCTTACCTCGTAACCCTTTTTCTTAGCATCTTCTATCATGTCAACAGCAGTTGGTATCTGGTGGATATATGTAGCTACACGAATGAGATCAACAGGACTGTTTTCACGTTCAACTATATCCTGCTTATAATTACAGCGTCCGACATCAGCCATTATAGCAATTTTCAGATCTGTATGGTTTTCACCGACAATTGAACGGATATATTCATCATCGCAGAACTTGCATGGCCCGAAATCATCAACTTTAAACATCTCTTTATCAGCTCTGTAGCCAAATTCCATATAGTCTACACCGGCTTTGATGTTTGAAAGGTAAAGGTCTCTGACAAATTCGTCACTGAACCTGAAGTCGTTGACAAGACCGCCGTCTCTGAGAGTAGCATCTACTACTCTTACATCTGATCTGAAATTCATAAGCTTTGATAACTCTTTCATAAAAATTCCTCTTTCTTTTACGCTATAAAGCTTTAAGCTGTAACGCTTTAAAGCGTTTCTGTATGTATTATATCATACTTTTGTAGGATTGTCAAACGTTTTCTTTAAATTCCTGAAAAAAAGAGAACTAAATTTTAGTCCTCTTTTTTGCTCTTTTTTATAAAATTAGTCTTTAACTCACGGATCTGCTCTTTAAAATGTTTAGGATTATAAATGTTTAATTTAGGGAAGGCTTTAGAAAGTCGTAAAACTGTATAGTTCTTTTCATCTCGAATTTTTGCATATTTTGCGGCAAGTTGGCTGAGTTTTTCGCGCCGCTGAGAAGTTCTTTCATCTAAAGAATTCTTCTTTTCAATGACATATTCAACGCTATCGAATATCTTTTCGCCTGTTTTATCTGATATCTTCCTCATCTCATCAGAAATGCTGTCAAGCAGTTTTAACTTCTTTTTAATATGAATTATAGCAAGAATTGTAATTATCATATCGCTTATAAAGCCGATAAAGAAAACTACAAGTATGGGTATTCCAACAATATGAGGCAGTTTATCAACGAATTTATTTACCGCCGGATGAATAAGTCTTACTGTGACTAAACAAGCAACTCCCCACAGTAAGGAGAATTTGATGCAGATATAGCCTTTTAAATTAAATCGTTCGTGTGAATAGTCCCACCATTTTTGATCAAATATCTTTTCAAGCAGAAAACCTGTTATTAATTCAAGAGCTGTTGTCAGCATAACTGCTCCGAAATACAGAATAAGTATGTTTTCTTTCAATGGTTCCAACGCACCGTAGACAATAATGACTCCAAAGCCGTAAATAGGGCAGTATGGACCATTTAAAAATCCGCGGTTTATGAATTTACCATGTTCCACAGCCTGATAAACAACTTCAAGGCACCAGCCAAAGAAAGCATAAATAACGAAGAAACTCGCAGTTTTATATACAATTAGAGCAGTTTCGTTCATAGCTTAGTATCCAAGCTCCTCTCCAACTATTATTACTTTTATACGTCCCTTATGACGCTGATGTGCTGAAATAAGGTAATTACAGCATATTCGTCCATCTCCGCCGCAACCGTCTGATATCTGTCTTTCATTATTTGAAAGTGAAATACATTCGCCTTTTTCAGCACAGTATGTCGGACAGTTAAGTCTTATGCAATTAGGAGGTGCTGCATCTCTTTTGACTCTTACCTCAGCTTCTTTAAGATCCTTTACTATTTTATTATATCCTGCAATAATTATGACTGATTTAGGTCCAAAAGCAATTGCGGCTATTCGATTACTGTTGCCGTCTACGTTATATAAGCAACCATCCTCGGTTATTGCATTTGAACTTGATATATAAACATCAGCGGAAAAAGCTTTTATGTACAGCTCAGCAACTTCCTCAGGAGTCATTTTCGATCTGTCAAGATAATTGTAATCAGGAGAATTAAGAAGTTCAGCTAAATTACATTCCGCCATTGTCATAGTTCCGCCGTTGGTAATAACATCACCTTTTTTGATAAGCGACTTTACGATATCGGCAACCTTATCCTTTGTTTCAGCGTAATAGAACTCCATATTGTTCTTTTTGAGATTTTCGCCAACTTTTGCGATACGTTTTTCAATTATGACTTTCTTATTGTTATCCATTTTTTATCACTCCGACTATATAAAAATCAGTATGCGGGACATATTTTGCCCCGCATACAATGTAACTAATATCAATTATTCCATATCAGGCTCAAGAACAGCATAGTTTCCGTCATCACGCTTATAAACAACGTTGATCTGACCTGAATCTGCATTTGTGAACATGAAGAACTCGTGGCTGAGCATATTCATCTGGAGAATAGCTTCATCAATATCCATAGGTCTCATCTTGAACTTCTTGTGTTTGATTACTTCGTAATCAACAGTTTCAGGTACAGGATAAGCAAATGCTTCCTTGAAAGCTGTATCCTTTAGTTTCTTCTCAACTTTTGTCTTGTTCTTACGGATCTGTCTTATTATCTTGTCGATCGCATCATCAAGAGCTACATATTTGTCTTCAGCAGAACGCTCTGCACGGAATATAATGCTGTTGTATTTAACAGTAAGCTCAAGGATTATCTGAGTTCTGATCTCAGAAATAACGATCTTAGCATCAGCTTCATCTCCAAAGAACTTACCAAGACGAGAATCGATCCTTTTCTCAGCATATTCGGTAAAATTAGTAGGGATCTGCATTTTTTTAGCTGTGATAGTTGTTTTCATATTGGTCCTCCTTTTAGCTTTGCCAAAAACAAAGCTTTTGTTTATGGTTATATTATACCATAACTTCTGTGGATTTACAAGAGAATTTTATTAATTTTGTTTAAATGCACAAAGGATATATTATTATTTGTTTAATATGACATCAGATATTGTTTTTTAAATTATCAAGCAGTATCTGTGCAATGTATTCTGTTGTTATCCAGCCGCTGTCCTTATCTTCTATAAGAATACAGAAAGCAATAGGGAATGAAGGATCATCTACGAAACCAACAAGCAGAGAATTTTCTTTTGCACCTTCCTGAACCTGTGCAGTACCACTTTTAACACCAACAGGATATCCTGATATAAGATAAGAATATTTATCCGATCCATTGGTGAGCATTATCTGCTTTACAGCAGATGCAGTGCTTTCTGAAAAGATCTTGTCGCTGTACTTAGTCTTTGCCTTGTCTTTTACCGAACCTCTTGTATTTGTAACATGATCTATAAAGTAAGGCATTGTCATTTTTCCTGACCCATTAGCAATTGCACTTTCCCACATCATAAGCTGAATAGGACTTACAAGGGTATCGCCCTGACCGATACAGCCCCACTGAGTTTTGAATTCATATGGATTTTCAAGAGTTGTAGATGCAGTCTCGCACTGTATACCGTCTATATCAATATATTTTGATTTCGCGCCGTTAAGTACGTAGCCCAGCTTTTCATACTGTTTTTTCAGCCTTTCAAAAGGAAGGTCATTATCTTCAATAAGCTGTGCAAAAAACGGATTACAGCTGTTTTCAAATGCTTGCTGTATGTTTTGAGTGCCGTGACCGTAAGCATTATGACAGTCAATATTGCCGCCAGTCTGGTTAATATATTTTCCATTGCAGGTATAGCTTTTTGAATAGAGCAGACCGCTTCCCATTATTTCAAGAGCAGAAATAACTGTGGATACCTTTTGGGTAGAACCCGGAACAGTTTTGTGCAGAGTTTTAGACCAAAGTGTACCATCTTCGAAACTGTTTATGTTTTCATATCCTTTAGTTACATCAAGAGAGGGGAGACTTGCACAAACAAGCATTTCGCCTGTTTTATAGTTATACGCAGTCACACAGCCCTCCATGTAACCATACGCATCAAATACCGCACGATTTGTTGCATGATCGAGAGTTGTATATATAGCAGCTTTACCGCCTTTTTTTAACAGACCGTCAGAGAAATTATAATTATTAAGCTTTTCAAGATTACAAGCAACAATGGTGTTTTCCATTTGTCCTTTGTCATCACCGATTATATTGCCTACATCAAGGAAGTGATTATCAGGATATGAACCGTTTCCTGTACCGTCAAAAAGTACATCGCCCTTTCTGTCATATACATATCCAAGCTGGAGCTTATCAGAATTCATCATATAGAATGATGATTCATGTATTATTTTGAGTACAAGTACTACCATTCCAAGTATAAAGAGAAGGATTATAATGCTTGTTACGCGCTGAGTTCTTTTGATGCTTTTCATTCCTTCCACCTCCATGCCGGAACAGCTTCTGTCTGTTTTTTATTCTTTTGAGAAGCTTTATTTTCTCTGAAAACAGGGGATTGTCCTGCCATCAGCATACCTGTCATAAAGCCGCTAACAAGCAGTGAGCTTCCTCCTGAAGAAATAAACGGAATTGTAACGCCTGTAAAAGGTATAAGATTACATGAACCGAATATATTAAGAGCCATTTGAACAATAAAGGCAGCAGCGATACAAGATGACATTGTCGCATGATAATATGACCTTGTAGGATTAAAAAGAGGAACAGCTGTAATGATTATTATGGTAAGAACCATCATAAGTGCGTATAAAAGTCCCCATTCCTCGCTTACAGTTGCAAATACGATATCATTGTCAAAAGCAAATATATTTGAAAGGAAGCCTCTTCCGGGTCCAACTCCGAACCAGCCTCCGTTGGCGATAGCTATAAGAGCTTGTGACTGCTGGTATCCGTCACCTGTTTTATCACTCCAGATATCAACGTGAAGACGATGCTGAACGTATTCAGGTGCATACTTGAGACCGATAAGCAGACATACAACAATAACCGCGATAACTGCAAAGAGTTTCTTTTTAGAGAATTTAGCTTTTGGGTAGCATATTCTAAGTATAAAACCTACACAGTATATACTTATAAAAGTAGGAAGACTGCCGTAGTCATGAGATTTGACCTGAACAAGGCAAATAGCTGCCATTAAGCAGAAAAGCGATATGTTTTCATATACAACATTAAAGCATAATATCTTATGCTTTTTCTGCTGATCTGCAATCGAAGTTGCACAAGCAAGTACAAATAGTGGTTTAATGAATTCAGAAGGCTGAAGTGTAAATGAACCTATCCTTATCCACATATCATGCTTAACAAGGTCAACGAAAAGGACTAACATAAGAAGTATACCTATACCACCATATATATACTTCTTTTTGTCCTGAAGAAGCTTGTGGTTCTTACAGAGCATATATCCGCATTTGCTTGCTGCAAGACATACGATACAGGTTATGTAGTGCTTGATATTGAATTTGCATATGAAACAGGACTGGAAAATCACGCTCATATTAAGAATAAGTATCAACAAAAAATCAAGAACATACGACATCTGCTTAAAGAAAAGTATCGCAACAAAATAAGCAATGTCAAGAATAATTACAGCTGCACCGAGTATCGCAATATCACGCGGTTCTGAAAAATTACCATTGAACCATATATTGACAAGCATTGCTGAGTGAGCAAAAATTACAAAAATACATGAAAAAATATATGCAACGGGGTTAGCGTACACGTTCCTGCCTCCTTTTTCTGAAGATCAAGCGACGATTACCAAGCTTAATTACATCATTTTCATGAAGTACGGTTTCATGTATAAGATTACCGTTAACGAAAATGCCTGATTTTGAACCTATATCCTTGATAGTCCATATACCATTTGATACAGTAAGCATAGCGTGATAACGTGATACTGACAGATCAGGGAGTCTTATATCAGCCGATGCATGACGGCCGATAAGTACTTCGTCGCAGCCAAGATCGTATATTTTATCCTTTTCTGCAAGCTCCATGTCGTGTGCAAGCTCGTGCCAGTTTTTCTTAGATGATCTCTTTTCACAATATGCCGTTATAATAAGGACAAAAATACATATATCAAGTGCAGCGATTGAAGCAGCACATAATATAAGATTCAGAGAATTCAAGAAGAACACCTCCAATAAAAATAAACATACTGTTTAATTATAACACAAAAAATTAAGAAATGCAATGTTTAAGGCATAATAGTATAATTGCATTAAAAATCCCGAAGAATAGTTCTTCGGGATCTTTTTTTAAATCTCAGTATTTTCTTCTGTTGTCTCAGATGTTGTATCAACAATGTCATTTTCATAAAGAACAGAAGGAGACATTTCACCGCGCATAAGCTTTTCAAAATCATCTCCGTCGATCTTCTCGAATTTAAGAAGATACTTTGCGAGGAAATGCATCTTGTCTGCATTTGCTTTGATAAGCTCTGTACAATCACTGTAAGCCTTTTCAATGATAGAACGTACTTCTTCATCGATCTGAGCAGCAACAGCTTCACTGTAATTTCTTGTATGACCGTAATCCTTACCAAGGAATACTTCATCGTTATCGGAACCGTATACAACAGTACCTATCTTCTTTGAGAAGCCGTATCTTGTAACCATATTACGTGCAGTTGCAGTAGCACGCTCGATATCATTTGAAGCACCTGTACAGATATCATCAATGAAAAGCTCTTCTGCAACACGACCGCCAAGAAGCATAATGATACTTTCACGCATCTGATTCCTTGAAACGTGTCTGTCATCATTATCAGGTCTTGTTACTGTAAGACCTGCTGCCATACCACGCTGAATAATAGTAACCTGATGTACTTTATCCTGAGTCTTTAAGTTATATGCAGCAACTGCATGACCTGCTTCGTGATAAGCTGTAACAAGCTTATCGTGCTCGGTAACAATTCGTGACTTCTTTTCAGGACCTGCAATAACCTTCATGGTAGCTTCTTCAATATCTGCTTCTGTAATTGCAAGACGATTGTTTCTTGCAGCGAGGAGAGCAGCTTCATTCAGTACATTTTCAAGATCCGCGCCTGTAAAGCCCTGAGTTGTTCTTGCGATAGTCTTGATATTTACATCAGGACCAAGAGGCTTGTTTTTAGCATGAACCTGAAGAATTTCTTCTCTTCCCTTAACATCAGGGTATCCTACAACGATCTGCCTGTCAAAACGACCGGGTCTGAGAAGGGCAGGATCGAGAATATCACGTCTGTTAGTTGCAGCAATAACAATTACGCTTTCATTTCCTGTGAAACCATCCATTTCAACGAGAAGCTGGTTAAGTGTCTGCTCACGTTCATCGTGACCGCCGCCAAGACCTGCGCCTCTGTGACGACCTACGGCATCAATCTCATCAATGAAAATAATAGCAGGAGCGTGCTTTTTAGCCTGTTCAAAAAGATCTCTAACTCTTGATGCACCGACTCCGACGAACATTTCAACGAAATCAGAACCGGAAATAGGGAAGAACGGGCAGCCTGCTTCACCTGCAACAGCTCTTGCAAGGAGAGTTTTACCTGTACCTGGAGGGCCTAAAAGGAGAACGCCCTTAGGTACTTTAGCACCGAGATCGGTATATTTCTTTGGATTTTTAAGGTAATCAACGATCTCAACAAGCTCCTGCTTTTCCTCATCAGCACCTGCAACATCTTTGAAAGTAGCTTTTCTTGCGCTTGCACTGCTTTTCAGATTAGCCTTGCCAAAGCTTGTATACTTACCGCCGCCGCCACTTTGCTTCATCATAAAATAGAGGATAGCAACGCCAAGAAGTATTGTAAGGATAACAGGAATAAGTGAATACAGCCATGTTCTGTCTGTTATCTTGATAAAATCCTGTTCCAGAGTTTTCTCTTCATTAGCGTGATGCTCATTATATTCCTTACGATAATCTTTGGTATCTTCAAGGAATATATTTACATTTGGAACGGTATAATGCTTTTCCTTTTCCTGATCTTCAATTCGATAGGTTAGTTCACCTGTTCCGAGGTCGAGTTCATAGTATGATACCTTATAATTATCAAAAAGACTAATTATCTCGGAATATTGAGTTTTATTACTTGTTGAATTAAGTCTTGAGCTTACATAAATAAGCAAAAAGACAGCTGCGATGATCAGCATGAGATAGGTAAAAATACCTTTGCTTTTCTTTGGTGTCAAATTATCCTCTCCATTTCTTACGATCGTATAAACGAAATTTTTAAAAACCTGACTGTATTGTCATCGGGTGCGATACGATCTGCGATACCGATTTTTTCGGCGAGAACAGTTCCGCATTCATCTTCCAGAAAAAGAAGATCCGAACGTTCTTCAGCAGGAATTTTTTCATTGATCAGCTTTTTTACGGAAGAAGTAAAATCTCTTCCTTTTAGTTTTATCTTATCACCGAACCTTCTTGTTCTTACGATAAGCCTTCCTCTTATTTTATCATAATCAGCAACATAAAATGTGGATTTTTTATGAACGGCTTCAAATTTCTTCAAATTATCACATTCTATTATCTCACATTTGACATTACAATTATTGATGATATTATCAGTTCCAATAACAATATCAGCGGAAATAACGCCTTCTACAGGCTTTTCTATAATTTTCAATTCAATGATATCATTTCCGGCTTCAAGGAAGAAATGACCTGAAATATTTATTTTTCCGCCATTAAGAAGTATATCATCAGCTTCTTCAAGTCTTCTGAACGAGTAGGGGAGTTGATTATCCGCAAGAAGACGCGATATACAGCGTTTTCTTATTACAGGATCGTACTCGCCGAGACCGATCAGCTTGTTGCATTTTCTGCATTTATTCTCTGCCTGAGAGACAATCCTTTCGATAAACTCATTTTCCTCTCGGATATTGCTAATTGTATTTACAGATGTTTCATTTACAGATGAATTTATTTCAGCCAGTAAAGGAACTATTTTATGTCTGATCTTATTTCTTGTATAATCATCTGACAGATTGGTACTGTCCGTAACATATGACTGACTCAATGATGCGAGATGTTCTTCGATCTCACGACGTGTAACTGTCAGAAGAGGTCTTATTATATTGCCGCGTATAACAGGAATACCCGAAAGTCCTTTAACACCTGTACCGCGTGAAAGATTAAGAATTACAGTTTCGAGATTGTCATTAGCATTGTGAGCGGTTGCGAGCTTTTTACCTACAGAGCTTTCGGCAAAGATCCTGTATCTCAGCTTTCTCGCAGCTTCTTCTACAGAAATACCTTCCGAAGCTGAAAGTGCATTAACATCACAGGATACAGCATTAAACGGGATTTCGAGACTTTTGCAAAGATCTCGGCAGAAATCTTCATCTCTGTCGCTTTCTTTACCTCGTAAGCAGTGATTTACATGGATAGCCTCAACGTTTATATCAAGCTTTTCCTTCAATGCAAAAAGTGATAAAAGGAGTGCAACACTGTCTGCTCCGCCTGATAATCCGCATACAACCGTATCTCCTCTGCTAAGCAGTGAATTTTTTAAAATAAAATCGTAAACCTTGGTTAACATAATCATATATTTTCAGGTGCTTCACTGTAATCAGGATTTGAGAAACGAGTATACTGACCGTCCCATATAAGCTCAACTGTACCTGTTTCACCGTGTCGGTTTTTAGCAACAATACATTCTGATATGTTCTGTCGCTGACTTTCTTTATTGTAATATGCTTCACGGTAAAGGAAAAGAACGATATCAGCGTCCTGCTCGATAGAACCCGATTCACGAAGATCGGAAAGCATAGGTCTTTTATCTGTACGGCTTTCAACAGCACGGGAAAGCTGTGAAAGAAGTATTACAGGAACATTGAGCTCTTTAGCCATGACTTTAAGCTGTCGGGTTATTTCACTGATAACAGTAACTCTGTTATCTGAATGCGAGGTTGACTCCATGAGCTGTAAATAGTCGATGATAACTAATCCGAGGTTTTTAGTTCTTCTAAGCTTAGCCTTCATCTGCTGAACGGTCATACTTGCTGTATCGTCGATATACAAGGGGATAGTGCTGAGATAGCCCGCACTTGTTGCAAGTTTTACCCAGTCTTCACCTGTTATTCGTCCGTTTCTCAGTGTATTTGATTCAACAAGAGCTTCTGTCGAAAGTATTCTTGTAGCAAGCTGTTCCTTTGACATTTCGAGGTTGAAAGTAACGACTTCCTTTTCAGAGCGTCGCGCTACATTTGTAGCTATATTCATAGCAAAAGAAGTCTTACCCATACCTGGTCTTGCAGCAATTATGATCAGATCAGACTTGTTAAGGCCTGATGTAATACTATCAAGAAGAGTAAATCCTGTTCGTGCACCGACATATTTTTCCTTGTCAGGACCTGATATTTTGCCAAGTCTGTCATACGCCTCAGCAATAGCGTCCGAAAGGGGAACAAGTCCCTTGACATCTCTGCCCTGTCTTATATCGTATATTTTCTGTTCAGCAGCATCAAGAAGCAGCTGCGCATCTTGTTCACCTGACTGAACATCATCAAGAATAGCTCTTGCAACATAGCTGAGACTTCTGAGAAAATATTTATCAGCAACGATCTTGCAATAGCTTTGTATATTTGAAGTCGATGGCAGCATATTGCCAATTTCCGCAAGATAACGTCTACCCTCGGCAGGACTCTCAAAAATATGCTGTTTTTCAGCTTCATTAAGCACTGTAACGATATCGACAGGTAAACTCATAGAATTCATCTGAAGCATTATGGAATACAGCGCCTTATGCTGTTCGTTATAGAAATATTCAGGTTTTATCAGTTCAATAACATCGGAAAGAACCGATGGCTGAGAGATTATAGCTCCCAGAACAGATTGCTCCGCCTCGATACTGTGAGGTAGCTCACGGGAAGAGAGCAGGATCTCATTTTCGTCCATATTATTCACCGATCAGCCTTCGCTGACTTCAACATCAATTGTTTCGGTTATACCGTTATAAAACTTGATAGAAGCTGTATAAGAACCGAAATTCTTTATATCTGTGCTGAGTGTGATCTTCTTTTTATCCAGTTGAACACCGAACTGCTTTGAAATAGCTTCAGCAACGTGTGCTGCGGTAACTGAGCCGAAGAGCTTGCCGTTAGAGCCTGCTTTAGCTATGATATTTACTTTTTTGCCTTTGAGCTTTGCAGCTGCTTCCTTGGCAGCCTGTATATCCATATCTATCTTATGCTGTGCAGAAGCCTGTGCGCCTTCGAGCTTATTCATATTAGCTGCGGTAGCTTCTACAGCGTATCCCTTAGGTATAAGCATATTGCGTGCATAGCCGTCTGCTACATTTTTAAGTTCACCTTTTTTGCCTGAACCTTTTACATCCTGTAAGAAAATTACTTTCATATTTATACCGACCTTTCTTTTTATGGCTCCGAACTGTTTTTTCGACAGTCGTCAATAGCGTAAATAAGTGCTTTAACAGCGTCTGCGACCTCGATATTCTCAAGCTGAGTCGCTGCCATCGTCTGGTGACCGCCTCCGCCGAGCTGTTCCATTATTATTTGAACATTAAGTGCGCCGAGAGAGCGTGCTGAAATATTGATAGTATTCTGTGTTTTATAGATAACAAATGATGCGTCAACATCTGTTATACTGAGAAGCTCATCTGCTGCCTGCGGAGCAACCAGTCTTATATCATCCGAAACGAAATCAGCTGCAGCAATAGCACAGTGATTATGTATTTTTGCAGATGCTACGATCTGAGTTTTTCTCCTGTAGGAATCAATTGAATTTGAAAACAGAAGCTTTACGGCAACAGTATCTGCACCGAGCTTTTTAAGAAAAGCAGCAGCCTCAAATGTTCTTACGCCTGTACGCATTACAAAATTTTTAGTATCAAGCATTATTCCGGCAAGAAGAGCATCTGCGTGACAGCTTGCTATCTTTTCGTCTGAATTATAATTGAAATACTGGATTATCTCAGTAACCATTTCCGATGCAGATGAAGCGTAAGGCTCATGGTGGAAGATAACTGCATCGTCAATAAAGTTGACTGTTTTTCTATGATGATCCACAACAACTACTGAATGGGCTTTTTCGTAAAGCGCACGGCTTTCAACATAGTCCTTATTATGGGTGTCTACAATAATGAGGATATCATTCGGACCGATCATGCTTTCAGCATCACTCGGTGTAACAAACAGACCGCAGTCTGTTTCTGCGTCAATGGTGTCAATTAGATTAGAAGCGAGGTTTTTGGTGCGATCGACGGCTATATAAG
Organism: Ruminococcus flavefaciens; assembly: GCF_900143025.1. Lineage (GTDB taxonomy): Bacteria > Bacillota > Clostridia > Oscillospirales > Ruminococcaceae > Ruminococcus > Ruminococcus flavefaciens_I. The sequence goes on along the minus strand of NZ_FRCT01000002.1, from coordinate 250,720 downwards.
CTTCTTTTCCAAGAATAGAAACAGCTCCCGCAAGTCCGCAGGCTGCCCCGACAGAGTCAAGATCGCCAAAGCGATGTCCCATAATGAACACTCTGTCAGAACTTACTATAAGATCCTGCAATGCGTTTGCAATAATTCGTGTCTTGGAACGAGAACGCTTCTCAACGCCTTTAGAAACACCGCCGAAAAACCTGTATCCGCTTTCTGTTTTTACTACAGCCTGATCTCCGCCTCTGCCAAGCGCCATATCAAGGCACTGACGAGCGATCCTTTCACTTTCTGAAAGTGAGGAAGCTCCCTGACCAACACCAATGGAGAAGGTGAGAGGGTATTTTCCGGCTATCTTGATATTCCTTGCAGCATCAAGAAGCTTGAATTTACCGTTTATAACTTCTTTAAGATGACGATTTTCGAGAACTGCAAAGAAAGTATTTGCAGAAGTCTTCTTAATAAAGCCGTTTGTTGTGCTCATAAAGTTTTCAATGAGCTTTTCTGTCTCAACAGAGGTCTGAGCTTTTTCACTTTCTTTTGCGTTCTGCATTATATCGTCATAATTATCAATAGTAATGACCACAACATTGGGGTGAGACTCGTCCATGCTTTTCTTTATACTATAATAACTCGTATCATCATGGAAATAAAGGACAAGAAACGACATATCTTTTTTGGTGAATTTTTCAGCTGTAACGTTATATATGCAGCCATTTAACGGACAGAGCGCAGAGCCATTGGTGGAAAGCGACTCAAGGTCGATCTTAACAAAGCCCTCAAAATCATGTCCGTATACGTCTTGTCCGAGACCGATCTTTTCTGCAAAGATCTGATTGTACCAAACAAATTTCTTATTATCATCTATTACAGCAACAGGCGCAGGAAGCGAATTCATGAACTCGGCAGCAGAGCTTTCGAGATGCTGATTCATTTTTGATATCCTTCGCATCGCGTTTCTTGAATAGATAATAGTATAGACAATACAAGCAAAGATAAGTGTCACAGCTGAAATGGAAACTATATTAACAACTTTATCGCTGTGGTCTGTCAGCAGAAATGTGACCGTCAGAGCTCCAAGTGCAAGGAGATGCAGGATCAGCAGAACTGCAGGAAATTTATTTTTCAACTTAAATCTCCTTTCGGAAAATCACGTCTCCATAATTATAGGAAGGATCATAGGACTGCGCTTTGTTTTCTGATAAATATAATCAGAAAGTGCATCACGAAGCTTTCCTTTGAGAGAATTCCACTCTCTTAATTCACTTGCCGAGCAATTTGCGAGAGTATCAGTGAGAAGGCCTTTAGCTTCTTCCATAAGTTCTTCGGACTCTCGTACATATACAAATCCTCTGGATATTATATCAGGACCCGCAACTATTTCATTTGTGCTTCTTTCAATTCCGATAACGATTATGATAAGACCGTCCTGAGCAAGATGTTTTCTGTCTCTGAGAACTATCGAGCCGACATCGCCTACACCAAGACCGTCTACCAGAACTCTTCCCGCAGGCACCTGAGAAACAACCTTCATGGTATTGCCATCTGTTTCGATAACATTTCCTATTTCTGCAATTATTACATTTTCACTTGGAAGGCCCATTTGCTTTGCAAGATCAGCGTGTTTTTTGAGATGCTTGTACTCTCCGTGAACAGGAATAAAGAACTTTGGCTTTGTAAGAGCCTGCATAAGCTTTAATTCTTCCTGACAGGCATGACCTGAAACATGGACTTCGTACATAGCCTCATAAACAACTTCCGCACCTGATTTCATAAGCTCATTTACAACTCTGGTAACGAACTTTTCGTTGCCCGGAATAGGAGTAGCAGAGATGATTATGAAGTCCATAGGAGTGATATTGACCTTTTTATGGTCATTCATAGCCATTCTTGTAAGAGCAGACATTGGTTCGCCCTGACTTCCTGTAGTGATAAGAACTATCCTCTCGCTCTCATAGCGGTTCATCATTTCAATATCAATGAATATACCGTCAGGAACATCAAGATAGCCAAGCTCGATAGCTGTATTAATAACATTTACCATGCTTCTTCCGAACACAGCGACCTTTCTGCCGTATCTCTCAGCACAGTTTACGATCTGCTGTACACGGTGGATATTAGATGAGAATGTAGCGATTATTATACGCTTACCCTCACCTTTCTGGAAAAGCTTATCAAACGACTCGCCGACTGTTCGCTCTGAATGAGTATAACCTGCACGTTCTGCATTGGTAGAGTCTGCCATCAGTGCAAGTACACCGCGGCTTCCAAGTTCGCCAAATCTGGCAAGATCAATGATCTTACCGTCGATAGGGGAATAATCGACCTTAAAGTCGCCTGTATGAACTATAACACCTGCCGGAGTATGGATAGCCATACCTACCGAATCAGGGATAGAATGGTTGACCTTTATGAATTCAACAGCCATACAGCCCATTTTCACAGTCTTTTTAGGCTCAACGATATTGAGATTTACCTTTCCGTAAAGTCCCTGCTCCTTGAGTTTTCCTTCAATAAGACCTATTGTAAGGCGTGTTGCATAAACAGGCACATTTATCTTTTTAAGAAGATAGGCAAGTCCGCCTATGTGGTCCTCATGTCCATGAGTTATAACGATACCTCTGATCTTCTCCTTATTGCGTTCAACATAGGTAAAATCAGGGATAACTATATCAACACCCGGCATATCCGCATCAGGAAAAGCAAGACCGCAGTCAAGAATGAAAATATCGTTTGAACATTCAAATACAGTCATATTCTTACCGATCTCATTAAGACCGCCAAGAGGAATTATCTTTACCGGAGTTTTCTTAACTTCCTTAGGTTTTCTGCTTGTTTTAGGCTTTGTTGTAGCAGCTGTTTCAGCCTTTACCTTCTTCTCGCTTACGGTTTTCTCTTTTGCAGATGTTCTCTTACGGTAAGTTCTTTTAGGCGCAGTTGCAGAATTCTGCTTTGTCCTTGTGTTTTTTTCTTTTTCGTTCACTATATGACCTCGCTTTCAAAAATAGGGAAAACTTCCGCATGAACGACGCGAAAGTCTTGAAAATATGTAGAAGGCATCGGAAAAATAATATAAAACTAACCACCGCTTATAAAAGCAGCTAAAATTGGCGATAAAAATACTGACCACATATAAACAGGCGAACGTACAAGCTCTTTTACTCCTGAGCCGAACCTGATAAAAATATGTGACCAATTTAATATTTGAATTCCGAAGCAATTATACCGCGAATCGCCCTGCGGTTATATCTTAATGACGTTTTTTGTCATAAAAGCCTTAATATATCAAACCCACTGCATCTGTATGAGCAGGCACAATTATTCACACTATAATTATACAAAAACAAATTGCTTATGTCAATAGAAAAAGGACTACAAAACCAACATTTGGCAAAATCAATAAATTTTTACATACGGTTGAATTTATTGTGGTATTAGATAATTATTATATGCTGTATTATTGGCAAAAAAAGACGCACAACGCTAAATCCGCATATTATTTATTGACAGTATCTGAATGTTTTATTCCTTTTACATGATTCATGAGTAAAATAAGTCCGATAATATTGAAAAAAGCCATTAATCCGTTAAAAATATCCGATATCGTCCACGCTTTTTCAGCTTTGATAATTGCCCCCAGTGCTGCAACAAAGGAAAAAACGAACGAAAATACTGTTCTTAAACCTTTAGGAGCAAGAAAAAGAAAAGCCGTTTCACCGCAGTAATACCAACCTATAACTGTACAGAAAGCAAATACTATCATTAAAATAGCAATAATATGACCTGAATAATGTCCTGAAATAAGGCTGAAGGCTCCTTGAACAGTACCGTCAGATGATGCAGAAAGTATAGTTATCGCAGTAATCGTGCAGCATATCATCGTATCTATAAAGACCTCAAACATGGCGCACATTCCCTGTAATTCATCATCTTTAAAGTTATCAGCCGAACTGTGAAGTATAGGCGAGCTGCCAAGCCCTGCTTCATTTGAAAAAACACCCCGTCGTATTCCCACCGAGACAGCTCTTTTTATACCGTATCCCGATATTCCGCCGATACACTGCTCAAATCCTAAAGCTTCCTTAAATATTCTTGTAAACACATTCGGAAGCTCTGAACGCGTTTTATAAATAACAACTATACAAACAGCTACATAAAATACAGTCGCAAAGGGCAGAAATATCTTCGCGGCGTTTTCTATTCTTTTTGCCCCTCCGCAGACAATAGAAACAACAACAATAAATACGATCGCTGACAAGTAAAATGGGCTTATTCTTGAACAGCACTTTATACTTTCTGACATTGCGTTGATCTGTACCATTCCGCCCATTCCGAATGACGCCAATAAACAGCAGAACGAAAAGGCTGATGCAAGCTTTATACAGCCTGTACCCTTAGTAAGGTATGCCATAGGTCCTTTAAGCCGTTCATCGCTGTACCTTGCAGACAGGCTGTTTTCAGCATATACAGTCGCCATTCCGAGAAATGCCGATATCCACATCCAGAAGACCGCACCTGCTCCGCCTATAGCTATTGCTGAGGCAACTCCCGTAATATTACCCGTTCCCATTGCTGTACCAAGTGACATACATAGTGTTCTGAACTGTTTTTTGCGTATTTCCTTATTGCGAAAGCTTTTAAACAAATATGGGAACATTCTGAATTGTATTGCTTTCAGCCTGAACGTATACATGGTACCTATCAATAAAAGCAAAACAATTAATCCGTTGCCCCATATCAAAGCATTTATTTTTTCGAGCATAAATATCATTTTTCTCCTGTTTTAAGCGTTAAAGTTTACAATTTGTTTTTAATTTTCCTTTTACATTAAATTTTATTTGTGTTATAATAAAAATATACTTTGAAAGGGGGAGGAGAATGAAACAATATATACCTGACAGGCGTTGTCTCAGCACATTGCGCATACTTATTACAGCTGCATCAGTTATAATTATTGCTGCAGCCAGATATTTTCTGCCGATGGATAATGTTGTTTTTGCAATAACCCTCGGAACTATCGCAGTTGCCTGCTTTGAGATGTTTATTCATTTACCTCTCTATTTTTCTTCCATAAGCTATATAGCGACTAAAACCGAGGTGATAAAAAGCAGCGGCGTTTTTATAAAGGTACATCAATCCGTAAGATATTCCTCTGTTCAATATACAACAGTCATAAGCAGTCCTTTTTCACAGTATACGGGATTTAATTTTATAATATTCTTTGTTTACGGTGGTCAGCTTCGTCTGCTTTTTCTGAAACAGTCTGACGCAAAGGAAATAATAAAGCTTTCCGGCACTATTAATTTAAGGGGGGACAGGTATGTACCATGAGCACCCCATAAAAATGCTGAAATACTCGGCAAAGAATATATGGCTCCTTGTTTTTCCGCTTATGCGCGGTATTTATACCTATCATTTTGATAAAGACTGGTTCTACAGCTGGGTAAAGGGTGCATGGTTCGATATCGCTGTACTTGGGGCTATCCTTGTTTTCGGATTTGTAAGGTGGTTTTTCTCCCGAATAGATTTTACAAGTGAGGAGATAATTCATCGTGACGGTGTTTTTGTAAGAGTCAATACCTATATTCCGTACAAAAATATAAGTTCAACAACCGTAGAACAGCCATTTTATCTTGCACCGTTCAAAGCTCTGAGATTTCGATGTGATACCCGTGCAGGCATATTCAAGACAGTTGATATGAAGCTTATTGTCGGTAAAAAGGCTTTTGAAGCGATAATGCTCCATATGCCCGATATAAATGAAAAGAAAAAAATAGAAGGACTTCCTCAAATCAATATGCTGTCAGTCCTTTTGTTTTCGATTTTTTTCTCAAGCGGTTTTTCCGGAACGATATACGTTGCTACTTTTTTCTTTAAAGGCGGCGATATTGCTTACAACATCATAAGTCGTTCCCTTAATCTTATTACAGCAGAAACTGCTAAAATATCAGAAAAATTAGTATTGAAAATTCCTACAGCAGCTCTTTTTATAGGTGTTTTCTTTATTATTTCATGGTTTCTGTCATTCCTTGTCAATCTTTTCAGATACGGAAAATTTGTCATAGAATGTGACAAAAAGTACATGAAGATAGGCTATGGTATACTTAACAGAAAAGAATATCGTATAAAAACTTCTCATATAAATTATACAGACCTGAGGCAAAATCTTATTATGAAGCTTTTCGGCGCAGTTGCGGTAAATATCAATTGTCCCGGTTATGGTTCTTCCAAAAACAGGCTTCCTGTGCTTTTGCCTGTAAAATTCGAAAAAAATCTGAGTAAAGATCTTAATGCAATCGGTATTTACAGCGGAATAAAAAATGATTACAGTGCTCAGCCCGCGGGAATTGGTTCATATCTGCTGATTCCGCTTTTAGTTACGTCACTGATAATCCCTTCGCATGATTGGATAGCACGATTATATCCTCGCTTTGAGGAACTATCGTTTTTTATAGCGGTAATGCTTGAAATACCCGCTGTATGGTTCGTAATAGTTAAATTCGTTGCTCTTTTAACGAGCGGAGTTGCTTTATATGAGGATAAAATAATGGTCAGATGCTCAGCATGGACGAGATTTCATACAGTAGTATCGGAAAAAGAGAAAGTCATTAAAATCGAACTGGAACAAAATCTTCTTCAGGCAATGAACGGCAGATGCGCTATGAGCATATGGTTTGAAGGTGAAGAACACAAAAGATTCAGGATAAAGGCTATGAAAGCATCTGAAGTGCAAAAGATAGCCCAAAAGCTCGGATATGATCTTGGCAGTAAAGTTAGTGCTTGACTTTTGTCAAAAAAAATGATATCATTATCAGGTGAGCAGACTATGCGGTAGCGGAAACGTTTATGTTTACGAGGAAAGTCCGGGCATCATAGAGCAGGATAGCTGCTAACGGCAGCCGAGGGTGACCTTAGGGCAAGTGCAACAGAGATATACTGCCGTCTTATGACGGTGATGGTGGAAAGGCGAGGTAAGAGCTCACCAGAGTACTGGAGACAGTACTGCTATGTAAACCCTATTCGATGCAACGTCTATTGGTGCTTGTTATCTTAACGTCTGCTCGGCGGATAATAAGTAATGACGGCTTCAGCTTATCGGCGACGATAAGCGTAGATAAATTACCGCACCCGACAGAACCCGGCTTATCGGTCTGGTCACAATAAAAAAGAGAGCGTAAGCTCTCTTTTTTATTTATAATACTGATATTAGTCTCTCCACATTTTCCTGTATGCAAAACAGGTCAGATTTTCGGCTTTTTTGAATTGTCTCGCAAAATAGCTCTGATCGTTGAATCCACATAAATGAGCTATTTCTTCAACGGATTTATCAGAGAAACGCAAAAGATTTTTTCCGTAATTAATACGTGCATTGATTATATGCTGGAATATCGTCTTGCCGTATATTCGTTTGTATTCTCTTGTAAGATAGTATTTGCTTATGTAAAACTGAGATGAAAGCTTCTCAAGCGAAAGATCCTCAGTAAAATGATCATCAATGTAATTATTTACAGCTGCAAGCTTCTGCTTCAAAGCCGAATCATACTGCTGATCTGATATATTGACTGAAAGTGCAAGGGTAAGGATATCAACTATATATTTTGATGTGGCTATTTCCGCATCAGGTTCTTTTTTTTCGTTGACTTCGAGTATATCCGTTATCGCAGAAACGACTTTGTCAAAGAAAGCAGGTCTGAAAACGTTTTTTGACTGTGATATAAAATAATCATAATATTGCTGTGAGGTAGCTCCGTTAAAATGTATCCATAAAAGCTCCCACGGGTCTCTGTCCGAGCTTTTATAAAAAAACGGTGATCTGCAATCAATAAAGAAACAATCTCCTTGTTCAAGCCTGAGATTTTCTCCATTGACTGAAAGTACACCTTTGCCGCTTACAACAGCGGCAATGAGAAAAGATTCCAGATCCTGACGCTGTATAGCAGCATTTTCCTCCGATTTCGCGCAGCCTGCTTCCTGTATATAAAAGAAAGTACTTTTTGCGGAGGGGCTTGGTGTACAGATTATTCTTTTTGAAAGCTTGTTTCCGAAACTTTTATTTTCAGTATTATCCACGTAAACACGCTCCTTTGCTCAGTAAGAGCAATATTGTACTAATATTATATCATAAAACAGCATATAAATCAATGTCTGTAAAAAATGCTCATTTTTATACTGCATCGAACCTGTATTACAAAAATAAGAGAAAAGCTATAATAATACCGATCAAACTCAGAATTATGATATGCCGTCTGTATTTTAAAATACGATTTCTGCCTTGCTTTGCAGAAATAAGTGCAGATAGCACGCGCTGCGCTTCTTTTTGTGATACAGCCTCAGGCAATATAGTTATATTTGGTCTGACATAGAGAACAGCTTTCTCAAAATATAAGCTGTCGGGATTATTGATCTCTATGATCTTCTTATTTACACCTTTTATCATAATACCTCCGATGAAAATATTCATCGAGATTATTGGCATAAAAAAGTTCTGTTATTCACTTTGTTTGGAAATACTTCGGATATAGTGAAAAAGATACTGTTGGGCTATTCCTGCATCTTTTTTCGCAAATTCAGGAAAACCGTCAGGGTAATACTCGGCAAGAACACGTTTTATCCATACATCTACAGGAAATGCTTCTGTTCGGTACATACCGAATAAAAGCACACATTCTGCAACCTTCGGACCTACTCCCTTTATCTGTTTATGTGCAGTTCTTGCTTCGTCTATAGGCATTTTTGAAATTTCAGCAAGATCTATCTCACCGTTTGCAACCTTAGAAGCTGCATCAGCAATATATTTTGCTCTGAACCCACTGCGCAGATATGCGAGAGAGTCGGCAGTTTCCTTGGAAAGCTTTTTGTAATCTGGAAATTTACCGTGATAATTCTCACAAAGGCGATCTATAATGCCTTTTATTCTCGGAATATTATTATTCTGGGAAATAATAAAGGAAATAAGACATTCCCAGCTATCCTGTCTCAGTAAACGGATTCCACCTGCGAATTTGCAAGCCTTTGAAAGCGTTTCGTCCTCAGAAAAGATCTTTTTCAGTTCTGAGTAATCTGTTTCAAAATCAAAATAGTCTATCCATTTTGAGATAAAGTCATTTTCATCTGTATTATGAAATATAAAACTCCCTTTATCTGTCTGTGAAATAGTAAGCTTATCATTGATAAAAGCCCCCTCATATGTACATATGTAATCAGACGGTATCTTTTTCCAGCGGAAAGCCTGTCCGCAGTCAAGTGTTTCGTCAAGATCAAGATCAGGCTCGTAAACTATGATATCGTTTCCTTGTACTCTATAATCCATAATATCCTCCTTAAAAATAAAGTTATATATCTAAACAAAATTAGCACTTGATTTTTCATTTAAATTATACTAAAATATAAGAGAGAATACAATAGCAAGGAATGATTTTTTTGAGAAAAATTTTATCTGCCATAGCTTTTGCAGCAGCTGCGGGACTCTTATTCAGCGGCTGTTCGCCAAAAAGCACCGGCAAGGAAAAACGTGAGGAGACTACAAGTCAGCCCTTTACCGAGCGTGAGGTCGAAGCAGCTGAAGGTACATATATTTTTGATAAAGCCAATATCCTTGATGCAGACACGATAAAAGCCTGCAACGACTATGCAGGCTGGCTATACAAGGAAAAGCTTATAAATGCAGCTGTCATAACCGTGAACGATCTTGAAGGAAAGCTGCCATATGATTATGCTGCCGAGGAATTCAATAGGCTGTATGAAGGAAAGGGAAGCGGCCTGATTGTTCTTATAAACAATGATACAAATTATGATTCTATATTCAGATCAGGTTCATGTCTGAGCTGTATATCGGATAAGGATGAATATAATGCAGTATACTGGGAAACTAAAGAGGTGTTCAAGGGGGACTATCGTTCTGCGATAATGCGCCTTTTACAGTTAGGCGAGCTTTGTCCCTTGCACGTTGTAGACAATGCACAGGTATTTGATTCGGTACAACTGGATAAAATCGAGAAATCCCTTAGTTCCTGCAAAGAAGACGTAACACTTATCGCTTCACATAATAGTTCCGATACACCTAATGAACAGATACTTCAGCAGTACTATGACCGCAAGTATAAAAATGATAAAGGCATTATGTTCCTTCTTGATACGATATCCGGAAAGATAATTACCCATTCATCTGAAAATATCTCATCTGACATTGAAAAGGCACTTAAAGACGCTGATGCTTTATCATCGAAAGGGGATTATTACGGAGCTGTCAGCAAAATACTTGATGCTCTGAAAAAATAGATCGACTGATCTAATACAGCCATTACATAAAATGTTAAACAAAAATGATAACCGTTCTTATAAGGAGCTGATCTCTTATGCCGCCTGTTGGAGGACCTCGCGGAATGGGATACCTTACAGAAGAGGAAAAGAAAAACCGACCAAAGGTCACTAAAGAACTTCTGAAAAGGATCTTTTCGTATTTAAAACCATACTGGAAACAAATGATGATAGTTCTCGTTGCTATCGTCATATCTTCTACACTTACTCTTTTACCGTCTGTCCTTACAGGTAAAATAATTGATGAAGGACTCATCGGCAGAAGCCTTAAAAAGCTTATTTTCTTTATCGTTCTGTCCCTTGCAGTTACCCTCGGTGCAAATCTTATAGGTGTACTCGAAAGCTATATGAACACATGGATAGCTCAGCATATAACCTATGATATGCGCAACAAAATGTACCTGCACCTTCAAAAGATGTCACAAAGATTTTTTACTTCCAATAATCAGGGTGACATTATAACCCGAATGACCAGTGATATTTCCGGAGTACAGCAGATAATAACCAATACCCTTACAAGTATCCTTTCAAATTCTATAACGCTGATAGTTGCGATGATCGTAATGTTCAGGCAGAATTGGATACTTGCAATAGTAGGAATACTTGTTGTTCCGCTGTTTGCTATCCCTACAAGAAGCGCCGGAAAAACAAGATGGTCAATAACAAAAGAGTCTCAGGCCTGCAGTGACGAAATAAACGGTATCCTTAATGAAACTATGTCAGTAAGCGGACAGCTTCTTGTTAAGCTTTTCGGTATGGAAAAGACAGAATACGAGAAATATGAAAATGTCAACCGCAAAATGATAAAGCTAAATATACGTGAAGGTATGGCAGGACGCTGGTTCAGAGTAGCTCTTACAACCTTTTCGAGTATAGGACCGATGCTGATATATCTTGCAGGCGGAATACTTATGATGAAGTTCGACTCTGATCTTACAGTCGGCGATATTACAGTACTTGTAGCGCTTCTCGGCAAAATGTACGGCCCTGTAAACCAACTTCTCAATATTCAGGTGGACTGGATACGTTCAATGGCAATGTTTACGCGTATTTTCGAGTATTACGATATGCCTGTGGAGATCGAGAATGCTCCTGATGCAGTTATACCTACAGAAGCTCCAAAGGGTAGGGTAGAGTTCAGAAATGTTGGCTTTTATTATGATAAGGAACGTCAGATACTCAGCGATATCAACTTTTCTCTTGAAAGCGGAAAATGCATAGCAGTTGTCGGACCTTCAGGTTCAGGCAAAAGCACCCTTGTAAATCTTATTCCGCGTCTTTACGACGTTACGGCAGGAACAGTACTTTTTGACGGTATGGACGTAAGAAAACTCGATCTCGCTTATCTGCGCAGTCATATAGGCATAGTAAGTCAGGAAACTTACCTTTTCAACGGAACTATCCGCGAAAATCTTCTTTACGCAAAGCCTGACGCTACTGAAGAAGAGCTTATAAACGCCTGCAAACAGGCTAACATATACGAATTTGTAGAAAAACAGGAAAACGGACTTGATACCGTAGTCGGCAACAGAGGTCTGAAGCTTTCCGGCGGTGAAAAACAGCGCATTTCAATTGCTCGTGTTCTGTTAAAAGATCCTGCACTAATGATATTTGATGAAGCTACATCAGCTCTCGACTCGATTTCCGAACAGAAAATACAGGACGCCATAGAGCCGCTTATATCTTCAAGAACAAGTATTCTTATCGCACACAGATTGTCGACTATTCTTGCGGCAGATGAGATACTTGTCATCAAGGACGGTGTTATATCCGAAAGAGGTACACACAGTGAGCTTGTAAATCGCGGAGGAGTTTATACAGAACTATATAAAACTCAGTTCAGCAAAGCAGAAACCGGAACAGAACGTTTTGAATATACAGAAGGTGAAGACTGACCTTCACTATCATACAGAAAGGAAGGATAAACAATGAGTGAAAAGGACTTTTATATCGAAGCATTTGACAATCTCCCTGCACTTGCCGACAACAGCGAGTCGGTAAAGGAGAAGTTTTCACACGTTTTCTATGATTTTTTACAGCTTTCTCATCTTTACGATTCTGCTATAGAAGTCGTAAAAACATATCTTGGCATACTTGACAACGAATTCAGTGTTAAATTTCAGAGAAATCCCATACACAACATTGAAAGCCGATTAAAGTCTCCACAGTCAATAATAGGCAAGCTTCAGAAAAAGGATCTTCCCATATCGACAGATGCTGCAAGGAAGAATCTTCTTGATCTTGCAGGTATCAGAGTGACCTGTTATTATATAACAGATATTTACGCTATCGTAGAAATGCTTTCAAGGCGTGATGATTTTACCGTGATAAAACGTAAGGATTATATAAAAAATCCTAAGCCAAGCGGTTACAGAAGCTATCATATGATACTCAATGTGCCTGTTTATCTGTCAACTCACAAGGAATACGCCCCCGTAGAGATACAGATCCGCACTATGGCTATGGATTTCTGGGCAAGCCTTGAACATCAGCTCAAATACAAGACCTCATCTGATATACCTCCTGAGATATCGGCAGAGCTTAAAGAGTGTGCCGAAAGGATCGCACAGACAGATATTCAGATGCAAAACATCTATATGCAGATAAAGGATATGGAATAATGTTAAAGCTCATCGGTTTCGATGAGCTTTTTCGTCAAATAATTACTTAAAAAAATCTGATTTACAAAAAAATACCCGTTCACATATGCTCCAACTGATGTTATAATATAAATGTCATAAGACGTTCAAACAAAAGAAGGGAGCACAAAAATGTTCGGGATAGTAAAAAGAATAAAACACGAGGTGATCGACAAAACGACCTATATGGAGATCTTTGGCGATAATAAGGTAGCATACAGGGTATTAAGCGGACGAATGAGGATATTTGAAGACGAAGTCATTACATACGGTGTAGAAGTAATAGATCACAGAAACGGTCAGAAAGAACTTATTGCTGATTTTTCAAGAAATATCGAAGATGCCGTAGCATTTGCCGAGCAGCTTATAAGTCAGAAAACAAAACCATGCCAGCTTTACAGCAAGGCTCTTGATTTCCTGAGAGTGTCCATATAAAAAAATTGCTTTTTAGGTATGGACAAATCTATCTTTTTATGATATAATATCAAATTGAATGGTTAATAGCCATATCTGAAAGGAGAGATCGTAATGGCTGAACTGAAATATGAGATCACAGAAAAATTAGGTGTTCTTTCTGAGAACGCTAAAGGCTGGACAAAAGAGCTTAATATGGTAAGCTGGAACGAACACGAGCCCAAGTATGATATACGCGAATGGTCACCCGATCATTCAAGAATGGGCAAGGGCGTTACTCTTACAGCTGATGAGCTTGCAGAGCTTAAAGAGCTTCTTGCAGGAATTGATCTTGATTCTTTTGAATAAGCATAAAAAAGCAGCTCAATGAGCTGCTTTTTTTCATTTCATTACTGTTTTTACACCAAAATAAATAAGTACAAGTATTCCAAGCACTATTCGATACCAGCCGAAAATCTTGAAGTCGTGCTTTTTAATGTAATCCATGAGGAACTTGATAACAAATATTGATACTAAAAACGCAACTGCCATGCCTACAATAAGTACTGCAAGCTCACTTCCTGTAAAATCAAATCCGAACTTTACAAGCTTTAACAGACTTGCTCCGAACATTACAGGAATAGCAAGATAGAAAGTAAATTCAGCGGCTACAGTACGTGAAACTCCGATAAGAAGTGCACCGACTATAGTAGCGCCCGAACGTGAAGTTCCCGGGAAAACAGCAGCTATAAGCTGGAAAGCTCCTATTATCAAAGCTGCATTGAAAGTAAGCTCTGCGATGGTGTTTATCTTTGCTTTTTTTCCTTTGTTTGCATTTTCAACAAATATAAATGCAATACCGAATACTATAAGTGCTATAGCAACCGTCCACGGATTGTAGAAGTGTTCATCAATCCAGTCATCAAATAAAAAGCCAACAACTGCAGCAGGTATGCAGGCAACAAGTACCTTGAACCACATCATGAATATATCCGTTTTTATCATCTGTCCGAAAGGTGACTTATTAAGCGGATGCTGATTATCCTTCTTTCCAAAAGGCCATAGCTTTTTCCAGAAAATAACGACAACAGCCATAATCGCACCAAGCTGTATAACAACATCGAACATTTCCTTGAATTCTTCGGATTTATCAAGCTTCAGAAACTCCCCAACGAGGATAAGATGACCTGTACTGCTTATAGGAAGCCATTCTGTGATGCCCTCTACAATACCGAGTATAATTGTTTTGATTATCTCCCAAATCATTATGTATATTTCCTTTCATATAAAATACAGATGATATTATAGCACATTTATAGTTGCGTGTCAAATGTCAGAGTCGTGATTTCTCATTAGTTTGAATTTTCTTTTTGAAAAAGTCAGTACTCCCGAATTTTTCAGCCTCGTTATCTCACGCTGAAGTGCGCTTCGGTTGACACAGAGATAATCAGATAAAGCTGTTGTCGAGAAAGGTATCTGTGGAGTTCTGCCCTTTGGCGTTTTTTCTTCAATAATGCTGAGACAGCTTATGAGCTTATCTTCAATAGTACGCTGGCTGAGAACTTCTATTCGCTCATTAAGAGAAATAGCTTTTTCCGACATAAGCTCAAGAAGGTTTTCTACAACCTTTGAATGACATTGACAAGCATTCTCACATCTCTTTGTGATTTCGGATCTTCTTACGAACATAATTTCGCAGTCAGTTTCTGCAATTATTTCAATACTGCTTCGCTGAGAAGCGGTAAACGTGAAGTATACTCCGAATACGCTTTGTTCTTCAAGTGATTCCATTATTGATCTTACACCGTTTATATCATATCTTACCATTACAGCCGTACCATTCAAAACAATTCCAAGCTTATCGGGATTATCGGAATAATCCATGATCCTGCCGCCTGATTTGAAAAGTTTTATTTCCGCATTGAAGCAGTCTATCATTCTTCGGCAGTCCTTTGACTCGATTCCTTTAAACAATATGTTATTTTCCGGTAACATAAAAACTCCTTTGTGTTGCATTTGCAACAGATTTTTCTTTTCATTTATGATACAATATATTCAGACAAAAGTCAACACTATTCTAATGGAGGTCATTACAATGAAGGTAAATGTTATAGGTGAACAGCTTTCACAGGACGAGATCAACGCATACATTGATTATGGCAAGAAGAAATACAGTGACAGAGAAATTCTCGGAATGACTGTAAAGACAGACGGTGACTACGTCGATCTCCAGTATGATTTTGCAAAAGATATCCCTTTTGACAGAATAAGAAGGATCACAGGATATCTTGTAGGTACTCTTGACCGTTTCAATGACGGAAAACGTGCCGAAGAGCATGACAGAGTAAAACATTCTGTATAATCGTCTGTTGCTGCGGTACAACACCGTTCTCAGACTTTTAAAAATAATTAAACGGAGGTAATTAACATGAAAACATACGTATGTCCTATTTGCGGTTACGTTCACGAAGGAGATGCACCACCTGAAAAATGTCCACAGTGCGGTGTTCCGGGGGCAAAATTCATAGAAAAAGAAGCTGGTGAAAAGCTTGTTTTTGCTTGTGAGCATGAACTCGGAATTGCTAAGGCTGTAACAGATACTGAAATAATCGAAGGACTCCGTTCAAACTTTAACGGTGAATGTACAGAAGTAGGTATGTATCTTGCAATGGCAAGAGTAGCATATAGAGAAGGATATCCTGAGATAGGAGCATATTGGGAGAAGGCTGCTTACGAAGAAGCAGAGCACGCTGCAAAGTTTGCTGAACTGCTTGGTGAGGTACTTTCTTCTTCTACAAAGGAAAACCTCGAAAAGAGAGTTGCTGCTGAGCATGGTGCTACAGAAGGCAAGCTCAAGCTTGCTAAAAGAGCAAAGGAACTCAATCTTGATGCTATACATGATACAGTTCACGAAATGGCAAAAGATGAAGCTCGCCACGGCAAAGCATTTGAAGGACTTCTCAAGAGATATTTCGGCTGATAATACTAAAAAACTGACGCTGCATCTGCACCGTCAGTTTTTATTTATAAAGAGCGATTATCACGTAAACTAAAATGCCTGTATCTCGATGTTTAACCGAAATACAGGCATAAATAAAAGTGGTGAGACATGAGGGATTTGAACCCTCGACCCTACGCTTAAAAGGCGTATGCTCTACCGACTGAGCTAATGTCTCACAACAAAATTAATTATATCAAATTTACGCTCAATTGTCAAGCAGTTTTCAGTATTTTTATGTTAGAGCCAATAAATCAAACTTTAATATGTATTTTTAGTATAAAACGACGTTTTTAAATATTACTCTTGACTTTTTATACGGTACATGATATAATATTTAAGTCGTCAAGTGATGTGCTTGTAGCTCAGCTGGATAGAGTGACTGGCTACGAACCAGTAGGTCGGGGGTTCGAATCCCTCCAGGCACGCCATACGACAAACCTCACGTTTAAACGTGAGGTTTTTTGTTTTATACGAATTATGACTTGCCTTGACAAAAGTAAGTTAAATGGGTATAATAAATAAGTATATTACAATAGGAGGGATTTACATGAAAAAAAAACACGTCCCATTTATTGCGTCGGCTGTAATTGCTGTCGGAATGTTCTCGTGCAGTTTTTCTGCATACGCAACAACAGTTGATGATGTTGCAGCAGTTGCAAGATCGTACGGATATTCGGAAGAAGATATACAGGCAGGATATAATGAATACTATTCGCATCCGGATGATTACCCGTCGGAGCGACTTGATTTAGCTATTGAAAAGCTTAATGAAGCAGGAGCACAAATAATCACAACGGGTCAGCAGATACCTGCTCCCGAAGTTACAACAACCGTTGCTGTAAACAATGATGAAAACGATCAGCCTGCTGACGATCCGAGTTTTATCACAGTGACCGCAAGTGACGGCTCTACTTTTAAAAGAATAAGCCGTGAAGCTTTTATCAAAATGTCATATGATGAAAAAATGACGTATTTACGTACATTCACCCCATTTCAGCAGCAGGCTTTCATAGACGATCTGAGTCCTGAAGAATACAGAAGTCTTATTAAGCAAAGTCCTGCCGAGCAGAAGGTACAGATAGTTGACAAGCTTTCTAAGGCAGCTGAAGAAATGGGACTTAATATCACCGTTGATGAGCTTACCGATGATTCTCTTACCCTTGCAATGCGTAATGATAAGGGAGAGCTTGTAAACGTCTCAACAGCCGGTGCAAATGTTGAAGATACAGGATATGACCGCAGAGGTATTCTTGCAGCAGCAGGAGGACTGATAGGTATAGCTCTTACGGCAGCATATTTTTTGATGCGTCGTATCAAAGCCGAGGAAACGGAGTAATAAATGGACAAAAAAACAAAAAAAGGGAATACTCTCATTCATATATTAACCCCTTTTATTCTGCTCTTTCTATGCGTCGGAATATTAATGATAGTCCTTATAAAGCCTTCAGACAAGCTTAAAGTTTATGTCAATCTTGCATTTATGGACGATCTTAAAAACACTCCGGAAGCAGCCGGCTCAGGGCTTGTTTTAAGAGATAACGATATTGTTGAGGATTACAGCGGTGAAACCTTTGATGAAGGTGAAGTGATACGCCCGAAGTTCGGTGAAATGTATGCTGTTATGAAGTGCTCTGCATTTGATATCTCGCTCCCTGTATACTGGGGAAGCAGCTCAGAGCTTTTTGAGCATGGTGCTTGCCAGTCATCAGGCTCTGTTATAATCGGAGAAACAGGAAATACCGTTATAAGCGCCCATGAAGACACATTTTTCTCAGAGCTTTATAAGCTGAAAAAGGGTGATACAGTTACTTTGAATACTACTTACGGAGAATTCAGATATAAAGTCACCGAGAATATCTCCTTCAATAAAAATGACGGAAAATATGTAACTCCTTCCAAAGAGGCTAAGCTTACTCTTTACACCTGCAAGCGTAACGTACTCGGAAGCGCAGATGAACGAATCGGAGTTATCTGCGAACCTACAGAGAAAAAATTCTATAAAAAAGCAGGGGAGGCGATGACAAATTGAAAAAAGCCACAGCATATCTTTTCTCACTTATTTTTTCAGTAATTCTTGTTTTCATGCTCATCGCAGGCTCTGCAGTTCTTCTTGTTGATATAAATGTTTCGGAGAAAAAGCTCAACGACCTTTCCTTAAAGGAAGGGCTCGAGTCAAAGATATATACTGAGATTGAAAAATATTACTCCGACAAGTATAATACAACAGGTATTCCTGCTGATGTTTATATGAGTGCAATTGACAAGTCATATATAATCTCCTGTGAAAAAGCTTATATCAAAGCAGCGTTTGATTCTCTCAAAAACCGCAGCAAAATGAAAGTCTCACTTCCTAAGAATAAAAAACTTGAAGAAAACATTGACAGCTTCTTCAATGATTTTGCTGATAAAAACGATTATAAAAAAGATGATAAATTTGAATTAAAGCTAAGAACAAGCAAGGATGAAGCTTATTCATCTATCGGTTCATTCTGTGATGTTTATAAGTTTTCAGCAATGAATAATCACGGAGTGCTCTCTAAGCTTTCAAAGGTGTATTCATACAGACTTATAATGACAGTTGCTGCTTTATCGGCAGTTATCGTTATTATCCTGCTTCTTGTTTTTATAAACAGAAGAAAAAAGATAACGACCATGTATTGGTGCGGAATATCCTCGCTTATCGCAGGTATAATCGGCGGCTGTCCGAGTGTATACCTGATCGCAACAAAGTTTTATGATTCTTTTTCAATAAAGCAGCCTGCTGTTTTTACAGCATTTACAAGTGCGATGTATAGATATACAGAAGCATTTATGGCTGTTCATATTGCTTTTGTGGTCATAGGAATAACAATGATAGTCATATATGGCGTTATTCACGACAAAAAGACCTATCCCGGTACAAAGCCTACAGAAATATGAATTCAGCAGCTGTTTTGCAGCTGCTTTTTCATTTATAAAAAATGAATTTTTTTCGCAGAAAACATTGACAAATTTGTATAAAAGGTGATATAATTTACTTATCGGATAACCGATCATGTCTTATTAAGGAGGAAGTATAATGGAATCAATCAAAAAGTACATTGCAGAAGTTATAGGAACATTTGTGCTTGTTCTTCTCGGCTGCGGAACAGCTATGCTCGTAGGCTGTGATGCTGTGAACGGAGGAGGATATATCCTTACAGCACTTGCATTTGGTCTTGTAATTGTAGGTATGGCATACTGCATCGGAAATATATCAGGATGTCATATCAATCCTGCTGTTTCTCTCGGAGTTCTTCTCAGCGGCGGAATGACATTTACTGATTTTATCGGCTATATTGTTTCACAGTGCGTAGGAGCTATCGCAGGCGCAGGCGTTTTAAAGGCAATATTCGACCTCGGTGATGTAGTTGACAAGACAGGCGGATACGGTTCAAACGGTCTTGGCGGCGTAAACGGAAGTGCCGGCGCAGGAATTCTCGTTGAGATACTTCTCACATTTATATTCGTTATGACTATTCTCGGTGTAACCTCAAAGAAGGCTAAACACGGCTCTTTCGGCGGACTTATAATCGGTCTCACACTTACACTGGTACACATTTTCGGAATAGGTCTCACAGGTACTTCCGTAAATCCTGCAAGAAGCCTTGGACCTGCTCTTTTAGCAGGCGGAGATGCTCTCAGTGATCTCTGGGTATTTATCGTAGGTCCATTTGCAGGTGCAATACTTGCAGCTTGTGTATACAAGTTCCTTGAATCATCAAACAAAAGCGTTCCTGAAAAGGCTCCTGCTCCAGTAAAAAACGTTTCAGCAAAGCCTGCTCAGAAGAAGAAAAAGAAGTGATTTAATGAAAGCTCCCTTTACGGGAGCTTTTCTTTTCGGCACTTTGTATCAATACAATGAGTAGTTTTCGTACAAAATATAGTTGACTAATAGTCGAATTTGTGATAAAATAATTGTATAAAGGTCTGCCTGTTGACGGATTGGAGGATAAATTCATGAAAAAAAATGCTTTTGAATATGTATGGACAGATAAAAAACGTTCTATTTTTGGTCTGCCGCTTACATTTACACGTTATTACCTTACAGAATCAAAATTTATAACGCGTACAGGCTTTCTGAATATCGACGAAGACGAGATAGATCTTTATAAGATTACAGATAAAAAAGTGAAGTATCCGTTTTTTCAGCGTCTTGTAAACTGCGGTACTATTATCATATACAGCCGTGACGCAGATACGCCTTCCAAGGAAGTACACTGTATAAAAAATGTAAGAAAGGTTTCTGAGCTTATTGATAAATATCTCAATATAATGCGCGATAAATACGGCATTAGAGGCAGAGATATGATGAGTATGCACGGTCACGAGCATTATGACGATTGTGATGATGTGCACGATCATGACGAAGATTATTAAGTTCAGAGGTGATTGGGAGAATGCTCTCGTTTATAACAGAAAAACAATCCAGCTGGGATAGGCTCAAAGCCGAAAAACGTCCTATTTTTATTTATGGTATGGGAGACGGCGCATTAAAGATAATGAACGTTTTCCGTGAAAAGAGTATAACTGTAGCAGGTATCTTTGCAAGTGATGATTTTGTACGCGGACATTCTTTCGAGGGCTACAGAGTCCATAAGCTTTCCGAAATAGAGGAAGCTGTTGAGGATTTTGTTGTTGTACTTGCTTTTGCAGCAGGTTATCAGGAGATCGTTGATAAGATACACATGATAGCTTCAAAGCACACTCTTTATGTTCCCGATGTCCCTGTAGTCGGCAGGGGACTGTTTACTTATGAATACTGTATGGAAAATGCTGATAAAATACAGCAGGTATATGACAGCCTTGCAGATGATTATTCAAGAAAGGTCTACGCTAACATCATTAATTTCAAGATAAGCGGCAAGATCGAATATTTGTCAGCAGTTACTTCTTCAAAGGCTGAGATATACAAAAAGATCATAAAGCCTAACCTTAATGAAGTTTATGTCGACCTCGGAGCTTATAACGGAGATACTATCAAGGAACTTCTTGAGTTCACTCATGGTAAATATGTTTCTATATATGCTCTTGAGCCTGATAAAAAGAACTTCAAGAAACTTGCTAAATTCGTTGACGGTATGTCCCATGTTTATGCATTTAATTCTGCTGCATGGTGTATAGATACAGAGCTTCCTTTCGCAGCTAAAGCAGGAAGACAGTCCGCCATTACAGCAAGCTCTGATAATATGGTCGGCGCACTTTCAGTTGACAGCGTGCTTGCTAAAAAGCCTGCAACTATAATAAAAATGGACGTTGAAGGTTTTGAACGTGAAGCAATATGGGGAGCCGCACTTACAATATCCCATTATGCACCAAAAATGATGGTATCTCTTTACCATAGAAATGAAGATATATTTGAGCTTCCACTGCTTATAAAAAAGCTCAATCCTTCGTATAAGCTGTATATCAGACATCAGCTTTATATTCCTGCATGGGAAACAAATCTTTACGCTACAGTATAATAATAAAGCGATAGACCAAAGTGCCTATCGCTTTTGTTAATATAAGGAGAAGAAGCATGAATGTAAAAGAATACCTGGAAATACTGCATACAGCCGAACGTCTGAAAGACACACTGCGTCACTGCACTACCTCAAAAAGAAGAACAGAAAGTGTTGCAGAGCACAGCTGGCGAATATCTCTCATGGCAATGCTTCTTAAATCCGAATTTTCTGATATTGACATTGATAAGGTCATAAAAATGTGCCTTATACATGATCTTGGGGAGTGCTTTACAGGTGATATCCCCACATTTGCCAAAACAAACGATGACAGAAAAAGGGAAGACATTCTTCTTGAAAGTTGGATAGAAAGCTTATCTGAGGGTATAAAAGGAGAATTTTCGGTTTTGTTTGCTGAAATGAACACTCAGCAAACAAAAGAAGCAAAGCTTTTTAAAGCGCTTGACAAACTTGAAGCTTTGATACAGCATAACGAATCTCCATTAGATACATGGTCAGAAAACGAGTTTGAACTCAATAAAACCTACGCATTTGATACTGTGGCGTTTTCAGAATGGTTGACAGAACTGAGAAAGGCTATACTCGATGAAACACTAAAAAAAATAGCCAATGAACAATAAACTAAAAAATCCGTACAGAGTGAACTGTACGGATTTAATGTTATATAAGCTTTCTTTCGTCGCAGTATTCACATTCAAGAAGGGTTTCATCTCTACTTGCACGGAAACTTTTAGGGAGGTACTCCTCATGATTTGTGATACATTTCGGATTTGAGCATTTAACACCGCTGAAAACCTTTCCTTTAAGAGTTTCAGACTGTTTTTTCTCTTTAAGAATAGTCATTATAAGTGCCATTCTTACATACATACCATATTTAGCCTGTTTAAAGTACATTGCTCTTGTATCATCATCTACCTCGACTGTTATTTCATCAACACGCGGGAGCGGATGCATAACGATCATATCACTTTTTGCAAGCAGCATCTTTTTTCTGTCAAGTATGTAAGTATTCTTCTGTGCGAGGTACTCCTCCTGACTTGCAAAACGTTCCTGTTGAATACGAGTCATGTAAAGAACGTCAAGCTTGCCGATAGCATCTTCAAGTGTATTTATCTCCTCATATGTACTTCCGTTAGCCTTGATTATATCCTTGATGTAAGCAGGCATACCCAGTTCCTTAGTGGATATGAAAACGAATTTATTATTAGGGAACATACTGAGAGCCTTACAGAGAGAATGAACAGTTCTTCCGTTGAGAAGATCACCACACATTCCTATAGTAAGTCCTGAAAGAGTTTTTTTCTCGATTTTTAATGTGAGCAGATCTGTAAGTGTCTGAGTAGGGTGGAGGTGTCCGCCGTCACCTGCATTTATCACGGAGCAGTCAGCAGTAAGTGAAGCAGCTTTTGCAGCACCTGCTATCGGGTGACGTATAACAAGAACATCAGCGTAATTGCTTACTATCTTAGTAGTATCCTTTATAGTCTCTCCCTTAGCAACAGATGAATTAGCCGGATTATCAAAACCGATAATCTGTCCGCCAAGTCTTATCATTGCTGTCTGGAAAGACATCTGTGTCCTTGTGGAGGGCTCATAGAATAACGTAGCCATTATTTTTCCGTCACATACATGAGCGAATTTCTCAGGAGCCTTGTATATCTCCTCACCGAGCTCCACAACATTTTTCCACCAGGATACTGGATAATCATTAAGATCAATAAGATGCTGATATTCCGATAACATATTTTTAACCTCCGTTATATTATTACAGTATTTTGCTGCCATTAATGATCATTTCAAACTGTACACCAAGAAACTTTGACGCTCTTCTGCACAGCAGCATACGCTCCATAAATATCTCGAAATACTCAAGAACAGATGATATTTCAGTATCTATCTGAAGTTCAAGTATTATTGATGTTTTATTCTCGTTGAAAATGACCTTTGAGTTTTCAACGGCATAGTTTACACGATCGTGTATATCGAAAGTAAGCAGATCGTGGTTACGCACTCTGCTTCTGCGTACATCAGTCTTATCACCGATTATCATAGCAGCCGATATAGCATCAAGTGGCTGACCCGTACCTTCATCGTGATTGCCTATTGCAGAGATTATAGAACATATTTCATCGGCAGGCATACTGAGGTTGTCAAGAAGTCTGAAAGCCATTACAGCTCCGCTCTGAGCGTGATCGACTCTGTTTATGACATTGCCGATATCATGCATGATAGAAGCGATACGCGCCAGCTCAACTGTTCTTTCATCATATCCGAGAGTTTCAAGGATATAAGCAGAAGTATGTGCAACACGCTCAACATGAGGGAATGAATGCTCTGTGTAGCCCAGTGCTTCAAGAGCATTGTCTGCGCGTCTGATATACTCCATAATATCAGGATTTTGTTTTATATACTTATAAGTAACGATACTTGGCATATTTTCACCTTATAATCAATATTTTCCGTTATTTTCAAAGTAGACCTTATACCATACAAGGAAAATGAAAACAGTCCATATCTTACGGCTGTTATCAGCTTTTCCTGCACGATGATCGTCAAGAAGCTTCAGCAGGGGAGCGGTATTGAAAAATTCCTTTGCATTATCGCTCTCAAAGGTGCTTTTTACGATTTCGTAGTATTTATCCTCTTTGAGCCATACTCTTATCGGAACAGGAAAGCCCAGCTTCTTTTTTGCTGCGGTCTTTGCTGTCTGTTCCGGAGTATCCTTCTTTGCAGCAAGACGCATAGCATACTTTGTGATATATTTTGTCCCATCTGTTCCTTTGTCGTGAGTTACACGATATTTTATAGGTATCTTCTCAGCAAGAGCCATTACCTCCTTATCGAGGAACGGGACTCTGAGTTCAAGAGAATTAGCCATACTCATTTTATCAGCCTTCAGCAGAATATCTCCTGCCATCCACATATGCAGGTCAAGATACTGCATTTTCGTAACATCGTCTTTATTCTTTACATTATCGTAAAATGGCTTTGTAATAGCAGTCGGATCAGGAGCTGAAGTAGATATCTTCAGAAGCTCCTTTCTGTCCTTAGGAGTAAACATATAAGCGTTGCCGATAAAACGTTCTTCAACGTCCTTGCCCTTACGAACAAAGAAATTAACTCCACGTTTTGCAGGAAGCTTTGAAGCAACACAGCCTATGCCACGCTTTACAAAACGAGGCAGTTTATCATAGGCTGTACCGTTAGGATCACTGTATACGTTATAGCCACCGAAAATTTCATCTGCTCCTTCACCCGAAAGAACTACTTTTAACTTTTCCGAAGCGATATTGCATACAAAATAAAGAGCAACCGCAGACGGGTCTGCAAGAGGTTCGTCCATATGATACTGTATCATTGAAAGACTGCTCCAATATTCTTCAGGTGATATGACCTTGCTTGTATTTTCCTTGCCGATAGCCTTAGAGAAATTCTTCGCCCAGCCGATCTCATTATATTTCTCATCTGAACCAAATCCTACTGTAAATGTCTTGTCAACATCGGCTATAGCCGCAACATAGCTCGAATCTACGCCGCTTGAAAGGAAAGAACCAACTTCAACATCGGCAATCTTGTGTGCTTCGACAGAATTATGGAATGTATCGGATATCCTGTTTACCCATTCGGTAAGATCAGGCTTATTATCGGCGTCGAAACGAACGTCCCAATAACGTTTTGCCACAAATTTTCCGTCCTTGAATTTAAAAAAATGTGCAGGCGGGAGCTTGTAAACATTTTTAAAAAATGTTTCCGAAGTAGGGGAGTATTGAAAAGTGAGATAGTTCTCCAGAGCGGAGGTATTAAGCTCCTTTGTGAATTTTGGGTGATCGAGGAAGCTTTTAATTTCCGAACCGAACATAAGTGTTCCGTTCATATTTGCGTAGTACATTGGCTTGATACCGAAGAAATCGCGTGCACCGAAAAGCTCCTTTTTATTTTTGTCCCATATAACAAAGGAAAACATTCCTCTGAGCATATTGAGCAGCTTTTCACCGTATTCCTCATAACCGTGTATCAGGACCTCGGTATCAGTATTAGTGCTGAATTTATGACCTGCGTCAATAAGCTTTTGACGTATTTCCTTATAATTATATATCTCTCCGTTAAACACTATAACAAGTGAATTATCTTCATTGAAGATAGGCTGATCTCCGCTTGAACTTACATCAATAATACTGAGTCTGCGATGACCGAGAGCTATATCATTATCTATGTATTTGCCTTCAGCATCAGGACCTCTGTGTTTTATTCGATCCATCATTTTGCCGAGAATTTCATCAGCGTTTTCAACATTATTCGTAAAACCTACGATTCCGCACATAAATATGCTACCTCCGAATATTCCGTATATTAAATCTCCCAAGATATTATACTACAAATCGAGTATTTTTGCAACAAAAAATAATGATTTAATCTTTATTATCATCAGAATTGTCAGATTTGATCCTGGCAAGGGGATTGCTTTCTACAGCGTTACGGACGTTCTCGTCGTTAAGATGCGTATAAATCTCAGTTGTCGATATGCTTGAATGACCGAGAAGTTCTTTTAAAGTAAGTACATCTGCATCGCCATACTGATACATCAGAGTTGCAGCTGTATGTCTGAGCTTATGTGTAGTAATTCCTTTTCCGTCAAGTTCAGCCTTTTGGAGTGTATCCTCAACAATCTGCTGAACACGCCTTTTGGAGATCCTGCGGTTCTGATTGCTTATGAAAAGAGCAGGTTCAGAAGCAGCTTTCGGATTATTGTTTCTTATAACAAGATATTTCTGCAAGGCATCTATACAAGCCGGATTAAGGTAAACCATACGTTCCTTGCTGCGCTTACCGAGAACTTTTAAACGATTTTCAGTAAAGTCGATATCTCTTATGTTGATGCCCACCAATTCGCTTAGACGCATTCCGCAGTTAAGAAATAAAGTAATTATGCAGTAATCACGCTTTGAATCAGCATTATCCGCAGTTTCAAGCAGTTTAAGACTTTCCTTTAATGAAAGGAATTTAGGAAGTCCGGTCTTCGGGACGGGAACATCAAGGTCTTTGGTAGGATCACTTTCGATTATATGAGCTACTTTTTCAAGGTACTTAAAAAAGCTTCTGAGCGAGGATATCTTTCTATAACGTGCACGATCTTTATTTCCACGTTCATCTGACGTATAAAAAATAAAATTATATATATCAGTTATGGAAATTTTTCGGATATCACTTACAGTCATATCGCGTATGTCAATATCTTCGAGATTTTTGCCCGTATTATACTGATTTTCATAGATATACCGTAAGAAAAGTCGTATATCGGTATAGTATTCTTCGATAGTTCTCTGTGCAAGAAGCTTGACTATCTTCATATGCACAAGGTAATTGTTTAAAAACTCAGGATTTTCAGGCGAATTATAATTATTCATAAAAGACCGTCCTTTACGAGTAATTCCAAAACTTTTGCTTCACGTTCGATCAGCATTGCATCATAGTCTGCATGGTCATGTGTGCGATTTACGCTGATAGCATCTGCGACTGATACGTATCTCAGTTCAAAACCTTCGTTCAATTCATAATCATCTAAAGACTGTGAGTGAATAGAATTTTCAACATTGCATAGATAATAAAAATTTTCTTGCTCAAAAATCTCATTTTCAGCAAATCGGCTTTTTTGAATACGCAGAACTGAACCGTATTCGCATATAGAATTTTCCAAAACCTTCAGACCGGCTTCTTCAGAAATTTCTCTTATAAGTGTACTTATATAATCTTCATTTTTTTCAATACCGCCGCCCGGAAATTTATAGTAATCATACTTATTACTGTAAACCATTGCAACGGTTTTATCCTTGATTATGATACCACGTACGGACGGACGCTTAAATCTTGAATAAGTCTCGTCGTAATCCTTTAGATCAATTGTAAATAGTCGTTTCATAAAATATACCTCGATTTTATATCAAAGTTGCACCAAACTTTGATTTGGTGAAACTTTATCCTTTTTTTCATTAATGCTATTATATCACTTCTCTCAGATCATTGCAAGAAAAACGAAAGCATATTCGTTAAGAAGAATAGAACTCCAATAACCAAATACTAAAAACAACTATACTTATTTAAATATAAATTGATTTTTTCGAAAAAAGTACTTTACAAAGTATAAAATTTGTGATATAATATTATCACCGTGTACTTGGTTTGAGGCTTGTCCTCGAATTTCACCTCATTCTGAGTTAACGGAATATTTTATTAAGAGGTGCTTCAAATGTTATTGA
The DNA here is from genome assembly GCF_900143025.1 of Ruminococcus flavefaciens. Lineage (GTDB taxonomy): Bacteria > Bacillota > Clostridia > Oscillospirales > Ruminococcaceae > Ruminococcus > Ruminococcus flavefaciens_I. Next base: position 222,645 of record NZ_FRCT01000002.1, on the reverse strand, counting down.
AGGATGAAAAAACAGCCGTTATTGAGGCTAACAGAACACACGAAAAGGACACAGGTTCTCCTGAGGTACAGATTGCTATTCTCACAAGAAGAATAAACGATCTTACAAACCACCTCAAGTCTCACAAGAACGATCACCACTCAAGAAGAGGTCTTCTCAAGATGGTTGGTCACAGACGTAATCTCCTCGGTTATCTCAAGAAGAAGGATATCGAGAGATATCGTGCTATCGTAGAGAAGCTCGGTCTTCGTAAGTAATTACAGTGTGAATGAAGGCAGCGGGGTATTTTATACCCTTCTGCCTTTACGTCTATCAGAGTCAGGGATTAGAAGTCAGAGGTAAGAGTTATGATCTTTCTTACTTTTACCTCTAACTTCTAAAAGCTCTCCTCTGATAAATAATTAAAAAAATGGAGGAAAACAGATGTTTGAAAATTACAGGACTTTTGAAACAACCTATGCAGGCAGACCGCTTATCGTTGAAACCGGCAAGACATGCGGACTTTCTAATGGTTCATGCTGGGTAAGATATGGTGAAACTGTTGTAATGGCTAACGTTACAGCAAGTGCAAAGCCAAGAGAGGGTGTAGACTTCTTCCCTCTTTCAGTTGATTACGAAGAGAGACTTTACTCTGTAGGCAGAATCCCAGGTTCATTCACAAAGCGCGAGGGTAAGCCTTCAGAAAAGTCTATACTTACTTCAAGATGTGTTGACAGACCTATCAGACCTCTCTTCCCAAAGGATATGAGAAATGATGTTTCTGTTGTAATGACAGTACTTGCTGTTGAGCCTGATAACTCACCTGAGATCGCAGGTATGATTGCAACATCTATTGCTATCTCTATTTCCGATATTCCGTGGAATGGTCCTATTGCAGGCATAAATGTAGGTCTTGTTGACGGTGAGATAGTTCTTAATCCTACACTTGAGCAGAGAGCAAAGACAGACCTTACACTTACAGTTGCAGGTACAGCTGAAAAGATCGTTATGATCGAGGCTGGTGCAAATGAAGTGCCTGAGGATACAATGCTTAATGCTATTCTTACCGGACACGAAGAGATCAAGAAAATGGTAGCATTTATCAATGATATCCGTGCACAGATAGGTAAGCCTAAGTTTGAATTCGAGTCAATGGAAGTTGACCACGATATGTTTGATGCTATCGAAGCATTCGCTTCTGACCGTGTTAAGGTTGCACTTGATACAAATGACAAGAACATACGTGATGAGAGACTTGCTCCTATCGTTGATGATATTCATGCTAATTTCGATGAAAAGTATCCCGAGCAGATAGCAATGATAGACGAGTGCATCTACAAGCTCCAGAAAAAGATCGTTCGTAACTGGCTGTACGAAGGCAAGCGTGTTGACGGTCGTGGAATCGACGAGATACGTCCTCTTGCTGCTGAAGTTGGTGTACTCCCCCGTGTTCACGGTTCAGGACTCTTCACAAGAGGTCAGACACAGGTACTCACAGTTGCTACACTTGGTCCTGTAAGCGATGCTCAGAAGATAGACGGTCTCGACGAAGAAGATTCAAAGAGATATATGCACCAGTATAATTTCCCAAGCTATTCTGTTGGTGAAACAAAGCCAAGCAGAGGACCCGGACGTCGTGAGATTGGTCATGGTGCTCTTGCTGAAAGAGCTCTTGCACCTGTTATCCCACCTGTTGAGGAATTCCCATATGCTCTCAGACTCGTATCAGAGGTACTTTCTTCAAACGGTTCTACATCTCAGGGCTCTATCTGTGGTTCAACACTTGCACTTATGGATGCAGGCGTTCCGATCAAGGCACCTGTTGCCGGTATTTCCTGCGGACTTATCACAAAGCCTGACAGCGATGAATTTATGACAATGGTTGATATCCAGGGTCTTGAGGACTTCTTTGGCGATATGGACTTCAAGGTTGGCGGTACTCACAAGGGTATTACAGCTATCCAGGTAGATATCAAGGTTGACGGCCTTACACCTGCAATTATCAAGGAAGCATTTGAAAAGACAAGAAAGGCTCGTATTTATATTCTTGACGAGATCATGCTCAAGGCTATTCCTGAGAGCAGACCTACAGTCAATAAGTATGCTCCTAAGATGCTCCAGACAAAGATTCCTGTTGATAAGATTCGTGAAGTTATCGGTCAAGGCGGCAAGGTTATCCAGAAAATCTCTGCTGACTGCGATGTTAAGATAGACATCAGCGATGACGGTAACGTATTCATCAGCGGTGTTGACGGAGATAATGCAAATAAGGCACTCCAGATAATCCATACAATTGCTAACGATCCTGAAGTAGGCGCTATCTACAAGGGTAAGGTTGTAAGAATCATGGACTTCGGTGCATTTGTTGAAATTGCTCCGGGTAAGGACGGACTTGTTCACATCTCAAAGCTTGATAAGCAGAGAGTTGAAAAGGTTGAGGACGTTGTTTCTATCGGTGACGAGATCGTTGTAAAGGTTACAGAGATCGACCGTCAGGGCAGAATAAACCTCTCACGCAAGGACGCACTTGCAGATATTGAAGCTAAAAAGAACAACTGATTATCGCAAAGCCCGTATACGTTGCAGTACACGGGCTTTTTTGATGCAAAATTTAAGGCGGTCTAAGACCGCCTTTTGTTAATATAAAAATATTTTTTCAATAATCAATGGTTTTTCATTGAAAAAAGCTGTTTTTTTACCCTATTATGAAAGGACTTATTTCTCAGTGATATTTATGGCTGTCTTTCAGTACCATATCCTTAACCTTCATAAGAGATGTAGTTGTGCTTCTCTCATTTTCGGAAAGCTTCATTGTGATATATTTTATAGTTTCCTCATAATCTGGTATCATAATATGCTCGAGTGCATTTACACGGCGACGAGTCTTTTCGATCTCGTCAGCCATAAGCTGACAAGCCTTTTCGACCTCGGCAAGCCTTATCATTTTAGGCAGGACCGAATTCAATGCACTTACAGCACCGTCAAGATCTATAGAAGTAAACGCCATACCGTATGAGTAAATATCATTTGTATCAGATGAGCGGAATTTCGTTGTAAATTCAGGGATATAAACGCTCATAACGTTCTTTTCCTTTACTTCAAGCTCGACTTCCTGCTTAGGGAGCATCAAGGCAGTTTCAAGGACCTCTCTCTGCATTACCGAGCCTGCAACAGCCATATATCTGTTTGCTTCTGATATAGCCGCTTCGACTTCAGTTCTTAGCTGACGATTTTCCTTTATGAGATTCATAAACTGTCTCATAAGCTCGTCTCGCTTATCCTTTAAAAGCTTATGACCTCTTCGTGCAGAAGTGAGCTTCTTTTTCAGCTTACTTAACTCCATTCGAGTAGGATTAACATTAAGTCTTGCCAATCAGCTCACCTCATTTCTGAGTATCATAGTACTTAACAAGATATTCCTCTCTGATTCTGCGCAGCTCGCTTCTTGGCAGGAGTTTAAGAAGCTCCCAGCCGATAGAAAGAGTTTCCTCAATGCTTCTGTTGTTTTCAAAGCCCTGAGAAACATATCTCTTTTCAAATTCATCGGCAAACTTTGCATAAAGCAGGTCAGTAGGCGTAAGAGCAGCTTCGCCAAGGACTACCATGAGTTCCTTTGCATCTTTTCCTCGTGCATAAGCCGAGAAAAGCTGATTCATAGTATCCGAATGATCTGCACGGGTCTTACCCTCGCCTATACCCTTATCCTTGAGTCGTGAAAGTGACGGCAGAACATCAACAGGTGGATTTATACCCTTTCTGTAAAGCTCACGGGAAAGAATTATCTGTCCCTCTGTGATATATCCTGTAAGGTCAGGGATCGGGTGAGTTTTATCGTCCTCAGGCATAGTAAGGATAGGTATCATTGTAATACTTCCCTCTTTGCCGTTCTGACGGCCTGCACGCTCATAAATAGTAGCAAGGTCTGTATACATATAGCCGGGATATCCGCGTCGTCCGGGAACTTCCTTACGTGCAGCCGAGACCTCACGAAGAGCGTCAGCGTAGTTTGTGATATCGGTAAGGATAACCAATACGTGCATACCTTTTTCAAATGCAAGATACTCAGCAGCTGTAAGAGCCATTTTAGGCGTAGCAAGACGCTCGATAGCAGAGTCGTTTGCAAGATTTATAAACAGTACAGTTCTGTCAAGAGCACCTGTACTCTTGAAGCTCTGAACGAAGTATTCAGACTCCTCAAATGTTATACCCATTGCAGCGAAAACAACAGCGAACTGCTCATCTTTTCCGCGAACCTTTGCCTGTCTTGCTATCTGAGCAGCAAGCTGTGCGTGCGGAAGTCCGCTTGCCGAGAAAATAGGCAGCTTCTGACCTCTTACAAGAGTATTTAGTCCGTCAATTGCAGATACACCTGTCTGGATAAACTCCTGAGGATACTGTCTTGCAACAGGATTCATAGGGAGTCCGTTTACATCAAGGCGCATATCAGGGATTATCTCGGGACCATCGTCTATAGGTCTTCCTAGTCCGTCAAAAACTCGTCCAAGCATATCCTCGGATACACCGAGCTCCATCTGGTGACCTGAGAAAACAACACTGCTGTCCTGAAGGTTTATACCGGCGGCATTCTCAAAAAGCTGAACAAGTGCATTTGTACCGTCTATCTCAAGAACACGGCATCTTCTTTTTTCGCCGCCTTTAAGCCTTATCTCAGCAAGCTCGCCATAGGTTACGTTTTCAACGTCCTTGACCAGCAGCAGAGGACCTGCTGCTTCTTCAATAGTTCTGTATTCTCTTGGCATCAGTCTACCTCCTTAGTGAGCAGGTCATCCAGCTCTGAGGAGATCTCCACACTGAGCTTTTCAAATTCTGCATCTGTCTTTTCTTCTTCAACGTATTTGAAACGTCCTATCTTTTCTCTTACAGCAAGATTAGCAACAGCTTCGATATCTGCGCCCTTATCAACTGCAACAGCAGCTTCATCATTGAAATTGAGTATGAGCTTCATCATATAAAGCTGCTTTTTCAGGCTCGTATAGGTATCTACCTCATGGAAAGCCAGCTGATGCAGGAAGTCCTCACGAATTGAACGGGCAGTTTCCATTTTCAGTCTGTCCTTTGATGAAAGAGCGTCCATACCGATAAGCTTTACGATTTCTTTAAGTTCAGCTTCGTCATGGAGTATAGACATAAATCTTGCTCTTGACTTCATCCAGTCCTTAGATACGTTGTTATTATACCAATCAGCCAGCGAATCTGCGTAAAGTGAGTAGCTGGTCAGCCAGTTGATTGCCGGGAAGTGTCTCTGGTAAGCAAGGTTTGCATCAAGTCCCCAGAACACCTTTACTATACGAAGTGTAGCCTGTGAAACAGGTTCAGAAATATCACCGCCAGGAGGCGAAACAGCACCGATAACAGAAAGTGCTCCTTCCCTACCCTCTGTACCGTTTGATATAACTCTTCCTGCACGCTCATAGAACTGAGCAAGACGGCTTCCAAGGTATGCAGGATAGCCCTCATCACCGGGCATTTCTTCGAGTCGTCCTGACATTTCACGAAGGGCCTCTGCCCAACGTGAAGTTGAGTCAGCCATAAGTGCAACGGAATAGCCCATATCACGGTAATATTCTGCTATGGTGATACCTGTATAAACCGAAGCTTCACGGGCTGCAACAGGCATATCCGAGGTATTGGCGATAAGAACTGTTCTTTCCATGAGTGATTTACCTGTATGTGGGTCAATAAGCTCAGGGAATTCGTTAAGAACGTCTGTCATTTCGTTACCGCGCTCGCCGCAGCCGATATATACGATAATATCAGCCTCTGCCCATTTTGCAAGCTGATGCTGAGTAACTGTTTTACCACTTCCGAAAGGACCGGGAATAGCTGCAACGCCGCCCTTTGCTATTGGGAAAAGGCAGTCAACAACTCGCTGACCTGTTACAAGCGGCATATCCGGTGAAAGCTTCTTCTTATATGGTCTGCCTCGTCTTACAGGCCATTTCTGGATAAGAGTAAGTTCTTTTTCGCCCTTTTCTGTTTCAATCACGCAAACAGTATCATCTGCGTGAAATTCGCCTTCGGAGATCTTTTTTACAGTACCCTCTATACCATTTGGTACCATTATTTTATGAAGAACGATATCTGTTTCCGGAACTGTACCGATTATATCTCCGCCTACGACCTTATCTCCTGCTTTTACTGAAGGAGTGAACTTCCAGAGAGGCTCACGCTTGAGTGAAGGAACTTCTACACCTCTTGCAAGATTATTGCCGCACACTTTGCGGATATCATCAAGGGGACGCTGGATACCGTCGAAAATACTTCCGATAAGTCCAGGACCAAGTTCAACGCTCATAGGCTCGCCTGTTGATTCAACGCCCTCTCCTGTTCCGAGACCTGATGTTTCCTCATAGACCTGTATGGAAGCACGATCACCGTGCATTTCTATTATCTCACCGATAAGCCGCTTTTCACTTACTCGCACAACGTCGAACATATTAGCATCTCTCATGCCCTCGGCAACTACAAGCGGTCCTGATATTTTAACTACTGTACCTTTGCTGTTCATTTCTGCTTATCCGCCTCTTTCCTAATTAAGTATATCAGAGCCTACAGCCTTTTCAACTGCATCATGCAAAGCTCTCATGCCCTCGCCCGTATTACCCTCAATTGCGGGTATAAGAACGATAGACGGCAGCTTATTGCTCCGATATTTATTTATTGTATCGCTTACAAGTGCAGCGGCAGGCTCTGTGATATAGATCACAGCAAAGTCATTGGCTGCAAGCCTTGAAATAAGCTTAGTAATCTTTTCGGGTTCAGTTTCACGAAACACGGAAAGCCCAAGAGCTGCAAATCCCGACACACTTGCGCTGTCACCGATAACTGCTGCTTTATACATATAGCTTTCTCATCCTTTCCGTGATCGTTTCCTTATCAGCACCGAATTCCTTACATACTGATAATATCCTCAGATTTTTGATCTCTGCTTCCTTAGCAATAAAATATGCAGCAAGAGGATCAGAGCCAAACGCCTGTATACGAGCTTCATCAGCAAGCTCCATTACAGCATCATCGCACCATTTTTCATACTGGGCAGCTGAATCTTTGAGAAGAGCAGCTGCATTTGCGTAGCTTGTAGTCTCAAGGAAGCTGAAAAAAGATTCTGTTCCGCTGAGTGCAGCTTTTATAAGATCTTCCTTTTCAAGCTCTTCACTTCCGCATATAGCCGTTTCCATGAACTGTGCGGATTTATTGAGCAGACAGCATCTGTATGCAGTTTTTATATCCGCGCATACAGTTATGAGCTTTGCGTATTTCTGCATAAACTCGCCGCCGAATTTAAAAGCACTTTTCTGCATTGCTTTTAAAGCAGCAGTATCAATAAGCGAATCCGAAAGCTGTCCGTCAAGAGTTCTTGTTACGAGCTCATAAGCTTCGGCTGCTGTGCCGCGCATATATTCGGGAAGCTCATCATATTCTCTTGAATTGATAGCTTCAGTGAGCACAGAAAGCTTTACATTAGACGGTGAGATATAATACTGCTGAGGATCTCTGTTTGAAATTATCGCCTTTAAAACGGCTTTCAGATTATGAAAATCATTTTTGTAAAGCAGTATTTCAAGCTCTTTGCAATCAGGAGCATATTCCATGAGCATATTCCAGACATCTTCAAGATTTTCCGCATTAGCTCCGCCACTGTTTTTGGAAGCGATTATGGAGTTTATCTCTGCTTTGCTTCTTGCATTTATAAGCTGTTCAATGTCACTTCTGCTAAGGAGCGTATTTTCCATTGCTCTTACAGCACCAACAGCATTTGCGTATTTTGTACCGTTCATGCTATCACCTACCTGAACAGTGCTCTTGCAGCCGTATCTCTGATCTCATCTTTTTCAGATTCGATCATAGCCTTAAAGCTGCAATTTTCCGATATAAGGCCATAGCTGAGTATAAAACCGTCGTCAATGTCAGCAGCTTCTTTGGAAAGCTGTATGCTGCCGCCTTTTTTGGAAGCAAGTGTATTCAGCTCGCTTTCAAATTCTTTTGGAGTCCTTGCAAGGTCAGCTTTTCCGAGTTCGATAAAGCCTTTATCCGGCTGTATATGACGTTCAACAAGTTTGAGTATAAGCTCAAAATACTCTTTATCGGGAAGCTTTTTCAGCTTATCTATAGTTTTTTCTATAGCTTCATCAATAAGCTCAACTTTACAGGCAAGTATCTTACGTTTCATAGCAGCATCTGCTGAGGCACAGGAGTTTTCAAAATCCTTTTCCGCCTGAACCTTGGCTTTGGAAAGGTGTTCCTCATAAGCCTTATTAGCTTTTTCAGCTCCGTCAGCCTTGATTTTTCGTGCCTTGTCTGCCGCAGACTTCATAATACTGTCCTCTGTTTGTTTCTGCTGAGCTTCGATGAGGTTCAGGATATCGTCAAGTCCTGACATATCTCCACCTCCATTATACAGCAATATTAAGGATCATAAGAACAGAAATAAGAAGTGCAAGGATAGCATATGTTTCTACCATTGCAGCCATGATAATAGCCTTACCGTTATGGTCAGGCTTTTTAGCTGTAATACTTACGCCTGCTGCGGCAGTTCTGCCCTGCATTATACCGGAGATAAGACCTACAATTGCGATTGGGAGAGAAGCAGCAAGGAATGCAAGACCCTGCTGAACAGTGAGATCTGCTGCATTACCGCTTAAAACATTGGTCTTGATAAGAATAAACATAGCTGCAATAAGTCCATAAAGTCCCTGTGTACCCGGAAGGAGCTCAAGCAGAAGCACCTTGCTGAATTTAGACGGGTCAACTGATATAACGCCCGATGCAGCCTCACCTACAAGGCTTACACCCTTTGCAGAGCCGATGCCTGCGAGAAGTGCTGCAAGAGCAGCTCCGATTAAAGCTAAAACTAATCCGTTAGTCATTTGAATTTTCCTCCTTGAATTTTATATACTTTGTATTTACAGTAAGCGGTGAAAATTCCCTGCCGCCGCCTGTGTAGAATTTACTGAAAAGCTCAACGAACTGTAATCTGTCAGTATGAACATAAGCACCAAGCAGATTAATAGCCAGATTTGCTGTATGTCCGACAATGAATACAACAACGAGAAGAACGAGCTTGAATATCTTATTTTCAGGCATAGTTCCTATAAGATTTATAACGCTGGCAATACTTCCTGTTGCAAGTCCGAGCGCAAGAAGTCTCGAATAGGAAAGAATGTCGCCGAGGTAGCCTGTGGCTGTATTGTACAGTGCATACAGACCGCCGAAGAACTTTCCGAATATTGATTTTGACGTTCTTCCTGCCGTAAGCACAAGAATAACAACACCTGCTATAAGCATATACAGACCTGTATTTCTTAGCGTTGACGATACAGAAACGAACATACCTGCACCTATTGGAGCAACTCCCAGAATTATTAGATATATAGGGAGTGCGTCAAATATAGCGTCGAGCTTTTTGCCTGTATCCCATGTCATTTTAAACGATACCGCAACGCCAAGGAGCAGGTGAAGTATTCCAAGTCCGAATGAAACCAGCAGAAGCTTTACAGGATCCGTTAGAGGTTCAAACCATAAAGCAAGACTGCCTATCTCTTTATCAAAGAAGTTTCTTGCAACTACCTGTGCTATATCTCCGAACCAGCTTCCGAAAAGTGCTCCCCAGAAAATAGTGGAAATACCACAGTTTCGGAACATGGTAAGAGTTTTTCTCATACTTGTTTCAAGCTTGAACTTCTTTAACGCTATTGTAGTTCCAATGAGCATCAGCAGTCCATAGCCCGCGTCTGAAAGCATCATTCCGAAGAAAAGATAATAGAAAAACGACATTACAGGAGTTGGGTCAACATCACTTTTTCCCGGAAGAGCATACATTTTTGTTATTCCCTCAACAGGTGAAGAAAATTTGCTGTTTTCAAGTAAAACAGGCACATCTTCATCATCTGACGGATCAGTAAAGGTTATAGAAGCTGTATATTTAGCCTCTATTTCCTTGCGAAGCTGTTCACAGTATTTTTCGGGGATATATCCTGTAAGTACAAAAGTACTTTCGGTAAATCCAAGACCACTGAGAGCATCATATTTCTCCTTGCGCATCTGTAGGTAGTCAATAACAAACTTTAACTCTTTACGATTTTCTGCAAGCTTTTCTATGTTTTTCTTTGCTTCATCAGTACCCTTCTGAAGGTCTGATATCTCCTTTTGGTACATGGATATCAGTTCCTTTGGTGTATGACTTTCAGGCTCGGAAGCTGAAACAAAAGCAAGCTTTCTCAGTACATCTCCTGCCTCATCATATGAGCTTTTACTGCATAGGATAAAAAGATTTGTCTGTTCCTTAGAACCGCTGATAACCTCTGCACTGCAATTCTCAGGAAGCTGTTCCTCAAGGGCATCAGCTGTTATCTGATATGGCAGAGTACCTATATACGCCGCTGTCGTAGCAGTTCCCTTGAAATTCAGCGGTACATCGAGCGGCAGCCATCTTTGGAGCATATCACATTTGATCTCAAGCTGCGATATCGAATTTGCGGAATCAGTAATGAAACGCTGATTTTTGATTATCTCGTTAGCTGCCCCCATTACCTTTTCCATTTGCATAGCCTCTCGACCGAATTCATGCTTTTCGACCTCGGTCTTGCCGCTGAACATATCGGTTATGCTTGCTTTTTCCGGAGCGTGATTATCAATTATCTCAAGCGCCTGAGAAGCAGTATTTCGGAATTTGTCAAACTCGCCAACTACCGCCGTAACATTTGTGTTTTCAAGCTCTTCATCATCATTTCTCGATATTTCAACAACTCCGCGCCTCTGAAGAAGCTCTATTATCTTTTTACTGTCAGTAAGCATAGCAATAAGCTCGATCTTTTTCATTTTGAGCTTCGCCATATTTTACATCACTCTCCTTTTCAAGTGCAGATCTCAAAAATACCTGTTGATTATTTCATTAACAGCTGAATCCATATTTTTCTCAGCAAGCTGCTTTATACTGCTGAGCTTTTTATTACATTCGTTTTCAGCATTCTGCTCGTATTCCTTCAGCTTCTCATTGTATCCTTCTCTGATCTTTACAGCTTCCGAAGTAGCTTCTGCGATCTTTTTCTGGATAGCAAGCGAGGAACTTCCTGAGGCAGAGCTGATGATATCATCGCGCTGTTTGCGTGCCTCGGCATTTTTCTTATCAGACATAGCCTCAGCTTCAAGAATTCTTTTTACAGCTTCTGATGCCATTTAAACGCCTCCTTTAAAATGACCGTTGGTCATTTACTTTTCTTAGTATATCATAAATGATATGCGCAGTCAATAGATATTATGTTAATTAGTTTTGTAAATAAACAGAAAGGGAGCTTTCCCTACAGACAGCTCCCTTGCAATTATCCATTGACAATAAATATTATACCTCAAAACGATAAAAATGTCAATAAAAATTTTTCAATTTATAAATATTTTTTATACACCAAATATTTCGTATTCGCCTGCTTTTAAGGAAATCGACTTATAATCCCCTTTTGCAAGCGTATTTTCACGATCATTTATGTATGCATTCAGTATTGCACGGCTCATGTTTGTGATGTCGCTTCGCTTTACAGCTTCCTCAGGTGTAAGAAGCAATACCTCACTGTTTTCATAACCGTCCGAAACCGGCTCTCCCGATATGTATTTAAGGCGGAATACTATTATCCACTGCTCGGCACGAAACTGAACTGCAAATACAGAGTCAGCTTCTGCGTTAACGCCTGTTTCCTCAAAGAATTCACGCTTTACCGCATCTGAAGGCAGTTCCCCTTCCTTAACATAGCCGCCTGGGATAAGTATACGCTCCTTTGCAGGACCGTATGTATGCCTTACGAAAAGGATTTTTCCGTCAATGTCGAGAATTCCGCATACAGCGTAAAAACGATTACTCATCTTCTTTTTTTACAACGCTTATGCCAAGAACTTCAAGGCTTTCGTCATCAACGACAGACGGACACTCAGACATAAGCTCACTTGCATTCTGTACCTTCGGGAATGCAGTTACATCACGGAGGCTATCAGCCTTACACATTATCATTGCAAGTCTGTCAAGACCTATACCCATTCCACCGTGAGGCGGAGCACCATAACGGTAAGCATCAACGAGGAAACCAAATTTAGCCTGTATCTCCTCATCTGTCATGCCAAGTGCTTCAAACATTTTCTGCTGGAGCTCAAAATCAGTTATACGCATTGAGCCGCTTGAAAGCTCAGTACCGTTAAGAACCAGATCCCATGCCTTTGCGCGAACATTTGCGGGATCGGTATCAAGATAACCGAGACATTCTTCCATAGGCATTGTAAATGGGTGATGCGCAGCTACCCATGTATTGTTTTCATCGTCATATTCAAAGAATGGCATTTCTGTTATCCAGAGGAAGTTGTAAACATCATCAGGGATAACATCCAGCTTCTTGCCGCAGATAAGTCTTATTGCACCGAGTGTAGCAAGAACAGTCTTTGTCTTATCAGCACATATAAGAACGAGATCGCCTTCATGTGCATCTACAGCAGCACATATCTTTTCAAGCTCGCCGTCCTTCAGGAACTTCTTGAAGGAGCAGTTTGGCTCATCTGCCCAGCGGATATATGCAAGACCCTTAGCACCGATACCCTTAGCGTGCTCTACAAGCTTGTCAATTTCCTTACGAGTATATGTTGCAGCACCGTTCTTTACATTGATAGCACGTACACTGCCGCCTTCTTCTATTGCATTCTTAAATACAACAAAGTCGATATCCTTTACTGTTTCTGTGATATCCTGGATCTCAAAGCCAAAACGTGTATCCGGCTTATCAGAACCGTAGCGGTTCATAGCATCAGCAAATGTAAGTCTTGGGAGAGGAGTAGGTACATCAACACCCATTACTTCCTTAAATACACGCTGAATAAATCCTTCAACACACTCCTGAATATCCTCAGCATCAACAAATGACATTTCGAGGTCTATCTGTGTAAACTCAGGCTGACGGTCTGCACGAAGATCCTCATCGCGGAAACAGCGTGCAAGCTGTATGTATCTGTCATAGCCCGAGACCATAAGGAGCTGCTTATAGATCTGGGGAGACTGAGGAAGTGCATAGAATTTGCCCTGATGAACTCTTGACGGGATAAGATAATCTCTTGCGCCCTCAGGAGTTGATTTCATCATCATAGGAGTCTCTATTTCAAGGAATCCGTTTTCGTAGAAATACTCACGAGTCACTTTAGCTATTTCATGGCGCATGATGATATTCTGCTGGAGCGGTGCGCGTCTGAGGTCGAGATAACGGTATTTAAGACGGAGCTCGTCATTTACCTTTGTCTCATTTACGATCTCGAAAGGAGGTGTCTGAGCCTTTGCAAGTACTCTGAGGTCATTTACAAATATTTCAACGTTACCTGTTTTCAGTTTATCATTCTTGCTTTCACGCTCACGTACTTCGCCCTTAGCCATAAGAACATATTCACTCTTGCATGATGCAGCTTTATCAAATATCTCACGGTCTGTCTCGTCATTGAAAAGAAGCTGAACAACGCCTGTTCTGTCTCTTAAAACAATAAAGATAACGCCGCCCTTGTCTCTTATTCTGTCAACAAATCCGCCAACTACGACTTCTTTGCCTGCTTCAGTCACTTCTCCGCAGTAATGTGTGCGCTTTAAGCCTTTCATACTGTCTGCCATTTTATTTATCCTCCCCTGTGAATGCAAACATTGATCCGTTTTCATCATCAATGCAGTCGAGAACCTTATTAAAGTACTCGTTTTCAAAATTTGCTGTAAATTTATCGTTAAGCAGTATCTCTGTCTCGTTTCCTGTTTCCATTTCCTTGAGTCTTGCTTTTCCTTCCTCAAGTTCATTGTCACCAAGAACAATTGTATAAGCCGCGCCTATTTTATTTGCGTACTTCATCTGAGCCTTGATACCTCTGCCGATAAGATCATATTCTGCACAGTAGCCGAATTCACGGAGCCCCTTTACAAGCTCCATAGCCTTTTCAAGCGCAGCATCGCCCATTGTAGCAAAATAAATATCACACTTTTTAGGTGTTAGGTAATCACAGCCCTGCTTGTCCATAACGAGAAGAAGTCTTTCAATTCCCATTCCAAAGCCAAGTGCAGGTATGTGCTGTCCGCCGAGCTGTTCGATAAGTCCGTCATATCTTCCGCCGCCGCAAACAGTTCCCTGTGCGCCGATCTCTGTAGTAACGAATTCGAAAACAGTTTTTGTATAATAATCAAGACCTCTTACGATCTTTGGATTTACCTTATACTCGATACCCAGATTTGTAAGGTATGTCTGAAGCTTCTTGAAGTGATCATCACATTCCTCACAGAGGTAATCTGTGATAAACGGAGCATCCTTGGCGATCTCCTGACATATAGGGCTCTTACAGTCAAGAAGTCTCATAGGATTTTTTACAAGTCTTTCCTTGCAGGTATCGCAAAGTTCTTCCTTATGAGGCTCAAAATAAGCTCTGAGTGCTTCATGATACTTTGCACGGCAAGCAGGACAGCCGATAGAATTTATGTAAAGCTCGATATTTTTCAGTCCGAGTCTGGTGAGAAGTGTTTTTGCAAGAGAAATTACCTCTGCATCTGCTGTAGGGGCAGCACTTCCTGCCATTTCAAGTCCGAACTGATGGAACTCGCGGAGTCTTCCTGCCTGTGGGCGCTCATGTCTGAAGCATGAAAGCATATAGAATACCTTCTGCGGCAGTGCTTCATTGAGAAGTCCGTTCTGGAGCATCGCACGGATAGTACCTGCTGTTCCCTCAGGACGGAGAGTAAATTCAGTTTCCTTTGCTTTTACGGTATACATTTCCTTCTGTACAACATCTGTGGTTTCACCTACAGAACGAAGGAAAAGATCAGTATTCTCAAAGGTAGGGATACGTATTTCAGAAAAGCCAAAGCTTTCAGCTGTTTCTCGTGCGATCTTTTCAACTGTATTCCATTTGTGAACGTCTTTCGGGAGAACGTCTTCTGTTCCGTTTGGACGTTTTATATTCATAGCCATATATTTCAAGCCTTTCCTGTTTGTTTTTACATGAAAATTGTCCCTTTAGAAGGGACAATTGAACATTTAGATGCTCGGATTACCGACCTCACGCCAATCAAGATCGCCTCTTTCGAGTGCGAGTATCAGCGCTTCTGCGGTAGCGATGTTTGTAGCAACAGGTACGTTATGAACGTCGCAGAGTCTAAGAAGATTCATTCCATGAACATCTGCTGCCTTGGGATTTATAGGGTCTCTGAAGAACAGAAGAACATCTACTTCATTACATGAAAGAAGTGCCAGTATCTGTTCAGCGCCGCCCTGTCCGCTAAGATATCTTTTGATAGGAAGCCCTGTAGCTTCGCTTACCTGTTTTCCTGTTGTATTTGTAGCAATAAGTGTGTGCTTTGACAGAATGCCGCAGTATGCGCTGCAGAATTGCACCATCAGCTCTTTTTTAGCGTCATGTGCTATAATTGCGATCTTCATATATCTTTCCTTTCCCCGCTTAGCGGATTAATATCTTATTTTATACAGTCTTGACTGTAAGCGGCACAAATTCTCCGCCAAGTCGCTTTGAAATAGCGTCAAAGGCTTTGAGTGCCTCACTGTCAGTAGGGATAGGATTGCCCTTACCTGTAGCAACTGTCATCTTGAAATCATCGGGGATAACTCCGATGAGCTGTACACCGACCTTGTCAATTATCTCATCAAGGTTAGAGATAAGCTCACTGCCGATGATACGCTTGCTTATTTTATTGATAATAAGTCTCTGACTTTTATTTCCTCTGTTGTAGAACTCGTCTGACATAAGGCTTGCATCTCGTATGCAGACAGGGTCAGGAGTAGAGATAACAAGTATAAGATTTGCCTGTTCTACGATATCAAATACATGGGAATTGATTCCTGCACCTGTGTCGATAATAATGTACTCAAAATACTTCTTTACGGAACGGCATATCTCTACTATCTGCTCTGCACTTACTGAAGTAAGTGTTTTGGGAGCACACAGAATATTAAGGTTTGAAGCCATAGGGATCTGAGCAACCGCTTCAAGAGCAGTCTTTTTTCCGCTGAGGACATCACCGAGATCATACTTGATATTATCTTCTACACCGAAAATAATGTCAAGACATCTGAGACCAAAATCAAGCTCTATTATAAGAGTTCTGTGTCCCTGTTTAGCGAGAGTATAACCAAGTCCTGCACAGACTGTGGATTTACCTGTTCCGCCTTTTCCTGAGGTAATAGCAATAATTTTAGACATTTCGATTCCTTTCCGATATCCGCAAGCCAAAGCAGTTTTGCTGCATAAACGGCACCGAATTCTGATAATTATTAATAATAATAATCCTACTATACATTGTAACACATAATTAGCTAAATGTCAAAGAACTTTTTGAATAGAAACGTAAAATTGTGCAATTCAGTGTTTTTGTAGGTTTATAATTGTTCATTTCTTACAAATGATCGTATATTTCCGACATTATTTTACTTACCGTTTTCTCTACATTGCAGCCATTTTCATCAATGGTGATATCTGCATACTTTTCATACAGCGGGACTCTTTCTTTATATAGTCCGTTAAGGGACTGCCCCTTACGGATAACGACTCCCCTGTTTTTGATATTGCCGAGGCGATATCTGAGCTTATTGTAATCAAGTTTCAGATAAACGACTACGCTGTTTTCAGCAAGATTTTTCATTGCGTCTTCGCCGTAAACAACGCTTCCGCCTGTAGCAATAACCGAATTTTTAACATCAAGCTTGCTTAGAATACGGTTTTCGGTCTCTATAAAACCGTCAACGCCTTTTTCGGCTATGATAGTTTTAAGAAGCTTATTTTCCTTTTCCTGTATTATCAGATCAGTGTCTACAAATTTGCAGCCTGTGAGTTTCGCAAGAATAACTCCGACTGTACTTTTGCCTACTCCCGGCATACCTATCAATACAATATTCTTATCCTTCATAATAGCATCAGAACCTTAAAAAATATTACTCTTATATTTTAGCGCACTTTGTGCAAAATGTCAATAGATAATCAGCCCAGATATTGCGATATTTATTTTTTATATACTAAATATTGACAAAATTAAAGTGATATGGTAACATATTTTCACAAGGAGGCGTAGAATGAACAAAAGTCCTTTTATATATTCTTGTGATAACAAGCGTTACTATACGCTGAATTATTATAACAAAAACAAATTCGGCCAAAAAATATACAAAGCCGTAATTGACTGCGACTTTACTTGCCCCAATATAGACGGTACAAAAGGTGTAGGCGGCTGTATTTTCTGCGACGGCGGAAGCGGATATTTTACTCACAGCGGATTAACGGTAAAAGAACAGCTTGAAGCCGAACACAGGCGGATAGCGAAAAAATACGGCGACAGCGCTGAATTCATAGCTTATTTTCAGGCAAATACCAACACATATGCTCCTTTAAGCGTTTTGAAGGAATGTTATTATTCGGCTATAGGATTTCCCAATGTATGCGGTTTATCTATAGGTACGCGTGCTGACTGCTTGTCCGAGGAGGTAGTAGATCTTCTTTACAGTTTAAGCTTGCAAACTAACCTTACAGTAGAGCTTGGAATGCAAAGCTGTCACGATGATACATTGAAACTTATAAACCGTTGCTGTACCCACGAGGAGTTCCTCAGAGGATATTACAAGCTAAAAAGCAAGGGCATCAGAGTCTGTTTGCATATAATCAACGGGCTCCCCTTTGAAACATCGGAAATGATGCTGGAAACAGCTGTCGAAGCTGCAAAAATGGAACCCGACGCAGTAAAGCTTCAAATGCTTCATGTCATAAGAGGCACTCGGCTTGAAAAGATGTATAGAAACGGCGAATTTCAGCTTCTCAGCCGTGATGAATACATAAACATAATAGTTAAACAGCTGGAAGTGCTCCCCGCTCAGACCGTAATTGAGCGTATTACCGGTGACGGAGATAAATCCAAACTTATAGCTCCTATGTGGAGTGCGGATAAGATCGCAGTCCTCGGCGGCATAGATAAGAAGCTCGCTGAGCTTGATACATGGCAGAGCAGGCTTTTTTACAAAAAATAAGGCAGGGATATTCCCTGCCTTTCGTTTTATATATCGTTTCTGATTATATCATCAAGAGTCTCTCTCTTAACCACAACACTTGATTTGCCCTCGTTTACAAATACTACAGCAGGCTTCTGTAGTCTGTTGTAATTTGATGACATTGAATAGTTATATGCGCCTGTAGCACATACAGCAATAATATCACCTGACTCTGCGTGCTGGAGCGGCATATTCTCGCCGATAAGATCGCCGCTTTCACAGCATTTTCCTGCGATAGTTACCTTTTCGCTGCGTTCTTCCTTTGCTTTGTTCGCAACTATAGCTTCATATTCAGAACCGTAAAGGATATATCTCGGGCTGTCAGCCATGCCGCCGTCAACAGAGACATATGTCCTTATATTCGGTATTTCCTTGCGAGCACCAACGGTATAAAGTGTTATTCCTGCCGGAGCTGCTATCGAACGCCCCGGTTCTATGTACATAGCAGGAAGCTCAATGCCAAGTTTGGAGCACTCTTCTCTTACAACACCTGAAACTCTTTCAAGGTAGACCTCAAACGGAGCGGGATCATGCTCGTTAAGGTACTTTATTCCGAAACCGCCGCCAAGATTAAGTCCTTTTACCTCGAAACCAAGTTCGTTCTTTATCTTTGCGATAAATCCGAGCATTACTCTTGCAGCTTCTTCAAATGGAGCTATATCAAAGATCTGTGAACCGATATGGCAATGAAGTCCGCTGAGATTTACGTTTTTGCAGCTTATAGCTTCCTTTACTGCCTCAAATGCTTCTCCCGTTTCGAGTGCAAAGCCGAATTTACTGTCGATCTGTCCTGTTTTTACAAAATCATGAGTATGAGCATCTATACCCGGCTTGATTCGGAACATTATATCAGGCTTAGCCTGCATTTCGGCTGCAATAGCTTCAAGTCTGTGAAGCTCGCTTATATTGTCAACAATAATATGTCCGACACCAACTTCAACTGCAAAACGAAGTTCTTCATCCGTCTTGTTATTGCCGTGGAAGCCGACTTTATCCATAGGAAAGCCTGCTTTATATGCAGTATAAAGCTCACCTATGGAAACTGCGTCAAGTCCGTCTCCCTCACTTGCTACGACTCTGCACATTTCCATGCACGAAAAAGCCTTGCTTGCATAGTGAACCTCGCCTTTACCGTTATAATATTTCTTCATACTGTCGTGGAAACGGCGAAGAGTTTTTCTTATCATCTGCTCGTCCATGACATAGAGAGGAGTGCCGTATTCCTTTGCAAGCTCCACTGTATCAACTCCGCCGATCGTAAGATGACCTGCGTTATTGATGTCAAGATTTTCGGATACAAACATTTTTAACATCCTTTCGGGTATAATTTATTCAACAGCGACGTCATTGTCATCTGTGATATCCTCGACAATCTGTCTGAGTTCCTCTACTCCTTCGAACGTCTGGGAAGAAAAAGGTATTACATGAATATCCTCAAAGCACGGTATCTCGTCCTTGAAAGCTTCGAGGCGCTTTGCTCTCTCGCTCTTGTTAAGCTTATCGGCTTTTGTGAGAACGAGTACAAAGGGCATTTCCGTATCTATAAGATAATTTATCATCTGAATATCATCTTTCGTCGGTGCGTGACGCATATCAACCAACATAAAAACAAGTCTTATATCTCTGTCAGAGCTGAGGTAGCCCTCAATAAGCCCCGACCAGCGCTCTTTCTCGGATTTTGCAACCTTTGCATATCCGTATCCGGGGAGATCTACAAAATAGATATTCTCCAGGCCATAGAAATTTATCGTTGCTGTTTTTCCGGGAACAGAGCTTACCCTCGCAAGATTTTTCCTGTTAAAAAGCTTATTTATAAGAGTTGATTTTCCGACATTTGAATGTCCTGCAAATGCTATCTCTATCCTCTCAGGCGCAGGTATCTGAGAAAATTTTCCATATGCGGCGGTAAACTCCGCTTTGTTGTAATTCAGCTTCACGGCGTTTTCCTCCTTATCTGAATTTTATTTTATAAGCGCAGTATCAAGAACGTCTTTAAGATCCTCTGCGTACACAAATTCTATAGCGTCCTTTACCACCTTATCTACTTCCTCAAGATCAGGCTTATTTGCTATAGGTATAATAACAGTCTTTATACCTGATTTGTAAGCTGCCATAGTTTTCTCGCGCAGTCCGCCTATGGGAAGTACCTTTCCGTGAAGTGTAACTTCTCCTGTCATAGCTACATCTGATCTTATTTTGGTACCTGAAAGTGCAGAAACAAGTGCAGTAGTCATGGTAACACCTGCGGAAGGGCCGTCCTTAGGAACAGCACCCTCGGGAGCGTGGATATGAATATCATTTTCCTTGTAAAAATCAGGGTTAATGCCGTATTTTTCGGCAATACTGCGAACATAGCTGACTGCTATCTTTGAGCTTTCCTTCATAACATCGCCAAGCGAGCCTGTTACCTCTATCTTGCCGGTTCCCTTCATTATGAGAACCTCGATAGGCATAAGAACTCCGCCGACAGATGTCCACGCAAGACCATTAACAACACCTACCTGATCCTTCTGGGAAGAAAGGTCACCGAGATATTTCCGTATGCCAAGATAATTACTTATATCCTTTGCTTTTATAGTTACCTTTTTAGCTTCTTCCGAAGCTATTTTTTTGGCTGTTTTTCTGCACAGCGAAGCTATGCTTCTTTCAAGTGAACGCACGCCTGCTTCCTTGGTGTAATACTGGATAAGTTCATTTATAGCATCGTCGGTTATTTTGAGCTGTGATGCCTTTAAGCCCTGCTCTTTGAGCTGCTTGGGCACAAGATGTTCTTTGGCAATATGGAATTTTTCCTCAGCTGTATAGCTCGGCAGTTCGATAACTTCCATTCTGTCAAGAAGCGGAGCAGGTATTGCGCTGACATTATTTGCAGTTGTGATAAATACCGCCTTGCTGAGATCAAAAGGTACTTCTATGAAATGATCGCGGAAAGCATTGTTCTGCTCTGCATCAAGCACTTCGAGCATTGCTGATGAAGGATCGCCTTTTATGTCACTGCAAAGCTTGTCGATCTCATCAAACAGAATAAGCGGGTTTGCCGAGCCTGCCTGTGATATAGCAGTTATGATACGTCCCGGCATCGCTCCGACATAGGTCTTTCTGTGACCTCTTATATCAGCTTCGTCACGTACTCCGCCAAGTGAAACTCGTGCATACTTTCTTCCCATTGCTTTTGCTATAGACTTGGCAATAGAAGTCTTACCAATACCAGGAGGGCCGGCAAGACAGATTATCTGTCCTTTTATTTCCGGATTCAGCATATGAACGGCAAGGAATTCAAGAATACGCTCCTTTACCTTTTTCAGGCCATAATGATCCTTTTCAAGAACTGCCTCAGCCTTGTCCATAGACAGCTTTGCTTTGGTATATTTTCCCCAAGGCAGGTCAAGAACTGTATCAAGATAATTCTTTATAACAAAAGCTTCCTGTGATGACGGGGGCAGCTTTGTAAGCTTATCTGCTTCTTTAAGAAGCTTTTCTTTGCTCTTTTCGTCTATTTTCAGCTCCATTATATCGTTAATATAACCAAAAGCCTCATCGCCTTCGTCTTCACCGAGCTGCTCCTGGATAACTCTAAGCTGCTCACGGAGATAAAACTCTCGCTGACCTTTATCGATGCTGTTTTTTGTCTGCTCATTTATAAGGTTTTCAAGCTCTAAAATCTCTACCTCTGAAGTCAGACAAGCAAAGAGAACGGAAAGCTTGTTTATAACATTTGTCTCTTCAAGAAGAGTCTGCTTATCACGATAATTAAGATTACAGTTAAAGGTAACTGTTTCAAAAAGCTTTACAGGAGAATCCTGTGTAATTATTGAAGTGAGAAGCTCCTTCGGCATCCTCGGAAAGAACGAAGCGTAGCGCTCAAATATATCTTTTACAGAACGCATAAGTGCTTCTGCTTCTACTTCGTCGATCTTAGTCCTCGAATATGTGGGAGTATGCTTTACCTCGGCTTTAAGAACTTCCCCGTCATCAATAAGTCTTACAAGATTAGCCTTGTATACGCCTTCTACAAGAACTTTCATGATATTGTCGGGAAGCTTCAGCACCTGCTTTACTTCCGCAACAACTCCAACTTTATACAGATCAGAAGCCTTCGGATTTTCAACATACGCTTCATGCTGAGTAACAAGGAAAAGCTTGCTGCCTTCTTTAAGTGAACGCTCCACGGCAGCAACCGATTTACTGCGCGAAACATCAAAATGCATTACCATTTTCGGGAAAGCAACAAGACCTCTCATTGCAACTGTATAAAGAATGTTCGCTTCTTCTATATTTTTATCGCTTTTAATGGTTTGCTCCATAAAATCACCGCATTTCTGTAGGTATCATATTTATCCTCATAAAACGAAAAAATCGTCCTTCAAATATTATACTATAAATCTTAAAAAAATTCAACCCCTTGTTTGAGTTTGAAAAAAATACAAGAAAATATATAAGCCAAATCATACTATATGTAATTAAAAAATTATCGCATCACATAATTTAAGTTGTCTTTTAATTTGGAAGTATTTACTTTGCATATGAAAATTTGCGGATTTTTAGAGCCTATGCCCAAATTTTGCGATCTTTCAGAAATATTCTTTACTTTTTGTTGAGAATGTGATATCATATACACAAAGGTGTTGTTTCTTATTTAATATAAAAGCATTTTTATACCGTATGTTTTTGTAGTGAAAAGGTCTTTACTTTTACGGAATAATGTGTTAAAATGTAAAGTAAGAAATCGTTTTACACGCCTTTTGGCAGATTGGAGAATTAAATATGATCGATAAAATAAAATCAGACAGCATGGATCTGCTTTTTGAAGCTATTCTAACACTCGACTCAGTAGATGATTGTTATAAATTTTTTGATGATCTCTGCACAAGCATCGAACTCAAGGCATTTGCTCAGCGTCTTCACGTTGCAAAGCTCCTTGACGAACACAGAGTATACAACAGTATCGTTACCGAAACAGGTGCAAGTACTGCTACTATCAGCAGAGTAAATCGTTCTTTAAAAGACGGAAACGATGGCTATAATATTGTTTTTGACAGACTGAAAAAGAAAAATCTGCTCAAATAATTTGTGGTTATTATGGTTTTTCTCCGAGGCACGAGAAAATCCCATGAAATAATTACTCTCGAAAGGAAGATTTGACATGAAAAAGGCGAAGATATTCAAAAAATCATTAGCCTGCTTGTCTGCTGCCGCTACGATTCTTTCGTGCGGTATCACAAGCGCAAATGCCGCAGTTATCACTGAGGGCAAAGAAAACAATTACCACAATTTCGCAGAGGCTTTACAGCTTGCGCTGTGCTTCTACGATGCTAACAAGTGCGGTGATGAGGTTGCTGATGACGGTTACTATTCATGGCGTTCGAATTGTCACGTTATCGACGCTGAGATCCCGCTTCAGCCAATGAATCCGATGCCTACAGTCGGCAAGGGCAAAACTGATGATCAGCTTAAAACGGATCAGGGTCTTGGTCAGGGCGACGAAGGTAAAGCCAAGCCAAATCTCGGCGACGATGATCCTAATCTCTATGTAGGCGTAAACATGAGCCAGAAATTCATCGACGCAAACAAGAAATATCTCGATCCTGACGGAAACGGTACTCTTGATCTTACAGGCGGCTGGCACGATGCCGGTGACCACGTTAAGTTCGGTCTCCCAGGCAGTTACTCCGCTTCTACTGTTGGCTGGGGTTATTATGAATTCCGTGACGATTATATAGATATGGGTCTCCAGAAACACGTTGAAGACGAGCTTCGCTGGATCAACGACTACTTCATGAAGGCTACATTCATGGATGAAGATGATAACGTAATCGCTTATTGTTATCAGGTCGGAGAGGGTAACAACGACCATAACTACTGGTGTCCTCCTGAGCTTCAGGTAGATAACACAATGGTTGCTTCTTCATCATGTGCTGTTAAGCGTCCTGCTTATTTCGCTACAGAAGAAATGCCTGCTTCCGATCAGTGTGCAGGTGCTTCTGCTTCACTTGCTATCAACTACCTCAACTTCAAGGATACAGATCCTGATTACGCTGAGAAGTGTCTTAAATACGCTAAGGCTCTTTACGATTTTGCTGTAAAGACTCACATCGAGGATTGGAAGCCCGGTATGGTTCCAAGCAACTCGAGTCTTGGTTACGACGGCGGCTTCTATACATCAAGCTATGACTACGATGAGCTTGCATGGGCTGCTGTATGGCTCTACTACTGTACAGAAAACTATGATTATATAGACGATATTATCGCAGTTGATACTTCTAAGCCAATTTCTGACAGCGGTTCATATGATGAAGAGAATCAGACCGGTCAGCAGCCTTCTTACGCTTACACAGGCTATATGAAGCGTATCATTACTGATACAGGTAACTGCTGGCAGAATATCTGGGTTCACTGCTGGGATACTGTTTGGGGCGGAGTTTTCGCTAAGCTTGCTCCTGTAACAAACCTCGCACGTGACTGGTACATCTTCCGTTACAACCTTGAGTTCTGGTCAGGCTGCTCTAAGACAACTGATTGTTCTGATTGGGGCTATGAGCCTGTTCACGGTCATAAGTACTTCGGCAGAGACGATTATCTCTGGAATATGCCGATGACTTGCGATAAGATCCCTGAACTCCCTGACAGCGAAACAAGCGGCGACTTCATTGCTAAGTCACCTAACGGTTGGGCAGTTGTTTCAGGCTACGGTTCAGCTCGTTACAACACAGCAGCAGGTCTCTGTGCTTGTGTATACGCTAAGACTACAGGCGATGAA
The DNA here is from genome assembly GCF_900143025.1 of Ruminococcus flavefaciens. Classification (GTDB taxonomy): domain Bacteria; phylum Bacillota; class Clostridia; order Oscillospirales; family Ruminococcaceae; genus Ruminococcus; species Ruminococcus flavefaciens_I. Next base: position 197,850 of record NZ_FRCT01000002.1, on the reverse strand, counting down.
ACATTCCTCCCCTGGGCAAAGGCTCAGATGGAATACATCCTTGGCAAGAACCCTATGGGTTACTCTTACGAAGTAGGTTATGAATACAACTTCGCTTCACATCCACATCATCGTTCATCACACTGCTCAGCTACACAGAGCATGGACGATCCGATAGTTCAGGTACACACCCTCTGGGGTGCTCTCGTTGGCGGTCCTGACCTCAAGGACAATCACGTTGACGAAACAAAGGACTACATCTACAACGAAGTTACTGATGACTATAACGCAGGCTTCTGCGGCGACCTTGCAGGACTTTACCACTACTACGGTGCAAAGGGCAAGGAGTACGAAAAGGAAAACCACATCATTGAAGACTTCAATATGTCTGAGAACGCTATCGGCTACGATCAGGTAGACGAAAACGGCGATCCGCTTCCTGTTGGATACTTTGTATCAGCAGGTAAAGCTCAGGAAAAGGCTGACGGTATTCAGCTCAAGCTCGTTCTTCACAACAGAACAACAAATCCGCCAAGATTTGAATGTGATGTAAAGGCAAGATACTACTTCAATATCAAGGAGCTTATTGACGAGGGCTACGGCATTGATTATATCGTTTCCCGTATCGACTATGACCAGGAAGCAGGTTATACAAACAACAAGTCACACGCTGTTCTTTCAGATCCTGTAAAGTATGATGACAACGGTACATATTATGTTGATGTAACATGGAAGGATTGTAAGTTCTACGGCAGCCGTGTATATCAGTTCGCTCTTACTACAAAGATGGATCCTGACAAGAATATCTATCCTGAGTGGGATTCTTCAAACGACTACAGCTACGATGACCTCGTAAGCTTCGAGGACGATAATGCAGCTTCAGCTATTACAAATAAGGTAACACTTTACGCTGATGACAAGCTTATCTGGGGCGAAGAACCTGACGGAACAAAAGCAGAGGCAGTAGTTCCTACAACAGGTCCTAAGGAATCAACTGAAGATAAGGGCTTAAAGGGTGATGCAAACTGTGACGGTCAGGTTGATATGTCTGATATCGTTCTTATCATGCAGTCACTTGCAAATCCTGACAAGTACAGCTCAAAGGGTTCAGATAAGAACCGTATTACTGAGCAGGGCGAAAAGAATGCTGATGTTGATACATCAAGCAAGGGTCTTACCTCAAATGACGCTCTTAGAATACAGGAATTCCTTCTTGGAAATGTAAAATCTCTTTAATAGTAAAAAGCGGCTCGAATGAGCCGCTTTTCTTGTTTCGATAAAAAATAAGAAAGCCTCCTTATTATTAAGAGGCTTTTTCATATTATATTACAAAATTTAATGGCATACCATTTTTCATTATTGCATGAAGCTCGCCCTGAATAAGCGGCATAAGATAATCGTATGCAGGCGGTAATACATTATTACCTTTTTCGTTTATCCATTCACGCGGGAAGAATTTTTCTGAATTAGCAGCCTTTGATGCTTCAACAGAGCTTATTCTATAACTGTACGGCATATTTGACTCTCTTACAAATGTCATCATACAGCCTGTCTGTCCATCAAGTCCAGCCTTTACAGCTGCCATACCTATTGCCTCAGATGACCTTATATCTTCAAGCGATGCTATATGAGAGCTGCATCTCTGCATTACATTGAGCTCGATCGAACGTACTTTACAGCCTATCTCAGCAGCTACAAGCTTTTCAAGGAACTTGCCTATACCTGATAGATAACTGTGACCAAAAACGTCCTTCTGGCCGGACTGATATTCTTCTGCTGCAAATTTTCCCTCGGCAGTCTTAACACCTTCCGATACTACAACTATAACGGCACGATGCTTTTTCATCTCAGCCTTTACATCTGAAAGAAATCCTTCTATACTGAATGTTGTTTCAGGCAGGTATATCAGATGCGGCGCAGACTCTCCGTTTGCTCTGATACAGCATGATGCAGCAGCAAGCCAGCCTGCATGACGTCCCATTGTCTCTATAATGGTAACAGATGGAATACTGTAAACATTGCTGTCTCTTGTTATTTCCTGAACAGTTGCAGCAACATATTTTGCAGCCGAACCAAATCCGGGAGAATGGTCTGTTTCGCAAAGATCATTATCTATAGTTTTCGGTATACCAATGATCTTTATATCATTTATATCCATATCTTTCAGGTATGCAGCATACTTTGCAACGGTATCCATTGAATCATTTCCGCCAATATAAAAGAACATACCTATTTCGTACTTTCTGAGAACTTCTGTTATCCTGTAATATATATCATTTTTTTCTTTGTGATCAGGAAGCTTTTTTCTGCACGAACCAAGTACAGCTGACGGAGTTCTGAGCAAAAGCTGATAACTTACATCGCTTGTGATCTTTTCTGAAAGATCGACAAGCTCTTCGTTTATGATACCTTCTATACCATTAAGGACTCCATAAACCTTGTCGATTTTCTCAGTACGCTGTGCAGCACTGTAAACACCTGCCAGTGAAGCGTTTATAGCGCAGGTAGGTCCACCTGATTGTGCAACTGCTATATTCATAATAATATTTCGACTGAGTATATCCCAAACTCAGCCATTCCCTCTCATAATATTTGCCATTGCGGCTTTAATAATATTATAACATAGCATTTTGCACTTTTCAATTCAAATTAGAGCCAAAAAAAACTATCAAAAAAGCGCAATATTTGACCAGAATAGCAATAAACGCCTAATATGATCTTATATTGAATTCAAATAAGTCCGAAATGAGACAGCGCATTTGCTATTCCATTTTCTTCTATAGGCGTGGTTATATACGAAACATAGGGGTATATTACTTCTGCACCGCCCATCGCTATGCTGTTTGGAACAGCTTCAAGCATTGGCAGATCATTTGCACTGTCGCCTATAGCATATGCATTTTCTATTGGGATATTCAGCTTATTCAGAATATGCTGTATTCCTGTAGCCTTTGAAAATCCAAGAGGGACATTTTCAAAAAATCCGTCTCCTCTGTCGATTATGGAAAAATCTTTACCTATCTCTTTTCTGAATTTTTCCATATCACTTTTGGGATTTACCCATATCACAAATTTATCGAAACCAAAGTTATTGTCCTCTACCCTGCCGGTTACATCTATTCCTGAATCGACAAAAACTTCCATGAAATATTTTAATCCGTCGGTCATCGGAGCTTTGTCATCAAAAAAGTAGCCTTCGGAATGTTCATACACAGGTGTAACATTACACTCGCGCATAAGCTCAGCAATTTCTCTGCATTTTTTCTTTTCGATAGTACTCGAAAGAATAACATCTCCGTTATACTCTATGTATGTGCCACAGCCGCATATATATCCATCAAAACCAAGCTCTTTGACTCTTGGGCTGATGTTGAATGCTGTTCTGCCGGAATTGATAAAGGTTATATTTCCCTTCTCTCTTGTCTTTTTTATAGCTTCTCTTGTACTGTCGGGAATTATAGCTCTTTCGTCTTCGGTAACAAGAGTACCGTCAATGTCAAAAAATATTATTGAACTCATTTAAACACTCCTTGAAATTTACATCTTTTATAATTATAATCCCTTAAAAAAACGCTGTCAAGTCTTGATTAAACAAGTTCAAGATGCTATAATGATTTTAGAGGTGAAAAGTTATGCTGCATATATATTATGGAAATGGAAAAGGAAAAACGACAGCCGCTGTAGGACTTACAGTACGTGCCTGCGGTGCGGGAATGAAGACTGCTTTTTTTCAGTTTCTAAAAAATGGCAGTTCATCGGAAATATCTGTTCTCAGCGCTCTGGATAACATTGAAGTAATGTGCTGTGAAATGTGCAATAAGTTTACATTTGAAATGAATGATGAGGAAAAGAGCAATGTTGCAAGATATCACACAGAAATGCTGAAAAAAGCTGCTGATATGCGGCTCTATGATAATGTACAGCTTATAGTGCTTGATGAATTTATTGACGCATATAATAAGAAACTCGTTGATACTGAGCTTGCTGACGATTTTATAAAAAATTGCTCTGATAAATGCGAAATCGTAATGACCGGCAGAATGCCAACTGATGCATTAAAAAAACAAGCCGACTATCTCACTGAGATGTCAGCTGTAAAGCACCCGTTTGAAAAAGGAATATGTGCCCGAAAAGGGATAGAATATTAAGCTGCCGCTTTTTGCGGCAGCTTTTTTACTGCATATTTTTCAATTCTTCGATCAAGGAAAGATCTTCCGAATTAATTTTCATATTGGTAACTATAGATTTGTTTTCAGGAGTAATTACCTTTATTTCGATAATACTTCCCTCCTGTATACTGCCAACTGCCGCTTTGAAGAAAAGAGGTACCTTAGGGTGGTTTTCTTTAAATCTCTCAAGAAGCGACTTCAGCTTAAACACGTTCATTGGATTCATTTATTTCACCTCAATGACCATTATAACATATTTTATCGCCATTTTCAACTGCTTTTGCTTGCAAATACTCTTTTTATCAGAAGCTGGGCGCATATTCCTGTAAATGCACCTGCAATACAGCCCGATATAATAAGATAGGGATAATGATACATAACAGCGAATGATCTCATAATAATTATCGCTATGATTATTTGTCCTGTATTATGTAATATTGCTCCGATTATACTGCTGAGCCATATATAATTGACAGGTACTATCCTTTTTACTGCAAGCATACCTATAAGGCACATTACAGCTCCTGCCATACTGTAAATTATAGCAGAAATATTGCCACCGAATATTGAGCCAAGAAGAACACGGGAGAAAACGACCATTGCAACTTCTTTGGCACTGTATTTATAAACGGCATATACTGTTATGATATTTGCAAGTCCGAGCTTAACTCCGGGGATAGCAACAAGGTTCGGGATACGAAGCTCTATAATAAAAATAATCAGGGCAACAGCTGTAAGAAGTGCAAGCTCGGCGAGTCTTTTTGTTTTCATATCAACTCTGCTCCTTCTCGGAAAAACGTATAACAAGTTTGTGCGGCAGGCAAACTATTGGCATTGTTTCCGATTTTAATACACCTGTTTTTACGCAGGTATGATCCGGACAATCCGCGTCGGATATACTTATCCTGCCGTTTTCGATTTTTATTTCGTTCCAGCCGCCATTATTATCTTCTATACGAAAAGTTCTGTCTTTTTCCTTTGAAAGATCAAAGGTATATATAACCTTATTATTCTGAACTATCTCGACATAAGTGCTTTCTGATGCCCTGTGACTTAATATGACCCATATAATAGAGCCGATAAATAAAACAGCCACCACTGTTATAAGCAGTTTAACTCCTTTAGTCAACAGAGATCACCTCCGCAGGCATTCCACTTATATTCTGAAAACTTTTTTCGAGTCCGTCGGTATAGTATATTTTCTTATCATCAGTGACTAAAATCACATCATACTTAGGATCTGAACGCAGATAATCAATTGTTCCATCATATCCAAGAACAAAAAACGCCGTGGAGAGAGCATCACATTCAAGGCCGTTATCACCTATAACTGTAACTGAAACGAGTCCGTTGTCAGCAGGATATCCGTCATCAGGATCAATTATGTGCCAATATTTATTGCCGTCATCCCCATAGAAAAAACGCTCATAATTTCCAGATGTGATAACTGCTTTACCTATAATATCAACTATACACATATCACTTTCGCTATCAAAAGGATCCCTTACAGATACCTTCCATGCAGAGCCGTCTGTTTTGCTGCCGAGTGCCTGAACATTTCCGCCAAGACTTACAATAGCAGAAGTTACGCCGTGAGACTTCATTATCTGCATTATTTCGTCACCTGTATAGCCTTTTGCAAGTGCTCCGAGGTCGATCTGTACATTTTCGGGCAAAAAAACACTATTGCCTTTTACTGAGATGATATTATAGTCAACATTTTTAAGAAGCTCAGACAGCCTGTTTTTTTCAGGGATTTTGTAATCTCCTGTTGTAAAGCCCCATTCTTTCAAGACAGGATAAACTGTAATATCAAGTGCTCCGTCGGTTTTGTTTCCGATTTCCTGAGCTTTTTGTATAAGAGTAAGAGTATCATCGCATACACTTATCGATTCACCGTTAGAATTATCGAGCTTCCATATGTCACTACTATCCAATGTAGTGGAAAGTTCATTTTCAAGCTCGAAAATACGTTTTTCCGAATCTTCGATCGCTTGTTCAGCTTCATTTCCATATGCCTTCAGGCTCATATATGTATCCATTGCAAATACATCTCTTACGACAGGATCGGTTTTATTATTTTTTACTTGTGAATTGCTGCTTTTTCCGCAGCTGTATAAAAAAAGAAAGGAAAAAAGGATAATTGCAATACCATTTCTTTTGATCGACATATTTTATCTCCTAAAACGACCTTAACAATTATAATTTATTTATCATTGCTTGCATATGAATGCAAAATTTAAACAACCAGATATAATGTTATCATAACCAAACTGATTTGTCAATAGAAAAGCGGATCAAAAGATCCGCTTTAATAAATTATTTTTTAAGTAAGCTCTTTCCTGTCATTTCAGCAGGCTGTGGAACTCCCATAATATCAAGCATTGTAGGAGCAAGATCAGCAAGTACACCGCCCTCTGCAAGAGTACCTTCAACTCCTACAGCAATAAGCGGAACAGGATTTGTTGTATGTGCAGTAAATGGACTTCCATCAGGCTCCATCATCTTATCAGCATTACCGTGATCGGCTGTAATAAGAGCAGCACCGCCCTTAGCAAGTATCTTATCAACCATACGTCCAACGCAGGTATCTGTAGCCTCAACAGCCTTTACAGCAGCATCAAATACACCTGTATGACCTACCATGTCGCAGTTAGCATAGTTAAGTATGATAACATCGTACTTATCGGAGTCGATAGCTTCACAAACTGCATCGCATACTTCATACGCGCTCATTTCAGGCTTGAGGTCAAATGTAGGAACATCAGGAGACTTTATGAGTATTCTGTCCTCGCCCTCAAACTGCTTTTCCTCACCGCCGTTAAAGAAGAAAGTAACGTGTGCATACTTCTGTGTTTCAGCGATACGGAGCTGAGTTTTTCCGAGCTTTGAAAGATATTCGCCCATTGTCATTGTAAGCTGCTCAGGAGGATATGCAACAGTTACATTAGGCATAGTTGCATCATACTGAGCCATGCAAACAAAGTTAACAGGGAAAAATCCGTTCTTTCTTTCAAATCCTGCAAAATCAGGATCAACAAATGAACGTGTTATCTGTCTTGCTCTGTCAGGACGAAAGTTAAAGAAGATAACACTGTCATCAGCCTTGATCTGTGCTCCGCCTGCGATAACTGTAGGAAGCATAAACTCATCAGTAACTTCATTTGCGTAAGAGTTCTTTATAGCCTGTACAGGATCTGTTTCCTGAACGCCTTCGCCGTAAACAAGAGCAGCATAAGCCTTTTCAACTCTGTCCCAAGCATTATCTCTGTCCATTGCATAGAAACGTCCTGAGATAGTAGCTATCTTACCAAGACCGATCTTATTGAGTTCTGCAACTGTCTCCTCCATATATTCAGCAGCTGATGAAGGAGGAACATCTCTTCCGTCAAGGAAAGCATGAATATAAACCTTATCAAGTCCATTCTTCTTAGCCATTTCTACGATACCGTAAAGATGCTCCATGTGGCTGTGAACACCGCCAGGTGAAAGAAGTCCCATAAGATGAAGAGCGCTTCCTTTTTCCTTGCAGTTATTCATAGCTCCAAGAATAGCCTTGTTACTCTCGAATGTTCCGTCCTTGATATCCTTGGATATCTTAACGAGCATCTGATAAACAATGCGTCCTGCGCCGATATTTGTGTGTCCTACTTCAGAGTTACCCATCTGACCGTCAGGCAGACCTACATCAAGTCCACTTGCGCCGATTATAGTATTAGGGCACTCAGCCATGTATTTATCAAGATTAGGCTTCTTAGCAGCAGCTATAGCGTTGCCGTATGTATCGGGATTGTATCCGAAGCCGTCCATGATTATAAGTGCTACGGGTTTCTTTGACATATGAATTTTCCTTTCATATTTAAGGGCGGATATTATCCGCCCTTTTAGATTTATTAGCCGTTAACAGCTGCCTGTACGATTGTATTGAAGTCAGCAGCCTTCAGTGAAGCACCACCGATAAGACCACCGTCGATATCAGGCTGTGCAAGAAGCTCAGCAGCATTGCCGGCGTTCATAGAACCACCATACTGGATAGTTACAGCATCTGCTGTAGCCTGATCGTACTTCTTAGCAAGCTGTGCACGGATAAATGCGCAAACTTCCTGTGCCTGATCAGGTGTAGCTGTAAGACCTGTACCGATAGCCCATACAGGCTCGTAAGCGATAACAACATTCTTAACCTGCTCAGCTGTTACGTCCCAGAGATCAAGCTTGATCTGACGAGCGATAACTTCTTCTGTAATGTTGCACTGACGCTCCCACTTGAGCTCGCCAACGCAAACGATAGGCTTGAGACCTGCATTAAGAGCAGCAAGTGTTCTCTTGTTTACAGTTTCATCTGTTTCTCCGAAATACTGTCTTCTCTCGCTGTGACCGATAACAACATACTCAACTCCGAGCTCTGTGAGCATATCAGCTGATATCTCACCTGTGAATGCACCGCTCTTCTCAAAGTGTACATTCTCAGCACCGATCTTTACGTTGCTGCCTGCTGTTGTATTGATTGCAGTTTCAAGATTTGTGAAAGGTACGCAAGCGATGACCTCGATCTTGCCATCAGCATTAGCAACGAGAGGCTTGATTGCTTCGAGAAGCTCCTTAGCCTCAGGACGAGTCTTGTTCATTTTCCAGTTTCCGGCAATGATTGCCTTTCTTAATGACTTATTCATTACTGATTACTCCTTATTACATTTATGCTTTTTACAGCACTTTTTATCTTTTTTCTCAATATTATTTGAGTTTTTGAACTGATTGTTCGCACCGTTGTAGCTTCCGATTGCAATTCCATTTTTTACAGGAGATAATAAAAGTCCGACAATTACACCTGCAAGAAATCCTATAATTACATAGAGAAAAACCTTTTCGCCGTTTTCCTCTTTAAATTTTCTGATAGCTTCCATTACGGTTATTTCCTTTTCTTTGATACTGAAACAAGGGCGAATATCTCTACCCGCCCTGTTTATAAATTCAATTACTTTTCAGCGATAGCTGCAACACCAGGAAGAACCTTGCCTTCGAGGTATTCAAGTGAAGCACCGCCACCTGTAGAGATGTGGCTCATCTTGTCAGCAAAACCGAGCTGGATAGCAGCTGTAGCAGAGTCACCGCCGCCGATGATAGTTGTAGCGTCAGCCTGTGCAAGAGCCTCACAAACAGCAACTGTGCCCTTCTTGAGAGTTGGGTTCTCGAATACGCCCATAGGACCGTTCCAAACAACAGTCTTTGCGTTCTTTGCAGCTTCAGCAAAGATAGCAGCTGTCTTAGGTCCGATATCAAGTCCCATCTTGTCAGCAGGGATCTTATCAGCGTCAACATACTCTACGCTAAGCTCTGCGTCGATAGGATCAGGGAATGATGCAGCAACTGCTGTATCAACAGGGAGAAGGATCTTTTTGCCGAGCTTCTCAGCCTTTGCAAGCATTTCCTTACAATAGTCAAGCTTCTCTTCGTCAACGAGTGACTTACCGATAGAGCCGCCCTGTGCCTTTATAAATGTATATGCCATACCGCCGCCGATGATAAGTGTATCACACTTTTCAAGGAGGTTAGAGATAACATTGAGCTTGTCAGCAACCTTAGCACCACCGAGGATAGCAACGAACGGTCTTACAGGAACCTCTACTGCATTACCGAGATACTGGATCTCCTTCTGCATGAGATAACCAACTGCAGTTTCCTTAACGAACTTAGTAACGCCTGCTGTTGAAGCATGAGCTCTGTGAGCAGAACCAAAAGCGTCCATAACGAATACTTCACCGTCGATAAGATCAGCAAGCTCCTTGGAGAACTGCTCGCCGTTCTTTGTCTCTTCGTCGCCGCGGAAACGTGTATTCTCAAGAACAACGATCTCGCCGTCCTTCATTGCAGCAACAGCCTTCTTTGCATTGTCGCCTACAACAGTATCGTCAGCTGCAAAAATAACATTTGTCTTTACGAGCTCACCAAGTCTCTTTGCTGCAGGAGCAAGTGAGAACTTAGCCTCAGGACCGTTCTTTGGCTTGCCGAGATGTGAGCAAAGAACTACCTTTGCGCCGTTCTCAACGAGCTTATTGATAGTTGGAAGAGCAGCCTGGATTCTGTTATCGTTTGTGATAACGCCGTCCTTCATAGGAACATTGAAGTCAACTCTTACGAGTACCTTTCTTCCCTTAACGTTAATGTCTTCTACAGTAACCTTGTTTAATCCTGCCATTGGTATGACATCCTTTCGTAATAAAATACAATTCTTAGCTGTTGTTATATAATTAACAACGTACAATACTATTTTACACTATTCTAAGAAATTTTGCAAGTATTTCCGTAATATTTTTCATGTTAAACATGAAAAATATTTATGACCTGCTTTAATATAGAAAAAATGCCCTGTTCTAATTAAAAAAATCCATACTAATGTCATAAAACAACAAGGAATTTGTGATGATAGCAGGGTGATCCCCGCTTTCAAACAGGTGCATTTTACCGTGTGGAATTTGTTTGAGTATCTGACTATATACAGTTTCATAATAGTTATCAGATATTTTATACATAAAGCTGTCTTTTTTACTTCCTGTAAGCATCAGATCGGCTTTTAATTCACTCAGGGGCTTGTGAAAGAAATTTCCTATCTCTTTTTCGTGCCTTATAATAGCTTCTGTATCATTTTCAACTATATTTTTCCAATCAGAACCATGCATATACTCAAAAAATCCTCTTGCTGCATCATCATTTACAGCTTTGTTCCTGTCCATAATAAGCTGCCGTGTAAATCTTTTATCAGCTTTTTCACCCTCAAAACTGTCAGCAATGATCTTTCCGACAAGCTCCGGTGCTTCGAGTGCAACGTTCAGAGCAACGATCGCACCGCCGCTGCTCCCTATTATATACACGTTCTTATAGTCCTTATAACGCAGGAAAGATATGACCTGCTGTGCCTCATAAAACCACAAATCGGTCGGAAACTCACTGAGCCTATCGGAGCGTCCGTGTCCAAGAAAGTCAATCATTATCACATTAAAATCAGAAGCATATCTCTTAGATATTTCATTATACATTTTTGAAGATGCTGTATTGCCATGCATTAAAAGCAGCGGTGTTCCAACGCCTGATTCCTCATAAAAGACATTTTTGCCGTCAAAAGTAAAATAGCTCATAGCCTATCCTCCGTTCATACTTTTTATGAATTGATTATACATAATCTGATACACTATGTCAATAAAAAAGTCATAGCATTTTGATATTTAACAAAACACTATGACTTTATATATTATTATCTTCCGTGAATTATCACTTGAAAACTGCAAGAAGGAAGCCTGCTGCGATAGCTGAACCGATAACGCCTGCAACGTTCGGTCCCATAGCGTGCATGAGCAAGAAGTTTGAAGGATTAGCCTTCTGACCTTCCATCTGTGATACACGGGCTGCCATAGGAACAGCTGAAACACCTGCTGAACCGATAAGAGGATTGATCTTGCCGCCTGAAAGCTTATACATGATCTTGCCGACAAGAAGTCCGCCTACAGTTGAGAAGCAGAATGCTGTAAGACCAAGAACTATGATCTTGATAGTCTCCAGTGAAAGGAAACGCTCAGCAGCTGTTGTAGCACCAACAGAAATACCAAGGAATACTGTTACGATGTTCATAAGAGCATTCTGAACTGTATCGGAAAGTCTTTCTGTAACTCCACACTCTCTCCAGAGGTTACCAAGCATAAGGCAGCCTACGAGAGGAGCTGTTGACGGAAGAAGAAGTATTACGAACATAGCAACAATGATCGGGAAAATGATCTTCTCTGTCTTTGATACTACACGAGTCTGCTCCATTTTTACCTCTCTCTCCTTCTTTGTAGTAAGGAGCTTCATAAGAGGCGGCTGTATCATAGGGATAAGAGCCATGTAGGAGTAAGCTGCGATAGCAATAGGTCCAAGGAGATGTGGTGCAAGTCTTGTTGTAAGGAAGATAGCTGTAGGACCGTCAGCACCACCAATGATACCGATGGAAGCAGCTTCGTTTCCTGTAAAGCCAAGGCATACAGCACCGAAGAACGCAAGGAATACGCCCATCTGAGCAGCAGCACCGAGAAGCAAGCTCTTAGGATTTGAAATAAGCGGACCAAAGTCTGTCATAGCACCTACGCCCATGAAGATGAGCGAAGGATATATACCTGCCTTAACTCCTATGTAAAGAATATCAAGAAGTCCACCGTGCGCCATTATAGCACCATAGCTATGATAATCTTCATGTTCGGGATTAAGGAAGTTATCCCAAAGATCAAGGTGGTAAAGTGCATCTGTAGAACCGCTGCCGAAATATGAAAGGTTTACAAGGAGACAGCCAAATGCGATACCTACAAGAAGAAGCGGTTCAAACTTCTTCTTGATACCGAGGTAGAGAAGAACACATGAAATTAATATCATTACAAGGTTCTTCCAGCCCCCGTCTATGAGAAAGCTATGGAAGCCCGAGCTTTCCCAAAGAGTTTTTAGGGTCTCAAGAATATCCATTTACACGCCCTCCTTATGCTATAACAACAAGAGGAGCACCTGTGTCAACTACAGAACCCTTGCTTGTAACTACCTGAGCAACTGTACCGTCCTTAGGAGCTACGATTTCATTTTCCATTTTCATAGCTTCGAGAATAACAAGTATCTGTCCGGACTTTACTGTATCGCCCTGAGCAACATCAACTCTGATGATATTACCGGGCATAGGAGCTGTAACAGTCTCGCCTGCTGCAAGATTTACAGGAGCTGCCGGTGCAGGTGCAGCTGCGGGTGCTGCAGCAGGGGCAGCTGCTGCGGCTGCAGGAGCTGCTGCCGGTGCAGGTGCAAGTGCCTCATATTCATCAAGAAGAACAGCTTTTCCCTGCTCTACTTCAACCTCATAAGTCTTACCGTTAAGTGTAACTTTATACTTCATGATTATTTGACCTCCTTAATGGAAATAAAGTGCAGCTCATTGAGCGGCTTCTGCATTTTATCGGCAACGATAGCCATTATCATAGCAGCTTCCTTATCAGGAACGTCAAAGAGCTTAACATGACCTGCCGAACCGGGTGCAAGCGGAAGTTCAGGCTTTGCTTCAACAGCAGCAGGAGCGGCTGTTTTCTTCTTTGCAGCTTCAGCATCGGCAGCAGCCTTTGCCTTAGCGTCCTTCGATTTGAAATATGCACCTGTGCAGTTGAGGACGATCATAAGGATAACAAGTCCTATAAAAACTACAGCATAACCAAATACTGCGGTTAAACCTGCATCGGCTATAGACATTTCTTCAGCCTTCTCAACAGCGGCAGAAACCAAGAGATTATCAAACATACCTCTGCCTCCTTACATTTCCTCAATTGTGTATACAGCTTCGTTTTCTTCCTTAGCCTTACGATCCTTGAGGAACTTTATAGTCTGATCAGGATAGCAGATATAGCTCATAACGTCCTCTTCACTTCTGCAAAGATCGCCGAGAGCCTCTCTTGCTGCTGCAAATTCCTCACCTGTACGCTTCTGATCTTCGATACGGCAATCTACAGCTTCACTGTCACCGAGAACCTTCTCAACGAGTTCCTGAGCTATAGGTGCGGGAGGATTACCATATTCGCCCTTGATATAGTTCTTTATTTCCTTGGAAATGTTCTTATATCTTTCGCCTACAAGTACATTTGTTACAGCCTGATTTCCTACCATCTGAGAGAGAGGTGTAACAAGCGGAGGATATCCCATATCAGCTCTTACCTTCGGGATTTCTGCAAGAGCCTCGTCAAATTTATCCATTGCGTGCATATCAGTAAGGTTAGCGATCATATTTGAAAGCATACCGCCGGGAACTTTATAAACAAGTGCCTGAGCATCTGTTCCAAGGCTCTTCGGATTGAGCTGACCGTTATCTATGTACTTCTGCTTGATAGGCTTGAAGTAATCGTTTACCTTATTAATTATATCCTCATTAAGTCCTGTCTCAATTCCGTACTGGCTGAGAGCATAGAACATACTCTCTGTTGCAGGCTGAGATGTACCGCCTGAGAAACATGATGTAGCTGTATCGATAACGTCAATACCTGACTCAATAGCCTTAGTAAGTGTCATATATGCCATACCTGTTGTGCAGTGAGTATGGAGAATAAGTGTCATATCGCCGATAGCGTCCTTAATGCCCTTGATAAGGTGCTCAGCTTCATATGGAGACATTGTACCAGCCATATCCTTGAGGCAGATAGTGTCAAAGCCCATATTCTTGAGTTCCTTACACATCTCTATGTATTTGTCAACTGTATGTACAGGGCTCTGTGTGTATGAAATACAGCCTGATGCAATAGTTTTTTCTGTTGCATACTTCTTTGTTGCGTTAAGAGCTGTCTCGATATTTCTGAAATCGTTAAGAGCGTCAAATATACGAATTACATCGATACCGTTTTTTATTGAGAGTTCGATGAACTTCTCAACAACATCATCGTGATAATGCTTATATCCAAGAAGATTCTGACCTCTCAGAAGCATCTGAAGTCTGTTGTTAGGAAGTTTTTTTCTCAGATTTCTGAGTCTCTCCCACGGATCCTCGCCGAGATAACGAAGACACGAGTCAAATGTAGCTCCGCCCCAGCATTCGATAGAATAGTATCCGGCCTTATCCATATCTGAGAGGATACCCTCATAATCAGAATAAGGAAGACGCGTAGCCATCAGCGACTGATTAGCGTCACGTAAAACGGTTTCTGTCAGTTGCACTTTTTTCATGTACAAGCCTCCTCAAAAATAAATCTGCATAGCAGATATAATAAACTTAATATTTTATATGGAATTTTTATAGATAAAAGCTTTTCTGTAAAAAATCCCAAATCAGATTTATTATATCACACTTTGAAATAAAATGCTACTATTTTTACAAAATTTATATTTATTTTTTTCTTTATACAAAATATGACATATTAATTAAAAAAGACCTGTCAACTGACAGGTCTGATTATTATTTCATTGAGTCAATGAATTCTTTTATTGAACGTTCTGCTGCATCATATCTTTTTCTGAATTCTGCCGCAGATATTCTCATTGCACCGTTTCCGAGAATTATCATCTGCTCAATGCCGTCAGATGTCGCAACTCTTACACGATGATTTCTTGAAAGCTCATGTGAAACTCTTTCTATGTAAGAATCAGCGGTCTCTGACTCTTTCGTGTAAACAATGTTTATGTTGCAGTATTTTTCTACTTCGCGGTGCTTTCCTTTAACTCTGTATGCATCAAATACAAGAATAAGCTCGCTTCCGTCATATCCCTGATAATTGCACATTCTGTTTATAAGCTCTCCCCTTGCAGCATCAAGATTCTCCTCTGATATCTTTTTCAGATCCTCCCAGGCGAAGATTATATTGTACCCGTCTACAAGCAGATAATCAGGTCCTTCATACTTGGGAAGGTGTATCTTTTTATCTTCAATACTTATGGCTTTTGTCTTTTTAAAAGCCCTAACAGGATCACGGTTTATTTTTCCGTATGTGCGTTCAAAGATCTCCATTAGCTCTTCATCGCTTACCGCCTTTTCAATAAATCTTTTGGCTTTAGCGATCTTTTGTTCCGAACTTTCCGCATCTATGCCCTGAGAAAGCTTTAACGGCAGATGCATATGCTCGTATACTTCGTTCCATTTGACAATAAATCCTGCACCATGTGAACAAAATACCGAGTCAGCACTGTTTTCCGTATCGCTGTCACAATCATATCCTATGGCAGATATGACCTCATCTGTATTATGACACTTCCTGTAACCGGCCACATTGAATGAAAGGTGTCCCTTTCCGTGGGTATAGGCGATAACTTCAGATTGATAATCATTTATCTCAGAAACCGGAGCACTCCCTCTTATCACTGACATTTCACCACTATTTTCCGGAGTATCAAATTCAGCAGACATATGCTGTAGATCAGAAATGGCTCTGCCAACGTTTTCAGTAGGAATTTCAAGCTCATAGTTATAATAAGGCTCAAGAAGCACGGATTCAGCATTGCGCAGTCCTTGTCTTACAGCCCTGTATGTTGCCTGTCTGAAATCGCCTCCCTCAGTGTGCTTGAGATGTGCTTTTCCCGACACCAACGTAAGCTTCATGTCCGTTATAGGAGAACCTGTGAGTACACCGATATGTGTTTTTTCGGCAAGATGAGTAAGTATAAGTCTTTGCCAGTTTCTGTCAAGCTCGTCCTCCGAACAATCAGTATCAAAATGAAGTCCGCTGCCAGTTGGCAAAGGCTCCATAAGGATATGTGCTTCTGCATAATGACGTAGTGGCTCATAATGGCCGACTCCTTCAACCGCATCTATGATCGTTTCTTTATAAGTTACAGCACCGTTGCTGAAATGAACGGTATATCCGAATTTTTCTTCAATCAGCTTTGTAAGTACTTCCAGTTGAACCGCTCCCATAAGCTGAATATGTATTTCACGATTCTGCTCGTTCCATAGTATATGGAGCTGAGGATCTTCGTCTTCCAGTAGGCGAAGCTCTTTTATTGCTTCATATATGTTTTTTTCGTCAGGCAGAATGATCTTATACGTCATAACAGGCTCAAGGAATGCCTGCCCTGAGTTTTCGGCTATTCCGAGTCCTTGTCCTGCGTAAGTGCCGTTTAGTCCTGTAACAGCGCATATCTCTCCTGCCATTGCTGTTTCGGCAGTTCTGAATTTTTCGCCCGAATAAAATCTTATCGAGCTAAGCTTACCGCTGACTTCATTACCGTCAGCATCATTATATATAAGCTCCTCGCGCATTTTTAGCTGACCGCCTATTATCTTCATATGCGTAAGGCGGCTGCCTTTCGGATCATAGGATATCTTATATATTTTAGCGCCGAATTCACTTTTATGTTCAGGCTCACAGGTAAATCTGTCAAGCAGGTTTATGAATTCCTCGATTCCCTCCATTTTTAAAGCGGAGCCAAAAAAACACGGAAAAATGCGTCTCTCAGCTATTGCATTTATAATGCTTGTATCATCAACTTTTCCTTCAGATACATATTGTTCCATAAGATCTTCGCAGCACATAGCCGAATTCTCTGATATCTCAGCATCAGTTCCTGAAAAATCCACACAATTTTCGGATAATCTGCTTGCAAGATTTTTTACTATGAAGCTTTTATCAGCACCGATAAGGTCCATTTTATTTACAAAAATAAACACGGGTATCTCATATTTGCGCAAGAGTTTCCACAATGTCGAGGTATGGCTCTGTACACCGTCAGTACCGCTTATTACAAGGATTGCGTAATCAAGAACGCACATTGTACGCTCTGTCTCTGCTGAAAAATCAACGTGTCCCGGGGTATCAAGAAGTGTGAAGCAAGTATTATCTGTTGAAAACTCCGCCTGAGAAGAAAAGATTGTTATTCCGCGTTCTCGTTCAATAGAATTTGTATCAAGAGTAGAATTTCCGCTGTCAACTCTTCCAAGCTTTCTTATAGTTCCTGTTTTGTATAGCATTGCTTCTGCAAGAGTTGTTTTGCCTGAGTCAACATGAGCAGTTATTCCAACAGTTATTTTTTTCATTGTATCACTCCAGAATAATGATATTACTTAATTTTATCATAAAAAACCTCTTTTGTCCATACAAAATTATCACATTACAGAAATAAGCGGAATATAATATTTCAGTCCATATTACATCTGAAGGAAATACAGGTGATAAAATGAAAAAGAGAAAGAAACTGCGTAAAAAAAGGATACACAAGAAAATGCCGTTATTATGTACGTTGGCGCTCATATCACTATTTATGCTTACATCAATGATAGAAAAAAGAATAAAACCGTATGCTGTGCTGCAAGCGGAGCACTTTGCTCAGAAAACAGCTAACGAGATAATAGAACATTCCGTATCTGAATATCTGAGAAACAATAAATTTACATATAACGATTTCGCTGCTGTTCTTTACGATGAGAAAAAGAAAATAGTCTCCGTAGAGACTATTCCTTATACAATAAATAAAACCCAGTCAGACCTTACACTCCTTATAAATAAAGAACTGGAGCTTTCAGGAAAACGGACAGCAAAAATAGCGTTAGGTTCACTGACAAGCTCGTATCTGTTAACCGGAAAAGGTCCAAAAATCAATATTCGGGTATCACCTATAGGAGTTGCCGACGTTAAATTAAAAAGTGATTTTTCCGAAGCAGGTATAAACCAGACAAGACACAGGATATCAGCTATAGTTTGTGTAAAGATGACATCGTCCGTACCGCTCTACAGCTTTGAAACAAAATCAGATTTTGAATTTATACTCGCAGAAAATATTCTCATAGGTGATGTTCCTGACATATCGCCATATGCAACAGGAAAAAACAGTGATAAATCATAAGGATATTACTTGTTTCCTTCTGCGCAAACCCATTTTTCACCTGCTTTGGTATGCACCTTGATATCCTTAAAACCTGCTGCTTCAAGCAGTGCATGGAACTCTTTTAATTTAGGATTGTAAAGCTTGAATTTCTCAATTCCTTCGATATCCTTTTCATCAAGCTCTGCATCTCCGTTTATATCCGCAACAATGAGAAATCTACCGCCTTTGTCAAGGATCCTGTATACCTCTCGCAGATTTTCTGCAGGATCAGGCCAGAAATAAAAGCTTTCAACAGTTATGATCTTATCAAAGGAGTTGTCATCAAATGGCATCTTCTCAACAGAAGCTTCTATTATTTTCATTTTTCCGCTTTCTATATCAGCTTTGTTCTTTTCAGAAGAGAGCTTTACAGAAAGAGGTGAATAATCCAGACCTGTAAGATGTCCGTTTACGGTTTTATCAGACATTCTTCTTAATGTTTCACCACCACCGCAGCCTATATCAAGTATCCTGTCATTATCTTCAAATTCAAAAAAATCAAGTCCCCAGCCTGTAACTGCATAATGGTGCTCATTCATTCCTGCAAGCATTTCTGCGCCTGCTGCACCATGAGGTTTTCTTGGGTCTCCAAGCTCGGTTATGGATTTCTTTTCTTCATTCATCTTAATTCTCCTTAATAACCATTTTGCTACACCGTCATTATTGTTACTGTCTATAACTTCAGTAGCAGCTGTTTTCAGCTCATTTACTGCGTTATCCACTGCATAGCTCTCATCAGCTACCTCGAAAAGATCAAGATCATTTAAAGCATCGCCGAATACAACAAGTCTGTCACAGCCGAGATACTCTTTCAGCTGAAGTGCTGCACGGGATTTTGAGGCTTTAAATGGCATAATCTCTAGCCATTGCTCATTAGAATATATATCCCGCTGAAACACACAATGGTATGTGTCCTTGTACTTTTCATAAACAGGCTGCAACTTTTCAGTATCATCAATACAGGTAATATAGAAGATTTCACCATTTAACAGATCAGCTTCAGTCGCTACAGGATTATTTCTGCTGTCTCCCCTTCTTGACTCAACAAAATCAGCCATACCTTTTGTTATCCTTGCAGGTATATAAGAAAATTTCTCTGTGCCCTGCTGTACAGAATAAACTGTAGGCTGCACATTCCTTTCGATCAGCTCTTTTATCAGGGCTTTAACTTCTTCATCGAAATAATTAGATATAAGTCTTTTCCCACTTAGAGTATCAATAACAAAAGCTCCGTTGTAAACTATAACTGGAAGTGCTGCTGAAATACCACTTGTGACCTTGCTTGCAGTGCTCCATGAACGAGCAGTAGCATATGAAAATATCATTCCATTATTTACAAGCTCGTTTATAACACAGTTGGTATAATCAGAGGTTTTCTGCTCGCTGTTTAGCAGTGTTCCGTCAAGGTCTGAAAGATAAAGCGTTTTTCTATCCATGTTATTTCTCCATACCGAAAAAGGCTGACGTAAAACGACAGCCTTTTCTTTTATTATTCAACTGTAACGCTCTTTGCCAGATTTCTCGGCTTATCTACGTCATAGCCCTTTGCAACGGATACATAATATCCAAGAAGCTGAAGCGGGATAACTGCAAGACTGCCTGCAAAATGAGCATCTGTCTGTGGGATATATACTGTGAAATCAGCAAGATCCTCCATGCTGTAATTACCATATGTTGTAAGTCCCATAAGTGACGCACCACGGCTCTTTACTTCTACCATGTTGCTTACAGTCTTTTCGTAAAGATCCTGCTGTGTAAGTACACCTATAACAGGGATACCTTCTTCAATAAGGCTGATCGGACCGTGTTTAAGCTCACCTGCAGCGTATGCCTCAGAGTGGATATAGCTAATTTCCTTCATTTTAAGGCTGCCCTCAAGACCAATAGCATAATCTATACCGCGTCCGATAAAGAATGCGTCCTTAGCTCCTGCAAGCTTATTTGCGTACCACTGTATTCTTTCCTTATCTTCAAGTATTTTCTCGATCTTTTCAGGGATAGTATAAAGCTCCTTTAAAAGCTCTTCGCACTTAGCTTCTTCCATTTCTCCGCGAGCTACTGCAAACTGCATTGCAAGCAGGTATCCTGCGATAAGCTGTGTGCTGTATGCCTTTGTTGTGGCAACAGAGATCTCAGGACCGGCAAGAGTGTAGAATACACTGTCAGCCTCACGAGCAATTGAAGAACCAACAACATTAACGATGCCAAGTGTCTTTATCCCCTTATCCTTTGCTTCTCTAAGAGCAGCAAGGCTGTCAGCAGTTTCGCCTGACTGACTGATGATGATAACAAGACTGTCCTTAACAAGTGTCATCTTTCTGTATCTGAACTCGGAAGCAAGCTCGACTCTTACAGGTATGGAAGTAAAGTCCTCTATAACATACTGAACTGCCATTCCTACATGATAAGCACTTCCGCAGGCAACGATATATATCTGGCTTATTTTCTTCATCTCATCATCGGAGAGACCGATCTCTGAGAAATCTATCTTTCCGTCCTTGACTACTGAATGGATAGTATCACGAACTACCTTAGGCTGTTCGTGTATTTCCTTGAGCATAAAGTGCTCATAACCGCCCTTTTCAGCAGCTTCTGCATCCCACTTGATCTCTGTGAGAGGCTTTTCGATTTCTTCACGATCAATATTGTAGAATGTTACGCCGCCTTTAACGAGTCTTGCTATCTCCATATTGCCAATATAGTAAACATTTCTTGTATACTTGAGGATAGCCGGAACGTCAGATGCAACATATGTCTCGCCGTTTGCGATACCGATTATCATAGGGCTGTCCTTACGTGCTGTATAGATCTCACCAGGGAAATCCTTGAACATTACAGCGAGAGCATAAGAACCTCTTATTCTTATCATAGCACGGGCAATAGAATCTATAGGACCGAGACCGTACTTTTTGAAATAGTAGTCGATAAGCTTTACAGCAACTTCTGTATCAGTCTGAGAATTGAAAGAATAGCCGCTCTTTGTAAGCTTTTCACGAAGCTCCTGGTAATTTTCTATTATACCGTTATGAACAGCGATAACGTTTTCATCATCACTGCTGTGTGGATGAGCATTAAGAGCAGAAGGCTCGCCATGAGTAGCCCAACGGGTATGACCTATACCGCAGTCACCCTTTACAGCATCGCCGTTATTGGTCATTTCCTTCAATACCTTGAGCTTTCCCTTTGCTTTTACAACTTCTGTTTCCTTTTCGCCGTCACGTACAGCAATACCTGCTGAATCATAACCTCTGTATTCAAGCTTTGAAAGTCCGTCAAGCAGTATAGGTGCTGCCTGAGCACTTCCTGTAAAGCCAACTATTCCGCACATAATTTGTTTCCTCCAGAACTGTTTATTATTTCAGTTTCATGCCGATTTATTATTCGGCAAAAAATACACCATATTAGTACTATTATACATCAAATCATACTTATTGTCAACTGATTTATTGTTCAAAAATTGCGCATATTATTCTTATTTCTTTATTTATTAGGTTGATTGTTTTTAGGTATAGCAATTTTTTCGACCCTTTTGTACATGAAGGTGTCTGTATTCTTTGTAAGTTTGAAGCTGTTTTCTTTTCTGTAATCAGCTGCACCAGCCTTTTTACGTACGGATTTCATGCTTGATTTCATTATTGATACAGCAATAAGTGCAGAGATCAGACCTATCAGCAAGCTGACAACAAATGATGAAATGACATTGTGTTTCCTTTTGGTTCCTCTGTTTTCATTAACAGAAATATCAGCGTCGGAATCTATTTCATCTAATTCGATATCATCTATTTCTGATCCGTCTATATCAGGTTCTTCTTCGTAATCGTATTCATCGACATAATCAAAATCATATTCATCTGCGTATGCGGTAAGCATTTGTGCACTACCTGCTGTAAAACTGCTTTTAACACCGAATACGCCCCAAAAAGCCATTACACAAACAGCTGAGGCAGTAATTCTTTTTAAACTCATATTTCAGCCTCCTAAAAAATCAGAAATGAAAGTCCAAAGCATACAGCTGTAACACAAGCTGCGATACCGAAGAACCACTTTGCTGCCGCTGACTTATCAACAGGAAGATCGCCGACAAATTTGCCGGTTTGACCGTTCATGGCAAATGTATACTTATTGCCTTCCCATGAAGTGTTAAGTATCCATACCGGATACAGAGCATATTTTGCTTTTCCGTTACTGAGAGAAATATTTCCTGTTTCTTTATTAAAGCTGGTATAGCCGTTTACAGTACTTGCAAATACTTGTTCTGTTGTGTTTTTTATTCGATCGTTTGCTCTTTCGATACTCTCATCAGCAGAAACATCGTATTTATCTGCAAGATATCCTGATAAATATGCCGTCTGAAAATCCACTGCGTCTTTGAAGTCGAATGGTTCTATTGACTCCATAAGCTCGTCCTGCATTTTTGTTGAGCCGTCAACCGGAACAAGTTCAAATCTGACATTACCTTCTCTTTGAACCGAATAATAGCTTCTTTCGGTATAATTGAAGCTGCCGTCGCTCCAATGACGTATCTTTTCACCTTTATACAACATATCAGCCTGTACATCGGCGTCAAAAAGCCAAACCGGTACATATACACCTTTTATCTCATCAATATGATTCTGATCCTTGAAAACCTTAGGAAGAAGTTTTCTTCCTTCAAGATGCTTGTTCAGAGCAGCTTTTGCGGCTTTTTTATCAAATTTGAACGGGATCACATAATCAGGTTTGAGATCACCAGAAAAGCTTCCTGACATTACAACAGGATTATCGCAATACGGGCACTTTGAAGCGGCTGTAGTCGAATCTGTTATGATCTCACCACCGCAGGATTTACAGGTATATATGTGCATACCCTCGGTCTCGCCGTCTTTCCATTCGCTTCCTGCGCTTGTCTCCCAGTTCATTTCATCTTCTTTTTGTGTCCCAAGAGCCTCATCATGGTCCTTTAAAGACTCTACATCAAATTCAGACTCACAAAACGGGCATTTCATTTTCTGAACGCCGCTGTCAAATTCCAGTTTACCGCCACAGGCAGGGCACTTATATTCAATTATTTCCGACACTTATTTCACCTCTTCACTAAGTGCTTCTTTTTCTCTTTTGTCAAAAACAACGTCTTTGTAATATTTTTCTCTTAAAGAAAGATCTTTGATTTGTATCACCTTTTGGTTGGCTTTTTTTAATCTGTTATTTCTAACAGCCAATACTATAATAAAAAGCAGAATTGAAAGAATAACAGCTGCAATAAAAGCTTTTTCCCATAAAATACTATTCGTTGAATTATATATTATACCTAAAATCAACGGAACTATAAGAATAGCTGCATTGAATATCTTTATTCGCTTTGTTGCATAAAGTTTTAATTCATCACCTATCAGTTCTCCGTTTTGACCGTTAACAGCAAAAATATGTGTCCAGTTTCTATCCCTGAGCCTGCATATCCACATTGGTACAAGTACATATTTCAGTTTTTCATTATATACTTTAACATCTTTTTGTTTTAATTTGATAGTATAGAATTCATAAGTGTCGTTTTCAAGACCTCTTTCAAAATTAAATATAACATTTTTTCTCACTTCGTTCAACGTATCACTTGCACTAATAGTATAACGACTCGAATAAAAACCGGAAATAAGCTCATCAGCATATTCAACCGCTTTACTATAATCATAATTTGCTACAGAATTGATAAGCCACTCTTCGATTTTATCATTTGCTTTTACGGGAAAATCAACATAGTCAATATGTCCGCCGCGTTTTACAATAGCATCCAAAGTTTTATAGGCTTTAAATCCATAAAACTCCATTTGTCCGCTTACTCTGCAATTATAAAGCCATACAGGTACATAAAAACCTGAAAAGCCTTCCTGTACTCCATTCTTTAATTCTTTTGGCACACTATAATGCACACTTTCGAGATAGTCGTTCAAAATAGAAACTGCCTTTTCGCGTGTTATAGTAAAAGGAACTATTTCATCAGGCTGTGCATCTTTTGTAAAATTTGATGAAAGCACAAGATCACAGCCACAGTAAAGGCATTTAGCAGTTGTATCTGCTGAAAAAGCTTCTATAACAGCACCGCATGAAGAACAAACATATTCCTTCAATCTTTCAGGCTTAATAATTTCATTTTCATTTTCCGCCTTGTCGATCCAGTTGATATCATCATCTGACAGATCATCAGTTAAAAAAGTTTTCTGACAGTAATTACAGCGAACTTTCTGAACTTTTATATTGAACTTTAATAATCCGCCACACGAAGGACAATTACAAACTTTAGCTTCTTTCATATATCATTTTAATTTAAAACAGGCGGGAAAATCCCCGCCCGTTATGTATTATTTTACTTTACAATATCATCATCTGTGAAAGGATCACCGCACTCAGGGCAGAACTTAGGAGGATTCTTAGGATCCTCAGGTTCCCAGCCGCACTTATCACACTTGTAAAGCGGTGCTCCCTCAGGCTTCTTCTTTCCACAGTTAGAACAAAATCTTCCCTTATTAACTGAGCCGCAATCGCAGGTCCAGCCGTCAGGAGTAAGAACTACAGGCTTGGGCTTGCCGCAGCCTGCACAGAATTTACCAGTATTTGTCTCGCCGCAATCACACTTCCATGAATTAGCTGCCTGTGCAGCACCGCCTGCAGGAGCAGCTGCCTGCTGAGGAGCCTGCTGTGCCTGATTCATCTGGTTCTGCTGAGCCATATTGAAAAGGCCCTGAGCGTTCATACCGCCCATCTGCTGAGTCATACCCATGCCGAAGAGTCCCATAGCTGCGCCATTAGGATTGCTTGCAGCATTCTGCATAGCCTGAGCCTGTGCTTCAACGAGTGTAGCAGCAGCATTGCCGGGATCACGATTCCAAGCTCTGTCTTCAAATTCCTGAATTCTCTTTGTATCTTCCTCGGAGATAGTTGCAGAATTGATATTAACTGTCCAGAGCTTAAGACCTCTCTTTTCACTCCAGATAGGAGCTACCTCTGTCTCAATAGCAGTCTTTACTTCTCTCTGTCTTCCGGGGAGCTCATCATATCTGATACCGGATGCAGAAATAGATGCAAATGCAGGCTGAAGCGAATCGAGGAACTCGCTCTTGAGCTGATTATCAAGCTCTGAACGCATATAACGATCTGTTACGTTTCCGCATACATTAACATAGAAAAGAACAGGGTCTGCGATCTTGTATGAATAGATACCATTGCAGCGAACGCCTACAGTGAAGCTTCTGCCAAGATCCTGATAAGCCATTCTGAAAGGAACGGGATTCTGAGTACCGAACTTGTTATCAAGCAGTTCCTTCATGTTGAAGTAGTAAATTCTCTGATCCTTAGCTACAGAACCGCCGTGCTTGATACGATCCCACATCTCCTTGAATGTTTCCTTCAGACCTGCACCAAAGCTGCTGGAGAAAATACTTGGGGCTGTACCTGTCTCATACTTGTATATACCCGGCTGTGTAGCGATCTCGGTTACAACGCCCTGATCGACCATTATCATAGCCTGACCTTCATGTACAACTATTCCGCTTCCATCGGAAATAACATTTTCATTTCCCTTTGTATTTGAAGAGTGCTTGCCAAGCTGCTTTTTTCCTCTTACAACGAGTACATCAGTTGGTATTGACTCACATACAAAGAATTCCTGCCATGTATCAGCAAGAGTTTGACTTGCTCCGACGAGAGCTGCCTGAATAAGACCCATAATTATAGCTCCTTTCGGGAAATGATCCCTATAAAATATAATTTCACGAAAAACAATGTTTTTCGTTGTAATTCTGTCAGCTTATGACTAACATATAATAATTATAACATATTTCCAAATAAAATGCACTACCCTTTTGGCAATTTTTTACTCAAATAGATATATTTTTATATTTTAACAATATTACTCCCAGCTTATCCATACTTCAGGATTATATCCTATGGTAGCTTTTTTACCGTTCCTGACTACAGGAGTCTTGATAATCTGCGGATTTTCCAGTATTTTTTCTTCTTTATCATCGTCAGAAAGATAGTTGAGAAGAGTAAGCAGCTCTTTATCCTTGGCATTTTCATTGACAAGAGCATCAATGCCGCCTACTGCTTGCTTGACATTTGTAAATTCGCCGCGGCTCATGCCCTTTTCTTTCATGTCTATAAACTGATATTTAATGCCGCGCTCCTTGAAATATCTCTCCGCCTTTTTAGTATCGAAGCACTTTTTTGTACCGAATATCTGAATATTCATTATTTTTCCTCCGCTGCAAATGCTAAATCCATATTTTCCGCTGCTTTCAAAAGTTCGAAATCAACACTGTGAAGATCAAGTCCGTTCTGTGCGAAATACATTCTTATAGTTGTAAAACGCGAGAAAATAGGCATTTCAAGTGAATATGACACAGGCTTGCCCTGAGTGCCGTTCCATGTAAATGTACCTATATTTGTACCCATAGCAAAAACAGTTATAGGTATCTGTGCAAGCTGACTCTGCTCAGAAGATGCTGTTATTGTCATTCTGTACCAGCCTTCATTTTTTACTATAAGCGCGAACGAGTAGTTTTCTCCCTTGACACTCTTTACATTTGAAAGGTCAATGGACACCTTTTTATCAAGGTCATAGAACACTACAGGTTCATCTGTATCATCGTTATCCGTTCCGCGGTTGATTATCTCAACCGTATCCTCATCGCCTATCATGCGCTTCATTGCATGAGTTTTTAAAATAAATCCAAGGATATTTGCAGCGTTTCGCTGAAGCTCCGCTCTTGTAAGCGAACCTTCCTTCAATGCGTTTTCTATGTCCTCGTCAACGCATGAACTGTCAGAGCAGACCATGTAAACATCATTCTGGGCTCTTGCCATAGGAGCATAGAAATTTCTTTTCGGTTCTCCGCCGCGATAATTTACATTCGCCCACCAGTCAGTCATTGTAAAGCCCTTAAAGCCCCATTCCTCACGCAGGATCACTGTATTAAGGTCAAAGTTTCCTGCCGTCCATAAGCCGTTTACAGCTCCGTAAGTCGTCATTATGGAATCTGCATTTCCTTCCTTTACAGCTATTTCAAAGCCTTTCAGATAGATCTCTCTGAGTGCACGCTCAGATACTACAGAATCGATAAAATGGCGATTGGTCTCCTGATTATTAGCACAGAAATGCTTGATAGTTCCTGTGACTCCAACCTTATGAAGTCCCTTTAATTCAGCAGCAGCCATTTTGCCTGTAAGAAACGGATCCTCTGAAAAATACTCAAAGTTTCTGCCGTTTAAAGGGTGACGATGTATGTTCATTCCGGGTCCGAGGAGACAATCTACCTTATTTGCTATCATCTCGGTTCCCATAAATTCAAACAGTTCTTCCGCAAGCTCACGGTTGAAGGTAGAAGCAATAAGCGTACCATTAGGAAGGCTGAAAGCTTTTGTACCGCAGTCAAGCCTCATACCCGAAGGTCCGTCAGAGCAGCAGCCTGCAGGAATACCAAAATCCATAAGTCTGTCGGAAACACCGCCGAATGCTGAAGCTGTACCTGCTGTTACGCGAGGACTGCCCATTCCCTCACCTCTGATTATGCATGACAGATCGTGGTCGCTGAGCTGAGCAATAAATTCATCCATTGTGTGCTTTTCACTGAGAACATCTGCAAGCTTGATACCTTTATCTCCCGTATATTTTATTTCCGCAGGAATACGTTCAGCGATACGCTTTTCTTCATCTACTTCGCTCATCGGGACTTTTTCCATAGTCCATGTAACTTCGTTATCACCTTCGGAAGCTTTTATACGCTCAAATTCGGTAACAGGAGCGAGAGCCTGCGAACATTTTTCGATTACTCTATCTTCATCAATTGTAAACGAAAAAGAATTCGGACAATTCCTTGCGCTGTTTCCTATATGTAAATAATATTTTCCCTTTTCAAGTATCCAGCAATGATTATCCTTGCTGTCGTCATATGAAGCTATATCACTGTTTTTAACCACGATTTCAAGCGATTGGCTCTCGTTTGGCGCAAGTTCCTTTGTTTTTGCAAAGCCGCAAAGAACTCGTTTAGCTTTTCCAAGCTTACCTTGCGGAGCTTCACAGTACACCTGCACTACTTCCTTGCCCTTATATTTGCCTGTGTTTGTTACTTTAACATTAATTATGCTCTCATTTTCATTATTTTTGGCGTCAATCAGATCAATATCAAAGGTTGTGTATGATAGTCCGTAACCAAATGGATAAAGCACGCTGTCCTTGGCAAATGTCTCAAACCAGCGATAACCTACAAATATGTCCTCTGTATAACGGTCGCATTTCATATCTCCGAAATACTTATCTGACGGATAATCGGTTACTTTATAAGCAATCGTATCGGGAAGCTTTCCTGACGGGCTAACTTTTCCAACAAGCACATCGGCTGTACCTGTGCCTCCTGTCATGCCGCCTTGCCAAACATACAGCAATGCATCGGGCTTGTTTGCGATTATATCTTCGAGGTCGATAAGTCCGCCGACATTAAGCAGAACAATGACCTTTTCAAAATGCTTTCGCACTTTTTTCAGCATATCCTTTTCGTTATCTGTCAGAAGGTACGAACCAGCTTCAATTCGTGCATCTTGCTCTTCGCCTGCTGTTCTGCCTATAATAACTATCGCTTTTTTACTTATGGACGCTGCCTTCTTTACAACTTCTTCATCAAGAGGCATCTCCTTCTGTGACCAGGGTTCTCCGCCCCAGCCGCTTCCCTGATCGTAGGGATTTTCTTCGTCCCATTTATTATAAATATCGAGAAGTTCCTTATTTATCTTTACTCCGGCTTCAATAAGACCGTCAACTATACCTGTCACCTTTGAAACGTTTACCATTCCGCCGGAGCCTGTACCGCTTTTATAATAATGCAGCTGAATACGTCCAAACACAGAAACTGTATCTTCTGACTCAAGCGGAAGGGCATTATTGTTTTCGAGCATAACAATTCCTTCGGCAACTGTCTGCACTGCTTTTTCGATATATTTATTCCAATCAAGCACTCTTTTCATAATGATTACCTCACAGTATCATAAATTATAATAACATTATATCAATTTTTGAGGCTTAATGCAAGCGTTTTGTTATAAATTAACAAAACGTTCTAACTATATAAAACGTATGAAAAATTGTAATCATTATAAATTAAGCTTACAGCAAAAGAAAAAGCAGTTCAAATTATTGAACTGCCATTTTCTTCACTATACTGTATATTTACACGAATCCATTCAGAAACCGTATAAATAAAAACAGAATTTGTCGGCACATCATTTGTGCTTTGCAGAGTATTCATAAATATCAATTCTGCAAGATCATCATTGTGTCTGTGCCATCCTGTTTTTATTGCGTGCCTTACAGCCCTCTCCATCGAGGCTTCTGTAGTGTTATACTCTTTAGCGATCCTCATATAGATATCCTTGTTGAATGACAAGTTTTTATTATCTGAAGTAACGCATATAAAGATGCTGTCACGCAAATAACGATAGCCTTTGATGTTTGGAGAGATTCCAAGATTAAGTAATGTTTTTACAATTACTCCTTCAAGATTTTGTTTCAATTTAAATACGCCATTTCGATGTATCTACTATAATTATACCATATTTTTCCAAAATGTGTTATAGCAGATTTCGTCGTCTTATGACGTATTTTGTCGAAATATGTGTGTTGAATGAAAAAGAGCAGCCTAAGCTGCTCTTTTGATCAGTTTTTTATCTGTTTTGCAACAAGACTTTCTCCACAATATATGGAACGAAGCTTTGGCTTTTCGATCTTTCCTGTTGGATTTCTCGGAACATCTGCAAAAATGATCTTATGGGGTCTCTTGTATCTCGGAAGCTTCTGACAGAATGTAATGATATCTTCCTCAGTACAATTATGATCTTCCTTTATTGATATAATAGCTGCGGCTATCTCACCGAGTCTCTTATCAGGAAGTCCGATAACAGCAACGTCCTTTATATCCGGGTGACTTCTGAGGAAGTCCTCGATCTGTACAGGATAAAGATTTTCGCCGCCGCTGATTATAACGTCCTTCTTACGATCTACAAGATAAATAAAGCCGTCCTCATCTTCCTGAGCCATATCACCTGTATACAGCCAGCCGTCCTTTAATGTTTCGGAAGTAGCCTTTTCATCACGATAATAACACTTCATAACTCCGGGACCTTTAACAAGCAGCTCTCCTACTTCTCCACGCTGTACTTCATTACCGTTTTCGTCGGCTATCTTTACTTCCCAGCCGAAGCCTGCCTTACCGATAGCCCCCACCTTGTGGATATTCTCAACTCCAAGATGTACGCAGCCAGGTCCGATAGACTCACTGAGTCCGTAGTTGGTATCATACTGATGCTTGGGGAACACCTTTTTCCAACGTGCAATAAGCGATGGAGGTACAGGCTGAGCGCCTATATGCATGAGTCTCCACTGATCAAGATCATATTTATCAAGCTCTATCTCTCCGCGGTCAATAGCATCAAGAATATCCTGTGCCCACGGCACAAGCAGCCAGACTATTGTGCAGCCTTCATTTGAAACTGTTTCTATTATCGACTTCGGCTTAACTCCCTTCAGGAGAACAGCCTTGCTTCCCGAATAAAGACTTCCGAACCAATGCATTTTTGCACCTGTATGATAAAGCGGAGGTATGCAAAGAAATACATCATCTCGTGTCTGTCCGTGATGATTCTGCTCGACCTTAGCCGAATGCATCAGGCTTGTATGATCGTGAAGTATAGCCTTCGGGAAACCTGTCGTTCCTGAGGAGAAATATATTGCCGCATTATCATCATCAGATATTTTCACATCAGGAGCTGTGCTTGTGCAGTTTGCAACAAGGCTGTCGTAATGTTCAGCAAATGAAGGACATCCTTCACCTACATAGAACAAAAGTCTGTTTTTGCTTATTTCATCAGCAATTTCTTCTATTCTTCCTATGAATTCGGGACCGAACATAAGAATATCTACTTCTGCAAGATCAAGGCAGTATTTTATCTCATCAGCGGTATATCTGAAATTAAGAGGCACTGCAAGTGCACCTGCTTTAAGGACGCCGAAATATATAGGGAGCCATTCAAGACAATTCATAAGAAGTATTCCGACCTTGTCGCCCTTTTTAACGCCTCTTTCGATAAGCATATTAGCAAAGCGATTTGCCTTTTCATCAAAAACCTTCCATGTTATCTCACGTCTGTAATGACATTCCGGATTTGGTTCTATAAGCTCATATTCCTTCCATGTTATACGTCTTACTTCGGTTATCTCAGGATTTACTTCAACAAGAGCAACGTCGTTAGCGTATAACTTCGCATTTTTTTCAAGTAATTCTGTTATAGGCATTATTATGTTCCTTTCTTCATGCAATCATATTGACTTTTACATTTAAAAGTCAAAAAGCTGCAAAGCAATAAACTATTTATATTTTATCACAAAAAAGCGAAAAAGTAAATAAAAAAATTATGTTTTATTTAACAAATCGGAATAGTGTTTTTTCAGCACATTGCATAAAGAAAGGCACATCAAATCAATGATGCGCCTTTACTTTCAGTCTTTAACGTCCTCAGAGCTGAATTCTTCTTCAGACGATTCGCTTACGACCTCTGCTTCAACAACTTCTGCTTCGGTATTTTCAGCTGCTTCAGGTTCATTTACCTTTGCGCCGCACTTATCGCAGAATAACTGATCCTTACTGATCTGTGCTCCGCAGTTAGTACAAAACATTTTATCCTCAAGAGACATAAGAACAGCTTTTAACTCTGAGAGCTTGCCGTTTTTCTCCTTGATATCTGCAATAGTAGCTGCATATTCGCTGTCAGGATCATTGCTTATCTTCTCATATAAAGCTTTACCAAGCTCTATGTAATCAGAATTAATGTCTGCCTCGATATGCGCAATATCGCGCTTTACCTTGTTCTTTTCTGCGAATTTTTTTGAATTGTTAGATACTGTCTTAGCTCCGCGCTCAACCGACTCGCCTACTTTGCCGGCAAAGCCCTTTACTGAATCAACAAAACCCATAACAATGACCTCCTGTATATAAATTTATATTCTTATTTTATCACAGTCAAAAAGCATAGTCAAGTATAACTGGGCTTTTCTGTGATTTTAAATCTTACAGCATTTAAAGCGCGTACAGCTGCATCAGAAAAATCACTGCACACTGTAGAATACAGCGTCATAATAACATTATCTGCCGAAAGATGATCTCCTATATCGCAGTTCATTACAATTCCGGCGCTCATATCCAGCTTATCCTCTTTTGAAAGTCTTCCTGCGCCGAGAAGAAGCGAAGTCATGCCTAATTCTTCGCAGTCGAAGCCTTTGATTATCATATCTTTTGTCGCTCTTATCTCGTATTTGAGCAGGGGCTGAGGAAGAAGAGAAGTATCATCGCATACCTTTTCATTGCCGCCTTGAAGCTTTATAGTTTCACGAAGGACGTCAAGTGCTTTTCCTGATGAAATAGCTTCCTCTGCAAGCTTTCTGCATTCGCACTCGTTTCCTTTGCCCGATAGTTCAAGCATTGCAGCCGATAGCTCAATACACGTATCATAAAGCTTGCCTTTGGACTTTCCTTGTAATATCTCTATTGCTTCCTTGACCTCAAGTGCATTTCCGATATTCTTTCCGAGCGGGACATTCATATCAGTAACGATCGCTCTGCACTTTTTTCCTGCCGAATGACCGACTTTTTCCATAAGCGATGCAAGCTTTTCAGCATCTTCCTTGGTTTTCATAAAAGCTCCCGAACCATATTTTACATCAAGCACAAGAACATCAGCGTTCATTGCAAGCTTTTTACTCATAATACTTGCGCATATTAGCGGTATACTGTCAACCGTTCCCGTTGCGTTTCTTAAAGCATACATTTTCTTATCAGCAGGACACAGATCGCCTGTCTGAGATATTATTGAAAATCCTGTTGTTTTCAGTATTTTCTCGAACTCGCTTATTGGCAGGTCGGTTTTGTAGCCTTCTATGCTTTCAAGCTTATCTATCGTACCGCCTGTATGTCCGAGACCGCGGCCTGACATTTTGGCAACACATACACCACAAGCTGCAACAATCGGTCCGATAATAAGTGAAGTCTTGTCTCCTACTCCGCCTGTACTATGCTTGTCCGCAGTAAAGGGGATATCCAGTTTCAGAACATCGCCGCTGTCACGCATAGCTGCCGTTAATGCAAAGGTTTCCTTTTCTGTAAGTCCGTTCAGACACACTGCCATAAGCCATGCAGACATCTGGTAATCAGGTATTTCACCATCTGTATAGCCCTTTACGAGCCAGTTTATTTCATCGTCTGTAAGCTGCTGAGATTTTTTTGTTTTATTAATAATATCAATGATGTTCATATATCCACCTCCTATACACATATTTTACCATAAAAATAATAATTTTTCAACAGCTTTTGTGAAATAGAACTCAAATTTTACAAAAAATTCATTATTACAAGAAAAATAACAAACGGAACTCCCAAAACAACACTACCTACTGTGTTGAAAAGGTTGAGCGGTATATCCGCACCTATCATCATGCCGTATTTATTTACTATAAACAGTGCTGCACCGCCTGTTACCGCTCCTGTCAGAAACGAAAGCAGCTTTTTTTCACGTCTGAAATAATATATCATCATTATTGCGATCACAGCACAGCAAAGTGATCTGAATATCATTTCCGTATCCATATTTTACCTCTTACATAAGTATATATCCGAGTGCGATTATCAGCTTGATATCTGCACCTTCCTTTATAAGTATATAAAGCAGTGCAGCTATAAGAAGCTTGTCACTGTCTATACCGCCTTCAAAAAACTCATCTGCAAGTCCGCCTAAAAGCTTTTTTTCTTTATCAGTTTTAACATCGCTGAATACAGGTCCACATTCATTCCTGCACAGTTCCTCGCTTTTATTGCGGGGAGGCAAGTCAGCGGCAGGAGCTTTATAAATGCCTCTATACAGCTTTGCATTTTCCCTTCTCGGATCATTAAGGTTATATACTGCCATCGACTCACCTCCTGTTTATCATATAAGCTCCTGTAATAGTCCGCTGTCCTTTGCAATATTCCATATTGCAAGAAGTTTAAGGAGCTTTATGGCTTTATCAACTCTTTTCTGTTTTTCAGCCCCGAGATGCGGCTTGAGTGCAAGAAGAAGATCAGCGTTTTTATCCTGCTGAGATGCCGCACTGATAAGACCTGTCAGCTTTATGATGGAACTGAGATCGGGCTGATCGCTATTGCTTTCTTCAGAAGCTTTATTGTCTGCCGCATCATCTGTATTTTCAGAATTCATCATCTGTGCCAGTTCCGACAACTGCCTTACGCTTTCTTCATCGGAAAGCAGCTCATTGATCCTGCTCATCAGATCGTCCATAGTAAGCTCCCCTTACTTTTTTCCGCCTGATAATTTCTCATAAAGTGCCTTTGCCTGTGGAGTGCTCATCATCTTTTCTACAAGCTTCGGATTATTTACCGCCTGTCGGAATTTAGCAGCATCATTTCTGTTCATTGCTGACAACGCACTGTCAAACTTTCCTTCTTCAAGCTCTGTTCGCAGTTTTTCTGGCGGTACCCCTATTTTCTTGCTTACTGCATTGAGAAGTCCCGAAATTTTTTTAGGATCAATATTATTATTCATAATTGCCTCCTTATAATGTATTCAATATATTATATTGCTGTATTCTGTACTTTATGTCATAATCTTAAAGATTTATACATATTCACGTCATACTTATTTCATATGATTTATTTTTTGGTAAATATTGCTTTATTTATTTTTTTATGTTATAATAAGTTAACAACTTCTTTATTGGAGGGATCGCATTGCGTATTGTTGTAATATCTGATACTCACGGTAATTCCTATGCTCTTGAATCTGTTATCATGCGAAATACCGATGCAGACTGGATAGTCCACCTCGGCGACGGCGAACATGAGCTCGATAATTTTATCCTCAGTCATCAGAAATTAGCTCCTAAAATAATCCATGTTGCGGGCAACTGCGATTTTGACAGCATTAGCGATGATTTTTTTATTCTTCCTGCTATGGAGCATAAAATATTCATTACTCATGGTCATTTATACGGGGTCGGCGGTTCGCTTGAAAAACTTAAAACACTTGCTCTTACAAACAACTGCGATATAATCCTTTTCGGACATACTCATGTACGTTATCAGAGCTATGAAAACGGGCTTTATATACTTAACCCAGGCAGTGCATCAATCCCACGCGACGGCATGAAACCTTCATTCGGGCATATTGACATCACTCCCGAAGGCGATGTTGTTACAAATATCGTTAATGTCTGATATCCCCTGATTTTATTTTATGCAGTTATATGATTATTGTTACATAAAGAAATCCCCTTGAACTTGATTTGTTCAAGGGGATTTCTTTAGTTTTCATCAATAATACTGTCAAAAATCATTTCAATCTTGTTATATCTTTTGAAATGACTTTATAATATGAATCTGAATTGTTGTCAAGATTTACCTCTGCGGTTATTTCAGCAGCATCATTACCGTTCATATCATGCAGTATAACGTGAACCTTACTGATATGAGTTTCCTCATTGTAATCAATAAGCTCAAGACGTGACATAAATTCATCGCAGTCAAAGTTTATATCATTATAATCTGTATTGCCCTGTGAGTCGTAATAGATAGCAACAGCTGCATCATACTCCGGACGTACTCCAATATTGACTGCACCTATTTTCCATTCTCCGTTAACGAGATAAATATAAAATTGCTTTTCCTCTCCGTATTTGAAATTATCCCAATCAGCATAATTAACTTTACAATAGCGTGAAACCTGAATACAATCTTCGCTTTTATCTGTTATTTTCGGATCTGAATTATATTTTTCAATAAATTTTCCACGTCCGATCTGATGAGGCTCGATAGACCAGTCGTTTACATACAACTGACCGTTATATTCAACGTACAATGCATTATTTACAGACATAGCCTGATTGTCTCTTGTTTCTTCTCCATCGGGGCTGATATCGACCTTGCTGCCAACTTCAAATTTACTTATATCACCGCCGAGCCAGCTTAGTATTGATCCACGACCTTCTATATTCTGAGCATCTTCATAATTTTCCGGCATTTCATATTGATAATCTTCGTAGCCTTTTACACCTATTACAGAAGCAAGAGGTTCTTTATAATATTCGTAAATATCCTGACAATTCTTAAAGCGTTCGTCAGTTACCCTGTAAAAAGTACGCTCTCCGCCATATTTATTCCAATCATCTTTATGACTGTCATAAGTGTAGAAGGTTATACTGTCGTTGCTGTCGTAATCCACATCTCCGTTTACAAGAATGTTTACTCCTTCAAGGTAACGATCTGTAAGATTATTTGCTATTACGTCATAATCGTATTCGATCGGCTTTTCTTCTTCCTCTGTAATTATTTCGCTCTCATCCTCAGTCATTTCCTCAGCAAATGCTTCGGAAGCAGTTTCCTCAATAACATCCGTAAGCTGTGAACTGCCATTTCTGTGCATAAGGTAGCCTGTAGTTCCGATACCGCCTGCAACAAGCACGAATGCTGCAGCAATACTGATGTACTTCATAGCATTGTTACCGTGCTTTACCTCAACACCGCTTACCTTTTCTTCAAACTCGTTATTTATGCTTTGCTTTATTTTGTTCTCACCTTTATTCATACCAAGTACCTCTTTTCTGCACCGCTCGTCAGGTTCCAAACGGTCTGTAACCTTTTTATAATCGTTTATATTCATAATCGGAGCTCCTTTCCGAGGATATCTTTCAGCTTTTTTCTTGCACGGTATAACTGAGTCTGCACAGCAGATTCATTCTTTCCCGTTATTTGGCCGATCTCCTTTATGGAGTAATCCTCGTAATAATATAAATGTATCACAAGTCTGTATTTTGTTGAAAGTGACATTACTGCATGATAGACCTCACTCTCTTCGGGAGTTTCATATGTCAGATTTGCTTCCTCAAGAGGAACAGAATTCAATAAATACTTATACCTGAGCGAACGAAACATATCCATGCATTTGTTTACAGTTACTTTAAGAAGCCAGCTCTTTTCCTTGCTTTCATCTTCAAATATGACATCAGCAGTAAAAAGCCTTATAAACGCTTCCTGCATTATATCCTCTGCGTCAGCTTTGTTTTTGCAGTATGCAAACGCCATACGATAAACTGTATTTTTATATTTGTCATATAATTCTGCCATTCGTTCTGTAGTCATTGATCCACTTCCTTGAGCTTTTGAAGTACTTCATATATATAACGGATAAAGTCTTTGAAATATCACAAAAAAATAAAACGGTGCAAAATAGCACCGCTTATTTTATGAAATTCTTTTGCCCTTGCCTTTTTTACGCTTTTCGACTGGCTTTTCCAAACCGCCCATATCTTCAAAAATTCGTTCTTCTTCTGTTGGAGTATCGTCTACAAGCTCAGGATTTATTTCACCGATGCTTGTATAATAAGGATTTATAACATATTTCTGTATTACCGGATAGCATACAAAAGAGTTTATAAGACAAATCAGTGCAGCCGGGAAAAATGCTATCAGAAGGAAGAAGACAGGCATTAGATAAACAAAAAGTAAGTACATAAGTACAATAAAGGCAAGTCCGATTATAAATACAAGCAGATTCTGCTTCATTGCAACGAATGAAAGTGCAAACGAATTCTTGAAAAGATTTTTCATAGAAAGGTTAGTTGCCGTAAGCATAAGGTATATATAATGATTCATCATTATAATAACAAGAAACAGACTAAATGTAATTACCAAAGGTATATAATATAACCTTGTTTCCTGTACAGCAAATACAGGATATACATTAAGTGCAGCATATGCAGAGATAACAACAAGACAGTCAATAAAACCTATAATTACCGACTTTTTAAAATTTTCCTTAAAGCCTTTAAAAAAGTCCTGCATTATAAATGAATGTTTGTTTATTACAAACTTTCGCATTATCTTCGTCATACCAGCAGTCGCAGGTCCTATAAGCACCATAAATATAAGTATAAGCAATACACTGCTTGTCATGGCAGCATAATAATTCTTCTCAAAAAGACTTATAGCCGGAAAAATAAGCAAAAGCGGAATAAAAAACAGCATATACAGGAGATTTATCTCCATAAGTTTCCAGAATTTCCTACAGAATATATCCCAGAAAAGAGAAAACCCCTTTTTCTTTGGCGCATTCTTGGATATGCCTGCACCTGTAGTTTCATTGCTTTTGAATAAACCCAATTTAAAATTCCTCCGTTTATTGCCGAATGATATTGACACACAAGTAATTTAGTCCTCCATCAGCGGCAGAGATAATTAATGATAATAATATAAGTACAATGAACTTTATACAATAAAGTCTGAAACTGTGTGTATTCTCTGTAAATGTATCACCTTTTATGCAATACATAAATATAATATGTGAACTGCGGAATACTTCTCTTACGGTCAGTATAGCTGATATAGAAAATGCCACTGCTTTGGGTAGTATCGTTACAAGTAAAGGAAGAAGTGCGTTTTTTCCCATACATGAATACACTAAAGCTACTGATACGCCTATCCCTGCACCGCGATACATAAGAAGTAATGCTCCGAACGGCTTTCCGAGGGCGCATAATCCAAAGAAAAATGCTGCTGCCGTAAAGGCAAGAGAAGATAAAAAGCTGCCTAAGGCAAGAGAAAATGCAGAAAGTCCGGCATTTGCAGATATAAAATATTGATTTATAAATACTGAGCTTGCCAGAGTTCTGTTTTTTATCATAAGCGAACCTATAGCTATACCTGCCATAATTACAGGTATATATGCTCCAAGGCTTGTCCGCGATACAGTTTTATCAGAAAATGTACTTATATGTTTCATGCGCATCATTCCTTTCTAAATAAGGATATGCGCATATTTCAGATTTTAGAATTACTTTGAAAGCTCGTAAGCTCTCTTGGTACAGCTTTCACAGCAGTTCTTTACGACTTCTGTAAGTTTGCCTTCATAAAGCCTGTCAAGACCTGCAAGAGTAGTACCTCCAGGTGAAGAAACCATCTTTATAAGCTCGTCAATAGTATTTCCTGAGTCAGTTATCATCTTAGCTGAACCTATAAGACTCTGTGCAAAAAGCTCCTCGGCTGTTTCAGCAGATATTCCAACAGAAGCTGCGTAATCAATAAATCCTTTTGCAAAAAGATAAATAAATGCAGGGCTGCTTCCGTTGATAGCGATTATTTCCTTCATCTTGTCCTTTGAAATAACAGCTGCTTTTCCGCATATCTTAAAGATATTCAGGACAACACCGAATTCTTCGTCAGTAACCTTGTCATTGCGTGAAAGTGCTGATGCACCTTCACCAAGAAGAAGAGGTGTATTCGGCATTACGAGTATAACCTTAACATCGGAAATAGTCTTTTTGGCAATAAACTCATCGCCTATACCTGCAGCAATAGATATTATTACAGTATCCTTTGTTGTATACGGAGCTATAGCTTCAAGCACACCCTCTATTATCTGTGGCTTTACTGCAAGAAAAACATATTTGCATTTTTCCATTATTTCCTTTTCAGATGAACAGCCACTGACATTATACTCGGCAAGAGCAGTTACTTTTTCTGTACTTGGATCAAAAGCGTGGAGCTGAACATCTTTTCCAAGACTGCTTGTTGATATACCCTTCATGATGGCAGTACCCATATTGCCTGCACCAATAAAACCTATGTTATTCATTGTTATGATCTCCTTATATTAATGTAATTTTTATTATACATCATTATGTACAAAAAAGCAAGTGATAATTTTGTGATATTTAATGAGGCTAAGCGATTTTTGTGGCGTTTCTTGACTTTTATCGACAGCAATGATACAATTATTGTATTGATCTTGGGGGGATAATTATGAATAAGAAGGAAAAATCCAAGGACAAGGCTACTCGTTATTCAAACAGCGTGATATTTTATAAAAGCCTGTCGTGCAAAGTCAGCCTTTACGAGGACAGGCTGATAAGCGAATACTGTTCAAAAAATAAGCTGTCAAAAAGTCTTTTTCTTGCAACTGCAGCAATGTATTGTGTTAAAAACAATATTTCTCGAAGCGACCTTTTGAACAGCACTACAACATCAGAAAATTTTGATTTCAGGGATTATATGGAAGATGAATACGATGAGTGAATGTTATTTATGTCCGCGTAAATGCGGTGTAGACAGAACGAAAAATACTGGCTTCTGCGGTGCGGGAGCTGATACGGTCGTTGCAAGAGCCTCTCTTCATAAGTGGGAAGAACCCTGCATCTCTTATAAAAACGGAGCAGGTACTGTTTTCTTTTCCGGCTGTAATCTGCATTGCTGTTTCTGTCAGAATAATAAAATAAGCAACGAATTGTTCGGAAAAAAAGTCAGCACCGAAAAGCTTGCTGATATATTTCTTTCATTGCAGGATATGGGAGCAGATAATATCGACCTTGTAACGCCGACACATTTCGTCCCGAATATTATCAATGCGTTGGATAAAATCAGGCATAGGCTTGTTATACCAGTAGTTTATAACTGCGGAGGATACGAACTTACTGAAACAATAGATATGCTGGACGGATATGTAGATATATATCTTCCTGATATAAAATACTTTTCATCTGATATATCTCAAAAATATTCAAACGCAAGTGACTATTTTGATATTACATCAAAAGCTGTCCTTGCAATGATCAGGCAGATCGGTAAGCTTTGCTATAACGATGAGGGCGGACTTATAAAAGGAACTATCATCAGACATATGGTCCTCCCCTCTCACAGGCATGACTCGATGAAAATAATGGACTGGATAGCCGGATCTACATCTAAAGATGAAGTGCTTGTAAGTATAATGAATCAGTACACACCTTTCGACTTTATTTCCGATG
Source organism: Ruminococcus flavefaciens (assembly GCF_900143025.1). Taxonomy (GTDB): domain Bacteria; phylum Bacillota; class Clostridia; order Oscillospirales; family Ruminococcaceae; genus Ruminococcus; species Ruminococcus flavefaciens_I. The sequence goes on along the minus strand of NZ_FRCT01000002.1, from coordinate 156,516 downwards.
AATACAAAGAACTTAAACGCCGTGTAACTAAAATGGAATACAACACTGTAGTTGATCATGCAGCACAGCTTGGAATAAACGGATTTACGCAGCAAAAAAGCTCTTCTTCTGAAAAATATGTCCCTGAATTTGATCTTACAGGTATCTGAAAGCTCCTTTCAGGGAGTTTTTTTAATTCAAAATGTCACAAAACTGTTTTTTTAACTGTTATATATATTGAAACGTTTCGATCGAGGTGATAAGATGACTAAGGAAAATTCCGAAAAACTTACCACTCTTTATAACCTTTATGAACAACCAATGTACCGTATAGCATATGCAGTATTACATGATGAAGGACTTGCTGAGGACGCTGTTTCAGATGCATTTATCCGTATACTCGGAAAGCTGCATAAGTTTGAAGATTGCAGAAGTACAAAAACTCGTTCATACATAGTCAAGGTAATTAAGAGTACATCTATTAATATTTACCGCAAAAACAAACGACGCCATACAGAAGAAGTACCTATAGACGAATCTATACAGATAGCAGACGTTTGCGCCAATACAGAAAACAAAAATCATGTTGATAATATACTCAATACTCTTGAAGAGCCCGACAGGAGCATTGTCATCATGCGCTGTATTAAGGAAATGTCATGGAGAGATGTCGCCCAAAAGTTATCTCTCACCGAAAGCAATGTCAGAAAGCGTTTTGAACGTACTAAAAAACGTCTGAGAATGAAAGGAGGAATTACTGATGAGAAATAAAAAACTACCTTCAAAAAAGCAGTGGAAAAGAATAGTCAACAATGCTTTTTCATCAGGTAAAAAACACGATTTCTCCGTATTATATGAACTGAGAAAATCAGAAATTCAGAAAGGACATACTCCTCAAAGGGAAACAAATTACTTTCATAGACGTTATATAAGTATGATCGCGGCAGCAGCGGCAGTTATAATTGCAGTGCCTGCTGTAGTTTTTGCTTATACAAATCAAAATACAGAAATTGAACCTGCTTCAGAAATTGAAAAAATGACTCAGGCGTTAACTACGTCATTAGTCACCGAAGAAGTTACTACTGAAGCTGTTACAGAACAAGCAACGATCGCAGAAGTTATTGAAGAACATTCGCCAAACTTCCAAATTACTCAAAACGGAAAATATCAATATATTTTAAAATATACTCCGTCATATGACGAAATAGCCGACACACAGACATATGATGTTCAGTATACATGGCTTCCGGAAGGCGTGTATGCGCTTGAAAATGAAAAAAATGCATATGTAACACCTTCAGGTGGTACATTTGAAGCTGCATATTACAGAATAAAAGACGATACAGCTTTTAAAGAAACATTAAGCGGAATAGTTTCATATTCAGATGTTTCTGATGAAAGTAAAACAGCTTATATTTTCAATACATCTGACATTTTCGAAGAGATAGAAGATGTAAATAACTTCAATAAAATTGCCTGGGTAAAATTTAAAGGTTTCAATTTTTTTGTTCAGCTTTATGCAACAAATGATATATCTACAGCAGATTTCAAAAGCTTTATCAAAGGTATGACACTTATACCTTCAAACGATGAGAAAGCTTATCCTTGGGTCAATAGTGAAAAATCATCTGATAATTCAAAAATTTCAGCAGAAGCATATCACAGCGAAATGTTAAAGAACTGCAAACCTATTGATGAAGTATCATTCACAAATGTTGGTCAAACTATATCACATACAGTTAATGGACATAATGTTGACATTACAATAGACAATGCATGGATACAAGATGATTTTGAAGGCATAACTACTGATTGCTGTGGAATATATAAGGATTACAGTCCTTTTATTGATGAAGAAGGCAAGATCTATCAGACATACTGCTGGATGAAATATGGCGATGGCAAGGATACCATTGACGAGCTTGTTGAAAAAGAAAATGCAGAAATGAAGCTTATTGTACTTGAGCTTACCTATACAAATACAAGTGACCATGATATCTTTGATGATATTGAAAATCATACATCAACAGATTTCCTTGTTGCTCCTGAAGTATACCACGACTGCGAAGGTGTTCTTGATCTTTATGATGATGTATACAAAAACGGACTTGCCGGAATAATTCCGACTCATATATCATCCGGCAACGGATTTGTATCATTCGAGACTGATAATCATTCTGCCAAAAACCATATAAACATACCTCAGGGCGAACAGACTCACGTTAAAATATCTCTCCTTGCAAGAGCAGATATGCTTGATGACTACTATATAAACATATTCGGCTCATATTCCGATAAAAACAATGAAACTCCTTACCTTGCGGTAAAAGATATACCTCGATAACATTAAAGGCAATACATTAATCATGTATTGCCTTTTTCTTATATCGTAACAGTTTTTGTCATGCTGATACTTTCGTTTTCTATATCTATTTTAATGCTGTCACCACTATTTATCTCTGAATTGACAATCTTTCTCGCAAGGCCATTTTCTACAAGCTCCACAGCTCTTCGTCGGATAGGTCTTGCCCCATAGCGTGAAGTACCTTCTGCTGAAGCAACGATTTCTGCAACTCTTTCTGTAAATTCAATATTGATCCCGAGACATTTTGCGCGTTCAGCTATGGCATTAAGCTGCAATCTGCTTATTTTTAAAAGATGTTCCTTTTTAAAAGTCTCAAAGAAAATTATTTCATCTATGCGATTGATAAGCTCCGATGAAAAAAATTTGCTTATTCTTTCTGCTATCCTGCCGTTTATATCATCTATTCCCGAAAAACCAAGAGTTATTTTTGAAGTGAGCTCCTCAGCACCTGCATTTGACGTCATTATTATTATTGTATTGCGAAAATCAACTCTGCGCATAACCGAATCTGTAACAAAACCGTCTTCAAGTATCTGCAAAAGTATATTCAGCACCTCTGTATCAGCTTTTTCGATTTCATCAAATAGCACCAGAGAATACGGACACCTCTTTACTTTTTCACAGAGATTGTTTTCACAGCTGTCATAACCAGCGTATCCGGGAGGTGCTCCGATAAGCTTTGAGATTGAATGTTTTTCCATATATTCTGACATATCAATGCGTATAAGACTATTTTCACTATCAAAAAAATAATCTGCAAGTGCTTTTGCAAGCTCAGTTTTTCCTACTCCTGTAGGACCAGCGAATAAAAATGAAGCAATGGGACGATTTGAGTCACGTAATCCCGATCTTGCGCGATATAGGACCTCTATTATTTTCCTTACAGCATTATCATGCCCTATGATATGTTCTGATAATTTCTTTTCTAAATCATATAGCTTTTTTGACTCAAAAGGTGTCAGCTTGTTTATCGGAATCCCTGTTTTTAGCGATATAACATTGTTTAGATCGTTTTCAGTAACCTCATTCTCAACATCCTTTTTTCTATCTGACCTAATATCAGGAAGTTTAGCTTTATTTTTGATTGGCTTTTCACAGTTCCTTATTTTAGCGCAAGCACAAGCTTCGTCTAAGATATCAATAGCTTTATCAGGAAGGAAGCGATCTGTAACATATCTTTTTGAAAGCTCGACAGCTTTTTTAATTATATCATCACTTATTCGCATATTATGATATCTCTCATAATTATACCGTAAGCCTTTTATCATTTCTATACAGCTTTCAGCATCCGGCTCACATATTTTCACAGGCTGAAATCTTCTTTCAAGTGCAGAATCCTTTTCTATTGTTTTACGATACTCGTCAAAAGTTGTTGCACCAATTATCTGCAATTCACCTCGTGCAAGTTGCGGTTTCATAATATTTGCAGCATCTATTGCTCCCTCTGCTGCACCTGCACCAACTATCATATGGATCTCATCAATAAAAAGTATTATGTTTCCTGCTTTTACTGCTTCATCTATACAAGATCTTATACGTTCTTCAAAATCTCCACGATATTTGGCTCCTGATAGAAGAGACGCTATATCAAGCGAAAAAATATATTTGTTTTTAAGTGTATCAGGTACGAGATTTTTTGTAAATAGTTCTGCTACTCCTTCAACTATAGCTGTTTTGCCTACACCTGCTTCACCTATAAGGCAGGGATTGTTTTTATTTCTGCGCGAAAGAATTTGTAAAATCCTTTCTATTTCTTTTTCTCGCCCTACAAGCGGATCGTTTTTTCTTATACTGCTTAATTCGGTAAGATTTTTTCCGTATCTGTATAGATTTGGAATCTGTGACTGCTTAGGCATCATTGCATCATAAAGCTTTCTGCTTGCTTCGTTATCCAGAATATCGCAAAGTCTTGTATAGATAGTATTTATATCTGCGTTGAGCCTTCTTATTATCGTACATCCGCTGCATGATTTTTCTTCGATCATTGCTGCAAGGATATGCTCGGGAGTGGATTTCTTGTCTTTTGCAGCTGATGCTGATAAAACAGCTTTTTCAAGTATACGTTTCGTCGCAGTTGTAAAAAAACGCTGATTAAGAACGGACGGGGTTCCCTGACCTACCATATTAATTATTTCTTTGCGCAGTTCGTCATATGTGATCTCACTATCAATTAGAATATCAGCAGCATCAGAATTCCCCTCGCCTGCTATGGAAAGAAGAATATGTTCACTTCCAACGTAAGTATGTCCAAGCTCAGAAGCGTATTCTATAGCTCCCTCAATTATCAAAAGAGCTTTCTTTGTAAACTTTTCATTATTGATCATTTTCTTGCCTCCTTATTATCATGAATATATTATGCCACTTTTTTTACGCGATAAGTGTCGAAATATATGAACTTGAAAAATCTGTAACACTTTTTTTCGTATGACATATTATGTACTATGAAGCGACAAAAAATCGCTTTAAATACATTAATTTAAGGAGAAATTCAATATGTGTAATTCATGCTTCGGAGGAAATAACTGCTGGTGCATCATTCTTTTAGTTCTTCTCGTTATTATTCTCTTTTCAGGCTGTGGCAATAACGGCTGTGATTGCGGCAATAACAACGGCTGCGGCTGTGGCTGCTGAAAAAAGACGCAAAAAGGGACTGCAATTGCAGTCCCTTTAACTTTTATTCAGCTTTCAGAAGCTTATTTCTTCTGTTTATAAGCAGCGGCTGTGTTCCGTTTATTACACTGTCAGCTGTAACTGTTACCTTTGCTATACTTCCGTCAGACGGAACAGTAAACATAGTATTCATAAGAATAGATTCAATGATCGAGCGAAGTCCACGAGCACCTGTTTTCTGAGCAATAGCTTTTTTGGCTATTTCAATAAGGGCATCGTCCTCAACCTCAAGCTCTATATCATCATAATCGAAAAGCTTTTTATACTGCTTTATAAGAGCATTTTTAGGCTCGGTAAGAATTCTTACAAGTGATGCCTCATCAAGCTCTTCAAGAACAGATATAACAGGAAGGCGACCTACAAACTCAGGAACCATACCAAATTTTACAAGATCCTTCGGTACAACCTTTTTGAAGATGTTATCCTCTTCCTTATGAGTCTTTATTTCACCGCCAAAACCTATCGGAGCTTTGCCGATACGCTTTTGTATCTGCTTTTCGAGTCCGTCGAAAGCACCTCCGCAGATAAACAGTATATTCTTTGTGTTTATCTGAATAACTTCCTGATTAGGATGCTTTCTTCCGCCCTGAGGAGGAACATTTGAAACAGTACCCTCAATTATCTTGAGGAGAGCCTGCTGAACGCCTTCACCGCTTACATCACGAGTCAAAGATGTATTTTCAGACTTTCTTGCGATCTTATCTATCTCATCAATATAGATAATACCTCTTTCAGCAGCCTTTATATCAAAATCAGCTGCCTGAATAAGTCTGAGAAGTACATTTTCAACGTCATCACCGACATAACCAGCTTCTGTAATTGTAGTAGCATCGGCAATTGCAAACGGAACATTCAGAAGCTTAGCAAGGGTCTGTGCAAGAAAGGTCTTTCCGACACCGGTAGGTCCGAGAAGAAGCACATTGCTCTTCTGAAGCTCTACCCCGTCGCTGTCAGCGAAATCCTTCTCGTTTTCCTGACTCATTATTCTCTTATAATGATTGTACACAGCTACAGACAGCGATTTCTTCGCATCGTCCTGACCGATAACATACTCATCAAGGAAAGCCTTGATCTCTACAGGCTTCATAAGCTTCATTGAAGAAACATCGCCTTCGTTATCGGATTTTGCAGCCTTTCTGTGTGCCTTGGCTACTCCCGAACCATAGAGCATTTCATAGCAGTAAGTTACACATTCGTCGCAAATATTAGATGAACCTGCAGAAAACATACTGCGTACTCTGTTTTCGCCCTTTCCGCAGAAGCTGCACGATTTAAACGTTTCAGCCATTTAATTCCCCTACCTTTTTGTGATAACTTTATCTATAAGACCAAACTCAAGTGCTTCCTGAGCAGTCATATAATTATCTCTTTCGCAAGCAGCGTGCATTTCCTCCACGCTCTTTCCTGAATTTTCAGCCATAATACTCTCAAGTCGCTCTCTTGTGCGCTCGAGATTTTTTGCGTGTATCATAATATCAGTCTGCTGACCGCCAAGGCCGCCGCCAATAAGAGGCTGATGAATCATTATCTCACTATTCGGAAGAGCTATTCTCTTGCCCTTTGCTCCTGAAGAAAGCAGGAATGCACCCATTGAAGCAGCCATACCGATACATATTGTTGAAACATCACATTTTATATAATTCATTGTATCATATATAGCCATTCCGGCAGTAACAGAACCGCCAGGACTATTTATATATAATGAAATATCCTTTTCAGAATCCTGACTTTCAAGATAAAGAAGCTGTGCAACAACTACACTTGCAGTTGCATCACTTACCTGATCTGAAAGCATAATAATTCTGTCATTGAGCAGACGAGAATATATATCATATGATCTCTCTCCTCTGCTTGTCTGTTCAACAACGTAAGGTACTAATACGCTCATAGTTCATCGCCCTTTCTTTAAAAACAGTTGTCCCACAATAAAGCTGCGGGACAACATCATTTACTATAATTATATGTCGAAAAGAGTATTATTCAGCCTTTTCATCAGCAGAAGTGTTATCTACAACAGCATTTTCCTTTACAAACTCAACAGCCTTCTGTACTCTGAGATCTGCAACATATTCATCAACAGGGATAAATCTCTTTACAGTCTCAACATCAATGTTGTTTGCTGCAGCGATCTCACCGAGGCCATTGTTGATCTCTTCCTCAGTTACTTCGATCTTTTCAATCTCAGCGATCTTCTCAAGAGCAAGTCTGAGCTTAACCTCGCTGACAGCTCTTTCTCTGTATGTCTCTCTGAATGAATCCATATCCATGCCTGTGTACTGGAAGTAAAGCTTGAGATCCATTCCCTGTGAACGGAGCTGCTGCTCAAAGTTTCTCATAAGAGCATCTATTCTCTGCTCATACATACAATTCGGGATAGGAGAATCAACCTTCTCGATGATAGCGTTCATAATAGCATTCTCGAAAGCTGAATCTGCCTGTGAAACTGCTGCTTCTTCAAGCTTAGACTTGATGTCTTCCTTGTACTCAGCAACTGTTTCAAACTCTGTAGCGTCTTTTACGAGCTCATCGTTGATCTCAGGGAGCTCTTCATAGCTGATAGCCTTGAGCTTGCACTTGAATGTTGCTTCCTTGCCTGCATAATCAGACATCTGATAATCCTCAGGGAAAGTAACGTTTACATCAAATTCATCGCCGATATTGTGACCAACGATCTGATCCTCAAAACCTGGGATAAACTGACCGCTGCCAAGACGAAGAGGATGATCCTCGCCCTTGCCGCCTTCAAATGCTTCATCACCGAAGAAGCCTTCAAAATCAATGATTACTTCATCATCGAGCTGTGCTGCTCTGTCATCAACAGAAACTATACGAGCATTCTTCTTTCTGATGATGTCGATCTGCTTCTCGATATCCTCATCAGTGATCTCCTTAACTTCCTTAGGAGCCTTTATGCCTTTATAATCTGTGATCTCGATCTCAGGCTTTGTAACACAAACAGCCTTGATCTCAACGCCTGTAGCCTTATCAATAGATGTAACCTCAACGTTTGGTCTGTCAACAAGTACAAGTCCTGTTTCGTTTACAGCAGCATCTATCTCAGGTCCGAGAAGAGAATTGATAGCGCCCTCATAGAAAGCACCCTCACCGAACTCTCTCTCTGCAAGCTTTCTTGAAACCTTACCCTTTCTGAAACCCTTGATCTGGATATTCTTCTTCTGTCTCTGGTATTCCTTTTCAACAGCAGCTTCAAAAGCCTCTGCATCAATAGAAATTACTAACTCTGTAGTATTCACATCTGTTTTGTTTGATGATTTTAAACTCATTTTAATACGTCCTCCAATATTTATATAACATACTTGGTATATTATACCACATTTCGGAAAATTTTTCTACTGATTTTCCACACTTCTGCATAATGCACAATTTACAAGATTTTTTCAGGCACAAACTGTAAATAATCACCTGCTATAAGATGAAAATTAATATCATCATAGGTATTTTTTACGCAGAGATCATGTGCAGAATGTCCATGTATATGACCGTAATAGCACTCCTTTATCTTATACCTATACAGCACTTCAAGAATATCATAGTTGAAGTTGGTTGCAAATATGGGCGGATAATGAAGAAAAACTATCGGTTCGAGATTTTCGGAAAGGGCAGATTTTATAGACGTTTCAAGTCTCTGCACTTCCCTTTTCAATACCTTCTCGTCCTGTGTTTCACCAGGCATATTGACCCAGCCGCGAGTACCGCATATACCGTATTTATCATATTTATAATGATTATTATGCAGTATATTTATCGTTCCGCAGCCTTCAGATGAAAGAAAATCTTCCATTTTTTTCATCGTAGTCCACCAGTAATCGTGATTTCCTTTTATGATTATCTTCTTGCCCGGAAGCGATTCTATAAATCGGAAATCGGGTGCCGCCTCTGAAAGAGACATTCCCCACGAAATATCGCCCGGAAGCACTATCGTATCTTCTTCTCTGACAAGATCGAGCCAGTTCTTTTCGATCTTCTCCTGATAATTCTGCCACCCGGGAAAGATACTCATTGTCTTTTCGGGAGCACCTTTACACAGGTGAAGATCAGCGAGTACGAACAGACTCATTATCAATTGCTCAGTTTGCTGAGCACATAGTCCTTCTGTTCTGCCTTATCTATAGTATCGTTGAAACGCTCAGGCTTGTTTTTAAGATCAGCAAGAGCTGCCGGAACAGGAATATTTGAAAGCTCAGCTATCTTTTCTACCTTATCATACTCATCAATATCAGATTTTTTGCCTTCAAGAGCTTCAAGAACAGCTGCACTGAACTTATACGGACTTGCAGTCGAAGCAATTACAGTCTTTGTCTTATCGCCTGTTGTTTCCTTATAGTCCTTGTATACCTTTACAGCTACTGCTGTATGTGTATCGCAGGTGTATGAATACTTCTTATAAATAGAACTGATAGTTGCCTTTGTCTGACCGTCATCGCAGAAGCCTGCTGAAAATTCTTCCTTCAGCTTAGCCTTTACTGCATCGCTTACCTCATATCTGCCCTCTGTAGCAAGCTTACCGAACCATTCACGGATAACGGCATCATTCTTGTCTGTCATAAGGTAAAGAAGTCTTTCGAGGTTGCTGGATATAAGTATATCCATTGAAGGAGAAACTGTTGCATAGAACTGTCTGTTTCTGTCATATATACCTGTATTTATAAAGTCTGTAAGAACATTATTGATATTTGAAGCACAGATAAGCTTATTTACAGGGATACCCATATGCTTTGCGTAGTATGCTGCAAGAATATTACCGAAGTTTCCTGTAGGAACAACAATATTTATCTTTTCACCAAGCTGGATCTCTCCGTCCTTTACCAGCTCTGCATAAGAAGAAATGTAGTAAACGATCTGAGGTACAAGTCTGCCCCAGTTAATAGAATTGGCACTTGAGAACATCATTCCCTTGTCATCCAGTGCTTTTTTGACATCGTCATTTGTAAAGATAGCCTTAACGCCATTCTGACAGTCATCAAAATTGCCCTTTATAGCACAAACTCCAACGTTGGAGCCTTCCTGTGTTTTCATCTGACGCTTCTGCATAGGGCTTACGCCGTCCTCAGGGTAGAATACAAGGATAGATGTGCCTTCAACGTCTTTAAAGCCTTCCAGTGCAGCCTTACCTGTATCACCTGATGTTGCAACAAGAATTACTATCTTCTTATCAAGATTGATCTTCTTGGCTGAAGTTGTGAGAAAATATGGGAGTATCTGAAGAGCCATATCCTTGAATGCACAAGTAGGTCCGTGCCAGAGCTCAAGCATATATGTTCCATCAAATAAATGAGCGATCTCAGAAATACTCTCTGTCTCAAAATTTTTGGTACTATATGCGTTATCAGTACAATAATGTATCTCGGCATCAGTAAAATCTGTAAGATACTTTGAAAATACATAAGCAGCTCTGTCAGTGTATTTCATATCACCGATAGCTTTTATCTCATCAAGAGTAAGCTGTGGTATGCTCTCGGGAACGAAAAGTCCGCCCTCGGCAGAAATTCCCTGAGTAATAGCTTCTGCACTCTTGACCTTGACTTCGCTGTTTCTTGTGCTGTTATAGAACATATTATCACCCTTTAAAATATGAAATTGTAGCCTGTGGTATCATAGGCATTTGTTATATAATCAATGCTGAGCACTTTCCCGTCCATGATGATGACTTGTGCGACATCAAATCGAGGCTGAAGGAAATTAGGGTGCTTGCAGCAATAATCAGCGGCTGTTTTGATAATCAGACCGCGTTTACGCTTGTTGACAGCTTCAAAACCATTTACCATACTGTCCGGCTTGCGTGATTTGACTTCAACAAACGCTATATAATCGCCGTTTTCTGCGATTATATCTATTTCGCCGCCTTTTATACGGTAATTCCGAGCGGCAATGTTATATCCCCGGTCTTTAAGATAAGCACAAACGCTTTCCTCACCGAGCTTTCCTATTTCACTTTTTTTCATAAAGCTTTTTAAGAAATGTTTTTCTGTGAACTTCAGATATGCCGAATTCCTCAAGCTTCTCATAATGGAGCTTGGTTCCATAGCCCTTATGCTGCGAGAAGCAGTACTGCGGATACTTTTCATCAAGTTCACGCATATAGCGGTCTCGTGATACCTTTGCAAGTATAGAAGCCGCTGCTATCGAAGCTGAAACAGCATCACCGTGAATTACATATCTGCTCTCACATTCAAGCTCAGGCAAACGATTGCCGTCAATGAGCGCGAGATCAGGCTTTACGCCTAATCCGCTGATCGCTCTTTTCATTGCAAGCATAGCAGCCTGTAAAATATTTATCTTATCTATTTCTTCAACGCTTGCTGTTGCAACACAGTAAGCGTCCGCCTTGTCTATTACTTCATCATACAGAAGTTCACGGCGTTTTTCGGATATCTTTTTGCTGTCGTTAAGGTAGTTTATAAGTACACTGTCGTTTAAAATAACAGCCGCAGCATAAACATCACCTGCAAGAGGTCCTCGTCCTGCTTCATCAACACCGCAGATAACAGGGTACGCCTTTCGAAGCTCAGTATCGTAGTCAAATAATTCCTTATGTAAAATTATTCTTGCCATTACAGCTCCTTTTTCTGCGGAGCTTCAAGAGTTATCCTGCCAAGCTTGCCGCTTCTGAACTCATCAATAACAGTTATTGCAGCACGCTCGGTATTGATCTCTCCGCCCGATATCATCATTCCGCGCTTTTTTCCGACCTTTTCAAGAAGTACAAGTCCTGTATCTTCATCAGAAAGCTCTATCTTATACCTTTCCTTTAAAGAGTTCGGATAATTTTCAGCAAGATACGAAAGAAGCTTCATTGCAAGAGTTTCGATATCAAGAATGTCATCGCTTATAGCTCCTGTAAAAGCAAGCCTTACCGCAACGTCCTGATCTTCAAACTTAGGCCACAAAACACCCGGCATATCAAGAAGCTCTGTATTATTATCAAGCTTTACCCACTGTTTTGTACGTGTAACTCCCGGTCTGTCCTCGACCTTGGCACGTTTAGAACCTGCAAGCTTATTGATAAGGGACGACTTTCCAACATTAGGTATCCCCACTATCATAAGTCTGACAGCAGCTCCTGTCATACCGTTTTTAGCCCTTTTGTCCATGAGTTCTTTAAGGACGGTATTTTTTATTGCAGGAAGTATAGCTTTCAGTCCTTTGCCTGATTTACAGTCGACTGCAAGTGCTTCACTTCCGTTTTGTCTGAAATAATTTATCCACTGCTGAGTGGTTCGTTCATCAGCAAGGTCACTTTTGTTAAGCAGTACAAGTCTCGGCTTGTTTCTGGTCATATGATCCATCTCGGGGTTGCGGCTGCTCAAAGGAGCACGCGCATCTACTATCTCCACAACTGCATCAACAAGTGAAAGATTAGCAGCTATAAGACGTCTTGTTTTAGCCATATGCCCAGGAAACCACTGGATCTGCTTCATATCACTGTTATCCACAAATGCCTCCTGTAAACATCTATATACTTTTATTTTACCCTTCCTGCCTTTTCAGCAGGTGCGATACGAAAAACAACTTTTCCAACAACATCGTCCACAGAAACAAAGCCTATGTCATATGAACGGCTGTCAAGAGAATTTCGTCTATTATCTCCCATTACAAAAAGATAACCACTTGGAACCGTAACGGGATACTTTCCTGTAAAAGCTCCTTCATCGGAATGAGTAAGACCGCTTGTATAGCTCTCCGTCAATTCTTCACCGTCAATAATCACCTTACCTCTGGAAAAGTCGATATCAACACTTTGTCCTTCACAGGCGATTATTCGTTTTACGATAGTTTTATGCGATACAGCTTTATCATACAGATCTCCGCTGTCATCAAGAAGTCTTGCTTCCGATATATTTGCAACTATAATATCACCCTGAGAAAGTTTGGTAAACGGCAATGTCTCAACAATAAGCTTGTCTCCGCTAAAAAGAGTTTCCTGCATTGACTCGCCCTTAACAACATATATTTTGAAACAGTATGTAAATATCATTACTGTAACAAAAAATGTAATAAGGAGAGTTTCAAGAAAATCCATTACCTTACTCAGAGATCCTGAGCCTGTTTTATTAGTACTCATTTAGAAAAGCAGGAACTTGAAATCCTTTATAGGCGAATATCTTAGAACTGCCTTGCCATAGATCTGATCCTTTTTAATAAGACCTATATCTGAAACACGGCTGTCAGATGAACCTCGTCTGTTATCTCCCATTACAAAATAATAGCCCTCGGGTATTGTTATAGGGAAATTAAATGCATCGCCTGCATCAATAACAGTATCCTTTATATATGGTTCGTCAAGCACCTTGCCATCTACGATGACCTGCTCTTTATCAGGGTCTATCATAAGTGTCTGACCAGGCTCTGCAACGACTCTCTTGATAAGACATTCTTTAAGATGTGAAGCGGAAATATCACGCTCTACGATCTTGTTATTCTCATCAAGAAGATAAGATTTATTATTATCTATGACGAGTATATCGCCGTAATGAGGACCTGTATAAACTGTTGTCATAAATATTCTGTTGCCATCAAATAAAGTATCATTCATTGAGCTTCCGTCAACAACTACAGGATGAAGCAAGTATGTGAAAATCATAACAATAACAAAAACAGTAAGCAGGGTAGATTCAACTATTTCAAGGATATCATCGACCAGCTTACTTTCCTTTTTTGCTGATTCGGATGACTCGTCTTCTCCTTCATCATCATCTTCTTCATCATCGTCATTATCAGCAGCATCTTCTGTGATATCTTCGATATCCTCAGATGCTTCTTCGACAGCCTCAACAGCTTCCTCGGCACTTTCTTCTATTTCATTTTCTGCTTCTTCGTTTTGTAAATTGTTCTTTATTTCATCAGCCATAATGCTGCCTCCAGACTATAAAAATGTAAATATGTAGCAAAAAAGGGACTTTAAGTCCCTCAAGGAAAGAAGATGAGTCAGCCGAAGCGAGTCGGCTGAACTCAGTCTGCAACCTGTTAGCGGATCTGTTCCTTAACCTTAGCAGCCTTACCAACTCTGTCTCTGAGGTAATAAAGCTTAGCTCTGCGAACTTTACCGTATCTTACAACCTCTACCTTGTCAACAACAGGAGAGTGAAGCGGGAATACTCTTTCGATACCACAGCCGTGTGCTACACGTCTAACAGTGAAAGTCTCGCTGATTCCGCCGTGCTTCTTTGCAATTACAGTACCCTCGAAGATCTGGATACGGCTCTTATCGCCTTCCTTGATCTGAACGTGAACCTTTACGGTATCACCTACGTTGAACTGCGGAACATTTTCCTTCATGCTTGATTCGCTGATTAACTTGAGTGCATCCATTTTATTTTCCTCCTAAAATTTCCGAACATTCTTACCTGTTCCGCAGCAACCGTTCAGCATTCGGTTTGTGCAGAAATAATATAAATATGTGTACTTAATTAAGTACATCGGCTCATAAATGAGCATCAGGCAGCGGACTATCCGATTTAATGTCTTTCGGCATTAACCCTCATTCAAGTATAAAAATACCCGAACGGATTTCAAATGCTTTTATATAATACCATACTTTGATAAAAAAAGCAAGTGTTTTTTAGAAAAAAACAAAATTAATTTATTTACTTCTTTTTGAGTATTGCCATTGCCGCGTGATGAAGTATATCAAATTCGTTAGAAGGAGTTTTTGCAAGCATTTCCATGTGCTCACGCTCCCAGGCTGATATTTCTTCTGCGCGGAGAGAAGCTCCAATACCGCGACAAGCTTTCATGCGTCCGTTCCAGCTTTCACGGGTAAAAGGTACCATTAAATCATAATCCTCGGCGTACTCGATAGTAAAAAAGTCATTTGCATTCTCTGGAATAAATACAGGCTTACGAACATATCTTCCGCCTGTCCACTTAGGATTGTACTTGAGGACGAGACTTTCGCTGTCCCATGCTATTTTATCCTCGTCAGGTAGCCATGCCATGAATAATATCACCAACCTACCGCCCTTTTTCAAAAGTTTGGCAAGCTTTGGGATAACGGTATCGTAATCAAAGTAGAAAAAGCACTGACACGCGGTTATTACATCGAAAGTTTCATCAGGGAAATCAAGCTCCTCTGTAGCTGAAACTACAAAATCAATATTCATGCCGCTGTTTTGAGCGAGTATTTTTGCTTGTTCTATCTGATTTTCAGATATATCAGCACCTGTCCATGAAGCTCCGTATTTGTACATATTACGTGGTACAACACCTGTACCTGTACCGATATCAAGAACACGCTGACCTTTTACACAAAGTCCTCTTTCAGCTACCTTGCCAAAGAAAACAGGCGGGTAAATGTCGCGAAATTTAGCGTAATCTGAAGAAGTTCTTCCCCAGTCGAAGGATTTGCCGCCATCAATATCATTTTTCTGTATATCCATTTCTTATTCCTTTTGTTATTCAAATACTGTGTTATCAGCACATAAAATAGCTGTTCTGCGTATGTTTTTTGCTTCAAACGGTATTTCGGTCGTTTTCTTCAATGCTTCAATAAAAAGAGTTGGATTATAATTTGTCTGAGTACCTGCCGGCAGATACATTGATATTTTTACTGAATTATCCGCCTTTTCACAGAACAAAATTTCGAGATCAGGCTTTATATCAACAGTTTTTATACCCTTTTTAGTTTTTTTCTCAATATTTATCTCAGGACTCGCAATGAGTTCCTGTACAGCATCGAAAAGCCTTTCTGTATCACCTGATATCAAAGAAAAGCTGTACTCAGCCTTTGCAATAGCGGTTATTTTCTGTTTTTGCTCTGCAACTTTTATTATTCTCATTCCCTCAGGCATTACAGCATTGAGCTTGTCTCTTATTTCGTCAAAAGAAATATCCTCGTTCAGATTGAAATCAAGTATCTCACAGCTACTTTCAAAACCAAGAGAAAGTGCAAGTGCAAAGCTGTAGTACGGGTGCGGATTGAAGCCCTCAGTGTACCATATAGGCAGACGCGAACGTCTGAATGTCCTTAGCATACAACGGTTAAGGTCAAGGTGGGAAATGTATTTTGCACGCCCACACTTCTCAAATGTAGCTCTTACACGGATCAAAAACATTCCCTCCCTACTTTTTTATTTACGCCGCAGCCAGAACATCTTAATCGGCAGTTTGGTGTAGTTTTAGACTGATGAGCAGTTTTATTCTCTCGGATAAGGAACTCCTTTGTAACCAGATAATCAAGGTGATCCCACGGAAGTATCTCATCATACTCAAATCGCCTGTTAGCGTAAAACGCAGTATCTATACCGCAGTCCTTAAATGCTTCAAGCCATTTGTCGTAACGATAATGTTCCTCCCAGCTGTCAAATTTACAGCCCTTCTTCCAGGCAGTATAAATAACATCACAAAGTCTCCTGTCACCTTTGGCAAGTACAACTTCAAGCTGGCTTACATTCGGATCGTGATAGCTTACCTTGATCTTTTTTGTTTTTACAGAATCAAGAAGCAGTTTCTGCTTATGCTCGATCATCTCACGAGTATCCTGAGGCTCAAACTGAAACGGAGTAAAAGGCTTGGGTACAAAGGTAGCACAGCTTATGGATATCTGCACGCCTCTTCCCTTCGGGCGATTTTCTATGCTGTAAAAAAGGTCTATTATACGGTTCGCAAGCTCTGCTATACCGACTATATCCTCGTCTGTTTCAGTTGGCAGTCCCATCATAAAATATAATTTTACAGCTGAATATCCGCCCTCGAAAGCAATTCGACAGGTATTCATTATCTCTTCTTCGCTGACATTTTTGTTAATAACATCACGCAGACGCTGGGTTCCTCCCTCAGCCGCAAATGTAAGACCACTTTTACGCACTTTCTTGATTTTTTCAAGCAGAGACTCAGAAAAATTATCCACTCTGAGCGACGGAAGTGAAAGATTTATTCTCTCACTTACTGTATAATCAAGAAGCTTTGTAAGCATTGGGTCGATCTCAGAATGATCGCTGGTACTTAATGAAGCCAGTGATACCTCATCATAGCCTGTATTTTCACACAGACATTTCGTTTCATTTACGACTGTATCTGCGTGCTTTTCCCTGAAAGGGCGATATATGAAGCCTGCCTGACAAAAACGACAGCCTCGTATACAGCCTCTTAGCACCTCTACAGAAGCACGATCCTGTACTATCTCTGTAAATGGTACTACAAAATTCTTAGGATAATAAGAGCTGTCCATATCCCTTATTATTCGTTTTCTTATTATTTCCGGAGCCCCTTCCGCTACAGTCATCTTTTCTATAGTACCGTCAGGCTTATATGAAAAAGTGTAAAACTGCGGAACATAAACGCCCTCTATCTGAGCAGCTTTTCTGAGAAAATCAAGTCGTGATGCTCCCTGCTTTTTCATATCGGCATAGAGATCTATGACCTCAAGATTTACTTCTTCACCCTCACCGAGAATGAAAATATCAAAAAAATCTGCCAATGGCTCGGGATTGCAAACACATGGACCGCCAGCAATGACTATCTGCGTAAGCTCGTCGGTCCTGTCTTTTGCATAAATCGGTATACCTGCAAGATCAAGCATATTGAGCACATTCGTATATGAAAGCTCATATTGCATGGTAAATCCAATAAAGTCAAAATCTTTTATAGGATCAAGACTTTCGAGCGCATATAACGGAATATCATTTTCACGCATTACAGCTTCAAAATCTTCACCCGGAGCAAAACAGCGTTCACACCAGTAGTTTTCACGCTCATTTGTCAGAGAATAGAGTATCTTCATACCCAGATGCGACATTCCTATATCATATGTATCAGGAAAACAAAAGGCAAATCTTACATCTATCCTGGATTTATCCTTTATAATACTTCCGACTTCGCCTCCGATGTATCTCGAAGGCTTCTGAACCTCAAGAAGGTGTTTTTCGATTTTTTCTTTAAGCATATTGCCTCCGATCTCAATAGCGCTTATCATCAGGTATTAGTGACATAAAGCTTCTGTACTCACCGCGCCAGCCTATAGGAACAAAATTTTCGAAATTTTCAGGCTTTGGGAACTGAGAATACATGATATTGCTGTCAAAATCTATAAACATAGACGCATCGTAATCTATTTTCTTATCATCATGAGCCAGCGTCCTCAGCAGTCTGAGTTCATCGGCAGAGTACCTGCATTTAAAAAGGTGCGCAAGGAAGTGACTTGCCGAAAAGCCGTCAAGCACTTCTATCCCCCAACGTTTCTCACAGAACTGCTCATACGTGCCGATATCAGCTTCCAGCCTGCTTTGTGTTCTGCCGCTTTTTTTATAAGCAGCTTCCCATATGGAGTATAGCTTTTTATAGTCCATTTTCCAGAGATTTTTCGGAGCAACATACCATTCAAAATGCTTTTTGAACATTACTCCTACTATAATATTTTCACCATATTTCGGCAAAACCTTATCTATCTGTTCCATAATTCACGGAAAGCTCCTTTTCAAAACATATCATATCACAAAACTGAACACCTGCTTCGATTATCGGGTGATCATAATTATCAATGAAAAAATTTTTGATAACGCCGCAGCTTTTAAAGCCACAGCTTTCATAAAACGGTACTGTCAACGGACTGTCGCCTGTACCGACCGTAATCTTTTTGAAAGCTCCTGAAAACTTGTTTTCGATGTATGCGATAATCGCTTGTCCTATGCCTTTTCGCTGATATTGTTCGGAAACAGCTATATTCTTCAGTTCAAGAACAAAATCGCCCTCATCGGTGATAACGAATACTGCACAGGCATAGCCATCATCTTTCACAACAAAAAGCCTGCCTCTTTCAAGGTATTTATAAATCATTTCTTCCTGTTCATCACCAAGAAGAAGCAGCTCCATATATTTTTCCTTGCAGTCGCAGACTTCGGAAATAGCCCTCATTTCATGCTCTCCTCACAAAATCTCTTCGGTAAAAAATCAGAGAGCTTATATTCACCGTCAGAAAGAATTATAATAAGATCATCTCCGCAAAACTCGCTGAGCACCTGCAAACAAGCTCCACAGGGATAACATGGCTTTGAAAAATCACCGCCGCTGCTGCCTGCTATTGCGATAGCTGAAAAATTCATATATCCTTCTGATACTGCCTTGAAAACAGCTGTTCTTTCGGCGCAGTTAGTAAGTGAAAATGATGCATTCTCAATATTGCAGCCTTTAAATACCAAGCCATCAACTGTAAGCAAAGCTGCACCTACCGAAAAGCCCGAATACTTTGAATATGACATTTCTGCTGCCTTTACTGCCTCTGCAAATAGTTCCTTACGCTCCATAATATCACCTGTTTCTGCCCACCTTACGCTTTTTACCGTCAGGTGTGAGTATATAAGTGTTTTCAAGCTGAGCAGCAAGATTTCCTGTAACAGCACGTCTGTACTCGTTACGAAGTTCAGTCTGTTCCGATTTTTCAGCTTCTGAAAGCCCCTCGTTTTTTGATTTTCTTGCAAGTTCATTGATCCTGTCAATTTTTTTCTGATCCAAATTAAACACTCCCGAATAAATATATTTTTATTGTAACATTATTTGATGATAATTTCAAGCCTTTTTCACTGTATAAGCCCTATTTTATTGCTGCCGAATGTGCTTTTCAAGCTTTCAAACGACTCTTTTGAGACTTTAATGCCAAGCTTTGAACGAGGCATAACTGTCTTTTTGATGTCGGAGAGATAACAGCATATCATAGTCTCACCCTTATACCTGCTGCAAAGCTCTATAAGCTCGGGACTTATTGCAGTTTCGGCAGAATCAGCCTTTATACAAAGCTTCATATTCGATAAATAACGTTCAAACTCCGTTTCAGCAATAATTGCACCGCATATTACTGTAACACGGTCATCTTTTACAGAAAGCCTTCCGTTTATAAGCACTACAGCGTCATTGACAAGCTTTGAGCCGTTTATCATAAACAGATCAGGGAAAACAACACCTTCTATCTCACCTGTCTCATCAGAAAAAGTCACAAAGCTCATCTTATCGCCATTTTTAGTTACATGAAGCTTAGCACTTTCAACTGAGCATACTATTTTTACGCTCATACCTTCTGTAATATTGGATTGAGTTATAATATCTGATATCTTCCTTGCATGAAGTATTTCAATAATCCAATTATACGGTGCAAGCGGGTGTCCGCTTAGATACATTCCTGTCGCATCTTTTTCAAGTGCAAGTAAAGTCTTTTCGTCATATTCCTGCTTGTACGGAATTCGTATATTCATTTCTGTCGTATCTTCACCATCAAGAAAATTAAGCTGTCCTTCAATTACTCCCCTTGTTCCTGAGCCTGTCATATCAAGCAAAGATTCATAGCTTTCCAGCATCTGCCTGCGATTCAGTCCGAGTCCGTCAAAGGCCCCTGCCTTGATGAGATTTTCCATAGCTTTTTTATTAAGCTCTCTTCCGCCTACACGCTCGCAAAAATCCTGCAAGCCATAAAATTGACCATTTTCGCTCCGTTCGCTGATTATCTTGTCAGCAAGTCCGCTTCCCACATTTTTTATCGCAAGAAGTCCGAAATATATACTTCCGTTTGCGAAGGTAAAAGTCTTATTACTCTTATTGACATCAGGCTTTAAAACATTTATGCCGTAATCCCTGCATGAATTCAGATATTCTGCAAGTTTAGCACTCATGCCCATTACGCTTGACATAAGTGCCGACATATATATACCGCGATAATGATATTTCAGATATGCTGTCTGATAGGCAAGATAAGCATATGCAGCCGCATGAGATTTATTGAAAGCATATGAGGCAAAGCTTACCATTTCATCAAAAACTGAATTAGCAATATCCTCAGAAACGCCGTTTTCTGCTGCACCTTTCATAAAGCTTTCCCGTTCCTTCAGCATTACATCATGCTTCTTCTTAGCCATTGCTCTTCGTACAATATCTGCATGACCGTAGGAGTAACCTGCAAGCTTTCGACATATTTCCATTACCTGTTCCTGATATACCATACAGCCATAGGTATCCTCAAGAATATCCTTTAGCAAAGGGTGCTTATAGGTAACTTTGTCAGGGTGCTTCTTATTCTCGATATATACAGGAATTGACTTCATTGGTCCTGGGCGGTACAATGATATAACAACAATAAGGTCTTCAAGACGCTCAGGAACAAGCTCCATGACACGAGCAGTCATGCCTTCGCTTTCAAACTGAAAAACACCCTGCGTATCCCCGGCTGACATCATTTTGTACACGTCCTGATCGTCTGTTGGGATCGCATTTATATCGAAATCCGGTTCATAACGATGTATCTCATTTACCGTATCACGGATTATTGTAAGATTTCTGAGTCCGAGAAAATCCATTTTCAGCAATCCCAAAGATTCAAGAACGCCCATAGTGTACTGTGTAACAACCGTATCATCATTGCGCTGAAGCGGTACAAGATCACTAAGAGGAACTGCCGATATAACAACACCTGCTGCATGAGTAGAAGCATGACGCGGCATTCCTTCAAGCTGCTTCGCAAGATCAATAAGCCTGCGAACATCTCTGTTTGTATGGTAAAGAGAGTCCAGCTCTTCGCTTTCCTTCAAGGCTTCATCAAGGGTTGCACGAGGATCTATCTCTTTTGCGGTACTGTCGCAAAGCTGATAAGGAAGTCCAAGAACTCTGCCCACATCACGCACAGCTGCACGGGCTTTAAGTGTATCAAAAGCGATTATCTCAGAAACATAGTCCTTCCCGTATCGCCGAACAACGTAATCCTTAACACTCTGCCGTCCCTCGATACAGAAATCAATATCAAAATCGGGCATACTTACACGTTCGGGATTAAGAAAACGTTCAAAAAGCAAATTGAATTTTATCGGATCAATTCCGGTTATGCCTATACAGTAAGCGCATAAACTTCCTGCACCCGAACCTCTTCCAGGTCCAACAGGAACATTATGTTCACGGGCATATCTTATAAAATCCCAGACAATGAGATAATAATCGGTATATCCCATTTTTGTTATTATATCAAGCTCATACTCCATTCGCTCAATAATCTTTTCATCTGGGTTTTCACCGTATTTCTCAAACATACCTTTACGGCAGAGCTGTCGGAAATATTCCTTATTATCAGAAACGCCCTCTATTGTAAATTTCGGAAGCTTTATATTGCCGAATTCAAATTCTACATTACATCTTTCGGCAATTGAAACTGTATTGGAAACTGCTTCTTCATGTCCTTTAAAGAGTGCTGCCATTTCATCTGCCGACTTCAGGTAGAATTCATCTGACTCAAAGTGCAGCGCATTCGGATCGTTAAGAGTTTTTCCGGTCTGGATACAAATAAGAACGTTCTGTATTTCCGAGTCTTTCTTATTAATGTAATGGCTGTCATTTGTAGCAGCAAGAGGAATATTAGTTTCCGCCGAAAGCTTATATAAAAGAGGCAGTATTCTTAACTCATCTTTTATCCCGTGATTCTGTACTTCTACAAAATAATTGTTTTCTCCAAAGAGATCACGGTATTTCAAGGCAACTGACTTCGCTTCATCATAATGTCCGTCAACAAGCAGCCGGGGAATCTCGCCTGCAAGACAGGCAGACATACAAATAAGACCGCTGTGATATTTCTGAAGAAGCTCAAAATCCACACGCGGTCTGTTATAAAAACCTTCGATACTTGCAAGAGAAACAAGCTTTACAAGATTTTTATATCCCTCATTATTTTCACACAAAAGAATAAGGTGATACGGCGATGCATCGAGCTTGGGTTCACGGTCATGTCTTGTTCTTCTTGCAACATAGACCTCACAGCCTATTATAGGCTTTACTCCTGCTGCTCTTGCTGTATTCCAGAATTCAACAGCACCATACATATTGCCATGATCAGTAATAGCTACAGCAGTCTGTCCAAGCTCCTTAACCCTTTCGATAAGCTTTTTTATACGGCAGGCACCGTCCAAAAGACTGTATTCGGTATGAACATGAAGATTAACAAATTCATCATTTCTCATGCTTTACACCTCCGCACCTTATCTCCTCAGCCAGTTTGGCAAGTTTTTTAAATCTATGATTTACACCGGATCTGCTTATGGGCTCACTGAGATTTTCACCTATTTCCTGCAAGCTCATATCAATATTTTCAAGTCTCAGCTCAGCAACTTCACGCAGCTCGTCCGACAGACTTTCAAGTCCCAACGAATGATCTATCAGCTTTATATCTTCGATCTGTTTCATAGCCGACTTTACTACCTTATCAATATTTGCAGCATCACAGTTTGCAATTCGGTTTGCCTTATTCCTGATATCCTTATAAATCTTCATATTCATAAGTTCGAGGGTGCATTGAGTAGCACCGATAAAGGTCAGTGTATCTTCTATCGACTCGCTGCCCTTGATATAGACTATATTCTGCCCTCTGCGAAGCATTGTCTTGGCATTTACTCCGATATCATTGAGCAGTGTCATAAGCTGCTCGGAAAGCACTTTCTCGGGGCAGGCAAATTCAAGATGATACTCCTTTGACGGGTCGTTCACGCTTCCACAGGCAAGAAAAACTCCTGCTGTAAAAACTCCGAGACTATTAGTAGCAATAATCTCGGAGTCTATGACTCTTTCACGCTCTGATATCTTATACTTTTCAAAAACAGCTGCTGCATTTTTATCGTATATATCATAGGTATGCAAAACAGTGCCGTTTTTACGTATATGTTCGCTTTCTGAAAGCTCTGTCCTGAACACAGCTTTGAAAAGCTCCTTAAAAAGCCGGGCAGAGGTACTGCTTTCACTCTGAAAACATATCCTTTCACGAGTAAGAGTTCGGCTGAATAATAACATTCCGTAAAGACAGGCAAATCTCTTGTCCTTATCATTTACAGATGAGCATATCTCGTGTCTTACATCATTTGAGAATGAAATTTTTACCACTCCCTTAATCAGAATTTTCTGTCCTTGGTAATATCTCTGTGATACTTCTGTACTTTATACTCTTTTTCAATAAGATGATCAGCCATAAGCTCGGCAAAGGTAATGGAGCGATGCTTTCCGCCCGTACAGCCAAAAGAGATTACCAGCTGACTTTTACCTTCGCGCACATAAAGCGGTATAAGATAATCAATAAGGTCGGTAAGCTTGTCAAAAAGCTCTTTAGATTGGTCAAAGCTCATAACATAATCTCTGACGCAGCTATCACAGCCTGTATGATTACGCAGTTCCTCAATATAAAACGGATTTGGCAGACATCTTACATCAAAAACAAGGTCTGCCTCAGTCGAAACACCATATTTAAAGCCAAATGACATTACTTTTATAATAAGAGAATCCGAACTCTTTTCAAGGAAAAGTCCTTTGACCTGCTCTTTAAGCTGAGATGAAGTAAAATTCGATGTTTCTATGTAATAATCCGCGATCTCTCGGAGCTGTGACAGCTGTTCCCATTCATAGTTGATCGCATCGTGGATATTTCCGTTAAATTTATCGGAAAGAGGATGTCTTCTTCTTGTTTCCTTATATCGTTTCAGCAGAACATCATGGCTTGCTTCAATAAAAAGAACCTTTACATCTACATCGCTGCGATTTTTCAGTTCCTGCCATGAACGGAAGATCTCAGCAAACATATCTCCTGTTCTGATATCAACTGCAACAGCTATTTTATTAATATCCGATTCAGACTGTCTGCAAAGATCAACAAACTGTGTTATAAGCTTTGGTGGTATATTATCGATACAATAAAAACCTATATCCTCCATTACGTCCATAACACTTGATTTTCCTGATCCCGACATTCCCGTTACAATCAAAAGCTGCATAACGATCTCCTTTTAACAAAGAATTTACTGAAGGATAACAGGTTCAAGTTCAAGTTGATATCCTGTTTTTTCCTTTACAATCGTTTTGACCTTATCACAGAGCTCAAGTACATCTGCACAAGTAGCGTACCCTTTGTTTATAACAAAACCACTGTGTTTTTCACTTACCATAGCACCTCCGCAGGTAAGGCCTTTAAGTCCGCACTGATCTATAAGCAGTGAAGCGTAGCTTCCCTCAGGACGCTTGAAGGTGCTTCCTGCGCTTGGATAATCAAGCGGCTGCTTTGAGCTTCTTTTAGCCATACATTCAGACATCGCCTTTTTTATCTCATCAGAATTGCCTGACTTCAGTTCAAGTGTTACGGAAGTTATAACATTTGAAGTTCCCGAAAAGAAGCTGCTTCTGTATGAAAGCTGCATATCATCTTTGCTTATAGTGCGAAGCTCACAGTTTTCGTCAATATACTCCGCAGAAACTACTACGTCCTTCATTTCGCTGCCGTAAGCTCCTGCATTCATATACAATGCACCGCCTACAGTACCCGGAATACCGAAAAGATTTTCCATACCTGTAAGTCCAAGCTGCTGAGCACGAACACAAGCAGATGCAAGAAGTACGCCTGCATCACATTTTATGGTATTGCCGCTGATCTCCATATTTGAAAAATCACTTCCGAAAAGAAGGATAATACCGTCATATCCATCATCAGAAACAAGTACATTACTACCTCTTCCGAGAATACCGTACTTTATTCCGTTTGTTTT
Source organism: Ruminococcus flavefaciens (assembly GCF_900143025.1). GTDB lineage: Bacteria > Bacillota > Clostridia > Oscillospirales > Ruminococcaceae > Ruminococcus > Ruminococcus flavefaciens_I. Next base: position 131,004 of record NZ_FRCT01000002.1, on the reverse strand, counting down.
CATATATCTGATAAGTTCAGCTGCCGACTCAGCGGAATTAACGCTGATAAGTGCTCTGCAAGGGCCGCCAAAACGAAATGTTATATAATCGCTGAGCGAGCACTCAGGAGTAATCCTACACCCAAGCTCCTTGCAAAGCTTTGATATTTCATTGATGTCTATCATTATTTCCCCCTGGATCATTTTAATATGTAGATTTTCATTATCAGAATGCCTCGTAATCACGAACTACTTCCTTGGGATCCGATTCCATGCCAAGGCGGTTAAGAAGTTCCCTGGCAGCATTATAGCCCATTTTCTTCTGTCTGTTATTCATAGCTGCAACTTCAAGTATAACAGCAAGGTTACGACCGGGCTTTACAGGAATAGTAAGCGAAGGTATCTTTACTCCAAGAAGGCTTACAAACTCTGTATCAACACCCATTCTGTCGTACACCTTCTCGGAATTCCACTGTTCAAGCTCAACAACAAGATCGATCTTTTCTGTCATTTTAACAGCACCGATACCAAAAAGTCTTCTTGCATTTATTATACCTATGCCGCGAAGCTCAAGGAAATGACGAATATTGTCCGGAGAGCTTCCTACAAGACTTATATTCGATACCTTTCTGATCTCGACAGCATCATCGGCAACAAGTCTGTGACCTCTCTTTACAAGCTCGATAGCAGTTTCACTCTTACCTACGCCGCTTTCTCCTGTGATGAATACACCTTCACCGTATATCTCAATAAGAACACCGTGACGTGTGATTCTCGGAGCAAGCGTAAGATTAAGGAACGCAATAAGACCTGCTATGAAGTTTGAGGTGCTTTCCTTGCTTCTGAGAAGCGGTACCTCATACTCCTTTGCAAGCTCAAGCATCTCAGCGAAGTACGGGAGCTCTCTTGTGATTATAAGAGCAGGTATACGCTGGGCAAAAAGAAGCTGCAAACGCTCGCGTCTTGTCTTTTCATCGATCGTTGAAAGATAAGCAAATTCCATTTTACCTATGATCTGGATACGCTCCGGATTAAAATACTCATAAAAACCCATAAGCTGCAAGCCCGGACGATTTACATCATTTTCGTCGATCATAAGTTCATTCGCATCTTTATGAATATAGATCGCTTCAAGCTTGAATTCGTCGATCAACTTCTGAAGAGATACTTTAAAATTTTCTGCCATAACAAACTCCATTCTCCGATCTTTGATCGGGAGTTATTTTTTAGCCGAGTACGTATGAATCGAACCCGTATTCGACTATTTCATCCTTTGCATCAAGAAGATCCTGTGTGCTGAGCGTTTCACCCGAAACCCTTACAGCAACATTGAAATCCTCCACATCTTCGCTTACAAGATCAAGCATTTTCTTCACATTATCAGCAGGTGTTCCCGTAAATTCATATACTGTATCCGTTGTATATACACCATAGCTTATAGTATCAAGGTCAATATTCAGAATAACTGAGTTCACCTTCAAAAGCATCGGCTGAAGTATGTCTTTTTTGCCTTTAAGAAGATCTGAAGCATTTACCTCGAGTATCATTGAAGAGCCTTTGCTCATTATGGTCTCATACATGGTATTTGCAGCCGATGTAAGCGCCATATACCTGTCTGCACTGACGACCTTTTCACCAAGGTACTCTACATCACTGGGTCTGAAATCAGGAAAAACAAAGTCGTAGCATACCACTTTATCAAACCCTGCCTCTGCTATTTCTTCAACAATATCATTATTATAGTTTACAGCTCCCTGTGAAAAAGGATTCATCCACGGCTTACCGCCTGCTTCAACACTGTTATCGATCCACTGAGAGCCATCCTCAACTGTAAGATAGCTCATATCACGGAAATAGTTTGGCACGACATTGTCATAAAAAGTACTTACAGTCGCAACAGGCTTATACCCTGCTGATGATATTGCCGACACTATATCGCTGAGTCTTGCTGTAGATCGTACTATCCCCGAAGAATTGGCATAGTAATTGTTTGTAGCGTAATAAATATCTCCTCCGCTTATTTTCAGCGGAACTTCAACATATTTTATATCCTGATCTACAGGAACTCGCTTCAATGCAGCCTTTAGTGCCTGTGTATCTGATATATCAAGCGGATCAAGTGTATATGCACAATACTGCTCAGCACTTGGTACAGGTGCAACAGGTGAAGTTGTACCTTCTGTAACAGGCTCGCCATTTTCATCGGTTGCTGTTTCGTTCTCTGAGATAACTGATGACGGCGAAGTGTTATCGCCCTTCTTTTTTGAATAGTTTATCAAAGGCTCAGCAACACTGTAACCGATAAAACCTATTCCGCCGATAAGCAGAACTGTCAGACCTACAGAAAAAGCCTTCCCCACAGGACTTTTGCCATAGTAATTCTTCTCCTTGGTCTTATAGATCTTCCTACCTTTATTTTTGAACTTCATTAATTTACTCTCCTATATCAGTATATTGCAATTATTTAAGTGAATATACTGCCATTGATATAATTCCAAGATATACAAGCATTGCAGGAAATCCTCTGAAAGCAGCAGGTACTTTTGAAGAATTCAGCTTTCTGTAAGCTGCTGTAAGGATAATTGCCGCAATAATAAAACCTATTCCTGCCTCAAATCCGGCAGAAACATATCCCCCAAGTTCAAATAATGAGCTGTCCATTGCAGCTCTTTGGTTTATAGTAAAGAGCGTTCCCATGACCGCACAGTTAAACGCGGACACATGGATATATTTTCGGAAATCCTCAAAATAACTTCTTCCGACATAATAAAATATCGTAAGCAGAAGAATATAGAGAATACCGATTATAATCGTATAGAAAAGCAGTCTCATATCAGAAACTGACGACGGGAGTGCTTTATCAACAAAATATGCAGCCGCCGAACCGATAGTAGTAAACAGTGTGATAACACAAGCTGTACCTACAAGATTTTTTTTGCTTCCTGCCGCAATAAAAATCGTGCTTGTTCCCAAAGCCTGAGATAATATAAGGTTAGCAGCAAGCAGTGTAATAAGGTCATTTATCAGAAACACTTGCTTCACTCCTTATCTGTCTGTCATTTTTCGACACAAACGATCGTATAAACCTGTATACACCGCACATCAGTCCGAGGAATATAAATCCGCCGAACGGCTGTGAAAGCCCGTTGATAAGCGTATTTACATCAACGATCTTGCTGTTTATAGTACCATATGCAAAAAGCTCGCGAAGGAAACCTGTTATGAGCATGACTGCATCAAATCCGATGATACAGAATATAAGCGATATCATCATATCAAGCTTTTTCATTTTAAAGAACTTTGCTTCTGTCTGGAAAACGATCAGTGAATTAACCGCAAGAAGAGGATAATATATTCCTATTCTCTCTATTGAATCAGGATAGAATTCCTTTGCCGCAAGCTTTACAGGAATGTAAACTGCTGCTGAAATAAGTGCATATATAATAACCTTTGCGGTATAAGGCAGTTTTTTAGGTACAAATGATGAAATAAGGACCGATAAAAAGGTTATAGCGGAAAAAGCATATATCAGTGCAAGGGCATTTCTCAGCGTATCACCGCATATTATTACCGGTGAAATTACCATAAGTCCCGAAAGCACAATATTATCATGCAGAATACCGCCAAGGAGATTTTTTCTGCGACTATTCATTCTGTAGCTGTCTCCTTCCCGCTCATTACACTCTCTGTAACATCATTGTCCTCTGACTCTTTATGCTCAGAAGCAGCCTTTTCGATCCTTTTCTCAAGATTTTTAAAACCGAGAGCTATAGGAGTAAACAGTACAGAGACTATGACTATTGCATTTTCCTTTGCAGCTGTAAGTACAAGTACATAAGATACAACGCCTATGAACAATCCGTAGAAAAAAGCATAATAGTTTCTTTTAGGTGCGATCCTCACATCAGATACAATATATATTGCAGAAAAAAGCACCATGTTCATAACAAGAGAATACTTTAACGAACCGGCTCTTGAATTTATCATAGGAGTAACGCAGGCAAAAAAACCGACACCGCATATCGTGCCGATAAACGCACCTGTCGAAATGCTTCTTCTGAAAATCAGTACTGCCGCAGCAACAACAAGAAGCAGTATGCTTACTGCACCTGATGGTCCGCTGAAATTGCCCAGAAGCAGCTCAAAATCCGTATGGTCAACATTTCCTGTCATGTTAAAGGTATGGGAGGCGGAATTAACAAGTGCTGCAGGCGTATCAAAAACACCTGTCTTAACATGAGGCTCTGTATATTGAAGAAGCTGATGTCCCCACGAAGTCAGTACAAATACATATGCAGCCGCAGCAGGCGAAAATATCATATTCGCACGTCCGCCAAAAATATTCTTTGCAACTATAACAGCAAAAATAACCGCTATCGCTGCGACCTTATAATCCATTACTGAGGGAAACATCAAAGCAAGTATCATAGCGTCAGATGTACAGGTCAGGTCATCAGCCGTAAACCGTCTTTTCATCATTCTGAGCGATATGACCTCGGCAATAGCTGCTGTACACACACATACTCCCGCAAGTACCACAGAACGTATGCCATAATAGAAATATGACATAAGCTCAAGAGTAAGCAGGGTTATCATAATGTCGAGCCATATAAGGCGTTCTTTTCTTGCTTTTTTCAGCATAGCTTGCCTTCCTTGAGAGCAGCAGCTGCCGCTTTCATATCAGCTGCCGCAAAAAGATAGCTTCCCGACACAAATACATTTGCACCTGCATCCATAACAACAGGCACTGTCTTATCATTTATACCGCCATCGACTTCAATATCAGTTTCAAGTCCAAGAAGACTTATCTTTTCTCTCAGAGACCTGATCTTGTCAACCGTCTCAGGCATAAAGCTCTGTCCGCCAAAGCCTGGTTCCACAGTCATGACAAGCACCATGTCGAGATATGGAAGATATTCAAAAATATCTTCCGCAGGAGTCGCAGGCTTTACAGCTAATGCTGCTTTAATGCCGCATTCCTTTATAGCCTTTATAGTTTCCAGCGTATTGCTCTGACTTTCAATATGAAAAGATATGATATCTGCACCGAAATTGGCGAATTTTTTGATATATTTCAAGGGCTCAGCAATCATAAGGTGAACATCCAGCGTCATATCGGTCGCTTTTCTCACCTGCTGAAGAACGGGAAGTCCAAAAGTGATGTTATTGACGAAAATACCGTCCATTACATCAAAATGAAGCATATCAATATCACTTTTTTCAAGTTTTCTGATCTCATTTCTGAAATCGAGCATATCTGCACTAAGAACAGATGCCGAAACATAGTTTTTCAATTTATCACTTCTTCCGCATTTTGACCGCCTTTTTCATAAGGCGATGACAAATCTTTCTAAATCCATACACTATTATTATATAATATTTATCGCAGAACGTCAATACACTTATATTGTTTTTTATTTTATTTTTTCTCCGCACTATAATAAACAAGCTTATAAGCATATTATTATCTATAAAACATCGGAGGTAATTCTTATGCTTATCAGTCTTTTGCGAAGTCTTTTCTTTTTTGCCCTTCACATTGATAACACTTCGGTTTTTCCGAAGCCATTATCAAAAAAAGAAGAAAAAGAATACTTTGATAAAATGTCAAACGGCGATACAAAAGCGCGTTCAAAGCTAATAGAGCACAATTTGCGTCTTGTCGCACATATTGTAAAAAAATATGCATCAACATCTGACGAACAAGACGAGCTTATTTCCGTAGGAACTGTTGGACTAATAAAAGCAGTGTCTACATTTAATTATACCAAAGGGGCAAAATTTGCTACTTACGCCAGCAGATGTATAGAAAATGAAATACTTATGCAGTTCAGAGCCGCTAAAAAATCAGCAGGAGATATTTATATAAACGAGCCTGTTGAAACAGATAAGGACGGTAATTCCCTTACTCTTATGGATCTGCTTGATGACGGTATAGATATACATGAACAGGTAGATATCCTTATACGCTCACGTCAGCTATACAGCTTTCTTAAAGAATGTCTTGAACCGCGCGAATTTGAAATCATCGTCTATCGCTACGGATTATACGGAACTACTCCGCATACCCAAAACGAAACTGCCGAAAAACTTAGTATTTCTCGCTCCTATGTATCACGGCTTGAAAAAAAGTCTATTCAGAAACTAAAGAAAATGTTTGATAATACAACTTTATGACAAAGTATTTTTTATATTGTACTTACAAGAATTATATGGTATAATTTATATAATTAAAAATCAGGAGGAAGACCATGAAACTTCTTGTTACAGGCGGTACAGTTTTTGCAAGCAGATATACCGCCGAATACTTTTCAAAGCTCGGCCACAGCGTATATGTGCTTAATCGAGGAAACAAACCTCAGTCACAAAACGTTACGCCTATTATTGCCGACCGCCATTCACTCGGCGAAATATTAAAGCCATTACACTTCGATGCAGTCATAGATGTAACAGCATATAATGCAGACGATATAAATTCTCTAATCGACGGACTCGGAAGCTTTGATAAATATATTTTTATAAGTTCAAGTGCTGTTTATCCCGAAACATTACAGCAACCATTCTGTGAAACAATGGAAACAGGACCAAATTCAATATGGGGAAATTACGGAAAAGACAAGATCGAGGCGGAAAAAGCTCTGCTTGACCGTGTTCAAGATGCATGTATCATAAGACCGCCTTATCTTTGCGGCCCTATGAACAATTTATACCGCGAAGCTTTTGTCTTTGAATGTGCAGAGCAGGACATACCTTTTTATCTTCCGGAAGACAGCAGCATGAAAATCCAGTTCTTCCATATCGGTGACCTTTGTCGATTGATCGAAAAAATACTGATAACAGACATTTCCGAACACATTATAAATACAGGCTATCCTGTACCAATAAGCATTAAAGAATGGGTCACACTCTGCTATGAAACAGTCGGAAAAACACCTGTTTTTAAGTATGTTAGTTCTGAAATCCCGCAGAGAAGCTACTTTCCCTTCTATAAATATGAGTATACTTTGAGCGTTAACAGAATGAGCAATATTATAGATGGCCTGACACCTTTAAAGGAATCACTGAAAAGCTCATATGAATGGTTCATAAACAACCGTGATCTTATTGTAAGAAAGCCTCTGATAGATTTTATAGATAAAAATCTATAAAAACCCCCAATGTCTTATAAAAGTGCACTATTCGTCATTCATTTGATTGTATAATTTGCACAGTGACAACTTCTCCAAAATATGCTATAATTATTTTCACAGTGTTTTTTGGAGGTGTATTCGTTGGAATATAAAGTAAACTGCGGTATATGGGGAGCTATGTTTGGCGTACCCGTTATTGTTGCCGACAATTTTCTGAAGCTTGCTACAGGTGAACAGATAAAAGTTCTCTTGTACCTTTTGAGATGTTCGGGAAAAAATTGTACCAGTGAGGAAATATCAGCGAATACAGGCGTTGCAGTTCAAGTTGCAGAGGACGCTGTACTGTTCTGGCAGCAGGCTAATGTTATAACTCCTCAGGGAACAATTTCGGTTGCAAACACAACTCCGTTAATAATGCAGCCACAACCTGTTGAAGTTCCCGAGGCAAAGACTGCTCTTGCACAAGTGCAAACTCAGCCCACACCGTCTAAGCTGCCAGACCATAAGATCAATTTAAGCGGCGGAGAAATCGCCGAGATAATGAAAAACTCTCAGGATATCAGAGACCTTTTCAAGATCGCAGAAAGCATTGTGGGTACTTTAAAAAACAGCCAGATGAATTCAATAATCTGGATGTACGATCACCTCGGACTAAAAAAGGAAGTCATAATAATACTTCTTACCTACTGTGCTTCAATTAAAAAAACAAATACAGCATATGTTGAAAAAATTGCCTTTACATGGTCGGAAAACGACATAAATACCATGGAAGCAGCACAGGACGAGATACAAAAGCGAAACACTACAAGAGATTACATTCTAAGCATTATGGAAAAGTTTGAAATGAACAGGCGTCCAACCGCAAAGCAGGCTGAATTCATTGAACAATGGAAAAATGCAGGCTTTAAGCTTGAACTTATACACTATGCATACGAAAAGACTATCGAACAGATCAATAAATTAAGCTTTGATTACATAAATAAGATACTTCTTTCGTGGCGTGACAGTGGGTTTATGACAGTTCAGGACGTAAAAAATGCAGAAAGTGATTTCAGAAAAAACAAAAAAGGTACTTCCTCCAAAAAACCAGAAAATGATACAGATATGGAAGAGTACGAATCAATTATAAATCAGTTTTTATACTGAGGAGGTAGAAAATGGACAGCTCTATTTTTGATAAAGCTCAGTCTATATTAACAAACAGACGCATGAAAGCTGTCAGTGAAAACGAGCATCGCATAAGTGAAGTAAATAAGAAAATACCTCAGATACGTGAAATAAATGAAGTCCTTTTCAATACAGGAAAAGAACTCATTTCAATTATTTCAAACGGAAGAGGAAAAGATGTTACAGACAAGATCCAACAGCTGAAACAGTACAACCTCGGTGCACAGGCAATGTCAAGAAAAATACTTGCCGAACACGGCTATCCCGAAGATTACCTTGATATCCACTATACCTGCCCCATATGCAGTGATACGGGATATAACGGAAGTAAATTCTGTGACTGTCTGCGCAGCCTATGCGGAAAACTTGCGGCAGATGAGCTTAATAAAAACTCTCAGCTAAGACTTTCAAGCTTTGAAAGCTTTTCATTAAGTTACTATTCGGGTGAAAACTATCAAGCTATGAAAAAAATACTTGAATACACCATGCAGTATGCATCAACATTCTCTCCCGACTCAAAAAGTATACTTATGTTTGGTCAGACCGGACTTGGGAAAACTCACCTTTCTCTCGCTATTGCAAATAAAGTTTTAGAGAAAGGCTACAGCGTCATATATGACTCAGCTATCAATATTCTGAGAAATATTGAAAAAGAGCATTTCAGCTATGAACACTCTTCCGAAATGATAGATCTCGTAATGAATACCGATCTGCTTATACTTGATGATATGGGCACAGAATATGAATCACAGTTTTATAATGCCACTATATATAACATCATCAATACACGACTAAACTGTGGAAAGCCTTCCATAATCAGCACAAACCTCGATCTTGCCGGTATTGCACGAAGATACGACAAACGAGTGGTCTCTCGTATAGTTTCAATGTATTCCTGCCTCGAATTCAAGGGCGATGATGTAAGACTTCAGATCAGAAAAAACAACATATAAAAAGGCTGCCTTTACGGCAGCCTTATTTTTTTACTCTGATTTAAGTTCAAGCTTGAAAGGAGAATATCTGCTATATGCAGTATTATTTCTCTTTACGGATAAGCCCTCTGCGATCCCCTTCATCATATCCTGGAAATCTTTATAATAACGTTCACTTAGAAGAGAATCAATTGCGTTCTTACTCCAGAGATCATCATCCGTCATACGCTCCTTGATATCAGCCTTGATAACTACATAAATAGTATCATCATCGTACTTATACTTTTCAGCCTTGTAGTCGCTGAGCTTGTTGAAAAGATAATCATTGTAATCCTGCTGTGACTTCTTAGCAGCCTCCTGCTCGGCGGAAAGAGTAGTTGTTGTAGCAGTTGCATCGTCGTTCTCCTCAGCAACTGTAGTGGTATACTTTGTTACAAGAACCTCTTTAGCAAAAGGATCAACTGTAGTAGTTGTTGTAGTTCCACTCGGAGCTGTTGTTGTGGTCGTAGTAGTTGTAGTTACTGTCTCGCCTGCTTCCTTAGCAGCCTTTTCAGCAGCTTCAGCTGCACGCTTGTCAACATACTCTTTGTACTTTTCTTCACATTCTTCTATTTTCTTGAGCTTTTTCTCATTTGAAGTCTGAGAATTGATATCATTAACATATTCATCAGCCATTTTATTGAGTATACGCTTTTCATCAGGACCATACTGTTCACCGTTTTCGTCAACAAGACTTATTGTAAAATACTTGACTCTTGTTGTCTTATCCTGATAATACTTTTTAAGCTCATCTTCTGAACATCCTTTTTCTGCATCAATTCCATAATAATGCTTAAAAATTACATCTGATTTATAGGAATTCTCAATTACCTTCCTTAATGAAGCCTCTCCAACACCATTTGCAGAATATGAAGTATCTGAGATATTAGCTGCAAGAACATCCTTTACTTCAGCCAGATCCTCAGGAGACAACTCTCCGCCAATCTTCTCAAATTCTTTCTCGTTTGCCACAAATTCTCTGCATGCTTCAGTAGCCTTATCCTGGATCCATTCTAAAGCTCCTTTTGATTCAAAGGTCGCATTCTCAACATCATCCATGGAAGGCATCTGACCGTTCTTTGAATACAGCTCATACCTCGCTGAATTATATGCATATATCTCGTTAAAAATAAATACGCCTGCGGGTACATCATATCCATCAACAGTAAGAGCTGTCTGTGAACTCTTTCCGAATGTAATTGCCTCAGGTGCGCCGCAGCTTGTTGAAGCAGCAGCCAATGCGAATGCCACAGCAGCTGCAGCAAACTTATTAAACTTATTCATCTGTAAATTCCTCCGATATAATTGTAGATTCCAGATACTGTTTTATTATACTACATTTTTTTTTATTTGTCCATAGTAAAATGAAAATTTTTTCCTATTTATCACGGAATTATCTTATTAAATAAATTATCTTAAATATTTTTATGCTATTTCCTTGACTTAATGACAAATAAATGATACAATGATTGTATATGCTTTATTATTAATAAGGAAGGTGTCCTGTTTTGAAGGTAAAACTCCTGTCACATACTCCCGATCCCGAAAAGCTGGTCGCAACGGCTGCAAAGCTCTGCTATTCCAGCAGTGATATCGAGACACTCAGGGACGGACTTACAGAAGATAAAATAGAAAGCTTCATTGATATGCTCGCGTCCATCGGACATGAAAGCGTCATGGAGCACGTTTCGTTTACCTTTGGCATAGAAGGTGTATCAAGAGCCTGTACTCACCAGCTCGTCAGACATCGAATAGCTTCATATTCGCAAAAAAGCCAGCGATATGTCAACGAAAACGGATTTGAGTTCATTACTCCCCCGTCTATCGCAGACCTTCCCGAAGCCAGATCAGAGTACGACAGGGTCATCGCTGAGATAACAGACAGTTATGCAAAAATAGCCGAGCTCCTTACCGAAAAGCATACAAAAGAATTCATTGCACAAGGACTTGATGAAAAAACAGCACGTTCAAAAGCTTCAAAGCTTGCAAATGAAGATGCACGCTTTATACTTCCGAATGCCTGTGAAACAAAAATAGTTGTTACAATGAATGTCCGCTCACTTTTCAATTTCTTCCGTCATCGCTGCTGTAATCGCGCACAGTGGGAGATCAGAGCTGTTGCAAATGAAATGCTGAAACAATGTCTTGAAGTGGCTCCGCATATCTTTAGTCACGCAGGTCCTTCATGCGTAGCTGAAGGAAAATGTCCCGAGGGAAAGATGACCTGTGGAAAAATCAAAGAAGTAAAAGAATATTTTTCAGCCATGAAAGCAAAATGATCCAGTGGAGGAACAATGCTTGAATTCAGAGAAATTGACATCAAGGATAAGGACAGAATAACATCTGCACTAAGAAAGTCACAGTTTATGGGCTGTGAGTACAGTTTTTCCAACAATATGGCTTGGAGAAGGCTTGGTGACTCGCAAATATCTTTTTTCAAAGATTTTTACATCTGCTGTTCATTCAGATCAGATGACGGTGTCCCCCGTTTCTTTTTTCCGTCGGGCGAAGGCAGCTACTGCGAAGTGATCTCTGAAATGAAAAGATATTCAGAAGCCCTCGGAAAACCGCTCAGGGTTGCAGGTATTACCGAAAATACTCTGCAAATGCTGAGAGAATCTTTTCCCGACAGCTTCACTGTATCAACTGATGACGGAGACTGGGATTATATTTATAATGCTCAGGATCTTATAAATCTTTCAGGCAGAAAATACCACGGTAAGAGAAATCATCTCTCGCATTTCAATGAACTTGGTGCTGAATTCAACATGATGACAGAAAACGACTTTGATGACTGTATAACGTTCAGTACTATTGAATATAACAATAAGTCATATGAACACGATCATTCATATATAGCCGAGCAATACGCTATAAATACCTATTTCACATATTTCCATGAGTTGGGACTTAAAGGCGGCGTTATACGTATCGGCGGTAAAGTTGCTGCTTTCACTATCGGTGACGAACTGAATGACGAGACTTTCTGTGTTCATATTGAAAAAGCTGATACAAAATACGACGGCATCTATGCAGGTATAAACAATTGCTTTGCAAAAGAAGCCGCCGCTGAATATAAATATATCAACCGTGAAGAAGATCTCGGGATAGAAGGACTGCGAAAAGCAAAGCAGTCATACCACCCTGCATTTCTTCTGAAAAAATATATTGTAACTTTTAAATGAAAGGATAAGAAAAATGATATACGTCTTTCTTGCAAACGGATTTGAAGAGACCGAGGCGATCGCTCCTATCGACCTGCTCAGACGTGCAGGCAAAAAGGTAATAACCGTAGGTGTTGGTGATAATATAATCACAGGTTCACACGGTATACCTGTTGTTACAGATACGATAGCTCAGGAAGCTCCTCTTACAGATGAACTTGAAATGATCGTTCTTCCAGGCGGTATGCCCGGAACACTTAATCTTGAGAAATCCGAATACGTTCAGGCAGCGATAGATCACTGTGTTTCAAATAATAAATTTATCGGTGCGATATGTGCTGCTCCTTCAATACTCGGACACAAAGGACTTCTCAAAGGCAAGACAGCAGTTTGCTATGAAGGCTTCGAGACACAGCTTGATGGCGCAAATATAGGAAACAGCGGCGTTGCTGAGGACGGTATATTCATTACCGCAAGAGGCGCCGGCGTTGCCGTTGATTTTGGTCTTAAACTTGTAGAAAAAGTTCACTCAAAGGCAGAAAGCCAAAGACAGCGAAACGCTATTTTATGTGACTGATATGGATAGTAAAAAGGAATTAAGAAAAGAATTTTCTCATCTTCGAGCGGAGATACGTGATAAAGTCTCTAAGGACCTTGATATTACCGAACGTCTGCTTGCAGAAGAAAAAATAGAAGAAGCCGATAATGTTCTGCTTTATGCTTCATTTGGTTCAGAAGTAGATACATATCTGCTTATAGATAAGCTTATTGAAATGGGTAAAAATGTTGCACTTCCAAAATGTGATTCTGAACGTTCAATGACTTTTCATCTTATAGAATCTGTTGCTGATCTCCATGAGGGTATGTATCGTATCCCCGAACCTGACAGTGCGCTACCACAACCCGTTATAACCGACAAAACTGTCTGCATAATCCCTGGACTTGCTTTTACAGAAGAAGGCGGAAGGCTCGGATACGGCGGAGGATATTATGATGAGTTTATTTCTGAAAATCCTGATATTTTCAAAATTGCTCTCTCATATGAAGAACTTATCGTTCAACAGCTTCCGCTCATGCAGCACGATCTGGTCGTAAATCTTATTGTAACTGAAGAAAGGACGGTGCTCTGCAATGGCTGATAACAAAAATACTGATGATGTTATCAATGATATACTGAATCAGCTGGATCAGGCAAAAAAAGCTGTTGAAGCAGAGGCGGCACAAAAACAATCAGAAGATATAAAAGAGGAGATAAAAGAAGAAACAAAGCAGGATATCCCTGTAAAGAAAACCGTATCTCACGTAAAAGCTCCTGAAATGCCTGTAAGGAATGTTCCGACAGAAAGAAAACAGGCTCCTGAACCACAAAGAACAGAACGACCTGTTCCCCCACCTGTAATGCAGGAAGCTGTTCCGCAAAGGAATTCAGCTGCTATAAAGCGCAACAATGCTCATCATAAGAAAAAGAAGAAAAAAAGAAGCCGTTTACCGGGCGTTCTTATACTGACGGTGTTTATATTTGCCGTTTCGATATGTCTTTCACTTGTTATAATCGCATTCGGTAGAGATATGTTTGGCATCGGCAAGAGCGATAATACAAAGCTTATTATTGTTCCTGAAAATGCCACTACAAAAGAAATATCAGAACTCCTTTATGATGAAGGCATAATTAATTCCCCTAAGTGTTTCCAGCTTTTCACTAAATTCAGAAAAACAACTGATGTCTACCTTGCTGGCGAGCATTTCGTAAGCCCGAGCATGGCATATGAAACTATAATCAAACGACTTACAAGCGTTGAAAAAGATGCTAAAAAAGAAGCTGTTTCCGTCACTTTTACGGAAGGTATCACTCTTTATGATGCCGCAGATATGCTTGAAGAAGAAGGCGTATGCAAAGCCGACGATTTCCTCTTTAATTTCAATGCAGCAGGATATAGCTTCAGATTTGAGAATTACCTTCCAAAGGAACCCGATCCGCTGAAATTCACCGAAACACGTATGGAAGGCTACCTTTTCCCTGATACCTATACCTTTACAAAGGATATGGATCCTGAACAGGTTTGCCAGAAGATATATTACAACTTTAATGAGAAAATGACAGATGAAAGATTAGAGAAAATGTCCAAACTCAATCTTACTCTTGATAAACTCATTACATTTGCTTCTATCGTACAGAAGGAAACATATAACCAAGAGGATATGAACCACGTTGCAGGCGTTTTCTGGAACCGTCTTGAAAAAACTGAGGAAACTGCAGGAAAACTTCAGTCTGACCCGACTACGAACTATTCCGAACTCATTCGCTCTCATATGGAAGTAATTAATAAAGATATCGTAAAGGCTTATGACACATACCAGAGCGAAGGTCTCCCTCCCGGAGCTATATGCAACCCCGGTATCGAAGCTATCGACGCTGTACTTGAAAAGATGAAAACTGACGACTTCTACTTCATCGCTAATATCTATACAAGAGTAACCTACTTCTCTGTAACTTACGATGAACATCTCCAGAAACAAGCTCAGGTACAGGCAGATCAGGAAGCTGAAAAGGAACGTCGTGAAGCAGAAGCTGCTGCCGCTGCTGCTGCGGAGGAAAACTATGAATGAGCTTGAAGTCCTTGCACCTGCGGGTGATGAAGAAAGATTTGCAGCTGCGCTGAACTACGGTGCTGATGCTGTTTACCTCGGAAGAAAGCAGTTCGGTATGCGTGCATCGCCGCTCAACTTTGAGTTTGAACAGCTTTGCAAAGCAGTGGAAGCCGCTCACTCAAAGGGAGTAAAGGTTTATCTTACCTGTAATACACTTCCGAGAAATTCAGAAATACCATTCTTTGAAAGATTCGTAAAAGAAGCAACAGATGCTAAAGTCGATGCTCTTATTGTTGCTGATATAGGCTTACTTATGCTTATAAAAAAATACGCGCCTGATATGGAGATACATATCTCCACTCAGACGGGTATCGTCAACTACGTTACAGCCCGAGAGCTTTATAATATGGGTGCTAAAAGAGTAGTTCTTGCACGAGAGCTTTCGCTGGACGAAATAGCTGAAATACGCGCTAAAACATCTCCCGATCTGGATATTGAAACATTTGTACACGGTGCAATGTGTGTTTCTTTCTCGGGCAGATGCCTACTTTCACAGTATCTTGTAAACAGAGATGCAAACCGAGGCGAATGTGCTCAGCCATGCCGCTGGGGCTATCACCTTATGGAAGAAAAACGTCCCGGTGAATTCTTCCCTGTTTACGAAGATGAAAAAGGCACATATATCCTCAATTCAAAAGATATGTGCATGATCGAGCATATCGACAAACTTGCTCAGGTAGGCGTTAAAAGTCTTAAAATCGAGGGACGTGCAAAGTCTGCTTATTATGTAGCTGTTGTAACAAATGCCTACAGAATGGCTGTGGATCATTATTATAAGGATCCTGATAATTTCGTGCTTCCTGACTGGATAAGAGATGAAGTCTACAAAGTAAGCCACAGAAAATACTGTAACGGCTTTTTCTTCGGTACTCCGGAAGAATCACAGTATTATGAAAACAGCGGTTATATCAGGAATTATGATGTTGTTGCCGTTGTTGAAAAATGTGAAAACGGTACAGTTTACTGTACTCAAAGAAATCGTTTCTTCGCAGGTGATATGGTAGAACTCCTTGCTCCGTCACAAAAGCCTGTAGAAATGAAGCTTGAAAAACTGTATAACGAAAACGGCGAAGAGATCGAAACTGCAAATCATGCTATGATGAATTTCTCTTTCAAGTCTGATATAATCTTTCCAGCAGGTACAGTTATACGAAAAGAAACTACATAAAAGAAAGGCTGATACGAAATGTATCAGCCTTATTTTTTACTTATCAGCTTTTTTGAAGTTGTTATACCCAAGTTCTTCAAGCTTGTCCGTAAGGTCATCAACTGTATTCTTAGCAGCTGTATCATCGGAATTGATCGTTATTTCGATGTTCTTATCAAGCTTGCTTATCTCAGCAACAAGCTTGTCAAGAGTGAGCTTCTCATTGTTATAAAGATAATCATTTCCGGAAACTGTGATCTCAGCAGTTTCAAGCTGCTTGTCCTCTGCTGTAGTAACTTCTGGCTTTGTTGTTTCACTTATCGAAGTATCATTGCCTTTGCCCTTTTCCGAATTTTTACCAAATCCGCCAAAGCCCTTGAAATGAAGAAATGCCCAAATAGCTAAAGCAATTAATGCAGCTAATAATAAAAATCCTAAAAACTTTTTCATTTTAATTACCTCACTTTGATATATTGATAGATGTAAAATATAAACCTTTATACTCACGCTGCAAATTTATAACAGCATTTTCAATAATAGGTACAGCTTTTGCAGTTCCATAAGAACTGCCGTCATATGTGAAAGTAGCGATCAGAACATCATCGCTTTCATAACCTGCTTTTTGGACACATTCTTTAAGTCTTTCCTTTAGCTTGTACTGATCATCAGAGCTTATTTCATCAAGCTTCTTTTTACCTGACAGCACACTTAAAGACCATACATCACCGCGCTCAACTTCATGCAGATTAAAAGCAAGTCCGCTTCCTTCATTATATGCACTTAGAGCTTCCTGATTTGCTGCCGCATTGGAATCCGCCGTAAGTATACGCTCCCACTCTTGTGAAGCCTTCTCACGCCATTCCTGCTGTTCTCTTTCATTTTCTTCCTGCAGCTCTGTGTATGAAGCTTCTGCCGCCTTTGCTTTTTCAGAAGCATTCTCCACATCTATAGAGCTGTAAAGCACAAAAAAGAACAGAATTATCATCGTGACATCAAGAAGCGATGTAAAATCAAGAATTATTTCACGTATCTTCATTATAATCGTATCCTCGACGTTTTTGAGACTGATCAATACCGCTCTTCCTGAGTTTCTTAATAAGTGCTAAATGTCTCTGTATAAGATCTTCGACATCTGAGAAAAAAATAGAATTGATTATTTTGAATGTAATAGCAAATATTATACCCCATGTAGTAGATGTAAGCGCATCAAAGAAACTGCTTTTTGCATTGCTGATCGCTTCTGCATTTGTCATATCAAGTCCAAGCAGAGCAAAAACAGTACCAAGCATACCAAGCAATGGAAAAATAGATATCAATGTAATAAAAAAGGTATAGTAAAAATTTATCTTTCGATAATTATCAAATATCTTATCTATCTTATCCACATTATAGGGATCATCACTTGTTGCTTCCCAGTCATATATCTCATTATCTACTGATTTCCTGCATTGCCTAACCCTATAACATACAATTCCGGTAATTACAGCAGCAATGCCAATATAAAGATCAGATGAAAAAATACTCTGAAATAGCTTAGTAATAATACTCATATTATCACCTCTGTTTCTTATTATACAGCATAAAACTCTAAATTGCAAGTATATTTGACAAAATTTGTTCAATAAAAAACTCCGCAAAAAGCGGAGCTGAATAAAAATTTCTAATTTCTTTTTTCCTTTTTCAAACTTATAATGCGATCGGCTAATGTAACAAATCCACCCACAAATAATACAAGATAGAATGTTAATCCTCGGCTGATAAGCATTGCAGGCTTAACAAGACCAATTCCGAATATCTCTGTAAACGCAAGCAGGAAACAGCCTTCCGAAATACCTACTGCTCCGGGAAGCGGAAGCATCTCAACAGCAACAGCTATCATTATCTGTATGGTTATAATATCTATATATCGCGTACCTTCAAGTCCGTAAGCACGATAAACGATCCATGTTACAGAAAAAAGCAAAAGCCTTTGTACAGCCGTCAAAAGAAAAACCTTGAATACAACTGACAGGTTTTTCTTTATATAGTCAGCACCCATAGCATATGTATCGCATATTCCTATAAGCTTTTCCGTATATTTTTCTTTATTTCTGCGTTTAAGTATCCTGATCTTTGTAAGCAGACCTACAACTTTTATTCCAAGAGCTCTTGCCCAGATCGGTTTTAAAAATATAAGTATCAATGCCGCGATAAATGACAAATTCAACGCAAACCCAAGAACTATCAGCCATTTCATATCCGTAGCATATTTTACGACTACATCGGAATTAAATATCAAAAATCCAAGTCCCATCAAAACAAGTACCGCTTTATATGCAATGGTTATAAGCAGCATTATCAATGTAGAATAACCGATATTTATTTTATCCTTCTTCATATGATACATCTGTACAGGCTGACCGCCGGTGGAAGAAGGAGTTATATAACTGAAAAAGAATCCGACAAATGAATACTTCAGACATTTTAGAAAGCTGATCTTCTGATTAAGAACCCTGAGCATATAATGTATTATGACAGATTCGCCTGAAACAAAAAGCAAAGCAGTAACTATACCGACAGCTATCCAAAAAGGCTCAGCCATACGCAGATCACGAATTATTTCAGTAAGCTCTTGTCCCTTGAATATAACGTGCAGTGTAAAGAACGTAATTACAAGAATAAGCCCTATGTTCAACGCATATTTGAGTATTTTTTTTATTAATGTCACCCCCACGCATATTGGGAATTTTATTAGTTGCACACCCTAAATTATAGCACATCAAGCCTTCTTTGTCAATACAAAACGTAATAACGTGTTAAAAATTAACAATTCAAAGCATAAATGATCTTATGTTCTTTTGGCAATTAAAACGCCTCCCATTCGGGAGGCGAGGGATTTTTTTAAGATTATTCTTCCTGTATCATATAGTTATGGTCTTTTAGCCTATGCTCAAATTCATCAAGCGGCAATGGTTTATCGAAGAAAAAGCCCTGTGCAAAAAGACATTTATTATTTTTGAGTATTTCAACCTGCTTTTTGGTCTCAACACCCTCTGCAATACATTCCAGACCGAGCTCTTTAGCCATGCCTACAACATATTTGAACATAACACTTCTTGTACTTTGTGAATTCTCATCATCAAGCGGTAAAAAGCTTCTGTCAACTTTAAGAACATTCCAGGGTACCTCACGAATAAGGTTAAGTGAGGAATAGCCCATTCCGAAATCATCAACGGATGTGCATATCCCCGCCTGCTGTAGTCCGCTAACAACTCGTTTAAGATCTCTGAACTCGACATCTGTGGTAGTTTCAGTAAGCTCAATTTCGATGTACTTGTGCGGTACATTATTTTTGTCAACGATCTTAATGATATGATCGAGAAGATCTACGTCCATCATATGTTTCCTTGAAAGATTTACTGAGACACGTACGACCTTGCGTCCTTCATCAAGCCACCTGCGTATATCCTTGCAAACGTGATCCAGCATATAGAAATCCAGCTTACAGATATCCGTATTGTATTCAAGGACAGGGATAAAATCCATAGGCGGTACGATCCTCCCATCTTTGAACCATCGGCACAATGCCTCTGCACCAACAAGCTCACCTGTTTCAATATCTATCTTAGGCTGATAAAAAACCTTGAATTCTTCATTTTTAATCGCCAACGGGAACATCTGCTGTATTTTCATGCGTTTTTCCTTGTCGATCTCCATTTTATCGTCAAAGAACACGATACTATCCTTACCGCCCATTTTAGCAGCCTGAGATGATGTCATTATCCTGTCCATTACATCTCCGGGAGCTTCAAATACAAAGTCATCTTTCATACGAAAAACGCCCGTACTTGCTGAAACCATTATACGCTTCTGATTTTCAGAATCATAAACGACCGGAGCCCCCTTCAACATAGCAAGAACATCATCAAGTATCTCATCTTCAAATACAGCTACAAAATTATCTCCTCCGACATGGCATACTATTCCACTGTCGCCTATCAATTTCTCCATCATGCTGAAATAATTACGCATAACAATATCACCGTTACTGCGTCCTATCTCACGGTTTACAAGAGTAAAATGCCGCAGATTATAATAAATAGCTGTACTTCCTATGAGCATCTCTCTTTCATTGAGCTGTTCAAGATATCTTATAAAATACCTTACATTTCTATAGCCAAATTCATCATAAAATGCAAATTTTTCTACAGCTCCCTGAAGTCTGTGTCGGCTTATAAAGCTTAAAACAGTACGCATAACGATATCTACTCTATGATATTCATCATCTGTCAATGGCGGTAGCTTATCGCTCCTGTACACACTGCATTTTACGACAGCTCCGGTTTGAGTAACGATGCGCCTGCTGATTATCTCTACGCCTTCCTCGCCATTGTCATAGCCAACAAAAATATCGCCTCTGTGTATTTTCTCGTTGCTCGGACTTTGGTAAAACTCTGTGATACCCTTTGATATCTTAAAGAATTCACATAGTTCAGCCAATGCTTTTTTTATTAATTCAAGATCAAAGCCTTCAAGATTGGTCATTGAAATTAATAATTTATCAAACAAACTATAGTATTCCAATAATTTTTCATTTCCCATTATAAACACTCCGTCCAAGTAATTTATAGAGAAAAACTTCCCCTTATTACACTGATTATAACATAATTAGGTATCTATTTCAAGATAAATTCCAATATATTTAGTAAAACTTTACAATTTGACTATTCAAACTCTCAAGTATCATAACATCAGATCTGTCTTTTATTCAGTATGCGCTTGTCTTTTTTGTTTTTATATTGTATAATATTATTAAATAAGATCCTGGAGGAATAATATGCGCATACTGATAACCAATGATGACGGTATTAATGCAGACGGTATAATAAGGCTTGCTAAAGCTGCAAAAGAATTAGGCGAAGTATGGATAGTCGCCCCGCTTGAACAGCGAAGCGCCGCTTCACACAGTATTTCACTGCATAATTATATAGATGTTTACCCACATGATTTCCCCATTGAAGGTGTTAATAAAGCATTTTCATGCAGCGGCACTCCTGCCGATTGTATTCGTGTTGGATGTCTGAATATTATGCCATATAAACCTGATCTTGTTCTTTCAGGCTTAAACAACGGATACAACGTTGCATCTGATATACAGTATTCTGCTACAGCAGGTGCAGCCTTTGAAGGCTCATTTCAAGGGATAGCATCTATAGCACTTTCAGAAGAAGCTGACAAGCTGCATGAAGTTTCTGACAGATACCTGCCGGAAATACTTACTGATCTTGCAAATAAAAAACTTGGATATGGTCAGATATTTAATGTAAACTTTCCAGGCTGTCCATTAAACGAATGTAATGGCATACTTACAGACCGCAGGGTATCTCACGGTATGTTCTTCAGAGACCACTACATAGAACTTGCACATCTTGAAAACAATGGCGTAAGACTTATGGTTGAGGGCGATTACAACGAAGATACAGAACCTGATACCGATTTTAGAGCAGTTGTAGACAAGTATATATCAATAAGCATAGTAAAAAATATAGGATAAAAAATCCCCTGTTACTCACAGGGGATAATTTTTATCTTTTTACGAAGTACTCCTCATACCATACAAGGAAAGTATAGATAGTCCATACCTTGCGCCAGTTATCAGAGTTTCCGCCTACATAGTCCTTATATATCGCATTTATCTCATCAAGATCAAAGAACTTTGCAGCCATCTCGCTGTTGAATTTCTCGCGTACATCTGCATTATAGCGCTCATCAGCAAGCCAAATTCTTATCGGAACGATAAATCCGAGCTTCTTTCTGAAAGCAATTTCTTCGGGAAGGACCTTAGCAGCAGCAGTTCTGAAAGCTACCTTGTTCTGCTCCTCATTCACCTTGTATTTTGAAGGCATACGTGAAGCAATATCAAATATTCTTCTGTCAGTCAGCGGCATACGTATCTCAAGACCGCAGGCAGTGCTCATTTTGTCAACATTGAGATAGATATCGCCTTCAAGCCATATCTGTATATCAACATCTGACATCTTTGTAAGAGGATCAAGCCCTTCTGTCTCATCATAAATGTATTTTACAAGATTTATAGGCAGAACATTTGGATCATAATGCTTTAAAATACGCTGCTTCTCGTCCTCTTTCATGATATTGGTATTACCAACATAGAAAGTCTTGAGATTATCGCCGTAACGCTCAGCATTGCGATACATATTGTATCCGCCGAAGAACTCATCTGCACCCTCACCCGAATAGCAAAGCTTTGTATGCTCAGCAGTTGCCTTACAACCAAGTGTGAATACTATAGCAGAAGCATCGCCGAGAGGCTGCTCCATATTGTACATTACAAATTGAACAATATCAAAGAAATCCTTAGGCTGTATATTAGCCACACTGTGCTCTACATTGAGGAGCTCAGCTGTTTTAGCAGCAACACGGGATTCGTCAAATCTTTCCTCATCATATCCGCATGAATCTGCTCTTTTCGCATCTGACATTGCGAGAACATAAGAGGAATCTACACCTCCGGAAAGGAACGATTCTGCAACTTCATCATCGTCCTTTACCTCAGGGAATATCTTAGTCAGAGTATCATGTATCTCGTCTGCCCACTCCTCAAGAGACTTGCTTTCATCAGGTTTGAATGTCGGAGTCCAGTAACGCTGGACAGTAAGCTTTCCGTCCTTGAATTCAAGCCAATGACCTGGCATAAGCTTTTTAACGCCCTTGAAGAAGGTATCTTCACCTGCAACATAGGTAAGAGTCATGTAGATCTGGAGCATATCTACATTCAACTCTTTCACAAAGCCTTCCTGACCAATTATACTGCTGATATTTGTGCCGAAAAGAAGCTTGTTATCAGCAGTTACATAATAATAAAACGGCTTTGTACCGAAATGATCTCTTAAACAAAAATATTTATCCTCTGCATCATCATAAAGTCCGAACGCAAACATACCATAAAAATGGTCAGCCATTTCTCTGCCCCATTTTTCGTAAGCTTTAATAATTATAGCCTTCTCACGCTCTTCACGGGAAAGCGTATTGTCAATGCCAAGTTCTTCGCAAAGTCCGCGCCAGTTTCTAATATGTCCTCTGTAATCACAGATACGTATCACTTTTCATTCACCTCTGATAGTATAACTTATATTTCTTCATAGATCTGTGGTCTGTTCATAAGAGCACCAAGTGCAAGTCTTACATCTCCGCCGTTGAAAAGCACTTCATTAAGCTGCTCGGTTATAGGCATCTCAACATTAAGACGTCTTGCAAGCTCATATGCAGCCTTGCAGCAGAAATAACCTTCAACAGTACCAACACGCTCAACCGCTTCCTCAGGAGATACGCCCTGACCAATAAGTATACCTGCGCGTCTGTTTCTGCTGTGCATACTTGTACAGGTAACAATAAGATCACCAATGCCGGTAAGTCCGCTGAATGTATTCACATCAGCACCGCAGGCTTTTCCAAGACGGGCAATTTCATGTATTCCTCTTGTCATAAGCGCAGCCTTAGTATTGTCACCGTAACCGAGTCCGTCACATATTCCTACACAGAGAGCTATTATATTTTTCAGCGCACCGCCTATCTCGCAGCCCTTAACATCATCATTAAGGTATATTCTCATAAAATTATTACCGAATTCACGCTGAACATACTCCGCAGCTTCATGATTTACAGATGCCGCAACGACTGTAGTAGGCACACACCTTGCAACCTCTTCAGCATGAGAAGGTCCTGAGAGAACGACCATTTTTTCTGTATGTATCTCCTCACAGATCACCTCACTGAGAGTTTTCAAGCTTCCTTCCTCAAGTCCTTTGCCAGTATTGACAACGACCATATGATCATCAATATACGGAGCAGCTTCCTTAGCAACATCGCGTACAAAAGATGACGGAATTCCGAAAACAAGAATATCACAGCCTTTTATACATGAAATATCACTTGTCATTGCAATACTCTCAGAAACAGGAACGCCTGGAAGCTTCTGAACGTGTTCTCCATGAGAACGGATATCATCTATCTCTGATTGAAACTTTGACCATACCGTAACATTATGTTTACCGCAATGCTCAGCCATTATAGCAAGACTTAACCCGAATCCGCCCGAACCAAGTATAACTATATTTGCCATAGCAATTCACTCCTTTCGTCTGACAGCCTCAGTTAATATTTATTTTGTTGAATGAAAATTTATTCTCATTTCCATCAATAAGACGCTGAATATTTGACCTGTGCATCCATATTACCATTGCAGCCATAGGCAGAGACAACAGCATATAGATAAAGCTTCTTCCGAAAGAATATCCGTCAATAAGCCATGACATAAGCAATGTGGCAATAGGACAATATGTTGTCGAAATAATAGAAGCAAGCGAAACATACTTTGAAAGTGCAAGTATAACAGCAAAAATCGCTATAAGTGCTAAGAATACCTTATAATCCACAGCAAGGAATGAGGCAGCACCTACAAGTACGCCCTTTCCGCCCTTAAATCCATAGTATATTGGGAAAACATGACCTATTATAGCAAATAATCCTGCAATATACCCGATATAATGAGTATCATTTCCCGGCATCATACCTGCATGGAGCAAATAACAACAGCCTCTTGCCAGTGCAACGGCGATAATACCCTTTGCAAGGTCACCTACAAGCGTCATAAGAGCACAGCTTTTTCCTGCACATCTTAGTGTATTGGTAAGTCCCGCATTCTTGCTGCCCATATCACGTATATCCCTTCCGGTCATCATTCTTACAACAATGATAGAGAAATTGATGCTGCCGAGGAAATAGCCCAATCCTGCGGCTGCAATAATCGAAAAGAACACCTTCATTATTTATCACTTCCCCCTCTCTCACGCACTATAAATCTTACAGGCGTACCTTCAAGTCCGAATGTAGAACGGATCTGGTTTTCAATATATCTTCTGTATGAAAAATGGAAAAGATCAGCACGATTTACGAAGGTAACGAAAGTCGGCGGCTTGGTTGAAGGCTGAGTCATATAATATATCTTCAGTCTCCTGCCCTTATCCGAAGGCGGCTGAACTCTTGTAGTGGCGTATGACAATACATCATTAAGCATACCTGTTGATATTCTCATGCTGTTCTGCTCATAGGTATACTTAATAAGCTCATAAAGCTTATTAATACGCTGACCTGTTTTAGCAGAAATAAATACAAAAGGAACATATGACATAAAGCTGAAATCATTTTCAAGCTTTGTTCTGTACTCCTGCATGGTCTTGTCATTCTTTTCTACAAGATCCCACTTATTCACGGCAACTACACAGGCTTTTCCCTGTTCATGAGCATAGCCTGCGACCTTAGAATCCTGTTCTGTAAAGCCCTCGGCTGCATCGAGCATGATAACACATACATCTGCTCTGTCAACCGCCATATAAGCTCTGAGAACACTGTAATGCTCGACCTTTTCAGTTACTTTTGATTTCTTTCGTATACCTGCTGTATCAATAAATACGAATTTACCATATTCATTTTCAATGACAGTATCCGTTGAATCACGGGTAGTTCCTGCAATATCCGATACGATAACGCGCTCCTCACCGGCGATCTTATTGATAAGCGATGATTTACCTGCATTAGGCTTTCCGATAACAGCTACCTTGATATGATCCTCGTCATATTCCTTTTCTTCACTGTCAGGAAGGCATTCGTACACCTTATCCAGCATATCACCTGTACCATGACCGTGGACAGATGATATCGGGTATGGATCACCAAGTCCCAGATTATAGAACTCATAAAGCTCCATAGGAGGTTCACCGAGATTATCCACCTTATTAACAGCAAGTACGATTGGCTTTCCGCTTTTGAGCAGCATCTGAGCTACGGCATAGTCATCAGCCGTTACGCCGCATCTTATATCAGTTACGAAAACTATAACATCAGCCTTTTCAATAGCAAGCTCAGACTGTCTTCTCATCTGAGCAAGGATAACATCATCACTGTCAGGCTCAATACCGCCTGTATCAACGACCATGAATTCCTTTCCGCGCCATTCACATTTAGAATAAATTCTATCACGCGTAACACCGGGAGTATCCTCAACTATTGACAGTCGCTGTCCTATAAGTTTATTAAAAAGAGTTGACTTACCAACATTAGGTCTGCCAACAACTGCAACTATCGGTAATGACATATTTTTCTCTCCCCTTTCATATCTTAAAGTGTGACATTCCACAACTAATATTCAATTCCCATTATAGCGTCAAGCAACTCATAGCCGTCGCTTGGCGTAGTTCGTATTTTAACATTTAGTGCTTTCTCAACATCATCTATTGTCAGATCATCAAGAAAAACATCTGAATCTCGTCTTACCATAGCCTGAGACAACAGAAGATTATCACCAAGCTCCTTGCCGCTCAACTGTGCAATAAGATCCTGAGCGGTTATAAGTCCGGTAACAGTGATAGTATCACCGAAAAAGTCATTTCGGATACGGTAAACATCACATTTCAGCATTGGAAATTGCTCCTCTGCTTTTTTTGCAAGCATATTTATAGTTCCGAACGCAGAATAGCCTGTTGCAATGGAAACATGGCGTTCGCCGCCCTCCCATTCGGCTATATCCAGAGCTTTTTCAAACTCATCTATCAATGAACGAAGCATTCCAACTCCGTTTTCATACTGTGAGAAATCTTCATAAGCTTCCATGGGCGGAAGCTCTCTTTCAGCTATTAAATAAAATTCATCTGAAGGAAAAACAGTTCTTGTACCGAATTTTTTGAGGAATATCTGCTGAAATTCTTCAATTATGTCGATAGTTTCTCCTGCGCCCTTCTTATCAAATCCAACAAGGGGATAAAGTCCCTGGCGAAATTTCGTAACTCCTACAGGAACAACAGCCATACTTGTTATATTCGGCATAAGCGTACCAAGGTCAGTCAGTGAACGTCTGAGCTCGTCCCCGTCGTTAAGCCCGGGACAGCAGACGATCTGACAATTGAGCTTTATGCCGCTCTGAGCAAGCTGCCAGATGAATTTCAACTTTTCACCTGCAAAACGATTATGCATCATTTTAACACGCAGTTCAGGATTGGTAGTATGAACAGAAACATTGATATTAAGCTTCATTTCAATGATTCTGTCGATATCCTCCTGTTTCATATTGGTAAGAGTAACATAATTTCCCTGCAAAAAAGACAATCTCGCATCATCGTCCTTAAAGTAAAGAGTTTCTCTCATTCCCGGCGGCATCTGGTCAATGAAGCAAAAAACACATTTATTGCTGCATGACTGTTTGTTGTCCATAAGGAAGGTTTCAAACTCAAGTCCAAGGTCATCATATTCGTCCTTACTGATATGTATAGTTAAAGGGACATTATCCCTTTCAATTTCAAGGGTAATATCAGTATCCGCAGCATAATACATATAATCAAGTACATCTTTGATGTTATGACCATTTATTCTGACGAGATTATCGCCGCTCTGTATTCCGTGCTTATCACACGGAGAACCATGCATAACGCTGTTGATCTTAACCATAAAATTACTCCATACACTTAAAAAGGAGAGAAGGATCTCTCCTCCTCTCCTTCTCTTTTATCGGATCAAGCCGATTATTCAGCGTCGATCTTAAGGACCTCAACGCCCTTATAGAATCCGCAATTTTTGCAAACCTTATGCGGAGCCTTATATGCGCCGCAGTTATCACACTTTGACATTGCGGGTGCTTCAAGCTTCCAAACAGCACTACGTCTCTTATCACGTCTTGCCTTGGAAGTTTTTCTCTTCGGTACAGCCATTCTGGCACCTCCTTAAAGAGCTTCACAGCTCAGATTAATTAAGATGATCACACTGAGTCTCATTAAGATCACAGCCGCATACCATACAAAGCCCTTTGCAATCTTCCTTGCAAAGATTTTTAGTCGGAAGGCTGAGAAGCATATCAGTCAGTGCAATTTCATTCAATTCAATGCTCTCACCATCTGCAACGATATAATCATCATTATCATCATTGCTTATGGAAGGAACAACAATATGGTCGAAGCTAAGATCATAATCTCTTGAAAACTCCTTTAAGCATCTGTCACAAATGTGAAGAAGCTCAAAAGACGCAGAATAGTTAAGATAAACTACTCCTGCCCTGTTATAGAATTTTCCGCTCAGACTAACCGGCGATTTAAAAACATAGCCCTTAATATCACCAAATTCATCTGTGGAGATCTCATAAGAAAAATCCTTTGACTCTCCGACAATATTGAATATCTGCTTTAAATTGATCTTCATACAACAATCCTTCAGAGCACCATAAGATATATTATACACCAAACGTCGATATATGTCAATAGTTCAGTGTAAAAAATTCAAATTTTTCGCAGAATTACTTAATGAACTGCTTAACACTCTCAGGAAGCTCAGCAGCATCAGCAGAAACAGTGAATACTATTGTAGCCTCTTCGCCTGTAAGCTTGTCAAGCTTCTCAAAAAGTGCGCCGAGAACATCATAGTCACGGCCAACGATCTTGAGGATACCGTCAACGAAAACGTCCTTTATATCATAGTTGCCTGCGAGCATACCTGCAACGAAGCCATAAAATGCATCTGCACCTTCGATAGCAAAGCTCTCTGTATCGCACCATCTTACTCTGAAGCTGATAGAACGTCTGATATTGTCACCCTTTTCGATGCAAACAAGATTGCCGTTTGTTGACTTTACAGCATCATTGATCTTATCGATGAGTATCTTTGTTTTGCCTGTGCCTTTTTTTCCTGTAATAAGTTTAATCATAATTTACTCCTTCCGTGCCTTGCGGCATTTATGACGTATTTAGTTTTGCATTATGAGCTAAACAGACCTATCAGCCAAGCTTAGCTTCAAGAGCAGCCTTTGCTCCCTCATATCCCGGTTTACCGAGAAGAGCGAACATATTTGATTTATAACTCTCAACACCCGGCTGATTGAATGGATTTACACCAAGTACATAGCCTGAAATTGCGCAAGCCTTCTCGAAGAAGTAGATCATATAGCCGACGCTTTCTTCTGTTGTGTCGTCAAGTTCAAGAATGATATTAGGAACTCCGCCCTCTGTATGAGCGAGAACAGTACCTTCAAATGCCTTTCTGTTAACAACGGACATATTCTGATTTGTAAGGAAGTTAAGACCGTCAAGGTTCTCAGCATCTGCTTCAAGGAAAAGATCAGTCTTTGGCTTCTTTATATCAACAACAGTCTCGAAGAGTATTCTTGCACCGTCCTGTATATACTGACCCATTGAGTGGAGATCAGTTGAAAATACAGCTGCTGACGGGAATATACCCTTGTTGTCCTTGCCTTCGCTCTCGCCGAAAAGCTGCTTATACCACTCAGACATCATAACAAAGCTCGGATCATAAGAAACAAGCATTTCTACTGACTTACCCTTTCTGTAAAGGATATTTCTGAGTGCAGCATATTTATAGCAGTCATTATTATCAAAATCAGCGCAGAAATCAGCCTGTGCCTTAGCAGCGCCCTTCATAAGAGCATCTATATCACAGCCTGCTACTGCAATAGGAAGAAGACCAACAGCTGTAAGAACTGAGAAACGTCCTCCTACATCATCAGGGATAACGAATGTCTCATAACCTTCTGTATCAGAAAGGTTCTTGAGAGTTCCTCTTGCCTTGTCAGTTGTAGCAAAGATACGATTCTTAGCCTCTTCCTTGCCATATTTATCCTCAACCATTTTCTTGAAGATACGGAAAGCAAGTGCAGGCTCTGTAGTTGTACCTGACTTAGAGATAACGTTTACAGAGAAATCCTTGCCTTCGCAAAGAGCAATTATCTCATTAAGATATGCAGGATTGATGCTGTTTCCGACATAGTAGATGTCAGGAGTATCCTTCTTCATATTGTTATAAAGAGGCGATTTAAGGAGCTCAATAGCAGCTCTTGCACCAAGATATGAACCGCCGATACCGATAACAATAAGAATATCGGAATTTTTCTTTATTCTCTCAGCAGCAGCCTTTATACGAGAAAATTCTTCCTTATCATAAGCTGTAGGAAGATCCACCCATCCTAAGAAGTCATTGCCAAGACCTGTTTTGTTCTGAAGAGACTGAGCAGCAGCCTCTACCTGTGCCTTGATTCCTGCAAGTTCGTCAGCATTGACGAAGTCCTTCAAGTATTTGGTGTTGAGTTTTAATGACATTAAAATTTACCTCCAATATGTATGGAAAGCCATACAAATATAATTTACCATCTTTATGATACTATATTTTTGATTTTTTTTCAAGTACCTTTACATAACATTTTCAACATTTGTAAAATTCTAACAATTTCAGCGTTATTTTTCTATCATTTTATACATCATTTGCTTTAACACATAGTCCCAGGTAAGTACAGGTACACTGCTTTTGGTTATAATATCAGTCTCAAAAACAAGTGTATCACCATTAAAAAAGGCTGCTGTTCCAATGGGCTGCCCTTCCTTTACAGGGGCAGAAATATACTCAGGAATAACAACCTTTGCCCTGATCTCTTTGTTTTCCTTAGCAACAGCTGCCTTTCCCTGCTCTTTTATTCCGATCTCAACAGCCGATTCTACACCTTTTTTCACCTTTAGCGGCACAAGCATTTCTTCGGGAAATTCCGTTGAAACGACTCGATATCCAGAAAAAGCCATTTTCAAAAGCTCTTTTCCTTTTTTAAAAGACTGTTCTTCATTCTGGGCTCCAAAAACAACAGTTATAAAGGTATATCCACTTGAATTTCTGCCACCTTCAGCTAAAAAATATCCATTTTCTTTGAAGTGAGAGGCTTTAAAGCCGATATGCGGTCCATAATCCCTTGTAAGAGTATTCTCGCTCACAAGCTCTACCTGACCATTCTTAATAAAATCCCGCCAGATTTTAAAATACGGCTCCAAAAAATCAAATCTTGAAAGCTCCGCACATATAACCGCCATATCATGTGCAGTAGTATAATTGCTTTCATCAGCATAACCGTATGGTGAAACAAAATACGTATCACGCAGTCCAAGCTCAAAAGCCTCTGCATTCATATCCATTACAAAGCCATCAATATTCCCAGAAATATGCTCTGCAAGAACAGTTACAGCATCGTTGGCATTACCTATGATAACAGCCTTCAGAAGTTCTTCAACAGACATCTTGTCTCCGCTCTGAAGCCATACGACCGAGCCATTGGTCCCGCTTACACTTTCAGACGCTGTAAGTATCTCATTAACAGAAAGCTCTCCTTTTTCAATACATTTCGCTGTAACAAGAATACTCATTAATTTTGTAAGATAACCCGGATTCGTTCTGATATTCTCATTTTTTGCATCAAGAACAGTTCCTGTATCCGCTTCTATAAGCACGTAAGCAGCAGGCTCGGAGTCATCCGATATATCTGCACTTATAAATGTGAAAGCAATCCCAACACACAGAAATAGTATTATCGCCCTGAAGAATATCCGCATAAATATCACCTCAGGTAATAATATGCAGATATATCTCACAAAATGAAAAAGGAGCAGTATAAACTGCTCCGAAAAATCAATTTTTCTGCATTATAATAAACGAATTCCTGTTATCGCCTGACAGCTCATAATTGCCTGAAATAGGCACTCTTGTTTCAAGTCTGTCGTCATTACCGGAAACGCTGTATATCTGGTATGATTCGCTATTAAATGTAAAAGAATACGGTTCCTCAAAAGTATACTGCTCAAGATAATCAACATACTCTTCAAGGCACATCTTCTTACTTGACATAATAGCAGCATGGACCTCGCCTACATATCTCAGATGCCAAGGACAATACTCATTGCCCGTTTTTTCCTTTTTACCCTCAGGATATCTAACTACAAAACCGTACTTCCAACAATTCTCTACTACCCAGCCTTCAGCGTCACAGCCATCGTATTCAAGAACATTTCCGTACGCATTTAAAGCAAGATCAACACAGTATCCAGCTTTAGACTCGCTAAATTTCTTAGGGCAAAGTGAATCTTCACCTGTAAATGTATCAGTTGTTCCATAAACCATAAAATCTGCAAGACCTATTTCGTTTGCATAATCTTCCATCATACGGTTCAAGGCACCTGCTGCATCTTTGTTAAGAAGGTATGACTTTTCATCAACAATAGAATAAAATTCGTTTTTCTCCTCTGCAAGGTCGACCATATGTCCCTGATCACTCACACTTGCAGGAGCCTTATCTGTATAAACAGAAAGGATTCCCTTTGATATATCGTCCTTTGATAATTCAAACTCTGAATATCCCAGATATTTTATACCTTCAAAAGCTGTAGTTGCTTCATCTGTTGTTCCGTATGAAAGGCTGTTGCCGGTCAACGGCTCAGCATTATCCTCTGAATTGCGAAAATCGCCATGTATCGTAAGATTATACGGCTGATGACTTTCAAGACTCCTTCTGATAGTATCAGCACCGAAAAGTGTTCCTGCTGTTAAAACCATAGCAAGAAAAACACGGCCTACTCTAAGCCTGCATTTCTTTGTCTCACTCATTGTTCATATCCTCCAAGGGTTTGTTCTACACTAAAAGCCGCCTATGTTCTGCTTTTTTATATTTATTCAGGCGGCGTATATGCTTTACCGCCTGTGCAGTAAACGCTGTACGCGCTTAACGTATTATATATATTGTTCCAATTAGTCTTGCCTCCGCAGAGCACGAGTATATATTTCTTTCCGTTTATCTCTGCAAAAGTCGCCATGCAGTTTCCTGCTTCATCTGTAAATCCGGTTTTTCCGCCGATTATCTTTACCCCGGGCATTTCATCACCATACATTCTGCTGAAAAGCGTACTTTCAAATGTAAGCCCTTCGGGATTCTGTTTTGTAGGCGGAACTTTATACTCAACTGCTGAAAGGACCTCACGACAGACGGGATCTTGTATTGCATATTCAAGCATCATAGCAATATCCTCGGCTGTACTGTAATTATCTTTGTTATGCAGTCCCACAACATTTGTAAAATGCGTATTTTTTAAGCCTATTTCCCTGCATTTGTCATTCATAAGCCTGACAAACGCCTCTTCACTTCCTGCAACATATTCCGCTGCTGCAAGTGAAGCATCTGCCCCCGAGCACAAAATCATACCATAAAGAACATCCTTTAGTGACGGAGTTTCATCAGGTTCAAAACCTGCTCTTGAAGCGTCCAGAGCAATATAAGGTGCCACCATATCATATGTGATCGGTATGGTAGCTGAAAGATCATCTATATTTTCGACAGCAACGATCAGCGTCATTATTTTTGTAAGCGACGCAGGATACAGTTTAATTTGTTCATTTCTGTAGGCGATCACTTTACTGTCATCAACATTTATCAGGATAGCATTTTTAGCGTCGTAATCCTTTGTAAATTCCTTAGACTTGTCCGTCTTTTCAGGGGAAATAATAAAAGGCACCACCGCTTCTCCTGCTTGTTCTGTAGTAGCCGCGGAAATATCAGACAATTCGCCTGTACATACAACAAAGCTGTCTGATACAGCACTATCAGGAACAGTACGCCCGTCATGCTTTATCAGATACATTGCAGCAGTAATTCCGCCAAATATAAGAACTAAAAGGAAAAACGCTGTGCCTGCTTTCATCAAGTTAGCATTGCGCCATTGCTTCCTTCTTTTGTTCATTCTACACCTCAAATTTTATCTCTGTATTTTCCATTATAATACAATATTTATATTATGTCAACAAAATTTGCAAAATCTACAGTTTGCACAAATTTGCACACGTTCAATAATACAAAATGCCAAAAAATAATTTTCAGATAATTTTAAAGAAGTCCCTGCCGCTCAAATTGCAACAGGGACTTTCTTTTATATTTCTACCGCAGCATATTTTTTCAGTTCAAAAGAGTACAAAAACGCTTCTTTAACTTTCTTGCCTGTTGTAAGCTCAATAGCTGCTTTATATAGTTTAAGCTGCATAGAATACCGTTCACGCAGCTTCTCAAGCGACACTCCCCTGTCCGACTTGTAATCCACGATAACTATGCCATCTTTTTCTTCAAACATCAGGTCGATTATTCCTTTTATCATACCGTCGGAATGTTTAAGCTTTTCAAGAGCTTCATTATCTGTATCAAGCTGTGACACTGCTACCATAAACTTCTTTTCTCGGACATATGATATTGCTGCACATATACGTTTATACAGAGAGCTTTCAAAAAACGCTTTAACATTTTCGATATTTATCGACTCAGCTTCCGGCGATGATATATATCCTTTATTCATTACATTCTTTATCTCGGCGCTTGTATCATTTATTGCATTATCAAAGTTGCAGTACTGAAAGAACGTATGTATAGCCGTACCTCTTTCAGCACCGCTGAGTCTTGAACCTGCGGATTTGAATTTAGGACGCTTCAGTTTAAAATCAAATATCTCATTGCTGTTTTTAAGCTTTTTCGTTATTTCTGTAACGCTGAGTTTGGCAGGAGTTTCAGAAAGAGTCTTATCATATTTATATGATATTATCTCTTTCATATCCGATATTGTTTTTTCATCTGGTATTGCTTCATCTGCTTCCTCAGCCTGCTCCGTATCCGATACATCTATGCTGTCAACAAATTCAAACTCAAAAAGCTTTTTATCATTTCTTAATCTGCTGTTAGCATCAACATTTTCTATCTCATAATGCTCTGCAACTTCTGCAAACAGCTCATCACGGATCATACTTGACCATATCCAATCAGAAAAGCTCTTTGCTTCGCTTACACTTTCCCGGATATCGCCATTATGCAGTATACAGCTCTCTGTAATAGAATTCACTCTTTTAAGCGCCTTTTCGCCGCATTTAAGATTTATAAAAAGCTGCTGCTTTGCTCTTGTCAGTGCGACATATAAAAGACGCATCTCTTCGCTTCTTGTATCGCGCTCCTCTTCAGCGGACAGCATTACCTGCTGGAAGGTCTTGTATTTCCTGTACAGAATCGGATCATACAATACATATCCAATGCGTCCGTCAGGACTGCACATAACAGTTTTAGAGTCGAACTGAAAGTTGACCGATGTTTCAGCAATAAATACAAACGGAAATTCCAGTCCTTTTGATCTGTGCATAGTGAGAACAGACACATAGTCACCTGATGACGACGCAACCTTTCCCTGTGCATAGTCACCGTTATCCATTACTCTGTCAAGATGTCTCAGGAAACCATTCAGACCGCCTGAACCGTCAAATGCAGCCGTGCTTTCGTAATTCTGAGCATACTGTATAAGCGCACGAAGATTAGCTCTTTTCTTTTCTCCGTCACTGTAAAGCTGCATAACCGAAATAAAGTCAGTAGAATCATATATCTCGCCTATAAGCTCGCCTATAGTCATTGTTACGGAGTCAAGTCTGAATGCGTCTATAGACTCAAGAAAATCCATACATCTTTCACGAAGGAACATATCATCACATTCAGGATATTCACCGTCTGCGATCCCTCTGATTATCGGGAAAAGTGCTCTTTTCTTGTCATACGACCGTATTACAGCTATATCCTCTATACTGAACATATACATAGGCGAAGTCATAACAGCTGCAAGAGGAATATCCTGTATAGGGTTACTGATAACCCTTAACAGATCAATAAGCACAGCTATTTCTCTTGCCTTCAGATATCCCGATTCTTCACTTCCTTTGGCAGGGATCCCGTTTTTATTAAGTTGTTCAGCATAAATATTTATATACTTATTATTTCTTACAAGTATGCAGAAATCACAAGGGCGACACGGACGTTCCGAACCGTCTTTATCTGTAACTGACACTCCAGATCTGATCATATCCGCTATTTTCCCTGCTGTATACACTACTTCAGCATTTATCTTTTCATCTTCATCTTCTTCACTTGCATCATCATTTATAAATGCAAAATGTGTAAGCCTATGTGATGAATTATTGTCCGAATACTGTTCAGCTCCGAAATAAAGCTTCTCATTATCAGTATAATTTATATCACCGCACTTTTCAGACATTATCTGTCCGAAAACATAATTCACGAAATCGATTACCTGAGGCGAGCTTCTGAAATTCTTATTAAGACTTATAGCCTGATTTTTACAATCGTTATCAGGCGAATAGCTCTCGGATCTGTGAAGCGTATTTATAAAATTCTTTGGATTTGCAAGTCTGAAACGATAAATAGACTGTTTTACATCGCCTACAAGGAATACATTGCTGCCATATAAGGGCTCATGGTTTTCATCTGTACGAAAATCCTTTGAGATCAACTTAAATATCAGATCCTGTTTATTGTTTGAGTCCTGATACTCGTCTATCATTATGATGTCATAGTATTCAACTATCCTCTCAGCTATCTCGCTTCTGACTATATTTCCATTATCATCTGTATCCGCAAGAATCTCCAGTGCTAATCTTTCGCCGTCATCAAAGGAAAGCCCGTTTTTTTCGCATTTCTTTTCCCAGATAAGCTCCTGATACTTTTTCAGCATTTCCGCAAGAACAACTGTGACTTCACCACATTCCCTGTAATCGCTCTCAACAGATAAAACACTGTTTATAACCTTTGCTGCCGTCTTTTTTATTATATCACGCTTTTTCTTGTATATTTCACGCAGAGCTTTATCATGCGGAGTTTTACCTACCCTCACCAGATCAGAAAAATCCAACGCCTTTGCAGATTCACTTTCATCAGGAAGCCGTGAGCATCTGAATACTGCAAGCAGATCGGCTATCTTATCATAGTCATCTTCTGCAAGTGCACAAGACTTTTCCGCAGCTGCTGACGACATATCGGGAAATATCCTGCTGATAAGACCTATATTGTCATCGGCTGCCTTCTGTGCTTTTTCAAGCTCTGATATCATAGCTGACATAAGACTTTTGAAGTAAAAAGACTCCTTAAAATCAGCTTTATACATATCTACAGCCTTATCAAGCCATTTATCCCTGAAAGCAACAGACGAAAGAAAGCTGTCAGCTCTTTCGATAACTTCAATGAGCCTTTTTTCGTCCTTTATGCAGAACCTGTCATACATGAAAGAGATTTTTTCGTACTCATTCTGACTATAATAGTTTATAAGCTCGTCCATAGCCCGTGCTCTGAGCACCTTGTTATCACTGTCATCAAGAACCGCAAATCCTGATGTTATTCCCGTTTCGCTCATATTATCACGTATCAGGTCAAAACAGAAGGAGTTTATAGTGGATATCCTTGCACTCTGGAGAAGTATCTGCTGTTTGAGCAAATGTTTATCATCAGGTCTGTCGTTTATAAGCTCTCTCAGCTTGACATCAAGTCTTTTTTTCAGTTCAGAGGCTGCATCATTTGTAAATGTTACAACGATCATCCTGTCTGCTCTTACACCGCTGTCCTTATCAGCGATAAGCTTTATGAGCCTTTCTGTAAGAACAGCTGTTTTTCCGCTTCCTGCCGCTGCCGATACAATAAGAGACGTATCTCTTGCATCAATGGCATTCTGCTGCTGTTGCGTCCAGCCCATGCTTACTCCTCCTTTCCGCTGAATTTTTTACCGAGTATCTCTTCGGCTTTCATAACCTGCTCCGCATCCGGTATTCTTTTATTCTCGAGCTCTGAATTATCGCATATATTCGCATACTCACAGTATGTACACGGCACCTTACCGTCTATAACAAGCGGTTCAGCTTCTGCATTTCCCTCAAGAAGAGACTCTGCCATACTTACCAGCTTTGAGTACGTGTAATTTCTCAGAAGTGTCATTCCCTCTGACGAAACACAGGAGGAATTTCTGTCGGGAACTCCGTTTTTATCAAGCTTTACCGGTATGAACTCTCCTCCTACATCTGTTTCCATAGCTTCAAGGATATCAATGTCTCCCAGCACAAGTCCGCTTGTTTTAAGAGAGGACTTTACCGCACCATTATTTCTTGATGAGACCTTATGAGGTTCAAGATGAACGTCTGAAATCCTTACAGGTGAGTAAAGAACGCCCGCAGGCTCATAGCCTTCATAAAGTCCGCCCTTATCTGTGGAGGCAAACAGATAAAGCAGCATCTGCATATTGATACCACAGGCAAGAGTCTCGGCAGTTATCTCCTTGCGGCTGCTTTTGTAATCAATTATCCTGAGGTAATCCTCACCGTTTATATTACACACATCGGCTCGGTCAACTATTCCGCCAAAGCTAAGCTTCTTTTTATCGCCGAACGAAAGGACTACGGAATGGCTTTCCCGCAGATCAAGTTCAAAATCATGGGGCACAAATTCAGAAGCCATAAGAGACTGCTGAGTATAAAGGAATACATCTGACATTCGTTCGGTAAGCTTATTGAAGATAAGCTCAAATTTCGCATCTTTTCCGAAGTCTCCTGCCAGAGTCTCGTTTTTATACTTTTCAGC
Organism: Ruminococcus flavefaciens; assembly: GCF_900143025.1. GTDB lineage: Bacteria > Bacillota > Clostridia > Oscillospirales > Ruminococcaceae > Ruminococcus > Ruminococcus flavefaciens_I. The sequence goes on along the minus strand of NZ_FRCT01000002.1, from coordinate 92,503 downwards.
GCACCTGTTTATCTCATCTCTCACTTCATCATATAACATATTTATAAAATCACGCTTTGTACGTGAACCGAGAATACCGTAAAAACACTCGTGAGTAAGCTCTCCTGCTATCCTTGCATCAAGACTTACCTTTTCGTTAAGCCTTAATCTGAGGCATTTATCGCAGAAATACTTGAAATGACAAAGATTATACTCTTCAAGCCCTGTTGAAGAAAGCTTTAAAGGCTCAAAATCCTGTAGCTTCTCCATGATATTTCTGTCTATTTTATAATTCTGAGAGCGATCTCCTCTGCTGAAAACATAAGAAAGCCTTCTTCTGTACTCGCTGTCGCTCATAAGCAGACTTTTTATAGACGCAACCGAAGTATCATTGACGTTTCGCTCCTGCATATAGTGATAAAACGCAGAATGAAGAGTAACAGCATAAAATTCAACAGGAATATCCTCATCTTTTTTTCTTATTGAGCTGTCACCGAACATTCCTATTATTCTGTCAATAAGCGGAGCAGGATACTTAGCCTGTCCCGCAAGATCAGACAGAGGATAGGTTATAAAAAGCTTATGCGATGCCGCAGATATAGCTTTATATACTACCAGTCTTTCAGATGCTATAAGCTCCGACAAAGGAGTTGAAAGCTCTATACCATGTTCGGCAAGCTTAGACTTGTCTGCTTCAGAAAAAAGCCCGTGCAGACTTATCTGATTAGGAAAATCTCCGTCATTAGCTCCCATTACAAAAACGATCTTCGGAGCATCAAGCCTTGCCATTCTTGCAGAAGCAGCTGTTACAGCATCAAGAGTCTGAGGAGGAACAGAGTACTTTATCCTGCCAATCATGGACCTTATTATCCTGTTTATCTCCGAAAAACTTATTTCGCGTTCTCCAAGAGTATCGTTTATACAGTCAAGAATGTCTATCAGACAGCCCCACAGTCTTTTAAGCTCTGCTGCCTCATAGTCCTTGTCCTGATCTATAAGCTCGCCCATAAGACGTGCAGTATTCTTTTCTGCACCACATTCAACCAGATGATCGTACAGATGCATACATATCTTATCGGCTGTCTTATCACGTTTAATACGCTTTCTGAGCTTTATTACAGGCTCAATTACGCGGCATCTTATATTTTCGAGAAGCTCCAGCTCATTGTCCTGCGCAGTAAACGGCTCAGTCCACATATCACCGTCAACATCCCATTTGTAGCAATAGTTTTCAAGCAGTGACGCTTCTGTGAGCGAAACGTCAATAAGCCCGCTTTTCACAAGTCTGAATATCTGCTCAGACCTGAATTTGCGGCTGCAAAGAATGTCCAGCAGAGTCAGGAAATAGACCATAACCGCCGTATGATCGACTGACTTTTCAAGACTTAAAAAATACGGGATATCATATCTTTTGAATGCAGCCTTGAGAACGTCTGAGTAGCTTGCGATATCATTGGAGATAATAGCGATATCACGGTATCTGAGGCTATTATCCTCAAAAAGTAAATGCTTTACGGCAGCGCAGACGTACTCAGCCTCGCTATACATATCCCTTGCCTCAAATATATGGATATTCTCGGCTTTCGGAGAATTTTCAGGCTCGTTTCTAAGATTTCTCAGAGCACGGCTGCTGACGTATTCAAGATCAGGTGTTTTGAACCTGTAATATTCACCGCACTGAGTTATGCTGCATTCCTTCCCCAGCTCACGACATATCCCTGATAATTTTCTATACGTATCATTAACGGTTTCAAAGAGAGTGTATTCACCCGCGTTTACATCATCTGTTCTTAGGGTCATAATGACATTATCGGCAGAAGAAAGCATGACTTTCAGCATTTCGTACTGATCGGCAGTAAAGCTTTCAAACTCATCAAGAAATACAGTCTTTCCGCAAAAATATCTGTTCAGGTTTGCGACATTTGCAGCCTCGCGTATATTGTCCAGCTCGTCTTTAAAGCCGTATTCTTCCATAAGGCGCTGATATTCAAGGAATATAACAGCAACGTCATTGGTTTTATCCATAAGCCTTCTGTCAAGAAGCTGTGAACGCTGCACAAGCTCTTCAGGACTTATCCCTGCACGCTTCATATCCCGTATCAGTGTAGTTATCTCCTCGGCAAAACCGCTCTGCATACTCTGTCTGCGAAAGCTTGCAAGCGACTCAGGACGCGACAAAGCTGATGAAACAGCCTGATACACAAGTATCATCTTAGCCATTTCATCAGCAAATTCGCCTTTTCTGTCAGGATCACCATAGATCTGAAAAAGCTGCCTTGCGAGTCCTGTAAAGCTCAGTGAAAACAGCTCGTTGAAATTCTCAGCTCCAAGGTAGAAATACAGCTTTTTATCAAAATCCTGTGAATACTGTTCAGGAACGACAATACATAATTTATCAGCAGCAGAACACTTTTCTTTTATTCGCCCGAACATCTTTGTCGTTTTTCCGCTGCCTGACGGACCGATAATGAATTCTACCATAATTTCTCCTGTGATACAAAATATGCATACCGCAGAATACGGTATGCATATTGGATTTCATTGCTCAAAAACCGTTAAGGTGAGCTTCTTTCATAACCTTCGGGAAATTGATATATGCGTAATCGCAGTTTACAATCCCGTTTATTCCGTTTACCTTGCCTGTGCTTGAATACTGCCACATATTATAGTTTTTATTAAAACCGGGCTTTGAAACGCCGTAGTGAGCTACCCACACGTCATATGACTTGAATAAGGATTCATCAAGTCTTGTGCTGAGGAAGTTCACATTGCTCTTTATTCCCACGTAATAGCCCTTTTTTTCAAGAGTGGAGCAGAAAGCCTTTGCAATGTCCGAAAGCGCCTTGTTACTGAGAGAATTCAGACAGACATCTTCAAGACTGTAATATACAGGATACGCATATTTTCTATTCTTTATTACCTCGTAACAAGCCTCTGCCTCAAGAACAGCGTCCTCGGGAGATGATGCGTAACTATACCAGTAAACGCCGCAGTCGATGCCTGCCTTTGCGGCACCCTCGATATTCGCCTCGAAATATTTATCCTTCTGTGAAGAAAGATTACCGTAGCCAGCACGGATTATAGCATAATCAACGTCGGATTTTGCAACCTTGTCCCAGTCTATCTTAGCCTGCCATACAGAAACATCTATTCCCTTTGCAACTACCTTTTCTGTCGATGCAGGGTACTGCACAGGAGAAATACTTGTCTCTGTTCCGTCGGGATTATAAGTATCAGGTGAAATAATATAAGGATAGTTGATATAGCAGTGGTCAAGGTCAACATCTGTACTTATACCATTGACTCTTCCTACCGCATTATACTGCCACATACCGTAATCGCCTGAGAAAGCAGGCGCATTAACGTTCCAGTGAGCTACCCATACAGCATACTTGTCAAGTACCTGCTTATATACCTTAGTCGAAAGCAGACTTGTAAAGCTGTAGATACCTGCATGATATCCCTTCGACTCTATCGTAGAACAGAAAGTATCGATTATTGCGGAAACCTCGGCAGCAGAAAGCTTTTTATGCTTTTCCTCCTCGATATCAAAATAAACAGGATATGTAATGTTATAATCCTTGATTATCTGATAACAGCCCTCTGCCTCATCTCGTGCAGCCTCAACATCATAAGCATAGCTGTACCAGTAGATGCCTATGTCCATGCCCACCTTCTGGGCCTCGGTGATGTTGTACTTGAACCAGGTATCTATCTGATTAGGATACTTTTTAGCATTTCCGTAGCCTGCCCTGATTATAGCGAAATCTATTCCGCTGTCCTTTACAGCCTTCCAGTCTATTTTTCCCTGTGCGTAGGAAACGTCGATGCCCTCGGATTTTCTGTACATAAGCTCGGGATCTCCCGAATGGAGCTTTACGTACTTCTGGTGTGCATCATAAATATCAAACACATTGAACGGTGTTTCTGACACCGCCTCAACAACCGGCTCAGTAACGTCCGTTTTAATGTCAGATGAACTGCCGACAGCCCATACATTTGATGATATGCCTTCACTGTCAGACTCTTTACTTTCATTGAAAATTGTGCTATCATATATATCAGTAATAGGTTCGTTCGCAGCGAAAGCCTGCAACGCTGTAGCCGAACATATAACAGTACCGGTGATCAATACTGAAAGCAAGCTTTTTAATTTGCCCATGGCTGATCTAACTCCTTCTCATAAACGTCACAAAAAGAAATCCTTACGTACGTTTCAATTTTGTTTATTATAACATTTTTCCATGCAAAATTCAACCTCTAAAGCTAAAAAAGCAGGTTTAAACATTAAATTTTGTAAGGTATGAAGAAAAACAGGATTTTTTTTTGTAACTTATAGATACTTTTTTGTAACATTTAGGTGATTGAAAAATGAAAGAATTTGTAATTAATGACAATGACAGTGGTCAGAGAATAGATAAATTTGTTGCAAAAGCTCTCCCGGACCTCCCTAAAAGTATGATGTATCGACTTATTCGCAAAAAAGACATAAAGATCAACGGTAAAAGATGCGATATATCAGACCGACTCAATACAGGTGACATTATAACTATTTATGTCAAAGACGAGGTATCAGCCGAGAAAAAACATGATATGAGCTTTCTGAAATGCTCTCCTGAGCTTGAAATAGTCTATGAGGACGAAAACGTACTTATCGTAAACAAACCTGTAGGCCTCGACTCTCATTCAAACGGAAGCCCTATGACAGATACTCTGATAGACAAAATAAAGCACTATCTGTACAATAAGAAGGAATATCTCCCCGACACTGAAAGCTCTTTCGCACCTGCCCTGTGCAGCCGCCTCGACAGAAATACCTGCGGACTTGTTACCGCTGCAAAAACTGCTTGCGCTCTCAGAGAGATAAACGAAGCTATACGTTCGGGAAATGTACATAAGATATACCATTGCATAGCTGTAGGAAGGCTCCCGCAAAAAGAGGATATCATAACTGCATATCATCAAAAAGACGAGTCAAGAAATCTCGTAAAGATCTCTGACTCGCCTGTTGACGGCTATAAGCCTATAAAGACAGGATATCGCGTACTTTCGGAAAAAGGTACTCTCTCCCTTGTAGAAGTAACTCTTTATACGGGACGTACTCATCAGATACGCGCCCACCTTGCACATATAGGTGCACCTCTGCTCGGTGACGGAAAATACGGCTCTGTTGCCGCAAATAAGCGTTACGGTGTATTCCGTCAGGCACTCTGCGCCTATTCACTTGAATTCCTTATTCCCAAGACCTCGGATATGCACTATCTCAACACTTTGGAGTTAAAAGCTCCGAAGCCTGACTTTGAAAAGAAATTCTTTAGTTAGGCTGACCAACTCTGTGTCTGAGGTTTTCCTCTTTAAGCTCTCTGCCCTCTGCAATAAGAGCACGCATTGTCTCTGCATCTGAGCTTTTCAGCGCATCACTGTATTTCATAAGATTTTTGATAAGCATATCAAGCTCATACTGAAGGTTTTCCTTGTTCTGCATAAACAAGTCTGTCCACATCTTCTCGTTCATAGTAGCTATACGTGTCATATCCTGGAAGCTGCCGCCGCTGAAACCACATTCAAGTCCAAGCTCAGGACTCTTTACATAGGCACTTGAAACGATATGAGCAAGCTGAGAAGTATAAGCTATCATTTTATCATGATTTTCGGGAGTTGTTACAACTATCTTGCCTGCTCCCACTTCACCTGCAAGCTTTTTCAGCAATTCGGTATCCTCTTCTCTGCTGTCCTCGAACGGTGCAACAATAAAATTAGCTTTAACGAAAAGATCGGCTGTGCTGTTGTAATATCCGCCGAATTCCTTACCTGCCATAGGGTGGATACCTACATATCTGAGTCCGTTAGACTCTGCAATTTTTTTCATACGCTCGGAAAATGCGCCCTTTATACCGCAAACATCGGTAATAAGGGTGTTTTTGCTTATTTCAGCAGCGTGCTCACTGAAAAATCTCTCTGTTCCTTCCGGAAAAAGAGCTGCTATGATAAGGTCATAACCCTGATAATTACCGTCAAAGACTTCATCGAGAGCTACGTCACGAAGTGCCGCATTTTCTATATCATGGTTAAGGTCACAGCCAACAACTGTATGATAAGTATATTTTTTAAGAGCCTTACAGAACGAGCCGCCTATAAGTCCAAGTCCGACAACAAGAATTTTCATAATAACATTCCTCCATTGTTCTTTTATCCATTTAAAGTATAACGCTTTAAAAGTGAAAAGTCAATAGCATACAGCCATTTTTTCCATTGATATGATAACAATTTGCTTAACCTCAGCATAAAATACTATGAGAGCAATCTCAAAAACAATCAGAATGGAATGATTTTATGCCAAAGGTCTTTTTGAGCCCTTCCACACAGGAATGGAATAAATACGCCACTGACGGCAATGAAGAACTGTATATGAATCTGCTTGCAGACAGATTAGAGCCGTATCTGCGCTCATGCGGAATAAGCTTTGTACGGAATGATCCTGTTCGCAATGTTACAGGTGCTATATCAGACTCAAATGCAGGAAGTTACGACGTTCATCTTGCACTTCACTCAAATGCTGCCCCTGAAAATCTTGCAGGCAAACTAAGAGGAATAGACATTTACTATGCCCCCAAAAGCTCACTGAGTGAAAAGCTTGCCAACATAATCGCCAATAACCTTAAATCAATATACCCTCTCCCTGACAAGGTTAGAGCTGTCCCCACCTATTCCCTCGGCGAAGTGTTGCGAACAAAGGCTGTTGCCGTGCTCTGTGAGCTCGGATATCACGATAATTATGCAGATGAAGCATGGCTGAAAAATAATCTTGAAGCTATAGCACAAAACATTGCCAATTCACTGTGTGATTACTTCGGTATCCCATTCATTCCCACAGGAGCAGTACGCTGGGGTACTGTAACTACCGACGGAAGTAATCTTAATATACGAGATTATCCCGGACTTTCGGGAAATGTTATCGGCATCATGCCTGACGGTGCAAAGGTCATGATAAACGGAGCTTCAGACGGCTGGTACGTGGTAAATTATAATGGTATAATAGGCTATTCAAGCAGCCGATTCATTACGCTGTAAAAAAATACCGTACAGAAAAACTGTACGGTATTTCACTTTTATTCATCTTTATTCTGCGGCGGACGTCTGCGTCTCTTCTTGTCATTCATCTTTGGAACGGCATATATAGGCTTCATTGGCTTGGCTTTGCTCTTGAATACTATATACGAATATATACATATAAGGATGTATACCGCACACAGCAGGAAGGATACCAAAAGTGCCTTATTGAACCACTTGGACTTGCGGAACATTTTTGCCGCATAAATATTATATTTTGAAGTTGAGCGTTCAACATTGCTTACTGCGACTATCTCAACAGTTCCGAGTTCTTCTCCCGAATATTCAAGTGTGACCTTACCGAGAGGCTCGCCCTTTGCTACAGGTGCCTGCAGCGAATTCTTGTACCATACTATCTTATCTCGGCTTATGGTCGAAATATCTATATCATCGTACCAGAGCAGCGTAAATTCTTCCTTCGGACGCGCAAGAACATAATCATTTCCCTCTGCAAGCTCCACAGGAAGTTCACCGACTTCAGCTGTATCGGCGAGAATTACCTGATATGAAAAATGATTGAACGCCCAGTTGAACAGAGCCATTGAATCTGTTATGTGATAATATGTCGTTTCACCGTCAGCATCGTTCAAAGGTGATTTCATAAGAACCACAAGATACTTGTTTCCGTCGCGGCTTGCCATAGTAACGATATTTCTTCCTGCAAGTTCAAGGTTACCTGTTTTTATACCTTTGGCACCGCTGTAGGTGTAATTGCCGTCAGGCTCCATCATAAGATTTGAATGTGTCCATACCCATTCGTCAGACTGATTTGGGTGACTTTTTGTATTAGGTACTGACGGAGTATACGAATATGTCGTGGAAATATTCTCAAAATAAGGAACACCGAGTGCATACATGGTAAGTGTTGCCATATCATTAGCAGTGGTATACTGATTAGGATCGTACATACCTGTAGGATTTGTAAAGTGTGTATCATTAAGCCCAAGCTCGGCTGCCTTCTCATTCATCATCTCAACAAACCTTGCGGTATTTCCGTCACCTACATGATATGCAATAGTCTCGGCTGCTTCAACAGAGGAAGTAAGCATCATCGCATAAAGCAGATCAGACATCGTAAGAACATCACCGTCAAGTATCTCGGCAAATCTCAGATCATCAGGATACTGTATATTGTAAAGATACTCGAATACCGACTCATCTATTGTGATCTCTTTATTCAGATCAGGATAATTTTCTATACAGACAACAGCTGTCATAATATTGACCAACGGTCCGGGCATCTGTTTTCTGTCCGCATTTTTCTGATGTATTATGGTTTTTGTATCAAGATTTACAAGTACAGCCGATTCACTCATAATACTGATATTTGACGGAAGCGGAAAACTAACGGCTTTAGACCGTAAACTGCACATGAACGGCAAAATAATTATTATTGCTGCAAGCGCACATAAAAACTTTCTCATATATTCTCCTTTATTTCAAGCGCAAAACGCACGTTAATGTCATTCATAGAGACTCTGTTTTCTATTATACCAGATAATTTTGCATTTTAAAAGGGTTTTAAGAAATTTTTTTTAAATTTCTGAAAAATTTTTCTATGCCCTTTACCTTTTCAATAAAATGTGCTACAATAGAAATATACAAAACGATAGCAGCATAGAAAAAAACAAGCTGCTGAAAAAAAGAACAGAAGAACGGAGGTTTTTAATGTGATCTACGTTACAGGAGACACCCACGGAGATATTACCCGCTTTAAAAGCCCTGAAATGAAAAAGTTAGGGCGAGGAGATACTCTCATTATTGCGGGAGATTTCGGCTTTTTATGGGACAATTCAAAACAGGAGAAGGCTGCACTGAAAAAGCTTGCGGATAAGAATTTTACCATTGCTTTTCTTGACGGCTGCCATGAAAACTTCGATTTGCTCGAAAAATACCCGACGGAGGAATGGAAGGGCGGAAAAGTACATATGATCGCGCCCAATATCATTCATCTCTTGCGCGGACAGGTCTACACTATCGAGAAAAGAAAGATATTCACTTTCGGCGGCGGTCACAGTCAGGATATCGAATTCAGGCGTGATAACGACTGGTGGGAGCGCGAGCAGCCCTCACACGAGGAAATAAAGGAAGGCATAGCTCGTCTGCGTGAAAACAATTATAAGTTTGACTATATCATCACCCATGAGCCGCCTGCTTCTTTAAAGGAATGCCTTGGGGTAGACGTACTTGAACGTCTTGAAGTCCATGCTTTTTTTGAAGAGATAATCAGGACCTGTAAATACAGAGAATGGTTTTTCGGAAAATGTCACATCGACAAGCTTATCCCACTTAAATTCCGCGCTGTATTCAACAGCGTTATACAACTAAGATAATCATAATACGAGCAGATCCGACATAGTATATACTATCAGAAAAGAGAGGTATTGCTATGAAAAAAATCAAAATTACGGATCTGCTTATCTTTATTGTGACAGCAGAGCTTGTGGGAGCATTGTCAGCACTATTTTCAGGAAATTTCAGTTCATTCTACGCTGAAAATATACGTCCTCCCCTGTCGCCGCCTTCGTGGCTTTTCCCTGTTGTATGGGCTGTTCTTTACGCACTTATGGGCATATCCGCATATCTTATATGGAATGATAAAGGCAGCGAGATACGCAAAGCGACAGCACTGAAGCTATACTTCGCTCAACTTGCGGTAAACTTCTCCTGGAGCATAATATTCTTCCGTTTCAGGCTATTAAAAGCAGCAGCAGTTACAGCTGTCCTGCTCCTTGCTCTTGTCATAATAATGGCGCTGTCATTCAGAAGAATAAACAAAACCGCTGCAAGACTGAATATTCCGTATATTTTATGGCTAATGTTCGCATCTTATCTTGCGATAGGTGTATATATCCTTAACTGACATAATATGTATAAATTTATTCCATTGTTTTAATATTGATTTAATTATATTCTCCTGATATAATATAATTATCCCGAAAGGGACAATACATACAGGAGGTAATCGTTATGTGCTGCAATAACATCTGGAATATGATCTGCAAATTATTTGGAATTTGCAAATAAGCAAAAACTGCACGGTAATAATTTACCGTGCAGTTTTTATATACCGAAAAATCTTTTTGTGTTTTCCTGCAATGCCACAGTGAGTTCTTCTTCATTTACACGCATATTTTTTGCAAGCTCAGCCACAACATACTTGATATTCTGCGGTACATTTGTGCGGTCAAGCCCTTTGATATTCCGCGGAGTAAGGTACGGAGCATCTGTCTCTGCCATTATTCTGTCGAGCGGGATAAGCTTTACAGCTTCACGCAGTGCACCACCGCGTCTTTCGTCACATATCCAGCCTGTGATACCTATATAAAAGCCCATATCAAGGTATCTTTTCAGTGTATCTTTATCACCTGTAAAGCAGTGAACTACCGATCTTTTACAGATGTCACCATGCTTTCTGAAACGCTGGATAAAGTCGTCGGCAGCCTCCCGTTCATGTAAAAACAAAGGCTTATCAAGCTCCTCTGCTATCTTTATATGATGCTCAAAGCAGCGTATCTGATTTTCACGCGTAGAAAACATACGGTCAAAATCAAGTCCACATTCTCCCACAGCAACGATCTTGTCATTAGTCGAGACTATCTCACGGATACGCTGAAAATCCTCAGCCCTTGCGCTGTCAGCACTGTGAGGGTGGATACCGCAGGTACCAAAGCACTCATGTGTTTTCACAAAGCTGTTTACAGCTTCGCTGCTTTTCATATCCGCTCCTGTAAGTATACAGCCCATCTGTTCAGCCGCTGCATCATTAATAATCTTTTCGGGCTCTCTGAACTGCTTGCAGAACAGATTAAGTCCTATATCATAGTATTTCATATTATTTCCTCATCAAAATGTATCACGTACAGCTCTGCACAGCTGCTCGGCTGCCGCTTTTACGTCATATGCACCGAACACAGCCGAAACTACTGCGATCCCACTGTGGCCGCAGCCTTTGATCTCATGCACATTTTCAGCAGTTATGCCGCCAATGGCAACAGCAGGTATATTCACACAGCCGCATATCTCTGTGAGCTGCTGCGGAGTTATCCTTATTGCATTAGTCTTTGTCGGTGAAGGAAATACTGCACCAACGCCCAGATAATCAGCTCCCGAGCTTTCGGCAAGCCTTGCCTGCTCAACAGTCTTTGCGGTAGCTCCTATAATGAAGTTCTCCCCGGCTATCCTGCGTATCTCAGCAACAGGAGCGTCCTCAATACCAACATGAACTCCGTCAGCACCGCTTTTCAGAGCAACGTTATAATCGTCATTGATAATAAGCGGTACATTGTACTTGTGACATATTTTTAAAAGCTTCTGCGCTTCCTCTATCATTTCTTCCTCGGAAGCCTTTTTTTCTCTCATCTGTACACAGGTAACGCCGCCGAGAATAGCTTCCTCAACAGCTTCCTCAAGACTTTTTCCTTTAAGACAGCCTCTGTCTGTAACAGCATAAAGGAGTAGATCACTTTTTTCTATTTTCATTTTATCACTTCTTTTCAAATTTACTGATGTATTCCGACGGTTCGGCACATTTCATAAATCCGCTCATAACACAGCCGCCTGCTGCACCGCACTTGCGGACAAGTCCGATATTATCCGGTGAGATACCTCCGATAGCGTAGACAGGTATGCTCACGCTTTCGCAAACACTTTTCAGGAAATCAAGCCCACGCGGAGCAAGTCCCTTTTTGCAGTCAGTAGCAAAAACATGACCTGCGGTAATATAGCCTGCTCCGAGCCTTTGTGCTTCAAGTGCGTCCTCAACAGAATGGCAGGATACTCCTATACATTCAAAACTGCTTTTTTCATCATCAGAAAGCTCTCTCAGTATATACAGAGGAAGATGTATATTTTTCCAGCCAAGCTCTATTGCCACTTTCCAATAATAGTGCAGCATAAGCTCTGTACCATATTTACGGCATATATTTATCACTTTTTCTGCAAGTATCCTGTAATCCGTCTCGGAAAGATCTTTTTCCCTGAGTATTATCCTTCTCGGAGAAGCAGCTGCTATTCTGTCAAGCTGCTGCAAAAAATCTCCCTCACACAGATTACGTGCTGTAACACAGATGACATCAGACATAGAGATAATCATTCAGCACAGGCTGGAGTCCCTCCGATGACATATCCTTATACATCTTGTCGAAGCTCCTGCTGTCGTTGATCTCAAACTGCTCGTCGCCCTCAGCGGCTTCGCTTTCCTTGCCTGTGTACTTGCTTTCGTGGTCGCCGATACCTGTGGAAACACCTGCCGAGACCTTAGTTGCGGCAATTTTTACGATACCGTTTCTGAAAGACTCGCTTTCACGGGAAGATACGGTTATACCACAGAATGGCAGGAATATCCTGTATGCACAGAGTATCTGACAAAGCTGCTTTTCATGTACATCAAGTGGATTTATCTCATCATTGTTTATGATAGGACGAAGTCTCGGACATGAAAGAGATATCTCAGCCTGCGGATACTTACGCTGTAAAAAGTATACATGAAGAGCACTTGCAAGAGCGTCCTTTCTGAAATCTGAAAGTCCAAGAAGTGCAGAACAGGCAATGCCTCTCATGCCGCCCATAAGAGCACGCTCCTGAGCCTCAAATCTGTAGGGCCATACACGCTTATGTCCCATAAGGTGAAGCTGTTCATAGCGGTCGCTGTCGTATGTCTCCTGAAATACGGTAACATAGTCCACACCACATTCGTGTAGGTACTTGTATTCATCAGTATTCAGCGGATATACCTCAATACCGACCATGCGGAAATACTTCCTTGCAAGCTTGCAGGCTTCGCCGATATATTCCACGCTGCTCTGAGCACGGCTCTCACCTGTAAGAATGAGTATCTCCTCCATGCCGCTGTCAGCAATTACCTTCATTTCATGCTCGATCTGCTCCATATTCAGCTTCATGCGCTTGATATCATTGTAGCAGTTGAAACCGCAGTATACGCAGTAATTCTCACAGTAATTAGCGATATATAAAGGTGTGAACAGGTATACCGTGTTACCGAAATGCTTTTGTGTCTCAAGCTTTGCCTTCTGAGCCATTCTTTCAAGGAAAGGCTCCGCAGCAGGAGAAAGAAGTGCCTTGAAGTCCTCAACGGTACAGGTCTCATGGTTGAGAGCTGCATTTACATCACGGGCGGTATACTGAGAATAGTCGTAATTCTTCATCTCAGTCATTACCTTATACATAATATCGGACTTTATACGCTCCATGCCCTCCATGTACTCCATATGGTTTGTACGTGACGAGGGATCTGTTTCAAGCATATGCTTTTTTTTCAGTGCAGCCTCGGAGAGCTTATCCGAGTCCACAAAATAATGATTTTCCATTAATTTACCTTCTTTTTTTCTTTTGACTTCTTTATTTCATTTATGAATATAAGCATAAATATTACCGACCAACCTGCATCTACATAAAAATCCTTAAGATCATAGGTCATGACTTTGTAAAAATATACGTAATCCAAGGTATAGCCGTAAAAAAGTGTGTCTAAAAAATTTGCCAAAGCTGATGCAGCAACAAAAACATACGCCTTTCTTGCTGTTTCAGACTTGAAAATCTTATACAAACATATAACGGCTGCAAGTATAGCTGCTTTAAAAAATATCATGGTCAGCTGTGATGTCTCTATATTCAAGTGATTAAATATGCCGTTTTGATTAAGATTGTGCGAGTGCTTTATCATCAGGTATTTGCCTATGATACTTGTCTCAAATCCGGTTTTGCTTAACACAAGCTTTATGAGATGATCAATTGCAGCAAGCGCCGCTGCTGTAATAACGGTAACATTTAACTTCCTGATATCAAAGTGAGAGCTTACGACCGAAACTGCTTTCCATAATAAAGCCGAAATAATAACGCATATAAACACATACATCAGAAGCCCTATCACTCTTTCTGCGCTTTTCATATACTTCAGGTAGAATACAGCTGAAAATAACGGCATAATAAAAAATACAAGATAATGCTTTAATGAAAACTTATTCTCTTCCATAGTTTGTAATGTATCCTTTACTAAAATGAATTGATCTACAGATCGAGTACTGCAATTATTTCGTCAACGTCTTTTTCGCCATTCGGCACAAAGCCAAATGAACTATACAGCTTCTGAGCTATGATATTTTCAGGCTCATATGACAGCCAGCACTTTTCAGCTCTGCCGCATGGATACGTTCTGATGAAATCAAGTGCAAGCCGCAGCGCAGCCTTACCGTATCCCTTATGCTGAAAACGCTTATCTATCATAAAACGCCATATATTGTAATTGTTTTCGGCTATTTTCGGGTGATCTTCCCAGTATTCATCAGTTCCGAAGCCTATCATGACAAAGCCTACAGGCGTTTTGTCATCGTATATGCCAAAGGTAAATACATGATCGCCGCTTGTAATGGCTGCATAAGCTTCAATGATGCTTGTTTTATTGTCGGCAACAAACTTTTTCTGACTATCATCAACACTGAGTTCAAGAATATCCCATATATTTCCGCCGTTTACTTCTTCAAGATGTATCATCAGTCGTGAAGGAAACCTGTAAGTGTGTCAGACGGTGCTGCACCTCTTGTAAGAACTCTTCCAAGACCTGACAGATAAGCCTTTCTTCCTGCTTCGATCGCCTGCTTGAAAGCTTCAGCCATAACAGGAAGATCACCTGCTGTGGCAAGAGCTGTATTTGACATTACCGCAGCTGCTCCCATTTCCATAGCCTCACAAGCCTGTGAAGGTCTGCCGATACCTGCATCAACGATTATAGGCAGGTCGATCTCATCTATAAGGATCTGTATGAAATCCTTTGTGGCAAGTCCCTTGTTTGAGCCTATAGGAGAAGCAAGCGGCATTACGGAAGCTGCACCTGCGTTCACAAGATCACGGGCAGTATTAAGATCAGGATACATATAAGGCATTACAACGAAGCCTTCCTTTGCGAGTATCTCTGTAGCACGTACAGTCTCCTGATTATCGGGGAGAAGATACTTTGTATCGCGCATTATCTCGATCTTTACAAAGTCTCCGCAGCCGAGCTCACGGGCAAGACGAGCGATGCGGACTGCTTCGTCAGCATTTCTTGCACCTGAGGTATTAGGAAGAAGAGTTACTCCCTTAGGGATATAATCGAGGATATTCTCATGCTCCTTAGAGTTTGTACGGCGTACAGCAAGTGTGATTATCTCAGCTCCCGCATATTTTACAGCAGCCTCGATGAGACTGAGGGAATACTTTCCCGAACCAAGTATAAAACGTGAAGAGAACTCATGTCCTCCGATTATTAATTTATCTTCTTTCATTAACAATTACTCCTTATATATCGAATTCACCTGCGATTATCCTTATAACAGCATGAGCCTGATGTCCTGCGCATATAAGAACTCTTGACGAAACAAGTCCCATTCCGTCCTCAACATCGCTCACTCCGTCACCGCAGATATAAAAACGCTTTGTTACGCGTTTAGTGGTTATCATATTTGATGGAGCTATACCCGCCATGCCCGAACCTGATACAAGGTATTTTTCAGGCATATTTTCAAGCACGCAGTTTACGAGCATAGCCTTCTGTTCAGCTTTATCAAAAGCCTCAACGATTATATCGGCATCTGCAAGAAGCTCAGGAATATTATCCTCATTAAGCTTAATACAGTCCTTTCTGATATCGCAGTATGGCGCGATACGCTTCAAGGTATCATAAAGCGCATCGGTCTTGCTCATTCCGAGCTGCTCGGCGAAATACTGCTGTCTGTTAAGATTTGAGATATCTACCTTGTCAAAGTCGAGTATATGAAGTCTTCCGACCCCAGCCCTTGCAAGTGCAACAGCTATATTAGAACCGAGTCCGCCAAGTCCGCAGACTGCAACAGATGCGTCATTCAGCTTTTTTTGCAGCTCTTTGCCGTGTCTTTCTTCAAGAGCGGCATACATTTCCTCTTTAGTTGGTATCATTTATCAGCCGCCTCCGACGAAGCGAACGACCTCAACATGGTCACCATCTTTGAGTACAGTCTCATCGTACTTTGCTTTTGGAACTATTTCTTCATTTAGCTCAACAGCAACACGCTGACCGCTTATTTCCATATCGGCAAGCATTTCCGAAACAGTTTTTCCGTCCTTATCAAGAAGCTCTCCGTTTATCTTTACCATTCCGATACCTCCTATAATGAAATCAGGGAACAGCCTGCGCAGTTCCCTGAAAATACATAACAAAACAGGACTCCCTACGCTGGCATTAACCAAATCAGGTCGAAGGGTCGAAGGTAATACCTTCCTCTCAGCCTGTACCACAAGCTCCCCTGCACCAAGTATTATATCACACTTTTTGAGCTAAATCAAGTACCGGACAAAAAATAATCAGAACAACGAAAGCTGCTCATATTTCTCGGGAAGCTCGCTCATATACTCAAAACACCGGTCATTATCATGCATTATCCCGTACCTCTCACAAAAATCATCTATTATACCCATAAGCCGTGAACTGTCAGGACTCGGAATTACATAGGAATAGCCGAATTCTCTGCGGTATCTGTCTGACAGACCGCTAAAATACCTGTCGAGAGCCGAGTAAAAATACTCCCTGTTCCCCTCTCTCAGAGTCAGTCCTATACCAAAGCTGATTATTCCTTTAACTCCTGCTTCTGCGCAGTAATTTAGCAATCCAATAAGATTTTCTTCAGTGTCATTGATATACGGCAGGAACGGTGTAAGCCATACGATCGTTGGTATATCACGCTTTTTTATCTCCATAAGCACTTCAAAGCGCCTGCTCGTCCTGCAAACATTCGGCTCGATCATACCACAAAGTTCATCGTCAAATGTCGTCATAGTCAGCTGAACTACTGCCTTCTGCTGTTCGTTTATTGATGTAAGCAGATCGATATCCCTGAGTATGAGGTCTGATTTAGTCTGTACTGCCGCACCAAACTGATAACGCTCAATAAGCTCAAGACATCTTCGCGTAAGCTTCAGCTCGGCTTCAACAGGCATATACGGATCACACATCGCTCCGGTACCTATCATGCACTTTTTTCTCTTTGACCGCAGGGCTTTTTCAAGAAGCTGCGGCGCATTTATCTTGACTTCGATATCCTCAAAAGCATGAGGCATATTATAGCATTTACTGCGGCTGTCGCAGTAAATGCAACCATGAGTACAGCCTCGGTACAAGTTCATTCCGTTTTTTGAGTACAATATCCCTTTCGCTTCAACAAAATGCATAGCTTTATCTCCTGTAATATAGTAATAACATTATAGCATGAATATATGTTCTGTGCAACAATAAAAAATATATCTTTTTGAAAAAATCCTTGTGAAAATGTCTCAGATATGATAAAGCATTAAGTGCTGAGAAGCCACTGTTAAAAGTTCATTGTGCATCTCAGAATTGCAGACAGGGTGCTAAAAATATTCGTCCTGTTACAGAATAAAGCAATTTAACTGCTTTATTTTTCATCAGAAATTTATGCCCATAATGTATAGCGCTGAGGATAATGATGCATATATAATCCGTGGCTTTTAGATATCCAACCGCGCCTGATTTGCGACCAACCTCTCCTGTTTTCAAGGTAAGCACCGCTTTGCATATCCCATCAAATTTTTTTCTGAAAACCCTTGACAAGCTCGCAGTTTTGTGATAAAATATTATGGTACTGCGGAGCAACTGGTTTAACAGTCCGCCTCGGTAAAGTCTGTGCCGTGTAAAAAATATCAGATATATGCGGATATGGCGGAATTGGCAGACGCGTATGGTTCAGGTCCATATGAGCGCAAGCTCATGCAGGTTCAAGTCCTGTTATCCGCACTTTGAAAAAGCTTCCCAATTCGGGAAGCTTTTTTGTATATTTCAATATTTAAGGTCCTCAGCTTAGCCGAGGACCTTTTGTCATTTTTCGCAGCTGTGTATAGCCTTTACAGGACAAGCATCCTTGCAGGCTCCGCAGTTTGTACATTTATCGTAATCGATAGAAGCATGGAAATTATTGACTGTGATCGCACCGTTGGGACATTTTTTCTCACATATCTTACAGCCGATACAGCCGTTCTTACAGGCAAGCTTAGTAGCTTTACCGTTGTCGCCCGATGAGCAAAGAACATCAATATGCTTTGCAAGGGGCTTTATACTTATAAGACTGTTAGGACAGGCTGCGGCACACTGACCACAGGCACCGCAAAGTGCAGGAATGACCTTTGCTACACCGTTAACGACCTTTATAGCCTCATGCTCACAGGCACTAACGCAGTCTCCAAGACCTATACAGCCGAATTTACAGGTACCATTGCCGCCGTAGAAACGCTTGACAGCCTTACATGACTGAACACCATCAAAAGCAAAAGCTGTCTGTGTTGCGTTGCAATCGCCGTTACAGTGTACAACAGCGGTCATAGGAACTACCTCAGCCGCAGCAGTACCAAGGATATCAGCTATCTTCCCTGCTGCATCAGCACCTCCAGGACGACAGAGATTTGTAGGTGCTCCCTTCTGAATTATAGCAGAAGCATAATCAGCACAGCCTGCAAATCCACAGGCACCACAGTTAGCCTGAGGAAGTGCCTCCCCTATCTTTTCGATACGTTCATCGACTTCTACATAAAAGACCTTAGCTGCAACAGTCAGCAGTACTCCTGCCAGTATACCGCAGCCGCCGAGGATAAGTGCAGGTATAAGATAAGTAGTCATACGCGCACCTCCTTAGCTGAAAAGTCCCGAAAAGCCCATAAAGCTTACAGAAACAATGGAAGCGGCAATAAGTGTAGCAGGAACACCCTTAAAGGTCTCGGGAATATCTGCATATTCCAGCTTTTTGCGCACACCTGAGAAGATAACAAGTGCAAGCATAAAGCCAAGACCGCCGCCAAGAGCGTTTACAATAGACTGTCCGAAACTATAATTATTATCAATGTTAAGAACAGTAACGCCAAGCACTGCGCAGTTTGTAGTTATCAGCGGTAAATATACACCAAGAGAGCTGTAAAGCGACGGAACGCACTTTTTCAGAAAGTTCTCTACAAGCTGTACGAATAACGCAATAACAAGGATAAACACCACTGTATCGAAGTATTCAAGTCCATTCGGTACAAGAATACCATGGTGGATAGGATATGTAACAAGTGTAGCACATATCATAACAAATGTAACTGCAATTCCCATACCCGATGCACTGTCAAGCTTCTTTGAAACTCCAAGGAACGGACATATTCCCATGAACTTTGAGAGTACGAAGTTATCAGTGAGCATTGCAGAAAGAAGTATCACAAGCATAGTTTTCATTTGCAGTCACCTGCCTTTCCGCAGGCATCGGCATTTGGACAGCCGCTGCAGCCAAGCTCCTGAGGAGGTTTTTTCTTGCTGAGCTTATTCACAAGTGCGATTATAACACCGAGAGTAAAAAATCCACCCGCAGGCATTATAAACAGCAGCATCGGATTATCACTGAGCACAGGGATAGTAAGTCCCAGCCACTTGCCTGAGCCGATTATCTCACGCACAGAACCCATGAGGAACAGTGCAAGTGTAAAACCGATACCCATACCTATAGCATCACAGGCAGAAGCAATAACACCGTTCTTGCTTGCAAACATCTCAGCTCTGCCAAAGATTATACAGTTAACTGTGATAAGAGTCAGATAAATACCGAGACTGTCATAAAGACTTGGCACAAAGCCCTCAAGCAGGAAACCGATAAGAGTAACAAAGCTTGCAATAACTACGATAAACGCAGGTATACGCACCTTATCGGGGATAATTTTTCTTAATGCGGATATTACGATATTTGAGCCAAGAAGTACGAATGTAGTAGCCAGACCCATACCGATACCGTTAAGAGCCTGAGTGGTAACAGCAAGAGTTGGACACATACCAAGCAGCATAACAAGTGTAGGATTTTCCTTGATAATGCCCTTTGTCAGCTCCTTAGTGAGAGAAGTTTTATTATCAGCCACCGATTATCGCCTCCTTGTTTTCGTTATATACTTTAAGCGCAGTATCAACTGCGTGTTTCATACCCTTTGAAGAAAAAGTAGCACCGCTTATAGCGTCAAAAGAGTCCGAAGGCTGTGTAAGTCCGTAAAACTGCTTTCTGAAACCAGCCTCATCTCTGACCTTAGAGCCAAGACCTGGAGTTTCCCCAAGTGAAACAAACTCTATACCCGAAACAGCGCCATTCTCGTCAATACCCACAAGTATGTTGATACCGCCCTTTGAATAGCCGTCTGTACATACCTGTATAACGGTCTTTTTATCGGGAGTTACCGCGATAGTCTGTATTTCATCGTATCCGCATTTAAGTGTAACTACCTTGCTTTCAGTCTTGCCGAAAAGCGCTTCGACACTGCTGTTGAATTTTTCAGCTTTCTGATCTGCGATACGATCTTTCGTAAGCTCATATGCAAACACAAGAAGAAGTGACGCAATAACGCAAATCACAGTAAGTACAAGAGTAGGCTTTATCTTATCCTTCATTCTTTTCAGCCTCCTTTGCACCAAGTACCTTAGTTCTTGTGAGCTGTTCAATATACGGAGTAAGAACGTTCATAAGAAGTATGGAGAAGGATACGCCCTCGGGATAGGAACCGAAACGACGTATAACAAAGGTTATTATACCGCAGCCAAGTCCGAAAACTATCTTTCCCTTTGTAGTTATAGGAGTTGTGGCGTAGTCTGTAGCCATGAAGAAAGCACCGAGGAATACGCCGCCTGCAAGTATCTGATATACAGGATCATCTCCGCTTACCCAGC
Organism: Ruminococcus flavefaciens; assembly: GCF_900143025.1. GTDB lineage: Bacteria > Bacillota > Clostridia > Oscillospirales > Ruminococcaceae > Ruminococcus > Ruminococcus flavefaciens_I. The sequence goes on along the minus strand of NZ_FRCT01000002.1, from coordinate 71,697 downwards.
TTAAAACGAAAAGACTTCCGATAAATGCAACAGGAGCAGCAAGAGATATTATCTTTCTTGCCGCAAGGTAAAGACCTCCGATAAGCAGTCCGAGAGCACATACCTCACCGAGACAGCCTCCTGTCTTTCCGAGGAAAAGATCAAGATACGAGGGCATATCCCCGCCGTTTTTAGCAAGCACCAGCGGAGTTGCCGAAGATACCGCATCATAGTCATACTCTACAGGCTTTATCCAGTGTGTCATAGCCGAAGGGAAAGATACCATAAGCACGATACGTGCTGTAATGGCAGGATTTGCAAAGTTCTGTCCCAGACCGCCGAAAAGCTGCTTTACAATAACGATAGCAACAAATGAACCAATAACAGCCATCCAGTAAGGCAGTGTAACAGGTAAATTCATTGCAAGTATCAATCCCGTAACAACTGCCGACATATCGCCGATAGTATTGTCACGCTTCATCATTGCACGGCAGACATATTCAAAGAATATACAGCTTCCGATACATACAGCCGTAAGCGGTATAACACGCATACCGAAGAAATATATCGCAGCTCCCCATGCAGGAAGAAGGGCGATTATTACATTCAGCATTATATTTGATGTTTTTACGTAATTTTCGTCGTGGGGTGACGGCGAAACGATAAGCTTGTTCATGTTTCTCCGCCTCCTTACTTTCTCGGGATAAGTGCTTTAGCCAGCTGATTTGTCTCTGCAAGCTTTCTGTTTGCAGGACAGACGTATGTACAGCTTCCGCAGTTCATACAAAGCATGACTTTAAGCTGTTTCAGCTCATCAATATTGCGTATCTTATAAGCTCTGTCAATATCCGCAGGCATAAGTCCCAGAGGGCAGACTCTTACACATCTGCCGCAGCGGATACAACTTGAGGTCTTACGCTCATCGTAATGATTGAAAGCAAGAAGTGCGTTTGAGGTCTTTACAACAGGCATATCAATATCGGGAACGCTCATTCCCATCATAGGACCGCCTGCAATGAGCTTCTTTATCGAGTCGATGTCTGTCTTGCAGAATTCGAGAAGCTCCCTGAATGATGTACCTATCACAGCCGAAACATTCTTAGGCTCACCAACAGCATTTCCGTCGATAGTAAGCCTTCTTGTGACAAGCGGCATACCTGTCTGCATATATCTGTACAGGAAAGCCACAGTCGATACGTTCATAACGATAACCCCTGCATCGGCAGGAAGGCTTCCCTCGTTGACTATTCTTCCCGTGGAATTGTATATAATTACCTTTTCTGCGCCCTGAGGATAGGCTGACGGAAGTGTAATGATATCAATAGTGTCATCATTTTCAGCCATTTCGGTGAAATTCTTTATAGCCTCGGGTTTATTTGCCTCTATAGCAAGCTTTGCGGACTTTATCCCCAGCTGAGACTTTACCATATTGATACCGTTGATGATATCCTGCGGATTTTCCATCATTTCACGATAATCGGCGGTAATATACGGCTCACATTCAGCTGCATTTATAATGAGAGTATCAATATTGTTTTTAGGATTAAGCTTGATATGCGTAGGAAAACCTGCACCTCCAAGACCGCAGGCTCCGCTTTCACGGACAGCCTTGACGAAGCTTTCCTTGTCTGTGATAACAGGTGGTTTCACTTCCTCAGAGACAGTCTGTAGTCCGTCGGTCTCAACCTCGACCATTTTACAGACCGCGCCCATAGCATTGCGGTAATCAGTCAGAGCAGTTACCTTGCCTGAAACTCCCGAATGAACAGGAGCACTGAAAGGCGCATCGGAATCACCTATCTTCTGACCGACTTTGACCTCGTCGCCAACCTTTACAAGCGGCTGACACGGAGCCCCCATAGTCATGGACATAGGTATCCTTACCTTCTGAGGCAGCGGAAAAACTACAGTAGAGCTGTTTTCCGTATTTTTACGGTGTTTCAGCTTGATACAGTTCAATTTTTTCATATATTTCTCCTTATACTAAAGCAGATATACTGCCGAATAGATTTATAAATAAAATAATGTCACAAAAAGGGCGAAAAGCCCACACAATAATAATTATATAACATATCAGAGAAATATTCAAGATGTTTTTACAAAAAAATAATAAATTGACAAAAATTTATAGTTGTATCAAATAAAAAGAGGCATCAAAAGATGCCTCTTAATATCTTATTTATCTTTTCTTCTGCGCGAAACGAACGCCAGAACAGCTGCCGTACCAAGAACAGCTAAACCTGTATAAACTGGTTCAACGCCTGTTTTCGGAGAATCCGTTTTGCTCTTGGTAGTTGTAGCAGTTTTCTTTGTAGTCGTAGCTGTGGTCGTTGTTGTAGTTGCAGAAGTTGTTGTCGTGGTAGTATTTGTCAACTCCTCACCGTCCTGCGTTGTAGCAAGAGTTGTTGAAGTGGTACTTGATGTAGTCGTAGTGGTTGTAGTAGACGTTGTTGTAGTAGTCGTAGTTGAAGTCGTTGTCGTAGTGGTTGTGGTAGTTGTCGTGGTAGTAGTCGTTGTGGTGGTTGTAGTCGTTGTTGTGGTAGTAGTGGTTGTTGTGGTAGTTGTAGTCGTTGTCGTGGTAGTGGTTGTAGTGGTCGTAGTAGTTGTAGTCGTGGTAGTAGTAGTCGTAGTAGTAGTGGTCGTACTTGTTGAAGTCGAAGTTGTACTTGTAGTTGTGGGCGTTGTAGTGGTTGTGCTTGTAGACGTTGTTGTGGTAGTTGTAGTAGATGTAGTCATAGTGGTTGTGGTAGTTGTAGTAGTCGTTGTACTTGTAGTAGTTGTTGTTGAAGTAGTTGTCGTGCCCTCAGAACCACTCAGCATCTTAGGATTGAATGAAGAATATCCAAACTGGATACCGCCGTCAAAAGACTTCGCAAATGTAGCACCTGCTACGTGTCCGCCCTCATCACCGCTTCCGTCTGCATTAGGAGCAAGTGTAGAGCCCTGTATCGAACCCAGATACTTGAACTTAATCGCATCTTTCAGGTTATACAGAACAGGCATATTTTCGCCCTTATCCTGAAGGAGATTGCCCTTATCGTCATAAAGCTTCATATTAGTAAGCGGAAGCTTTATATCTTCACCGGGAACATTTATAACAAGATATGAACCCTGAGGAATATAAACATCTATCTGTAAGAATCCGTCATTAAATATCTTTGCCTGATCTTCATTAAGAGTAATTACATTAAGGTTTTTATCGTTGCCTGTGATAGTCCAGCCCTTATCGTAGTACTTTTCAATTCCAAGATTAGCGTTTTGTTCAAGCTTGCTAAGATAAATGCTCCTCTGATTGAGAAGCTCAAACTCTTTATCAAAGTCGATAAGCTGACCAACGTAAACTTCACACTGACCTGCGTTCATATGATCTGTTATTTCTTGGCTTATTGTCCCCTCAGTGCCTATGACAAAACGTTTGCCGTCAGGCTGGAAGTTTTTCAGCGTATCACCGCCTACGACTATCTGAGCAGCCTTGCTTGAAGGATCAAGCTTAGCGCCAACAGAATAGGAAGCAGTCTCACCAATATTCGCATTGCCGCCTACAGCAAGTCTTCCCTCACAGTCAGAACCGCGGGCTGCAAAATCATCGTGCAGGAAAACCGAGAACTGACCTGCTGCACCGAGAAAATATTCATCGGTATCGTTTACACCAAGCAATTCAGCCTTATTCTGTGCTGTAACAGGCTGCGAACCCGGCTCGGCAGGTATTTCCTTATTATGAAACGCCAACGGTACAGCTCCCATAATGCAGAACGATGTAAGTACACTTAAAAAACGTTTGATTTTTATTTTATTCATTGCCAATCCCCCGATAATATAATATTTTATATTATTTTAGCACAAAAGTAATATATAATCAATGAACAATATACACAAAATTATAATATTTCAACTAAGCAAAATTCACATAGGCTCAACAAATAAAAAAACGTTTCTTCAAACTATCGAAGAAACGTAAAACAAAAAGCACCCGCTATTGCAGATGCTCTTCTGGAGGCGCCACCCAGATTTGAACTGGGGATCAGGGTGTTGCAGACCCACGCCTTACCACTTGGCTATAGCGCCGCTATTGGAGCGGATTACGAGGCTCGAACTCGCTACCTCCACCTTGGCAAGGTGGCGCTCTACCAGATGAGCTAAATCCGCGTAATGGCGACCCCGAACAGACTCGAACTGTCGACCTCCTGCGTGACAGGCAGGCGTTCTAACCAACTGAACTACGAGGCCAAAGAATTGGTGGGGACTACAGGGCTCGAACCTGTGACCCTCTGCTTGTAAGGCAGATGCTCTCCCAGCTGAGCTAAACCCCCACATATTCTTCTGTTCATCGGTTACTCTCGCCCGACGACTTTAATATTATATCACGATAATTGTATTCTGTCAAGCCTTTTTTTGAATTTTTTCAAAAAATTTTTTCGGTATGTCATTTCATGGCTATATTACGTCAAACAGCTTCAAAAAATTTTTTTCAAACTTCCTCGTTGAGCAGATACTTGACCTGCTCAGCAGGATAATTTCATTTATATAATATAGAACCAGCTTTCATCAGTATCAAGATCGGATTTCTCAACCTTGGCTGCATCATCAAAATTATATCTGAGTTCCTGATTCTTTACGCTTACCTTAGCTCCTGCGGGAACAGAGCGGGTTATGAATACGTTACCGCCGATAACCGCATTTTTTCCGACCACAGTTTCACCGCCGAGAATAGAAGCTCCTGAATATATGGTAACATTGTCCTCAATAGTAGGATGACGCTTTTTATTGCGTAAAGACTGTCCGCCTCTTGTCGAGAGTGCACCGAGAGTAACTCCCTGATATACCTTTACGTAGTCCCCTATCTCTGTAGTTTCACCTATAACTATGCCTGTACCGTGGTCAATGAAGAAATATTTTCCTATTGTAGCACCGGGATGTATATCTATACCTGTCTTGCTGTGAGCGTGCTCAGTCATAACTCTCGGGATAAGCGGCACTCCCAGCACAAAAAGCTCGTGTGCAAGACGGTTTACAAGTATAGCATAAAGTCCCGGATATGAATATATTATCTCGTCTTTGCTGTATGCAGCCGGATCTCCGTCATATGCAGCCTGAACATCGGTTTCGATATATTCTCTTATCTTCGGTATCTTATTGAGATACTCAAATGTAAGCTCTATAGCCTTTTTATTAAGGTCATTATCACTGAGATCAGCATATTTTCCATCGTATCGCAGAACCACGAATATCTGTCTTATTAGCTTGAAAATAACATCCTCAAGTATCATGGACATATTATTTCTTACGGTAAAGACCCTGTAGTTCTTATTTCTGAAATAACCCGGGAAAACTATCCTTCTAAGTCCTTCGATTATGCTTATTATCTCATCGTTATCAGCGTGATCGAAAGTCTTTATCTCATTGATAGTACGATCGTCCCTATAATCAAAAAGAATTCTTTTTGCCAGTTCATTGATCTGTTCTTCAATATTCTTCATCATACCCACCTCACAAAAATAAAAAGACAAATGTCAATCTCCAAATATCATTATACATTATTTCTCTTATTAAGTCAATATGAATTATATCAATAAGCTAAAAAAAGCTCATTATACTATTGACTTTAAATGATATTCGGGCTATATTATATATATGCCGTCAAAGAAAGAGGTAGCTTATGGATATCAATATAGACAGATCGCTTACAGGAGAATTCAGTAAGACAATATGGTCAAAATTCAGAAAAAGTATAGATGAATACAAAATGATAGAAAATGGTGACAGAATAGGTGTTTGTATATCGGGCGGAAAGGACTCGATGCTTATGGCGAAGTGCCTGATGAGGCTGCAAAAATACAGCAATATAAGCTTCGATACCGAATACATAGTTATGGACCCCGGATATGCCGAAGAAAACCGCAGCAAGATAGTCGAAAACGCAGAACTTCTTGGTATTCCTGTAAAAATAATGAATACCCGCATATTTGAGTCAACAGAAAAAGCTGAAAAGCATCCCTGTTTTCTATGTGCAAGGTTGCGCAGAGGCTGGCTCTATAAAACAGCGCAGGAGCTTGGCTGCAATAAGATAGCTCTGGGTCATCACTTTGATGACGTTATAGAAACAATACTAATGGGTATGCTTTACGGCTCTCAGATACAGACTATGATGCCAAAGATACACAGTGAGAACTACGAAAACGTACAGGTCATACGTCCGCTGTATCTTGTGCGCGAAGCTGACATCATAAGCTGGGCAGAATATAACAGCCTGCATTTTATACAGTGTGCCTGCCGTATAACAAAAAGCGAGGGAAGTTCAAAACGTGCAGAGGTAAAACAGCTGCTCAAATCCCTTCGCGAGGTCAATCCTTCTGTTGATATGAACATATTCAGGAGCGTTGAAAACGTCAATCTGCAAACCCTTATTTCCTATCACCGCGGAAACGAATATCATCATTTCCTTGACGACTTCGACAAAGGACTGAGCGTAAAGGGAACAAATAAATTTGAAAAAGACTCGTAACCCAAAGAGCTAAAAGCACTCATATAACAGCAAAGCCGCCAATTCAGGCGGCTTTAAGTTTATCATACGTTGTAAATAATTTCCGAATATGCAGGGATAGGCCACTTTGCAGCAGGCATATTGAGCTCTATTTCGTCTGCGATGCTTCTCATTATATCCATTTCAGCAAGAACAACATCATGGAAGAATTCTGCCTGCTTCTGGATACCTTTTACAGCATTTGCTTCGTTTACTCTATCCTCAAGTCTTACAATAGAATCATAGAAGCGGTCTGCAAGATCATTGAGCTTATTAGCTATCTTTTCATCAGTCTTGCTTGTAAAGCCTATCTGCTTCTTTGTAGCGATAGACTCGCAAAGAGTCTGAACATATTCCATAGTTGCAGGAAGAAGCTGCTTTCTTGCCATTTCTACCATTGTACGTGCTTCGATACGGATAGTCTTTGAATACTTTTCAAGGTGTATCTCGGTTCTTGCAGCGACCTCATTCTGGTTATATATCTCAAACTTGCGGAATATGCGCACATTCTTTTCGTCAGTATAGTGAGGCATACAATCAACTGTCGAAGCGTAGTTCGGAAGCCCTCTTCTCTCAGCTTCCTTTACCCACTCAGCAGAATAACCGTCACCATTGAAGATGATCCTTCTGTGCTCCTTGATAACGCTCTTGAGAAGCTTTCTTACTTCTGCATCAAAGTCTTCCTTGCCCTTGAAGGGTTCGAGTATCTCTGTAAACTGACTGAGCTCCTCACACATAATGGTATTGAGAAGTACATTCGGACAAGCAATATTATCGGAAGAACCTACCATTCTGAACTCAAAACGGTTTCCTGTGAAAGCAAACGGAGAAGTTCTGTTTCTGTCGGTAGAATCCTTAGGGAATGACGGAAGTGCATCAACACCTATCTTGAATGCGCGAGCCTTTGTCTTGTATACAGCATCGTCCTCTATAGCCTGTAATACGGCTTCGAGCTCCTCACCGAGGAACATGGAAACGATAGCAGGCGGAGCTTCGTCTGCGCCAAGTCTGTGATCGTTGCCTGCGGAAGCTGCTGAAAGTCTCATAAGATCGGCATACTCATCAACACCCTTTATAAGAGCGCAGAGAATAGTAAGGAACTGGAGATTGTCCATAGGAGTGTCACCAGGATCAAGAAGGTTCTGACCGTCATTTGTGGACATAGACCAGTTGTTATGCTTACCTGAACCGTTTACGCCTTCAAAAGGCTTCTCGTGGAGCAGACAAACAAGTCCGTGCTTGAGAGCCACCTTCTCCATAACCTCCATAGCAAGCTCATTCTGATCTGTACCGAGGTTTGAAGTGGTGAAGATAGGAGCCATTTCGTGCTGTGCAGGTGCAACTTCGTTATGCTTTGTCTTTGAGTAAATGCCAAGCTTCCAGAGTTCCTCATCAAGATCAGCCATGTAAGCAGCTATTCTCGGACGAAGATTTGCAAAATACTGGTCATCAAGATCCTGACCCTTCGGAGGCTTTGCACCGAAAAGTGTTCTGCCTGTAAGGATAAGGTCCTCACGCTTGTCGTACATTTTTTTATCTATGAGGAAATACTCCTGCTCTGCGCCGACTGTGGAGGTTACTCTTGTAACTCTGTCGTTTCCGAAAAGCTTCAGAAAACGTACAGCAGTCTTGCTGAGAGCCTGCATAGAACGAAGCAGAGGTGTTTTCTTATCAAGAACTTCACCTGTATAGGATACGAAAACAGTCGGGATATAAAGGCTTCCTTCCTTAACGAAACAGTAGGAAGTAGGATCCCATGCTGTATAGCCTCTTGCGGTACTTGTCTGTCTCAGACCGCCTGACGGGAACGAAGATGCATCGGGCTCACCTTTTACAAGCGCCTTGCCTGAGAACTCCATGATAGCCATTCCGTTTGAAGCAGGGCTGATAAAGCAGTCATGCTTTTCAGCAGTAGATCCTGTCATAGGCTGGAACCAGTGTGTATAATGAGTAGCGCCTCTTTCGATAGCCCATTCCTTTATTGTATTAGCAACAACATCGGCTGTAGCCATATCTGCAAGAGGCTCACTGTTCTGCATAGTTCTCTTGAGTGCTTTATAGATATTTTTTGGAAGTCTGTTTTTCATGACCTCCTCGTTGAACACATTGCAAGCAAAGATCTCGGGGATATTAATAGACATAGAATTTCCTCCTCAGAGCATAAATACTCTTATATACAATACTCCATTATAATTTAAAATTATACCACTATATCAGCTTTTTGTCAATATAAGGACAGCTCCGCAGCATCACTTTTTCATCTTGATACAAAATAACCGCAACTCTATCATAAAAAAGGTATATTATGCCAAATACAGCCCTATATACAAAAATTGGTATGACAAAAATACTGCCGATCAACGATCGGCAGTACAACGTATATCCCACGAAAGGAACATAATATTCGTTTATGCTGACTCCGCAGCGGATACAAGAGTCTCTTTTTTGAGCTCCTTGCTGTTGAAGGCTTCGGGAGTGGTAAATGTTGGAACCATATCATGGAGAGCATCAACAGCTATCTTTTCATTGTTTTCAAGTGCGGCATTTCTAAGCGCATTGAGTCTGAAAGCAAATGACATTTCGTCTATCTCTATCTGCTTACCGATAAAGATGAGCTTGTTTGAGGTCTTCTGGAGTCCTTCCTCATTCATAAGGAGCTCCTCCTTGATCTTCTCGCCGGGACGGAGACCTGTGAACTTGATCTCTACGTCCTTATATGGCTCTTTTCCGTACATACGGATAAGGTTTTCTGCAAGTGTTACTATCTTTACAGGCTGTCCCATATCAAGAACGAATATCTCGCCGCCCTTAGCTATTGCAGCAGCCTCCATAACAAGACTTACAGCCTCGGGAATAGTCATAAAGTAACGGATAATATCAGGGTGAGTAACAGTAACAGGTCTGCCCTGCTCTATCTGCTTTCTGAAAAGCGGGATAACAGAACCGTTTGAACCGAGTACATTGCCGAAACGAGTTGTTACAAATTCGGTTCTTCCTTCGTGCTGCTGTGCAAGATACTGAACTATCATCTCGCAGCATCTCTTTGATGCGCCCATAACGTTAGTCGGATTAACTGCCTTATCGGTAGATATCATAACAAACTTCTCAACATTATGGAACTGTGCAAGCGTAGCAACATTGAATGTACCAACGATATTGTTCTTGATAGCCTCCATAGGAGATACTTCCATGAGCGGTACGTGCTTGTGAGCAGCTGCATGGAAAACAACATCAGGCTTGTATGTCTCAAATATCTGATTCATTCGGAAATAGTCGCGTACTGAAGCGATAAGTGTAACAAGGTCGAGCTCGTCGCCATATTCCATTTTCAGTTCCTGCTCTATCTCATAGGCATTATTCTCATAGATATCAACGATAATGACTCTCTTTGGCGAATACTTTGATATCTGGCGTACAAGCTCCGAACCGATGCTTCCGCCGCCGCCTGTTACCATGCAAACCTTGCCGCCTATGAAATTTTTGATATCAGCATTATCAAACTTTATAGGATCACGGCCGAGAAGATCCTCTACTCTGATATCGCGTATCTGATTAATAATAGTCTTGTTTTCATCATCAAACACAAGATTGCCTATGAACGGAACTACCTTCACAGGTATCTTTGTATCTGCACAGATATCAAGGATACGTTTTCTCTCATCCTCAAAGCAGGACGGGATAGCAAAAAGTATCTGCTCTATGTTTCTCTCCTTGACAAATCTGTATATCTCGGCAGTAGTTCCGACGATCTCGACACCGCCGATCTCTGAACCGATCTTTTCTCTGTTATCATCAATAATGCACACAGGATCAAACATAGTCACCTGCTTGTCTCCCGAATAAGGAGAATTCTGAGCATTATGTATTTCCTTGAGTATAGTTCTGCAGGCTTGTCCTCCGCCTATGACCATTGTACGCTTGCCCTTGAAAGGCTCCGGCTTAACAAGAGTGATAAACGCTGTCTTGAAGAAATATCTGAAAAGACATACTCCTAATACTATAAGCGTAAGATGAAGCCCCGAATAAAGCAAATTGCGTGTGCCGTCGATAATATAAACTATAGCCGTTGAGCAGACGATACCTACTATCGCGCCGTAAACACAGCTAAGGTAATCCCTGCTGTTAAAATATCGCCACAGTTTACTGTAAGCACCCGATATGAACATTCCGCCTATGCAGCATATCGCGCTCACAGCCGCTGATATTATCAATTTTGACTCATCAATGTCCCGCCCGACAAATGACAAGCAAAAATTTGCGATAAGAGCTGCAACACATATTATAAATACATCAGCTACAGCAAGTACAACTTTTCGGCATTTAAAGTTTCTGAACAGATCTCTCATAAAAATACTCCCTTCACCCCGACCATGGTTTTACCTTGATCGCCTACTGCATAAAGTACAAAGATATTATTAAAATAATACAGAATATTTAAAGCAGTAAACTAAAGATTTTATTTATATATAAATCTCATCTAAACCAATACAATTACATTATACTTATAGTTTCAAAAAAATCAATACCAAAACAGTTATCACTAAAAAAGTTCATAATATTTTGTTACATATCACAAATAACACATTCTTTTAAGCTGCTCATTCAGTTATTTATCCACCTCAAAATCAGCATTTTGTAATTAATCAATTTATTTATACTCCATGTACTTCATAACTATATAACATTTTGTAAATAATAAAAAAATAATATATCTCATATATCAAATTAACATTTTGTTAAATTGTTGCTGATATGTGCCTTTTGTCACTAAAACAGTGACATTTGTCACTCAGAAAATGACGAATGACATCTTATATTCTCCGCAGAAACGTGTTATTATATAGTCACAGAAAAACATATGCCCCATGACAGAAAGGATGGTCTTTATGACAGAGCTTTTTACAATCATATTGATCGCAATGCCCATAACGATACCATTTATGGTGATAGGCATAATAAAATTATCAGACAGCAAGAAAAATAACAGCAATTATCCTCAAAATCAGTATTATAATATCTATACTCCCCCTTACAACTACAACAATCCTAATTATCAGAACTTCAACAGCTTCAATACTGTGGGAGGTTTCGGAAATACTCCTCCCCAACGCCCTGCATCTGACGAAAACAGGATAACAGCACTTGAATACGAAACACCGCTTCCTCCAAAGGCTGATATTCCTGAAAAGCCTAAGAAAGCCAAGCCTGATATGACAGTATCAAATATTCTTTTTCTTATAGGCACGGTTTTTGTAGTTCTTTCAGGACTTGCATTCGGAGTCGCAAGCTGGGTCAACACATCTCACACAGGCAGAGTACTCATAATAGCAGCTGCGGCTGTTGTTGCTTACGCACTCAGCGGCGTAATATCAAGATTTCTCAAGCTGACAGGCACATCTTTATCATTCTACGTGCTCGGCTCGGGATTTATTTCCACAGCAATGCTCACAGCAGGCTACTATCAGTTAATGGGAAAATGGTTCTCATTTGACGGAAAAGGCGTATTCGCACTGCTTGCAGTCTCATCATTTACAGCAGGCTTACTGCTGCTCATAGGAATAAGGATTTTCAAAAATATCGCCCTTGTTTACGCTTCGCTTTCAACAGCAGCACTGGGACTTTTATTTACTGTATTACAGATCACAGATACATACGCTTACCGTTCACTTATCTTTATTGCTATTCAGGCTGTAATAGCAGGCTTTATATTCTTCGCTGAACCGCTCAAAGGCAGCAAATACGAACTTCCAATAAAAAGAGTCTGTATCATATCTGCATTCTACTTCGGTTCAATGGCATTGAGCTACGTAATATCAACTATTTCAGCACCGACCTTTTCAAGCTACTTTATAATCTCAGCACTTATTATACAGTTTGCTTTTTACGGCATCCACAAGAATATCAAGGCTTTAATCTGCATAGAATGTGTTCTTTCGCTGATGCTGCCAATTATGATATTCAATTCACTGTTGAACTCATTCAGCGAATGCTTCTGCATCGTAGCTATTTCCCTTATAACTATCGTGATCTACCTTATTCATCGTTTTGTACCAGGCATGAAAAACATATTCACAGAGATAGTTTCATTCTTTGCTGTAATTTTCATGACTTTCTCATGCATCGCTATGATAAGATCACACACATTTATCCCTTATCTTTTCATCGCTGCAATAGCAACAGTTATCACAGACTCATATCTATTCCATAAGAACAACTCGGTAAAGGCTATTGCAGGTCTTTTTACTCCTGTTATACCTTCATCAGCTATTATAGCTTTATCCAGATCCAATGCCGTAAGCTATGATTACTACATCAACAGCATCACCTGCATGAGCATACTCGCTGCACTTCTTATAGGCTTTTCAGCAGTTCTGCTGTGCACATCGATCGGCAAGAAGATAAGTTCGGATACAGCTGTATACTCAAACCTCGGCTTCGCAGGCTTTATACTCGCTTCAACACCGCAGTACAAGCTCCTCTCTCTTATCACAGCAGCACTTTGCCTCGTACATTTCGCATTGTCCAACAAGACAAGATTCAATTTGACCGCACTCTTATCATCATACACCGTAATAAAGTTAGTTTACATGATGACAAGAGAATTCTCGGATACCGGCATAGCATCAGAAACAGCAATGTTCATAACAGTTATCGCTTATACACTGCTTTCAAGGATAATTTATCCCGATGCTGTTATCTGCGATAAAAACAGCAAAAAGGTGATCGATCCGTTTATCACAGTTGCATGGCTGCCGATCTTAAAATTATTCAACGATACAGACATTTCGGCTTTTCTTTGTCTTATTGCCTGCGCAATATTCTGTACAGGACTTATAAAGAAGAATTTACGTCCTTCCACTGTTTCCGTACTTCTCACATTTTCAACTGTTTTCACAGTCATCGCTTTAATAGACCGTCCGTTCTTCATCTTCGAATCAAAAGCTGTAACAAACAAGATCACACTCGCAATAATCGCGTTATCAGGTATCGCAGTACGCTTTATCTGGCGTAAATTTGAAGAAACAGCAAAGAATTTCTCACAGATAATATTCATTTTTACATTCGTATCACTTCTTATAGATGCTATTGTATTCGACACTGCATCAAATACAATATTCGTAATGACAATAATGATACTTGTGCTTATCATCTCGATAATGTCAAGATCAAAGACATGGTTCATCACATCAGCAGCTTCTCTTTTCACTATAACATTATTCGCAACAAGAGATTATCTCATGGCTCTCAACTGGTGGATATACCTCTTCCTCGCAGGAGTTGTTCTTATCGTACTCGCATCAGTCAATGAATACCTCAAAAAGAATAACGAAACTCTGAAAACCTCTGTCGCTAAAAAATTCAGCGGCTGGAATTGGTAAAGCATAAATGCTCCGCAATGACCTTGATACTAATATAGAAGCTTATACTATTTATCGGGGGAAACCTTTCTGAAGAAAGGCTTCCTCCGTCAGAGGAGCCCCTTTTTCAAAAGGGGTTCTCTCAATAATTAGTGCAAACCTGCTATATGGGTATCGATGTTACTGCGGAGCATTTTTTCATGTTTTTACAAAAAAATATTGCCTAAAAAGAGTTCATGTGTTATAATAAATATATAATATCTATACATGGAGGTGCATTACTACGTCCACAATTGTTTCTGCCGTACTTCTTCTGATCGGATTGTGCGGTATGTTAATATCAGTCACATGGGTGCTTCGCCGCGGCAACAGCAACCGACTGACTCACCTGTTCCTGAGCTGTCAGCTTTCTATTGTGCTTTGGCTTGTATCAGAAGTCCTGATACTTTTTTCATATACAAAACAACAATTCTGGATAAGCTACGTAATAGGAAATCTTGGAATAAGCTGCTTCGGACCTCTATGGCTGTGGCTGTCTCAGGAATACACCTTGTCTCCGAAAAAACAGCCCCGTTTTCTATGGCTGCTTCCCCTTATAACCATCTCTGCAATAATCGTAGTATTCACCAACCCCATGCATCACCTTTATTATTCCTCATTCGTAGCCAAAAGATTTACATACGGACCTCTTTTCTATGTGTATCAAGTTATCTATTATGTATGCATAGTTACAGGTATAACCATAATCTGCCTGAAACACACAAGAAGTTCCTCTCAGATAACAAAGCAGTCATTTCTGCTTATTCTTTCAGCAGCTATACCTTTGGGAGTTAATACACTGTCACTTACAGGTGTATTCCATTCAAATGTAACTCTCACGCCACTTTTCTTCGGCATATCCAGTATCCTCATTATAATCGCATTAGGACGCTACGGACTGCTGAATATCAACACTATAGCTATCAGAGATACTATCAACAACATAGACAGCGGAGTAATGATATTTGATAATAACAACAGGATAACCTACAAAAACAAATACTCCGAGAATATTCCTTTTTTAAAGGATATTGATACATCAAATGAATTCGTAAGGGTCATTTCCGAGCTTATGAACGAAGAGATACCCAGCGATTTCAGCCTTATGGAGCTGAAATATGATAATGAGTATTACAATATAAAGCAGACATACTGTCAGAACAAGAGCGGAAACGATGTGGCTCGTGTAATAACTATTAACAACGTAACCGAGTACCATGATCTCGTAAAAGTTGAGAAAAAGCTTAGTCTCGAACAAGAGCGTACCAGAATAGCTCAGGAAATGCACGATTCCGCAGGTCATACCTTCACAATGATAAGCTCACTTGCAAGGATACTGAAATATGATGCGGAACAACCGCAGATAGATAAGAAAAAGATGCTTGAAAACATATCTGAGATCGACGGACTATCAAGAAGCGGCGTTACACAGCTGAGATGTACGATAAATAACCTCCGTGACGATGAGTTCATGACATCGGTAACAAAAGCTGTACAGACTGTTATAACTGCCGTAAGAGGCGTTGATATCGAGCTTTGCACACAAGGTACAGAGAACGAACGTTATCGCTTCTGCATAAGGGAAATGTACGACAACTGCCGCGAGACAATAACCAACGCCCTAAGATATTCCGAGGCTTCAAGGATAGACGTTATAATCAAGTTCCTTGACCGAACGATAGAAATGTACATTCTCGACAATGGAAAGGTCTGCGAAAATATCTCCGAACACAATGGATTGAGAGGTATCCGCGAACGTACAAAAGCATTGGGAGGAACAGTTAGATTTTCCTCCGTAAAAGATGAAGGGTTCAATACCATAATAAAAATACCGATAGATGGGGTGGAGAAATGATAAACGTAATTATAGCTGATGATGTGAAGATACTCCGGGCAGGACTTACAGCTGTTCTTTCCAGCGACAGCGATATCACTGTTGTAGGTGAAGCATCAGACGGAAAAGAAGCATACGAAATGAGCATAAAGCTGAAGCCTGACGTAGTGCTCATGGATATGCGTATGCCTGATTACGACGGAGGATACGGCACAAGAAAAATCAAGGACACACTTCCCGATGTAAAAGTGCTCGTCCTTACAACATTTGACGACAAAGAAACTGTTGACAAGGCTATCGCAAGCGGAGCAGACGGCTATATACTTAAAGAGATGGACAATGAAAAGATAATAAATTCCATCAAGGCAGTCGCAGGCGGAATAAACGTATTCTGCGATAATGTTTTCCGTTCCATAAAGAAAGATGTTATTGTACAGCAGGACGCAAGAAATTTCGACCTTACCGACCGTGAGATAGATTTTATACGCCTTATATGTGAAGGCTACGACAACAGAGAAATAGCATCAAAGCTTTTCCTCGCAGAGGGCACTGTACGAAACGGTGTTTCAAGACTTCTCGAAAAGCTTGGAATGAAGGATCGCACTCAGCTTGCGGTATTTGCTATCAAAAACAACATTATTTGATACATATAAAAACAGAAGATGATCCTTCCGTTTTTTTCATATGCTTTCCGACCGTATTTCTTGCTTTTTCAGAAATAATATGATATAATACAAAACGGCTCAAAAATTCACATAAGGGGTGTACTTATGAGTAAATTCAGAAAACAGCATATGTCAATAAAATGGCATGAGATCGTTGACAGTGAAAGTACAGAGCCTGCACTGAACGCCTCACTGAAAGAAAAGGCTTCTCTTGTAGGAAGAGTAGGTCTTATGATGCTTTCTGTAGGTACGGGTGCATGGAGAGTCAGAGCATCGATGAACAAGATAGCCCGTGCTCTTGGTATAACCTGCAATGCGGACATTGGTCTGCTGTCAATAGAATACACCTGCATAAGCGGCGGTGAAACATACACAAATGCGATTTCGCTGAATACAACAGGTGTGAATACCGACAAACTCAACGAGCTTGAAAACTTCACAGACGGCTTTGCTGAACGAGCAGAAAAATATTCGGTACATCAGTTCCATATGATACTTGATAAATTTCAGGATATGAAAGGCAATTACAAGGCTTGGAATTTAGGTCTTGCCTCTGCACTTGCCTGTTGTGCCTTCACCTTTCTTCTGGGCGGCGGTCCGGCCGAAATGATCTGTGCATTCTTTGGTGCAGGCATAGGCAATTTCATAAGGAAGCTGCTGATCGAACGTCATATAACCCTTTTTGCAAATGTAGCCGCAGGAGTTGCATCTGCCTGCTGTACATATGTACTTTTCATCAAGCTTGCGGAGATGCTTTTTGATGTTTCCGCAGTACATCAGGCAGGATATATCTGTTCAATGCTCTTTGTTATCCCCGGATTTCCGCTTATTACAGGAGGTATCGACCTTTCAAAGCTTGACCTTAGATCGGGAATAGAAAGAATAACATACGCATTTCTCATTATAATAATGGCAACTCTTACAGGCTGGGTATGCGCACTTGTATTCAGATTTTATCCGCAGGATTTCATCGAATACAAGATATCTCCCCTGCTCCGCTTCCTGCTTATAATGCTGACAAGCTTCTGCGGAGTCTACGGCTTTTCACTTATGTTCAACAGCAAAAGAAGAATGGCAGCCCTTGCAGGCTGTATAGGCATGGTCGCAAACACATTGCGCCTTGAGCTTATAGATATGCTTGGTATACACGTAGGACTCGCCGCATTTATCGGCGCACTCAGTGCCGGACTTATGGCTTCGGCAATAAAACGCTGGATAGGTTATCCTCGTATCACCCTTACTGTGCCATCAATAGTTATCATGGTCCCCGGAATGTTCATGTACAAGGCGATATACTACATCGCCCTTAATGACATCTCAACCGGCGGATTATGGCTCACAAAAGCAATTCTCATCGTTATGGCACTCCCCCTCGGTCTTATATTCGCAAGAATACTCACTGACAGGAACTTCCGCAAGAGCAGCTGATAAAAAAATCCTGTATTTAGCACAAAACGCTAAATACAGGATTTCTTATTTTTAAGCATCTTTTTCGTTCAAATATCGCTTTTTCAGCTGCTTGTTCATCAATGCCGTATGCTTTCTGTCCACAAGATAATGCACAAAACAGGTAAAGAAATAGATAAATACAACGGCAAGAAATGTCAGAAGTACTGACATAGGAGTTATCCTGCACCAGCCGAACATTTTCAGAAGCAAAAGCGTAATGAAGAATATCATCAGAAAATGTATGAACCACAGTATCAATGAAAGCTTTACACTTTTTGTATCAAAGCAAAGCAGAACAGCTGTCGGAAGAGCGGTTATAAGACCGCTGAGCAGTATCTCCCATAGTATAATACTGTCCATCTGCTGACCTGATATGGTCAGATATATAGCAGCTGCTATCAGAACAGCAGTTGTGATATCAACAAAATAATGCAATAACGAAACAAAAAATTCCTTTATCATCATTCGACCTCCTCTATACCCAGCTTTACCTTCAGGCTATGTACATATTGCCGCGATATAACGACTTTTTCACCATTTTTCAAATGTGCCTCCAGCTTTCCGCTGAAAAGAGGTGAAAGATATTCGATCTTTTCCATGTTTACTATCATAGACTTTGAACACCGCACAAAATCCAATGGCATGAACATCTCCTCAAGCTCATAGAGCTTATATTTGACTTCATAGACATCTGAATGGTAATATGCAAAAACACGGTTTTCATTTGCCTCAAAATAATATACGTCCTGATAATTAAGGCGAACTATTTTGTCATTCATATATCCCGTAAGGTCAGTGTTTGCTGTCTGAAATGAAAGCAGCATGGAAATTAGCCGCTGATCAGGTGAAGCACACCTGACTATTACAACATCTTCGTCATTTGGCTGAGGGGATTCGATTATTATTCTCATTATCTGCCTCCGCTTTAGTAGTAAAAATAGTATAAATATTGATTGAACAGGATCATATCTCAATGGAACCGCCGTGCCGCAGTTTATATACGGCTGCACGTTTTTTCAGATAATCCTCAATTTCCGATGTATCGATCTCCGAGCTGAATGGAGGAAAAGTATCATCAAAATGTGTAAGCAGGACTGCTTTTGGTCTTAGCCGAGCATATATGCTCTTTGCAATCTCACACAGCCTGTCAGAGCCCTGATACGGGAAAAAAGCCAGATCGACTTCCTTTGGATAAGCAGTATCCGCTGCAAGAGAAAGGCTGCCAAGTATGAGGATACGCTTGCCATACACCTCCACAAGATAGCACAGAGTCTCCTTCCTTTCGAGAAAAGAGGTTATCTTCACAAGCTTTTTTATGATCCCCTTTCTGTTTTGCAGTACCCGCCTGCTGAACGCTGCTTTCAGACAATCTATGGCGTTTAGTCTGATATGCTTTCCCTTATATGCGGTGATACTGAAATCTCCCACTGAAAACACAGAGCCCACATGAATAAGGCGCAGATTTTCCTTTCCGACTCCTTTTTTTAAAAGAGTCCTGTACGGTGCTTTTGTACAGTATACCGCAGTATCCGCACCTGCTATCTTACCGATACTGCTTATATGGTCGAAATGCCCGTGGGAAACGAGAATATTCCTGCAATTGTTATAAGCGTCCTCTGCGACCTTTATCCTGCTGTCAGGAAAAGGAAAGAACGGATCTATCAATATCTGCGAGCTTCCTGCGGTTATTCTGACCGAAGCTGTACCATACCATGTGATATTGATCTTTTTTTCCTGCATAAGCGATCAGCTCCTTCGCTGTATGTTCACTTCATTGTATCATATTACATGGTAAATTTCAATTAAAAAGTAAAATCTGTTTTTACGGATCCTGCCTGCGGTTACGATATAAAAGGAGTACACAGCTTGTTTTATTTCATATATATGATAACACATCTGACAAACCTATGTCAATGCAACTTACCCCTTGAAAAATGCAACTTACCTTCTGAAAAAAACAGCTTGGCACAAAATTATTGACACCTGACGCAATATTTTTATATAATCATAAAAAAGCAGCCTGTATTTCTACAGACTGCTTTGAAGTATTTATTTGCGTATGGTATTTAATTATATCAGCCGCGCTCTATTCTTCCGAGAAGGTAGCTTGCGTCGCATGAGTAATACTGTGTACCCTCAGATTTTGGTGTTGAATCGCAATAGAAACGTACAGTTGTTACGTTCTGGAGGTATATTTTCAGAGAATCACAATGTCCTAATATATCTCTGCCGCCGCTGCTAAAGAAAGCCTCAAACTTTTCCTTACCCCAGCCGTTGGTCCATTTTCTGTCACCAATACCTGCTTTTTTACCTGTGTAGATATAAAGGGTATTACCGACGCGCTTATAGGCATTGAATCTGTTATCATAGAAATACTCTGCTGCATTGCCTCTCAGACGTGTTACAAATCCCGGACAGCTTATAAGTCCCTGATAAAGATTATTGTACTCATTAATATCGCTTACAGGAACAGTTAAGGTTTTCTTTGATATTCCGCCAATGGCAATGTAATCCTTTACACCGCTTGATGTATCACCGTTACATGAGAGCTTCATATTTGCAAGAACGTCATATGTATAATTGCCTGATGTAGAACCTGACACACCTAAATATGTTGTCTTTTCAGGAACAGGATTACTGATGTGGAATGTTATCTTTGTACGGAAGCCCTTTCCGCTTGGCTTCTGCTCAAGAACAGGCTCGTCAAATGTTGTATAACGATCTGTACTTGTAATTCTCATACCTGCAACATAGTAATCATCAAGGTAAATATTTCCTGTATAACCGTTATGCTGCTTTATATAATTATAATTGATATCATCGGGATTATCGAAATAGAACTTGTTCAGAATGTTCTGTAAGTACGGACCTGCAAGCATTCTGAGACCATAGTCACAGCACTTATCATTAACTTTAATGCTTGGACGCTTGGCATGACTATCTGTCCTTGAGACATCTTCATACTCCATTACCAAAGCGTAGTAGTTTCCTGCTTTGGACTTTACAGAAAGATTATCCACATACGGACGTGCGTTATTGATTTTTGCAGTTGTTGCAACATCAAGAGGCAGAAGTGCAAACATATCGCAGTTACCGTATTCATTACAACGTGTGTCAGTAGTTGCATAGTAAGTGTATTTGCCTTTAGCTTCAAGAATATTCTTTGTCAGTGCAGGAAGATTATCCTGACTTGACTGATATGTCCATTGCTGACCTCTTCCCGCCGAAAAATCATAGTTTATCAACGGATTGCTGAAGGACTTACCTGTGTCCACGCGATAAGCAAATGCCGTCATATTTGCAGGGATAGCAAGTATTGCTGTTGCAGACAGAGCTGCTACTGTTTTGATAAGTTTTTTCATGGTGATTTCCTCCATTCATGTTTTTGTTTTCTTTGTATTTGACTGAAACCTTTTGTTTCATGTCTGTAACCATAGTTTATCATATTGCCAAAATGCTTTCAATAATTTGCGACAGAACGCAGGATTTTGCGATAAAAAGCAAAATACAGCGACGAATGGTACAAAAAGCATACCGAATCGCAGCTTATGGGATAAATATACTGTATTAACCGTTCGTCCGTAAAAATAAACATTTCGTCATCATATAAACATTTTTATAATCGAATTTCCAAATACAAACAAACTGTTATCTTATCGATCATATCTATTTATTACACAGGAGGACTTTATTATGTCATTACACAAAGCATTTGCTGTTATTTTCTCTGATCTGAAGAACGACTATAATGACGAATATGTTACCGGAATACAGAAACAAGCCAACGCCTACGGATACCGTACTTTCACCTTTTCTATGCCGCAGACAAGTGAGCTTTATACCAATAATGAGGAATGGATATACAGTCTTATCGACTATGAAAAATATGACGGTGTAATCTTCGTTGAACACAGCTTTTCAACACACAAAAGCCTCATACCGCCTATAGAAAGATCGCTTAGCGAAAACTGCAAATGTCCCGTAGTTGTCATCGGAAAATCCAACATTCTGCCTCATGTGATCGGTCTGGAAAACCGGAAAAACTTTGAAAAGGTCGTAGAGCACCTTATAGATGTTCATAATTGCCGAAACCTTTATTGTCTCGGCGGCGAAAAGGGCATTGCAGATGAAAGGATAGACGGCTTTGTCAATGTACTGAAAAAACATGAGCTTCCCTGCGATGAAGATAATCTGCTGTATGGAGGCTACTGGATATCAGGTGCTGAGGCAGCTGCAAAGGATATTGCCTGCGGTACACTGGAAAAGCCTGATGCTATAGTATGTCTTAACGATGAGATTGCATATGCTCTGATAAAACAGCTTTTCTTTGTAGGACTGCGCGTACCCGAGGATATACTCGTTACAGGCTTTGACAACTCATCATATGCTTCAAACAGCGCTGTCCCGATAACGACATTTTCAGCAGATACTCACTTCTGCGGTCAGCGGGCTGTTGCTCTGCTCCATTCACTGATAACAGGCAGCGCTCCCGAACCGCTGAAGCATAAAAAGCACAGCGTCATCACGGGAGACAGCTGCGGCTGCGGCTGTAAAAAGCTTCTGAATGTACGCGGAAGATTAGACGCTCTTAATATGAACGAAAAAGCTGAAATGGAATTTCGCAACAGTCTTTTTGAAGAAAAGCTTTATAAGATCAATTCTCAGAAAGAGCTTTCACTGTTCATAAAAAATCATAAATATCTTATAAGAAACCATATAAGTGTAAGCGTTAATCTTATGGAACAGAACGATAAAGAGGCTGAATGTATCTTTTTAAAGGATTACCTTCTGAACGGTGAGACCGCAGTTTTCCGTGCAAAAGACCTCTATCCCGATATGTTTTCATTCGGAGCGATACAGAATATACATATCCTTCCTCTGGTATTTGACAAGCAGACATACGGATTTATGACCATAGGCTATGCCGGTGCTGAATTATATACTCTTCATGCAAAACAATTTGCAAACCGAATAGCGATAGGTGCGGAACTGCTTCGAGTCAGACAAGCTGTAGATACATCGGATAATATTAAAAAAACCGAGAGTTATACCGAACAGATACATTCGGATAACACCCATAAAAAGCCCTCTGCAACCATTATGGTCATGCACAATGGCTCTATGACCAAAGCACCGCTTGAGAACGTCTTGTATTTTGAATCATATGAAAAGAAGGTTTTTGCAGCAATGAAAAACGGAAAATATGAGATCAAGCAGCGGCTTTTTGAAATGGAGGAAATGCTGACAAACAAGAATTTCTTCCGCATTTCACGCTCTGTCATTGTAAATATGGACAAAACCGTCGGATATAAGGTTGGTTTTGACCGTGCCCTCCTTGCAGTAATGTCCGACAAGGAAGAGCTCCGTGTTTCCAGGACCAATAAAGAGGAATTCAAACAAAGGCTGGAAATGTCATAATACACAGCCACAGCACGCAAAAATGATAAGAGCCTTGTCCATATATCGGACAAGGCTCATTTTATGACCCACTATATAAGCTTATACTATCCTGCGCTTGCAGAAAACTTACGTAATTTATCTTATGATGCGTATATTGGTCAATGCACATTGATCGCCTGTAAGTGCAGCATATACCTCATGCATATCCTCCGTAAAAGTAGTAACGGAACATATCGACAATCCGCAATACTCTGTGGTTATAGATATCTTTTCTTTATCAACACGGAATAATAGCTCACAGTCCTGACCTGCCTTGTTTTTCTCTTTCCAATCGTTCCAGTCGATAAAGCTGTCAAGTTTGCTGACATTCACGCGGTTTTCAACATGATCGTCCTCCTCCCAGCCTTCTCCGTCAAGACGTACAACTGTAAGCTCACGGTAATCATCACCGTTCGGAAGTCCGTCATCAGATGTATACAGTACAGCAAACGGACAATGCCACACTAATCGGGCTGTAGGCAGACTCATGGTATGGAAAATAACTCTCATTCCGTCAGTGACTACAAAGCCCTCAGATATTGCCGAACGCCAGCCGTCCACCTGTACATTCGGGATATCACCTGCCGGGACATTGATATATGTTATCTCTTCAGCAATACGCGGGATATAACCTTTTCCTATCTCTTCCTCTGTCTTGTAGATGTCCACATCGTCGATAACGCAGTACTCTCCTGTAAGAGAAAGATAAGCATATCTTGTACTGTCGGGCAATGCAATGATTATCTCATGAAAACGGAAACGGTTTGACATTCTAATAAGCAAATGATCCCTATATCTCACAGCCTCGAGATCAAAGCTTATCTTCTCACCGCGAAGCATAGCTTTATCCTCGGCAGCTGCACCTGCTGTCTCGTTTGTTCGCTTCTGAACATTTCTTATGCCCTTACCCGTAACAATACCGTCTGCACGTATCGAAGCATATTCATGGTACAAAAGCTCCCTGCATTTTCTTTCATCGTCATGTATCCTGCCGTCAAGTGAATCAAAAAGAACAAAGCTCGGGATATTTTCATGCTTTCGCTCCACGTTCATATAACTTGTCAGATGTATATGTGTCACTGTATTTGTAAGCAGTATGCCATCTGAGACAGTGGATCTGTATGCTCCGCACACAAGGGATTCGATCTTTTCACTTTTATTCTGCCCACTGCTTTCCTTCATAATGTACTCTGAATCAAGATCTATGAGATGAAGCATTATTCTTGCATAAGTAGGGTCAAACTGAGTACCTATGCCCTTTACAAATTCCTCGCGGACGAGCTGCTGAGGAATAGGATCACGATAGCTTCGTCTGGAGGTCATAGCGTCATAGGCGTCTGCAACTGCAATAATACGTGCAATATCAGGGATATCCTCTCCCTTCAGTCCGGTAGGATAACCACGCCCGTCATATCGTTCATGGTGATAGTGCGCACCAATGCTGAGATACGGCGACTGACTGATACTTGACAATATCTGCATTCCTATTACAGGGTGCATTTTTATAGCACCGTATTCCTCATTGGTAAGTTTTCCTTCTTTATTGATTATACTGTCCTTTATGCCTATTTTGCCAACATCATGGAGAAGAGCAGCAAAATAAAGCTCTTCACACTCTTTTTCGCCTTTATGAGCATATTTTGCGATCTTTACCGAATACTCCGCTACACGGCGCGAATGGCCGTGGGTATACTTGTCCTTTGCATCTATTGCATTTGCAAGAGCTGTAGCAGTCTGTTTAAAAAGCAGCTGCATATTTTTCTGCTCTCCACGAATTATCTCTATCTCATGCTTATTTGCCCGCTCGACTATGTTATTCATATCTATAAGTGCAAAGACATAGAGTACAACAACAAGTCCGACTAAGGTGATACTTGTAAATGAAACACCGTATGTAAATATCTGTATTATCGAAGCTATCAGCGGAACAACTGAAAACAGCAGGATAGATATGCGCTGAAGCTTTCCTATACGCTTATAATACTCAATAATTACCGAAAGATCCAGTATAAGCACCATGAGTGGGAAAAGATAGCATATAATAAATCCCCGTGCTCGATGATATCGGTTTAATTCATCAAAATAATAGTAGAACTCGGTAAACTGGGATATTATAAGAATTATAATAGCGATCGTACATATAAAACATGAAATTATAAGCTGCTTGGGAGTCTTATCAACACCACATTCATGTTTTAACAGGTCTATCAAATACAGTGTAAACGAAAAAATAATACCAAGAATCAATACAAAAACCATAAAATTGCTTATCCTGACCATCCAAAAGCCAATATCCGTGGTATCCCCACGATAATGATATGACATTCTTTCAAATAAAAGCAAAAACATGGCACAAAGCTCCAAAGAAAGCAATATATGCCTTCTGGAAGCCATCATCGTTTTTGTTATCAATACGAAAAAAGCCAGCATTGCGCATATCATGCTAAGCGCAAACATTATATTCAATTGGTATTCTTTCAGTAAATCTATAATAATATCCATTGATTGAGGTATCCCCCCTTAATAAAACATCGCAAAGATAAGTTTGTGCAAAAATCACCAAAAGTTTTTTTATCCTCATCAATATATGTTTATTATATCACATTATATATTTTTTTACAAGCATCTAACAAAAACTTTACATTCTGAATTCAGAAATATTATCTGCCAATACATAGAACAAAAAATGTCTGCACTGATGATAAAATATCAGTGCAGACATATATTGCCATTCTTTCGGAACTCCTGCATTTTTTCAAAGAGTTCAATTTTTATAAAAACACAAATTATCGTACTTCAGTACCGCCCCACTCAACTACAGTAAAGCCGTTTCTTTCAAAGCTATCAAGCTGCTGCGGTTCGATATCAATTGCATCTTCAAGCGGAGCATAAACCATAAATATTCTCAGCAGACTGTCAGGCGAAGGTGTGATATCAAGCTTGGCTGCATCTGTATATAAGTCGCCCTGGAAGGTAATGAGATTATATTCATTATGTTCCATTTTGGGCAGCCAGTACACGATGAATTCATTCATTTCCTCTTCCGTAAGTCCCATATATGTAAGCTTTTCTTTGAGGAAACTCTCGGTATCGCTTCCTGCGACACAAAAGCCCTTTGAGAAATCAAATCTTGTACGTGAATTCACACTTTCCCAGAAAAGATACTTATGGTGCGTACCGTCCGCTTTATTAAGAAGTGAACCATCGGGATAAGCTGTCACGTCCCAACCGTTGTTATACTTTGGATAGGTTGTGTAAAGCTCGGAGGTAGTCAGCTCAAGCTCAACATGAACATCTGTCTCCTCTTCAGGATAAAGATAGATCACGGGTTTCCCCCACTGTGCGCCTGCATAATATGGACTTACCGCATCGTTTAAACTGATCCAGCCATACTTTCCGTCATACTGAGTAAAGAACCATGAATCATGATTATTCTGATATCCAAGTTCTGTAAGCTGTATTTCTACGGGAATCGATGCAACAGCTTCGTAGTTTTTACCGGGACCTCTATATAGGTTCACATTTTCACCGTTAACAATATATGTCGTTCCGAATACGCAGCGGTTATCCGGCTCAACATACGCCTCATTATTATTTTTTGCAAGCTGCTTTCTCATAAGACAGAGGTCGTATGTATCCCAAACTCCGTCACCGTTCACATCATAGTCTGTACCTTCCTTGATATCAACTTTTTTGCCGAGAATGAAAGCACTCAGTTTATCAAGATCATCGTTAGTGTAAGTGATCTCTTCATTTTTCATTCCCTTAACGTCAACAGAATTTATAACAGCCGAGCCCTCATTGCCGTAGACATCAAGTACAAAATAAGCATTCCATATATCGTATGTCTTTATGCCGAGTCCGTTCAGCTTCTTTATGATATCTGCTGCATCTATGCTGCCCGTATAACGTTTATGTCCATCGGAAACGTCTGAAGCTTCAACAGGCTCCGGCTGCTCCTGACGTTTAAGGAGAACATACTCCGAATTGCCCTTCTTGACATCGGGCATTGAAACAATAACATCATATTTTACGCCGTTTGATTCGATAGTTCCGAACTCCTTCGGATCATTGAAAGAAGGCTTTCTGAACGCAAACTCACCTTCCCACTTATCAGCTATAAAGATATTGCAGTCAGTGTAATCGTCTATATTCTCATTACCATTCAAAGCAGCAGTATTATAGCTTGTTATGCTGCCGCCGATAACCCAGTAATGATCATCTTTTATTGCTTTTACATCGCCAATATCAATACTGTAGTCTATCAGCAGATCTTCACTGTTCCCAATAACGCTGTTTCCGCGGCCTTCATCCAAGTTATTCAGACCAACATAGAAATCACGTCCATATTCATAATCACTTGAACCAATTATCGGCGCTGAATCAGAATTCCATTCGCAGTTAAGCTTCTCACCTGCATAGCCCTTCATGCTCATGTTATAGTCCTGCTTACCATAGGTAAGACCATTTACATAAACATCTGAGTTGAAACCGCTAATATCTATTCTTCTCTTTGCTCTTTCAAACTCACCATCATCTTTAATAAACTCAGGCAGAGTGATCTCATTCTTTACAAGCTCTGCACTTCCTTTGGATACATAGCCATTTATCTGAGCAACAATTACCTTAGGACTACCGAGCGGCTCGCCCAGTCCGTAAACATACTCCATATATGGCTTCATGTCGTGCTTTGCTGTAACTGTTCCCTTTTTGCCATTCTTTACTGCGTCTTTGCTGATAAAGAAATATCTTTTCGTTACCTGCGTTTTACCGGTTCCCATCAAACCTTGCGAACCGTCATAAACTTCATATTCAGTGCCCTCTGCACTGAAATCATCTATCTTTTTAGACCATTCCGACGGCTGCCAGCCCTCGCTGCAAGCATCTACGACATATAATTCAGCAGACTGGAATTTATCGGTAAGCTCAAGAGAAGAAAGCTTAGCCGCAGCACTTACTGCAAAAGAACCCTCAACATCAAAATTCATGGTATAATCTATAGATGAACCTGAAACAGCCTTGTAGGACTGTCCGCTCTCATACTGCTTTCCACGCTCGAAATACGGATCGCAGTTGTATTTGTTTTCCCTTGAATCCCACTCCGCCTTGAACAATGACGGAGCTATTACCTCTATTTTATCATCGGTGAATCTGCTGTCGATGCCGTAATAATAACCTGTACGAACACCGTAATCGTAATCCTTGACGATAATCGGAGCCTCTTCATCATCATATTCATCAGGAGCTATCTCGGGCATATTCTCAATAGAAATATCATACGTAAATATCGTAGCCTCACCCTTTGAGTATGCACTTTCAAGGAAAAGACCGATATCCGTTATATCTCCGAGGTCGTAGCCTGCCGCTGCTATAGCGTCCAGCTTATCGTTTATATTTATTCTTCTTTCGTTCTCAATATCGTTATTCACGTTCATAGGCACATCTCTGCGGCACAGGAAGGTATTGCTCTTCTTGTCCTCGTTTTCACGCACATAGAGAGTATATGCCACATCGAGCGGCTCATCAGCTGATGGACCGAAGATAGTGTAATCATTAATTGCCTCTTTTGAAGCAAGTGTGCCAATCTTCTTGTATCCGCTCTGCTTTTCAGTAATGTTTTTATTGTCTGAGGACGAATCGACTTCAACTATATCAAATACGTCGCCATTTGAATTATGGAGCCTTACGCCAAATCTTACATAAGCATCTTTATCTTTGGCAAGTCTCTCAATATCTATTCTCTTCCAGTATTTGTAGCTGATAGCTCCCAGCTTTGAATACTCCACAGGCGAAGCAAATTTCATAGCCCTTGCTGCTGAAAATTC
This sequence comes from Ruminococcus flavefaciens, assembly GCF_900143025.1. Lineage (GTDB taxonomy): Bacteria > Bacillota > Clostridia > Oscillospirales > Ruminococcaceae > Ruminococcus > Ruminococcus flavefaciens_I. Next base: position 42,589 of record NZ_FRCT01000002.1, on the reverse strand, counting down.
CTCCTCGTTATCCCAGCTGCAACTGTAGTTGCCATTTGTCATCACCCTGAATTCAGGCTGACTGTCCTTATCATTATTTGCTATTTCATAATAATAGCCCTTGTCGATTCCGCTGCAATTATGATCGATAATAATATCGGCATTTGCCGTCTGAAGCGGCACCCCCTCAATACACAATGCCGCCGAAATAACAGCGGATAAAAAGCTTCTTGTGCGTATCCTCATAATAATTCCTCCCATGTATCCTGAACGAATACCTATAATATTACACAAATTTTACATCATTTGTTTAATAAAATCAAGTATTATATTGCGTATGTGTATAAAAAACTTATTAAAACTATTTATTGATAATAAAATGCTGCCATAATACTCTGAAAAAGCAGCATGAAACAGAATAGTCCCCGCAAATGCGGGGACTTATTAATGTAAGATCGTTTTATTAAGAAATTCTTCATTTCAAGCCTTTTAGGCTGCTCTTATTCAGATTCCAGAAGAAGCTTTTCGTATTCCTTTTCTTTCTGGATTCTCTCTTCTTCAAGGCGCTTCTCTTCTTCTATGAGTTCTTCTTCATACACTGAACGGCATTTTGCCTTTTCACCTACATACAAAACGATATCCTTATCCATCTTGCCGTCCTTGACTGTGAATTTTGCCATATCTGACTTGAATGCTGCTCCATCAGCAAATACATCGGTCTCTTTAACAAGTTCCTGACCAATTTCTGATGAAATATCAGCACCACAATACGGATCATCTTCAGAATACGATCCGGCGAACAGCATATATTCTCCGTCCTTTATTCCGAACTTCTCACCCGGCTTTATACCTGTCAGGATAATAGAATTGTCCTGCATTACAGTATATGTACAATCACCTGTGTACGGCTGCTTATCGGGCCATGTCAAAACATCGAATGACAGATTTTTCTCACCATCATAAGGGGTAAAATAGAAATCGAAATTACTCGAATAGTTATTTACATAACCAAAGCATACCCACTGATCCTTTGAGCTTTTTATATATCCCTCGGGAACACTGTCAACAACGACCTTATAACAGTCCGGACCTGTACGGAAGAGATCTTTGAACACCTTAGTAGTACCGTCTGATATCCAACTCTCTGTTTTAGCATAACTGTATGGAGCTTCAATAATAGAAAGCTTTACGCCTTCAAGAGGCTCTCCTGTACTGCTGTCATAGCAGTTTACATTTATATTATTGCCTATATTTTCCTTAGGGCCAAAATTCAGATAAAGCTCTCTGTCAGGCTTTCCATTCACAACAGAGAAATCTATGCCGTTTGAAAGGTCTTCAAACTGCGCATCGGGATAGTTTTCCTTGATCCTTTCAGCGAACTCACTGTCAGGTTCAACGAAAGAAACAGGATAATCAAAGAAATTGAAATCAGCGTGATAATCGCCGTCAGGAAGTGACATCTCTCCTGTATACTGTCTCTGATAGTAATAATTGCCGTCCTTGTCAGTAATAAAGAGATTGCCGTAGCCTATATTCTCTCTGCCCTGACACCAATCCATATGTTTGAACTTTACGTTTTTCTCTGCATCATTAGCTGCAACTCTTACAACAAGCTCTTTCTCAGCTGTACCTTCTTCAATATCGAATATTACAACTTGATCCCATGTCTTGTATGATTCACTGTAGTTCTTCGGAAGTCCCTCTACTAAAAGGAAATACTTATAAGTCTTATCATTTGGAAGACCATAGTAATTGACATCTTCGCCGTAGGTCGAAATAGAGTTTCCGATATCATACAAGTGATTTCCGTTCATCTCAGAAAGCACGATATCAGCACTCTCAAGAGGTTCGCCTGACATCATATCAACTACTTTTACACTGAGCTTAGTACCCGCAGGCTTATTTTCAGCAACCAACTGTTTTCTGAGGTATACCATGTCATAAATATCAATAACACCGTCAGCCAAAAGGTCAGCGTTCTTGATGTTGCCAAGCTCATTGATATGTCCCAACAAATAGCGGTTAAGCTGGACCGCGTCCGAAATACCTACACTGCCGTCAAAGTTTACATCTCCGAAAAGAGTGAGCACCTGAGCATTCTCGACTATATAATCCTCAGCCGAAACAGATGAGAGACTCATAGCCATTGGTGTCGCAGCCACTAAAACTGCTGTCATAAAAGCCTTGATCTTATTTCTAATGTCCATTGCCTTGTACCTCCTGTAATTTGTAGAAGCTGACATAGCTCCCCTTATACTATATTTTATCATATTAAACAAATTATGTCAACAGTTGTAGAATATTGTATGTTTAAAATACACCTGTTGTTAAAAAAGCCAATGTCTGCTTATAAAATCAGCATTCATTATTTATTTCATTTAGCAATAATTATTCCTTAACTGAAATTTCTCCCACATTACAGGACTGTCGAGAACTCATACACCTGCAATGCCTGATTTATCTGAAAATCCTCTGATGCTTGCAAACTTGTTATTTATATTATAAGTTTGACGAAGTCACAGAACGCTGAAAAATAATAGTGAAGAAAAAAATAAATTTTTTCAATAGATGGAGCCATAAATTAAGACTATTTTAAGGTTGTAATTGTATATTATAAGTGGATTAAGTAATCCCCCAATTCCCCTTCTATATTTATTAAGTTCATTTGTTTAAGCTATGCATGGATTGCGTAGCTTTTTTATTTATGCATATGATAACCTTTATAAATAACGATCTCCGCCCATAATGAGCGGAGATCAATTTTATTAGATTTTATTTTGTGAAGCTCAGCTCCTTGAAATCTGCATAACCATTTGAATCAGATGCTTCAACATACATTCCTATTTGCTTGACTCGATCATTTTCTTCGTTGTATATTGACCAGTTCCCAAGAAAATCACTTAACCTGTATTTGTTGTCGATACAGCACGAATCACTGTTATTCATAGGATCATCTTTGCGATAGAAATATATATAATTAACTGAATTTTTGTCATCGCCAATGTCCATATAATATTCAATGCCGTTTACGGTGACTGTTTTTAGCCTTCCACTGTCTGTTGCTTCACGGATATCAGGCTTGTCTTTGCCGCTCCATTTGCAGCATTCGTGTATCTCAAAGCCTATCCATCTGTAATCCTTCTGTACATAGCCGCAAAGCACCACTTCTATATCCTTTGTTGAGCTTACATCCGCGCAATAGCTTATATCGAAGTCCTTGCAGTAATTAAATGAGTTTTCTTCGTATTCTGCAAAACTTCCGCAAGTATAATCGGCTATTCCTTTCCATTCAGCGGTAAATGTGCCGTCCCTGCGGACTATGGTGCTGACCGTATCGTCATTTTGTCTGAGAGCTGAGACCTCCAGAGTACGCTGATCATTTGTATTATAGAAAATACTGTCGCCTGTCAGCAAAACTGCTTCATTATCCGTAAGAGGTATATCGTCCGATGTACCTAGAACATATTTTGTCAGGAGCACAAGATCACTGACATTAGTCTTGAAATCGCCGTTTACGTCACCGTTTTCCTCAATGAGACTATTGGCTGTGGACTTAATTAAAGCCTTGCGGCATACCACGAGATCAAAGCTGTTTATAATACCGTCATCATTGAGATCACCGCGCTTCTCTGCTTCAAATGTATGTATCGCCGCGTCGTCTGCGGTATCGGCAAAGCCTATGAAGAAATCGTCGATAAAGAAATCAACATCTCTATCATTTGCTGCGAATACTATCTTGTATTTTCTGAATTTATCATGCAGAAAATCAAAGAACAGACCGCGAAGATTTGTCCATTGTCCCGATTTGCATATTCTCTTTCCGATAAGGGTATTCCGTTGCTGCGGTATGACCTCATCATCATTGTATTCGACCAAATATACATCGAACGAAACGTCTTTATCTGCATATATCCTCGCTCCTGTTTGAAAACGGACAGCAGCACCGTCCGCGGAAACGGGAAGGTCATATGGATCCAGCTCATAACCGAAAGTAGCTATTACATATTCGCCGTGTTCCACCTTCAATGACTGCTCACCGCTGAAAAAAACATCTTTGGTTAAGTTTTCTTTCCCTTCATTGTAGTATGGACCGACCTTGTCGTTTGGAGTTTCAAAGTCAACATTTATTATTCTTCCGTCCTTGCCTACGGGCAAAGGATCATGCTCCTCATAGGGAACGTGTACTTTGAATTTATCGAACAGCTGCTCCGTAGCCGTATCCATGTGTGTATCCATTGAGATAAGCTTTGCGGAACCGTTGGACTTGTACGCTTCAATTCCGAATTTTACATCATAAAGATATCCAAGATCAAGTCCGGCGGAAGCCCATGCCCTGAAGTGCTCGCTCACATCTATAGTCCCTTCCAGGTGATTGGTAGTATCGGGCTCAAGCGGGTCTCTGCGAGCAACGCTCCAATACATGGGGTAATTGATGCCTCTACCGTCAAAAGTCTGTCCTAAGTGCAGATTCCAGAACAGATCGTAAGTAGTGTCGCCGATAATCACGCTGCCAAGATTTTTAACGTTTTCCCCGGGCGGCTGCCATGATGCCCAGGCTTCAACAATATTGAACTTTGCTGTTGCGTTTGACATCCAGCCCTGTACACCGACATATGCGATCCCGTCGGTAGTGATATCAAGATAGTAGTCAATAGAGTAATCCTCCACCTGATAAGCCTTTACAGTGTTTTTTTCAAAGCCCTTTCCCTTCAGTGCCGTAAAATCGGTTATCCCGTCCCAGCTGACAGAAAAGCCGTTGTTTTCCGTGTTTTCATAGTTGAATTCACCCATGTGTAAAGCGTTCCACATCTCATAAACGTAATCGTCGATTATGCCCTTTATCTCCTGATCAACTGCATTTGCAATTATCGTGCTGCCGTTGGAACTAAAGGCTGACGCTGTAAGAAGACATATGCCTGCTGTGAAAACAGACAGCATTTTTGTCAGTATTTTTCTCATATGATCACCCTCCTGAGATGTTTTTATGCCATTATTATATAAAAACAGCAGTTTAAAATCAAGTCGTTTATTGCCGAATAAAAATAGCTGAATAATTGGATATAACAATTGATACTGCAAACTCTGTTATAAAATCAAAACCACCCGCAAAACGGGTGGTTTTGATAAATTTAATGCCATTAGACCATACGGTCGGAACTTTTTTACTGTATATTAGTTCTGGAATGCTATGCGGAAGAAGTTGTAGAGGTGAGCTCTGATACAGTTATCACCGTGATAACCTCCATTTACATAGTGCCATACATGAGGAACACCGTTCTTCTGGAAGTTATTGTGATAGTTCTTAGGGTTGTCATATACAACTGTATCGTTGCTTCCGCCTGTTATCATCAGGAAGTAAGGCTGATCGTCACTGCTCCAGTTGAATGAGCCTGTAACTCCGGGAGCGGGACAGATAGCACCGATGTAACCAAAGAGGTCAGGTCTCTTCATACCAATGAGAAGAGATTCACGTCCGCCCATAGAGAAGCCTGTGATAGCAGTGTTATCCTTACCTGTCTTGATGCTGTAATTCTTCTCAATAAAAGGCATAAGATCCTTTGTAAGGTCATTTATGAAGTTATCATAGCCCTGATTATTTGTCTCGTCCATGCCTGTGCATGACTTGAGTGTAGGACTGGAGAATACATCAGGGAATACGCATATCATTTCCTTTGCTGCACCTTCAGCGATAGCATTGCCGATCATCTCACGGGTGTGCATATCAGCGTTGCCCTTCGTAAGCATTCTGTCAATTCCCTCATAGTAACCATGCATTATGTACATAACAGGATACTTTTTATTAGGATCATAATTAGGAGGCAGAAGTATGTTTACATCTTTCTGTCTGTTACAGGTAGTTGAATAATAGCTCTTTTTCTGTATCTCACCGTAAGCTACGCCGTTCTTCGACTGATTTGCAGAATCAGGCTCTTTTTCAGCTATCTTAGGCTCTACCTTAGCAGTAAAGTCCTTCATCGAGAGATGTTCTGCTGCCTGAGTAGCTGCTGCTGTAGTCGTTGTGGTTGTGGTGGTTATTTTTGTTGTAGTAGTTGTTGTGGTTGCAGGAGCAGTAACTGTCTTGATATTATCGGAATAGCTCTCAGGAAGCGCAGTATTTATACCTAAGAGGTACTTCTGTATCGCAAGTGCATCGTTTGAAGTAATACCGCCGCCTGCTTCACTTACGTCAGCATTGTAGATACCAGAGCCTGCAAGCTTATACTTGTCAGGATTAGCCAGCGACTGCATTATAAGAACAACGTCGCTCATATCTACATCGCCGTCACCGTTAGCGTCGCCCCATTTTGTCACCTTTGAATTAAGTATATCCTTCAGATCCTGTGCAGGAGAAGTTGTAGTCGGAGGTGTTACCACATTCTTTGGACCCTCTATAACTGTACCGTCTACTGCTGCAAAGAAATTATCAACATAGAAATTTGTAGCAGGCGTATCATCATCGGAGTCGCCTTCGGTTTCTACATATACGAGAGGACTCTTTGCACCCTCGGGTATCTTGAAGCTTGTATTTGAAAGCTGTGTCCACTCGCCCTTCGCAACATCCTTTGTGTCGATCTTATCATAGTGGACCTCACCGTCCGAGCCGTCATACTGAAGTGTGAGGTGGAATTTAGTCGAAGGTGTGCCCTCGTTATACTTAACGATAGCAGAGAAGCTGTAGCTCTCTCCTGCCTTGAACTTATAGTTCAGGCTCTTTCCGACACCCTTCCATGAAGCCGAACGATCCGTACAGTAAACAGAGCTTTCGCCCTCATATGCTTCGTCCTTGCTTACAGTAACAGTGGCACCGCCTCTGTCTGAGCAGCCGTCAAGCTTGCCTTCAAATGTACTCTTAAAGATATATGTCTGGTCTGCTTCGGAAGAACCGGAGCCTGCTCCTTCAAACTTCCACCAGTCAACGTTCATCAGATAGCCGTCTCCGCCGTTGAATACGAGGTAAAGGTCATGCTCACCGTCAGCACCCGCTACATCACATGATACCTCTTCCCAGTCATGCCAGCCGCCTGTTCCGCCGACTTTAAGGTTACCCACAACAGGACCTGTCTTGCTGTCAATGTGGAGCTCAATGTTTCCGCCGCTTTCAGCAGAAGCCACGCAAGCTGTGAATTTATCGGCACCTTCACCGAAGTCCACGCCTGCTACCTTTATATAGCTGCCCTTTTTGATGCTTCCTATGCAGACTGAGTTATTTTCATCCTTTTCAGTCTTGATGCCCTCACTCCAGCAAATAGTTTCTGCTTCGACTCTTTCAAATGGATTTAGAGCCTCTATCTGGTCGGGACCGTTTTTGGTAGACTTGAGAACAGGGATAGTACCGTCAGAATTGAATTTGAACTCCTCGCAAGCTGCACTTCTGTTGAAGGAGCTGCCTCCCGGGATACCGCTCATATGATAGAATGAATAAGAGTGACCCTTGTAATCAATGATACCGCCGTGTGTTGTGAAGCAGTTGGAGCCCTCATGTATAGTTCCGCGGTGAGTCCACGGACCTGTAACAGTCGGTCCTGTACAGTAGGAAATACTCTCTCCGCCGAAGCCGTCAACCATAGAAGCGAAAACAAGATAGTAGAGATTATCGTGCTTGTATATCCACGGACCTTCCGTATATTTTGTACCCGACTTTAGTGAAAGGTTGAAGGACTGGATCTGACCGTCCAGTGTTACCATGTCCTCTTTCAGTTTAACATAATAGCATTTCGGGTTTCCGAACATTAGCCAAGCCTGACCGTCATCGTCAATAATAACGGTAGGATCAATGTAATCCCAGTTAGGACCGCAGAGAGGCTTACCAAGGACATCCTTGTAAGGTCCTTCAGGACTGTCAGCCACGCCGACACCGATAGCTCTTCCGCCGCCGCCCTTGTTTGTGGTTGTAAAATAGAAGTAGTACTTGCCATTGCGCTCGATACACTGTGAAGCCCATGCGTCGTTCGCATTACACCAGCTGAAGCTTGTATCCTCAAGTATCCTGCCGTGGTCAGTCCAGTTCTTCATATCCTTTGTGGAAAAGCACTGCCAACCTGTCATGTAGTAAAAGTCGTTGTTGCCCTGACGATCACAGCCCGTAAATACATACAGCTCATCGCCGAAAACGACCGGAGCGGGATCTGGTGTGAATGATGTCTGAACAATAGGATTTTCCGCATACGTAACAGCAGGAGCTGACGTACATAGAGATGCAGCTGACAATGCAGCTATGGCAATTGCCGATAAGATCTTTTTCATTCCAATTCTCCTTTTTAATTATAATATCCCTTTTTATTTATATGACTGCGGAACTTTTCCACAGCCTATTTAATACAAATATATATTCAATCAAATAATAGCACATAATTCTGACAATATCAATCCACATTTTCAAGGATTAAGTGGACAAAATGCAGATGTTTATAAACATTTATGTTTTAACAATTTCTTTCATCCACCTCTTTATACAACTGAGATCTTTACAGATAATACATATTCATTCATTATTGTAGTTATTACACAAAACACTTACCCTTGTTTTTGTAATAACCGACAATAATTTTTTATGTTTTGTAAACTTTTACCATAATACATTGATGAATATATATGAAAGTGATAAAATTGTATGTAAAATACAGATAAAATCTTATTATTAATTATCGGAGAAACCCTTCGTATATAAGATCGCAAAGCATTTATTCATTTGAATGTGAAAGAAGGTATTATTATGGATTTTGAACAGTTAGTAACAGGTCATAAAAGCAGATCGTGCATTATTTCTGTTGAGCAGTATGATGACGGCACTTACGGCAATATACTTGTCGTTGCCGCAAATAAACTTCTGCGTGATGATGCCGACATGATATTTCATCACCCCTTTGTTCCAAATTCACCGTACTATTACTGCTTGCCTAAGGATAAGAATTTTGAGGATTTTATGTATCGCTGTGCCTGTCTCGGAAAGCCGCTGCATACATATGTTCATGTAGAGCATATGGGATTATGGGTCAATATGTTCCTCTTACCTATCGAATCTGATAAAGAGAATGTAGGTTATTGTCTTTATTCCTGTGATATCTCGCCTTATGCCGACTCTGAGCAGCAGGCAAGCCTTGCAGCAGATACTGCCACAAATGCACTTGAGATAAGCTTGAAGCTCGGCAGAGCAAATAAAGAAAATATCCGTCAGGTATTTAACGAAATCATAGAAGATATCCGCAGAATATGCAGTGCTGAACATTGCAGCATTATTCTTTCCGAACTTGAGGAACGAAAGTATATTAATTTCTGTGAGGCAACATTTAATGGATCTGCGTTATGTCTGTCGGATATATACGATGCAGCTGATTTTTATGATGTTGCAGATACATTTGATTCAGCTATCGGCGGCAGTTCCTGTGTTATCATAAAAGATGAAAATGATATGAAATGGCTGGACTCCAACAATCCTGCATTACATTCATTGCTCAGCAAAGCTAAAGTGAACAGTGTTGTACTTTTTCCGCTGAAGCACAACGATGAGATACTTGGCTATCTTTGGGCGTTGAATTTCAAGACCGAGGATACAGTCAAGATAAAAGAGACTCTTGAACTGTCCACTAACTTTATTGCATCGGAAATAGCAAACTACAAGCTTATGAAGCAGCTTGAATTCCTAAGTTCCATAGATCTTCTGACAGGCTGCAAAAACAGAAATGCAATGAATAATGCCGTAGACGATATGGTATCCGGAATAATTAAGATATCCGAGCCATATGCTGTAGTCTTTGCCGATTTGAACGGTCTGAAGCGTATCAATGACGAAAAAGGACACATTGCAGGCGACAGATTGCTACGTACTGCTTCGGCTATGCTTAGTCAGGTCTTTTATGATTGTGATGTATACCGCGCAGGCGGCGATGAATTTATGATCATAGCTCCCGGATTAACAGAGGAAGAGTTCAATGTAAGATTACAACAACTTACTGAAAAATCCGTAATAGATAACGATCTCCATTTTGCTGTTGGCTGTTGCTTTGTATCAAACGGAGAGGATATCCGTACAGCAATGCGACTTGCAGATGAAAGAATGTATGCAAATAAAAAGGAATATTACGCCCAGCATCCAGAGAAAAAATACAGATAACACATTCATATCATAAAAAAACAGACTCGCACTAACCGGAAAATCCTCCTCGTGCAAGTCTGTTTTATTGTAATCCCTACCCTTTCAGGTGGGAAAAATATTAGTCTTATGCAGCCGTTATAAGTGCATACCTCTTTGAAGCCAGTATCTTATCCATTACAGCCTCAGGGGAGACTTCTCCGCCTATGACCATATCGAATATTGTTGGTGTGTAGCCGGATACCAGCGCAGCTCCTGTTTCGGAGCGTGTAACAGGCATCGCGTCACATCTGCTGTTGACGTTCCAGAAAACGATATCAGGCAGCTCATAGCCGTTGGCTCTGAACAGCTTTCTCATCTCACGGAACATAGACTCGTCGTTGCCGCCGACAATACAGTAGTCGAACTGCATATCGGAGATTATGTATATCTTGGAAGGCATTTCCTCCTTCGATACCTTATACTTCTTTGCGGTCTTGAGTATCAGCAGGAATACCGCCTCAAGGTTGGTGTTTGCTATTTCGTTGAAGGTGTTGCAGTAGCGAACCTTCTCCACGATATCCCTGCCCTTTATCTCCACTATTCGGGGAGACTCGGAGAACGTGATAAAGTGGTTGGCAAAAGCACCTGTGTTGTGCTCTGCGAAGTATATGCCCAGCGACAGTGCCGCATCTATGGGACGTATACCTCTGCCGCAGGTCATGGAACCCGAACCGTCAATGACAGCTATGGCGTTCTCGCGTCTTGAAGCTGTAAGATCGGGCCGGGACTTCCATGCAGCGTCCAGAGACTTTCTCTCAGTTTCAGAGATATTGCCTGTAAGTGCTGCTCTTACTATGTCGTAGGGGAACAGTCTGTCGGCGTTCAGCTTTGTTTCGCCGCGGTTTACGCTGTTCAGGTAACCTACATAACGCTCATTATCATTTCTGATGAAAGCGCGGCGATACTTGAACATAGCGCAGGAAGGCTGCACCTCATAATCGAATGTGTAGTCACGCTCACGGAGACGGTTTTCGAGGATATCTGTGTACGCTCTCAAAGATGACAGAGATCTTCTGTATGCAGGCTCGCTCATACCCAGCAAAGCTGCCATACGTCTGCCCTTGTTACGTGTATCCTTAGAGGAAGCGTTTACAGAGGGCAGCCACTTAGCCAGCAGAGAAGCCTGACCGTTTCTCTTCATAGCTGCGATATCCTTGTCCAGCTGCGCCTTTATTTCCTTTGCAGCTGCCTTCTCCAGAGGAGTGCCCAGCAGTACGCAAAGGTCGTCATATCTGCCGTACTCAGCAAACATAGGGATATTCTTCTCTATAGCCTTTGGAGCTGTCTTTATCAGTGCGGAAACAGCGCAGCGGAAGAAACGTCTTTCACCCAGACCGCCTCTTGCATCACGGGCAAAGAAGACTATCTTCATAGTCTTGTCGGGATCCTCGGCGTAAGCGCGTGTTACCACGTCTGCTATCTCCTCTGCTGTGGAATTTCTCATTGCTCCTGCCTTGAAAAACATATCAAGGCAGAAGGAAGTTGTTGAACGGTAAGCAGTACCGCCGTTCTCGGTATATGTCAGGTTGGATTCCTTCTTTAAAAAGTTAAGCATAGTAATTCTCCTTTCACCGGCGTGACGCCGGTGACATCAACGATGGCGCTCGTAAACTCGCTTATTTCTCTTTGTAGCGTACTGTGTACATCGCTTACGGCACAACTTTATTGTCGGAGCTTTCAAGTCAGCATCTTGTACCATACGTTTCCGCAGGACAGGATTTGAACCTGTATTCACCAATTTTATATGCTGTTGCTGACTTATTCGCGGCTCATTTTTTGCACAGTGCTTACCCTGTAGGGCAGCTTCCTGCGTCCCTAAATAATGCTGTCAGAGCCGAAAATAATTTATTTATAAATGTGCTGTAAGCGATGTGAAATCATCATTTCTGATAAGGTTGAGCGCGTGAAACAAGCGCCAACGTGGAAGGGTGCAGCGTCACGCTGCCAAGACACTGTATGAATAATCCATTTTCATTAAACATCTGCTGTCAGTGTCTTAAAACTCGTCGCTTTGGGAGTTGAACCCGTTCTGGAACGAACTGCCATAATTGCTGGAAGCGGCGAAAAATCAGCCTTTTACTACTCCGACGGTAAATAACTTCTTTACAGGTTCAGTAAGATCCTGCTGATTAGCCATTACGTCGTTGATATCCTTGTAGGCGAAACGTGCTTCTTCAGCAACATCGCCCTTATTATTCTTAGCAAGAACTACTTTCTTCTCCTTTAAGTCCACCATTACTGACTCTACAGAGAAAGTGTCCTTTGCTGCTGTTCTTGAGTAAGCTCTGCCTGCTCCGTGAGATGAGGACATGAAGCTGTCGGGATTGCCCTTGCCGCGAACTATATAGCTGTATGAACCCATAGCTCCCGGGATAATGCCCATTTCGCCTTCACCTGCACGGATAGCACCCTTACGGTGTACCCATACATTCTTACCGAAGTGATTCTCAAGAGCCGCATAGTTGTGATGACAGTTTATCTCGTCAGAGAAAACAGGTACAATGCCTGTGTGCTTCTCGATATGCTTTGTGAAGATATCCTTCACCTTACCGAGCATTATTGCACGGTTTTCGTAGGCAAAGTCCATACATAACTGCATCCATGCAAGGTAACGCTGTCCCTCATCGGTATCAACAGGCAGGAACGGTAAATTCCATTCATTGGGTACCTGTGAGAACCATCTGTCGTTCAGTTCATGTGCTATCTTATTGAAGTACTGTCCGACGATATTTCCGAAATGACGGCTGCCCGAATGGAGCATTATACCGCACATTCCGTCGTCGTCCTGCTGTATTTCTATAAAATGATTGCCTCCTCCAAGTGTACCAGCCTGATAGTATCCCTCCTCTATCTGAGGGATAAGCTCATTATCGGCTTCGTAGCGGCCCATTTCAGCCTTTGCGCGGTCAAGCACCTTAGAAGCCTGCATTGTCTTGTAATGTGCAAAGCCTGTCGGGATATTTCTCAGAATATCGCCGCAGATAGTCTGTACAAGGTTGCCGCTGCCTGTTATTGTCTCACGGAGAAGCGATACAGGGATATCGGTCTGAACATACGCCATACCGCAGCCTATATCGACTCCTACCGCATTCGGGATAACAACGTCCTCACAGGCAATGACTCCGCCTATTGGCATACCCTTGCCTGCATGAGTGTCGGGCATAAGTGCTATCCACTTGTATGCGAAGGGAAGCTTCGCAAGGTGCTCCGCCTGTTCGATACATTTTGTGCCGACAGCTTCCATATCTGTCTGCCATATCTTTATGGGGAGCATATTCTGATTCTTTTCATAATGTACGAACATTTCTTTCACTTCTCTTTCCTTTAGCTTGACTTTAGTATATCACATGAAATGGAAATAATCATATAAAAAAATCTGCGAACACTCATATGTCACTTGAAAATAACAGATTTTTCTGATAATATATTAATAAAGAAAGGAGTGTAGCTGTAATGGCTGGATTTTCGGAGCTTATAAAGAATTTCAGTAAAACAAGAGAATATGTTCGTGATTTCTTCGTTTACGGCTGTAAGGTCAGAAGTGATTTCGACAAAAAGAGCGTCCGCACCTACGATGACGAAAAACGCCGCGTAGAGAGCTGGATGCAGGATTATATGCGCTATGACGACTCTGTTCACGGCAGAAGTGTTTCCATATCCGTAGACAGCTGTCATATCTCTGAAAATCCGCTATATAACGCATATTACTCCAAGAGCTTTACCGATAACGATATAAAGCTTCATTTTTTTCTTATAGACATTCTATGTGACGGAAAAAGCCGCACTCTCAGGGAGCTTACCGATACTCTCAACAATGAGTATGAGCAGCTTTTTGACGACCAGACAGTCCGCAACAAGCTAAAAGAATATACCGAAGAAGGGATAATCGTTGCAGAAAAGCAGGGCAAAACTATGTATTATTCGCTTTCAGCTGCCTGCACAGATGAATACATAGAGAAATACAAGGGACTTGCTGACGCATTGAAGTTCTTTTCGGAAGCTCCTGATTTCGGCGTTATCGGCAACAGCATAATGAAAGCTGTCGGTATAAAGAACGAGCTTTTCCATATAAAGCATAATTATATGATACACGCCCTTGAAGATATACTTGTTCCCGAAATACTGGCGGCTATTGATGATAAAAGCAGTATCATAATCAGGAAATTTGCGGTAAGAGCTGATGATGAACCTGCGGAGGAGATAATAATACCTATGCAGATACTTGTCTCCGTTCAGACAGGCAGGCGGTATATTGCTGCATATGTGCCGAAAACGCGCAGATTCTCCACATACAGACTTGACAGGATAAAACAGATAAAGAGAAACACTGTCTGCACTGACTACGACAGGCTCAGAGAGCGCTATGATGTGAATATACAGCGCTGTTTCGGAGTTTCCTTCGGTAATCGCCATGAAATAGGCAATGTCGATGCAATAAAGATAACCTTTACTGTTGATGAGAAAAGAGAGCCCTTTATAATCGAGCGTCTTGAACGCGAAAAGCGCTGCGCTGTGCTCGAAAAGGCAGGCGACGGACTTTATACTCTAACCGCCGATGTGTTCGACCCAAATGAGATAATGCACTGGGCTAAGACTTTTATCGGACGAATAGTTTCAATAGACGGCGGCACTCAGAAAGTGCGTGTGCGTTTTTACAGGGATATTTCCAGAATGTACAGAATGTACGGAGGTGGCGAAGATGAACATATTCAGTGAGATATATGGTACATATTTCCGAATAGCGGCTAAGCTGCTCGAAAAAGAAGTCACCGATGAAAAGACTGTACGCGACACTGTGCTTAGTGAAGGCTTTCGTGATTCCATACTTTTCCTGCCTCAGAAGCTTATACCAAGCGATGAGGACTGGGGACTTTTCAGACGGGAAAAGGATAATACTCTCAGGCGAATAACCAAAAAAGCACCTGTGAAGGTGCTTACAAAGCTTCAGAAGATGTGGCTCAAAGCGAAGCTCTCTGATCCGAGGATAAGGCTGTTTATGGACGATGTGACCATAGAGCAGCTAAAAACCGAGCTTGCCGATGTGAAGCCTCTGTACCGCCATGAGCATTTCAGACTTACGGACAGATTTGCCGACCATGATGACTATTCCGATGAAAAATACATTGCTAATTTCCGTGCAGCTCTCGATGCTGTAAAGAACAGGAGGATAGTTGATATACGCTTTAAAACAGGACGCGGTAAGGACGCAAGCGGCAGATTTGTACTGCTGAAAATCGAGTTCTCGCCTAAGAACGGCAAATTCCGTGCATACTGCTATCTGCTAAGAAATGATATGATACGCAGCAGCGGTCTTATAAATATAGGACGTATAGGCAGCATAACCGATACAGGACGAGTATTCCGAACACCTGTCTCCGTTGATGACTATTTCAGAAGCCGCAAATGCAAAGAGCCTGCTGTTATAAGAGTGACAAACGAGCGAAATGGTGTTGAGCGCTTTATGCTTGAATTTGCTTCTTTTGAAAAGCATACCGTGCGAGATCTCGAAAAGAACGAGTATACTGTGGAACTTTGGTACGACGAACAGGACGAAACAGAAGTGCTCATAATGCTGCTCAGCTTCGGACCTGTTATTGAGATACTCGGTCCTGACAGCCTGCGCTCACAGGCTAAGGAACGTCTTGAACGGCAGTATAAGCTGCTTTACGGTAATAATGGATAGTAACCATACTATCTATATTCACAGAGCTCACCAAGACAGACTGTGAAAAGACCTTATAGCGTCAACATGAGGGCATTGTCATAGTCAAGCCCCATTAAAATTTGATAATCTCAATTTTCCTTAAGAGGGCTGAGAAAGATTTGCAAACTGCATTTTCTCAGCTGCCACTTAAGGTTTTTTATACCTTTCACCGATAAACAGATCAGTTGTTTCAAATGGACTCTTTTGACAGAATAATGGTTCATGTGATATCAGGAACACATTTCTGCTTGACTCCTTTTGCTTATTTTATCATAGTTCTCCACATTATGTATAGAATAAGAAGCAAACTTACAAAGTAAAAAATTCATCTTGACTTGTATTTTCTATTGTGATATACTAAAAAAATACTTTTTCTGACAGAAAAAGCAAGGAAATCAAGAAAGAGAGGGATATTATGTCAGCTATAATCGAAATCAAAAACGTAAGCAAAGAGTTCAAGGTGCTCAACAGACACGAAGGACTTAAAGGCAGTCTTAAAGATCTGTTTTCAAGGGATTACAAGACCGTCCGAGCAGTAGACAACATCTCAATGACCATTGAGCAGGGTGAGATAGTGGGTTATCTCGGACCAAACGGTGCGGGAAAGTCCACAACTATCAAAATGATGACAGGCGTTCTCGAACCTACCTCGGGCGAAATACTTGTAGGCGGTAATGTCCCTTATAATAACCGCTCAAAAAACGCTCAGGAAATAGGCGTAGTATTCGGTCAGCGCTCTCAGCTATGGTGGGCTCTCCCTCTTGTGGAATCATTCAAGCTCCTGAAAGATATCTACCGCATACCCGACGAAAAATACGAAAGCATACTCAAACTATATCGTTCGCTGGTCGATATCGAGCCTCTGCTCCACAAGCCTGTCCGTCAGATGTCTCTTGGACAGCGTACTCTCAGCGATATACTTGCAGCTTTTCTCCACGATCCGAAGATAGTATTTCTTGATGAGCCTACGATCGGTCTCGATGTATCAATGAAAGCAAAGATACGTACTCTTATCCACGCTCTGAACAAGGAGAAAAACACCACCGTTATCCTGACAACTCACGATATGGGCGATGTTGACGCCCTCTGCAAGAGAATAGTTATCATCGACAAGGGTAAAATGCTCTACGATAACGATATCGAGCACCTGAAAGGCTTCTTCGGTTCATACCGTACACTAAAGCTCCGCATAGACGGCGACCTTAAAGAACAGGCTGAACACATACAAAAGGAGCTTCCCGAATTCTCCGTATCTGCTGATGACGAGTGGATATCAGTACTCGTTGACGAAGAAAAGGCAAAAGTTATAGACGTTCTCGGAAAGCTTCAGCACTCCTATAATATAAAGGATATGCAGCTTGAAGAGATATCCACCGAGGAGGTCATCAAAAAGATATATGAGGAGGGAGTACAATGAAGCTGAAAAAGTACCTCTCCCTCACCCGTGCAGGCATTATAGAGGCCTTGCAGTTCCGACTTTCATTCGTGGTAATGGTGATCGGAAATCTTCTTTACCTCATAGTGGTATACTTCCTGTGGGACGCTATTTACGAATCTGCAGGCACAGACGTAGTAAACGGCATGACATTTTCGGATACTCTTATTTACCTTGTTCTGGCAACTGCCCTCTTCAATTTTATGGAGATGTACGCTGTCTGGGAAATAGGTAGGAGCATCCAGTCGGGCAAGATAGTTCTTGACCTTTTAAAGCCTATGGAATACCGGAAGTATCTGTTCTGGTCGTTTTCGGGTTCGTTCATTACAAAGTTCCTGCTGACATTCCTGCCAACCTTCATAGCCGTGGCTATAGTTACCAACGGAGCTATCCCCCTTGGGATAAATCTGCTGTACTTCATATTTTCCGTTGTCATGGCTATTTCTATCAACTACAGCATTGACTTCATCGTAGGTACGATCTGTCTCTACACCGAGTCCATATGGGGAATAAACATCATGAAGCAGGTCATAGTTCTCCTGCTTTCGGGAGCTACCATTCCCCTTGCATTCTTCCCCGACACACTCAGAACCATAGTGAACTTCCTGCCATTCCAGTCAATATACAACGCACCGCTCACTCTCCTTCTGGACGGTGCTCCAACCGCAGAAACAGTGCTTACAACTCTTGGAACTCAGCTTATCTGGTGCATAGCAATGATGATCGTCAGCAAGCTGTTCTGGAAGGCATCACTGCGTCAGATAACTGTAAACGGAGGCTGATAACTTATGAAAAGAAATGGTTTACGCTTCTACGCTAAGATATACTGCAAGATACTGGCTCAGGATCTGAAAAGCAAAATGAGCTACCGTGCAGACTTCATCATATCCACTATAGGAATGATATTCACAAATGTAGCCGGCTTTATAAGCTTCTGGATATTATTCAGGAACTTCCCTTCCATAAAGGGCTGGAACTACCACGAAATGCTGTTCCTTTACGGCTTTTCACTGATATCCCTTACTCCTGTGCAGTGCTTCTTCGACAACAACTGGAGCCTGAGACAAAATGTCTACACAGGCGACTTCATCAAATACTGCTTCAGACCGATAAATATGTTTTTCTACTATCAGTCGGAGGTCTTCGACATAAAAGGTCTGGGACAGCTTGCATTCGGACTTGTAACGCTTATCTATTCATGGATAAAGCTCGGACTGGGCTTCACGCCGCTTATGCTGCTGAAACTGATCGTGTTCCTCATAACGGCTTCGCTTATAATGATAGCCCTGCAAAACGCTGCGGCAGCGACCTGTTTCTGGATACAGAATTCATTCTACGTGCTCGATTTAGCATACCGATTCAGAGACTACGCTAAGTACCCTATCACAATTTTCAGCAACGTATTCAGATTCATTTTTACATTCCTCATGCCGATAGCCTTTATCGCCTACTATCCCAGCCTTGTTATACTTCGTCCCGAAAAAGTACCCGTACTGTCGTGGCTCTCGCCTGTTATCGGCATCGCATTCTTCTGGCTCAGCTATAAGATATGGATGCACGGTGCCAAAAACTACAGCGGTACCGGTTCATAAATAAGAAAAAGCAGCTGAAAATAACCTTGATACCCATATAGAAATTTTACACTAATTATTGAGAGAACCCCTTTTGAAAAAGGGGCTTCTCTCAAACTCTCTCCCTAAAACTTTCAGTTTTATTTTTTCTCAGATAGGGCACACCCTGCATTACTTGCGGGGCTTTTTTATTTTGGTGTGCCCTATCTGAGAAAAAATCAGCTAAAAAAGTCTTTGGAAAGGGGGTAGGGGGAAAGCCTTCCTTCAGAAAGGTTTCCCCAGATAAATTGTATAAGCTTCTATATTAGTATCGAGGTTATTACAGCTGCTTTTTTTATTGCCAATTTCACATTAAATGAAGATGCTAAGTCGTTACTCAGATTAAATACTCTTGATGCATCTTCTCACCGTCAACGAATGAATACAGCGAACTAACGACAGATGTTATGACAGCAGGCGCCTGTACGCATATTCAAGGAATCCGATGTTCAGTGCAGCGAATAACGTCAGATATACAGGCATTATCCCGATACCGACAGCCTGCTGTAAATGGCCGAATACCATAGGCATAAACGTGCTTCCGATATAAGCCGAAGCCATTTGCAGACCGATAACTGCTGCACTGTTTTGTCTGCCGAAATTCTCGGGAGCCATATGCTGTATCGCAGGATAGACAGGTCCCATGCCGACACCTGTTATCACGAAGCCAACCGCAGCAGGGACATAGCCTTCAAATGGCAGAAATATCAACAATATACCGACGGCTTCAACGGCAACTCCGATGCGTATGAGAAGTCTGTCGTTCAGTTTATTTGAAACGAATGCCGATATAAGTCTGCCAAACATCAGACCGCCAAATATCAGAGAACCGAACGCCGCCGCTGTTTGTGCAGATATCGTCTTTGTTCCGATAAAGTAGCTTGAAGTCCACAGAAAG
Organism: Ruminococcus flavefaciens; assembly: GCF_900143025.1. Taxonomy (GTDB): domain Bacteria; phylum Bacillota; class Clostridia; order Oscillospirales; family Ruminococcaceae; genus Ruminococcus; species Ruminococcus flavefaciens_I. The sequence goes on along the minus strand of NZ_FRCT01000002.1, from coordinate 22,831 downwards.
CAGGTCGCTTCTCCTGCACAGTAGGCGTAAAAAGCTATCAGCGTAGGGATAACACCCTTTATTCTGAGGGCTTCTGTTATGCCTGCGGAATGTTCCTCGCTGTCATCGTCGGCTTCGGCGTTTTTCTTCCACAGAGGAGCTGAAAACAGACAGACGAGCATTATTCCCGACTGTATGTATGCCGTCCAGCGGTAACATTCGTTCCAGTGCGCTTTTGAAAGAGCCAGCGACATGATGTAGGGGCTTATCATTGCACCTACGCCGTAGAAGCAGTGCAGGAAATTCATCACCGCTGATGAATAATGCTTTGCGACGTAGTTGTTGAGTGCCGAATCCACTGAGCCTGCCCCCAGACCGTATGGTACAACAAATAAAAACAGCATAGCATAGGACTTTGACAGCGAAAATCCGATAAGACCTATTACTGTCAGCAATATCGAGCCTGTTACAATGTGGTGTGTACGCAGCTTACGTATCAATGTCGGTGCAAGAAGTGCGGAAATTATGGTCATGAATGATATGGACATGGACACATACCCTGCGTAAGAGGACGGTACGCCGAAGTCCTTCTGCATAGTCGGCCAGCCGGAACCGAGGAGCGAATCGGGAAGTCCGAGACTTATGAACGCTAAATAAATCACTGCAAGAAGCATTGAACCCATATTCGTTACTCTCCTTATTTCACAAGCGCCGCCACTTCCTGCGGTGTTTGCTGATAGCCGTTCTTCGCCCAGTATACGAACAGCTTATACACGCCGCCGATCTTGTAGACGATCTCCCACGGGGAAGCAGTATCGGACAGTCTTGCGAACAATCGCTTGTCAAATTCTTCTTCGAGCAGATACAGCTTGTCCGTTTTCATCAGGATACTCACCACATCCCGATGCTCGTACATATGCTCAAACAGCCATACTATGTAGGGACTCAGGCTTTCTTTTGTAAGCGTGAGATAATTCTCCTCGGTCTGCGAGAGCCAGTCGTCCGTGACGCTTGTGATATAATAGCGCAGAACATCGTCCTTTTCATTGAAATTGCGGTAGAAGGACACTCGTCCTGCCTGCGCTTCTGTGATTATGTCCACAACAGTTATCTCGTGATATTCATGCTTTTTCAGCAGTCTGATGAACGCCCTTGCGATACGGTCCTTGACCGTCAGAGGACGCTTGTTTTTTGTACGTTTCATAAATGATACAAAACCTCCCTAAGTGTACCAAATTGCACGATATTATTGACTTTCGGGCACTTCCATGCTATACTGATGATACAGATGAACCATATATATCATAGCACAATAAAATCCCAAAGTCAATACGCAGGGAGGAATGAAGTTTGGAATACGTATTAAAGACAAAAGAACTTACAAAGGTCTACGGTCAGAAGACTGTGGCAGACAAGATAAGCCTGAATATCCGCAAGGGCGATATTTACGGATTTATCGGAAAAAACGGCGCCGGAAAGACCACGACAATGAAAATGATACTCGGTATGATATTCCCTGACGGCGGTGAGATCGAGCTGTTCGGAAAGCCTATCGACAATATGGGCAGGCGCAGGATCGGCTCACTGATCGAGGCACCTGGACTTTACAAAAACCTTACTGCCTATGAGAATCTTCATCGTTTCTCTCTGCTTTACGGCGGAAACGAAAAGAACATTTCTGAAATTCTGGAAATCGTTAATCTTACGGATACAGGCAAAAAGAAGGCTGGAGAATTCTCTCTCGGTATGCGTCAGCGACTGGGTATCGGGATAGCTCTTCTTGGAAACCCTGATCTTCTTGTACTCGATGAACCGGTCAACGGACTTGATAGTCAATACAAACCTTGCTATGCAGATACTTGATGAAACCGGTGTATCTCCTTACCGTACTTTTGACAGCATAAGCCATTTTGCAGAGTTACTTGCGACTTCAAGGGGCAGGAATTTCTCGCCAAGGATAACTCATCATAATATTACTGAGAATACAGTAATAACCCTTATCGAGCCTCCGTGCGGCAGCAATACGGCTATTATAAAAAGCGGTGACAAATACCTGTTCATTGATACAGGCTACGCTTGTTATAAAGAAGAAATGCTGTCGGTTTTCAGAAACATTATCCCTGAACTTGACAGCATTAAAAAGAAATGCTTTATAACTCATGCGGACGTTGACCACTGCGGACTGCTGCCGATTTTCGATACTGTGTATGCAAGCGCTAAAACAGCGGAGTGTCTCCGGCTTGAAAGTAACAACGAGGACGGATTCCGTGAGATGAATCCACTGCACAAGCCGTATGTACGAATTTGCAAAGTCCTTACTTCATATACTGCTGTGTCAGCTGAAAAACTGAGCGTTGTAGGAGATAAAAAAGAAATAAGTCAGCTTATAGAACAGACCGGTTTCATTGATTTCGGAGAACTGCATTTTGAGCTGTTTGAGGGTAAAGGCGGACATCTTGCCGGAGAATCTGTTCTTATTGACTACGATCACCATATTGCTTTTACAGGTGATATTTTCGTAAATATGAAAGAAATGACCGCTCAGCAGGCACAGTACAACCGATATGCACCAATACTTATGACGTCAGTAGATACCGACAAGGAGCTTTGCACTGCTGAGAGAACAGCACTTTTTCAACGTCTCGGTATAGGGAAATGGCAGATATTCGGCGGACATGGCGGCATGAAGTCATATACCATTGCTCCAACTGAGATATAGTTATCCAAGACGAGGATTTGACGAATAAACTTTTAGAAATACTTGAAGAAGATAGCTTGATGGCAGAATTTATTTTTATATAATCAAACGCTTTTTAGAAATTATTTTTTCCATTTTTGAGCGTTTCCCTCTTGACAAGAGATGCAACTTGTGATATAATGCAAATCGTAACAGAAAAGCTGTGACGAAGAATAGTCAGGGCGAAAGCATTTCAGAGAACTGATGGTTGGTGCGAATCAGTAATGCCTGTAACCTTTACTTCTCCCTTCTGAGCTGGAACTCCCAAAGGTTCAAACACCCAGTAGACGGTTCCCGTGAATGCTGCGTTAGTGCATAGAAGTTGATAGACTTCGAAGAGGTGGCGGATTTTTATATCCGCAATTTGAGTGGTACCGCGAGTATTGTATAATACCCGTCTCAAAGCAATCTTACGCTTTGGGACGGGTTTTGTTTTTATCGTTCCAAGCAAAGGAAGGTGAAAAATGCTATCACTATTGATGTACCAATTAAATCTTGAAGAATAGATGCGCAGGATTTTTGTCGTGAGACAAGGCAGAAAGCCGCCGCCTTGCTGACGCAAGGCAAGGATTTCTAACGCAGTATCACGGCAAAAAGACAAGCAGATATCTTCAAGAGATAGTTGGGACATCAATAATATCCTGACATCTATGTTATAAACAGAATTTGCGGCGTTAATGAATTTTAGTACTTAAGGCAACACCGCACAAAGACCGCCTGACGTCTTTGTACTGAATCTGCTTGGATATTTTCCGTCATCTTGCACAGAAATCCCTTGACATACGTCAGTATGCCTGCGGAATTTCTATACAATCTGACGAAAAATCTCACGGCGCATATTCAGCACAATCTTTGTGCGGTATTGCCTTAAAAATATGTAAAGGAATGATAAAAATGAAGATTGGTTTTTCTACTCTTTCTTGCCCCGATTGGGCATGGTCAGACATTTATTCACTGGCAAAGGATTTTAAATTCGACGGCATCGAGATAAGAGGTCTCGGCAATGAGATATTCTCTGTCAAGGCACAACCGTTTACAGAAGGACAGCTGCCTAATACCATTGCCAAGCTGCAGTCGCTGGGACTTGAAATACCATGCCTTTCGTCAGGAGCCTGCCTTAAATTCAAGGACAAATATCAGGAAGCTGAGGACGAGATAAAAGCATATGCTCAGCTTGCAAACAAGCTTGGTGCTTCATATATAAGGGTGCTCGGAGACCTTGAGCCTGCTCCGGGAGGCGAAGTCGATGACGACTATATAGTGGAAGCTCTGAAGAAACTTGTACCTATCGCTGAGGAGTACAATGTTACTCTTCTCGTTGAGACAAACGGCGTTTATTCAGATACTGCAAGACTTGCAAAGGTGCTGGAAGGTGTTAAGAGCCGCAAGGTAGCAGCACTGTGGGATATGCACCACCCCTACCGCTATAATAATGAATCTCCCGAGACTACAGTTGCGAATCTCAGCGAATTCATCAAGTACATACAAGTCAAGGACTCTGTTATGGGTGCTGACGGAAAAGTACAGTACCGTATCATGGGCACGGGCGATATCCCTGTAAAGGAGATGATAGCCGCTCTCGACACTATCAACTACACAGGCTATATCACCCTTGAATGGGTAAAGCGCTGGGCTCCCGACCTCAGCGACGCAGGTATAGTAATACCTCAGTTCGCTGAGTATATGACACCATACAGAAAGTCACACAAGCACCCTCTCCAGACGAATATGCGTGGTGACGGACAGTACCCATGGCCGAAGGAGCGTATACTCAACTATACATTCCCTGATATACTTGACCGTATCTGTGAGCAGTTCCCGAACCAGTATGCGTTCCGCTATACCGAGCTTGACTACACAAGAACATATCCGGAGTTCCGCGACGACGTTGATACCTTTGCGCGTTCGCTCCTTGCAATGGGCGTAAAGAAGGGCGACCACGTTGCTATCTGGGCTACAAATGTACCCCAGTGGTATATCACTTTCTGGGCTACCACAAAGATCGGTGCTGTTCTTGTTACAATGAATACAGAGTACCGTATTCATGAGGCTGAGTACCTGCTGAAACAGTCGGATACGAATACTCTCGTTATGATAGACGGTATCAAGAACATTAATTACGTTGACATCATCAAGGGGCTCTGTCCCGAGCTTGAAAACTGCGAGGCAGGCAAGCTCAATTCCGCAAAGCTTCCTTACCTCAGGAACGTTATCACAGTTGACTCTGAGAATAAGGGCTGCTTTACATGGGAGCAGGCTATGGAGCTTTCAAAGAACGTTCCCTACAGCGAAGTCGAGCGAGTTAGAAAGACTATCGATATCCACGATGTTGCAAATATGCAGTACACTTCCGGAACAACAGGCTTCCCGAAGGGCGTAATGCTCACACATTATAACGTAGTCAACAACGGCAAGGCTATCGGAGATTGTATGGATCTCTCCACAGCCGACCGCATGATGATACAGGTGCCGATGTTCCACTGCTTCGGCATGGTCCTCGCTATGACTGCTTCCATGACACACGGCACAACTATGTCTCCTATAACACGTTTCTCACCGAGAAAGGGACTGGCCTGCATAAACAAGGAGAAGATAACCTGTTTCCACGGTGTACCGACCATGTTTATCGCTATGCTGGGACACGAGGACTTTGAAAAGACTGATTTCTCACACATGAGAACAGGTATCATGGCAGGTTCACCCTGTCCTATCAAGACAATGGAGGAAGTTGTCGAGAAGATGCACATGAGCGAGATATGCATCACTTACGGACAAACCGAGGCTTCTCCCGCAACAACTATGAGCAAGACTACCGACTCACTGGAACAGCGCGTAAATACAGTCGGCGGACCTATCTTCGGCGTTGAGTGCCGTATAGTTGATCCCGAGACTAATCAGGAAGTTCCTGACGACGTTGACGGCGAGTTCGTAGCAAGAGGCTACAATATAATGAAGGGCTACTACAAGATGCCCGAGGCAACAGCAGCAGCTATCGACTCCGAGGGCTGGCTCCACACAGGAGACCTTGCAAGGCGCCGTTCAGAGGATGGTTACTTCAAGATAACAGGTCGTATCAAGGATATGATAATCCGCGGCGGAGAGAACATCTACCCCAAAGAGATAGAGGACTTCCTCTACACATATCCGAAGATCAAGGACGTACAGGTAATAGGTGTTCCCGATGAGGACTACGGCGAGGAGATAATGGCTTGTATCGTACTCAAGGAAGGCGAGACAGCTACAGACCAGGAGATAAAGGATTTCTGCCTTGCAAGAATGGCAAAGCACAAGTGCCCGAGATACATTGATTTCGTAGACGGGTTCCCCATGAATGCCGCAGGAAAGATACTCAAATACAAGATGAGAGAGCAGGCTGTAGAAAAGTTGAAGCTTCATAAGGCGGACAGTATTGTTACGGCATAAACAATACCATTATTATCGATACAATAAAACAGGATCAGCTCCCGAGAGGGAGCTGATTAATTTAATAGCTGGGCGTTCCATTATATAATCATACTGATGAGTATTTGGTGCGTTGAATACGTTTCTGCACTTATACTCACTTTAGAACAGTTCACTTAACTTTTTTCTACAAGCTTCATCATTCGTTTTCAACCAATTTTTACTAAAACTCTAATGAGATTGTGATTAATATTATTCTGCTATTTCATATCTTGTAAATACTGTTTCTGTTACATATTCTTTTTTTAACTCGCCAAGCGCTTTGAAATGATTCGACTGCTGATGAAGCTCCACAGCCTCTGCTGACTTCCACACCTCCAGTAGCAGAAGCTCGTTTTCGTTATCGGGACTATAGTAGTATTCGTACTTCTCGTTTCCGTCCTCTGCACGGGATGCATCAGCAATGCCACTCTGCAAAAGTGCCTTATAAAATTCGTTGCGTTTTCCGTCTTTTATGTAATAATGTACTTCAACAAATCTTTTCATATATACTTACCTCTTATTTCAAATCATCTCTCACAAAATGGGTTGGATTCCATACTTCTTTTTCGGGCAGACCATATTTTTCCTTGCCAAGAGCTATGGACTTCATCAGAAACGACATATTCCTTGCAAGATTTCTCATAGTCTGTAAGCCCTCTGCATCAAATGCAGATTCACCCTGCAATCTGCCGTGAACACTGTTCCAGTATGTGCTTGAGGCAACAGGCATACCGCAGATAGTGAAGTATTTGTTCAGCTCGTCAAATGTTGCCGAACAGCCTCCGCGTCTTGCTACAACTACACTTGCTCCGACCTTCATTGTCTTGTCAAAGTGAGTACTGTAAAACAATCTGTCTAGACAGGCGATGAGAGTCGCATTTGCCGAAGCGTAGTAAACAGGAGAGGCTGCTATAAGACCGTCTGCAGCTTCAAACTTAGCTGCAATATCATTTACCTCATCATTGAATACACAACGTCCAAGCTCAGCACATTTTCCGCAGGCAATACATCCGCGGATGACTTTGTTACCTATCTGACAGACTTCGGTCTCAATACCCTCTGTCTCAAATATTCTGATAAGTTCGTTCACTGCGACAGATGTGTTGCCATCGGTTCTGGGGCTTCCGTTGATTATAAGTACTTTCATTGAATTTTCCTCCTTATAATTTGACTGAACACATTTCAGCATAAATATCATCAATACTGAAAAATGTCAGAATGTAAAGTGATCTCCGCCCATATTGGCGGAATTAAAAATTGTCCATTAATCGCCTATACTTCATCAGGATGCTCTCCCGACCATCCTCTCTCAGGGAGACATGAAAGGTATGACATATCGTCAGCAGAAATACTGAAGCCAAATATATCCAGATTTTCCTTCATTCTTTCCTTTGATGCAGCTTTCGGGATAACAGGAATGCCTCTTTGATTAAGGTATCTGAGCAATAATGCAGCATTCGAGCAACCGTATTTTGCAGCTATATTTGATACTACACCATCGTTTATAAGTTTTGCTCTGCCAAGCGGGCTCCATGCCTGTGGAAGTATGCCCTCTTTTCTGAGGTAAGAAAGCGTATATTCCTGCATATACCCAACGTGGAGTTCAAGCTGGTCTACCATAGGACGGATTCGTGCGACTTCTAAAAGAGGTCTTATATGGTGCGGAAGGAAATTAGACAAACCTATGGCCTTTACTCTTCCCTGCTCATATAATTCCTCCATTGCCGCCCATGAGCCGCTGACTTTTTCAAACCATTCCTCATCATTTCCGTCATTCTTAGGCCAGTGAATAAGGTACATATCAAGATAATCAGTTTTAAGCTTACGGCAGGACTCTTCAAATGATCTCAGCGTTTTCTCCCCGCCAAGATCGGTATGCCATACCTTGCTGCACAGGAATATTTCATCTCTCGGAATACCAGAACGTTCTATAGCTTCACCGATCTGTTCCTCGTTTCCGTAGAATGCCGCTGTATCGATATAGCGATAGCCGACTTCAAGGGCGTCTAAAATAGTCTGAACACCGCCATTTTCTGTTGAAAGGTATGAACCGTAGCCTACAGCCGGTATCACTGTTCCATTTGTCAGAATGAACTGCTCCTTTGAGTCATTATATCCCACTGCATCAAGTATACTATCAAGAATCCGCATATTTCTGATTGAAAATTCCTCAGTGATATATGGCAATGCTTTTCCATTAATGCATTCATTCATCTGCTCCATCTCCATACTGTAGTTGGAACCGGCATAAACAGTTTCAGCTCGTGTAACTTTTTCACCATTTGAGTTCTTAACTGTTACCTCAAATGACAGCTCACCTTCACCGTTATACTCAACATCGGAACGAATATATCCCTTGGAGCCGTGGATAAACAGTCTGTCGTACCTGTCGCTGGTATCAGTGCCGAGTATCATGCCCGCATTGAATGAAGCTCTTGAACCATCCTCAAATCCAATAAGAACAGAAGCCATATGATCGACGTCTGAGCTTCCAAACTCTGCATCAGCCTTTATGTACTTTACCGGTGAATCAATGAGCGAAAGTATCATAGATGTACAGTAACATCCTACATCATATATTCCTCCTCCGCCCTGCTCCTTGTGAAGTCTGATATCTTCTGAATAGTCCTGTGTAAGAAAGGCGGTATCTATATAGTCTACCTTTCCTATCTCGCCTGATGAAATTATCTCCTTCAGACGGCATATATACGGACTATGGAGATATGCGTAAGCTTCCATAAGTATAACGCCGTTATCCCTTGCTGCTGCAAACATACGACGAAGCTCGCCTTCGTTCATAGCAAGTGGCTTCTCACACAATACGTGCTTATGAGCCTTAAGAGCCTTTATTACCCATTCGCAGTGAATATCGTTCGGCAATGGAATATATACCGCCTCCACCTCCGGATCAGACAGCAAAGCATCATAGCCCTTATAAGCTTTTTCAAAGCCGAAACGCTCCTTATACGCCTGAGCTTTTTCAAGGCTTCTGCCTGCTATCGCATACAGCTCGCAGCGCTTGGCTTTCTGCATCCCTGGTATAGTACCCCATGATGCGATCCCGGCCGTACCCATAACGCCCCATTTTACGGTTCCTTTTTCTTCAGACATAAAGCATCCTCCTATGAATTATTCTTGCTTATTCTATGTACACATCTCTCTGCAATAGATTTTGAAAAAGGCATACAGATATCTGCAACAGGTCCAACCAGAAAAGCGCAGATTATCGTACCTATGCCAAATTTTCCGCCAAGCAGAAAGCCTGTCACTACAAATATCACATCTGTAGTGATTCTTACAGCTGCAAATCGTATCTTTCTTTGTCGCTTATGACAACTGCTACAAGGTCATTTGGACCTGTACCTGCCTCAGATTTAATAACAATCGACATTCCGAATGCCAGTATCCCACAACCTATGATCAGTACAGCAATTTTTACAGGCAGTACAGCATCTCCGATTTTCAAACCGCTCAGCAGCCATGTGAAGAAATCGATTATCGGTCCACCGCAGAACATACAAACTATCGTTCCAAGCTTTATATAGCTTCTGTCGACGATCAAAAGGATAAGAATGATCAAAAAGCAAATGAACATATGCACTATTCCATGAGTTGGTACAAACAGACCTGTTTTAATGACAAGAAGGCGAAGTCCTTGTATCATAACATTGAAAGGATCTGCTCCCGAATCTGCAAGCAGAAATAATGTAACCCCGAGATGAGCGATCACAAGTCCAATAAATAACAGTATCAGCCTGACTAAAGTTTCTTTTGTTTTCTGTTGCATTATCTCAACTCCTCAGAACGGATAATCTTCATCAAGATTAGTTATAAACCTATGGCTGTCAAAATCATTTCTCTTTTTCTCAAAAAGCTCACGCAGTATCTCTGCTGCTTCATAAGATGAGAGCGGAGCAGGATTATCAGCTTTTCCATCAGTTCGTATCCATCCTGGATGAACACAGAATATATTAACTGCCCTATCGTTCCTAAAAGTGTTGTAAAGGTTCATTGTAGCCATATTCAGTGCGGCTTTCGCCATACCATAGTCAATAAGATCAGTACGGTAACACTTCGATATACTTCCCGCTTCTGAAGAGATATTCATAATCAGAGCTGTTCTGTCACTCTTTATCAAAAACGGATAGAATGCTTTTATTACACGCATAGCTCCTACAGCCGCAATATCCACAGTTCTTGCAATATAGTCAAGATCTGCATCAAAGAATCCCTTATCACAATCGGGAGAAACAGATACTGCATTATTTATCAGAAGATCAAGATGGTCCAGTATCCTTGACAGCTCAGCTGCAGCAGTCTGCACTGATTCAGTATTGCTTATATCCATTGTCAGTATCGTAAGCCTATCACCATATTGATTTTTTAGTTCATCAAGTTCAGGACAAGGCTTTCTTATCGTAGCCACAACATTATCTCCTGCTTCAAGATAGCGAAGTACTAAATTGAAGCCAAGTCCTACCGCCTTACCTGCTCCGGTTATCATAACATTCTGAGACATATCTGTCCCCCTTACTTTTATCTGCATTTTACAATTGCTTCTGTAACGTCTGTCAATACCAGTTCGCCGTTCTGATTATATACCTCAAATGATACGGCAACTATACCATTTTTCTCATTACGCTTAACAAGATCTGTTATAGTTGCTTTACCCGTCAGCACATCTTCAGCAAATACAGGCTTCACCCATTCGATCTTAGTTGATTTTCCAGCAAGAAGTTCATCTCCGAAAAAATCCACCTCAAGATACTTAGCCCATACAGCCATGAAAGACATAACACCAGGAGCAATAAGCTTTCCGAACGGCGTAGTTTTAGCATATTCTTCATCAGTATGGAGCGGTACATCATCATATTCTTTCGCAAACTCAAGCATTTTATCTTTGTCTATAACCGCAGGTGCAACATTTACTGTCATTCCGAGCTTCATATCATCAAAATACATTTTTTCCTCCTGAATAATAAGATTTTTCTTTTGTAATGCATATCTGAATTATACCATAGATGGAAAAATTTATCAATAATATAACCAAGATAATTGAAAGAATTAAAAATAATTTACATAATATTCATTGAAAACTATGACCTGATATGATATAATAATTAAAAATTACTTATGATTTGGAGGGCATGATAATGAACAAAGTAAAGAAAAAACTGGCTTTCGGCTGTATGCGTCTTCCTATGACGGATGGCAGAGTTGATGAGCCACAGTTTTGCAGGATGATAGACCGCTTCATCGAAGAGGGCTTCAATTACTTTGATACTGCACACGGATATATCGGAGGTCAGAGCGAAACAGCTATCCGCTCATGCCTTACAAGCAGATATCCGCGTGAAGCTTATCTACTGACAGACAAGCTTACAGACAGCTACTTTAAAAAGCAGGAAGATATCAGACCATTCTTTGAAAAACAGCTTGAATGGTGTGGAGTAGATTATTTTGATTTCTACCTCATGCACGCTCAGAATGCAGGAAATTACGAGCAATTTCAGAGATGCAAAGCTTATGAAACTGCATTTGAACTTAAAGCAGAGGGAAAGATACGCCATGTTGGTATCTCATTCCATGATACCGCCGAAGTGCTCGAACAGATACTAACCGATCACCCTGAGATAGAAGTCGTACAGATACAGTTCAATTACCTTGACTATGACGATCCTGCTGTACAAAGCCGCAAGGTGTACGAAGTCTGTCGCAGGCATAATAAGCCGGTTCTTGTTATGGAGCCTGTTAAGGGAGGAAATCTTGTTAATCTTCCTGATGCTGCCAAACAAGTATTAAGCGGACTCAACGGCGGCAGTATTGCAAGCTATGCTGTACGATTTGCCGCAGGCTTTGACGGAATGCTGTGCGTATTGTCCGGAATGAGCAGTATAGAGCAGCTTGAGGATAATATCAGCTATATGAAGGATTTTCAGCCGCTTAACGATACTGAGCTCAATGCAGTGAATAAAGTAGTGGAAATCCTGCATTCCAAAGACCTTATCCCCTGCACTGCCTGCCGTTACTGCGTGGATGGATGTCCGCAGCATATCGCTATTCCCGATCTGTTCTCATGTATGAACACAAGAGAACTCACGCACGACTGGAATCCGCATATGTATTATGATATACATACACGTGACAGCGGTAAAGCTTCAAGCTGCATCAAATGCGGAAAATGCGAAAAGATATGCCCGCAGCATCTGCCAATAAGAAAACTGCTTGAAGATATTGCAAACACCTTTGAACACTAAGGAGGAAGTACAATGTTTGAAAACGCATTAACTATGAGAGGTTTATCTCACGGCACTAAGATAACATATAAAACCCTTGTTTCTATCGGTCTTATCGCGCTTGCTGTTATTCTGCCGCAGCTCGTTCATCTTGCACTTGGACAGCCGGGCGGTGTCAAATGGCTGCCAATGTATCTGCCGGTTCTTATAGGCGGCTGCCTGCTCGGAACTGAATGGGGACTTGCAATAGGAATACTCACCCCTGTCGTAAGCTTCCTGATAACTTCAGCTATGGGCAATCCAATGCCTATGTCAGCAAGACTTCCTTTCATGATTCTGGAGCTTGCAGTATTTGCAGCTATTTCAGGTCTTTTCACTAAGAAGATATCAGAAAACGGACTTTGGGCTTTTCCCGCCGTAATACTCGCTCAGTTTTGCGGAAGGAGCGTATTTCTCGGAGCAATAGTCGCAACACAGAACTTTACACAGTTCACTCCAAAAATGATATGGAGCCAGATCCAGACAGGTTTCACCGGACTTGCAGTACAGGCTGTACTTGTTCCTGTTATAATAATCGGCCTGAGAAAACTTCTCATAAAGGATAACGCTAATGACTGATATTGAAATTGCAATAAAGAATCTGAATGGACATTCAATATGTCTCTGTAGAAGCGGTCGGTTCTTCACTGACGACAGCAGAGGGATATCGCCTATGATGAGATTTATCGATGAGAATAAAGATCTGTGCGGCTATTCTGTTGCCGACGTTATCGTAGGCAAAGCAGCGGCGATGCTGTTTGTTAAAACAGGAATATCTGCTGTTCACGGCAAAGTAATGTCTAAAAGCGGAAAAGCTTACCTTGAAAGTCATAGTATCCCATGCACATATGATATCCTGACCAAGCGTATAATTAACCGTCATGGTACGGATATATGTCCGATGGAAAAGACCGTGGCAGAAATTGATGATGCCGAAACAGGCTATATAGCGTTAAAATCACGACTGAACGAAATAAAAAAGCAATCTCTTTGATTGAGCTTGTGAAAAGCTATTGAACCCAAAATGTAATTATTGCCTCTTGAATAATAGATTATAGGTATAAAAGGCAATTCTCTCCTAGGGAGGCTGTAACTATCATTCTAACAGCAATTCTATAAACTTAGGCTCATGCTTAGCTTCTTTGACATATCCGAGCATATCATCACGGAGCAAGCCTTCTATTAAGTATTGATGTCATATGGAGAAAATATACTTTATTTTTATTCTAAAAAGGCCAGCTCCCTTGCGGGAGCTGGTTCTTTCATAGCTTTGTACCACCAATAATTTCGTGTGGTTTTTTACTGTAAAACAGTCACACAAATCTGCAAAAATGCATTTAATACTGTTTTCTATACGTAGTTGAGATACTCGTTGAATAGATTTCTTTGTGCTTTGTTCTTGTCTGTTGCCAGAAGCTTCTGATATTCACTTTGCTTCATTATTTGTTTCCTCCTTTCGCGGATATGAATGCATTCACTATATATATTTCTATTATACCACAAAAGTGCAGCATGGAAAATGATATTTTTATTTTTTAATCAAAAAGCAAATAAAAAAAGGCAGCCGCAAGGCTGCCCAATAATCCCCATTCATAAATTCTTATCCTTATCTGATCCTTCAATCAGCCTGTTAAAGTAATCGTCGATCTTTTTATCGACCTGCTTACGCTCCTCTGAGAACGTATGCTGATATACTGATTTAAGCGTAGAATTGGTCGACCACCCTCCCCTCTCCATCGCATACTTGTCAGGAATGTTAAGCATGAGCATAACACTCGCAGACAAGTGACGGAGATCATGAAAAGTCATGTGATCATTGATGACGGCGACCACAGCACCATGCTTTTATCAAGTGAATATTAAAAATAAGGCCAGCCCTTCGGGGCTGGCTATCGCTATTTATGGAGGTTTTAAACAATGGAAGATAACAACAAGAACGCTTTATACTGCTCGCACTGCGGAGCACTTATTGACGAAGAAGATGACTATGAAGAGGTCAACGGTGAGATAGTTTGCACAGACTGTTTTGAACGTCATACCACAACCTGCGACAGATGTGGTGAAACTATCTGGACGGACGATAGCTATGGCGACGAATACACTACTCTCTGTCATCATTGCTATGAGAATCACTACACCAGATGCAGCTGCTGCGATACTCTGATTCATGAGGATGATGCAGCAGGTATCAGCTATGTTAAAGACGATAAAGTCACTATATTCAAAAAGCCCAAGCCTGCGCATAAGATACACTTCAATGAACCTAACGGCACAAAAGCCGTCATGGGACATACCAGACTGGCTACTCAGGGTGATAAGAAGCATAATTTTAATAATCATCCGTTCTCAGGTCATGCTGATAAAGAGTTTGCTTTTGCTCATAATGGAGTTTTATGGAATGACAAAGATCTACGTAAGGAAGGTGTTATACCGACTTCATATATTGATACCGACAGCTACATCGGTGTACAGCTTATCGAGAAACAAGGAAAGCTGGACTTTGACAGCTTACAGTACATGGCTGAGACTGTAGAAGGCAACTTCACCTTCACAATGCTTGATCAGTACAACTCCTTATACATTATAAAGGGGAGCAATCCAATGTACCTGCTCCACTTTGAGACAATAGGCTTATACGTATATGCAAGCACTGAGACAATCATGAAGAAGGCACTGAAACAACTGGGCTTGCATAAATTCGAATCCAAGCGTGTAGATACCGAGGAAGGTGATATTCTTCGTATTGACAGAAGCGGAAAAATCACAAGGTCACAGTTCGAACCAAGGATATATCGCTCTAAGTATTTGAGCTGGTATGATGACGACTGCTCTTCCTATTATAATATACATGAGGAGATACTGTTGGAATACTGTGGCTGCTATGGTGTCGACAGTACTGACGTAGAACTTCTGCTCGATTATGGATATACCTGTGATGAAATCGAGGATATGCTCGCAGATCATAGACTGCTCCATGAAGCACTCAGGGATGTGAAGTATATGTACGGCGAGGATATCTATGAGGGTTGCTATGGGGGGGCCTTTTGATGGGCAAGATCGGGTATATCCGCGTATCGACAGAACATCAGGAGACTGCCCGTCAGGAAGCTATCATGGAGCAATATCAGGTGGAACGTGTCTTTGCCGAGAAGATGTCCGGTAAGAACGCCAACCGTCCGGAGCTGAAGGCTATGCTGGAATATGTCCGGGATGGTGATCCCCTGTATATAGAGAGCATAAGCAGGCTCGGAAGATCGACAAGAGACCTGCTCAATATTATAGACATTCTCCAAAGGAAAGGCGTTACTCTTGTCAGCAGCAAGGAGAACATCGATACCAATGCTCCACAAGGTCGCTTTGTGCTGTCTATCTTCGCGGCACTCTCCGAGCTTGAACGCGAACAGACATTACAGCGCCAGCGCGAGGATATCGCTATAGCCAAGTCTCAGGGTAAGTACAAAGGTAGGCAGCCTATCGCCGTTGACTGGGTAAAGTTCGGACAGTTGTATGAGCAGTGGAAATCTGGCGCTATTACAGCTGTATGGTTTCAGAAAGAAATGGGCCTGCGTGCCAACACCTTTTACCGCAGGCTAAAAGAATACAAAAGAAAGTATATATAAATGAGACGGAGCCGGGATAACCGGCTCCAATTATATTCCAATAGCGTGTTCATTTTTTCTGAAATATTGCAATATCTAAAAAACAACTCTAATGACACAGTTTTTGGCTATGCCAATAGACCTTGGGCTATTGACATATTATAATGAGCCTTTGTATGGTGGCGTTTTTTTATTGACAAGAGTTTAGGCATCTGATATTATAATAATATAGACATGTTTCCAAATACGCTGCACGTTGAGTGCGTGGTTCTGCTGACAAGGAACGACTGATAAAACGCCGATTTTACGTGGTTTTACGGAATATACGTCATTCAAAAAGCACTCAAACCAGCCCGGTTTTCGTGTAAATGGGAACATATCAGGCAAACTGGAAAAGTCCCATGAGATACACGATATTTCCGCATTTTTACGCACTCGGTTGGTTGGTGTGTAATTCTGCGATTGCCCCTTTTTCAGTGTGTGAAAATGCGGACAGGTTTCAAAACAACGTAATATCGAAGAAAACGAAGTCGCAGATTTTCATTGCGAGTTGTAATATCGTTAAGTGTGTGAATATGCAGACAGAAAATACGCTTTAACGGCAATGTGGATATGGATATCTGCTACAAGGATTTCCCGACCATTATCAAGGGTAAGGGGCTGAATGGATTCAGTAAGACTGAACCGACTCCCACACTTGCCCCCGATGTGCAGGAATCCAATGTTACCGTGACTGTACAGATCGGCAAAGACAGCTATAAGGGAACGTTGAAAAAGTTATAAAAAACAGGGCAGGTTTTCCTGCCCCTGTACATATTGTAATGCTATTTATAAAGATGATAGTCTTTGAATTTTCTCCATTTCATATCTTGGGATACAAACCAGGTAATCATCGCTGCTTGTGTGAAGAACCGTATATTTATATGGAATCAAATAATGATCCGGGATAAAACTCCCCACAAAAGGTATCAGCGAGATCAGTCTTCCTTTCTTTTTTACACCCTCTTTCGCATAAGCAGACGGCTTGCTGTTCTGGATCCAATGCCGGATCCTAGCATTGTTCTCGGAATCTACCCACGGTTCAATCAACGAATAAGGAATTTTTGCAGTTCCGGTCACATCCACAAAATAGAATGCTTCAGCGTCTGCGTAGACAAGGTGCAGGCTGTTATCAAAAAGCAGATTCTTCTTTTGCGAAAAGTCATCCGAAACTTTCTGTGGAAATAGCATTTCAATTTCAACTGCATCATCAGGCACATCCATATCACTGCCTGCCAGCATCGCCATTTCCTCAGATTTCCTTTTCAGTGATGGTCTGCTCACCCATATAGCACCAAACACCAATATCAGCGGATACCCGAAAATAGTCAGCAGTCCAAACATCAGCACAAGATTTGAGTTCATTCCGGCAATATCCCCGCCGATCCATATCACTGCCATGATGATGACAAAGAGAAGCGCTGCTCTTTTGATGTTTTTCTCGAAACTGTCGATCTTGTCGTTGTACTGATATATGGACTCTAAAAGCGCCTTATTTGGAGCTTTTACAATGATATTTTCGGTGTTCTCACGATCCTTAAACAAGTTTTTCAACATCTATCTTATCCCTTTCCATTCATATATTACTTTGATTGTCTCCTGCTTATATTATACATCCCATTCCTGAAAAAGTCAATGTGTTACGCCCACATAGCCATCAGGCACAAAAACTCCCCGGAACTGCTCAAAACGAACAGCTCCGGGGAGCATTATTTCGGAATCATATCTTAGCGAGGTATTATCCCTCAATTGCAATATACTTGTGATTCTCCAGCTTCTTAGGCTCTGCCTTCGGAACGCAGATGTTCAGAACACCGTCCTCAAACTTTGCCTTCACATCGGCTTCGGTAACAGTATCACCGATATAGAAGCTTCTCTGCATTGCACCGGCGTAACGCTCCTGACGGATCAGCTTGCCCTTCTCAGTCTTTTCGTCCTTGTCAAGACCCTTTGCGGCACTGACAGTCAGATAACCGTTCTGAAGCTCAAGATTAATCTGGTCTTTCTTGAAGCCCGGCAAATCGATAACGATCTCATAGTGGTCGTCATGCTCATGGACATCCGTCTTCATAACCTGCGCAGCGTGCTTGCCGTACAGCTTCTTCTCCACGTCTCTGCCGAAGTCAGGGAATCTGAAGAAATCATCGAATAAGTTTTCACCGAAAATGCTAGGATACAACATAGGTCAGTCCTCCTTTTTACTCGTCACATTGTTTCCATTGCTTCGAGCAAGGGGACGGAGGGTTCAGCACCCGGATCCTTTGGTGCTTCTCTGTTCCTTTGTTCTGATTATATTATAGCACTCTGAATTAGCACTGTCAAGGGGAGAGTGCTAATTTTCACACAGGTTTCATTTTTTTTGACAGAAATGTCACATTGATTTTAAGGGAGGTATGCTATGGAACAGCAGAAAATCATTGACGAAGTAAACTACCATAAGGCACAAAAGATCACAGAATGACCGTTATGATAAGAATACTTTTTATCGTGCAAATAATGATGTAAAAGGCTATAACCTCATGCATCTGAATGCTTTGTATGACATTATGAACCGTAGATATATCGATGCTGTATTACAGGACAGTCGCATTGAAAATGAGCATTCTGCTCTCATAAGTATGCTTGAAAATATCGGACATGAGTCCATTATCGTTGCGGATAGAGGATATGAATCCTACAACACGATCGCTCATCTTGAAAATAACGGCTTGAAATATGTGATGCGCATCAAGACAAGCGTTGGAATTGCTCATAAATTCAACATTCCCCATAATGAGGAAGCTGATTTTGCTGCAAATATTATTATTACAAGAAGACAAACTAATGAAGTTAAGGCTAATCCTGAACTTTATCGTTATCTTCCGCACTCTTCAAATTTCGACTTCCTTCCGAAAGAATCGAAAGATACATATCCTCTTAAATTCAGGATAATAAGGCTCAAGATATCTGAAGATAACTATGAAACCATTGTTACCAATCTCTGTGATGATGAGTTCTCTGCCGAAGATATAAAGATGATATACAAAATGCGCTGGGGGATCGAGACTTCATTCAGAGAACTGAAGTACCAGGTTGGTCTTATTGCTTTCCATTCAAAGAAAAAGGACTGCGTGATACAGGAAATCTTTGCAAGTCTTATCATGTATAACTTCTCTATGCTGATCACCGAAAATATCACCATAGATGACGATAAGCATAATGATTACCGCTATAAAATCAATTATGCTTTTGCTATACATATCTGCATCAAATTCTTTCGCTCTGCACACGCAAATCCTTTTCTTTTGGAAGAGCTGATAGCAAGAAACAAGTGCCCTGTCAGACCTGATTGTATTGCTGATAGGAAAACTCGATATCATTCTGCTATTCCCTTCAACTACAGACTATCATAATTCTTCGATTATGTCAATCTTTTTTCAAGCAGATCTCGGATCTGTCTTTTCGTCATGCATTTTTTGCGAATGTAACAGCAGGAGTATGTCTGGTCATATTCCAAACATACTCCTGTTCTTTTACGTATTTGATTAGCTTAATGACATTACGCAATAGGCTACCTTTCAATTTGTTCGTGCATCTGATTTATCTGCTTCTTCGACCAATTGAAGATAAGGTCTGACAGTCTTTCAAAATCAGATACTCCGCTGTTTTTTATCTGTATATAAGCGGAGATAATATCCTTTTCGCTGCCTTCAACTTTGCTGAAAAGCTCCTGTAAACGTGCGCTATATTCTCCTGACCGCAGATACCAGAGTGCCTGTATCACAAAGGATGTGGATTTGTACAATCCTTTCAGTATTGCAGGATCTTTCTCATATATCAGATTATGAACGCAGGAGTGATAAATATTGCAGACTCCTATTTTGATTGAGCGCCTGATATCATCATCAGTTATCGAAGGAACAATATCATCAAGAGTTCCTATTATCGGCTTCGTATCATGGTAAAACTGGAACAGATCAGAGACATCCCAGTTTCTGAGATCGTCTGCATCAGAAAGAAATCCACAGAATAATTCCCTGTACGGAAGGGCGTCAAGCATTGTTCGGTAACGTCTTACATCTTCACACGAAAGATTATCGAGAATAACAACGAAATCAATATCGCTGCTTTCTGTTGCTTCTCCGCGTGCGTAGCTACCCTGCAAGCCAACGAAACATATCCTGTCAGGAAACGTATTTTTCAAGGCTGAGATATATTTATCTATAAAAGAAGCTGTATCTATCATGTTTTTCTCCTGAACCATATATTTTTATTATTAATGATTGGATAAAAAGTCCTGACAGCCGATACTATCAGGACTTTTTTCGCAGGAAGCTGTCAATGACCTTTATGCTTATCCCTGCGCTTTTGCTGTTTAAGCTCAAACTGACGCTGCTTTTCGGCTTCACGCTGCTCTTTTGTGAGCTGCTTGTGTTCGGTCTTCATTTGCTCCTGCATTAGCTTCAGCGCTTGCTGCGACTTTGTGCCGATACCTGCGATACTGAGCTGCTTTCGTGCATTGCGCTGCCGCCGTTTGGGATTATCAGCAGTCTGCTTTGTTTTGGCCTTAACATCAGGACTGAACTTCAACTTGTAGTAATGCCTCAGCACGTAATCCCAGACTTCACTGTCCTTGGGTTCTGCTCCGAATGTGACCTTAGCCGCTGAGAGTTTATCATCTTCAGAGCGTTCAAATACTCCCACCCAGAAAGGCTCATCGAAAAATACTGTCAGCATACCGTTCGTTTTGTCCATATCTTTCCCTCCTAAAAATTGCTATGGACAAAGAACGGACAACCCGGAGGGGCAGGTTACTTACCCTGTATTCACAGGACGGCCGGGCTACCTACCGGCTCTAGCATACCCGAAGGTATACGTTGCGTTTTTATCTTTGTCATTTGATTGCACAGTTGTGCTGTTTATATCATAACATATCTGCATGGTTTGGTCAAGACTATGGGTTGACGGAATTTCACCTTTCGGTTATAATATAATCAGGCTCAAGTCATAAAAAAGTCGTGGCGGCAGATGTGCTGCAAATGGCGAAATATCGCATATGTTACGATTCGTGTCATGGGTGTGACCGTACGGTTCTTTACTTTTTTCAGTCCCCGTGTTACCATGAGATTAGCCGAAAGGAAATCATCTGAAAGGAACACGGAATTATGAAAAAGAATGAAAAGAACACACTTATCACAGGTACGATTATGCTGATACTGTTTGCAGTCTGGACTGTACTGATACAGACGGTTGATGTTCAGGCAGTGGGACAGAACGGAACCGACATCGGTTTTGCAGGTCTGAACGTGTGGTTCCATAAAATGACAGGCGTTCATATGTGGGTGTATACTGTCACCGACTGGCTTGGACTTGTGCCGATCTTTATCTGTATGATATTCGGAGTTGTCGGTCTTGTCCAGCTTATAAAGCGGAGAAGTCTTCTTAAAGTTGATAAGGATATTATCCTGCTTGGTATTTACTATATCCTTGTGATATTCGGTTATCTCATATTTGAGATGATACCTGTAAACTACCGACCGATACTTATAGAAGGACGTATGGAGGCTTCTTACCCGTCGTCAACAACGCTCCTTGTTATGAGCGTAATGCCTACGTTGGCTTTTCAGGTGCATCGCAGGATAAGGAATACTAAAGTCAGATACGGTATTTATGCGTTTACGGTCTTATTCACGGCGTTTATGGTGGTGGGACGAACTGTTGCAGGAGTACACTGGCTGACGGATATAGCAGGCTCTGTTTTGCTGAGCTTGGGACTTTATCTCATATATCAAGGTGCTGTCCGACTCACTGACAAAAAATAACTAACGGAGAAATGAAAATGGAATTTCACGAGAAATTGCAGGAATTAAGAAAGAAAAAAGGCTTAACTCAGGAGGAGCTTGCAATGGAGCTCTATGTTTCACGTACAGCTATATCGAAATGGGAATCGGGAAAGGGTTATCCGAATATTGATTCGCTGAAAGAGATATCAAAGTTCTTTTCTGTGACCATAGATGAGCTTCTGTCATCGGAGGAACTCCTTACCGCAGCAAAAGACGAGAACCGCTCAAATATCGGGAAAATGATAGATCTGCTGATAGGCATAGTAGATATAATGAGCATTATGCTTATTCTCCTGCCGCTTTATCCGAAAAAGACAGGAGAGACAGTCTCGGCAGTTGCCCTGTTTGATTACACGAATATTTCCTTCGGGATAAGCTGTGTCTGCTGGGGACTGTTTGCCGCTCTTATCATCATTGGTGCAGTGAAGCTGTTTATGAATTACAGAAACATAGAAAATGGTAGAAGTACTGTTACAGTGGCATCGCTTGTACTTAGCATTATCGCGGTTTTATTCCTGACCATGGCAAGAATACCCTATGCGGCAACAGTAGCGTTTCTGCTGCTTATAGTTAAGGGGATAATGCTTTTCAAAGTTCCGAAAAGCGAGCACTGAACAGATAGGAGATAAAAATGAAATTAGAGAGCTTACCGCCTGTATATGAGGCATACAGTGCAGAATATCCTGATCTTACAGTGTGCCGTATAGTTTTGCAGGAAAAAGAGCTTTACCATGTCATACATAAAGACGGGATGATGCAGGCACAGGTATCGGGCAAATTCAGATACGACGTCAAAACTGTATCTGATTTCCCTGCCGTAGGCGATTATGTTATGGCTGATATAACTGGCGGAGACAGAGCAGTGATACACAATGTTCTTCCGAGAACAAGCGTATTTATCCGTAAAGCTGCAGGAAAATCAAATACTGAACAGGT
>NZ_FRCT01000013.1 GCF_900143025.1 Ruminococcus flavefaciens | reverse complement strand
CCTCAGAGCTTGCCGATCTTATAGACCAGCTTATGGCTCAGGGCAGCGGTCATGTGAATATAGTCTCGGACAACAGCGGTGACGGACTAAAAGTCAATACCGTAAAAAGCACTGACATATGCGGCACAAAAGGTGCTTGCTGTCAGCCAACCGAACTCGAACCCGAGGACGACGATTTTTAAATTTGGAATTAAATGAATTGCCTATATTCAATCATCGCCGTAAGGCGATACCGCAATTCCTAATTCCTAATTCCGCATTAATTAAAAAGGGAGGAAAGAATATGGATAATCAGAAACAGGTAGATAACCTCATTGAATTGCTTGACGGCTATGTTGAAAAGGGCGGTCATCACCTCAATGTAAACGTTTTCACTCGTGAAACTCTCCTTGACGCTCAGGCTCACCCTGAGAAGTACCCACAGCTCACCGTAAGAGTTTCGGGCTACGCAGTAAACTTCGTCAAGCTCACAAAGGAACAGCAGGACGACGTTATTTCACGTACATTTCATTCTTCACTTTAACATGATAAAAGGCTGTACCATTAGGGTACAGCCTTTTTATATCACAGGATGTTATCAAACCAGTTTTTCCTGACCAAGAAGGTATTTCTGTATTTTAAGCGCGTCATTGGCGGTAAAGCCATTGCCTGCGTTGTCAACGTCTGCACAATCTATTCCCTTCTGAGTTATGTGATGCTCGTCAGTTCCTTCCAGACCGTACTTATTAGGATTTGCAAGGCTCTGCATAATAAGCACGATATCACTCATATCTACCTGATAGTCATTGTTTGCATCACCGAAAGCATAGAAATCCAATACTTGATTTTTATGTGCAAAGTTCCATGCTGTAGAGTCTGCATATCCGTACATATATACATCTTTTGAGTTTTTATAAAAAGGATCTCCGTCTATTTCACACTCAGGGTTAAGCACCTTCAGCTCTACCCTATCGACCTTTGTAACAGACACAAGCACTTTCTCGTTACGATCTTTATAATCTCCCGAGAAACACGAGAAAGCATCTCTTCCTATATTTTTTACACTTTCAGGTAAAACCAATGTACTTATATGCGTGTCATTGAAAACAGCTTCTCCTATTGTCGAAACCTTGTCAGGGATAATTATATTGTCAAGGGATACACATTCACTGAATGAATTTGCACCGATCTTTTCAAGGGCATTATTCAGCTTAACGTCAGTGAGATTGCAGCAGCCATAGAAAGCATAACTTTCTATTTCCTTGAGCTTATCAGAAAAATCAAACTTCTCAAGCTTGTGAAGCTCAAAAAAAGCCTGATCGCCTATTTTTTCAAGTCCTTCGCCGCCCTCAACGCTTTTGATATTCTTACACTGAGTAAACGCACCTGGTCCGAGAAGTTTTACATTTTTTCCTATAACTACCTTTTCTATTTCATCAATATACTGTTCAATTATCCTGTCCTCAATACTAATAAATATATCAGAACCCTCACGTGTCGCCTTTACACCGTAATCATACTTTACTACAGGGATACCGCCGACCTCATCCGGAATAACAACAGTACCATTCTTAACACAGCATATTTTACCTACTTCAAGACCGTCCTCTGTTTCTTTGAACATCATTCCGTACTTCTTTATGCAGACAAAAATATCAAGAGGTGATACTTCAACCTTATCATATTCGCCCTTTTCGTACTGCTCGGGAGTACAGCATCTTGCATTTGATTTCTTAGCGTTCTCCATAGCAGCAGAATTCTCATCACAAACAATGAGAACATCGCCCCATTCTCCCGAACGAGTTTCTATTTCGCACTCAGGATTTTTTATTATAACAGTATTTGTTATTTTATATATCTCATTCTTGGTACTTGTGTGCATATCGGAGAATATATTGTCAATAAACTCCACCTTCTCAGACAATTCAAGTACGTCAATGCTTGTACAGCCAAATGCACCTCTTCCAATCTCGGAAACATTCTCGCCAAGCTCGATCTCACTAAGATACAAACAGAAATAAAAAGCATTTTTTCATACTTTTTTCAGCATACTTCCTGTTGTTATCTTGGTTATTTCAGTACAAAACTCAAATGCACAATCGCCGATCTCTTCAAGTGCATCATTTAAGGTTACATTGCCCAGCCTTACGCATAATAAAAAAGCCGCTCCTTACAGAACGGCTTACAGTATCATGTTGAATTTTTAGCGTAGATTTTAAGGATTATAGATGCATCAACGGAGTCTACCTTATTATCTCCGTTCAGCATAGAACGCGCTCTCTCGCTGGATTTCAGAGTATAAGGCTTGCCCACAGACGTAGCAGCATACTCCTTCAGCACAAGAGAAGCATCAATGGAATCGATTTTTCCGTCATTGTTTGTATCACCGTATTTTTCGGGATAATAAGCCACAGGGAAATTGTCAGAACTGCCCATGAATACCTGCGTCCAGTAGTACATTCCGCCCGAATAAGCGACTCCTACGCCAAAGTACTGAAAATTACGACTGAGTATACTTGCTCTGTGATCGTTGGAATTCATCCAGCCGTTCATTACGGAAGCAGGACTGGTCTGCCCCTTAGCTATATTCTCACCCAGAGCATTCCACTCCAGACCGAGGTCATCGACCACAGTCAGACCGCCTCTGCCGTCGGGGCGTGTATGATCCCAGAGCTTTACAGTCTCCTTTGCACGTATATCCGCAGCTCTTATAAGCTCGGGCAGCACTTTATATGCAGGCAGTCCTCTGCTTACACGTTCTTTGTTTACAAGCTTCATTACCTCCACAGAAAAAACGCTCATGTCAGAGGCAGAAACATTTTCGTCAGACACAGGCGAAACAATAAATTCCGATGAAGCAGCCGAAGCGGCTAACGGAACACATGACATACCTGCAATTACTAATGAGGTCAGGATCGCAGCTGTTTTTTTCATAATGATACCTCCATAATAACACGATTGCTGAACGTTATCAAAACGAAAGCGAAAACATATCCCAACGCTATTATAGCACATTTTACCCTACAAGTCAACAAATTGAACTCCAAATATACATTATGCACAATTTGACAATAATCAAAACATCACAATAAACAAAAGGCTGTACCAATTCGGTACAGCCCTGATGTTCGATAGTAATATAAATTACTTGATCTCGATTGTAGCGCCAGCCTCTTCAAACTTAGCCTTGAGCTCGTTAGCCTCAGCCTCAGAAACGCCTTCCTTGATAGCCTTAGGAGCAGCCTCAACTACTTCCTTAGCCTCCTTAAGGCCAAGACCGAGAACTTCCTTAGCAACCTTGATAACAGCCATTTTAGCGTCACCGAATGAAGCAAGGATTACGTCGAACTCTGTCTTAGCAGCAGCAGCACCGCCAGCAGCACCGCCAGCAGCAGGAGCAGCAGCGATAGCAGCTGTTACGCCGAATTCTTCCTGGATTGCGTCTACAAGCTCAGAAAGCTCGAGAACTGAAAGAGTCTTGATATCTTCAACAAATTTTGTGATCTTCTCAGAAGCCATGATAATAATCTCCTTTAATTATATTTGCCCTTATAGGGCTGATTTAAGCTGCGGAGCATATCTCCGCAAACGTGTGATGAAGAATGATACTGCGATTATGCAGCTTCTTCTTCCTTCTTCTTGTCTGCAACAGCATTGAGTGTAGCAGCAAGCTTCTGCAGTGGGCCCTGGAGAGAGCCAACGAGCTGAGCAAGAAGAGTGTCCTTTGAAGGGATCTTGGAAAGAGCGATAACTCCAGCCTGATCGTAGATCTCACCTTCAACATAACCAGCCTTGAGATTGAACTTCTCATCGCCGGCCTTCTCAGCGAACTTACCAAGGATTCTTGCAGGAGCTGTCTGGTCGTCGTTAGAAACGGCAAGAGCAGTTGTACCGTTGAGAGCTTCTTCAAATCCCTCGATACCGCATTCCTTGAAAGCACGGAGAAGCATTGTGTTCTTTTCTACAAAGTAGTTAACGCCAGCCTCACGGAGCTCTTTTCTGAGCTTGGTATCCTCTTCAACAGTGATACCCTTGTAATCAACGAGAACGCCTGAAACGGAATTCTTGATGATCTCGGTGAGTTTCTCGACCTTAGCCTTCTTTGCTTCGAGTACAGCATTGCTTGGCATAGTGTGTATTCACCTCCGAATGA
The DNA here is from genome assembly GCF_900143025.1 of Ruminococcus flavefaciens. Lineage (GTDB taxonomy): Bacteria > Bacillota > Clostridia > Oscillospirales > Ruminococcaceae > Ruminococcus > Ruminococcus flavefaciens_I. The sequence continues at coordinate 91,627 of NZ_FRCT01000013.1, read as the reverse complement.
AATTCATCGTATTCAGAGAGCAATAAAAAAGCCCATTCCGACAGCGCAGAATGGACAATGATAATTCTATCAATTGCTATTCCTCGGCGGGTCTTACTGAGCTTTCGCTCTGCCAGCTGTCTTTAGAATACGATACTGTTTTTCACAGCTTGATTATTATACCATACAATTCTCCGTTTGTCAAGCGTTTTCTCCAAAAAAATCCAAAAGAAAAAGAGCACTTCAATGCTCTTCTTCTCATTTACTATTTTATTCAAAAAGGGGGTGTATCCTGTAATATATATTATTTAAGGGAAGGTTGGGTTATCTTATGCTAAAAACTTAGGGTTCTTTGCGTTGAAAATGGTATACTTCTTTCCGTCAACCACGATAAGGAAGATATTCTCTCTGTCCACATAATTTGGGTTTGCGTGTGCCATACCGTCAAGGTTTGTGTAATACACGCTTACCTTATCGCCTGTGTAAGGCTTTCCATTTACTGTAAACTTTTTGCCTTCTCCGTAGTGCTTCAGTACAAACTGACCGTTCCAGAGAGCGTGCTGATTATCGGCAGCGAAAGCTACCGGCTTTGCAGCCTGAACTCCTCCATTTGCAGCCTTTGCTGTAAGGACTGTATCTGTTTTATCTCCGTTAGTTAAAGCTGCGTATGATGATGCTACAAGTGAAAGTGCAAGTGCTGCACCGATGATATTTTTTCTCATTTTATATACTTCCTTTCACTTATCTTGCTATTAATGTGAGTTTATTGATATATGGCTTAAGATCAAAGCCGTACATATCATATCCTAATTTATTGAGGTATACGATCTCGCCGACCTTATACATCTTTACAGCATTATTCAGATTTAAGGCTGCAACGACGTTTTTCTCAGCGTCCTCCTTCTTAATAAATCCGTTCTTTATAGCGATAAATGGTTTATTTACACGATACTTTCTGTTAAATCCAATATTTATGGGCTTTGCAGCCTGATTTGCTGCAACTGCCTTTACATTTTCGTTTGCTGCTGCCTGAGCTGTGAGCATAGGCTGTGATGAAGTGTTATCTGCGCTCATTGCTGCTGATGATGTTGCTAAAAGTGCAAATGCGAGTGCTGCTGCGTTATACTTGTTATTCATTGTTAAATTCCTTTCATGTATATGTTTTATTCTCTGCGGCTTTTGCCGTATTCATCTTACAGTCTTTATTATACCCAAAAGGAAATATTTCTCCACAAAATCGGAGCCAAAAGCATTTTTTTCGGAGCAAACGATTATTTCAGCCATTATGCGGTATATTTTTCGTTTTAGGTGTAACTTTCCCTATGCTCAATAGTTTTGCGTAAAAAATGCATATCTCTGTCAGACCGACCATGCTTATGAAAGAGCAAAAAAGAACTTGGTGCTAAAGCTATAAAATAATGCGTGCTTGCTTCCTTGCAATCTCGAATAATTTAAAACGCTAAATTGTATTGCTTACAAGCAAGAAAGCAAGATGGCAGAATAACAAGTCCCGAATAAAAATGTGCCGTAAGCGAAGTACAAGAAGCGGTTTTGATAAGAGTGAGTAGGGGCCGCCTTTGGCGGTCCGCGCTTCAATACAAGTATGAATGACACGGGCTCTGCGCTGTAGGGGACGGCGTCCTCGACGTCCCGTTTGATGAAATTGCGCCCATACTATTACTTACGGACTGCCAAAGGCAGCCCCTACATCGTGTCATTTGTATTTGTATTGCTGCTTACGGGCGGACACTGTTCGCCCCTACACTGTGTCATTTATACTTGCAATGTTCCCCACACGGACTGATGTGGGCATCAGCCCCTACAGGCTAACGGCTGGCTGACCGCCAAAGGCAGTCCCTACAGAGCCGCATTACAAAAAAATAAAAGGGCGGATCACTCCGCCCTTTCGTTTGATATCAATTACTTTTTAAGTGCAGCCTTAACTGTCTTAACGATGTTCTCAGCTGAAAGACCGAACTCCTTGAGAAGGTCAACAGCAGGACCAGAATGTCCGAACTCGTCATTTACGCCTATCTTTACAACAGGAACAGGATAGCACTCTGTAACAGCTTCAGCAACTGCTGAACCGAGTCCGCCGATGATGCTGTGCTCCTCAGCAGTAACGATGAGACCTGTCTCCTTTGCGCACTTGCAGATAAGCTCCTTATCAAGAGGCTTGATAGTGTGGATATTTACTACTCTTGCAGAAATGCCATCAGCCCCGAGAGCCTTTGCAGCCTCTACAGCCTCATTTACCATAAGACCTGTAGCCACGATAGTTACGTCCTTACCGTCCTTCATAACAACGCCCTTGCCAAGCTCGAACTTGTATGTTGCAGCGTCATTGATAACAGGTACAGCAAGTCTGCCGAAACGCATATATACAGGACCGTTGAAGTCGAGAGCAGCCTTTACGGCAGCCTTAGCCTCAACATCGTCACAAGGATTGATAATAGTCATGCCCGGGATAGTTCTCATAAGAGCGATATCCTCATTGCACTGATGTGTAGCGCCGTCCTCACCAACAGAGATACCTGCGTGTGTAGCACCTATCTTAACATTGAGGTGTGGATAGCCGATAGAGTTTCTTACTATTTCAAAAGCTCTTCCTGCTGCGAACATTGCGAATGTGCTTGCGAAAGGTATTTTTCCGCAGGCTGCAAGACCAGCAGCAACGCCCATCATATTAGCCTCTGCGATACCGCAGTCGAAGAAACGGTCGGGATAAGCCTTCTTGAAGATACCTGTCTTTGTTGCAGCAGCAAGGTCTGCATCGAGAACTACAAGGTCCTTATATTCCTCGGCAAACTCCTTGAGAGCCTCGCCGTAGCTTTCTCTGGTAGCCTTTTTGATTACATCTGCCATGATAATTAGTCCTCCAATTCCTTTAACTGCGCATTAAGCTCTGACATAGCCTGATCGTACTGTTCCTTATTAGGAGCTGTACCGTGCCAGCCTACCTGATTTTCCATGAATGAAACGCCCTTGCCCTTTACAGACTTCTGGATAATAGCAACAGGCTTGTCCTTTACTGACTCAGCCTCTGTGAATGCTCTGTCGATATCGTCGAAGTCGTGAGCGTCCATAGTGATAACGTGCCAGCCGAATGCTGCGAATTTATCTGTGATAGGCTCGGGAGAGCATACCTCAGTTATAGGACCGTCTATCTGGAGTCCGTTATTATCTACGATAGCAACAAGGTTTGTGAGCTTCTTATGAGCTGCAAACATAGCTGCTTCCCATACCTGACCCTCTTCGATCTCGCCATCGCCGAGGATAGTGTATACCTTATATGACTTGCCGTCTATCTTTCCAGCAAGGGCCATGCCGCAGGCAGCGGAGATACCCTGTCCGAGTGAGCCGCTTGACATATCTACGCCTGGGATATGGATACATGGATGTCCCTGTAAGAGCGCACCGATGTGACGAAGAGACTTGAGCTCTTCTACAGAGAAATAGCCCTTCTGTGCAAGTACAGAATAGAGTGCAGGAGCTGTATGACCCTTTGAGAGTACAAGACGGTCTCTGTCGGGAGCGTCAGGATTTTTCGGGTCATTGTTCATCTTGTTGAAGTAGAGGTAGGTCAGGGTATCGCTTATAGAGAGCGAGCCGCCCGGGTGACCTGATTTAGCGTTATATGTGCCTTCGATAACGCCCATTCTAACCTTGCAGGCTGTTTTCTGCAATTCTTTTTTGATATTTGCGTCCATATTGACCTCCATGATCTTTATTTAACGGCATACAGCCGTGATTTGTTTGACAGCAGAAGGCGGGTGACTCGGTCGCCCCCTAATACTGCTCATGCACCTAACTTTTCAATGGCTCATAAAAGTGTCGCAGGTACAAAAAGCAATAGCAATAATTAATAATTATTCAGACAGCCGCCCGCCCCTGCAATAAAAGCTATGTAATTATTATACCGCAAAAATTGCCGCATTGCAAGACTTTTCTTGCGGTTTATGTTCAGCCGAACAACATCATGCCAAGCACGATGATATAGAATATGAGAAAGCCCGAACAAACCATTGCAGGAAACGCAATGAGCATCTTGTTCTGCTTCTCGTGTAAAGTGCCTCTGAGCCTCAGCGCCTTCATAAGCAGGAGCGATGATATCCACATAGGTATCGCCCAAACAGCCAGTCCCAGAGTTGCCGCATCGCTCATTGTAAAATCGGCTGTGGAAGCCGAGTTCCTTCCGTAGAGCGTGCCGTATACCAGCATAGCCAGAAAACCGACCATGCACAGTATCATTATGATATATGCTGTAATTGCCGCCTTCTTCTTTTTCATTGTTCTACTTGCTGCACCTTTCGATTATGTAGTCTATAAGCTCAGCTACCGCACCATTGTCATTGGTACGTTTCAGAATGAGGTCCGCCTTTTCCTTTACGCTGTCCTGTGCATTAGCAGGGCAAGCTCCTACATCGGCTTCGACTATCATCTCTATATCGTTGTCAAAATCGCCGATTGAAACGAAGGTGCAGCCCTCCATTCCTCTGAGCTTTCTGTATTCTTTAAGTGCCGAGCCCTTGCTCACACCGCTGGGGAGCATCTCTAAGAATATATCCGAGGATTTCACGAAATCCACGTCCCTGAAATCCTGCTTTCCAACGAGTATCTGCATATAATCTACGTCCTCGGGAGCCAGTGAGAAAAGGACTTTCAGCCAGCCACCGTCGGATATTTCGTCAAGCTCGGTATAATTCGGCACTATATTGCACAGCTTCGTGTGGAGCTGCTGATAATCCGTATTACTGAAAACGTAAGTGCCTTCGGTTTTCAGCACCTCTCCTCCTGCCTGAGGCATAAGCTCTAAAAGCGTATGTACATAGTCCTTAGCCGCAGGAGTAAGGGGGTGGGTATAGAGGGTCTCTCCGCTGATATAATCATGGATAGCCGCTCCGTTGTACATTATTATAGGGTATTTAAGTCCAAGTGTGCTGCGGAACTGGTCAAAGGACTGTATAGTGCGTCCCGTAGCCACGGTAAAGCGTCCGCCCAGCTCTGTGAACCGCTCTATGGCAGCTCTGTCGATATCGGTTATCTCCTTTTTCGTATTGAGGAGAGTTCCGTCCATATCGCTGAGCAGCACGACTTTCGATATATCTTCAAACAAAGGTATCACTCCTACATTTTCTCCAGCTTTCTCAGAACTGCCGTAAAGTACTCAGGAAGCTCGCTCTCGAACTCCATGTACTCCCCTGTCGTTGGGTGGATAAAGCCTATTTTACGGGCGTGAAGGCACTGTCCCTCCAGCCCCTTGTATGGCTTTCCATAGACATCGTCCCCAAGCACGGGGTGTCCGATATAGCTGAGGTGGACTCTTATCTGGTGAGTCCTTCCCGTTTCAAGTCTGAGCCTTACGTGAGCATAGCCGCCGTACTGCTTCAGCACACTGTAATGAGTAACGGCATTGCGTGAATTTTCGGTAGTTACGCACATTTTCTTCCTGTCGGTCTTATGCCGTCCGATAGGAGCGTCTATAGTCCCCTCGGTCTCCTTGAAATAGCCGCAGGCAACTGCCTCATACTCACGGGTAAAGCTGTGTACCTTTATCTGCTCCGCAAGCTTTAAATGAGAAGCGTCGTTCTTCGCAACTATGAGCAGTCCGCTGGTATTCTTGTCGATACGGTGCACGATACCGGGACGTATAACGCCGTTTATGCCCGAAAGGCTGTCTCCGCAGTGGTGCAGGAGCGCATTTACGAGAGTTCCCGTATAATTGCCGTGAGCAGGGTGTACCACCATGCCCTTCGGCTTGTTGACCACAAGCAGGTCATCGTCCTCATAGACGATATCCAGCGGTATATCCTCGGGAACAGCGTCCATAGGCTCGGGCTCGGGTATCTCAACGATTATCTCCTCGCCGCCTTTGAGCTTCATGTTCTTGCTTACGGCTTTGCCTGCCGAAGTGACCATGCCTTTTTCAATAAGCCCCTGAACAGCAGAGCGTGTAAGCTCCGCAATATTGTCCGAAATATACTTGTCGATACGGCTCCCTGCGTCCTCCGCAGAAGCTGTGAGGACTACCTGCTCATTCATTTTCAGCCGCCTTTTCCGCCTCAGCCTTCTTAGCCTTTTCTATCTTCGGGTCGATGAAGATACCGTAGATAAGAAGCATCGCAAAAGCCACAGTTACGCAGATATCAGCCACATTGAATATAGCAAAGTGAAAGAGCTTTACCTCGAACATATCAACAACATAGGAGAAGCGGAAACGGTCGATAAGGTTGCCGATGCCGCCTGCGATAAACAGCGCAAGGGCAATGCTGAGGAGCCTTGAACGGCGGTATGACTTAAAAAGCAGGATTATTCCGCCGATGACCACAAGGCTTGTAAAGCCCACAAGGAACCATCTCTGTCCCGACATACTTCCGAAGATAGCGCCGTCATTTTCAAGGTAGGTAAGGTCAAGTATCCTGAAGTCGCCGAAGTGAATGAATTCCTTTGTTCCCACAGGCTTCAGGTCATGTACAGCCCAGTATTTCACGAGCTGGTCAGCTCCCACAAGAGCTGCTATCATCAGTCCAAGAAGTATAGCCACGTTGTTTTATCCTTTCAATAAGACTGCCTGCCGACCTTTTAAGCCGACAGGCAATATAGTACAAATTAATTAAGCCTCAACAGCCACTGCACATCTCTCACAGAGTGTTGGGTGGTCATGGTTTGTGCCGACGTACTTGCTGAAGCACCAGCAGCGTTCGCACTTTTCGCCCTCTGCCTTAGCTACCTCGAAAGTAGTCTCAGCAGCGCCGCTCTTCTCTACCTCAACACCTGAAACGATGAGGATATCCTTGAGCTGGTCAGCCAGTGAAGCATATCTGTCATAATCGGCGTCGCTGCTCTTGATGATTATCTTAGCTTCAAGCGACTTACCGATAGTCTTTTCGTTACGAGCGTCCTCAAGGACCTTGTTTACTGCAAGACGGGTATTGTAGATGAAATCCCACTTGTCTGTAAACTCAGCTGTAAACTCAATGCCGCTCTTTTCAGGCATCTGATTGAGGAATACGCTTTCCTTGTCGTCTGCTGCCGAATGAGGCATAAACTGCCATATCTCCTCGGCTGTGAATGAAATGATAGGTGCAGCCAGTCTTGTCATCGCACTGATTATGCGATACATAGCAGTCTGAGCTGCTCTTCTGAGAACGGAATCTTCCTTCTCGCAGTAAAGTCTGTCCTTAATGATATCAAGGTAGAAGTTTGACATATCTATTACACAGAAGTTGTGGAGAGCGTGCAGAGCGATATGGAAATCGAATGCATCGTAGCCCTTCTTCATTGTGTCGATAAGTGTATCAAGCTTCATAAGTGCCCATTTATCAAGCTCTGTGAGCTGATCGTCGGACACGCTGTCCTTATCGGGATCAAAGCCTGCACCGTTACCCAGGTTGCCCAGAATGAAACGAGCAGTATTTCTTATCTTCTTGTAAGCATCTGAAAGCTGTCCGAGGATAGGCTTAGAGATACGGATATCGCTGTGGTAATCGGAAGAAGCTGCCCACAGACGGAGGATATCAGCACCGTACTGGTCTGTTATCTCGCTTGGGTCGATACCGTTTCCGAGAGATTTATGCATAGCCTTGCCTTCACCGTCAACTACCCAGCCGTGTGTACAAACAGCCTTGTAAGGAGACTGACCCTTGTATACAACAGATGTAAGGAGCGATGACTGGAACCAGCCTCTGTACTGGTCTGCACCCTCAAGGTAAAGATCAGCAGGCCATGTAAGGCTCGGGAAGTCCTTTCCTTCCATAACAGAGGTATGTGATACACCGCTGTCGAACCATACGTCCATGATGTCGTATTCCTTTGTGAATTCACCGCAGCCGCACTCGCACTTAACGCTTGCAGGAATAAACTCGCTTGTATCCTTTATCCACCATGCATCGCTGCCTTCCTTGCGGAAAAGCTCTGAGATAGCGGAGATAGTCTCGTCGTTGCAGATAGGCTTGCCGCAATCCTTACAGTAAACAACAGGTATCGGAACGCCCCATGTTCTCTGACGGGAGATACACCAGTCGCTTCTGTCGCGTACCATGCCCTTGATTCTGTCCTCGCCCCACTCAGGGATCCACTGAACAGACTCGATAGCCTTGATAGCGTCGTCCTTGAAGCCGTTTACCGAGCAGAACCACTGCTCTGTAGCTCTGTATATGATAGGGCTGTTACATCTCCAGCAGTGCGGATACTGGTGGACGATCTTCTGTGTAGCCAGCATAGCGCCCAGCTCTGTAAGCTTTGCAGCGATAGCCTTGTTTGCCTGATCTGTGTCCATGCCCTCGAATTCGCCTGCTTCGGCAGTCTGCTTACCCTTTGAGTCAACGCATACGATGATACCGATATCGTCGTACTTCTTGCACACCTCAAAGTCCTCCACACCGTAGCCGGGAGCTGTATGTACGCAGCCTGTACCGCTTTCAAGAGTAACGTGGTCACCTACGATTATTGGTGACAGACGGTCGTAAAGCGGATGCTTTGTCTTCATTCCCTCAAGCTCAGCGCCTGTGAAGATATGGTCTGTGGTATACTCTGTAATACCGGCAGTTTCCATAGTAGTCTTTACAAGCTCCTCAGCCATTACGTAGTACTCGTCGCCTACGTGAACGAGGGTATAGTTATACTCAGGACCGAGGCATATAGCAAGGTTGCCCGGAATGGTCCATGTAGTAGTTGTCCATATTACAAAATAGATCTTTGAAAGGTCAAGTCCGAGACCTGTGAAGATGCCCTTGTCATCGGTTACGTTGAACTTGACATAGATAGAATAGCATGGGTCGTTTGAATACTCGATCTCTGCCTCAGCAAGAGCTGTATTACAGTCAGGGCACCAGTATACTGGCTTTAAGCCCTTGTACATATAGCCCTTCTTTACCATTGAGCCGAATACCTCTACCTGCTTTGCCTCATACTCCGGACGGAGAGTAAGGTATGGGTAGTCATAGTCACCCAGTGAGCCCAGTCTCTTGAAGCCCTTCATCTGGTTAGCGACCTGAGTCATAGCGTATTCACGGCAGTGCTTTCTGAGGTCAACAGCAGGGATAGCTCCGTTCTCAACGCCGATAGCCTTCATAGCTTTAAGCTCGATAGGAAGACCGTGAGTGTCCCAGCCCGGAACATAAGGAGCACAGAATCCGTTCATATTCTTATACTTAACGATGAAATCCTTGAGAGACTTGTTAAGAGCGTGACCTAAGTGGATCTCGCCGTTTGCGTAGGGAGGTCCGTCATGGAGAACATAAGATGTCTTGCCCTTATTCTTCTCTATCATCTTGTAATAAAGTCTTTCATCTTCCCATTTTTGGAGAGTTTCGGGTTCTCTCTTAGGCAGATTTCCACGCATGGGGAATTCTGTCTGCGGTAAATTAAGAGTACTGTTATAATCCTGTGCCATACTATCTGATCTCTCATTTAAAGGGTCTGAGAGATCCTCCTTTCAATCTTTTTTGGTTACTATTATTCTTCTGTCTCAGCAGCAACAGCAGCAGCGATCTCCTCAGCTGTCTGTGGCTCTTCCTCGTCAGCCTCATCATCATCAAATGTCTCAGGCATTGAAGAGATGAGCTCAAGGTGGCTCTTATACATATCGAAGAGGCTCTTCTTGAAGTCAGCTACCTGCTGCTGAGCCTCGATGAGAGCTTCCTTCTCCTTAGCTATCTCAGCGCGGTTCTTCTCCATAGCCTCTGCGTGCTGACGTACAGCCTCGTCCTCAAGAGCAGCAGCCTTTTCCTTAGCCTCTGCAAGTATCTGCTCAGCCTTTTCGTTAGCTTCGTTGAGGACCTGATGACCCTGCTTCTGAGCACCAAGGAGTGCGTCCTTGAGAGCGTCCTCGTCTCTCATATATTCTCTTACCTTGTCGGCAAGCACCTGTATCTTACTGTTAGCTTCTGCACGCTCGCGCTCCATTTCGTCGAGCTCAGCCTCGAGCTGTGTAAGGAATTCGTCTATTTCCTCCTGCTTATAGCCGAAAGCAGCTTTTTCAAATCTCTTATTTCTAACGTCCTTTGAAGTTATCATTTCAATTCACCTCTAAATATATTTCTTCAGATTGATGTGTATGCGGCCCTTTCTGGTCGAGCCGTTAATACCCGAAAGAATGTACCTTCCGCAGCCTCTCACCGAGAGGGTATCCCCCTCCTTTACTTCGTGCGAGACCGAAGAAACGGGAAAGTGGTTCACATCCACCTTGTCCGAACGGATAAGAGCAGCAGCCTTTTCACGGCTCACATTTGCCGCCGCCCCCACTACACAGTCAAGACGCAGTGAAGCGACAGTACCGCTTATATCCTGAAATTTCTGAGCATTTTCCAGCTCAAATGGCTTGTCATCGGATATTTTTACTCCGACCCTGCCTATTTTCGAGACCGCAGACATGATAAGCCTTGCCGCAACTTCACTGACAAAGGTCTGCGCAGTTCCCTCCTCTGCGGCGATATCGCCGATGGCTTCGCGCTTCAGCTGCTGAGCCATAAAAGAGCCGAGAAAGTCTCTGTGCGTAAGCTTGTCCTCCTTGCGATAGCTGAAGGTGAGGCATTTCATAGGGAAATCATCTCTGATATACTCCTCGCAGTAATCGGGGTATACAGCAAGCATCTTTCTTCTGGCATTCTCATATCCGCCCCATAGCATATACCTTAGCCCACCAGTGTTTTTTCTGCACCACATCTCAGCCTCTGCGCACTGACGCTCGTCGAGAAATGATGAGAACTGAGCTGTCCCGTCCCTTTCACAGAGCGAGACCATATCCCCCAGCTTTGCAGCAAACAGCTTATCCGACTGATCGTTCATCAAATGAATACGCCGTTATTCTCCAGCTCGCCAACAAGGTCCTCGCCGATAAAGCCGACATTATATGGAGTAATGATATATGTCAGGTTGGCAACAGGCTTGAGGCTTCCGCCGTTTGCATAGGCAACACCTACAAGGAAGTCTATTATTCTTCTCTTATTCTCAGGAGAAGCTGTTTCAAGATTAAGAACTACAGTTTTCTTTGCAATAAGGTGATCTGCGATCTGCTTTGCGTCTGTGAAAGCTGAAGGCTTTACAAGAACTACCTGAAGCTGTGCAGTGGTCTGGATATTAACTACCTTGTTTCTTCTGCCTGTGCCCGGAGCACTTGTCTCATTCACAGGAGCATCGTCCTGATCTGAGGGCTGGAAACCGCTTCTCTCTCTCTCATGACGTACTGGTACATCAGCTTCAAAATCATCATCATCTGCAGCAAAGAAAAAATCCTTGATACCGTCAAAAAGTTTCATCTTAATACTCCTTCTCCGCATTATTTGTTTATATATATTTCTCTTCACAGGATCAATGCGGAGAATCCCGTGTTGATATCCAGCGTTCCGCTGTATGTTACTTTGAGTAATCTCTTGCGCCGAAAAGTCCCGTACCTATACGCACAAGCGTAGAGCCGTACTTTATTGCTTCGGCGTAATCATGCGTCATACCCATAGAAAGCGTATCCATATCGGGGTACTGAGCCTTAACGCTGTCGTAAAGCTCCTTCATACGTCCGAGGAAGATATCGCTGTCGCTCGGCGGCGGGATAGTCATAAGCCCCCTTATCCTTATACCGTCAAGCTGTTTAAGTCCGCCAATGAGCTCACTCAGCTCTTTTGGATCGACTCCGCTCTTGGAGTCCTCACCTCCGATATTGACCTCGCACAGGATATCCATAGTCCTTCCGTTCTTAACGGCGAGGCGGCTTATCTCCTGTCCAAGTCTCAGGCTGTCAACGGACTGTATCATACTTACCGTATTTATAATGTATTTTACCTTGTTTGTCTGTAAATGGCCGATAAACTGCACCTCAGCCGACTTATCATAAAAATCGGCTTTTGAGAGATACTCCTGCACCCTGTTTTCCCCCAGAAGGTCTATCCCAAGCTCTATAGCGTGGTTTATGGCTTCCGGAGCGACTGTCTTGGTAACAGCCATTATGCGTACATTATCCTCGGGACTTCGGTATTTAACCTTAGCATCAGCGCATCTCTCTCTTATTATGTGCAAATTCTCGTCGATATAAGCGAGATCGTTACTTTTTACCATCTTTCTCGACCTCCTCAAGCATAATATCATCGTAAAGCGCAAGATACTCGTCCGTATCATCGGTTATCTCAGAGAGCACGTAATCGCTTCCCTCGTAGATGACCTTTATCTTCTTGAAAAGTACCTGTTCGCCCTTACGGATATATACACCCTTGCTGGTAAGCACCTTTTCGGCTTCGTTTCCGTTCTCGTCGGTATACGTTGTCTTTATATCGGCAAAGCGTATAGCCTCACGGGGAACTTTAAGACCTGTGTACTCACCCTTGATAAGCTCCACGATCTCGGCTCTGTGCTGAACGAGGTCGTAATTGAACTTATCACATGATATTATGATAATACTTTTAGTTTTGCTTTCGTCACGTATATCCGTGATAACCGCCGGATAAGCCTCCGCAGAAGAATCAAACCTGAGCTTTACCTCATCTCCGATAGCGTACTCTTTCTTTGAGTTATCGGCAACAAGTGCAAGATACCAGCCGTAGCCGTCGATAAGCTTTCCGACCACGTTTGGCGCTGTGGATTTTCTGTCGGTTATCCCTTCCAGCATCGAGACCGTAAGACTGTCAAGGTTCTTGCTGGTGAGCTTTTCCTCATAGCCGTCTATATAGCTTGCGAAATATGCCGAGCGTTTCGCAGGTATGATTTCCTGCGGAGAAACCTTTTTGGCATCAAGCCTTGCTATCTCAGCCTTTATGTCCGAGATCTTCTGGCTGAAGCCCTGTACCTCCTCTGTTATTATCTGATAGGTACTGAGCTTTACGAGAAGCTCCTCACTCACCTCGTCAAGGGTCTCAAAATCGCCCATGTCCCTGCAATAAATGAGCCTTCGGTAATTCTCGTCGATACTTTCCGAAAGATTGGCGGGCTGTGCCGATTCGAGAGTACCGGGGTTCTGTATTTTCTGAAGGACAGCGAGCTCTTTCTCCAGCTTAGCCCTTTCATGCTTTATGCTCAGCTGCTCGTCCGAGGGGTAAGCCTCTGCGATTATAGTGCCGTTGCCGACCTTTCCGCCGTCAGACACATTATAACTGAGCACGCCTCCGCCGTTATAGAGGATCATCTCCTCGTCCCTGATGAATACTCCCTTGTATTCCTTTGAGGATACTGCGGAAGCCGTCAGAGCCGCAACGGTATTGCTCTCTCTGTTGCGGAAGTTATAGACTATGCTGATAAAGATTATCAGAAGCAGCACAAGGACAACGTTCCTCAGGAGCTTGACCATAAAGCTGCCTTCCGATCTGGCAAATCGCATTCAGATCACCCTTAGTCGTTCTTTTCCGAAGCGTCAAGAATAGAAACTGCTCTTGCAGGAATGATGGTAGATATAGCGTGCTTGTAAACCAGCTGCTGCTTGCCCTCGCAGTCGAAGATAGCAACATAGCTGTCAAAGCCTCTTACCATACCCTTGAACTGAAATCCGTTAGTAAGGATAATAGTTACCATGATCTTGTCTTTTCTGCACTGATTGAGAAAAACATCCTGCAGATTGATTGTTTTGTTCATACACATTCTCCTATCCGATTTATTTGTTTACGTGTGTAAAATGCGTGTAAAATAATTTTCCAAATAACACGCGTAGAAATACACACATTACATTATATCACACTTCAAAGTGTTTGGCTATAGTTTTTTTGCATTTTTCTAATATTTCAATTTTTTTATTAAATGTATCAAGCATTATCCACTCTATACGCTGATTTCTTCTGAACCATGTCAGCTGACGCTTGGCATAGTGTCTGGTCTCCTGCTTGATATCGGCAATGCAGTCCTCAAGTGCAGCTTTTCCCTCAAAATACGGGATAAGCTCCTTGTAGCCGATAGCGTTGGCAGCTGTTTTCATGCCGCTTTCCAGCCATAGCTGCCTTGCCTCCTCAACGAGTCCAGCCTTCACCATTTCATCTACGCGCAGGTCTATGCGGTCGTAAAGAGTTTGTCTGTTCTCGTAATTCAGCCCGATAATAAGGGAATCATACGGACTTTCCACTAATTTGCTCTCACGTTTAAGGTCGCTGAATTTCCTGCCCGTAACATGGCATACCTCCAGTGCGCGGACTACTCTCACCAGATTATTCGGGTGTATTCCCTCTGCCGCCTCGGAGTCTATAGCCGCAAGACGGGCGTGCAAAGCTTCATTGCCATTCTCCTTTGCAAAGGCGTAAAGCTCCTCGCGGTAAGCCTCATCGCTGCCGCCCTCGGAAAACTTCACATTTTCGAGGAGAGAATCTATGTACAGTCCCGTTCCCCCTACTATAATAGGAAGGCTGCCCCGTGAAAGCACCTCCTGTATCTTTTCGTTGGCAAGAGTGACATAGTCCGCAGCACTGAAGCTAACGTCCCTGTCAAGGATACCCATGAGATGATGAGGTATCCCTTGCTTTTCCTCCTCCGAAGGCTTTGCCGAGGCTATGTCCATGCCCTTGTATATCTGCATGGAATCGGCGGAGATGACCTCTCCGCCGTATATCTTGGCAAGCTCAACGCCCAGCCATGTCTTGCCCGATGCCGTAGGTCCTGCAACTGCAAGCACGAAGGGCTTATCTTTCTTTTCACTCATTATCAGTTTCTCCCGACTGTACGCTTTTTTCTGCACTTCGTTTTCCCAATTTTCTTTCAAAGAAGCGGAAAAGCAGAACAACTGCCACTATTAGTACAGCTATGGCAACTACAGCTATTATACTGCGCAACTTGCTATAGGTGGCTCCTCCAAAACTAAAGGCAAGGCTCTCGCCGTCTGCCTTGAAAATGTACATAACAGGTGTTTTGAAAAATGCATATCCTACATCTGCTGTATTTGTGACTATAAGGATATTGCCCTTGCTGTCGCAGTAGGCAAGCTTCACTCTGTTAAGCTCATTGAAAATCTTGTAATTCTTTGTGTTATATGTGTAATGGGCTTCGCCGTTATGAACGGAGTCAAATTTCACGCAGCAATGGCGGAGCAAAAAGCTCGTATAGCCGTCCTTATCGTATTTTGCAAGCTCGCAGTCCTTATCAAGTCCGAGGAGCTTTCCGTTCTCCTCGTTGAAATCAACTGCGTATTTATCATCGCCTTTGGCTTTTACAAGCAGGTCCACGAATTCCGTACCCTCGGGAGCATTTTCAAATCCGATCCGCTGCCATGTTTCATCGTGATCCCACGCAAAGGCTGTCATACAGCCGAAAATACAGGTAACAGCTGCAAAAAGTCCTGCTATAAAAGCTTTTATGCTGATTTTGAGACTACTTTTCATCATTATCGACCTCTCCCGACTGTATGTGCTTTATCATCTTTGCAGACTGTGCCTTTTTCCTTAGTCTCGCTATGATAATGCCTGCTGCGGTAAGAATTGCAGGAACTATGACCAGAAATGGTACAACTATCATCATAAAATAGGGCGGTCCTGTACTTATACTGCATGAAAGGCTGTCGCCGTTTGCATTAATGGTATATGCACCTATATTGAAACGCAGCTTGTCGAACTTCGCCTTTTCTGTAACTCCCAGCACATTTCCGTCCTTGTCGCAGTAGGCAACCTTTATAGTCTGAAAGTGATTGAATATCTCGCTGTTCTCCTCTTTCAACCTGAAACTCGTATACATATGCTCCGAAATCTCGGCTTTATCGAAACACGCACAGCTATGGCGCAGAAGCATACTTGTATAGCCGTCCTTGCTGTACTGTGCAAGTCCGCAGTCCTTAGTCAGACCGAGAAGTTTTCCGTTCTCCTCGTTGAAGTCCACGGCGTACTTGTCATTTTTCCTGTCCTTTACCAGTATATCCGCAAAGGCAGTACCCTCGGGCGCGTTTTTTAAATCTATGTTCTGCTCCATTGTATCGACATCCCACGCAAAGGCGGTCATACCGCCGAAAAAACACATAAATACTGCGAAATATACTGCGATGAATGCTTTTACTGCTCGTTTCATAGTTTCTCCTTACGTTCTTTTGAACTGGTGGGATATATTACTCTTGGTCATGGTGAACATTACAGGTCTGCCGTGAGGACAATGGCGTATCCTCTCGTCGAAATAGACCTGCTCCGCAAGGGATTGCAGCTCTGCGATATCGTTCTTGTCATTGCCCTTGATTGCGGATTTGCAGGCAACTGTATGGAGCATATCGTCCAGCATATGTGACTGTGGGTCATGGCTGTACATACGCAGATTATTGGCTATCTCGGAGATTATGTCCTCCATTTCAAGCTCCATTATAAATGTGGGCACTGCCGTAGCAACTACGCAGGGCTTCTCGGAAAAATCAAAGGCAAAGCCCAAATCTGCAAGAAGCTCCTGATTCGCTTCGAGTGCGCTTATCTCGTCACCTGTGAGCAGCACACGTACTCCCGTAAGGAGCTGCTGGCTGTACTGCCTGCAATTACGGCTTTTCAGACGCTCGAAGATTATACGCTCATGGGCAGCGTGCTTGTCTATCATTATCATGGTATCGTCGCCTACCTCGGCTACGATGTAAAGTCCGAAGGCTTCACCGATAACACGTATCTTAGGCTTTTCCGTCCATACCGACTCCTTTGGAGCTTCGGGCTGTGCAGGCTTGGCAGGCTGTGCTGCGGCAAATGCCTGCTGTGTTATATAACTGAAGCCCTCAACAGCCTTCGGCGGCTCAGGCTCTTTTACTTCAACAGGCTCGGGAACCTCCGCCCTCTCTGCGACCTGCTCTGCTGCGGGAGCTGTCTCCTGTACGGTCACAGGCTTTTCGTATACGGGAGCTGCCGCCTGCACGGGCTCGGGTCTGTCATAGGCAGGGCTTGGCTTTATGTCTGCGATATAGGGCTTTTCCTCGGCTACAGGTTTCGGAGCTGTGTATGCAGGTACAGGAGCTTCGGCGAGCTTCTTTTCGGTCTCCTCTATCTTGTCAACAGGAGTGAACAAGAACTCCTGCTGTATCATCTCCTCCTGCTCGGGAGCAGCCTTAGTCCAGTCTGCATGGGGCTTCAATTCAAACTCATAGATAAGTCCGTCCTTCATCATGGCATTCTTCACAGCAAAGTACACCGCATCGGATACGGATTTTTCATTTGTGAAGCGCACCTCCGCCTTTGTGGGGTGGATATTAACGTCCATTGTGCTGGGCGGCAGGTCTATGAGGAGTATGCAGGCAGGGAATTTTCCTGTCATTATCATGTTCGTGTAGGCATTTTCCAGAGCCGCAGAGCATAAGCGTGAGCGGACATATCTTCCGTTTACGAAAAAATTCTGAAATGCACGGTTGTTCTTGGAGTACAGCGGCTTTATGACATAACCTCCCACATGGACTCCCTCGTAATCGTAGTCCACGGGGATAAGGTCACGGGCAAAATCACGTCCGTAGACCGCATATACCGCCGAAAACAGCTCTCCGTCGCCGCTGGAATTGAACTCTGTGCGGTTGTCGCGTATAAAGCGAAAAGCTATGTCAGGGTGTGACATAGTTATCTTCTGGAGTATGCTGCTCACCGCATTTGCTTCGGTAACGTCCTTTTTCATAAACTTGCGTCTTGCAGGCACGTTGTAGAAAAGGTCGCGGATAATTATAGTAGTGCCGTCGGGACAGCCGCTCTGCTCATGAGTTTTCTCAGCGCTGCCCTCGATAGTATAGAGAGTGCCGTAAAGCTCTCCCTTCTGCTTTGTCATTATCTCCACACGGGCTACAGCCGCAACAGAGGCAAGCGCCTCACCGCGGAATCCTAAAGTGAGGATATTGTCAAGATCCTCCTTGGCACTTATCTTGCTTGTGGCATGGCGCAGAAATGCCTTTGGTACGTCATCAAATGACATTCCGCAGCCGTCATCGGTGACGCGCATATATGTAGCTCCGCCGTTTTTTATCTCCACGGTTATATGAGTTGCCCCTGAGTCTATGGAATTTTCCACAAGCTCCTTTATGACCGATGAGGGACGCTCTATTACTTCACCTGCGGCGATAAGTTCTGATATTTCCTTGCTAAGCACGTTGATAGGCGGCATATTTTACTTCCTTTCTGAATGTAACGCAGCTCAGACCAGCTTGATATCCTTATTCATTATGAGGACTCCGCCTGCATAGATATGGTCGTCGGTATATCCCTCTGTGTCCATATGTCCGAACTGCTTTTCGGATACTATGGCTAACGGACAGACAGACGGCGCAGCACCGTCCTTTATCTCCTGCTCTGTAGGGATACCGTCGCTGTTTTCGAGCTCGGTCTGTACTGTACGTGTTTTCGGGAGTATCCACATAAGGCTTGCGATGTTCTTCATCTTTGCAATAGCCTCTGTTTTGTATACGCCTCGCTCCGCCATGACCTCCTCCTCGGGGAAGAGCAGAGTAAAGCTGTACTCCCTGTCCGCAGGATAGTTATTGCTGATATATCCGCGTATCTCGGAGAATCCATCATAGCTGAAAAGCATCTGCTTATAATCATTCTCACGGCTCTCACCGCTTCCGAGAACGAAGTTTTCTTCCAGCTTCTTCTGGTTATACTCCAGTATATCCTCGATAGTTTCGTTTTCGGAGCCGTTTACGCCCCCCTTGAATTCAAGCCCTGCGTGCTTGATGTAAGCAAGGAGCTCCTTCATATTGTCGTAATCCAGCTCAAGACGGCTGTATTCAAATGTCATCGAAATGTATGCAGGCATATTTATCCACCTCTGTTATCATTTTTCATGGGACGCCGAGAGCGGCGTTCCCTACACGTTTTTTAGCTAAAGGCTCGGGCGGATGATATCCGCCCCTAAAGGCTAAGGGCTAACGGCTAAAAGATGTCACTGCAGTGCCGCAAGCATATCCTTCAGCAGCTCACGGCATTCGCTGTCGCTGAGCTCGTCTATATTGGTCTTTTCAAGCATATCCAGTGCCGCTTCACGTCCGAGACTTCCGAAGCTTATCTGTCCGAAGTCGTCATTCTTTACCACGGGACGCTCGTTTCCGTGAGCCTTCTCCATTTCTTCAAGGAGCTCTCTTGCACGGGCTACCACCTTTGCAGGAAGTCCTGCAAGCTTCGCAACATCTACGCCGTAGCTCTCGTCAACTCCGCCGCGGACTATCTTACGCAGAAAACGTATAGTGCCGCCGTGCTTGTTTACGGCGATGCTGTAGTTCTTTACGCCTTCAAGCTCGTTTTCGAGACCGATAAGCTCGTGATAGTGAGTCGCAAAAAGAGTCTTACAGCCCAGCTTCTTTGAATTGCATATAAACTCCGCAACTGCACGGGCAATGCTTACGCCGTCAAATGTAGAAGTGCCTCGTCCCACCTCGTCAAGGATAACAAGGCTGTTCGGAGTTGCATTTTTCAGTATATCCGATACCTCGCTCATTTCCACCATGAACGTTGACTGTCCTGCGGTAAGGTCGTCGGAAGCTCCCACACGGGTGAATATCTTATCCACCACCGATATCCTTGCGGAGTCGGCAGGCACAAAGCTTCCTATCTGCGCCATGAGCACGATAAGGGCATTCTGACGCATATATGTTGATTTACCCGACATATTAGGTCCTGTGATTATGGACATTCTGTCGGACTTATTGTCGATGTGCAGGTCATTAGGCACGAATACCTCGTCCGTGAGCATAAGCTCAACTACAGGGTGTCTGCCTGCCTTTATATCTATGGAGCCGTCAAGAACGATATCAGGCTTTATGTACTGATTTCGCAGAGCTACGTCCGCAAATGAGCAGAGCACGTCCACAGAAGCTACAGCAGAGGCTGTTTTCTGAACGGGTTCAAGCTTTGTTGCAAGGAAGTCGCGGACCTCAGAGAATATATCCGCTTCGAGCGCAAGAGCCTTGTCCTTTGCACCGAGGATAGCATTCTCGGCATTTTTAAGCTCCTCTGTTATGAAGCGCTCCGCATTTGCAAGAGTCTGCTTGCGTATCCAGCCCTCGGGGATAAGGTCGTAATATGAGCGAGTGACTTCAAGATAGTATCCGAACACGCGGTTGAAGCCTATTTTCAGGTTCTTGATGCCTGTTGCTTCCTTTTCGCGCTGTTCTATCTCGTCGATGATGCCGCGTCCGTTGTTCATAATGTGACGAAGGTCGTCAAGCTCCTTGTTGAAGCCCTCCTTGATAACTCCGCCGTCCTTTACAGAAACAGGCGGCTCGTCGATTATGGCATTCTCAACAAGGTTCACAAGCTCGTCAAGGGTGGATATCTCCTCATTGTAACGCGCAAGGAGCTTAGAGTCCGAAAGCTTTGCAAGCTCCTGTTTTATGAGCGGGAGCTGCATAGCCGTAGCCGAAAGTGATTTCAGGTCGCGGGGATTTGCACTCTTGTACATTACCTTTGTCATAAGACGTTCAAGGTCATAGACTCTGTCAAGCAGGTCGGTAAGGTCTGCAAGCACCACGCTTTTGCGGTAAAGTGCTTCAACAGCGTCAAGGCGCTCGATTATCCTTGCAGGGCTTTTAAGGGGCTGCTCTATCCAGTTTTTCAGCAGTCTGCGTCCCATTGAGGTCTTTGTGGAGTCAAGCACCCACAGCAGTGAGCCCTTCTTCTCCTTGCTGCGGAGAGTCTCCGTAAGTTCAAGGTTTCGCCTTGCATTTAGGTCAAGCCCCATGAACTGGTCGCCGTTGAGTATATCTATCGCCGTAAAGCGCGATACCGAAGTTTTCTGGGTATCGTTTATGTAATCGAAAAGTCCGCATACAGCCGCACAGTCTGCACCGTCCTCGCTTATGCCGAGCTCAGTTACCGACTTTACACCGAATACCTCCGTTACCGTATCACGCCTTGCAGAAGGCGTAAAGCAGATAGTATCGCGGAGAGTAACTGCGCATGAAAGGCGCACCTTTACGAAATCCGCTGCTGTTTTCAGCGAAAGGAAGTTTTCGGGGAAGATTATCTCCGCAGGTCTGCACCTTGAAAGCTCGTTTATGACACCTGCTTCAAGGTCCTTGCCCTCAAAGAAGCTGAGAGCCGCATCGCCTGTAGAAATATCGGCAGAAGCAACGCCGCAGGTATTTGTATCCTTATCGTAGAAGATACTGCATATGTAGTTGTTGCTGCCGTCATCAAGCATACTGCTCTCGGTCAGCGTACCCGGAGTAACAACTCGTATAACATCGCGGACTACTATGCCCTTGGTCTCGGCAGGGTCTGTGAGCTGCTCGCATACAGCCACCTTGAAGCCCATATCTATGAGCCTCTTTATATACATATCCGCCGCATGATAGGGAATCCCGCACATGGGAGCACGTTCCTCAAGTCCGCAGTCCCTGCCTGTGAGGGTGAGCTCCAGAGCCTTTGATATCTCTATAGCATCGTCAAAGAACATCTCATAGAAGTCACCGAGGCGGAAGAAAAGCACACAGTCCTTGTACTTGTCCTTGACCTCCAGGTACTGCTGCATCATGGGGGATATTTTGCTTCTGTCGATTTCCATTGGTCATGCTCCTTTTACTCTCAATTAATATAAATGCCGCCGATACACCTGCCGCGGTCACATTCTCTTCAGGAATACTATCAGAAATGCTATGATAACGCATGATATAGTAAGAACTGCGGTTATCAGTACATTTCTCTGCTTAATGCCTTCAAAGTCTCTCGTATTGTCGTCATTTATGGGGATATTATGCTGCCTTGCCCACCTTATAAGGTCGCCGCAGCCGTCGCAGCTCTTATTAAGAGCTGCGATCTTGCCGCCTGAGGACATTATTTTAAGATTATTGAGCGAAGCTCCCTTTATTTCGGATATCTCGCTGTAATTATAAGTCCTGCCCTTTACGGTGATGCTGTCGCCGTTTACCTCGGCAATGTCGGTCTTTTCTATCTTTGAAGCATATATCATGCAGTATATCGCAAAGAATATAGCTATAAACGCGAGAACAAGACCTGCTGTCTGCAAACTTGCAGAGGGACGCATGGAACGCACAAGCACAACGGCTGCGCAGCCTATTGTACAGAATCCAATCTGCCTTGTCTGCGTTACTGTTTCTGCACAGCATCTCAGCTTGAAGCTGTAAGGCGGCTCACCAACGTCAAAGGTTTCTATCAGTTTGTTTACTGCTCCTATCTTTTCAAGCAGCTTATTGTTGTTACTATTGTCCATATCAGCTTTTTATCAGTGGCAGCCTGCGCAGGATGCACAGCTTCCCGTGCAGCCCGTTTCCGGTACCTGACAGGTATCTGGGTCCTCACCGTTTGCGCAGAGGCTTATTATCTGCTGAATATTTGAAACAAGCTTTTCAAGAGCCTGCTGTGCGCCTGTGAAAACTATCATCTTAGGGTTCTTCATTATCTTGTTGTATGTGGATTTGAGCTCTGTATCCAGTGCCTTGATATTGTCAGAATCAGGCTCCTCGGCACTCATTGCGCTGCCTAAGTTCATACGGAGGTCCTCAAAGCGGGCGATATCCTCCTGAAGCTCCTTGTCCTCATCGTTAGCCTGCTTTGCAAGCATATAAGCTGTAAATCTGTCGTCCTGCTGGATAGCCTTTCCAAGCTCTCTTGTCATTTCCATAATATCCATTTTTATACTCTCCTTAAAAAATCATATTGTTATAGTCTTGCTGTACTGTATCTCAACCCATGTAATCGAGGTTGAGTCCGTCATATTCCTCGCTCTCGCCGTTTGCGTGGTAAACATAGGTCTTTGTCATTGCATCGTCGCCCATACCGAAGCTTGAAACATATACATGATCTATGTAGCGTATGCCCTTTTCCTCAAGCACCTGATCGTATGAAGTGATCTCTTCGTCGAGATTGAAGTCGTAGCTGCCGTTTGACTTTAAAGTACCGTTTTCCCATTTATAGTAAATTATGCTTGCTGCGCCCATATGTCCCCATACTATAACGAAATCGCCTGTATTCTCGTCATAGGCAAAGGAAGTATGTCCGCCGCCGTAAAGACCAAGATCCTTAGCACCTGCTTCGTCATCAAGGGTGTATATGTGTATCTGGTAATCTGCCTCACAGGTACCGTATTTCAGCAGAAGCTCGGGGATACCGTCTGCGTCAAGGTCGCGGAATGCATATTCTATGCTTGCATTGCCCTCGTTCCTGTTGACTGTTTCGTCGAACTTGCTCTTTATCACACCCTGATATATAGCAGGGTACATATCCATGCGTCCGCCTGCCGAAACCATTCCGTCAGGCTCTTTTGTTGTCTCGGGAGCTGTTGCTGCTTCCGCAGAAGTCTCCGCTGCTGTGGTCAGTGCTTCCGTAGTTTCTTCCTCGGGAGCCTCTGTTGTTACAGCTTCAGTTGCTTTTGTAGTTGTCTCAGACTTTGAGTCTGTGCCGTCCTTTTCGGTTTTTCCGCAGCCTGCCAGCATAACTGCTGCAAGGCATGATAATGCGATAATTCTTTTCATTTGTATCCTTCTCCTTTTTATCATTCAAAAAACTCAAAATAGAGTTCTTCTTTCCTTTCTTCTGTGCCGTCAGCATGATGGATTATAGAATATCCTGCGCTCTCCTCATCGGGCTTGTAGACCGATATATAGGCGAGCTTCTTTATATTCTCCTCAGCGAGTATATCATCTATCTCCTCATCGGGGGCGAGCTTTTTTTCATCTGATGTAACCTCTTTCAGCTTATAGTCCACCATATCGAGGCTGCTTATGTTCATTGCGCCCATTTGCGCCCATGCAAGAACGAGCTTGTCTGTATCGGCATCATAGCATAAAGCGGTATGACCGCCGCCGAATTCGCCTATCTGATACATTCCGTCAAAGCCGTCCTCCCTGAATACGTGTATCGTAAACTCTGCTTCGCTGTTACCTTCCTTGATTATGACCTCGGGAACTGTGCATTTATCAACATCATAGAAGGTGTACTCCATATAGGCATGACCGCCGTTTCCTTCAAGGAGCTTATCAAAATACAGCTTCAGCATAGGTCTTACATCTGCATAGAACATTTCTCTTCTCTGCTTTATGGTCTCCTCCGATTCTGTAAAGGGCTCAGTCAAAGGCTCGGTATCAGGCTCTTTAAGTACCGTAACAGCCTCGGTAGTGGTCTTTTCCTCTGTGGTCACTGCCTCGGTAGTCGTTTCAGCCTCAGTCGTTGCCGCAGCTGTTGTGCTTTCGGTATCGTTATTGTTATTTGGCTTGGTGCAGCCTGTAAGCATAAGAGCTGCAAGGCATGATATTGCTATGACTTTTTTCATGGTGTATTATCCTTTCTTTAGCTTTCCTGCAACAGCCCAGTTCATAGCGTCGGTTATCTCAACGTCAACGAACTGTCCTATAAGGGAGCTGTCGCCCTCAAATTCTACGATTATAAATTCATTGCTTTTGCCTGTAAGATACCCCTGCTTTTTCTTTGATACGTCGTCAGCAAGGACTCTCATGGTCCTGCCGATAAAGCGCTTGTAATGCTCCGAGGACACCTCACGCTGAACGCTGAGGAGCTCTCTCATGCGCTGTCCCTTTTCTTCGTCGGATATGCCGTCGGGCATTTCCGCAGCCTTAGTACCCGAACGCTTTGAGTAGATAAAGGAGTAGATATTGTCGTATCTGACCTTTTTTATAAGCTCGAGAGTGGCTCTGAACTCCTCATCGCTCTCATCGGGAAAGCCCACGATAAGGTCGGTAGTAAGGGAAAAATCAGGGTCGCGGCTGTATATGTAATCAATTATGCCAAGGTACTTGTCTATGTCGTAATGCCTGTTCATTCTGCGCAGCACCTCGCTGCTGCCGCTCTGTACGGGCAGATGCAGGTGCTTCGCCACCTTTTTACACTCGAAGATAGTGTCGATAAGCTCCTTTGAAGCGTCCTTGGGGTGTGAGGACATAAATCTTATGACGAAATCGCCCTCTATTTTGTCAAGCTCGCGGAGAAGCTGCGGGAAGGTCATGCCGTTTTCCAGGTCCTTGCCGTAGGAATTGACATTCTGACCAAGAAGCATTATCTCCTTATAGCCATTCTGCACAAGTCCACGCACCTCTTCGATTATATCCTCTGCACGGCGGCTGCGCTCTCGTCCGCGTACATAGGGTACTATGCAATAGGTACAGAAATTGTTGCAGCCAAACATTATAGGCACGGAAGCCTTGAAGCTGCTGTCACGCACCTGCTCCACAGCCTCGGAAAAGTCGTCGTATTCACTTATATCCGCCGAAAAGCGTGCTCCATGGAGAGCGTCAAGCAAAAGCCTCGGCAGAGCGTTTATGGCGGAAGTACCAAGAACTATATCCACCTGCGGATATGACTTTTTTATCTTATCCGCAATATGGCTCTGTGCCGTCATACAGCCTGCTATACCGATAATAAGCCCCGGCTTCAGCTCCTTCAGCTTCTTCATGCTGCCCACAATGCCAAAAACCCTGTCCTCAGCACTTTCTCGCACCGCACAGGTGTTGAGTATGATAAGGTCAGCTTCCTGCTCGTCCTCGGTGAAGATGTACCCCATTTTTTGCAGGAGTCCCTTTATCTTTTCGCCGTCGGAAACATTGAGCTGACAGCCAAAGCTCCTGACATAAGCCCTGCGCACTTTATCTCCGAGAAGCTCTTTAATTTCCTTTACTGCTGCGGTATTGTCGTTCAATTGCAGTACCTCGCCTTCTGAAAAAATCCTGTAATAAATTATTATACCATATAAAAGAGGAGATTTCAAGTACCGATAATTGCGGTCTTTATGTTTTTGGGAGCAAAAATCCCCCCAAAAAATAAAACCTTTTCCGACTTTGAGGTGTATTACCGTCAGAAACCCGATGAAAGGAAGAAGGATATGAGAAAAAGCATAAAAAAGCTGCTTATAGGAATTGCCGTAGTTATTGGAATATGGGGCGTGCTTGCGCTCATTGAGTTTTCTGTGAATTATACCGAGCTTTATTCCGAGGAATTCAGCAGCGGTGCTTTTTTCAAGGGCTGTAAGCGCGATTTTGGAAATCCTGTATTCGGCACTTACTATAACAAGAACGATATAAGCAGAAACGCCTTAACTGCGTAAAAAGCAATGCTCTTCTGCACATTTTAAGGTTATTTTAAGTATCCCCATGTATACTGTAATGTATGAAAGTGTATACTCTCAGAGAAAGGGGAAATCAATATGTTCAGGATAAAAAAACTGGCAGCCGCTGCGGCTGCAACTGTGATAGCAGCATTATCGCTGTTTTCATGCTCAAATAACGAACCTCCTGCCGACGCAAAGGAAATGAAGGTCACCTTCCTTGAAGCAGGCAAGGCTGATGCTATAGTAATACAGTCCGAAACGGGTACAGTCGTTATCGACTGCGGCGAAAAGGGCGACGGCAAAAAGATAGCCAATCTCCTTAACGAAAGCGGCAGAACTACCATAGATTACCTTATCATAACCCACTTCGATCAGGATCATGTGGGCGGCGCACCTAAGGTCCTCAACAATTTCGAGATCAAGAACCTTATTACTCCAAACTATGAAGGCAATAACGATGAATACAAGAAATACGTCAAGACCATAAACGAACTGAATATCCAGCCGCAGAAGCTTACAAGCGACCTTACATTTACTCTTGACGATGTGCAATATACCGTATATGTCTCCAAAAAGGACTACTACGGCGATGACGACGAGAACGATTTCTCGCTGGTCACAAAGGCTGTACATCACAAGAATACCCTGCTTTTCACAGGCGACGCTATGGAACAGAGACTTGACGAGATAATGGATATAGGCAAATGTACTCTGCTGAAAGTCCCCTACCACGGCAGAAAGCTGGATAATCTGGGGGATTTTCTGAAAAAGGTAAAGCCAAAATACGCAGTCACCTGCTCATCGAGTACTGAGTTTTCAGGCAAAATGCAGGATCTGATCGCAGGAATGAATATAAAATCCTACGCTACCTGCTTTAACGGCGATATAACCGCTACAAGCGACGGCGCAAAAATAACATTTGAAACCGAAAGATAAATGCCTGACGGGTGTACGCAGTACGCCCGTTTTCTTTTTCCGAAATACAGAGCTTATGTTATCAATGTATAAAAAATGCCGCAGATTTTGTGCAAGTTATATATTTGTCTTTTATTGACATCACATCAATTAAATGATATAATATCATATATATGTGTATATAGTTTTAATATATAGGCAATAACCGGGGGGACGTTTTTTATGAAAGATGATAAAAGAATCAAAAGCAGCAAACGTAATTTCATTTTAGCTCTTATATTGCTTTTGCTTACAAATGCGATCATGGCTATGTCGCTATCAATGATCGCCAAGAAAAATCTGCGCGAGCAGATAGAACAGCGTATGCTCGATATTGCAAATACTGCGGCTTATATGCTTAACGGTGATGAAATAAAACTGCTGCAAAAAGAGGACGAAGGCTCTGAGCCATATAATAAGGCTCTCGAAACTCTACGTGCCTTTCAGGATAATATAAATCTGGATTATATCTATGGTATCAGGCAAATGGACGACGGTTCATTTACATTTACTATTGATCCTGCCGTTGAAGATCCGGGTGAATTTGGTTCTCCAATAGTCTCTACCGAAGCTCTCAGAAACGCAGCGAACGGTATTCCCGATGTTGATAAGAAGGCTTATACTGACGAATGGGGACGTTTTTATTCCGCTTACAGTCCTGTTTTCGATTCTCAGGGCAATGTAGCAGGAATCGTCGGAGTAGATTTCAATGCAAACTGGTACGAGGGAAAGCTCAATAATAACAGGGTAATCTCTATTATTATCCTTGCGTCGGCCCTTACAGTAGGTATCGTTCTCTCGTTCATCATCATGTCACAGAACAGAAAACGTTTCGAGTCTATGCTAAAGGATATTGACAGACTTGATATCGCTACGCAGAGGCTCAATGACAGCATAATGAGCACCTCCATAAAGAAGCTGGATTTTCTGCCTGAAAGCGAGAGCGGTCTGCTAAAAACTCTGGCTGAAGGAGAAAAAGAAAATCAGTCCGTAAGAAATGAGTACAATGAGCTGTCGTCAAGCCTTCAGTCCGTCTGCAAAAAGCTTGATAAGTACGTGAATTTCATCGACTCAAATATGTACAACGATGAGCTTACAAACACCTACAACAAAGCCGCATACAAAAAGACTATCAAGGCTCTCGATGAAAAACTCGATATAGATGGCCATATCTTCTCTGTCGCTTTCTTCGACCTTAACGGCCTTGAAAGCATAAACGCTCATTACGGCTTTGAAGCAGGCGATGTGCTCATGTACAATTCGGGAAAAATACTGAAAAACGTATTCGGCAAGGAAAACGTATTCCGTGTTGCAGGTGATGAATTCATTGCCATAATGGAAAACACCAATCACGCACAGATGGGACTCCTCTTTGAGCAATTCGACGAGGAAATAAAGAAGTTCAACGACTCCGACAAGTCAGAGCATATCCTCGGCATCGCAAAGGGTTATACCACCTATACTCCCGAAGCCCATGAAAATTACCGTCATGTATTCATCGAAGCAAGAAAGAATATGAAACATAACAAGGAGCTCTACTATCAGAGCAAAAACAGTCTGTAAACCGCAGGGCGCACTCTGGTGCGCCCTTTCCTTTTCGGTACAGGCGTTTTTTTGTAAAATTGCAAAAATATCATTTTTTGCGGTATTGATATTTCTTTCACTTGCACTGTTGCTTTTTGCAAAAGAATGTGATATAATTAATTGTAAGCGTGCATTTAGACAGATGCAGAACTGTCTGCACAAATAATTATTATGAAAAGAGGAAAACAAATGCCTGCAAATATCGTTGTCGGAACTCAGTGGGGAGACGAAGGAAAGGGTAAGATCATTGATAT
Organism: Ruminococcus flavefaciens; assembly: GCF_900143025.1. GTDB lineage: Bacteria > Bacillota > Clostridia > Oscillospirales > Ruminococcaceae > Ruminococcus > Ruminococcus flavefaciens_I. Next base: position 62,954 of record NZ_FRCT01000013.1, on the reverse strand, counting down.
CCTTGCTTCCCGCGCAGATGTTGTAGTTCGCTCACAGGGCGGAAACAACGCAGGACACACTGTTGTAAATAACGGCGAAGTATATAAGCTTCACCTTGTACCATCGGGTATCCTTTACCCAAATGCTCTCAATCTTATCGGTGCAGGTGTAGTTCTTGATCCTAAGGACTTCATCGGTGAACTCGACAATCTCGAGTCGAGAGGTATAAAGACTATCGGTCACCTCAAGGTAGACCCCCGTGCTCAGATCGTTATGCCGTGGCATATCGCTCTTGACGGTCTTTCCGAAGCTTTCCGCGGCGGCAAGGACATCGGTACTACAAAGAGAGGTATCGGACCTACATATATGGATAAATACGAGAGATGCGGCATACGTATGTACGATCTCGTTCACCCAGAGGTGCTTGCTGAGAAGATACAGTCAACAGGCAAGCTCAAAAATGAGATAATCACTAAGGTATACGGCGGCGAGGCTTTCGATCTTGACGCTGTTACAAAGGAGTATACAGAGTACGGAAAGAGACTCCTCCCATACATGGACGATGTTTCTGTTCTCACATTCGAGGCTCACAAGGCTGGAAAAACTATCATGTTCGAGGGCGCACAGGCTACTCTCCTCGATATCGACTTCGGTACATACCCTTACGTTACTTCATCACACCCGCTTTCAGCAGGTGTATGCGTAGGTACAGGCGTTGGTCCTAAGGTAATCACAAACATCATCGGTGTTGCAAAGGCTTATACTACCCGTGTAGGCAAGGGACCTTTCCCGACAGAGCTTGACGACGCTACAGGCGATCAGATCAGAAACGTAGGCGGCGAGTTCGGTACTACAACTGGCAGACCAAGAAGAACAGGCTGGTTCGATGCAGTTATCGTCCGCCACTCTGTAAGAGTAAACGGCCTTGACAGCCTTGCTATCAACAAGCTGGATACTCTCGCAAATATCGACACACTTAAAATGTGCGTAGCTTACAAGAAGCCCGACGGAAGCGTTATCAAGGAGTTCCCGCCAACACTTGAGGAGCTCGAAGGCTGTCAGCCTATCTACGAGGAATTCCCCGGATTTACAGAGGATATCTCAAAGTGCAAGAGCTTCGATGAGCTCCCTGCAAACTGCAAGAGCTATATAGCTCGTCTTGAAGAGCTGGTAGGCTGCCACGTAAGCATGGTAGGTATCGGTCCTGACAGATCACAGATACTGGAAAGATAAGTAAATACTCAGTTCAGCCGCTTCGGCGGCTGTTCTAATATACGGACATAGGGGGATAAGCAACTATGAAAGCTTTAACAAAGATCATCGCCGCAGCTCTTACGGCTTCTCTTGCTGTATGCTCAGTTGCACCTGTAAACGCAGCTTTTACTAATATACCGTCAGATACTGTTGTTACAGCCGGTGATACAGTAAAAATACCGACCTATACTTCAGAGGCGGAAATGCTTAAATATATCCGCAGCCAGATGAGACAGAGAACCGAGAGCTTCTCTGTAGCAATAAAAGGCATAAGCGTGAACGATTCAAAAGAATATACAGATATGCTCATAAAAAAGATATTCGAATACACAGGCAATCCAAAGGAAGGCAGCTATCTTTTTCTGAGTATCCACAAAATTCTTCTCTCGACAAATGTTGAGGACGATATATTAAGTATAGATTTCGAGCTCTCTTATATGACCACACTCGATCAGGAAGAAAAGCTTGACACTCAGATAAATACCCTCATCAAAGGTATGAACGTTATATTGGGAGATAATTACAAGGAGAAGCCTGATGCAGAAAATATCGCTAAGGGCTACGCTTACTTTGTACAGTTTATGAAATACGCTGATTTAACAGAAGATAAAACCGACACTTCTCTTTTCTCAGCCTATTCGGTACTGACAAACAAAAAAGCAAACTCGATCGGCTTTTTACAGTTGTTTATCCGCGTTCTTGCCGAGATCGGCATTGAATCAAATGCATTTTTTACAAGTGTTGATCTGACAGGCAAGCTCGGCTCTCATATCATTGCATCAGTATGCGTTGACGGCACTTACTACTTATGCGATCCTGTATCGGATTTCCTTTTAGAGGACGGAAAAAACAAGTTCCTGCTGAAAGGCATGAACGATTTCGACAGCGATTTCGACGGCTCATCAGCATATAAGCAAGCTGCTGAAAAGATGAATATGACCATAAGCGAGATGGCTGCACAAAACGGTGTAGCACTGTATTCTTATGATAAGAAGTTTGAATTCGGTGATGTAAGCGACGACGGTCTTATAGACTCTGTTGACGCTTCAATGATGCTTGCGGAATACGCAAGACTTTCTACCTCCGACAAGTGCGGAATATTCTCGGCAGGTCAGAAAACTGCCGCAGATATGGACAAAAACGGACGCATAGACTCTGTTGATGCATCTGTTATCCTCTCCTACTATGCATATAAGTCAACGAAGTCCGACAGCACTTCCCTCAGCGACTTCGTAAGCAAGAAGAAGTGATCTTCCTTTGCAGAGGAGGTGTACTATGAAGTTACCAATGAAAATACTGGCTGCTGTATCTTCACTTGTTGTACTTGCAGGCAGCATGATACCTGCGTCAGCTTCGGCTGCAACGGCGACATTTCCGCAGATAGTCTCGGAAAATGTTTCGTCATCTATGGACGAGGCAGCTGCGCAGGCACGCGAATATCTCAAGGCACGTTCTGCCGAGTTCACGGTAAAGGTGGATAATATAAAGTTTTCCTCCGACAAGGCAACGGCAACAGCCGAAGCAGAGGCACTTTCACAGTCACTGATATACAAGGCTTTTGAAGAAACAGGCAACGGCAATGAGGGAGATTATCTGCGTTTTGCCGTAAAGAAGTACCATTGTACTATAGGAACGCAAAATCCCTGCCCTTTGACATATCAGGTCGAATACTATACCACTCCCGAGGAGGAGGCAATGCTTGACGATAAGGTGGAGCAGGTGCTTTCTACTCTTACTCTCGAACAAAAATCCGACTATGAAAAGATACGGGCAATATATAAATACGTTACCGAAAAGGTATCCTACTCCCCTTCAAACGAAATGAAAAACCAGTATATTTATTCTGCCTACAACGCTGTAATATACGGTCACGCAGTTTGTCAGGGCATTGCACAGCTCATGTACAAGATGCTGAACGATTCGGGCATACCCTGCCGTATAATCGCAGGCATCTCCCATGATATCAGCGGAGAAAATCCCGACGGCAACCATGTTTGGCTCATTGCAAAGCTGGAGGGTAAATACTATCTCCTTGACCCTACATGGGATCTGAGATACAACGGACATTATTTCCTGTATTTTATGAAGGGCTCTGACGATTTCGACTCTGTAAGCCCTAACATTACACATATCCCGCGCAATGACAACGGTCTGTCCTTCCCCGACTATAATTCTGAGACATTCCGGAATACATACCCTATCTCTCAGTACGAATACAAGCCGCCCACATATTCTCTGGGCGATCTTAACGGCGATAAGCATATAGATGCTGTTGACGCTTCTATGATACTTGCGGAATATGCCCGCATCTCAGGAAACGGAAGCCGCGTTTTCAACTCGGAGCAGAAAAAATTTGCCGATCTTAACGGCGATAACCTTATAGACTCCGTTGACGCTTCATTAGTACTGGCTTATTATTCCACAGTTTCAAACGGCAAGGATATAGATATTTCAGAATTTTTAAATTCTCATTAAACGAGGTGTTGATCATGTACGATGAAAACAATCCAATTGGAGGACTCCCCGAGGAGATAAACTATACTCCCGAGGCTTCCAGAAAAGAAGGACCTACAGGCGTTACTGCTCCTGTACTCGATGATTTCGGATATGCAGCTCCGTCATCAAAAAAGGACGGCCCTACAGGAGTAGCCGCTCCTGTGCTTGATGATATGGACAGCTTTGTTTCAGACAGTGCCCGCAAAGGCGCACCAACGGGCATATCAGCTCCTGTGCTTGATGACAGTATGGGCTACGGTCAGGCAGATAACAGAACAGATGCTCAGGCAGGTATCTCAGCTCCCGTACTCGACGACAATATGTCATACGGTCAGTCCTACGAGAGAAGGGGTGCTCCTACAGGTGTTACCGCTCCCGTGCTTGACGATGATACGTCATACAGTCAGTCATATGAGAAGAAGGGTGCTCCCACAGGCGTAGCAGCCCCTGTGCTCGATGATGACAATGCACCATATACTCACGAAAAGCTGGTGCTTTCGGACGAGGATATAATCTCAGGTCTTACACCTGACCTTAAAGCTCGTTTTGATGCGCTTCCTGCTGATAAGCAGCAGCAGATAATCGACATGAGAAGAACTCAGCTTGGTGCAGTTGCTCCGCCTGTGCAGGTAAGCGCACCTGTACTCGATGAGGACAATTACACTCCCCCTCCGAAAAAGGAGGAGCCTCCGAAGCAGCCCGAAGCTCCTGTAGCTGCTCCTATACTCGATGACGAGCCCGAGCCGCCTAAGTATCAGCCTAAGTATGTTGACGAGGATCTTGAACGTGCTAAATCCCAGGCAAGAAGCTCCGCTCATCTTACATCTGAACAGAAGGACTCAAAGGCAAGTCTCCAGATGATGCTTGCACTTAAAGAAGAAGCTCGCCAGAGAGAAGCTCAGAAGGGCTTCAAGATAACTATTGTACTGGCTGCACTTGGCGTTATTGCAGCTGTTTTATTCTTCCTGCTCTACTCGGGTCAGCTTGGTCTGGAATATAAGGACGGTCTCAGCGGCATAAGCAAGGCAATCGAGAATTCCGCTCTCTATATAGCCGGTGCAGCAGGTTTGCTCTCACTCCTTCTCCTTACAGGTATAGGCGGAATAAAGTCACTTACTTCTTTTGTTTTCCTTGTATTCGGCGTAATTCAGGTCTTCCCAGGTCTGTTTATGATAAACCAGCATAAGGGCAGCTCTTTGCTTGCAATTGCGCTTTACGCTGTATCCCTTATCCTCACTATCGTTGTATTCTTCCTGCTCTGCGGAAGTGAGGCTGTAGGACAGTACTTCAATAAGAATAAGTCGTAAATGTCCTTCTATAAAGGGGCAAAAAAACAGCGTTTTTCAACGAAAAACCATTGATTATTCAAAAATTAAAAAATAAAAATATATCGCAGTGATATAAAAACGGCGTAATACCGAGAAAAGCGGCTGACTCATTGAGTCAGCCGCTTTTAATATGCAGGGTGCGCCCCTGTAATTATTGTTCTTCTTTTTTTATACCGAATATTACCCGCAGAAAACCTGATACGAATTTCGGACTCTTTATGACAACTATCTTCAAGATGTTATCCCTCCTTTGATGATATACTATATTATATTCATCAAAGGCATTTTTGTTACTTGTTCGTGATGATTATAAGTGCAAGGCCGTTATTTATGCGGAGCTTCGCTGTTTCGCCTGTTATCTCGTTGCTTACGCCTATGGGGAAGGACTGCACCATGCAGTAATCCTCAAGAGGGTACTTTACTCCGCGGAGATAATCTATACCAACGCTTTCGCTTAGTGCGAATACTGACATATATACGCCTTTTCCTCTGTTGCGGTATATAACATCACCGTCATCTGCGCCCTGTATCATAAGGTCGCTGTCGCCGTACATATTAAGTGTACAGCCCTGCTGATAGGCGTATATCATTGTCTGGATATTGGCAAAGCTGTGCTCAAATCTTGTGCCGCCTATGCCGCCGTAAAGGTCTATATTTGAATATCCAAGCTCTATTGCGTGCTTTACAGCCATAAGAGTATCCGTATCGTCCTTATCGGGGACGCTCTGCAATATCTCTATACCCGAGGGGAGCTCATCTGTGTAAGAATCAAAATCGCCTACGATTATATTCGGCACTATTCCAAGCCTTTTGGCGTGATTGTAGCCACAGTCCGCACATATGATAAGGTCTGTCTCGTCCAGCATTCTAAGAAGCCACTCGGTATTTCTTTCAGGCACATCTCCGCCTGCAAATATTGCGCATTTTTTCATTTCAATTCCCACTCCTTCAGCTGTTTTGCCTCTTCATACATAGTCTTATAGCTTTCATGGCGGCTTCTGTGTATATCACCGTTCTCAACCGCTTCTACTACCGCACAGCCCTTTTCACATATATGTGCGCAGTCTCTGAAACGGCATTTGTCCGTAAGTCCCTCAAATTCGCGGAAGCAGCCTGCAAGCTCCTCCTTGCGAATTATATCGTATCTGTTTGTCTCGAATGTGGAGAACCCCGGTGTATCTGCTATATAACCGCCGCCTGCAAGCTTATAGAGCTCCGCATGGCGGGTAGTATGTCTGCCTCTGCCCAGCTTTTTGCTTATCTCTCCTGTTGCGATATTCAGCGTAGGGTCTACTGCATTGAGCAGTGTGGACTTTCCTGCACCCGAATTGCCCGTAAAGGCGCTTATCTTCCCTGTAAGGAGCTGCCTTACAGCTTCTACAGAGGCTTCGTCGCCGTACTTTACCTCCACTACGTCTATGCCGATGCCGCCGTATATCTCATGTATGGGACTGCTGTCACCAAGGTCTGTCTTTGTGATGACCATGACAGGAGTTATGCCCTTGTACTCCGCAATCGCTATGAACTTGTCGAGTATGAGATAATTCGGGGCAGGCTCACAGGTGGAGACTATGAATATAAGCTGGTCAAGGTTTGCAAGAGGAGGTCTTATGATACAGTTTTTTCGGTCGGCTATCTCGGTTATTACCCCGTCCTCTACGGTAACTCTGTCGCCAACACAGGGACTGATACCCCTGTTGCGGAAAACGCCTCTCGCCTTGCACTCATATATACCGTCAGGGGACTCTACACTGTAGAGTCCCCCTAAGCATTTTATAATTATTCCGTTAGTACCCATCAGCTGTTCCAATGCCATATATTAGGACCACTGTCATTGGTCTCCCAGTAGCCGTTAACACCCGGCTGATATAACGTCCATACGCCGTTTACCCATTCGCCGAGTACATGGTCAGCCTTGTCATAGTACCACCATGTTCCGTCAGGAAGAGTAAATCCGTTAACACCCTCCTGATGATCGTTCTGCTGCTCTGTAGGCTGCTGCTGATGTTCAGTTGGCTTAGGAGCTTCCGTCGGAGGCTCTGTCTCGGCTGGCTTGAAGCCGCCTACTGAATTGAATGCGCCCCATACGTCCTCTGATACTGTCGAATAGGAATTAGTCGAGAAGTCGAATTTGTAGGTTCCGAGAGGTGCCTTCTGCTGAGTTGTCATATTGTAAAGGAATGCTCTTACCTCTACGCCCTTGCCTGAACCGTCGATAGATGCAGACGCTGTTGACATACCTGGACAGATGATAAGACCTGTTGTCTCAGCCTTTGAGTGTCCCTTTTCATCTGTGAGGATAAAGTCGATGCTGAATCTTCCCTCTGCGTCGGAAGGAAGTCCGATATCAATAGTTACCTTACCGTCAGGGATAGTACCGTCGCTGACATAGAGAGTAATTGTAGAACCGCCCTCTACCTTTGTGCCCTTTTCAGGCTCCTGCTTGAATACTATATCCTTTTTCTCGTAGGAAGGCTCTGAGATAGTCTCTACCTTGAGATTCTTGTAGCCTGCCTTGATAACAGCGTCATCAATGCTCATGTGTGTGTAGTCCTCAAGCTCGAACTGCTCTGCATTTGCGCCCATACTTACGTAGAGAACAACTGTTGAGCCCTTATATACCTCCGTGCCCTCTTCCGGCTCGGATTTGATTACATAGTTTGGATTTACTTTTCCGTCCGAACGCTTGATTATCTTACATTCGAGACCTCTGTCCTTGAGCTGGAGCTTTGCAAGGTCAGCATTTATTCCTGCAACGTGAGGAACGTCTACTGTCTCCATACCCTTACTGATAGTTACCTTGCAGACATCGCCCTTCTTGAATACTGAGCCTGCTTCGATACTCTGCTTGATGATGCAGTTTTCGTCTGCTTCGTTGTACTCAGAGTCCTCGATCTGGAACTTGATGCTGTTGCCCCATTTCTGCTCTGCCTGATAGTAGTCCATACCGTAGAGCTCAGGCATCTTGTTGCCGCCCTTCAGGGAGTTGCCCTTGAGAAGGTTGCCGAGCATTGTAACTACGAAGAATACCGCAACGATGATAACTACGACTACTACAGCTGTAAGAACAGGAACTACCAGTGAAGAACGCTCTTCCTCCTCGTCGTCGTCCTCATCATCGTCATAGCCGCCGTTATTGTTATAGTTATTGGTGTATGCGTCATTATATCTCTGTGAAACGGAAGTACCGCTTCCGCCGCCTGCTGACATTGCAGCAGCTGCTCCCGCATAGGCAGGTGCTCCTGCTGATGAAGATGCAGTCTTTGCAGCGTAGGCACTTGCTACCTCCTGTCTGCTCTCTGTCTGGATATCATTCTCAACAGAGTTATCGAGAATATCCTGTTCGCCTTCATCACCCTCCTCGGTGTAATAGCCGAAGGTGATGTGAGGATCTGCCTTGAATGCTTCGATATCGCTTATCATCTCGGCAGTTGTCTGGTATCTGTCATCAGGAGCCTTTTCCATAGCTCTGAGGACGATCTCCTCAAGACCATCTGGGATATCGGGATTTATCTGTCTCGGACGCTCAGGGATATCGTGCATATGCATAACTGCGATAGCAACAGGGTTATCGCTGTCGAATGGCTTTCTGCCTGTGAGCATCTCGTACATCATTGCGCCTACAGAGTAGATATCGCTCTTAGCGTCTGTAACGTTTCCGCTTGCCTGCTCGGGGCTGATGTAGTGAACGCTTCCGATAGCCTGATCGGTTGCTGTCTTGCCCTCTTCACGGGCAAACTTTGCAATACCGAAGTCCATGACCTTTATAGTGCCGTCTGTGAACATCATAATGTTCTGAGGCTTGATATCGCGGTGGACTATACCCTTGTCGTGAGCGTGCTGGAGAGCACGGAGTATCTGTATAACGAAATGAACAGTATCCTTCCATGAAAGGACTCTTTCCTCCTCGATATACTCTTTAAGTGTGATACCGTCGATATACTCCATTACGATATACTGTATCTTTTCAGAAAAGCCTACATCGTATATCTTTACGATGTTAGGGTGAGAAAGGACTGCTATCGCTTTAGATTCGTTTCTGAAGCGGCGCAGGAATTCCTCATTCTCTGCAAATTCCTTTTTCAGTATCTTTATTGCTACCGTTTTGTTGTCGATAACATCAACGCCCTTGTATACCTCAGCCATACCTCCGACGCCGATAAGCTCGGTTATCTCGTATCTTCCGTCGAGCTTTTTGCCAATGTTTTTATCCATTTCCTTTCCTCCTGCGTTAGTCAGAAATTACCGCAACTGTTACGTTATCGCGGCCGCCCTTTGCGAGAGCTAATTTAATAAGTTCGTCTGCAACATCATCAAAATCAGAGTTTAGTATGACGCTGTATATCTCATCGTCGCTGCAATATCCCGAAAGTCCGTCCGAGCAAAGCAGCAGGCTGATCTTATCCTCATAATCAAGCATGAAGGTATCGGTCAGCACTGTCTTTTCTACGCCGACCGCTCTTACAAGCATATGCTTCTGAGGGTGTACCTCCATTTCCTCCTCGGTGATCTTTCCCTGTTCAAAAAGGAGAGCGGCTACGTTATGATCTGTTGTGACCCTTACGAGCCCCGTATCCGTTATAAGATACGCTCTGCTGTCACCGACGTTGGCTATGAAGGCTGTTTTCTTGTTGACAAAGGCAGCCACACAGGTCGTTCCCATGCCGAAATTCTTGAAATCGAACCGTGCCCGTGTATATATCACGGAATTTGCTGCCGAGATCGAGGAGATAAGGAGCTTGCGGATCTCTTCATCACTCAGACTCTCTTTGTAATCTGCCGAAAAACGCTGGAAGAATTCTTCTATTGCAAGCTCGCTGGCTTCCTTGCCTGCTCGCTCGCCTCCCATACCGTCACATACCACGGCAAGAACATTATGGCCGAAATATTCGCATCTCACAGCGTCCTGATTTTCCTCGCGCATGAGACCGATATCCGTGCCAAAGCGAAATCTCAAGTATCCGCACCCCCATTCTTTGTATTCTGCTGTGCAGCGTCACGCCTGAGCTGACCGCACGCTGCTTCGATATCGCTGCCGAGAGTTCTTCTTACGGTAGCGTTTATCCCCCGCCTGCCAAGCTGCTTTGCGAATTCCGCAACGCCTGAGCGGGCTGTATGATAATTTCGTTCCCTTACCTTATTGACGGGAATAAGGTTTACATGGCAGTTCATTCCTCTCAGCAGCTTTGCCAGCTTGTCGGCATCTGCGGGCGAGGAATTAACGTCGTCGATAACGGCATACTCAAATGTGACACGCCGTCCCGTCTTGTCGATATAATATCTGCAAGCCTCAATAAGGCTCGGAAGATCGTACTTTCTGTTGACGGGCATTATCTCGCTTCGCCCCTCGTTATCCGCACAGTGAAGGGATACCGAAAGAGTAAGCTGAAGCTTCATATCCGCCAGCTCATATATCCGCGGCACTATGCCGCAGGTAGAAAGTGAAACGTGACGAAGGCTCATATCATTGCCGTCCTTATGGGACAGCAGACGCAGGAACTTCATAACGTTGTCGAAGTTGTCAAGGGGTTCGCCGATGCCCATGAGCACCACTCCCGAGACACGCTTGCCTGAATCACGTTCAGCCTCGTAGATCTGCATTAAAATCTCCGAGGCAGTAAGACTTCTGACATAGCCTGCTATAGTCGAAGCGCAGAAGTTGCACCCCATTTTACAGCCCACCTGAGTTGACACGCAGATACTGTAACCATAGCTGTATTCCATGAGAACAGTCTCGACAAAATTGCCGTCAGAAAGCCTATAAAGATATTTTACCGTATTATCTATAGCAGATTCAAGCCTTTTCTGCACAAATAGTCCATTTATACAAAAAATTTCGTTCAAGCTGCGGCGTAATTGGACAGATATATCAGTCATTTTGTCGAAATCAAGGACTCTTTTCACGTGCAGCCACTGAAATATCTGCTTCGCACGGAATTTCTTCTCGCCGATACTTGTCAGTATTTCCGCAAGCTCGTCAAGATCAAGACTGAGAATATCGATTTTTTCCAATTTATCACCTTACTTTTTTCTGAATTTTGCTATAAAGAAGCCGCTGCCGAATTTCGGCGGCATAAGTGTTGCCATAGTGCCGAAACTCTCTCCCATAAGCTCGGGAAGCTCAACTGCTTCAAGCTCGGGGTGTTCGCGGAGAAGTCTTTCGCAGACCTCCTCGTTTTCGGCTCTGCGCACCGTACAGGTGGAGTAGACGAGAGTACCGCCCTTCTCCAGATAGTTGAGCGCATTGCACACTATTTTATATTGTATATCGGGGAGCCCCGCAAAGTCTGAGATATCCTTGTACTTTATCTCGGGCTTGCTGCCGATGACTCCCAGTCCCGAACACGGGACATCGCAGAGTATCTTAGTGAATTTCGGCAGGTCGGAGTTGAATACAGTTGCGTCCCCTGCTGCCGCTTTGATATTGGTGAGTCGGAGTCTTTCCGCGCCCTTGCGTATGAGCTCGGCACGTTTTTCGTGAAGGTCAAAGGCGTATATCTCGCCCTTGCCGTTCATAAGCTCCGCCATTGTAAAGGTCTTGCCGCCCGGAGCTGCGCATATATCAAGGACTCTGTCCTGCTCGTCAGGAGCAAGTGTTTCGCAGCAAAGCTGTGAGGCAAGTCCCTGAACATGGAAATATCCCTTTTTAAAAGCCTCTGTAGCGGTAAGGTCGCCGTTTTCAGCCGTGTAACAATATTCTCTCAGCCTTTCGGCTTTAATATTGCCGAGTGCTCCGTGAAATTCTTCCTCATTACATAATAACGCATTTCTGCGCAGATATGTGACACTCTTTTCAAGAGAATTTGCAAGAAATTTCTCCGCCCTATCTGCACCGTAGTCATCTGTGAGACTTTTCACCAGCGGTACAGGTGCGGAATACTTCACGGACATGGCTTCAATAGCTTTTTTCGGAAGCTTTATCTCCTTGCCGCCCCTTATAAAATTGCGCAGAACAGCGTTTACCATGCCCGAAGCACTTGTCTTGCGGAATTTCTTCGCAAGTGCTACGCTTTCGTTTACGGCTGCGTTATCGGGAACGCTGTCCATATACATTATCTGATAGATACCGCAGCGCAGTATATTGAGGATAATGCTGTCAAGCTTTGCAACGGGACGTGAACTGAGTCCGCCGATGATATGGTCAAGAGTCAGCTTGCGCTCTATGACTCCATAATAGATAGCAGAGCAAAGCTTCTTTCCCCTGTCGTCAAGGTCAGAGGCTTTAAGACCGCTGTCAAGCTGGAGGTTTGAATAGCTTCCGCCCGAAAAGGTCTTGTCAAGGAGCTTTACCGCAAGGTATCTGGGGTCTGTCATTATCTTCTTCTGACAGATGCAAGGAGTCTGAGAAGCTGAATGATAGATGATACGAGAGCTGCAACATATGTGAGAGCTGCTGCTGTGAGCACCTTCTTAGCCTGAGGTACCTCCTGCATCTCAAGGATATTATCCTGTTCAAGTGTCTTTAATGCTCTGTTGCTTGCGTCGAACTCACATGGAAGAGTTACTATCTGGAAAAGTACAACTGCTGCAAACATAGCGATAGATACATATATAAGAGTTGTACCGATAGTCATCTGTGCGAGTAAGCAGCCGATAATAAGCACAAAATACCATAAACGTGAGCAGATATTTGTTAAAGGAACTATCTTGCTTCTTATTACGATAGGAGTGTAGTTCTCAGCGTGCTGACAGGCATGACCGCACTCGTGTGCAGCTACGCCGATAGCAGCAACAGAAGTCTTGCCGTAGCAAGAGTCTGAAAGTCTTACTACGTTTGCTCTCGGGTCGTAGTGGTCGCTGAGCTCGCCGCTGATATGCTCGATACTTACATGAGAAAGACCGTTTGCATCGAGTATTTTTCTTGCAACTTCATCAGCAGTAAGACCTCTTGAATTTCCGACCTTGCTGTACTTGTTGAATGTGAGCTTAACGTTTATCTGCGCGATGATAGGCAGCAGAATCATTATTAAAATCAATAAGATATCCATAATTTCCTCCTTATCCGAGAAGCTCTCCCTCTGTAAGCTTTTTGCCTCTGAGGAAGTCTTCTGTGTTCATACGTTTTTTGCCCTCAGGCTGGACCTCGCGGAATATTACCGCACCGCCGTCGCCGCACTTTACTGCAAAGCTCTTTGTGTCGACGATAGCACCGTTTTCAGCATTGGGGTACTTTTTATCGGAAAGCTCTGATCTGAATACCTTCAGACGCTTGCCTTCAAGCATTGCAAATCCCGTAACACCGCGGATAGTATTGTGTATATCCGCAGCAGGCTTTGAAAAGTCAAGCGCACTCATTTCCTTGCGTATCATAGGCGAATAGCAGCTAAGGCTATCGTCCTGCACCTCGGGGTGAAGGTCGCCGCTTTCGATAGCTTTTAAAGTTTCTGCAAGGACCTCGCCGCCCATGTCGGAAAGTCTTGCGTAAAGCTCCTCATAGGTCTCGTTTGCGCCTATCTCGGTGCTTTTCTTGATGAGCATATCGCCTGTATCAAGCCCCTCGCTCATCTGCATGGAAGTAACACCTGTTTCCTTCTCGCCGTTGAGTATTACCCAGTTGATAGGAGCTGCGCCCCTGTATTTCGGCAGAAGTGAAGCGTGTATATTCACACAGCCATGCTTCGGGAGTTCCAGTACCTCCTTCGGAAGTATCTGTCCGTAGGCGGTAACTACTATAAGCTCGGGAGCTATCTCACGTAATGTCTTCATAGCCTCCTCTGCGTCCTCGCCCTTTCTCAGTGAAAGCGGCTGGTATACAGGTATATCGTACTCCTGTGCAGCAGCCTTTACAGGCGTAGGTATGAGCTTATATCCTCTTCCCTTAGGTTTATCAGGCTGAGTGAACACTGCTGCTATCTCGTGTCCGCTCTCTGCAAGAGTACGCAGGCACGGCACAGCAAAATCAGGTGTTCCCATAAATACTATTTTCATTTTTTCGGCTCCTCTGGTACAAAGAATTCTTCGACTATTTCTGTAAATATATGACCGTCAAGATGGTCGTTCTCATGGCAGGTACACTGTGCGCCAAGCTCTGTGAAATCACGCTCGAACCAGTTTCCGTTCCTGTCCTGAGCTTTAAGGTGGCAGCTCATGGGTCTTGTTACATAGCCCCATACATTCGGGCAGGAAAGGCAGCCCTCCTGCACACGCTGCTTGCCTTCTTTTTTGGTGACCTCGGGATTGATAGCCTCCACGATGTCGTTTTCATCAAGATGCATGATGAATATTCTGCGGCATAAGCCTATCTGCGGAGCAGCCAGACCAACGCCCTCGGCTTTGTTGAGAGTCTCGTGCATATCATCGAGAAGCTGTGCAAGCTTTTCGTCAAACTTCTCCACAGGCTTGCATACCTTGTGGAGCACTTCGTCCTTATCGGTTAAAATTCTTCTAAGTGCCATTTTATCCTATCCTTTTCTCTCATACGCCCACATCGCCGTTCATATCGGCGTAAAGGGCTATACCTTTCATCTCTTTCAGCTTTGCCGACTCTGTAAGGATATCACTGATATATCCCCTCATTTCGGCGTTGTTCTTGCATTTCATTATTATCCTGTAGCGGTACTTGCCGTTTATCCTGCCATATGAGCATCTTACGGGTCCAAGCACACGCACGGGTGTTTTCGGCTGAAGCTCCCTGAGCTTATGGTTCATAAGTCTCAGAACAGCGTCTGCACCGACTTTTACTGTAAAGTCCTCTCCGCCTGCAAAGCAGAAAATGCACATATCGCACAGCGGCGGAAATATCATTGCGCGGCGTATGGCTATTTCTTCATTGTAGAAGCCCTTATAGTCCTGCGCAGCCGCAAGATTCATAATGTAGTGCTCGGGAATGAAGGTCTGCAATATGGCTCTGCCCTTTCGCTCGCCGCGTCCGCCTCGTCCCACCACCTGAGTGATAAGGGAGAAGGTACGCTCATAGCTTCGGAAATCCCCTGCATAGAGAGCCTTATCCACCGAAAGTACACCTACTAGCGTAACATCGGGAAAATCCAGTCCCTTGCCTATCATCTGAGTACCTATCATTATGTCGTATTTACCCTCGCGGAAGTCCTTGAAGCTCTTCTCATAGGAATACCTCGAAAACGTGGTATCAGCGTCCATACGAAGGATACGGGCACTCGGGAAGAATGTGGAAAGCTCCTCTTCAAGCTTCTGCGTACCGAAGCCCATGTTTTTAAGATGCTTCGAGCCGCAGGAAGGACACTCCTCAACAGGGTCGCTGACATAGCCGCAGTAGTGGCACATCAGCTTGTTGTTTTTCTTGTGGTAGGTCAGCGGCACCGAGCAATTCGGGCAATACAGCGGCTGATAGCAGTCGCAGCAGCTTATGATAGTGTGATAGCCGCGCCTGTTCAGAAGCAGTATGGACTGCTCGCCGTTTTTAAGGTTAAGGCTTATCTCCTCCGCAAGTCTGCGGCTGAATTCCGTGCGGTTGCCTGCCTCGCGCTCAAGGTTCATATCAATTATACTCACCTCGGGAAGCGGTGCATTGCCGTACCTTTCCTTCATTTCAAGAAGCCTGTACGCTCCCCTTTCGGCGAGGTAATAGCTCTCGATAGAAGGCGTAGCCGAAGCAAGCAGAAGTACACAGTTATGATATGCACATCGCTGCTTGGCGATATCATGTGTCATATATCTGGGAGAGCTGTCCGATTTATAGGAGCGCTCGCCCTCCTCATCTGTTATAATGAGTCCGATATTATTCAGCGGAGCAAAAACCGCGCTTCTCGTACCAATTACGATATCCGCGTCGCCCCTTTTTATTCTCTTGTACTCGTCAAGTCTCTGACCAAGTGAAAGTCCGCTGTGTATAACAGCTACTCTCTCACCGAAAAGCGACCGAAATCGCTTCAGTATCTGCGGCGTAAGACCTATTTCGGGAATGAGCAGCATTGCCTGCCTTCCCATTTTTACAGTGTCGTCTATGAGCTTTTCAAAGACCGATGTCTTACCGCTTCCCGTTACGCCGTGAAGCAGGAACACCGCAGGTTTTCTCTCGAAAAGCTGAGCAAGCACAGCATCGTGTGCTCTCTGCTGTTCGTCTGAAAGGACGATATCCTGCGGACTTCTTTTCTCCTCCGCATCGCCCTCGACCCTTCTCAGCACTTCTGCTTCGTACTCCTCGGCTGCTCCGTTTGCGCAAAGACGCTTCACTACCGCTTCGGTGACTCCGCACATATACGCAGCCTCTCTTACCGCAGCAGATCCGAATTCACTGAGGAAATCCGCAACCTTTTTCTGCTTTGGCGTAAGCTCAAAGCTCTCGGGAGCACTCATATACTTTTCTGACAGACGCACCATTCTCACAGCCGCGTCCCCTACAGCCTGCCTGAAAACGTTGTCCGAGTCCAGAGCACCTGCATCGCAAAGCTCGTCGGGAAGATGTCTGCCCTTATCTATTATATGCTTCTCTATCAGTTCATTCAGCTCTTTACTGCCTGCCGTACCCGAAAGTATTTCCAGCAGATTTGCAGCCTCGGGACTGAGAGAAGATATATCCGTGAAATTCTTAACAAGCCTGAACGTTTCTTTCGCGCTCACGCTCATTGCAGGCGGGAGCATAGCTTTTACCGCATCAAAATAGGTGCAGAATGTATGCTCTCTCACATACAGGGCAAGTCTGAGAAGCTCCTCCGAGATAACAGGCTCATCGTCCACAAGTGACACAAGGGATTTAAGCCCCTTTTTTTCGCCCTCGGTAAGCTTCATCACCACTCCTATCCTGCGTTTGTTCCCCTTGCCGAAAGGCACAAGCACCCTGCATCCGCAGGCGATGCTCTCTCTCAGCTTATCGGGAACAGCATAGCTGAACAGCATATCAAAGG
The DNA here is from genome assembly GCF_900143025.1 of Ruminococcus flavefaciens. Taxonomy (GTDB): domain Bacteria; phylum Bacillota; class Clostridia; order Oscillospirales; family Ruminococcaceae; genus Ruminococcus; species Ruminococcus flavefaciens_I. The sequence continues at coordinate 46,074 of NZ_FRCT01000013.1, read as the reverse complement.
AATAGGCTGTTCCGCTGACTGCGGTCTCCGCAATAAGGGGCATTACTCGTTGTTCTGAGGAATAGTGCTTACTATCTTGCACTTTCCGCTTGCAAGCTCCTCAACAGCTGTCTTTACAGGCTTCTCCTCAAGAGTCTCGCCGTTCTCGTAAAGCTCCTCCGAGATCTGTCTTGCACGCTTTGCAACAGCGATAACGAGCGAATAACAGCTCTCATTCTTTGTGATGATCTGATTTACTGCCGGTCTAAGCATTTTTAAGCACCTCTTCTATAATATCGCCCGAAAACTCCTTTTTAAGCTGTTCTCCGCGTATGACCGCAAAGAAGTCGCTTACAGCGTCCTCAAGGGCGTCGTTGACAATGATGTAATCGTATTTTTCAGCCTGTGAGATCTCCCACGCAGCCTTTGAAATACGTTCCTCTATGACCTCATCGGTCTCTGTGCCGCGCTTTTTCAGACGGCGGCGAAGCTCCCCTATTGAAGGCGGAACTATGAATATAAACAGTGCGTCGGGACGCTTTTCGCGTATCTTCATTGCGCCCTGAGGCTCTATTTCGAGAATAACATTGAGTCCCTTTTCGAGTCTGCCGTCAACCTCGCTGGAAAGAGTTCCGTAAAGGTTCTGACAATACTCGGCGTGTTCGATGAACTTTCCGTCAGCAATACGCTGTTCAAAGTCCTCACGGGTAAGGAAGTGATAATTCACACCGTCCTTTTCACCCTCTCGCGGAGCTCTTGTAGTCGCCGAAACAGATACTGCGAAACGCTCGTCCTTCAGTATCTCCTCCAGCATTGTACCCTTTCCGCAGCCCGAGGGAGCGGAAAATACAATAAGTCTGCCTTTATTCATCGTCGTCAGTTCCTCCTGAACCGTTTATTCTTGCAGCAAGAGTTTCAGTAATGAGTGATGAAAGGATAATATGACCGCTGTCCATTATCATTACGGCTCTTGTTTTTCTTCCGTAGGTCGCGTCAACAGCTCTGCCGTCGTCGCGTGCCTCCTGTATAAGGCGTTTTATGGGGGCTGACTCGGGACTTACGATAGTAACTATCCTGTCAGCTGACACCATATTTCCATAACCTATATTTATAAGCTTCATGGTATTACTCTACATTCTGGATCTGCTCGCGTATCTTCTCGATCTCAGCCTTCATATCGACTACGACCTTTGTGATATTAAGATCCTGAGCCTTGGAACCGATAGTATTTACCTCGCGGTTCATTTCCTGCACGATGAAATCAAGCTTTCTGCCCACTGCGTCATCGCCCGACACCATATTCTCAAGCTGTGAGATATGGCTGCGGAGTCTTACAGTTTCTTCGTCAACGGCTATCTTCTCAGCGAAAACAGCTGCTTCCGTAAGGACTCTCTGTTCATCTATGTCCTTGCCTTCAAGGACTTCGCTGAGCTTCTTGTAAAGTCTGTTTCTGTAATTTTCAACAGTCTGCGGTGAAAGCTCCTCCACCTTTGAGACCATTTTAAGTATGCCCTCAGCCTTTTCGATAATATCGGCTTTAAGGCGTTCGCCCTCAGTCTGGCGCATTTCTACGAATTTGCCTATAGCCTCTGAGGCTACCTTTGAAACATCTCCCCATACCTGTTCCTCGTCGTCGGGAGTTTTCTGTATATTGAATATATCAGGGAGCTTAATAAGCTTTGAGAGTGTGATATCGTCCTCTACGCCAAGCTCATCTGCAATGCTTCTGAGTGCGTTGACATAGCCCTCAGCCGCGCCCTTGTTTATAGCGATCTCGGTATCTTTGCCTTCGATATTGTTGATAGTTACGGATACTTCAACCTTGCCGCGTGAAATGCTTGTTTTGAGCAGAGCCTTCAGCTTTTCATCTATATAGCTGTAGGTTCTGGGAACTCTTGACGAATATTCATAATATCTATGGTTAACTGAACGGATCTCCACAAGGATATCGCGTCCATTAAGTATCTGCTGCGCTCTTCCGTAGCCTGTCATACTTCTAAGCACCCTATCGCCTGCTTTCTTAGGAATATTTTTTCGCATAAAAATGCTATTATAATATTATATCATTATTTACAGTAAAATGCAAGCTTTTTTCGGAAAATATTGGGAGAGCAGAATAGTATCCGAAAATAAAAAGCTGCACGGAAAACCGTGCAGCTTTAAACATCTTATCTCTAAGTAATAATTACTTAGTAGGATCAAGTGATGTGATCTTGTTGAGGAGGAAGTTCTGAATACGAACTGCATCCTGAGTTGTGATACCCTTGCTTGATGTATCAACGTCAGCGTTAGCCTTACCCTGTGCTGTGATAGCAGACTTGTCTGAGCCGCCCTCACCGTACTTGTTCGGGTTAGCAAGGCTCTGCATGATAAGAACGATATCGGACATATCTACATCGCCGTCGCAGTTAGCGTCACCCCAAACTGTTACAGTAGGTGTAACATTAGGAGCTGTAGTTACAACTGATGTAGTTGTAACAGTTGTTGTTGTAGTTGTTGTCTCAACAGGCTGTGTAGTTGAAACAAGTGGCTTAACCTCAGGATAGAGAAGTGCCATTGTACCGTAAGCAACTACAGCGTCACCAGCGTGCCAGAATCTGTGATACCGGAACTGGTAGTCGCCACAATCAACTGTGCCGTCGCCATTGTTATCTTCGCCTTCGCCATCGTAGTACTTCTTGCACTCCTGCCACATCTTATCCTTCTCGTAGCTCTTACGGATTGATGAGAATGTAGCGTTTGGCTCAAGCTTAGAACCATCAGGCATTGTTCCCTTGTAGTAATCAGGAATATATACCTTCTCTTCGTATACTCTCTTGAGGCTTGGGTTAGAGTCAGTAAATGTGATACCGATCTCGTCACGGCCTTCCTGATACTGAGCTGTAAGGAGTCTGTTAGCAAGATAGAGAGCCTTCTGCTCAACAGTTGTACCTTCCTTTGATGCATACTCAGGATCAACATTCTTAGCCTTAGCATAGTACATAAGTGTGTTACAGAGTGAGGATACGCATCCCACGTCTCCCTGACCGTAACCGCCGATCTTACAAGTAAGCTTCTGGTTACCGTTCTCATCGTATGTACCTGTCCATGTATCAGGTGTGCAAGAATAGTCTGTATCCTTTGAACCCCAGTCAAGAGTTGATGGGATAGCATATGTATGAGTATTGCCGGCATCGTCTACATAGTCGAACTGTGTATTCTTCTCGAACCAGCCAACCCATCTTGTGAGGAGCTTGTCGAGAGCTGTCTCGAGGTCAAGACCACCGTATGTCTGGTTGGACTTGTCGCCGTTTGTTACTACATAGTAGTAAAGCTCGGCAAGACGCTGTGTTGACCATACCTGGTTACCGATCCAGTGGTTTGAACCTGGGTCAGCGTATACAGGATGTGGAACGTAAGCCATCTTATAGAATGTAGCATGGCCTGAAGGATATTCCTCGTAACGACCTCTCCAGCTGTTTGTACAACCACCAGCGAAAGGACCGTCAACAGACTGGAGCCACTGATACATTTCGATCTGTCTCTTGAGAGACTCTGTATAGTCATCTGTAGCGCCCTTAGCCTTCATACCACTGTTGATAGATGAATCATAGAGAAGACCATAAGCAGCAAGTGGGTTCTGATAGAACTGATGTGAGTGTGAGCAGCCGATCTGCCAAGCCCAGCCGTAGTTGCCGTAGCTTGCCTTGAGAGCTCCGCCCCAAGCAGTATACCAGCCCATGAGGTAGTGCTGACCGCCGTTGCCAGACTCAGCTGAGCTTGTGAGTCTTGTCTTTTCGTCGATCTTCTTGTAGTACTTATCAAACATATCGTTACGGCACTGGTCACCCATCTTACCTGCGAGAGCAGATACAGAAGAATCACCTGCGTTGTACTGGTTTGCAAAGTATACAGCGTGGATACAACGATCCTCAGCGTCAGGAGCGTTTGTGAATGAGTACTGTGAAGGAACCTTGTCCTTACCATTGAAGATAGCCTTGATACCGTTACCGTTATCCTTATCCTTGCTTTCCATACCCCAAAGGAGTTCTTCAAGACAAGGAGCAGGAACTGTCTCGAAACAAGACTCCTGTTCGCCTCTCTGGAATGTATTGATAAATGTGAACTTGCCCTCGCCGTCTGTGCCCTTGCTGAATCCATACCAGTCATCAACGTCAGCGAGCCAGTTCATGAGGTAGTAACCTTCGTCACTGCTGTAAGCAGACTTGAATGTCTCATAAAGTGGGTTAGCAGCCTTACCGCCTTCCTGCTTTGCAGGGTAGTCACTTGGCTGATCGCACTCTTCTGATGAGTCAGCCTCTACCTTTGTCTGCTCCCAGAATGAACCGTAATCGATATCAGATCTGCCGTGAGCCTTTGACCAACCAGGGATCATAGCCTCCATTGTGTTCCAAGCCTTCTTCAGGTCGCCCTTAGAACCGCTGATAACATTCTTTTCAGCAAGAACATCGTGCATAGCAGCCATCCATACGATGTATGACATAGCTTCTGATGTTGTCTCGTGACCGTAGTCAGGAGCCTCAACGATGAATGTTTCTACTGAATGATAAGGAATACCGAATCCAGAACCATTTGTCTGTTTGCTAAGGTAGCCGTTCTCTATACCGTTTGTTACAACGTCTTCATAAAGTGACGAGAACATCTCAGCATAAGTAGTTTCCTTTGCATAGCTTGAAATCTCAGCAGCTGAAGCAATTGAAGGAAGAACTGCTGTTGCGGACATTGCAGCTGCAAGAATGCCAGCTGCGAGAGCCTTATTCTTTTTGCTTATCATTTGTTTTTACCCCTCTCGTAATAATATAGTGGTTAAAAATGGATTTTACCCCCCTAAGGTTCGCACTTTCGGGGGTGCATACGAAAATACTTCGTACACTGTGTGTATTTTCACGCAGACTACACACAATTCTCAAACTATTTTCAAGATAATTATATTCTACAATTTAGTTTGTGTCAACAGTTTACATCGTTTTCACATTTGAGCAAAGTCATTTTTGGTGCAATGCACACAAAGCTAAAAGCTTTTTTGTACAATTTGTCTACCGCTGAAAAGAGCTAAAAATCGGATATGCTAACTAATTATTAATAAATCATATTTTAAAACAATCTCTTTCAACATTCATCTTACCCACAATAAACTCTCACAAAATCCTCACACTTTCGCTATAAGATTTACCTGTCACTTTACTTGCAGAGCAACCGCGCAAATACGTAACAGCGCCTTGAATTAACATTTTATTCATATTTTATTCATCTTGTGTTAATATTATTCTGCGATAATATAGCAGTATGCTATGATGAGATAATAGCACCTGTTTTTTTGATAAAATTGATTTATTGATCGGAAAGGAGCAGCTCATGATTAATATTGAAAATCTTACGAAGTATTACGGCAGCAACCGTGCTGTAAATCATATAAGCTTTACAATAAATGATAATGAGATCCTCGGTTTTCTCGGACCCAACGGCGCGGGAAAATCAACAACCATGAACATGATCGCAGGTTATCTGCCCATGTCGGACGGAACCGTGACTATCTATGGTGCAGACATAACCAAAGATCCCGTAAAGGCAAAGCGGAATATCGGATATCTCCCCGAGATACCTCCTGTTTACCCCGATATGAAGGTAAAAGAGTATCTCTCCTTCTGTGCAGGTCTGAAAAGAGTCCCCCGCGGTGAGCGCAAGAGCGAGATCGAGCGCGTTATGGGACTTCTTAAAATCAAGGACGTTTCGGGAAAGCTTATCCGCAACCTTTCAAAGGGTTATAAGCAGCGCGTGGGATTTGCTCAGGCACTTCTCGGCAATCCCAAGTTTCTTATCCTTGACGAGCCTACCGTTGGTCTCGACCCTAATCAGGTGGCAGAGGTGCGTGCCATAATCAAGGACCTGAAAAAAGAGCACTCCGTCATTTTCAGCTCACATATCCTCAGCGAGGTAAGTGCTGTATGTGACAGGGTAATAATCATCAATAAGGGTGACATAAGAGCTATCGACACCATTGAAAACCTTGAGAAGTCATTCGCTACATCTCTTGTTCTCCACATCAAAGTCAAGGGCGACAAGGATCTGGCTGCTTCTATAATAGGTATGACCAAGGGCGTAAAGGAAATAAAAAAGATCGAGGACGAGGGCAGCAGCATCTTCTCCTTCACTGTTGATCTTGAAGGTGACTCCGACGCTGTCAGAGACGCTATCATGTCCGACTGTCTCAAAAACGGCATAAGCATACTTGAAATGTTTACGGACAAGCCTAATCTCGAAAACGTATTCATCGAGCTTATCAACCGCCCCGCAAAGAAAAACGGACTTCAGGAGCTTCTCGACGAGATGCCCGACGAGTCTGAAAAAACTGCTGAAACTACTGAAACTACTGAAACAAAGGAGGAAGAGTAAGATGTTTCCTATTTATAAGAAGGAGCTGCAATCATTCTTCTACACTCCTTTCGCTTACGCTTTTGCAGCACTCTTCATGCTGCTGTTCTCTCTCAGCTTTTCGATCGGTATATCCAATCTGGAGGGAACCAACACATGGGCATTCTCTTTCACGGAGATGTTCTATTCCGTAATCATCTATTTCATATTCCTTATACCTATCCTGACTATCAGGACCTTTGCCGAGGAACGCAAGAACGGTACAGAGGTACTGCTGATGACATCACCTGTCAGCGTATTTAAAATAGTAATGGCAAAGTTCTTCGCAAACGTTACCGTTTACATTTTCATGCTTCTCGGAACAGCCTTCTTCCCTATCCTCACAGCAATGAAGGGAGAGGTCATCGTAAGCCAGCTCATTTGTGCATACATAGGTATCTTCTTCTGGGGAACCATGTATATCGCAGTCGGTATGTTCATATCATCGCTTACCGAGTCTCTCCTGCTGGCATTCATCATTGACGAGATCATAATGTTCGTGCTTCTCTTCGTTGACGACTTTTCAAACACACCTTTTATCGCACAGTACCCAAAGATACAGTCGGTAATATACGCATTCGCAGCACAGCCAAGATTTGCATACTTCTCTGAGGGCTTCATTCGTCTTTCCGACATGGTATTCTTCGGCTCTGTAATAATAGTTTTCCTCGCATGGACATACATCTCCATCGAGAAAAGACGTTGGAACAGGGGGTAAGCTGATATGAAGAAGAAAAAGAACTTTACCAATACCATAGCCTTCATAATGGCAATACTTGTACTTGTTGTATTCATACCGATAAACCTTATCGTAAGCTTTTACGACAAAGGCTATGATATGACACCTTCAAAGAAGTACACCCTCAGCGACAAGACAAAGCAGCTCATCGCTGACAATTCCGACAAGCATATAGATATCTACTATCTCTCAAAGCTTGCATACTTCCATGAAGCCGAAGCCTCGGAATTTCTTCCCCTTTATCATACTCTCACTCAGCTTGACGAGTATGACAATATCAAACTCACCTGCTTCGACCCAAATGAAAATGCTTCACTCGCAAGCAGCCTTGACCCCGAGGGCAATCTCGGTACAAAGGAATGTGATATCTTTGTAAAGTGCAACAACGTTACAAAGAAGATAAGCGCCTCAAAGGTATTCCAGAAGTCCTCAAAGGGCGAAAAGCAGTACGCAGGCGAAGAGCTCCTTGCAGCAGCTATCTCCATTTGCTCAAGCGGTTCTCTCCCTACAATATATTTCCTTACAGGTCACGGAGAAAAGTCTATAAACGACAACTTCTCAATATACGCAAACCAGCTCAAATCCAAGGACTACGATGTTCAGGAGCTTGACCTCGACAAGGCAGGCGTTATCCCAGACAACGCAAAGATAATCTATCTTGCAGGTCCTCAGAAGGATATCACAGACAAGGAAAAGGATCTCCTCAACGAGTACGCAGACAACGGCGGTTCACTTTCCTTCCTCATCGACCCATGCGACACAAAGGGACGCTTCTACAACATAGAGAACGTAATGGAAAAATTCGGACTTATCCTCGATTACAACTACGTTACCGAGTCTCTGCCAGCTAATATGCTCCACGACAGAGACGATAAGCAGGTCGAGAATTACTTCCGTGTTGAGTACCCCGCAGGTTCAAGATACAACGACGAATTCACTCAGGACATTACCTCTGACCTTAACGAGCTTATCAGTCAGGGTGCATATGTCGCAGGTATCGCAAATACACGAAGCCTTACCGAGATCCCCGAGGACAGCTTCCCCGGCGCTGCTTACACAGAGCGTTCATCTATTGTAAAGAACGTATCGGATGCAGGCAACTACACAACAGTCAGCAAGGCAATGGGCGGCGACAACATCACCGCACAGCAGGCAAATGATCTCCTCAGCGGAATGGACCTTGACTTCGGCTACTATTCATACAATAAGACTACAGGCGGCAAAATGATCGTATTCGGTACAACATCTATAATCGACAGCGATGTTATCGCGCCTTCCATAAGCGGTACCAATATGCTTGCTACCTTCAGCAACACATGGCTCTACGACAGCGATATACAGTTCGGTATAGGAAACAAGTTCAACTCCTACGACCACATTGCCTTTAAGGATAACAAGGAAGCAACAACTGTTATCGCCTTGGTTTACGTTATCCCGGCTCTCCTCGCTATCATCGGTGTAGCTGTATGGCTTAAAAGGAGACATTCCTGATGAAAAAAATAATTATCGCGCTTATCGCCCTTGTTCTCATGGCAGGTGCTTCCATCGGATTTTACCTTGCCGCAAAAGATCACAAGGACAAGACAAAACAGCAGGCAAAGGAAGAGCTTGCAGAAAATGTGCTCTTCAATTTTGACCCCTACAGCCCTACAAAGATAGTTTTCTCAAAGGGCAGCGAGTCATATACCGCCGAAAAGACCGACGATGTATGGACTCTCAGCAATAACGAGTTTGCTCTTGACCAGGACTACTGCCAGCTCGTATGCACTTATCTTTCAGACCTCAAAGCCGCTACCAATTACGGTGCTGTAACAGATGAAAAGCTCGCAATGTACGGTCTTGACGCTCCCGATAAGATAGAGTTGACAAATCCTTCGGGCACACACACCATATGCATAGGCAGCGAGAGCCCCACAGGCGAATATTACTACGTCACCGTTGACGGCAAGAAGAATGTCTATGCCGTTGACGCAAAGCACGGAAGTGTGCTGAAGCTTGACAGGCTTCTCCTCAAGGACAAGATGATCGTCCCCTATTCGCTTTACGATATCAAGCAGATAACCACCTATAAGGACGGCAAGGTGCTCTGCGACCTTACACTTGATACAGACACTCAGATGTGGTCACTCCCTAAGGAGTACTCCGATATTGAACTTGACCAGACTGCCGTAACAGCCGCTCTCAACAACCTCGTTCGTCTCGAAGCAGAGGAAATGCTTGACGAAAAGCTTGACGACCTTTCAAAATACGGCTTTGACAAGCCATACGGCGATGTAGTCGTTAAGGGAAAAGACGGCAGCGAGCATCACATTCTTATCAGTGCAAACGAAGACGATCCCACATACTGCTTCGTGCTTATAGACGATGAACAGGTCGAGCTTTATTACAAGGATGACCTTGACATCGCACAGGCTCTCCCGTATAATTACATCGTACGCAATTATGTTTCGGCAAGTTCGACCAACGTAAACAGTTTCAAGTTCAGCTATATGGGCAACACCGACACCTGCGAGGTCGATATCTCGAATATGAAGTGCAAGTACAACGGCAAGGACGTTGACTTTGGTCCCACAGAGAACTACGTTGCTTTCAACAACTTCTTCACTGCATTATCAGTACTGAAATTCACAGGCACAGACGTTAACGCAAAGCCTGAGCTCAAAGATCCGTTCATGACAGCCGAATACAGCTTCAATGACGGCAAGACCATGAAGATAGACCTTGTCAAGGGCGAGGATACAAATTATTATGTATTCCGCGACGGCAAGTACATCGGCGCTTACGTTGACGAAACTTCACTGACAGGAAGAAACTCAGTCAGCGAGTTCTATATCAAGTTCAAAAAACTTGCAGGCATATAAGTAATAAAGCAGCATCGAAAGATGCTGCTTTTTCTATCTGTATATATTATTCTTCCTGTGACAGGCTATTTCGGCATATTTCCGCTTGGTAGCCAGACCTCCGCGGATATGTCTTTCCTTCTTGTTTATTTCGAGTATGTCCTTCACTTTTTCGTACAGCTCAGGATCCTCCTGCTTCAGCCTTTCGCTTACATCTTTATGTACTGTGCTTTTTGAGATGCCGAAGTTCTTAGCAGCACCGCGTACAGTAGTCCTGTTTTCGATAATATACCTTCCGAGCATGACCGCACGCCCTTCTGGCTGTGTTTTCAAACATATCACCTCTTTCTCTTTCGTTTATTAATGTATATGCCGAAGAGAGAAATGATATGAAACTAAAAGCGCTGTAAACAACGCACCAAACGGCTTTGAACACAGTTATGAATATTACATGGTCATCAACACATAATAAAGCAAAGGAGTTGATACTATGAAAATAACACCCGAGCTTTACAGCGATATGACGCGGCAGGCTTCGCCAAAGTCCAATTCTAAAATAAATATCCCCTTTGCATTTATCGTGGGCGGAGCCATATGTGCTCTCGGTGAGATAATACTCTCATTGCTGCAAGCCTACGGACTCGACCGCACAGAAGCAGGCACATGGACCTCCATAATACTTGTGGGACTCAGCTCTGTGTGCACAGGTCTCGGCTGGTACGAAAAGCTTGCAAAGCACGCAGGCGCAGGAACTCTCGTACCTATCACAGGCTTTTCAAACGCAATAAGCTCCTGCGCTGTCGAGGCGAGATCAGAAGGTCCCATACTTGGCGTAGGAGCAAAAATATTCACTATTGCAGGTCCCGTAATACTTTTCGGCTGCTCAGCCGCAACGCTGTACGGGCTCATATATTACTTCGTAACCCTGTAGGGGCTGGCGTCCTCGACAGCCCGTCATTAAATAGTGATTACTGAATAGAGAGCAGCGAGTAGTAGGGGCGGATATTATCCGCCCGCAAGCCGTTATCCCTTAGCCGCCCGCCAATAAAAGTGCCGTAAGGTGAAGTACAATTAACTGCTTTGAAAAGAGTGAGCGAGTTTACGAGCGACAACGTGGCAAGCGCTCAAGCCGGCTCAGTTTGCGCTGACAAAAAAATAAGCAAGGTAAAAACCTTGCTTGTTTTAGATAAACAGATGAAAATAAATATGTGTAGAACAAAAGAAAGGAGACAACAAAACGAGTGTTAATAATTAAAGATTATTTAACACTGTAGTTATTATACCTTATTTCCGACTTTCCGTCAAGTATAATCGCCAACTTTTGTTATTATGCACAAGTTTACCCCAAACTTATACAACAATTTTTACAATACTTATTTTTTTATCCTGACACTTGTACAAATTAGCATTTTCCCAATTGCCAAAAGTTTGTCAAATTCATTGGAATATAGGCAAATTGCGCAAAATACGCTTGATAACTTTGTATCACAGAGCAAAAAAAGGTGTTTACAAAAAATATGTTTTGTGATATAATAGATACCGTAGTTATACATGGTTAACGCTCGTCCCGTTAAACATTCCTATAACCTAAATTTAATACTATTTTAGGAGGTCATTCCTATGGCAATCAAAAGAAAAATGAAAACAATGGACGGTAATAATGCCGCTGCATATGTTTCTTATGCCTTCACGGAAGTTGCCGGTATCTATCCGATCACACCTTCCAGCCCGATGGCAGACTATGTTGATCAGTGGTCTGCTCAGGGTGTCAAGAACATTTTCGGCACTACCGTTAAGGTTGAGGAGATGCAGTCAGAAGCCGGTGCAGCAGGTACTGTTCACGGTTCTCTGAACGCTGGTGCTCTTACCACAACTTATACTGCTTCACAGGGTCTTCTCCTCATGATCCCGAATATGTACAAGATCGCCGGTGAGCTGCTTCCTTGCGTATTCCATGTTTCTGCACGTTGCGTCGCTTCTCACGCACTGAACATTTTCGGTGACCACTCCGACGTTTACGCTTGCCGTCAGACTGGTTTTGCAATGCTCGCTGAGACAAACCCACAGGAAGTTATGGATCTCGCTGCTGTTGCTCATCTCGCATCGATCAAGAGCCGTGTTCCTTTCATCAACTTCTTCGACGGTTTCCGTACATCTCACGAGATCCAGAAGATCGCCGTATGGGATTACGAGGATCTGAAGGAAATGTGCGATATGGACGCTGTAAAGGCATTCCGTGATCGTGCTCTTAATCCTGAAAATCCAACAATGCGTGGTTCTCACGAAAACGGAGATATCTTCTTCCAGCACCGTGAGGCTTGCAACTCCTACTACAATGCTGTTCCTGCTATCGTTGAGGAATACATGGGCAAGGTAAATGCAAAGCTCGGCACAGACTACAAGCTCTTCAATTACTACGGTGCTCCTGATGCAGAGCGCGTTATCGTTGCAATGGGTTCTATCTGCGACGTTGCTGAGGAAGTTATCGACTACCTTAACAAGAAGGGTGAGAAGGTCGGTATCGTTAAGGTTCGCCTGTTCCGTCCATTCTCAGCTGAAAAGCTCGTTGAGGCAATCCCTGCAACAGCTAAGACAATCGCTGTACTCGACAGAACTAAGGAGCCAGGCTCTCTTGGTGAGCCACTTTACCTCGATGTAGTTGCTGCTCTCAATACTACAGGCAGAACTGGTATCAAGGTAATCGGCGGTCGTTACGGTCTCGGTTCCAAGGATACTCCTCCTGCATCTGTATTCGCTGTTTATGCAGAGCTCGCTAAGGCTGATCCTAAGCCACAGTTCACACTCGGTATCGTTGACGATGTTACAAACCTCTCACTCGCTGAGGAAGATGCTCCTAACACAGCAGCAGAAGGCACTATCGAGTGCAAGTTCTGGGGTCTCGGCGGCGACGGTACTGTTGGTGCAAACAAGGACTCTATCAAGATCATCGGTGACCACACTGACAAGTACGTTCAGGCATACTTCCAGTATGACTCAAAGAAGACAGGCGGTATCACTATCTCACACCTTCGTTTTGGTGACAAGCCTATCAAGAGCCCTTACTACATAAACAAGGCTGACTTTGTTGCCTGTCATAACCCATCATACATCCTCAAGGGTTACAAGATGGTCAACGACGTAAAGCCGGGCGGTGTATTCCTTATCAACTGCCAGTGGAAGCCTGAGGAGCTAGATCAGCACCTCACAGCTGATACAAAGCAGTATATCGCTAAGAACAATATCCAGCTCTATCTGGTTAACGCTATAGACCTTGCACAGGAGATCGGTCTTGGCAAGCGTACAAATACAATTCTCCAGTCTGCATTCTTCTCACTTTCAAAGGTTCTTCCTGAGGCTGAGGCAATCGGCTACATGAAGGAGAAGGCTCAGAAGTTCATGAAGAAGGGTATCGAGATCGTTCAGATGAACGAGAAGGCTATCGACGCAGGCGCAAATGCTTACGTTAAGGTAGACGTTCCTGCTGAGTGGGCAAATGCTGTTGATAATTCCGCACCTGCTAAGCTCGAGGGCCCAGAGAAGCTCGTCAAGATGGTTGACGGCATCATGAACCCTGTAGGCAAGATGCTCGGTGATACTCTCCCTGTTTCTGCATTCACAGATCACGTTGACGGTACATTCGAGCAGGGTGCTTCTGCATACGAGAAGCGTGGCGTAGCTGTTATGGTTCCTGAGTGGAATCAGGATACTTGTGCAAAGTGTAACAAGTGTTCATTTGTCTGCCCACACGCAACAATCCGTCCATTCGCTCTTACTGACGCTGAGGTTGCTGCTGCTCCTGAGAACATCAAGATCGCTCCTAAGCCGATCGTAAAGACAGAGTACAAGTACACACTTGCTGTTTCTGCTATGGACTGTATGGGTTGCGGCGTATGTATCGGTGTCTGCCCAACTAAGTCACTCAAGATGGTTCCAAGAGAGTCACAGGAGCCACAGCAGGCAGTATTCGATTACTGTGTTGCTAAGGTTACAGAGAAGACAGATGTAGCAACAGACGCTACTGTTATCTCCAGCCAGTACAAGAAGCCTCTCCTTGAATTCTCAGGTTCATGCGCAGGCTGTGCTGAGACTTCTTATGCAAGACTCATCACACAGCTCTTTGGTTCAAGAATGTACATCTCCAACGCAACAGGATGTTCTTCAATCTGGGGCGGTCCTGCTGCTACTTCACCATACACTGTTGATGCAAACGGCCACGGTCCTGCATGGGCTAACTCACTGTTCGAGGACAACGCTGAGCACGGTCTCGGTATGTATCTCGGTCAGAAGGCAATCCGTGAAAGACTCATTGAGGAAGTAAAGGAAATCGCTGCAAGCGATAAGGCATCTGCTGAGATCAAGGCAGCTGCTGATGAGTACCTCGCAACAGTTAACGACGGCGCAAAGAATACAGCTGCAACAGCTGCACTCGTTGCTGAGCTCGAAAAGTGCGACTGCAAGTGCGATAAGAAGGCAGATATCCTTGAGAACAAGAACTACCTCTCCAAGAAGTCCGTATGGATCTTCGGCGGCGACGGTTGGGCTTACGATATCGGATTCGGCGGTCTTGACCACGTTCTCGCTACAGGCGAAGATGTAAACATCATGGTATTCGATACCGAGGTTTACTCAAATACAGGCGGACAGGCTTCCAAGTCCTCTAACATCGGTCAGGTTGCACAGTTCGCAGCAGCAGGTAAGGCAATCGCAAAGAAGCGTCTTGCTGATATCGCTATGAGCTACGGTTACATCTATGTTGCACAGATCGCTATGGGTGCTGATATGAACCAGACACTCAAGGCAATCAAGGAAGCTGAGGCTTATCCGGGCCCATCACTCATCATCGGCTATGCACCTTGTGAGATGCACTCTATCAAGGGCGGTATGACTAACTGTCAGTCTGAGATGGAGAAGGCTGTTAAGTGCGGCTACTGGAACAACTTCCGTTATGATCCTCGTCTTGCTGCTGAGGGCAAGAACCCATTCCAGCTCGACTCTAAGGCTCCAACAGAGTCTTATCAGGACTTCATCATGAACGAGGCTCGTTACAGCGCACTCACACGTTCATTCCCAGACCGTGCTAAGGAGCTCTTCGAGAAGGCAGAAAAGACTGCTGCTAACCGTTACGAGTACCTCACAAAGCTCGCTGAGAAGTAATTCTTCGCAGAGAAGCTTTACGGTGAAGACTGATTTAAGCGGAATATTTCCACTTTATAATTAACGTGCACATACGAATATAAAATTACTCCCCGATACGAACAGGTATCGGGGAGTTTTTATATCATAGCAAAGTATATTGCTTTCAGTTTCGCTCTCTGAAAAAGTGCTCACAGCTGATTAATGTGTAATATGCTCAGACGAACATAAAAAACACCCGAAGTTCCGCTTCGGGTGTTTCTTTTGGCATAAATATGTTCTCTTAATTTCACCGAAATTATACATCAGATTTTGCCAATTTGTTTTGATTCACATTTTACTGTTATAATACGCACTTAAAGCACCATTGACCACGAAAATGAACGCAAGACATACCGAAAGTGTGCAGCTCACAGTTACGCTTATGAAGTTAGCTATTACGGTTGCTAACGCGATACCGATTATAATGGCATGAAATGAAGCATTTGCCGCTTCTTTGGTAATTTGGATGTTTCTTTCATCAGTATTCCTTATATATATCTGCTTTAGCATCTCATCATTTTTGAGTGCCTTTCTGATTTTTATTATATTGCAGAAAGAAATAGCAAACAACGCCCCCAATAAACCGCTTGTTGCATTAAATCCGTCATTTGCTTTGCCGAATATGGTCAGCAGCAGCACTCCCGCTGCGCAGATTCCCGAAAACAAGTAATATACCCTTATTTTCTTCTGTAATGTTATCTTGAACTCCTCCATAACTTTCCTCCTTAGAGATTTTCCTCGCCCTCGAATATGAACAGCTCCTCGATAGTAACGCCGAAGAACTGCGCCGCCTTGTGAGCGAGAGTGAGGGACGCATTGTATTTTCCGTTTTCCAGTGATATTATAGTCTGCCGCGTGACGCTGAGCGCGTCGGCAAGCTCCTGCTGCGTGACCTTTCGGGCTTTTCGCAGCTCCTGAATCTTATTCTTCATGTTTATTCTCCTTTTCAGCCCTGTCTCTGCAAACACTGAAAACTGCAATGGCTGTAGCTATTGTTATCCACGGCAAAGCCGCCTCTATAAAATTGTGTATATTTTCAATCATGATGACTCCTCCTTTTGATATAAAGCGAGCTTTACTTTTTCTGTGATTATAGTATAGCACACTTTACATTTTTTGTCAAGTCAGCTTTACATATTTTTATAATTTAACATAATAAGCCCCCGATATAAATATCGGGGGCTTTGTTCTAATATCAATGATAATACCTTCATTGTTTTTGCAGCGCCGCATCACATAATGCCGCAGCACTGAACCAAAGTCTGTTTTAAGCTTTGATCTTTTTCTTCTTTCTTGAATGTGCATAAGTCTTGAAAAGGAAATATGCTATCCAGTCATAGATAAACACCACAAACAGACCTATTCCCGTATAAAGGACAAACCATATACCTGCCCATAACATAATAAGAGCAGCAATTACAAAGAGTCCTAAAGCAAAAGCGCTTACCTCAAAACGTTTTCCGAGGTGGGTGTGGCCGTTATCAGCGACGAGATCATTCCAGAAACCTGCTGCCTTAACAGTGCAGCCAACAATAACATTGCTCAGAATAAGTATTACATTACAATGTTTTTCATTCAACAGAACAATTGAAATGATAAAGATAATATCCAGAATTGTAGCTAATAAAGCTTCTTTCATAATTTTTTTATTCATACGCTCACTCCCTAAAATAAATCATATCCATAATGTTTCAATATGATGCAAGCATCATCCCCTACATTGAAACACCTTATAAAAATATTATTTTCACCTCCGTATTTCAGATTTTGTCCATCTCTCTTAATGTTTATGCGTAAAAGTACAACTAAGATCAAACATAAAAATCATGAATGAAAAAAGCTGATACGACAATTATACACTATAAATATGAACATTTAAAGGCTTTTTTGTTATTTTGATAGTGACATTTGTCACTAATTTTCTGAAAAACATACTATAACAATACTTTTTCGGCAAATCAAATATGATTTTCCTGCTTTACTTTCCTGTTTCTCACCCATTTAACGATAAAGAGTATCTGCCAGAAAAGACAGAACGGCAATACAGGGACAATACAGAATACCGCACCCATTACAAGAAATGCATTGTAAAAGCCTTCCCAGCCGTAGGTAGTAGTAAAGAAATCAAAGCCGTACTTGCTGCAATAAAGGCAGTATGCGAGCAGAAGCACATACGGGATATATGACAGGATAAAGGATATCTTATAGCCCATAGATATAGGCTTTAAGCCTGTAGCTTTACGCTTGCCTATGCGCTTTGAGACCGCAAGACCAATGAGTCCGAGCAGTGAAAGCATGAGCACTGCTCCGAAAGCCGAAGCATAGCCCAGTCCGAGATAATCCCAGAGCGGCGCATGGAGACCGTCCTCAGCCGCAATAGTAATGCAGCGCATGAGATACACACCTATACCGCCGAAGCATACCCACTTGATATTATCGCTCTTTTTAGTCATAAAGCTCCCCTCCTTTTCTGATATTATAATACCACAGAAAAGGGACTTTTGTAAGATGTCATTTGTCATTTTCACAGTGACACTTGTCACTATTTTTATACCGTCCCACACAATAAAAAAGAGGGCAAAAACTTGCCCTCAAAAAAATTTTTCTGATAATCAATGGTTTTCCGTTGAAAAAACCGCGTTTTTTGCCCTATTATAGAAGGGCTTTTTCATCACCTGTTATAAAGCCTGTTGAGCTTGCGTATCTTTTTCGCCAACTCAGGCGTAAAATCGGACTTTCTTGTGCGGAACTGCCAGTTGCCGCCGAGAGTTGAGGGAGTATTCATTCTGCCCTCTTTAGGACTGTCGAGGAAGTCCTGTATCTGCGCAGCCGCTACCTCAGCCACACTTCCCCATGCAGCGCGGATAACTGCCATAGGTATCTCCTTTTTCTTCTTTACATTAAGGTACTGCTTGGCAAATTTCAGCGACTTCTTATCAAGGGTATCCACCCAGCCGATAAGAGTCTCGTTATCGTGAGTACCTGTATATGCAAAGTAGTTGGTACTGCTGTAATTATGTGGCAAATACTCGTTCTCGCCGTCGCTGAATCCGAATTGCAGCACCTTCATGCCGGGATAGCCGCATTTGTCCAGCATTTCTCTTACCTCAGGAGTAATAAAGCCCAAGTCCTCGGCAATGATATTCAGCTTGCCCAGCTTTTCCTCAGCCAGCCTGAAAAGCTCGTAATTCGGACCCTTCTCCCATTCGCCCACGGTAGCGTCCTCGTTGCCGAAGGGTATGCTGTAATAGCTTTCAAAGCCGCGGAAATGGTCTATCCTTACGATGTCATAAAGCTCAGATGCAGCCTTTATACGGTCTATCCACCATGCGTAGCCTGTCTTTTTGTGATAGTCCCAGTTATACAGCGGATTGCCCCAGAGCTGACCCAGAGGCGAGAAATCATCGGGCGGACAGCCTGCCACAGCAACAGGTCTGCGCTTTCTGTCAAACTGGAAAAGCTTAGGTGTCGCCCACGCCTCAACGCTGTCCAGAGCGCAGTAGATCGGGATATCACCTATTATCTCGATACCGCTGTCATTAGCGTATTTCTTCAGCTCGCTCCACTGTCTGTGGAACTCATACTGTATGAATTTATAGAAGCCGATATCCTTTTTCAGTTCCTTTTTTGCAGCCGCAACAGCCTTTGTCTTATGCATGGATATATCGCTGTCCCACTCATACCAGGGCTTGCCGTCATAGCGGAATTTCAAAGCCATGAACAGAGCATACTCGTCCAGCCATTTCTTGTTCTCATCGCAGAACTCCTTATAACCCTGAGCTTTTGCAGGTCTGAACCTGTTGAATGCTATCCTCAGCACATCATAGCAATGGTCATACAAAAGGCTGTAATCCACCTTCTCGGGGTCGTTTCCCCATTCAAAGGAAGCAAACTCGTGATGCTCAAGAAGTCCGTCACATTCAAGCACATCAAAGTCTATGAAATAAGGATTTCCAGCCTTTACCGAAAAGGACTGATATGGCGAGTCACCATAGCTTGTAGGCGAAAGGGGCAGTATCTGCCAGCACTTCACCTCAGCCGATTTGAGAAAATCCACAAACTCAAATGCAGCCTTTCCCATTTTTCCGATGCCGTATTCAGACGGCAGACTTGATATATGCATAAGTATACAGCTTTTTCTCATATTCATTCAACTCTCTTTCCTGTATAAAGCCCTGAAAAAACGCCATACTAAAACCAAAAGGAGTTGATACGTATGAAGCTTTCACAGCTTTTATTCTCATTTCTTATGGGCTATTTCTGCTACAGTCTCATAGAAATAGTCATGCGCGGATATACCCACTGGACCATGTCCCTGACGGGCGGTGCTGTACTTACCATACTCTATGCCATAAACAGCCGTCCCATGACGCTTATACGAAGCTGTATCATCGGCACCTTTCTTATAACAGCCATAGAGCTTACCGTTGGGATATTCGACAATGTTATTATGCACTGGAATGTATGGGATTACTCGGATATGCCCTTTAATTTCCTGGGACAGATATGTATCCCCTTCTCCCTTTTCTGGTTCGTGCTGTGTATCCCCGCAAACAGGCTATGCAAGCGCATACGCCGCCAGTTCGGTAACAAAAAGGCTGTTCCGATAATCTCAGAACAGCCCATGTGATCAATAGTTCTTATTAGAATCAGCATCAAAGAAATTGTTGCTGCTTTCTGTATAGTAGTCGTTTGGTTCAAGAGACATGAAATCGTCATCGTCGATATCAGGAAGTCTTGCACCGCATCGTCCACAGAACTGAAAACGCTCATTTACCTCAGCATCACACTTAGGACATATCTTATATCCTCTGATGCCGTTAAGCTCATATCTCATCTTCTTGATCCTTCTGCGTCTTGTATCTATATCGTCACAAAGCACTTTGAGAGCTGCAGGATCTTCACCCTGATTTTTGTAATACTTCTTTCCGATATCAGTAAAGATCTCAACGATGCGCTCCTCCTCATAAAGGATTTTTCTCTTGAGGTTGCTGGCTTCTGAGATATTTTTAGCCTTTTCAGATACACCCCTGCTTGCATCATTAAATTTATCGAGAATTCCCATCTTAAATCACTCCTGTTCAATATTTTCTCGTTAAATATTGCATTTTTATTATACATCAACAAGAGGAATTATGTCAAGTGTTTTCATAATAAATTTAAGTACAGGTTTACTTTTTGTGCAATACTCACATTTCAGCTATATCATTTTCGGTAAGCTGAATAATTCCTGCTCTGTTAAGAGCTTCAGAAGCCTGTGTATTGTCATCGACACGGATAACGAAGGATACAGCCCTGTCTGAGGTACCAAGGAACGAGTACATATACTCAACATTTACATTGTCCTGACCCAATACGTCCAGCACACGACTGAGCTGACCGGGAGAATCAGGTATGGATATTGCCAGCACCTCTGTTACATTTACTGCATACGAAGCCGCTCTCAGTATATCCACTGTCTTTTCGGTATCATTGGCAATGAGTCTGATTATGCCGAAATCAGCAGTATCAGCAAGGCTAAGAGCTCTGAGATTTACTCCGCTCTCCTTTATCATTCGCATGACACCTGCCGCCTGATTAGGCTTATTATCTACAAAAACCGAGATCTGTCTTACGTTTGACATATGATCTCCCTCCTTTGTGGTTGATATTTTACTGCGTCAGCAAGAGGAAGCATTATGCTTTTGGAAGATCCTCATACATTACGAGAACGGAATGTTCGTCGATATACTCATTTACATGGGTCTGTGCATCGTGGCAAAGTCCCGATGATGAACAAAACTTCATGTCTATTACCTTTACTGTAGAGATAAACTGATTAAGCTCATTCTCAAAAGCAGCAAATCGCTGATACTTCTCCTGCTCCGGCATATAATTTGTGGAAAAAATTTTGATTTTCATAAATGAAACCTCCTTAAAATAGTTGGAAATTTATATCACAGGAACGCTGTGCCCCTGCTCTAAACAATCAATCATGAAGCTTGCGCTTATCAATAACTCTTACAGCCTTGCCTTCACTTCTTGTAATAGACTTTGGTGAAACAAGATGTACCTTAGGATTGATACCCAGCATTGTCTTTATGGCAACTGCTAAGTCGCGCTCCTGCTTCTGCATATCCTTAACCTTATCTGAGAACTGATCGGGATTCATCTCTACGCTGATATCGAGAGTATCCGTATTGTTTACACGGTCTACTTCTATAAGGTAGTTTGGTGAATAGCCCTGTTCGATGAGAACTGTTTCTATCTGTGACGGGAATACATTTACTCCGCGAATTATCATCATATCATCGCTTCTGCCCATAGGCTTAGCCATTTTTATGAGAGTACGTCCGCATGAACACTTTGCTCTGCTGAGCTTGCAGAGGTCGCGTGTACGATAACGGAGAAGCGGGAATGCTTCCTTTGTGATGCTTGTGAAAACAAGCTCGCCAACCTCTCCCTCGGGGAGTACTTCTCCCGTATCAGGGTCGATTATCTCAGGTATGAAGTTGTCCTCATTTATGTGCATACCGCTCTGCTCGGAACATTCAAACGCAACACCAGGACCGCTTGACTCTGTAAGACCGAAGATATCAAAAGCCTTTATACCCAGTGATTTTTCGATACTGCGGCGCATTTCCTCAGTCCACGGCTCTGCACCGAAGATACCAGCCTTGAGCTTCAGATCCTCGGGCTTTATGCCCATTTCAGCGACAGTTTCGCCGATATAAGCCGCATAGGAAGGCGTACAGCAAAGTATCGTCGCACCCAGATCCTGCATGAACTGTATCTGTCTTTCGGTATTGCCCGAGCTCATAGGAAGAGTGAGACAGCCGACCTTGTGTGAACCGCCGTGAAGTCCCATACCGCCTGTGAAAAGTCCGTAGCCGTAAGCTACCTGAACCACGTCCTCATTTGTACCGCCTGCTGCTGTGATAGCTCTTGCACAGCAGTCCTCCCACATATCCACATCATTCTGAGTGTAGAAAGCAACTACTCTTTTACCTGTAGTGCCGCTTGTGGAATGTATCCTTACACAGTCGCTGAGCGGCTTTGCAAGGAGTCCGTAAGGATAAGCTTCTCTGAGGTCTGCCTTACTCAGGAACGGCAGCTTGTGAAGATCCTCCGTTCCCTTGATGTCCTCAGGCTTTACGCCTTTTTTGTCCATGAGATCACGGTAATACTTCACGTTTTCATATACGTGCTTAACCTGTGCAACGAGTCTTTCGTCCTGAAGCTTTTTCATTTCTTCCCGCGATGCACACTCGATCTCTTTGTTCCAATATTTTTCCATTGGACTTCTACTCCTTATTTATGGATTTATTATGTTATAATATGATGTTCTTTTGTAGTTATCTGTGGGACGGCGTCCCCTACAATCGGTCATTTATAATTATTTCATCGTCTGCGGGCGGATAATATCCGCCCCTACATAGTTTATTTAGCTGCTTTGCCAAGCTCGAAAGCCTTCTTGTTGAGTTCAAGGAACTTAGGCGGTACGCACTGTTCAAGTGCCTTCTGCCAGAGCTCGTCGGGGTAGTCCATACGTGAAGCAAGAACGCCCATGAGAACAACATTTGAAGCCTTTGCAGTACCTGCCTGCTCAGCAAGTGAAAGAGCGTCTACAGCTACAAGCTCTGCGCCTGCTGCCTTCAGCTTTTCAACGAGATTTTCGGGATACTGTGCAGCACCTGTGATAACGGGCATAGGGTCTATCTGCTGTGTTGAGGTTATGAGCTTGCCGCCCTTTTTGAGGTATGGCAGACATCTTGCAGCCTCAAGAAGCTCGAAGGAAATAACAGCATCAGCCTCGCCCTTTTCTATTACAGGGGAATAGACCTTATCACCATACTTTACGTATGTTACGACCGAGCCGCCTCTCTGCGACATTCCGTGTACCTCGCTAACCTTTACGTCATAGCCCTGTGCAAGAAGCACATTTCCTAAAAGTCTTGAAGCGAGCAGCGAACCCTGTCCGCCGACACCTACGATCATAATAGATTTTGTTTCCATTTTATATTACTCCTTATGATAATAAATTCTTAATAGCTCTTTTTTCCGAACTTTGAAAATATCCAGACTCCACCTATCGCACTGAATATGTAATTCTCTGCGAGAGATGCCATAAACAATCCCTTCTTTCCAAGTGTCGAAAGAAGATCACCGAAGCAATCCGAACAATTTGAATAGGTCGGCTTTTCATAGCCCAGCACCAGCCTTGATACATCGTTCATGCCAGATTTATAACCGTCTTCATAACTGCTGCTTTTTCCCAGATATGCGGACGTCAGGCTTTTCATCTCCAACAGTGTATCCTTCAGCTCATACACCCATGATGTGCGCACAGCCAGATATACTGCTATTATCATTACGATGATACAGGTTATGCCGCCTGCTTTGAGATTGAAGCCGCTTTTGTGGGTAGCAAGGTAATATCCGAAGAATACTCCTGCCGCCAGCAGTGCTCCGCATATGGAAGCAATGAGACCAAATCTTGCAATGATCGCTATCATAAAAAAGCCCGGTATCGCACCGATCATAGCGCCCAAAGCGCCTTTGACCAGCAGCATGAACTCTGTATCCGAGCTTGCATTGCGCTCGTTGTACATAGCATAGAAATCAGGTGCAGGCTTATAGCCTGTGTCCTTCTTCTGTCCGTAGCCTTCCGCTGCATTTCCCTGACCCGTGAAGCTGTTCTTCTGCGGATCGTAGTTATCCGAGCCTTTTATAAAATCGTCCATTTTATATTGCTCCTTAAAAGATCGTTGATTTATATTTTTACATTACCCATATTACCGAATTTAGCAAAGGTTCCGAAGCCGCCCAGTGCAGCAAAAGCAATGTTTTCAAGCAGCGTCTTGATAAACTCGCCCTTGAAATCGCATTTTTCCAGCAATGAACTGAATTCAGACGATATCTCAGAGAATGAAACATCTCTTATACCTATCAGTTCATACAGCAAATTACTTTGCTCCGTACTAAGACTGCCCGATTTTATGCCGATCTCGTTTTGCAGGTAGGACGATATTTCCAGACACCATGATGTGCGGACTGCAAAATAAATAGCAAAAATCATTACACACGCACATATTATCAGACCTGTTTTTTCGTCCAGATGGGTATTTTTTGTCATCAGGTTGTATCCGAAGAAGATACATACCGCCATAACAGCTCCGCAGATAGAAGCTATAAAACCCAGCTTTGCAACAAGTATAATGAGTATAACTCCCGGTATCGCGCCTATTACAGCACCAAGCACACCTTTGAGTATCGGCACCAGCTTCGACTCATCTGCTCCGAAATCGCTGTATACCGTATCAGATGCGGGATAACCGCTTCTTGTGTCATAGCTGTTGTAGTTTGCGGACTGCTGTCCGTAGCTGTTCTGTGCATTGCTGTAGCCTGCGGACTGCTGTCCGTAGCTGTTCTGTGCATTGCTGTAGCCTGCGGACTGCTGTCCGTAGCCATTCTGCGCATTGCTGTAGCCTGCGGACTGCTGTCCGTAGCCGCTCTGCGCATTATTGCCTGCCTGCATTGCAGCCTGTTTAGCTTCCTGCTCAGCCTGCTGTGCAAGCGCGTTCATATTACTTATATCGTCCATTCCGTCAGGACTTCCGATACCACCCATTAAATCATCCATTTTTCATATCCTCCTAATTTTAAACAACTCAGGATAACAATTCAAGTTCGCCGTCAACAAAACCTATGGCAACGCCCTTAGCCCCTTTTATTATCTCCGAGTACTTACCGTTTTTCAGGTATTCTTCAGCCATTTCCTTAAACAGCTCAAGTGCATGGCTCCAGCCCGTATCGTCCTCATCTGAGGTATCAACCGTGAAGATATTTTCCTCACTGCTCCATACCTCCTCGCAAGCCCAATCGCCGTCCTTGTCATCGGGGTCAAACTCCCCTGCGGCTATGAGCTGTGCTCCGTAGATATGTTCCTCATCGGACTCCTCATAGAGATTGAAGCAGAAAGCCTTAGTCTCCTCAGGCATATCGTTATTTTCGAGAAGGTCGTCCAGCCAACGTGCGAACTCCTCATATATTGGTAACTGTAACATTTTATTTCCTCTTTGTTTTCTTAAATCTGAACAATTCAAGCTTTCCGCACTGTGGACATTCGTAAATGCTCACAGTCATAGCTCCCGATAATATATTGCTGAGATTTTCGGTAAAAAAGCCTGATTTTCCGAGCTGCATACGCTCCGTGCCCATGTACTCCATTAAGATATTGCAGTACGGACAATAAATAGTTCTTATTTTCATGGTATTATTACTCCGATTTAATGGTAAGACTAATGGTTTGATGATATATACTTGCTTCTCTTATAGACGCACAATGTGCGCATTTATTACAGGAGAGCGGAGCTTTCAATAAAAGCCGTCCCCTACATTGCTGTCATGACATACGGGAGCCCGAGGGCGGGCTTCCCTACTAACCACTGAATAGTCATATCGGGACATCGAGGACGCCGTCCCCTACTTAGTTCTTAGCTCTTAGTTCTAATCACTGAATAGCGTTAAGTTTGCACTGTTCCTGACATATGCCGCAGCCTACGCAGAGAGTGTGGTCAACTACAGCCTTGCCGTCGCGCATTGAGATAGCAGGACATCCAAGCTTCATACACTGCTTACAGCCTACGCACTTGTCATGGTCTACCTTTACAGGCGGATTGTGCTTAACGTATTTCAGAAGTGCGCATGGACGGCGGGAAATAATTACCGAAGCCTCGTCAGCAGCAAGCTCCTCCTTGATAGCAGCCTCAGTCTCGGCAAGCTTGTATGGGTCTGTAACACGTACACGCTTGATACCGATAGCCTTGCAAAGCTCTTCAAGATTAACAGCAGCAGCAGGGTCGCCCTTGAGGTTCTTACCTGTTGTCGGGTTCTGCTGATGACCTGTCATACCTGTGATAGAGTTATCGAGAATGATAACAGTTGAATTTGAATTATTGTAAGCGATATTTACAAGACCTGTCATACCGCTGTGCATGAATGTTGAGTCACCGATAACAGCAACAGTCTTGTGCTCGGACTCTGCTCCTCTTGCCTTGTTGAAGCCGTGGAGTCCTGAGATAGAAGCACCCATGCATATAGTTGTATCAATAGCGTTGAGCGGTGCAGCAGCTCCGAGAGTGTAGCAGCCGATATCGCCAGATACTGTAACGCCCAGCTTCTTTAAGCAGTAGAACAGACCTCTGTGAGGACATCCTGCGCACATTACAGGAGGACGTACAGGGATATTCTCGTCAAGAGCAACGAAGTCCTTCTTCTCGCCGAGAAGCTTCTCTGCGATAACAGACTGCGGAAGCTCGCCGATATAGCCGAATATCTCCTTGCCCTTTACGTTGTTTACGCCGATATTGCGGCAGTGCTCCTCAATAATGCCGTCAAGCTCCTCGATAACGTAAACCTGCTCGTACTTCTTAGCGAAGTCCTGAATAAGCTTTTCAGGGAGAGGATTTACCATACCAAGCTTGAGTACGGAAGCTTTGTCGCCCAGAGCTTCCTTAACGTACTGATAAGCAGCACCGTTTGTAATAACGCCGAATTCAGCCTTGTCTGATATCTCAACTCTGTTGAGAGGAGTAGTCTCAGCGTACTCGATAAGCTTCTTTGTACGCTCCTCAACAAATACGTGTCTGCCCTTTGCGTAAGCAGGCATCATAACGAACTTGCTTGGTGTCTTTTCGTATTCCTTGAGAGGAAGGTCATTGCGCTCCTCCATTTCAACGATGCTCTGTGAGTGAGCAACTCTTGTGGACATTCTTACTATGAATGGTGCGTCAAACTGCTCAGAAAGCTCGAAAGCAAGCTTAACGAACTCCTTACATTCTGTAGAGTCGGAAGGTTCAAGCATAGGCACCTTTGAAGCGATAGCGTGA
Organism: Ruminococcus flavefaciens; assembly: GCF_900143025.1. Taxonomy (GTDB): domain Bacteria; phylum Bacillota; class Clostridia; order Oscillospirales; family Ruminococcaceae; genus Ruminococcus; species Ruminococcus flavefaciens_I. The sequence continues at coordinate 19,060 of NZ_FRCT01000013.1, read as the reverse complement.
TGACGGCTGTCCTGCTCATTCTGTGATGAATGCATACCCTGATCGTCTGCTACTGCGATGACCATGCCTGCGTTAACGCCTGTATAACCTGCTGTATAGAGCGGATCGGCAGCAACGTTGAGACCAACGTGCTTCATTCCGCAGAAGCTTCTTGCACCTGCTATAGAAGCTCCCAAAGCTGTCTCCATAGCGACCTTTTCATTAGGTGCCCATTCTGCGTATACCTCGTCGTACTTTGCCACCTCCTCGGTTATCTCCGTGGAAGGAGTACCGGGATAGCTTGATACTACGCGACATCCTGCCTCATATAAGCCTCTTGCGAAGGCTTCGTTTCCAAGCATTAATTTCTTCATTTTATGTATTTTCCTTTCATGTTAAAGATTATCTATTGATAAAGCCCTTAGCCTTTAGCGTTTCTTGTAGGGGGCGATGCCCACATCGCCCCATTGGTTTCATCGTTATATCGCAGGCGGATTATATCCGCCCCTACAATAAGCTAACGGCTAATGGCAAATGGCTAACGGCTAAGTTCATCAACCAGCCACCGTGCAACTCCGTCCTCATCGTTGGTACCGATGACATAGTCTGCGGCAGCCTTTATCTCTTCCCTTGCATTGCCTACAGCGATCCTTATATCAGCCTGTGCGAACATGGGAAGATCGTTAAGATTATCCCCGAAAGCCACTACCTCGTCAAAGCCGTAGCTTTCACGGAGATACCGCAGTCCGTTTGACTTTGAAGCGGCTGCCGAAAACACCTCTAAGAACCATTTTCCTGTGTAAGTATCCTCATAAAATGCGCAGTCCACACCATCTATGCCGTCAACGGCAAGCTTTACGGGCAAAAGTCTTTCATACTCTGCCAGAGCGGTATAATAAACCGTCCTTTCATTTGCAGCGTCCATAAGGTCTGCACACTGTATATACGGCTTGTTATAGCGGTTTTTGCGCACTTCCGCAAAGCTCTGCATTACCCGCGTAGTCACTCGGGTATAGTAGCAGGTCAGTACCTCCTCATTGAAGCGGTACAGAAAAACCTCCGCTTTCTCGCGCTTAAAAGCCTCAATGACTTTTTCGGAAGCCTCCGTGGATATGTACTGATTAGCAATATATCCGTCTGCTTTAAGGTCATAGATGCTCACGCCGTTCATAAGTATGCACGGCACATTGATGCCTAAAGCCGCAGTCAAAGGCTTAGCCGAGTACACCGACCTTGCAGTTGCAAAGGTGAAGTACATTCCCGACTGAGTGAGCTTGTTGATGATATCAGCAGTTTTCACCGATATACTGCCGTCAGAGCTGAGAAGCGTACCGTCAAGGTCTGTGATAAAGAGCCTTTTCAATTGCGCAGTCACCTCCGATAGATACTCATAATAGTATTATAACATATTTCAACTTAAAAGTGAAGTTTTATTTCTGTTTATTATCAGATTTGTACATTCCGACGGAATTAAGCCCCCCCGAATGTTAATCCTGCATAATCTCCCTGCCTGTATGGGACAACGTCCCGCCAAACATTGACCTGTAGGGGACGGTGACTCCCTGTAGTACAGGGAGATGTCCGAAGGACAGAGGGTCGCGGCTTCTGTTGGAAGTCCTCGACGTCCCACCAGCCTGATAACAAAAAAAGGAGCCACGAAGAGGTTATGGCTCTTCATGGCTCAATGAGGGTGTATTTTATTATGGCAGGCTTGCCATTACTTTATTTCAAGACGCTTTGCAACAGGAGCTTCTGGAGCTTTCTTAGGCAGCTCAATTGTGAGTATGCCGTTCTTGTACTCCGCGCTTACAGCATCTGTATTTACATCTCCGATGTCGAAGCTTCTCCTGTACGAGCCGAATGTGCGCTCGCGGCGGATATAGTTGCCCTTATCGTCCTTTTCATCATTGTTTGTACTGTGCTCAGCAGCTATAGTAAGCTGCGAGCCGTTGATATCAAGCTTGATATCCTCCTTCTCGAAGCCCGGGAGCTCCGACTGCATAACGTACTTGTCTCCGTCATCGCGGATATCTGTACGACAGTTGTTTACCGGCATATTACTGCCGAAAAAGTTTTTGTCAAAGTCATTGAATGCGTCCCACAGACCAAAGCCTGTGCCGCCGAAAGGTGTAAGTCCATACATAAGTCATGCCTCCAAATAATTATTTCGCTTATCACTATGACAAGCTATCATATTTATCCTATGCAGTTTTCTTCATAATATGCACTACCCATCGGTATCGCTTCCTTTCGTTTCATTGTCTATATGATACAGCCGTATTTTGAAAGGAATATCAAGGTTTTGTGACAATATAATGAAAATTAGCACTCTCAATGTGAGAGTGCTAATCATCTGTTTTCACATTCACTTCAAAGCTTATCGGAAAGCCAGTCATAAACATCATTTATGTCGTTATTTCCCGAATATACGTCAGTCATGCACTTATTCTCGTGTATGCATACCTTCTCAAGCTTATCATTTTCATTACTGCATATACCGTACCATGCCATAGACGGAGCTTCCACAGCAGGCACCTCTGTAGGCTGGATAAGTCCGATATTATCCTGCTTTGAAGCAGCATCGAACTTTGTATAAGCCTTTTCGACCTCGTCCCTGTCGCCGCTCTTTATGAGCTTTATATCCTTTCCGAGCCTGCCCTGTGCGAAACTGCGGTTAAGCTCATTTATATCCATATTCTTTACGTCCTTGGATATTATGGCGTAACAGTTGCCGTTTTTGTCGCAGAATTTGCTTACAAACGAGTCCTCCGAGCTCTGACAGTACATAAAGACTATATCGGGCATCTTTGATTTTGTTATGGTTTTGTTCCTGCCGCAGCCCGTGCAGCAGCCTATGAGAAGAATAATTGCTGAGAATGCTGTTAATGTACGTTCCATAAGATCACCCCAATAAAATAGTTTTCTACTATATAAGTCGCTTCAGAAAGCCATTTCGTTGCACTTTTGAAAAAATTTCGTATGTCTACACAAATACAGCGTTCTGTTTTAGTAAGTAATCCCCAATAAAATCATATATATGCCTGTTTTTTGAGAAGTGCGGATATAGCCCTTCCTATAACGGCAAAATAATTTATATCTGCCACAGACCATTTCTTGAACCTTCCTATATAACAGAAAGATATCATGCCCTTTATCATGCTGTCCTCGGTTATGAGGTACTGTACCGCGCCCCCTATATTCTGCTCGGTAAGCTTCGCAAAGGCATTGTCATCGCGTCCTTCAAGCTCGTTTACGTTGTCGATGACGAATATACCGTCCCCCGAAAAACGGTCGGTATAGTTATTTTCGAGAAGATATGATGCATTTTTTGATGCGGCATTTCCGCAGCTTAGCATAAGTCCCATATCGCCGCCCGAAAATACGCATATATCGTCTATGCCGAACTGTGAGCGTACCTGCTCGATAAGCACCGATATATCGGGTATCCTGCCCAGAACGAGATTTTCCGCAAGTCCGCTGACAAAGCTAAGCTTTTTCGACGCTTCGCCCTTTCCGCTGAGGAAGGCTATCTTGTTCTCCATGTCCTTTTCAACAGGACCGTGCTTGTCCACGTCGTAGATAACATAGCGGTTCTGACCCTTTTCCTTAGCGATATACAGGGCTTTGTCCGCCTGCATGAAAAGCTCGTCATAGCTTTCGCTGTCAACAGGATATGTAGCCACGCCCATTGAACAGGTCAGGTGTATCTTGTCCGACCTGTCCGCAAATGCGAACTCCGTATTCGTCCTTATAGCTCGGAGAATTCCTCGCAAGTCCTCCTCGTCACGGGTATTTTCAAGGACTATGAGGAAGCCGCTTCCGCTTATTCTTCCTGCAATACCGCGCGAACCTATTGCCGACCTTATCACAGAAGCCACCTTGTATATGACCTCATCGCCGAAAAGATGTCCATAGCCTCCGTTTATATCAGTGAAATTGTCGATATCCAGTATCACAAGATTTACTTTATAGGCAGGCTTTTCCGCAAGTATCTCCTGCGTAAAGGCAGTTACCGCACGCTTGTTGAGAAGTCCCGAAAGAGAGTCCTTGTTTGCTTCAAGCGCAAGGTTTACGTCCTTTGTCCTGCTGCGCGAATTCACCACGGAAATAATACCGCTGACCCTTTTCACATCAGGCATATCATAACGCGTCATTCCCCTGAAAAGACAGGTCTCACGGGTCTTGCCCTCTGTGAACATCGACGTTTCAAGCTCATGATCAAAGCGGTAGACTCCGCTTGTGATATCCCTGCAAAGAGCGGTGAAGGTCTCGATGTATCTTGTGAGGACATAGCCTGCTTCCACAGCGTTTCTGCGCCATTTTTCAAGCTCCTCGTCCATGAGGACTATCTCGCGGAAGCAATCGAACATATATATCCGTATGCGCTTAGTCTCAAAGCTGTACTCAAAGGCAAGATCGGAAATAAGGCTGAGTACGCTGCGGTATTCGCAAGCCTTGCTCTCGCGGCTGTACGCAAGGGACTCTAGCGACAGCACATCACTGAAGGTTATAGAGTAAAGGGGCTCGCTCTCACCTGCGCCGAAAAACCTTACCGCCGCAAGTATCCAGCGGTATTCACCGCTTACGCCCTTCATGCGTATCACAGTCCTGCGCACCTCTCCTGCCGCCGTATTCTCTATACATTCGACCAGCCGCGGAAAGTCCTCATCGTCTATGGTACGCCTTATGGAATATGTAACATCATTTCCGAAAAATGTAAAAAAAGCTTCATCTCCGCTCTGGGTATGGAAGCTTTTGTCTACGACTACTCTGCCGACACTGTATGATCTTTCGCTTATGAGATCACTGCTCATATTCCGCCTCCCTTCAGAGCAACATCACATAGGATCAGAGGATAATATCCTCGAATTTACCGCGTATAGCCTTCACCAGCTCCTGCGGTGAAAGATGTATCTGTACGCCTATGCGTCCACCGCTGATGAAGAAAAGAGGCAGGCTCTCCGCACTGTTATGCACCACCGTCATAAACTGCTTCTTCATGCCGATAGGAGTGCAGCCGCCGCGGACATAGCCTGTTATTTTCGTTATGTCCTTTACGTGGATAAGCTCCACGGACTTCTCTCCTACGCTCTTTGCAGCCTTTTTCATATCAAGCTCCAGTGCTACAGGTATAAGGAAGCAGAAATAGTTTCCGCTCTTACCCTGTGCAACTAAGGTCTTGAAGGTCTCCTCCAAAGGCTGTCCCAGCTTTTCGGCGGTGTGTATACCGTCTATGAACTCGTCGCACTCATAGGTCTGCACCGTATATTCTATCTTGCTTTTATCAAGAAAACGCATAGCGTTTGTTTTTAGTTCTTTTCCCATTATCTTCACTCCTGAAACTTTATTAATCCGGTCCGCCCCATTTAGTCAGCTCAATACCGAGCCACACAAAAAAAGAATGAATTATCAGCCATGAAACGATAAAACATATCCTTAATCTTTTTAGATCGGGTTCTTCATTGTTTTCCTCTGCTCTTCGGATATGCGCTTTCGCACAAAGGAAATATATCCCAAACCATATTATTATGTAACCTATACCGCAAAGAATAATCTGAAAAGTAAATTTATCCATCATCTGTTCACCTCTTATACAGGTGGATACTATCCGCCCTCAATAGTCAACAAATATGTGTTCTGTTTTTTGTTCAAAACATAGAATTCAAAATTAATTTTTCCAATATTCAATGTTTTTCCGTTGAAAAACAGCTCATTTCAGCCCTTTTACAAAAAGCATAATGCACGTCAGACTTTAACGGCTTATAAGCTCCTTGTTTTTTATCACAAAGCCGTTATGCGTGTATAATTCAACCGCTCTTTTATTCCATTCAGCCACATGGAGCGTTATAGGCTCGCCGGTATATTCTCTGATATGCCCTATCGCCCATATGAGCAGCTGCTTACCGTATCCCCTGCCATGATACTTCCTATTCACTATCAGGTCATCAATTTCCGCACCGAAGCAGCCTACGCTGCCGATGATAGTTTCGCCCTCCATGAGCAGAAAGATATTTTCCTTCTTTCCGTTCATCTGTCTGATATCGGAATAGAAATCATATGGCTCGATATCCAGAGCTTTCCGCATATCGTAAAAGCACTCATTGTACACTTGCTCATACTGACTGTAATAATCATCGTAAAAGGGCAGCATTTCAAGCTCGTCTGTCTCGAAACTGCTGCCTGTGTATTCCATTTCGTATATGAAAAAGCTGTTCATAATATGTACCTGTTTAATTCGGAATTCGTAATTAGGAATTGATGTATCGCCTCACGGCGATGGATTTTAAGAATATCATTTCAATTTATCGGCGAAGCCGACACCATTAATTCCGAATTCCGAATTCCTAATTCCGAATTAAAATGCTCGCCCATACACGGGACGTCGAGGACGCCGTCCCCTACTTTTTACTAAAAACGCAGCCGCAGTAATTCTGCCGATACAGATTATACTGCCTTGACAGCTCTATCGAATGTTTATAGCCCTCATGCTTCTTGAAATCGGAGAAGAGATACGGTACTCCGCACTCCTCCTGCAAACGGGCTCCGCACTCGTTGATAAAGGCGCAGTCCTTATGGGGGCTGATAGTAAGGGTAGTTGTAAAAAAGTCGCAGCCAAGCTCCTTAGCCTTTGCTCCTGCCTTGCGGAGTCGGTACTCTATGCACCTCTGACAGCGCTCACCGCGCTCGGGAAGGTCTTCAAGCCCCTTTGCAAGCTCATAAAAGGGAGTCGGGTCATAGGGCTCTTCAATGATAGGTATATCAAGCCCCATTTCCCCCACCAGCCTTTTAAGCTCCTCATACCTGAATGTGAACTCCTCCTCGGGAGCTATGTTGGGATTGCAGAAATACAGCGTTATACGAAAGTATTTCTCCAATACTGTAAGTGTATGGCTGCTGCAAGGCGCACAGCAGGCATGGAGCAGCAAAAGCGGTCTCTCGCCGCTCTTTTCGAGCTCTGCAAGCTTCTTATCCAGAAGCAGACCGTAATTGGTCTTAGGCTGTGCGTTCATTATTTATCCTCAAGGCTTTTCAGTGCCTTCATTTCCTCACGGTTTATCTTTATCTCAGCGTCCTTCAGGAGCTTTACCTCGCTCCTGTCAAGAGTTACGGGCACTTCCGATTTGTCGGTCTTTACGCGGAGCTTTCCTGTGATAAGGTTTACGTCCTCGACTCTGCCCTTGTCGCCGTCGGGAGTAACTACGATAGCGCCTATCTTAGGAGTTATCTTCAGAAGCTCCTCATAAGCGTTCTGCTCGTTTTTGAGACAGCACATAAGCCTTCCGCAGGTACCTGAAATCTTTGTAGGATTGAGGGAAAGTCCCTGCTCCTTAGCCATTTTGATAGATACAGGCTGGAAATCGCCCATATAGCCCTTACAGCAGAATTCTCTGCCGCAGATGCCCAGACCGCCAAGTATCTTGGCTTCATCTCTCACGCCTATCTGACGTAGCTCTATTCTTGTTCTGAATACAGCCGCAAGGTCCTTTACCAGTTCACGGAAGTCAACACGGTTCTCGGCTGTAAAGTAAAAGAGGAGCTTATTGTTATCGAATGTACACTCAACATCTACAAGCTTCATACTGAGCTTGCGGAATGCAATTTTCTCCTCGCATATCTTGAAAGCGTCCTTTTCACGCTGCTTGTTTTTTTCAACTATTTTCATATCGTTGCTGTCTGCAAGCCTTATAATAGGCTTCAGCGGCGACGATATCATTTCGTCCTCTATCTGACGATTAGCAATAACTACCTCTCCGCACTCAACTCCGCGGACTGTCTCGACTATTGCATGGTCTCCCACCTGTGCCTGTATATCTCCGGGTGAGAAATAATATATTTTTCCAACACTTTTAAAGCGTACTCCGACTATTTCCTTCATAGAAAGCTCCTAACTATGGTCTATCCTGCGATATCCATTATCTCAGCGCACAGTGCTGTCAGCACCAGCGGTATACTTACATTGCTCTCGACTGCGCCCCACGCCTTTTCAATGCATGAATGTATCTTTGCAGACTGACCTGCGGTGAGAAGCTCCGAAAGTCTTGCTGCGGTCTCACGGTTACAGCCTATAGTCTGGCCGTTTGCGTCCTTTCCAAGCACTGCTGCATCACGCATAAGCTTGTCGAGCATAGAAAGCACCTCTCTTACGTCATCTCGTTCCCGTCCGAGGGAGAATAATCCCACGCTGAGAGCGTACTCATCTTTTTTTATTATACTATCTGCGAGTGCTTTTGTCAAATCCACACGCTTTCTCAGTTCCTCATCTGTTATATAATGCTCACACATACCTATACAGCCGTGAAAACATTCCACAGCCCTGCGTATGTCATCGGGCTCATAGCCGCTTTCGGCAAGTGCCTGCGCAGCCTCCTCCTCAGTGCATGGCGAGGTATTGAAGCACACGCATCGGGAAATGATAGTGGGCAGGAATTCCGACTTTGAACCGCAGGTAAATATGAAATATGCGTAATCAGGCGGTTCTTCTATAAGCTTCAGCAGAGAGTTCTGAGTTCTTGTGTCAACGTTGTGGCAGTCCTCGAAAATATACACCTTGCAGCCGCTGCTGTTATTGGGCTTTACGTATGCATCTGCTATTACATCTCTTGCGGTTTCGACCTTGAAATTATTGAGCTTGCCTGATTTTTCAGGAAAGATCACATCGGGGTGTATCCCCTTTTCTATATTCATGCAGGCATTGCATACTCCGCAGGGCTTTCCGTCTACAGGAGAGCTGCACATAAGCGACTGCGTATAGTACCGCGCCATAAGCTTCCTGCCGCTGCCCTTTTCTCCGCATATAAGCAGAGAATGTGCAGTCCTGCCGCTTGAAGCCATTCCTGCAAGAGTATCAAGGAGCTGCTTGTTTCCATAGATTTTTTTCATACCAATTCCTTTTCAAAGGGAAGTTTTTCTTTATCTGCCACCACGAACGGCACTGCTTTTTTATGGCAGCAGAAACTGTTCACTATTTCTTCGCCGCCGTATTCGCCGTCCCTTGTCCATGAGAACGGCTCGTCGGAAAGATTGGTTATAGTCACCTTGTTCGTGCGGAAAAAGATAATGTTCTTATCCGTCATATCATTCTTCAAAAGTGAAAGAGCAGTCTTTCCAAGCTCCGCAGGATTTCGCGGCTTTCTTATGAGAGTCACCTCGAAAATACCGTCATCGAGCAGGAAATCCTTCATTTTTATCATTCCCGCAACGGAAGAGGTATTTGTGACCATGCCGTATACGAAATCCCCCTCTATGACCATATCCTCGTATTCTATGCGCATAGGCTTTGCCTTTATGTGACCAAGCTCCTTTGCGCCGTCTGCGATATACGCAGCGTGTCCGAACACATTCTTGACTTTCTGAGAGGTCTCGTAGGTTATATTTGTAAAAGCTCCGAAGGCAGCCACATACGAGAAGTATCTGTCATTGAAGCCGCCTACGTCGCAAAATACAGGCTCTCCCTGAGCAGCGACCACTGCTGCTTTCAGCTGGTCGGAGGGTATACCCAGACTCTTTGCAAAATCATTTGTAGAGCCCGCAGGTACATAGCCTATAGGTATCCTTCTGTTACTGCCCATTACCCCTTGAAGGCACTGACTTAATGTTCCGTCGCCGCCTGCCACTACAAGCTTGTCAAAGCCGTTCTCACAGGCGTAAACAGCCTGCTCCACGGCATCATCACCGCTCTGCGTGGTATGCACGGTAACTTCATATCCGTTTTTTACGAATTCGTCGATTATTTTCCCCAGCTTCTTGCTGATGACAGCCTTGCCTGCAACAAGATTTACTATAAAATAAATTTTCTTCATTTATATTCTCCCTATATGACGATGCGGACAGTTTTGCCTGTCCGCTGTCGTTGTATTCACTTTTTACGAGTTTTTATGAACTCCTCAATTGACTTTGCATCTGTTGTGTTTGAAATGTAAGCATAGTAAGCAAGTACCCTTGAAGCGTCAACAGAGTCTATAAGACCGTTCTTGTCAACATCGGCAGCCTTCTGCTGAGTTTCGCTGAACTTGCCCTTTGCATTGTTTGATGAAAGTCTTGCGTACTCGGCAAGGATACCTGAAGCATCTACGGAATCAACAAATCCGTCGTTGTTTATATCGCCCAGCTTTATATTAGCAGGCTGTGTTGTTGTAGTTGTAGTAACAGGCTTTGTTGTTGTAGTAGAAGTTGTTGTCTTTTTTGTAGTTGTTGTAGTCTTTGATGTTGTGGTAGTAGTTGGCTTTGAAGTAGTAGTTGTGGTCTTAGATGTAGTAGTTGTTGTTGTAGGCTTAGATGTTGTAGTAGTTGTCTTTGAAGTCGTTGTTGTAGTTGTTGGCTTCTTTGTTGTAGTCGATGTAGTTGTGGTGGTAGTAGTAGTTTTTGATGTAGTAGTTGTTGTAGGTGTCGGCTTTTCACCTGCTACCTTCTTATATGTTGCATAAGCTATTGCAGGATACTTGTCCTTGTCGCTGATACCGTTGTATACTTCTGTGAGAAGGCCGTCATCAACGTGGAGCTTGCCTATCTTATTGAGAATAGCTGCCGCAATAGCGAGATGTCCCTTCTGGTTCGGGTGAACGTCCATAGTGGAGAGTCCGCCTGTCTGAACATCTACAAAGTAGTTTGCATTACCCGGAGTATCTGTCGAAAGATCGCCCTCATAAGCTGTGAACTCTGTCTTTACATCAACGACATCAATGCCGTCAACAGCATTTATCTGATCTGAATAGCTTCCCATTACAGTTTCCATCTGAGATCTTAAAAGGCTGATAAAGGTCGCATTGTTAGACTTCTTGCCGTATGTCTTCTCGATATATGTGGGCTCAAACTGGATAGGCTGATAAATAGTCTGAACCATTATCTTTGCATCTGGATTTACAGCCTTTATCTTATCCGCAGCAGTTTCTATATTAGGGATAATATGGGTTTCGATATATCCCTCGTAGGTCTTATTTTTAAAGCTGAGATTGCTTCCGATATTGCCGAAAAGTGTAGAGAGCTCTATCTGCGCTCTGATACCGCTGTTTGCGTATGAAAGGATACTGTTTATATTCAGTACCTTTGTAAGTGTGGACATAGTAGGATTTTTCGGGATATCTGCTGCTGTATAGCCTTCATTGAAAAAGTTATTATCAGTCTTTGATAACGCAAAATCCACAAGTGCCTTTGCGATATACTGCATGATATCATTTCCGCCTATGGAAATAACAACATATTCCGCATCGGAAATATTCTTTTTCTGCTCAGCTGAAAGCTTGTCTATGCGTCCGAGCATATCATCTGTAGTATCGCCTACTACTGCGTAGTTTGACACCTTGCAGCCAAGATAATCGCCGCATATCTCGCCATAGTTGTGAGCTACATTTCCCTTCATTGTATAGCCTGTTGCAATGCTGTCGCCAAAAATCACCATTCCCGACTTGTCCGACGCAGCTGTTATCTTTTCAGCCGCACTGCATGGTACGCAAGCTATGGCTGAAACGGTCATAGCCGCCGAGAGTAATGTTGATAAAAACTTTTTCATAGGTTCCTCCTCTGTTTGAATATGGATTTTATTGCTGCATTTTTGCTGACAGAAAAATACCGCAGCTAAATGTAGTATATAATATTATCTTTTTTCTGTCAAGCGGCAAATTTAACTAATTTTACATCAAACTCACATAAACAGCGAAATTTCTTCTGATTTTTTCGTTGAAATATACTCTTACCCGTTCGTTTGTCCCGAACTGTTCATAGTACTTCCTTTCAGTCTCAAGAGACTGGATATACTGCTGAGAATCGGGAAATATCATAGTAAAAAAGCATCTTCCCGCCTCATCGTTCTTGTCTATTATTATACCGTCGGCATAGGTGGTAAAGCCTTCTGCAAGGGGCTTTCTGAACGCTGCGCCCCATGTCATAAGGAGCATTATCCCCGAAACGAACATAACGCCGAAAATAATAATAGCCTTTTCGATATTGCCCTCCTGCTTGCAATTGTATATACCTATTAAGCAAATAAGCGTGATGACAAGGGAGATGAGCCATGTAATACTGGTAAGTCCGCGTCCTAAGGGTCTGCACGAGCGCATATCCTCGGGCAAAGCCTTATATTCATCATCTGAAGCAGTATACTTGGTAAGCTGATAAAAATCTATCTTTTCATAGTACTGATAATCGGGGATCTCTGCATTTACCGCTTTAAACTCCTCAGCAACGCTGCCGACCTTGTCATGCTCAGCCGCATCTGCGGATATAGGCACAAGGAAAGCATCTGTTGCTTTTCTTACGATGAGCACAGTCTGTCCCGTATAATAAAGCTTGCGGTATTTTATACTTACAAGCTGCTCTGTGCCGTGTATTGCAACAGTATGAACAGTATAGGCTTTACTATTGGTTTTGCCGCTCCGTACCACGTCTGTTTTCACAACTACTCCCGGAATTACCATTGATTCGGTAGTTATGCGCTCTCTGAGTTCCAGATCAGCAGCTAAATAAGTCAAAACACCAACAAAAAGGTCAAGAGGAACGAACACCATAAGCCGCATATAAAGTGCGGTATCTTTTTCAGTGAAAAGATAGTATATTGAGCCTAAAATGAACGCTATACAAAGCAAAATGCCTAATCCTAATGGTGATACCAGCTTTTTTGCGAGACTTGTGTATTTTTTCGGAAGTGCCGCTAATTCTCCGTTTGTTATTTTTCTGTAGCATAGCCTGTTCTTATCAGTCATCGTATATGAACTCAACAGGTCAGGATCGCTCATTTTTTCCTTTTTTCTGAAAATATCCATGGTGTTCCACCCCTATATCATGTTAATTCGGTAATTGTATCATATTAAGATTACTGCCTGTTCAGAAAATGAACAGGCAGATGATGATTACTTATTTTGCGCCTTCCATGATAGCTCCAAGAAGTCCGCCGTCCCATGTAAGTGCTCCTCTGTTGAAGATGCCGAAGCTTGATTCTCCGCTCATCTTTCCGTTATCCCATACAAAGCACTTTATACCGTTAGCCTTTGCGCTGCTGACGTAATACTTGTAGTAATCGCAGCGTACAGCCGAACTTGCCGCATTTACACAGCCGAATTCATCTATTATCACAGGTGTTCCCTTGTCGATGAACTTCTTTTTAAGCTCTGCAAACTTCGCACTTACTTCGTCTCTTCCGCTGTCGGTAAAGGCTGTTTCAGAGCCCTCGGCAAACTTCCACGGTGCGTAGTAATGCACGGAAAGAATTATATTTCCGCCTGTTGGCACTCTGAAATCATTGAGCGCTATACTGTCGGCAGAAGCCGCATATGTGGTTACGATAAGTGTTCTTGCAGCATTGTTTCCGCCACTCTTGCGGACTGCCTCCACAAAGTCCTTAGCGTAATCGTTTATTACTGTACGCTCCTCCTTTGTGCCGCCCATCCATTCCATTGTTGAACCGACCGTTCTCGGCTCGTTCATACCTTCAAATATGAGTCTGTCATCATAATCCGCAAAGCGCTGGCATATCTGCTCCCATATAGTCTTGAGCCTGAAGCTGTCGCCGTTATATGATGACTTCTGCGGCTCGAACCAGATATAGTCGTCGTGGTGCATATTGATTATAACGAACATACCCTCGTCATAAGCGTAATCTACGACCTCCTGTACGCGGTCCATCCATTCATCGCTGATAGTGTCGCCGTCCATGTGCTCAGCCCACGTTACAGGTATTCTTATAGCATTGAAGCCTGCCGCCTTGACAGACTGTATCATTTCCTTTGTAGTTCTGGCATTGCCCCATGAAGTTTCGGTATCAAGGCCTTTCTTATCGGTCTTGTAGCTGTCAAGGGTATTGCCGAGGTTCCAGCCCACCTTTATCTCCGAAACTATCTCATCTGCTGTACGGAAGCCGCGTTCAGCCGCAGCAACTGTTGCAGTCTGTATAGTAACGTTTTCTGTAGGCGCAGCTGTAGTGGTCTTAACAGGGAATTCTCCTGTAAAGCCCTCGCCCTGACTGTACTTTACGGATACAGAATCAAGGGTAACGGAAGGCTGCTCGCTCCACCAGTATCCCAGCACAAGCTCGTTGTTCTGAGCAATACACTCCTTAGCCTTGTCAGGCACGAACCATACCAGCTCTATGCTTGAATCATTGGTAAATACAGCCGTGTCTCCCGACTGATACTTCCCCTTGGTGGAATTTATGCCGAATGCTCCCGTGAATTTTCCGAAGCCTCCTGCCGCACTCACCTTGAAGGTGACCACCTGAGGTATTACCTTATCGGGAATAAAATCAAGAGGTACATGGATAGTATTGTCGGTGTCTGAATAATTAACGCTCAATCCGACATCTGCCGTTCCCATACCGTCAACAGGGACCTCTCTCGTTCTTTCGTATGTACATACAACGTTCTCTATTCTGATACTCTCACAATTGCCCCACCAGTATCCGAACAGGACCTCTCCGCCTGCGTGTATGTAGTCTTTCAGCTCCTCGGGTACTTCCCATGTTATCTCACCATAGCTTCCCTGAGTAGGTGCTGAAAAGTCAGGGCTCTGGTACCAGCCCTTGTTTGTCGCAGAAGGACAATCAGTATCAACAGCTATACCGCAGCCGCCCTTAAAGCCCCCGATGTCACTGCCGTCTGTTGAATAGATAGTGAAGGTAAACGACTTTACTCTGTCGCCGTCCTCGATAAGGTCAGCAAGAGGGAACTTGATAGTATTGCTTCCCTCAGCTCGTCCGATAGTCCTGTTAACTGTTATCTGCGAATTAAGTGTTGCGGAAACGGTCTCAACTGGGCTTATATGCTCGGTCGCCATCTCTGTAGTTTCCTCCTCGGTAATAACGGTAGTAATTTTCTCCTGTGTTTCCTTCTCTTTCTCAGAAACCTCAGAAGCCCCCTTTTTCTTTGCGCAGCCGACTGCTGCTACAGCTAATACCGCAGCCATTGTCAGTGCGATCTTCCTTATCCTCATTTCAATTTTCCTCTCCTCATCAAAGATGATAACGAAAACTCAAACATCGCCGATACCCCATATCTCTGCCGATTGCTGCTTGTCATGAGTTAAAATAGTGTATCTTACAGCAACGGCATATCAAATATCGGTTTTAAGAACACTTACTATAATTATAACATGATATCGTCTGTTTTGCAATATCCGTTTTAAACTAATATACATTAAATTGGTATGATTTTATTTATTAAACTGCCTATAACTTAATCATTTTCTGACATTCAAGTAAAAAATGACAGAACGATGAAATATCCGTGGTGATTATGCAAAGAATTGATTACAATTTGTTATTCGGCTTGACAAATACCAAACGCGCGTGTATAATTAGATTAAGATAAGCGGAGAGCACTGCTTCGCATTTTTGATCGTATAAAACTCTTATATGAAATGAAAGGATACAAAACTATGAGTGATTTAAGAAAAAGAATGATCGCTGCTGCAACTGTTGCCTGTGTTATGCTTACGTCAGCAGTTTCATGTATGAACTCAAACAAGAAGGAAACAGGCAATGATTCAAACAGCCCGACTTCCGCAACAGAAGATAAAACTTCTCCTACCCTCGAACATCTAGATAATGAAAAGGGCGCTGTTATCGTAACACCTTTCCAGTCAGGTTCACCTGCCGATCTCGGACTTGCAGAAGCTCCTGATGCTGCTACTCCTCTTGACGCTGCTGATCCTACACAGCCTGCTACAGAGATAGTTGAGGTAACTGAGGCAAACGGCGAAAAGGCTACAGACGCTCAGGGTCAGGTAGTTACACAGATCGTTACAAAGGCTGCCGAAGATGCAACTTCTGCTTCTCCAAGCAACTATGTGAGCAAGATCGACAGCAGATACTGTCTCTGGATGGATATCTCAAAGGATAAGGACTTTGTATTCAACGACGACTTCATCGAGGTATACTTCAAGCTCAAGGAAAATATCCCCGAGAAGGATTACGGTATAAGATTCAACCCTGATTTCTCAACTATCGGCGGCGATTCACTCAAGCCCGATAAGATCATTCAGGGTAATATCAGAGTCGGCGGAGATATCGAGGCTCAGGACGTTTCATCAGAGTCAGGCTTCGTAGCTTACGGCGACAACGTTTCCGCTAAGCCCGGCGAAGAGGTATGCTACCGCATAAACCTCAAGAACAACCCGGGTATGGCTGCTATGCTGGTATGGATCTACTACGATTCAAATGCTATGGAGGTCGAGGACGTTATCCCGTCAGGTGAATTCGGTAAATTCGCTTCATCTGCTTCCACAGGCGAAAAGCCAAAGTCAAACTAAAAGTTCAAAAGCTCCCGATATTTCGGGAGCTTTATTTTTTACACAAAAAAATTGAAAAAAATTCTTAAAAAGGGGTTGACAAATGTAAATATTGCTGTTATAATAAAATCATACCAAACATATAGGAAATATAGTAGAATGTGATGAGGTGAGATGAATGTACAGTATTCCTTCAAAACGATGTTGAATATCTGTTGTAGAAAAGCTTTTAATAACACGCAAATTTAATTATATTTATATAAAAGGAGATATTATTTATGAAAACTTATAAGAAGATAACTGACCTTATCGGCGGAACCCCTCTTCTCGAACTCACAAACCTCGAAAAGAACAACGAGCTTGAAGCTACTATCCTCGCTAAGCTTGAATACTTCAACCCGGCAGGAAGCGTTAAGGACAGGATCGCAAAGGCTATGATCGACGATGCCGAGGCTAAGGGACTTCTCCACGAGGGTAGCGTTATCATCGAGCCTACCAGCGGTAATACAGGTATCGGTCTTGCTTCCGTTGCTGCTTCAAGAGGCTACAGACTTATCATCACAATGCCTGAGACAATGAGTATCGAAAGACGCAACCTTATGAAGGCTTACGGTGCAGAGCTCGTTCTCACAGAGGGTGCAAAGGGCATGAAGGGTGCCATCGCAAAGGCTGAGGAGCTTGCTTCCGAGATCAAGGGCAGCTTTATCCCTTCACAGTTCACTAACCCTGCTAACCCTGCTATCCACGAAAAGACAACAGGTGTTGAGATCTGGGACGATACTGACGGAAAGGTAGATATCTTCGTTGCAGGTGTTGGTACAGGCGGTACCGTAAGCGGTACAGGTGCTTACCTCAAGTCAAAGAACCCAAATGTAAAGGTAGTTGCTGTAGAGCCTAAGAGTTCACCTGTTCTCTCAGAGGGCACAGCAGGTCCTCACAAGATTCAGGGTATCGGCGCAGGCTTCGTTCCTGAGACACTTAATACAAGCATTTATGATGAGGTCATCGCAGTTACAAATGAGGACGCTTTTGAAACAGGCAGAAGCATTGCAAGAAATGACGGCGTACTCGTTGGTATTTCTTCAGGTGCTGCTGTATGGGCTGCTATACAGCTTGCTAAGCGCCCCGAGAACAAGGGCAAGACTATCGTAGCACTCCTTCCTGATACAGGCGAGCGTTACCTTTCAACTCCTATGTTTGAATAATTCTTATATGCCATTATACAGCAAAATCGGAGCTTTACAGCTCCGATTTTTGTTTTCTCGTTCATTTAAACAAGCGCACAGCTGCGCCGATTTCCTGACAGCTGATGTTCAGGGTCTGATCTATATACAATAGTCTCCGCCCCTAACATTGCCACGGTCTATTATGGTCTGTAGGGATATGCCGTCAAGATATTCGTTTATAGCTTTATAAAGCCCGTCCCAGACAAAAAGTGTTGAACATTCATTGACTCTCGGACATTCATTGGGTTCAAATTCAAGACAGGCTACCGGAGCAAGACTTCCCTCTGTAGCTCTCAATACATCACCCACAGAGATCTCACTTGCTTTGCCTGAGAGCATATAGCCGCCCCTGTTTCCGCGATTAGTTCTGAGAAGTCCTGTTTTATTAAGAAGGGGAACTATCTGTTCGAGATATTTTTTGGATATACCTTGTCTGTCGGCAATATCCTTCAGCGATACATACCCTTCCTCCTGATGAACAGCAAGATCATACAACATTCTGAGTGCGTATCTGCCTTTTGTAGATATTTTCATAGGTACGCTCCTTTCAAGCAGTTTGCAAATATAATTATACCATAGGTTTACTATGTTTTGCAAGTGTTATTTTTCTTTTTTACGATCTTTTATTATTTTTCGCTTATCCTAATAAATCTTGACATTCCGCTGTAAAATGTGATATACTATAAATGTTATAAATAAAAATACGCCGCAAAGCGGCTTTTGCAATTCGGAGGATAGAAAAAATGAAAAAGACCAAGCTTTATGCATTGCTTCTTGCAGCTGTTTTAACAGCCTCTGCTTCCGCAGGCTGTCTCGGCAAAAAGCAGTCATCAACGACAACACCTCAGCCACGCCCTACTCATGCTGCCGATGACGAAAGATCGCCTGTTGACCTTTCTTCCATAGGCGTTAATGTTATAAACGGTGAATTAGGAACTATGGTATCCGAAAACGATACCGATTTCACACTGAACGCTGTTGTTGACCCCGGTATGCGCGACGAAAAGGCAAAGTTCATCTTCTTTGATATAACTCTCCGCAACAATACCGATAAGGAATACGAACTCAGCACACTCAATAATTTCTATATCGAGCTCCCTGCCGGCACCAAGCTTTATTCCGAGGTACGCACTCAGCTATATGCAGGCAGCCACTTCAAGGACGACAAGTATTTCGTCGATCCATTCACCATTCCTTCAAACGGACAGTTCAGCGGTCTCGTAGGCGGATTTATCCTCAATGAGGACATGAACGAATTCAATGTATGTTTCTTCCCCACAGGAAAAGACCCCAACAACAAAAAGACAGTTATCAAGTATAAGATAACTGCCGATAATATCACAGCACCCGATGCTTCGGTATTAAAGTAAATATAAGCAAAACAAAAAGCCTGCTTAACCTCGATACCCATATAGCAGTTTTGTAGTATTTATTGAGAGAACCCCTTTTGAAAAAGGGGCTTCTCTCAAACTCTCTCCCTAAAACTTTCAGTTTTATTTTTTCTCAGATAGGGCACACCCTGTATTACTTGCGGGTTTTTTTTATTTTTGGTGTGCCCTATCTGAGAAAAAATCAGCTAAAAAAGTCTTTGGAAAGGGGTTCGGGGGAAAGCCTTTCTTCAGAAAGGTTTCCCCCGATAAATA